>NZ_JAMXLD010000001.1:682442-939802 GCF_024054295.1 Ciceribacter sp. RN22
CGAAGTCTCTCTCCACGGCATCAACACCTCCCGCAAAAAGCGAAAAGTGTTACCCATGTCTCCGGTACAATTCGTCACCTATCTCTCAGCCCGGACACTCTTTGAGAACTCCCCCGAAACATTTCCTTTTCCGTTGGTCGCCGCCGCTTCGAGCAGTCGGCCGTCCTGTCCCTGCCGACTACCCTTCGACGCCGAGGAGCGACAGCGTGCGCGGATCGGGACTGCCGTAGAAGTGCCGGAGCGCCTCGCCGAAGGGGTGGTCCGCAGCATCCGCCGCGAGGAAGAGCGTCAGGCACGAACGGAACTTGACGTCGTCGAGCTAGCGGTAACATACAAGGCAGGTCAGAAGGCGAAGCCGGTCTGATATTCGCCCATATCGAGTCGTACTACGCCGAGAAGGGTCCACTGCTTCGGTCGTTTGGCCAAGGTGCCAAGGACAAAGACTATGCCTTTGTCCACATACTCACCCTCGTACTTTTCCTTCAGCATTTGAAGAGCTTGTTTTTCCCCGTACAAATGTCGCCACTTCCAGAAGGTGGTGTGTGTTTCCCAGTCCCCACACTGATGAGTGTGTCGGGCGCCGGTCTGGTCGGCGTAGGCGAAAGCAAGCATATATGGCGTCGGCTCGAACGGTTCCACCTCTTGATCCAGCATGTTGGCTTGGCGAGCTGATCGAGCGTAGGCCTCCGCTTCCTGCTGGATAACGATGGGAGGTTTCGGGCGATAGATGAAGCGAATCTGATCCGGGCGGATCGCAGTCAAGGACCGACCGAGCGATGCGGCCGCGTCCGTAGACGGAGTGATCAGAGGTTCAAGTAAGCTTCTCTTTTCCGCCGATCCACATTTGCCCAGGTTTTTGATGGTGCCCTGCAGAACCTTGCAACTCTCGACGCGCTTGTCCTGGGAGTTCGGCACGTAGTCAAAAGCGACCTTATCCCAACGTTTGAAGGTCTCGCCACCATGTCGGTAACGGATCGGATAGAGTCGCTTCCATTCCCCATCGGCTGTGATGCCGGCACAGCAGACTGTTTCAGAATGGCCGGTGCTCGGTCGTGGAAGCGCTTTGACCAGAATTGTGACTTGGGAGCTTCTCCGGATGGCGCTCATACCTGTCTTTCTTGTCAACAAATAGATCGAAAGAAACCAAATCATAATCCTTAAGTTGATTCGCCACAATCTGGCGATGACAAGTAGTAGGGTCTCTTTCGTAACACATCAGGCAGGTCATCTTTTCCTTTGCGATAGATGCAACATCATGAACTGCCCTCTGAGCACTATCAGTAGCGAGATGCTCGCCGAAGATTTTTTTAAATGTATCAAAGTCGCCCGCACGAGCTGCTTCGCGGCCCGGCTTTGGATCCCCAAGATCCTTCGCATGAACATAGCGGATGCCATGCGCTTCAAGGCGTGCAGCCAGCCTGTTCTTCGAAAATCCTTTCTTGCGGGAGACCGTCACAGCTCGAACATCGACGAGAACTTGGACACCGGCGACCTCAAGGGTTCTAACGAAGTCGTCGATCGTCGACCCCTCGTACCCAATAGTCATCAAGTTCGGCATGCGAATTCCTTTCGTCCACGGCCAGAGGAGCGGTGACCAACATATGGTTCGTGGGACTTGCCCGAACGTTAACGTTCTTGCGATCTAAAGGATGAACATACGAAACTGGCAGAAGTTAGCAATCCGCACCTTCAATCAGATATCGACGACGTCCTACTAGCGAGCGATCAGTGAGGTCTCTGAGTTGCAGGGGATCGGCTATCTCTCCGTGCCGAGGAGCGACAGCGTGCGCGGATCGGGACTGCCGTAGAAGTGCCGGAGCGCCTCGCCGAAGGGGTGGTCCACAGCGCCCGCCGCGAGGAAGAGCGTCAGGCATGAACGGAACTTGACGTCGTCCGGCGAGCCGAAGATCGCGTTCGCGCTCCGCTCAGGGTGTGAGAGAACGGCTTCGACGCATTCGCTCAGCCGCGGTCCGAGGAGCGGATGGGCGAGATAGGCGCGGGCCTCGCCGAGCGAGGCGATGCCGTAATATTGCGCCATCGGCGAGTGGCCTAGGCCGGAAAGTTGCGGAAAGACGAACCACATCCAGTGTGTCCGTTTGCGGCCCTCACGCAGTTCCCGAAGGACGTCGGCATAGACCGGCGCCTGCGCCTCGATGAAACGTTCGAGATCGAGGTCGTCTCCGTCGTCGTGTCCTGCCATGGCACCCTCCCTGGATCAGGCTCAATCTGGTGTCCTGCCTGCATCTGCAACCCTGCCGGGCGAGGCCGACATTGTCCCCAGTTTTCGCCCAGGCGTGCAGGATTGCAACAGGTAGCATCCTGCCCATTTTTTGCCCGAAAATGCCGTGATCTTTCGTGTTCGGGGGCGAGGCAAGCGTTCGGGAGGCACTCTCTGCCCAAAAATTCCTGCAGTGACTTTGTCGTCCGAATCGGATGAGAGAGCCCGCTCCAATAAGAAGCATGAGGGAGGAGCCCTTGGATATCTCGGAAGACGATATCGCCCTGATCCGGGTGATGAAGCACTATTTCGAAACCAAGGCCGAGGTTGGTGCCTTGAAGGTGCAGCTTGAGACCGCCCGACGTGCTGCTGGCGCCGAAGTCGCCGTCTTCTACGACCCTCGCTGCAATCTGGAACATGCCGAGGCTATCGTCCGCCAGGAGCAGCTGAAGCGCGACATGCTGCGGCTGATGAATCGTGCCGAAGCCTGGGGCCGCGGAGAGACGATCGGTTCGTCAGGCTGAAACTCCGCGACGATCGCGCAATTGCCCTACCCAGCCCCGTGGCGTTATCCTGACGATACGAGACGGCAAGTCGCGCTTCGAAGGAGGTGGCCCGCATGTCCTTTATCGATCGGAACGAGGCCGGCGAACGGCTGGCGACGGCACTTGCCGGCTACCGCGGCACCGACGCGGTGGTGCTGGCGCTGCCGCGCGGCGGCGTCGAGGTGGGGCTGCCTGTCGCACGGGCACTCGGTCTGCCGCTCGACCTTCTCCTTGTGCGCAAGATCGGTGTTCCTTTCCAGCCGGAGGTCGCCATGGGTGCGATTGTCGACGGCGACAAGCCGGAGGTCGTGCGCAACGAGGACGTGATCCGCTATGCGGGGGTGTCGGACAAGGATTTCGACGCCGCCTGCCGCAAGCAGCTCGAAGAGATCGAGCGCCGCCGCGGCATCTATCTCAAGGGGCGCGAGCCCGTCCCGGTCGGCGGCAGGACCGCCATCATCGTGGATGACGGCGTGGCGACCGGGGCGACGCTGAAGGCCGCGCTGAAAGGGCTCGCGGCGAAGAACCCGCGCCATATCGTGGTCGCGATGCCGGTGATACCGGCAAGCCTGATCCCGGAGCTGGAGGAACTCGCCGAAAAGGTCATCTGCCTCGAAGATCTCGGGCCGATCGGCGCCGTCGGCGCCCACTACCGCTATTTCCCCCAGCTCGAAGACGCAGACGTCGTCGCCTGCCTCGATGCCGCGGCGAAGCCAACGGTCGCAAAGCCGGCCGAAGAGGGACCTCCGCCGGCGTGAGATTGCGCGCGATCAGCTGCCGGAAGGCGCCTGGCATCGGGTGATTGCCGCCGAGAAGATCTCGGCGACCGAGACGATTGCCAGCCGTTCGCCGAGGGGCGAGGCGGCGGCATCGACCTGTACTGTATCCGTGATCAGCAATTCCGCGATCGGCGCCCTGGCGAGACGCTCCTCCGCTCCTTGTGAAAACAGCGCGTGCGTTGCGATCAGCCGAACCTCCCTGGCGCCGCGCGCCATGCAGGCCTCGGCGACCCTGACCATCGTTCCGCCGGAGCTGATGAGGTCGTCGATGATGATCGCCACGCGGTCCTTCACATCGCCCGCGAAGAGGTCGCCGGAAACGACGCCGGCGCTCCGCTGCTTTTCCATGAAGGCTTTGCCGACCGGTCGCCCGAGCTGCTTTTCCAGCCGTTCGCGAAAGCTGTCGGCGCGCTTGCCGCCGCCGAGATCGGGGGAGACGACGGTGACCTCTGCAGAGCCGACCTTTTCCGCGGTGTGGCGGGCGAAAGCGTCATAGGCGTCGAGGTGCAGCGTCGGAATGCGGAAGGACGACTGGTAGGCCGCAACATTGTGAGCTTCGATCGTGATCACCCGATCGGCGCCCATCGCCTCGATGAGTTCGGCGACGTAACGGCCGGTCAACGGATCGCGCGACTTGGTCTGGCGGTCCTTCCGGAGGTAGCAGAGGTAGGGTGTAACCGCGGTCACGCTCTTCGCGCCGTTGGTCTTCAGCGTCGCGATGAAGAAGAGCAGTCGGCATAACCGGTCGTTGGCCGAATGGCCACCGCCGCCGTTGAGGCTCGCGATAACGAAGGCGTCGCGGCCGCGCACGCTTTCGAGTGGCCGTGCCTTGTGCTCACCGTCCTCGAATTCCCGCTCTTCGAGCAGGCTCAGTTCCAATCCCATTGCCCGGGCGACCCGGCCGCCGAACTCGATGTCGCGGGCGAAGGAGAAGAGTAGGGGAGCGGGTGCGGCGGCAGACTTGGCCGGGCCGGCAGCGGCCGCGGCGACCGGGCGCAGCAGGACGCCGCCGAAGACCGCATCGATCGATCGTCCGTCCCCGGAGAGCGGCGCGACGACGATTTCCGCGACGATGCGGCCGCCATCCGCCCCGTGGGTCGTGAAGGTGGCGGAGATCGGCTCTCCCGTGCGGCAAACGAACTCGAACAACATGCGCAGCCGTACGCTGCCGCGCGGGAAGGCCGCATCCGAGAGCAGCCTCGTATCGCCTTCCTCGCCGATCAGGGGACGCACGGCCTCGGCGCCCGCATGGAGCACGTAGTCGCGCTCGGCCGTCTTCGCCCGGCGAAAGATGAAGGCTGCCTGAGGGCTGGCGTGGGCCACCGGTTCGAGCGCCGCAATCGGCGGGGCGATCAGGTCGGCGCGCTTGTCCTTCCAGTCTTCGAGAAGCGTCGCCAGCACCTCGTCTCGCGGGGTGGGTGCGCTGTCGATGCGGTCGAAGAACTGCTTCAGGCCGGGGTCGAGTTGAGCAAGCACTGTCATGGTAACCTCGCATGCGTGAGCGTCGCCCTTGAGCCTTGTCACGTCTGCAGCGCCTCCGTCTTGATCGGTGTCAAAAGGCGGCGTGCGCTTTCCTGCAAGACGCGCGTTGACAGGCGTCAAGGCATCCCTGTCTAATCCCGCGCATATTATGATGTCTTCATGGATGGGAAGCCATAGGCCTCATGCCGGTTACGATCGAAGAGAAGCTCGACGCGCTCCGAAAGCCTGCGCTCTATGGGAACGGAGCCGCAGACGTGCTGGCCGTCGAAACCCATATGTCCTGGGTCTTTCTCGTCGATGATGAGGTCTACAAGATCAAGAAGCCGGTGCATTTTCCCTTCGTCGACTTCACGACGCTCGACGCGCGTGAACGGAATTGCCGCGAAGAAGTGCGCCTGAACCGCCGGCTTGCGCCCGACGTCTATCTCGGCACGGTGGCACTGGTCCGTCGGGCGGATGGGTCCGTCGCGCTCGAAGGCCCGGGTGAGGTGGTCGACTGGCTGGTGCGCATGCGCCGTTTGCCGCAGGACCGCATGCTGAGCGCAGTGCTCACCGCCGGCGGTGCGGACGGGGCGACGGCCGACCGGCTGACGCGGGTGCTCGCGGACTTCTACCGCAAGGCGGAGCGCTCGCCGCTCTCCCCGCAGGAGCACGTGCAGTGTTTCGAGAGCCAGCAGGCGCAAAACCGGCAGGTGCTCAGCCATCGGGATTTCGACGTCGACATGCAGGCCATCCGGCGGGTGCTGAACCGTAACGACGAGTGCCTCCACGCGCTCCGGCCGTTGATCGAGGGGCGGGTGGCCGACGGCCGCTTCGTCGAGGGACATGGCGACCTCCGGCCGGAACACGTCTGCCTGACCGATCCGATCACCATCATCGATTGCCTGGAGTTCAGCTACCTGCTTCGCCTTGTCGACCCCTTCGAGGAGATCGCTTTCCTCGGCATGGAATGCGCCTTCCTCGGCGTACCGGAGATCGGGCGGGAGCTTGCGGCCCGTCTCGGGGCGGCGTTGGGCGACTCGGTCGCGCCGGAACTCTATCAGTTCTATTCCGCCTTCCGCGCGACGATGCGAGCCCGTATGGCGCTCGGCCACCTCGTCTACGGCCCGGCCGTCAACCGCCCCGCCTGGGAACGCAAGACCGACCGCTACATCGCGCTTGCCGAACATTTTCTCGCCATGCCGGAACTGGCGGCAGTCTCCGCCCGCGATATGTAACGGGTGCGGCGCCGGCCCGAACGCCGCCGATATGAGGACGACGTGATGCTGCTTCAACTGCGCAAGGTGAGCAAATCCTACATGACGGCGGAGGGACCGCTTGAAGTCCTGCATGAGGTCGATCTTGCGCTCGATGCCGGAAGCACGCTGGCGCTCACCGGGGAGTCGGGCAGCGGCAAGTCGACCCTTCTTCATCTCGCCGCCGGCCTCGACGCACCGGATTCGGGTGTTGTCGAGGTCGCCGGTCAGAACGTCGCGACGCTCGATGATGCGGGGCGGGCGGCGTTGCGGCGCGGCACCGTCGGCCTCGTCTTCCAGCAGTTCAACCTCATTCCCTCCCTCGACGTAGCGGCGAACCTTGCCTTTCATGCGCGGCTTGCCGGCCGGCACGATTCCCGTTGGCAGGCGGAGCTGAAGGAAAGACTCGGCCTGAGCGGCCTCACGCGGCGCTATCCCGAGCAGCTTTCCGGCGGGCAGCAGCAGCGGGTGGCGATCGGCCGCACGCTTGCCGCACGCCCGAAGCTGGTTCTCGCCGACGAGCCGACCGGCAACCTCGACGAACCGACAGGCGACGCCGTGCTCGCGCTGATGCTGACGCTGGTTGCCGAGACCGGGGCGGCATTGCTGATGGTCACCCATTCTGAGCGCCTCGCCGCGCAACTCGATCGTCGCGTCCACCTCAAGGCCGGGCGGATTGCATGATGTGGCTCGCGGGGCTCGGTGCACTCCTTTCCCATTGGCGGCGCCAGCCGCTGCAGTTTGCCATGCTGTTTGCCGGACTGGCCCTTGCCACCGGTCTCTGGTCCGGGGTGCAGGCGATCAATGCCGAGGCGCGGGCAAGCTATGGCCGGGCTGCCGCCAGGCTCGGGCAGAACCGGCTCGAACAACTCGTGGCGAAGGACGGAGGATCGATCGCCGGTGACCGGTTCGTGGCCCTGCGGCGCGGCGGCTGGCTCGTCTCGCCGGTGGTCGAGGGCGAGTTGCGGGTAGGTACCCTGCGCCTGCGGTTGATCGGCATCGATCCGCTGACGCTACCGGCCGAGGCGCGGCAGCTGGAGGTGACGGGCGGCGAGGCACTGCGCCGCTTCCTGACACCGCCAGGCCTCATCTTCGCCAGCCGCGAGACTGCGGCTCGACTCGCCGGCGAAGGACTGCCGCCTGTCGAGATTGCCGAGGATATTCCGGCCGGAACCGCGATCACCGATATCGCCGTCGCCCGGCGGCTTCTCGGGCAGACGGAGACGATATCGCGCTTGGTGGTTGCTCAGGAGCAACCGCTCGGGCGGGCGCCGCTCTCGGTTATCGCGCCGGATCTGGAGCTGCGAAAGCCAGACGCGCAGGGCGATCTCGCTCGCCTCACCGACAGCTTCCACCTGAACCTCACCGCTTTCGGAATGCTCGCCTTCGTCGTCGGGCTCTTCATCGTCTATTCGGCGATCGGTCTTGCCTTCGAACAGCGCAGGCCGACCTTGCGCACGCTGCGGTCGCTCGGGCTTCCGGCCCGCGCCCTGACCATCCTGCTTGTGACCGAGCTGGCGGCCCTTTCGCTGGTTGCCGGGTTCTTCGGCGTGGCGCTCGGCTATCTCGTCGCCTCGGCCTTGCTGCCCGACGTAGCGGCGACCCTCCGCGGCCTCTATGGCGCCGACGTGCCGGGCACCCTGCAGCTGCGGCCGGAATGGTGGGCGACGGGGCTCGCGATCGCCGTCGCCGGGACGCTCGCCGCTGCCGGCCAGAACCTCTGGCGCGCCGCCCGGATGCCGCTTCTCGCGCCTGCCCAGCCGCGTGCCTGGGCGCGTGCCTCGGAGGCGGGCCTGCGGGTACAGGCGGTCGCCGCCGTATCTCTGTTTGCCGTGGCACTCGCGCTCACCCTTTGGGGACAGGGCCTCGTCGCCGGTTTCGCCTTGCTCGGTGCCTTGCTGCTCGGCGCGGCGCTCTTGCTGCCGGTGCTGCTGATGGCGCTGCTTGCGCTTTTCGGGAGGCTTTCGTCGGGGCCGGTGTCGGCCTGGTTCTGGGCCGACACGCGCCAGCAGCTGCCGCGGCTTTCGCTGGCGCTCATGGCGCTGTTGTTGGCCCTTGCCGCCAATGTCGGCGTCGGCACCATGGTCGCGAGCTTCCGGCTCACCTTCACCGGTTGGCTCGACCAGCGGCTGGCCGCCGAGCTCTACGTGACTGCCCGGACCGAGGACGAGGCGCGCGCCCTGCGCACCTGGCTCGAACCGCGCGTCGATGCCGTGCTGCCGATCTGGCATGTCGAAGGCGAGCTGCTGGGCGGTCCGGCCGAAATCTACGGGGTCGCCGATCATGCGACCTACCGGGAGAAATGGCCGCTCATCGAGGCCACGCCCGGGGTTTGGGACGCGGTGGCAACAGGGGCGTCAGCGGTGGTCAACGAGCAGCTCGCCCGCCGCCACGGGATTACGCCCGGCGACCGGCTGGCCCTGCCCGGTGGATGGACGGTTACGGTCGCCGGCATCTATTCCGACTACGGCAATCCGATCGGACAGGTGATCGTCGGCATAGACGCGCTCACCACCCATTACCCGGAGGTGCCGCGGCTGCGCTTCGGCCTCAGGCTTCCGCCGGCCGAAGCACCGGCACTCGCCGAGGCGTTGCGGACGGAATTCGACCTGCCGCCGCAAAACGTGCTCGACCAGGCGACAATCAAGCAGCGCTCGCTGCAGGTGTTCGAGCGCACCTTCGCGGTGACGGCGGCGCTCAACGTGCTGACGCTCGGGGTTGCGGGCGTGGCGATGTTTGCGAGCCTGACCACCCTTTCCGGCATCCGCCTCGCGCAGATAGCCCCGGTCTGGGCGATGGGCCTCACACGAAAGCGTCTGGTGTTGCTCGAACTCCTGAGGACCATGCTGCTTTCGGCCTTCACGCTGGTTGCGGCCCTCCCCACAGGCGTCGCGCTCGCCTGGGTGCTGCTTTCGGTGGTCAATGTCGCCGCCTTCGGCTGGCGATTGCCGATGCACCTCTTCCCGACCGACTGGCTGCGCCTTGCATTCCTCGCCGGACTTGCCTCACTCGTTTCGGTCGCGATACCCTTGCGGCGGCTCGCAAGGATGACGCCAGCCGATCTTCTCAAGGTCTTCGCCAATGAACGTTAGGGCGTGCCTCCTCCGCCTTCCTTTCCTCGTCCTGTCGGTGCTCGCTGCGGTGCCCGGACCGTTGTGGGCGCAGGGGTTCGCCGGCCTCGGCACGCAGGCCGAGGGTTTTTCGGTTCCCGAGCGAGGCGTGTCACTCGTTTTCCCGCGCGATCACGGCGCGCATCCCGACTATCGCATCGAATGGTGGTACCTGACCGCGAACCTGAGATCCGCCGACGGCCGAAGCTTCGGGCTGCAATGGACGCTGTTCCGTTCCGCACTCACGCCCGGCGGCAAGGAGGCTTCCCAGATCTGGATGGGGCATGCGGCGGCGACATCGGCCGCACGGCATCTGGTCGCCGAACGCCTCGCCCGCGGCGGCACCGGACAGGCCGGCGTGACACTGGCGCCGTTCTCGGCATGGATCGACGACTGGAAGATGGAAAGTCGCGTGAGCGCCGGGGCGCTTGCCGCCGGTGCCGACCCGCTTTCCAGCCTTGCGCTCGGCGCCTCGGGCAAGGATTTCCGCTATTCGATGGAGCTGGAGGCGAAGCGGCCGCTCGTGCCGCAGGGCGACCGCGGCTACTCGGTCAAATCGGTCGAGGGGCAGGCGAGCTACTATTATTCGCAGCCCTTCTACACGGTCAGCGGCAGGCTGGTTCTGCCCGAGGGGCAAGTCGCGGTCACGGGCGAGGCCTGGCTCGACCGGGAATGGTCGTCGCAGCCGCTCTCCGCCGGCCAGACCGGCTGGGACTGGTTCTCGCTGCATCTCGGCGGCGGCGAGAAGCTGATGGCCTTCCGGCTGCGCGGCGACAGCCAGGGCTACATGTCCGGCACCTGGATTTCCGCCGACGGGCGGCCGACACCGCTCGGGCCTTCCGACCTCGCTGTCACGCCGCTCGATACCGCGAGGGTCGCCGGTCACGTCCTGCCGGTTCGCTGGCGGGTCGAGGTTCCCGGCCACGGTTTCGACGTGACGACCGAGGCGTTAAACATCGACGCCTGGATGGCGGTCTCCTTTCCCTATTGGGAAGGGCCGATCCGCTTTTCAGGGTCGCACGAGGGACAGGGCTATCTGGAAATGACCGGATACAGGTAGCCGCCCGGTTCAGGCGAGTTCGATCCCGTGCGAGGCGAGATTTGCGGCCAGCTCCACGGCATTCCGGGCCTGCATCTTTGCGAGAATGCGGGCGCGGTGGACTTCGACGGTGCGCATGGAAATCGAAAGCGCATCCGCAATCTGCTTGTTCAGCATGCCGGCCATCAAGAGCTTCAGCACGTCCATCTCGCGCGCCGAAAGCTGTTGCAGCTGCTGTTCGATCAACGCGCGCTGCCGGCTTTCCGACATCTTGCCGAAGCGCTTCTCGAGGCAGGCGATGACGGTGTTGACGAGCTGGTTGTCGTTGAAGGGTTTCTCGATGAAATCGGCAGCGCCCGTCTTCAGCGCCTCGACCGCGACCGGTACGTCGCCGTG
The DNA here is from genome assembly GCF_024054295.1 of Ciceribacter sp. RN22. NCBI lineage: Bacteria > Pseudomonadati > Pseudomonadota > Alphaproteobacteria > Hyphomicrobiales > Rhizobiaceae > Ciceribacter > Ciceribacter sp. RN22. The sequence goes on from NZ_JAMXLD010000001.1 coordinate 693,247, forward strand.
TCCGGTGAGGAACACCACGGGCGCCTCTGAGCCCGCGGCCTTCAGCCGGTTGAAGGTCTCGAGCCCTGAAAGCCCGCCCATGCGCATGTCGAGGATGATGCAGGAAAAGGGTTCGAGCGGCAGTGCGGCGAGCAGCGCTTCGCCGCTTTCGAACGGAATGGCGCGCATCTGCCGGGACATGAGGAGGAAGGCGAGGGAATCGCGGATGGCCGGATCGTCGTCGACGAGATAGACGGCGGCGTCCTTCAGGAAGGGCTTTGCTGAAATCATTCGGCCGCCGCCCTTTCGGGTTGAGGCACCGGCAGAACGATCGAGAAGATCGTGCCGCCGGTCGGGCTCGGCCGGTGTTCGAGCCGCCCGTGGTGCAGCTCGATGATCGTACGGCAGATGTTGAGTCCCATCCCCATACCGTCCTGCTTGCTGGTCACGAAGGGCTCGAAAAGACGCCCGGCGACCGTCGGCGAGATGCCGGAGCCGCTGTCGCGGACCTCGATCACCTGGTGGTCGTCCTCCTGGCGCAGTTCGACCTCCAGCCGCACGTGCCGCGCCGACGGTCCCCCCATCGCCTCGATGCCGTTGCGCATCAGGTTGATCATCACCTGCTCCATCAGGATGCGGTCGGCCCGCACCGGCGCCAGTCCCTTCGGCGCGAAGACCTTGATCGTCGCGTTGTGGTTGCTGGCATCGGCCTCGAGGAAGGAAGCCGTCTCGACGATGACGGAGGCGAGCTCGACATCCTGGAATTTCGGATCGCGCTTGCGCACGAAATCCTGGATGCGGCGGATGATCTGGCCGGCACGCTCGGTCTGGAGCGAGAGTTTCTCCAGCGCACCGACCACCTGCCGGTGATCGCAATCGGGAGACTGCAAGAGGTTCAGCGAGCCCGCCGCATAGCTCGCGATCGCCGCCAGCGGCTGGTTGAGTTCATGGGCGAGGGAGGATGCCATTTCGCCGAGCGTGACGAGGCGGCCGGTCCGCTGGAGGTTCTGCGACTGGACGCGGGCGATCTCTGCGGCCCGCTTCTGGTCGGAGATATCGATGATCGAGCCCATCCAGCCGCGATGCCGCCCATGGGCGTCGACCAGAGGCGCCTCGAAGACCTGCACTTCGAGGTCGGAGCCGTCGCGGCGGCGGAAGCAGGTCTCGAAACTTTGGATCTTGAGCCCGCCCTTGTTGAGCGCCTCGTGGCGGGCGAGCGTCTCGGCAATACGGTCCTCATGCCAATAGGGCATCGGTGGCTTGCGTCCGGTCAGTTCCTCGGCGGTGAAGCCGGTCATCTGGCAGAAGGCGTTGTTGACGTAGAGGATCTTGCCGTCGTGGTCGCGGGCGCGCAGGCCGACGGTCAGGCTCTCTTCCATCGAGCGCCGGAAGGCCATTTCCGACCGCAGCCGCATTTCCGCGGCCTGGCGTTTGAGGCCGTTGCGGTAGAGGACGAGAAGCGAGAAGACGGCGAAGAGCGACAGCCCCAGCACGCCGGCGACCAGCAGATTGTTCGAGAGATTGCCACCGACCCGGTAGCTCGATATGGCGAGCCATGCGCCGGCGAGCGGCGGGTCGAAGCTGATCTTGTGGGTGAGGCTCGTGTCGGTCGGCTCGACACGGGTCTTCTCCGCGAGCACGGCATTGTCGATGTCGACGAGCTGCACGGCATATTTCTCGGTGATCCACCAGGGGATCTGGCGCGCGATCAGCGAGCGGATCGATATGACGGCCGAGACGCTGCCGCCGTCGCCCAGCGCCGTCGAGATGCTGGTAACGAGATCGCCGTCGGACGTCTTGGTGAGCGGCCCGTAGATCGGCCTGACGCTCGCAGCTGCTGTAGCCCGGTTGGGCAGTGGCGAGGTCGCACCGCTGCCGGATCCGGCGCCTTCCGGAACGGAGAAGACCGGCCGGCCATCGGCGTCGAAGAGGGCGATGCTCAGGACCTCGGGATTGTTCTGCAGATGAATGCGGGCGCGGTCGCCGAACTGCGGCAGACCGATCTGGTGATGGGCATGATCGAGCGCCAGCCGCGCGATGGCATCCTCGTCCACCGAGAGCTGGAAGCGTAGCGTCTGCTCCACCCAGAGCGCGTCCGAGATCAGCGTCGTGCGCAGCCGTTCGTTCTCGTTGTAGTTGATGGCCCAGAGGAGCAGCGAGATCATCGCCGTGAGCACGACGATGGTGACGAGCGGGATCACCTGCAGCAGGTCTTGCCTGCCGCCGTCAGCGGAATCCGGTCCGTCACTGCTGGATCTGAAGATCGTCAAAGCCGCTTTTGATGCCTCCCCGCGCGACTTCTACGCCAAAAGCCGCGGAATTTCGACAAAAAAGCGCATCGGTATCCAGTCGCCTGAGCAGGCATCACGGCACAGCGCGGCGCTCACGACCAAGCGTTGTGGCTCAGGCGAACGCCCGGAGCGCGGATTGGCAGTGGGCTTCGCCTGCCGTCAGTCCATCAGCCGTTTCTTGCGTTCGTCGAATTCCTGATGGTCGATCTCGCCGCGTGCATAGCGGTCCTTGAGAAGGTCGAGCGCCTTGCCGCTGCCGGAGGCGTTCGAAGGCAGGTTGATCGCTCCCGTGTATTTGAGGGCGTAGATGATCCCGACGACGATCGCCACCAGGATGAGAATCATGAAGATCGGACCGAATATCATGCCGAAACCTCCCCATTGATCGCCCCACATCATGCCGTGACCGTAGTAGTACGGCCTGTCCCGAGGATCGGCCGCCGCCTGGGCGAGGGCCGGAACCGCCGGTGCTGCGAAGATCGCGGCAATGGCCGCCGTGCGGACGAAGGTCTTGTACATCTGAGACTCCGATGCTGGCGAAAACACGAGAAGCTCAATTAGTAATCCGGAAAGTATCTCCCGGCAATGCCGGATCGTTGTGGCAAAAGCGCGAAGCAATTGACACGACGTAAATATCAGGATTGCCGAATGGAATGGGCGTCACCGAAAAGAGCGTGCCCCGATTTGACCCAGACGCCGGCCTCCAGCCGTTCGTCCGGGTGCGGCCATGTGGAAATCCACAATAGCGCCACATTTCACGAAGGCCTAAGAGAGCGGCAGTCCGGGTGGTGGAACGCGGGGGGACGGTTCTCGCGTGGGCCCGGAGCATATCAGGAGGAGATATCCAATGTTCGATCGCCGCACGTTCCTGCGGACTGCCGCTGCAGTCTCGCTTTCCGTTTCCGCCTTCGCACTCGCTGCATCCGGTGCTGCTGCCGCCGATCCGATCGTGATCCGTTTCTCGCACGTCGTCGCACCCGACACGCCGAAGGGCAAGGGCGCCGACAAGTTCAAGGAACTCGCCGAAAAGTACACGAACGGTGGGGTGAAGGTCGAGGTCTACCCGAACTCGCAGCTCTACAAGGACAAGGAAGAACTCGAAGCCCTGCAGCTCGGTGCCGTCCAGATGCTCGCGCCGTCGCTTGCCAAGTTCGGCCCGCTGGGCATCAAGGAATTTGAAGTCTTCGACCTCCCTTACATCTTCTCTGGCTATGACAGCCTGCACAAGGTGACCTACGGTCCGGTCGGCAAGAGCCTGCTCGACAAGCTCGGTGCCAAGGGCATCCAGGGTCTCGCCTTCTGGGACAACGGCTTCAAGATCATGAGCGCCAACAGCCCGCTGAAGACGCCTGACGATTTCCTCGGTCTCAAGATGCGCATCCAGTCCTCGAAGGTTCTGGAAGCCGAAATGAACGCGCTCGGCGCGGTTCCGCAGGTCATGGCGTTTTCGGAAGTCTACCAGGCGCTGCAGACTGGCGTCGTTGACGGCACCGAAAACCCGCCGTCCAACATGTATACGCAGAAGATGCATGAGGTGCAGAAGCACGCGACGCTCTCCAACCATGGCTACCTCGGCTATGCGGTGATCGTGAACAAGAAGTTCTGGGACGAACTGCCGGCCGACGTCCGCGGCAACCTTGAAAAGGCGATGACCGAGGCGACCGAATATGCGAACGGCATCGCCAAGGAAGAGAACGAGAAGGCGCTTGCGGCGATGAAGGCGGCCGGCACCACCGAGTTCCACGAACTTACGGCCGACGAACTCGCGTCCTGGCGCGAGGCGCTGCTGCCGGTCCATGACGAAATGGCCGAACGTATCGGCGCCGACCTCATCAAGCAGGTGCAGCAGGAAGCCGGCGTCAGCCAGTAAGCCCGCTTCAGCGACAGTTGACGCCGCATCGCCCCGCTCCTGGAGAGGGGGCGGTGCGGCGCTCGTTACGGACAATCGGCCCGCGCCGGTCCGGCCTCTCGGGGTATCGGCAAGCGGGCGTGACCGGCACGGCCCAGCAATCCGCCGACAGTTCGATGTTCCGGTTCCACCGGCACCGACGAGCGGGCGCGTATGAGGCCGGTCGATGCGACCGAGGAGGTCCTTTTCATGCTTCGCATCCTTGACAGGCTCGAGGAGATCCTGATCGCCACGCTGATCGCCACGGCGACCGTGATCATCTTCGTCGCCGTCGTTCACCGCTACTCCCTCGGGCTGCTGGCCGACGTGGTCAGTCTGTCCCGAAGCCTGGATATGCCTTGGCTGATGGGCTTCTCGCGCACGCTCTATTTCGGCCTTCGCTCCGTCAACCTCGTCTGGGCGCAGGAACTCTGCATCATCCTCTTCGTGTGGATGGCGAAGTTCGGCGCTGCCTACGGCGTACGCACAGGTATCCATGTCGGTATCGACGTCGTGATCAACCGCATGCAGGCGAAGAACCGCGCCCGGATGGTTCTGTTCGGGCTTCTCGCCGGCGCCTTCTTCACCGGCGTCATCGCGACGCTCGGCGCGAATTTCGTCTTCCACATGTACCACACGGATTCGATCTCGCCGGATCTCGAAATGCCCATGTGGCTCGTCTATCTGGCGATTCCGCTGGGCTCCGCCCTCATGTGCTTCCGCTTCCTGCAGGTCGCCTGGACCTTCAGCCGCACCGGCGAATTGCCCCACCACGACCACGGACACGTGGACGGGATGGATGAGGAGGCTGAAGCCATTGCCGCGAGCCCGCTGACTGCGAAGGATCACTGAGCCATGAACGCGACACTCATCTTCGGAGGGCTCGTGGCCCTCATGCTGACCGGCATGCCGATCTCGATCGCGCTCGGCCTCACCGTTCTCGCCTTCCTGTTCACGATGACGGCGGTGCCGATCGACACGGTGGCCCTGAAGCTCTTCACCGGCATCGAGAAGTTCGAGATCATGGCGATCCCCTTCTTCATCCTCGCCGGCAACTTCCTGACCCACGGTGGCGTCGCCCGCCGCATGATCAATTTCGCGACCTCCATGGTGGGGCACTGGTACGGCGGGCTCGGGCTTGCGGGCGTCATCGCCTGCGCGCTCTTCGCAGCTGTGTCCGGCTCCTCGCCGGCCACCGTCGTGGCGATCGGTTCGGTGATCCTGCCGGCGATGACCCGTCAGGGCTTCCCGAAGCAGTTCGGCGCCGGCGTCATCACCACATCCGGTGCGCTCGGCATCCTGATCCCGCCGTCGATCGTCATGGTCATGTATTCGGTCGCGACCTCGGGCATGCAGGCGACCGGCCCCGACGGCCAGGTGGTCTCGGCGGCATCGGTCGGTGAGCTCTTCATGGCCGGCGTTATCCCGGGCCTCATTCTCGCGTCACTGCTCGCGGCCACCACCTGGTACCGCGCCTACAAGAACGACTATCCGCGGCTGCCGAAGGCGAGCTGGCTCGAACGCTGGCAGACGTTCCGCAAGGCCGTCTGGGGCCTGCTGCTGATCATCATCGTCATCGGCGGCATCTACACCGGCGTCTTCACGCCGACCGAAGCCGCCGCGATGAGCGCCGTCTACGCCTTCTTTATCGCCGTTTTCGTCTACAAGGACCTGAAGCTCTCGGATATTCCGCGGGTGCTGCTGTCCTCCGCCAACATGTCGGCGATGCTGCTCTACATCATCACCAACGCCGTCCTGTTCTCCTTCCTCATGACGCATGAGAACATCCCACAGGCGCTCGGCGAATGGATGGTGAACTCGGGTCTGAACTGGTGGATGTTCCTGATCGCCGTCAACATCCTGCTGCTCGCCGCCGGCAACTTCATGGAGCCGTCGTCGATCGTGCTGATCATGGCGCCGATCCTTTTCCCGGTCGCCGTGCGTCTCGGCATCGATCCGGTGCATTTCGGCATCATGATCGTCGTCAACATGGAAGTCGGCATGTGCCATCCGCCCGTCGGCCTCAATCTCTACGTGGCCTCCGGCATAACCAAGATGGGGATCACCGAGCTGACGGTCGCCGTCATGCCTTGGCTGCTCACCATGCTGGCCTTCCTGCTCGCGGTGACCTACATCCCGGAAATCTCGCTCTTCCTGCCGCGGTTCCTCGGCATGTAAGACGAAGTCCCAGCTACCGGGCGGAGCTTGCTCCGCCCGGTACTGCTCCGCCTCATGCCTGCGCTCCGTGGGCGGTGTTGCGGGTCCGTGCGACCCAGGCCGCACCTTCCCGTGCATGGTGGAAGCCGTTCGAGAGCGGCACGTCGGGATAGACTGCCCCGATCCGTGCGACCGCCTCCTCCGCATCGATCCGTTCGGCGAGCGCATCCTCGTAGACCCGCACGATCGCCGCCATGTCGCAGTCCTGCGGCGAGAGGCGGAAGCGTGAGACGCCGGCGGCGACGAGATCCGGCAGTTCGCCGACCAGTGCCTGGCAGGTGTGGGAGACCGTCTGGACGCCGTTGAGTGCGAGGAAGGACTGCCGGTCGAGAGTGCGCACCGGCATTCCGTCCGGCTCCTCGCCGCAGACGAACTGGCAATTGTCCTTGATCTGGCCCTTGGCGCGGGCATGCGCGCAGCGTGCCGAAATCGCGAGCGGAATGCGGCCGAAGGCGAAGACCTCGAAGGCGATGCCGGGGGCGCCGGCCGCGATCTCGGCAACGGAAGCCATTGAAAGCTCCGGCGGCAGGCAGATCGCGGTCGCCCCGCGATTGGCGAGAAGTCTCGCGGTCGCGGCGTTGTAGACGTTGATCAGCGGCCCGATCGTGTGCCGCTTGCCGGCCAGAAGACCGAGCGCGGAAAGGTCGTTCGCCTCGACGATATGCGCGCTGTCGCGGATGAGATTGCGGACGTGCTGGGCCTCGCGCTCGAGCGTCACCAGCGCAAGCGTCGAAAGCCGCACGGACTTGCCCGCCGCCTCGAGCCGCTCCACCACCTCGGCGAGATGCGGCTCGGTGAAGTGCAGGCGCTTGGAGCAGACCGTCTCGCCGATCACCACCTCGCCGACCGGGGCCTCGTCGGCGATGCGGAAATAGAAGTCGCGCCATTTCGGGCCGTCCCAGAGATAGAGAACGGGCCCGAGCACCAGTGCCGGATTGGCTGAAACCATGGTCATGTCCTTGTTATCTCCAGCGCTTTTCGTAGGCGCCGGATGTGGTGCGCTGGCCTTCGCTGAGGAGCCTGAGACGGGACAGCAGCGCCGGTCGCGCTGCCGCATCGGCGGACAGCGCCTGCCGGAGCGTCGAGACGACCTCCGCGACATAGGCTTTGCCGCGCTGGCGTCCCTCGACCTTGAGCGCGCAGACGCCTGCCGCGCGAAGGGCGTCGAGGTGATCCATGACGTCGAGGGAGACCGGGTCCTCGAAGGCGTAGCCGCTGTCGCCGCCCGTCTCGAAACGGCCCTTGCAGAGCGTCGGATAGCCGGCGGCCTCGCCGGCCGGGAAGCGGTTGATCGTGTACTCTCCGAGTTCGGAAACGAGTTCGGCACCGTCCTGCCGATAGTGGACATGGCTTGCCGGCGAGCACACGCCGTTCATGTTCGGCGACTTGCCGGTAGCGTAGGAGGAAAGCGAGCATCGCCCTTCGGCCATGACGCAGAGCCCGCCGAAGACGAAGACCTCGATCTCGCAGCGGATCTGCGGCGCAAGCCGGGCGATGTCGGCGATGGTCAGCGTGCGCGGCAGCACCACGCGCTTCGCGTTGAAGGCGTCGACCAGGAAATTGATCGCGTCGGCATTGGAGGCGGAGGCCTGCACCGAGACGTGCAGACGCTGGTCGGGATGCCTTTCCGCGACATAGGCCATCAGGCCGAAGTCGGCGAGGATCAGTGCATCGGCGCCGAGTCGAACGGCGTCGTCGGCCGCCTTGTACCAGATGTCTTCGGCGCCGGCCCGCATGAAGGTGTTGAGCGCCACGAAGGTCATGACCCCCTTGCGCTTGGCGAAGGCGATCGCCTCGCCGAGTTCGGCCGGCGTGAAGTTGAGCCCGGGGAAGTTGCGGGCATTGGTTTCGTCGCGGAAGCCGCAATAGACGGCGTCCGCGCCGGCGTTGACCGCCTCGCGGAAGGCGGCGGGCGTTCCCGCCGGGCAGATCAGTTCCATCGGCCGGCCTCCCCGGTAAGCGCACGGTCGCGGACATAGTTGAGCGCCCGGCTAACGAGCGGCGCGAAGGGACCGGAAGCTTGGCCGAGATCCTTCGGCAGGTCGATATTGCTGTCGTCGAGGGCGTTCCTGAGCGCCAGCATGGCTTCCATGTCGCCGGTGACGGTCAGGTCCCGCGAGAAGAACAGTGCATCAGCGTCGCAGCGGCCTTCGAGCAGCGCCAGCAGCAGGAAGAGCGGACCTTCGACGGCGGCGTCGGCCTCGGGTCGCTTCGGCTTGCGCACGACGGTAAGCGAAAGGCGGGAGGGCTCGACGAGGAAGCCGATCGGCAGATCGTCCGGCACGAAGCCGTAGCGCTTCTGGCGGTAGTCGCCGAGCCGTTCGAAGAGACCCGGATGGGCCTTCAGGACCCGGGTGAAGGCCAGTCTCGCCGCACGTTCGATCATGAAGACCGGAATGACGCCAAGGGGATCGGCGAGGGCAGGCGGAACACGCATCAGGAACACCTTTCGAAAGGGGAGGTCGCGCCATGCTAATGGCATCGAGGATGCGATCATTTGAGCCAGCGCAAAGACATGCAGGTTTTCCTCCGCCACAGAGGCGGGATGACCCAAGCTCCTCCGGCCATCCGCCGTTTCTCCGATCTCCAGCATTTCATGGGCGAACTCGAGCGGCGCGGCCGCCTGAAGCGGGTGACAAGGCCCGTGTCGCTCGTTCATGAGATCACCGAAATCCACCGGCGGACGCTGGAATCCGGCGGCCCGGCGCTGCTCTTCGAGAAACCCGTCGATGCCGCCGGCAGGGTTTGCGACGTGCCGCTTCTTGCCAACCTCTTCGGCACCCGGGAGCGGATCGAGTGGGGCTTCGGGCTCGAGAGTGGCGGCCTGCCGCGGTTGGCCGCCATGCTCGCCGACCTGCGCGACCCCCGCCCGCCGAAATCCATGCGCGATGCCTGGGGCAAGCTGCCGCTCCTGAGGGCGGCGCTTTCGATGCGCCCGAGAAACGTCAGCCGTCCACCGGTGCAGGACATCGTCTGGCGGGATGCGGAGATCGATCTCGGACGCCTGCCGATCCAGTGGTGCTGGCCGGGCGAGCCGGCGCCGCTCGTCACCTGGCCGCTCGTCATCACCCGGGCGCCGGACGATCCGGCCGACGTCAATGTCGGCATCTACCGCATGCAGGTCCTCGACGGGCAACGCCTTATCATGCGCTGGCTCGCCCATCGCGGCGGCGCCCGCCACCACCGCATGTGGCAAAAGCTCGGGCAGGACATGCCGGTGACGGTCGCGATCGGTGCCGATCCGGCGACCATCCTCGCCGCCGTCATGCCGCTGCCGGAGGGCATGAGCGAGATGAATTTTGCGGGACTTCTGAAGGGCAAACGTTCCGAACTCGCCCCCGCACTGACCGTCCCGCTCTGCGTACCGGCCAATGCGGAGATCGTGCTCGAAGGCATGGTATCCGCGAGCGAGACGGCGGAGGAGGGGCCTTACGGCGACCATACCGGCTACTACAACAGCGTCGAGCGCTTCCCGGTGATGACGCTTTCGGCGATCACCATGCGCCGCAACCCCGTCTATCTCTCGACCTATACCGGCCGCCCGCCCGATGAGCCGTCCGTGCTCGGCGAGGCGATGAGCGAAATCTTCCTGCCGCTCGTCAAGCGCCAGTTTCCGGAGATTGCCGATCTCTGGCTGCCGCCGGAGGCATGCTCCTACCGCGCCATGGTGGTGGCGATCGACAAGCGCTATCCCGGCCAGGCGCGGCGGGTGATGATGGGATTGTGGTCGATGCTGCCGCAGTTCAGCTACACGAAGCTCATCATCGCCGTCGACCCGGATATCAACGTGCGCAACTGGCCCGACATCGTCTGGGCGCTCTCGACCCGCTTCGATGCGAGCCGTGACGTCACCGTGATCACCGACACGCCGATCGACTATCTCGATTTCGCCTCGCCGAAACCCGGCCTCGGCGGCAAGCTCGGCCTTGATGCCACGACGAAGATCGGCCCGGAAAGCGAACGCGAATGGGGCCGGGTGCTGAAGATGTCGCCGGAGGTCACGGCGAAGGTCGACGCGCTCTGGGCGGACCTCGGGATCGGAGAGGCGTCATGAGCCGGATGCGGATCGTACTCGGTGTCTCCGGTGCCTCGGGCGCCGCCATTCCGCTCCGCATATTGGAGCGGCTGCAGGAGATCGAGGGTGCCGAAACCCACCTCGTCGTTTCCGACGCGGCACGACGCACCCTGTCCCACGAATGCGGTCCCGACGCGCTCGGGCGCCTGCTGGCGATGGCGACCGAGAACCACCCGATCCGCGACGTGGGCGCCACGATCGCCAGCGGCTCCTTCCGCACGGCAGGCATGATCGTCGCGCCATGCTCGATGCGCACGCTTGCGGCGATCGCCACCGGCATCGCCGACAACCTTCTCGTCCGTGCCGCCGATGTCCATCTCAAGGAGCGCCGCCGGTTGATCCTGCTCGCGCGGGAAACGCCGCTCCATCTCGGTCACCTGCGCAACATGTCCTCAGTGGCCGAAATGGGCGCGATCGTCATGCCGCCGGTTCCGGCTTTCTATCACCGGCCCGAAAGCGTGGAGGCCATCGTTGATCATATCGCCGCCCGCGCGATTGATCTCCTCGGCCTGCCGATCCCGCCGCTTGCACGCGAATGGGAAGGCTGAACGTCAGGAAAACTGTCTAGACCAGCAGGTAATAGACCCCGCTTGCGGCGATCATCCCGCCGAGCGCGCGCACGACGTAGCCGTGATAGAGCCTGCCGAGCGCGAAGCCGATGCCGATGCCGAGAATGTGGATGAGACCGGTCGAGACGACGAAGCCGACGGTGAAGGCTGCGGGATCGGTCGCTCTAAGCGTCAGCTGTCCGTGCGGATAGCCGTGGAAGATCGCGAAAAAGGCGACGATAACGAGGGCCGCCCATTCCGGAGCCACCCAGCGCGCGGCGATCACCCCGCCGAGCACGAGGAGCGAGACGGCGATCGCGAGTCGGATGAGGTCGTCGGGAAAGAGCCCTAGCATGCCTGCAAAGCCGCCGACGCACATGATGAGCGGGAAGGTGGCTGGAAGCGCCCACACAGACCGGCCACCCATTTGCGCGCCCCAGAGCCCGACCGCCAGCATCGCGAGAAAGTGGTCGAAGCCGGCGAGCGGATGACCGAAGCCGCTGCCGAAGCCGCCCATGACGCCGCCGAGCGCATGGGCAGAGGCTTCCGCGGGCGCAGCCGCCATTGCGACCGTCGTGAGAATGGCCGGCAGGAAAGATGTGCCGTGGCGGCGGATTCTGGGCCGGTGGGGAGACTTCGGCGGGCGGATCATGGCACTTCTCCAGGCTAGGCGGCGGACGACGGCGGCCTCCGACACGATCCATCTACAATTTCCGGTGATTCGGATATAGTCGAGGCCGACTCGCCGGCTGCCAGCCGGGACCTCGACACATCGAGCTGGAGATCGTGCTCATGCTGTTTTCGAACCTGTCGCGTCGCATTGCGGCGGTCCTGCTTTCCGGCCTAACACTGGCGACGGTGCCGGCCGTGGCGCATGCCCATATCCTGCAGGGGGAGGCCGGCGGTTTCCTGCACGGTTTCGAACATCCCCTTTCGGGCGCCGATCATATGCTGGCGATGTTCTGCGTCGGCCTCTGGGGTGCGCAGATGGGCGGCCGCGCCGTCTGGAGCCTGCCGATCGCCTTCCCGCTGATCATGGTCGTCGGCGGCATGCTGGGGATTGCCGGCGTTCCGCTGCCGGCCGTCGAAAGCGGCATTGCCCTTTCCATCATCGTCCTCGGGGCCTCGATCGCCCTGCTGTGGCGCCCGCCGGAATGGCTCGCGCTCGCGGTGATCGGCGTCTTCGCGATCTTCCACGGCTATGCCCACGGTGCCGAACTGCCGAATGCCACCGACCCGGCCGACTATGCGATCGGTTTCGTGGTCGCGACCGGGCTCATCCACATCGCCGGCATCGCCGTCGGCCTCCTCTTTCAGCGCGTGCGCGCGGGCGAGCTGTCGCGTGCGCTCGGCGGGCTGATCGGTCTCGGCGGCCTCTACTTTCTCGTTTCCTGATGTCGATGCACAAGCCGGTGGTGGCGCCGTCGCGTCGAAGCCTTTGTCTGGCGGCATGTGCGCTTGCAATCACCGCCGCCGTGGCGCTTGCTGCTTCAGCCTACCAGTCCGGCTGGCAGGGCAATTGGCTCCTTGCCTCCGTCTTCACCGCCGAACGCATCCTGCCGCTTGTCGGCCTCGGCCTTCTTCTCGGCCAGTTGCCGCGGCGGATGTTGCCGTTCGCTCTGGCGTCCCTCGTGTTGGGGGCGGCCGCCGGCATTCTGCTGCGCGAACCGTTCTTCGCGCTGATGGCCCCGGTCCCTGGCGCAGCGGCGCATCTCTTCCTGACCGGCCCGATCGCCTGCGTGCTCATTGGTCTGCCGCTCGTGCTGCCGCGTGGCGCCCGGACGTGGTTCGCCCTGCCGCTGCTGGCGCTGGTGGGTGCGGCTCTTGCGATTGCGACGCTTCTCGGCGACCCGACCCTGCATGAGCGGAGCTACCGGCCGCTGGCCTTTGCCGCCGAAATCTGGATCTCGGCCACCGTGGCGCTCGCCGCGGCCGCCTTCGACCGTGCCTGGCTCACGGTTGCTGCCCGCATCTTCGCGAGCTGGCTGATCGCTATCGGCTTTCTCTACGGCGGGGCGTATATGGCGGCAAAGCGCACCGCGCTCGAACCGCCACCGTTTCCAGCGCTGCCGGCCGACGGCGAGTTCCCGGGCTTCGGGCGCGTCCTGCAGGAACTCGACGGAAAGGAGCCAGCGGGATGATCCACAACGCTGTCGTGCGCCGATGGCTCTCCGTCGGCCTTCTATGGCTCGCCTCGGCCGGGCTTGCGACAAGCCACCCGGACATCGCCGTGACCGCGCGCGTGCTGTTCGATGTAGAGGCCGGTCGACTGGTTTCCATCGTCGAGAGCCTCGCGATCGACGAAGCCTCGAGCCGTCGGCTGCTCTCCCGGTTCGATGCAAATGGTGACGGCATCTTCGACCAGGCGGAGCGCGAGGCGATGCGTCAGGCACTGACCGGCGATTTGGGCGGCATCGGTTTTTTCGCCGAGCTTTCGGTGGATGGAGAGCGGAGGGCGCTCGGCGTGCCGGACGCCTTCGACGTCAGCATTTCCGACGGTGTCGTAACCGTCGTCTTCGGCTTCCGGCTGGAGGAGCCCGTCGCGCTCGCCGGCCGCAAGCTCGAACTCGTGTTGCGGGATCGCGACTATACCGCCGCCGTAGCCTTCGCCGCGGATCGGCCGGCCGTTGTCCGGGGTGGCGAGGGCTGCAGCGTCAGCCGCGAGACGCGTCCCGCCGACGCCTATTTCGGTGGGCTGGTCGTGCCGGAAGCTGTCGTGCTCGCCTGCCGGTGAGCCTCAGAGGAAGATCTTGCGTTCCTCGTTCACCAGTTCCTGCAGGTATTGCACGACCGTGCGCACGCGGGTCAGATCGCGGGCGCTTTCGTGGAAGATCGTCCAGTAGGCGCGCCGGATCGCCACCTCCGGCAGCACCCGGCAGAGCTCGGGATACTGGCGGGCGATATAGGTGTGCAGGATGCCGATGCCGGCGCCCGAACGCACCGCCTCGGTCTGCCCGATCGCGCTCGATATCTCGAAGGCGGAATCCCAGCTGCGCGAGATTTCGCCAGTATAGTTGAGCGAGGCCGAGTAGATGAGGTCTTCCACGTAGCCGATCAGGCTGTGTTCCTTCAGCGCCTCGACATTCGCCGGACCTCCTGCTTCGGAGAGATAGTCGCGGGAAGCATAGAGGCCGAGCGTATATTCGGTGAGCTTGGAGGAAACGAGCCGACCGGTCTCCGGGCGCTCGACGGTGATCGCGATGTCGGCCTCACGGCTCGACAGCGAAAAGGCCCGCGGCACCGGCACGAGCTGGATCTTGAGCTGCGGATGCCGGTCGATCAGCCGTCCCAGCCGGGGGGCGAGGAAGGCGACGCCGAATCCGTCCGGCGCGCCGATCCGGACCGTTCCGGCAACCGCCGTGTCGGTTCGGCCGAGGCGGGCCTGGGCGGCGAGCATCTCGGTTTCGATGCGCTCGGCGGAGACGAGAAAGCCTTCGCCTTCGGCGGTCAGTTCGCAGCCGTTTGTCCGCCGCACGAAGAGGCGGGTCTGCAGCGCCTCCTCGAGCGCGGTCAGTCGTCGCGAGAGGGTCGCGTGATTGACCCCGAGCCGTCTTGACGCGGCAAGGATCTGGCCGGCCCGCGCCACGGCAAGGAAGATGCGAACGTCATCCCAGTTCATTCGCGACTGCCTCCAGAGAGCATCAATTTCTGCACAACCGATGCGTATATCATCGCGTTGTGTTGTGCAAATTAAAGTGGGATGCTGGACCCAGCGAAAAACCTGAGGAGGCACATCCATGTATGAGATCGGGCATTTCATCGACGGCAAGCGCGTCGCCGGCACCAGCGGCCGCACCGCCCCCGTCTACAATCCTGCGACCGGCGAAGTGCAGGCGCGCGTGGCGCTCGCAAGCGCGGCGGAACTGAACGCCGCCGTTCAGTCCGCCAAGGCCGCGCAGCCGAAATGGGCTGCCACCAACCCGCAGCGCCGCGCCCGTGTCTTCATGAAGTTCGTCCAGCTCCTGAACGACAACATGGACGAGCTTGCCGAGATGCTGTCGCGCGAGCACGGCAAGACCATTGAGGACGCCAAGGGCGACGTCATCCGCGGCCTTGAAGTCTGCGAGTTCGTGATCGGCATCCCGCACCTCGCCAAGAGCGAGTTCACCGAAGGCGCCGGCCCGAACATCGACATGTATTCGATCCGCCAGCCGGTCGGCATCGGCGCCGGCATCACGCCGTTCAACTTCCCGGCGATGATCCCGATGTGGATGTTCGCCCCTGCGATCGCCTGCGGGAACGCCTTCATCCTGAAGCCGTCCGAGCGTGACCCGTCCGTGCCGATGCGCCTTGCCGAACTGATGATCGAAGCCGGGCTGCCGGCCGGTGTGCTGAACGTCGTCAACGGCGACAAGGAAGCCGTCGACGGCATCCTGACCCACCCGGAAATCGGCGCCGTCTCCTTCGTCGGCTCGACCCCGATCGCCCGCTACGTCTACGGCACGGCCGCGATGAACGGCAAGCGCGCCCAATGCTTCGGTGGCGCCAAGAACCACATGATCATCATGCCCGACGCCGACATGGACCAGGCCGCCAACGCCCTGATGGGCGCGGGCTACGGTTCTGCCGGCGAGCGCTGCATGGCGATCTCGGTCGCCGTCCCGGTCGGCGAGGAAACCGCCAACCGTCTCGTCGAGAAGCTCACCCCCATGGTCGAGGCGCTGCGCATCGGCCCCTACACCGACGAAAAGGCCGACATGGGCCCGCTCGTCACCAAGGAAGCGCGTGAGCGCGTCCTCGGCCTCATTGGCAGCGGTGTGGAGCAGGGTGCCAAGCTCGTCGTCGACGGCCGCGATTTCAAGCTTCAGGGCTATGAGAACGGCAATTTCGTCGGTGGCTGCCTGTTCGACAACGTCACCCCGGACATGGACATCTACAAGACCGAAATCTTCGGGCCGGTTCTCTCGGTTGTCCGCGCCAAGAACTATGAAGACGCACTCTCCCTGCCGATGAAGCACGAATACGGCAATGGTGTCGCGATCTTCACCCGTGACGGCGACGCTGCCCGCGACTTCGCAAGCCGTATCAACATCGGCATGGTCGGTATCAACGTTCCGATCCCGGTTCCGCTCGCCTACCACTCGTTCGGCGGCTGGAAGTCCTCGTCCTTCGGTGACCTCAACCAGCACGGCACGGACTCGATCAAGTTCTGGACCCGCACCAAGACGGTCACCTCCCGTTGGCCGTCGGGCATCAAGGACGGCGCCGAGTTCTCCATCCCGACGATGAAGTAAGACAATTACCGTACCTCTCGGCCTTTGCCGGTCGAGAGGGCCGGTCGCAAAGCAAGACGGGCCCGAAAGGGCCCGTTCGCGTTTGTGTGGGAGGCGTTCGCCGATTACATCGACGGGCCGTCGTTGAGGCCGACCTTGTCGACCAGCTCGGAGGCCTTCTTGCGGTTCGCGGCGATGTCCGCGAGTGACAGCGTGTCGGGCTTGATCTCGCCGAAGGAGGCGACGACATCAGACACCTTCGCGCCCGGCATCACGGGGTATTCGAAGACCTGCTCGGCATAGATTTCCTGCGCCTCCTGTGAGGCGAGGAATTCCATGAACTTGACGGCGTTGTCCTTGTTCGGCGCGTATTTGGCGAGCGCCATGCCGGAAATGTTGACATGGGTGCCGCGGTCGGCGGCATTCGGGAAGAGCACCTTGATGGCGGCCGCCCATTCCTTCTCTTCCGGCTCCTTGTCGTTGGTGATCATCAGGCCGACATAGTAGGTGTTGCCGAACGCGATATCGCATTCGCCGGACATGATCGCCTTGGCCTGGCTGCGGTCGTTGCCGTCCGGCTTGCGGGCGAGGTTTTCCTTGAGGCCGCGCAGCCAGTTCTCGGTGTATTCCTCGCCGTGGTGGGCGACCATCGAGGCGAAGAGGCCGATATTGTAAGAGTGCTGGCCGTCACGCATGCAGAGCTTGCCCTTCCACTTGGGATCGGCAAGCTCTTCGTAGGTGATGGCGTTTTCCTTGACCCGGTCTTTCGAAGCATAGACGACGCGGCCGCGGGTGGTGAGGCCGAACCAGTCGCCGTCCGGATCACGGTACTGGGCGGGAATCTGCTGGTTAATCGCCTCGTCGGCGAGCGGCTGGGTGACGCCGCCGGCCTTCGCCTCCACCAGGCGGCCGATGTCGACTGTCAGGATCACGTCGGCTGGAGAGTTGACGCCTTCGGCGCTGATGCGCTCGACAAGCCCCTTGTCGAGGAAGAGGACGTTCGCCTCGATGCCGGTTTCCTTGGCGAAGGCATCGATCAGCGGCTGGATGAGTTCCGGCTGGCGATAGGAATAGATATTGACCTCGCCGTCGGCCATAGCTGCTTCGTTTGCGGCAAGAAGCGCCGCCGATGCCAGAAGACCTGCACGCAGCATCCGTGAAAACGTCATGAAGGTGTCCCTTCCTGTCTGGTGTTGTATATTCTTGAGCGTAATAGTCATGAATATGGCGAGGTGTCAACGGACTCTTCGTCGCACTGGCCGTGGGGAAATGTGAACTTGAGTATTTTGGAATTGTTCAAAAGTAGAAAAGGCACTATATAGGGGCAACCAAGCACGAGGAGTCATGCATGCGTTTGACGAAGCAGACCAATTATGCCGTGCGCATGCTGATGTACTGCGCGGCGAACAAGGACCGTTTGAGCCGCATCCCGGAGATCGCCAAGGCTTACGGCGTTTCGGAACTGTTCCTGTTCAAGATCCTGCAGCCGCTCAACAAGGCGGGTCTGGTGGAGACCGTTCGCGGCCGAAACGGCGGCGTGCGGCTCGGACGGCCGGCCGACAAGATCACCCTGTTCGACGTGGTGAAGGTCACCGAAGACAGTTTCGCGATGGCCGAGTGTTTCGAGGATGACGGCGAGATCGATTGCCCTCTCGTCGACAGCTGCGGGCTGAACGCGGCCCTGCGCCGCGCGCTCGGCGCCTTCTTCGAGGTTTTGGCGGAGTACACGATCGAGGACCTCGTCAAGGCGCGTCCGCACATCAACTTCCTGCTCGGCCTGCCCGAGGCGCCGGCAAAGGCGGTATCCGCGCCGGCCGCCTGATCGCAACAGGATCGCTTTCTTCGAACCCCGCCGCGCCGAAAGGCCGGCGGGGTTTTCGTTTGCCTTGTCTCTCCGAAATCGTCGATTGCGCGAACGCACCCTCTTGAGCGGCCGCCGTGGTCGGTTTACGTATACGTAAACGGAAAAGCGGCGTCGTGGGTGTCGCACCGCCGGGGGCCTTGGGAGGGGACCATGTTCGACTATGTGATCGCCGGCGGCGGCTCGGCGGGAGCGGTTCTGGCTGCGAGGCTGAGCGAGGACCCCGACGTCAAGGTCTGCCTGCTGGAGGCGGGAGGCTCGGGGCGCGAGCTGTTGCTCCGCGTGCCGTCGGGGGCTGCCGCCGTTGTGCCGGGGCGGCTGCCCTTTGCCAACTGGGCCTTCGAGACGGAGCCGCAGGCGGGCCTGAACGGCCGGCGTGGCTACCAGCCGCGCGGCCGAGGTCTCGGCGGGTCGAGCCTCATCAACGCCATGCTCTACGTTCGCGGCCATGCCGGCGACTACGACGACTGGGCGGATGCGGGTTGCGACGGGTGGTCCTTTTCCGATGTGCTGCCGTGGTTCCTGAAAGCCGAGGACAACGTCCGCGGCGCCGGTCCCTTTCACGGCGCCGGCGGGCCGCTGCAGGTGAGCGATGCCGACTGGGCGCGGCCGGTGAACCACGCCTTCATTGCCGCCGGTGAGGAACGGGGCTTTCGCCGGAACGACGATTTCAACGGTCCGGACCAGGAGGGGATCGGCCTCTACCAGGCGACGCAGTTCTGGCGCGGTCCGCGCAAGGGCGAGCGCTGCTCGGCCTCCGCCGCCTACCTGGCCGACCATCTCGACCGGCCGAACCTGACGATCGTTACCGGCGCGCGGGCAAGCCGCGTACTTTTCGAGCACGGCCGCGCCTCTGCCGTCGCCTACCGGGTCGGCCGCCGGGAACTGGTCGCCCGTGCCGCGCGGGAGGTAGTCGTCGCCTGCGGTGCGTTGCAGTCGCCGCAACTCCTGATGCTTTCGGGCATCGGGCCGGCGGACGAGCTCCGCCGTCACGGCATTGCGGTCGTCGCCGACAGCCCGGAGGTCGGGCGCAACCTGCAGGACCATCTCGATTTCACCATGATCTATCGCTCGCGCGATCGCGACATGATCGGCATCGGCCTCCACGGCACAGCCGACATCGCGCGCGCCTCGCGGGAGTGGCGGCGCGAGGGCACCGGGCATCTGCGCTCGACCTTCGCGGAGTCGGGCGCCTTCCTGAAGACCGACCCGGCGCTCGACCGTCCGGATATCCAGCTCCATTTCGTCGTCGCCATGGTCGACGATCATGCCCGCCGGCTGCACATGGGCTACGGCTATTCCTGCCATGTCTGCCTGCTCAGGCCGCATTCGCGCGGAACCGTGACGTTGAGGAGCGCCGATCCGCTTTCCGCTCCCTGCATTGATCCCGCCTATCTCTCTGACCCGCGTGACATGGCAGGCATGCTCGCCGGCACGAAGGTGATGCGCGACATCATGGAGGCAAACGCGCTCGCCGGCTACCGCAAGCGTCAACTCTACGCCGAGGCCGGCGGCTCGGATGCGGCGCTCACCGAACGCATTCGCGCTCGCGCCGACACGATCTACCATCCGGTCGGCACCTGCCGCATGGGCTCCGACGATCACGCCGTCGTCGATCCGGCGCTCCGGGTCCGGGGCATCGAGGGGCTCCGCGTGGTCGACGCTTCGGTGATGCCGACGCTGATCGGTGGCAACACCAATGCGCCGGTCATCATGATGGCCGAAAAGATCGCCGCCGAGATGCGTGCCGGCTGATTGCAGATCACGTTCCCGGCGGGTGGACTCGGACGCGCCGATCACTATCTTCCGCTTCGTCACAATGAAGAGGACGGGAGTGGGCAGTTGAAGCGGACGGAAACGGCAAGGCCTGAAGCGGTCATCGTGATGGGGGTCTGCGGCTGCGGCAAGTCGTCCGTCGGGGCGGCGATCGCCGAGCGTCTCGGCCTGCCCTTCGTCGAAGGCGACGGCCTGCATCCGCCATCGAATGTCGAGAAGATGTCGCGGGGCGAGCCGCTGAGCGACGAGGATCGCTGGCCGTGGCTCGAGATCGTCGGCCGGACGATGGCGGATGCGCTGGGACGAGGCGATGGGATCGTCGTCTCCTGCTCGGCGCTGAAGAAGGCCTATCGCGACCGGCTTCGGGCTGCGACCGGCGGCAGGCTCTCCTTCGTTTACCTCGAAGGAACGCGCGAATTGCTGAACGAGCGGATGGGGTCGCGCACCGGCCATTTCATGCCGACCTCTCTCCTCGACAGCCAGCTTGCCACGCTCGAAGTGCCGACCGGCGAGCCGGGTGTCGTAGCGGTCGATATCGATCGTGGCATCGGGGAGATCGTGGATATGGCGGTCGCCGGGCTTTCGCCGGCCGCGGGTCGCTGAAGGCTGCCCGCAGCCTGTCTCGCGGCGAATGTTAGGACAATTCCGACTGGTCGATCACCGGCACGTGCGGCAGTTCATAATAGTCGCCGGCGGATTCCGTGTGAATCTGGCTCTCCATCCTGAGGCCGGTCTGCCCGTCGATCGTTCCGGCCCAGATCGAGATGTAGGGATTGCCGTGCCGGCGCCAGAACAGGTTGCTGCCGCAGTTGCCGCAGAAGCCGCGTTCCGCCGTGTCGGAAGACCGGAACCACCGGAGGGTGTCACCTCTGATCGTCACGTCGGCCTGCGCGGCTTGCGTCGCCGCAACATAGTGGCCGGACGTTTTCCTGCACTGGTGGCAATGACAGGCGACCACCGGTCGCAACTCTCCCCGAACGTCGTAGGTAACGCCGCCGCAAAGGCAGCCGCCTGTTTTCGCTTGTGCCAAGGCTCTTCTCCCACGCGAAACCCGATCGAGTGGTGCAGCTTGGCATGGGGCCGTCGCGCCGGTTGGCTCCGAGACGACGGCTTTCGGCCTCTGGCCGACCCGTTCCTCAGACGCCGAGCTTGTCGCGCAGGCCGTACCACCACGCGCCGAGAACGGTGAGCGGCACACGGAAGGTCCTGCCGCCGGGGAAGGGAAGCGCCGGCAGCGAGGCCCAGACGTCGAAGCGACCGGCATGGCCGGCGACGGCCTCGCCGAGGATCTTGCCGAGGAGATGGGTCGTCGTGACCCCGTGACCGGAATCCCCGTGGGAGAAATAGACGTTCTCGGAAAGCCGGCCCATATGCGGGATGCGCGTGAGCGTGAGCGCGAAATTGCCGCTCCAGGCAAAGTCGATCCGGGCACCCTTCAGCTGCGGGAAGGTCTTCAGCATGTTCGGGCGGATGACGCTGGTGAGGTCAGCCGGGTCATGCCCGCCATAGCCGATGCCGCCGCCGTAGAGCAGCCGGTTGTCGGCGGTGCGGCGATAGTAGTCGAGCACGTAATTGGCATCCTCGACGCAGTAGTTGGCCGGAAGCAGGTCTTCGATCAGCTTCGCGTCGAGCGGTTCCGTCGCCATGACCTGCGAGGAGACCGGCATCATCCGGTCGGTGATCTTCGGCAGCATCGAGCCGAGATAGGCATTGCCGCAGACGAGCACGTACTTCGCCTTCACCCTGCCCTTGGCGGTCTTGACGACCGGGTTCAGGCCCATGTCGAGGCCGGTGACGCGCGACTTTTCGAAGATCCGCACGCCCAGCCCTTCGGCGGCGGCGGCCTCGCCGAGCACCAGGTTCAGGGGATGGATGTGGCCGCCGAGACGATCGATCATGCCGCCGACATAGCGGTCGGATTTCACGTATTTGCCGACGTCTGCCCTGGCGACCATTTCGAGGCCGGTATGTCCGTGCTTCTCCCAGTTCGCCTTTACATGCGCCATCTCCTTGACTTGCTTCTCCGTGAAGGCGGCGAAGAAGCCTCCGTCGACGAGGTCACAACGGATACCGTATGTGGCGACACGGCGGCGGATGATCTCGCCGCCCTCAAGCGACATCTCGCCGAGCTTCACCGCCTTCTCAGGCCCGTAGCGCTTGGCAATCACTTCGAGGTCACGGCTGTAGCCGTTGACGATCTGGCCGCCGTTGCGGCCGGAAGCGCCGAAGCCGATGCGCTCGCCTTCGAGCACCACCACCGAGAAGCCGTTTTCGGCGAGTTCCAGCGCGGCAGAAATGCCGGTGAAGCCGGCGCCGATCACGCAGACGTCGGCTTCCGTCTCTCCTTCGAGTTCGGGACGGACGCGTTTGTCGTTGGCACTTGCCGCATACCAGGAATTGGCGTGGCCGGGATTGGTCGGGGAAGTCTGCATCGTCCTGTTCCTCTCAAACGGTCCGGATATAGGCGTCGTATTCCACGTCGGTGACGCGGAGCGAGAATTCCGAGATTTCCTGCTGTTTGCAGGCGGTGTAGAGCCCGCGATACTTCGGCCCGAGGGCAGCATAGGCGAAGCTCGACTTCGAAAAACGCTGCAGCGACTGGTCCCAGTTGGTCGGAAGCGGTTCGTGGTTGATCGCATGCTCGTCGCCGCTGATCGCGCCGCCCGGCTGCGTCTTCTCCTTCATGCCCGCGAGCGCGGCGCTGAGGATCATCGCGACGACGAGATAGGGATTGGTGTCGGCGCCGGCGACGCGATGCTCGATGCGGGTGGCGGGCCGGCTCGCCGTGATGACGCGCACGGCCGCCGAGCGGTTGTCGAAGCCCCAGGAGGCATAGGTCGGCGCATGCTCCGACGGCCGCAGCCGCCGGTAGGAATTCTGGTGGGGGGCGAAGACCGCCATGCTCTCGCCCATGGCTTCCAGAAGCCCGCCGACCGAATGGAAGAGCGTCTCCGACGGCCCGTCTTCACCGGCGTAGATATTGGCGCCGGTCTCGTCGAGCACCGAAAAGTGCACATGCATGCCGCTGCCGGCCTGGGTGCCGTAGGGCTTGGCCATGAAGGTGGCGTCGAGATCGTGGCAGCGGGCCACGCCCTTGACGATGCGCTTCAGGAGTACCGCATAGTCGGCGGCGGCGAGCGCATCCGGCACGTGGTTCAGGTTGATCTCGTACTGGCCGGGGCCGTTTTCGCGCAGCGTCGTGTCGGCCGGCACCTTCTGCGCGCGCGCCGCGGTCGAGATCGCGTGGAAGACCTCTTCGAAGTCCTGCAGTTCGGCGATCGACAGCACCTGCGTCTGGCCGGTGTGCCAGCGGCCTTCGCGGGTCTTCGGCGGGCGCACCGGGTCGAGGGCCGAGCGCACCGGATCGATGAGATAGAATTCGAGTTCGGTCGCGACGACCGGCGTCAGCCCCAGCTTGCGGTAGCGCTCGACGACGCTTGCCAGCACGTTGCGCGGATTGGCGTAGAAGCCGCTGCCGTCGGGATTGCGCATCTCCAGCAGCACCTGCGCCGTCGGCCGCGACAGCCAGGTGACGCGCGAGAGCGTGCCGGGCACGGGAAAGCAGAGCCCGTCGGGATCGCCCGTGCCTTCCGCCAGGCCGGCGGCATTGACGTCGCGCCCCCAGACGTCGAGCGCATAGACCGAGCGCGGCATCGCCATGCCCTTGGTCAGGACGTCGAGCGCGCGTTCGCGGGGGATCCACTTGCCCCGCGGAACGCCGTTGACGTCGATGACGAACGCTTCCAGCACTTCGATGTCGGGGTTTGCTTCGAAAAAGGTCTTGGCTTGGCTTTCAATATCCATAAGGCACCGGCAGTGGTTTCAACGATCTGACCCACGCATGCGGAAAGGCGCATGCGCAAACGGTATCGAACGACGCTAACGGTCGCCGAAATCTCCGTGGTGGTTCAGAAAGCGAAACATGCCTCAGCCTCTACAGTCTTCCCGCCGGGGCGCATCGGAAGGTGCGAAGACAAGGAGCACAGCCCGGCGGCTTTCCGCGACCACGCGGAAACTTGGTCTTACGACCGAAGACACCGCTATCACGAAATTGCCGCATTTGCCAGCCCTGCCGCGTCCTTCCGTTTCATCCGCAGATGGAGGCTAAGACTGCGAACGCTGATCCTGCCGGGCGATGGTCCCGATTACGTTGACGAGAAGACGTGCAGCGGTCAGTGCAGAAAGCCCGTCCAGATCGGCGGGAGGAAAGAGCTCGACGAGATCGAACCCGACGATCTTTGCCTGCCGACCGACGCCGGCGATGAGGTCGATCGCCTGTGTGTAGGTAAGACCGCCGGGCGTGCGTGCCGCCACGCCCGGCATAATGCCGGGATCGAGGCCGTCGCAATCGAGCGTGACGACGACCCGCGCGCCTTCCGGAATGTACCTTAGTGCAGCTTCGACGCCTTGGGTGTGGACCTCGCGTGCGGTCACCAAGTGGCTTCCATACTGCCGCGCCGCCTCGATTTCTGTCAGCCGCGCGCTGCCGACACTTCGCAAGCCGACTTGCACCATCCCGGCAACATGCGGCATCTCGCTGGCTCTGCGCATCGGACTCGAATAGCCGTAGCGTTCGCCATGCAACTCGTCGCGCCAGTCTATGTGGGCGTCGATTTGCAGGATCCAGATCGGTCCGTGATCGGAAAATCCGGCGAGAAAGGGAATTGGCACGGAATCGTCGCCGCCGAGCATGACGGGGACAGCCTGCAAGGCTAGCACTTCCCGCGTCCGGGCCTCGATACGGCCCCTGTTGCCAGCATTGTCGTGCATGGTAGTCGGGATGTCACCGGTGTCGACACAGCAGAGCGGCTTGCCGTCAAACAGAGTGCCGCCGAGATCGAAATCCCAGTGCTCGACGAGCCCGGCATCCTCCTGGCTCGCAGTGCGGATGGCATCGGCGGCCAAGGCGTAGCCGCTGCTATCCCCACCGGGATAGGTGCTGCCGTGCCCGGAGCCGAAGATCACGGCGCAGGGCGAGATGCCATCGGCGAGCCGGCTGGGAAAACCAAGAAATGAAAGCGGCGCGGCCATCTCGTGGCGACCCGATTTCGGCTCCCTCACGGCTTGAACCGCTCCGGACGCCAGGCGCTCATGTCGAGGAAGGGCGTCTCGCCGGTGACGGCTTCGGCGATCAGCCGGCCGGTGACGGGACCGAGGGTGAGGCCGTGATGGGCGTGTCCGAAGGCGAACCAGAGGCCGTCGTGACGCGGCGCCTTGCCGATGATCGGCATCATGTCCGGCGTGCAGGGCCGCGCGCCCATCCACGGTTCGGGATCGAGCCGTTCGCCGAGCGGGAAGATCGTGCGCGCCACTTTTTCGGCGCGCTCGACCTGCACCGGCGATTTCGGCGCGTCACGATCGGCGAATTCCGCACCCGTGGTCAGACGGATGCCCTTGTCCATCGGCGCGAGGAAATAGCCGCGCTCCTTGTCCATGGTCCAGTTGTTGAGCACGGCATTGCCTGCCGGCGCATAATGCATGTGGTAGCCGCGCTTGACGCCGACGATGAAGCTGTAGCCGAGCGTGCGGGTCACATCCTCCGACCAGGGCCCGAGCGCCAGAACGACATCCTTGCCCTCCACCGTGCCGTCGGCGGTCCTGACCTGCCAGCCCTTGCCCGAGGCAGCGGGCTTGAGCGTCGTTGCATCGCCCCTGACGAACCTGCCGCCGAGGCTTTCGAAATAGGCGAGATAGGCCATGGTCAGCCCGTGCGGATCGGTGACTGACCAGGGGTCGTTCCATTTGAGTGCGCCGACGAACTTGCCCGTCAGGTGCGGCTCCACGCGGGCGAGATCGTCCGCTGTCAGCGCCGTGAAGTTGATGGCAGCGACACTTGCCAGCCGCTCGGCCTCGGCGACTTCCTTGTCCATCGCCGCCTTCGTGCGGAAGGCTTCCATCCAGCCGTCCTTGCGGATCAGGCGTTCGGCGCCGGCCGCCTTGATCAGGTCGGCATGTTCCGAGACCGAATTTTCGATGAGTGGCGCGTAGGCGTTGGCAATCGCCTGATGGCGCACCTTGTTCGAATGCCACCAGTAGCGCGACAGGAACGGCACCAGCTTCGGCATTGCCGTCGGATGGTAATGCGCGTCGATACGGTTGTTGAGACCATAGCGCACCAGCATGCCGACTTCCTGCGGAAAACCGTAGGGCACGATGCCCTCGCGCTGGATCAGGCCGGCATTGCCGAACGAGGTTTCCTCGCCGGCGCCGCGCCGGTCGACCAGCACCACCGAGCGGCCGCGGCGGGCGAGATGGATGGCGGTGGAAACGCCGACAATACCGGCGCCGAGCACGATTGCATCTGCAGACATTCTATTCAGGATTCCGTTGCTGACAGGTCTTTCGCCGAAGATGCAATTGTCGATGCTGCGGCGCAAATGAAAAAATGCAAGGATCTGCCGATTGGCATGAGGCGTTGCAAAAATACGTGATGTCCTCGCAGACTCTTCGACGATCGGGCGTGGGGACGGCCGTCAATCGTCGCTGAGGCGGCTGCGGGTCGCAGATTTCGTCAGGCCGTCAAACCGACCGGGTCAGCCCGCCATCGACGCGGATGTTCTGTCCGGTGATATAGGCGGCACCGTCCGAGGCAAGGAAGGCGACGGTCGCGGCGATCTCGGCGCTCGTGCCGTAGCGCTTCATCGGCACGCCCGCACGGCGTTCCTCGGTGGCGGGGAGGCTGTCGATCCAGCCGGGCAGGACGTTGTTCATGCGGATATTGTCCGCCGCATAGGTATCCGCGAAGATCTTGGTGAAGGCGGCGAGGCCCGCACGGGCGACCGCGGACGTCGGGAACATCGACGACGGCTCGAAGGCCCAGGCGGTCGATATGTTGATGATGACCCCGGACTTCTGCTTCTGCATGATCGGCGTGACGAGGCGTGTCGGGCGCACGGCATTCAGGAAATAGACGTCGATGCCCGTGTGCCAGTCCTCGTCGGTCAGGTCGAGGACCGGCTTGCGCGGCCCGTGACCGGCGCTGTTCACCAGAGCGTCGACCCGCCCCCACTTTTCCACGGTCGCGTCCACCAGACGTTTGAGATCGTCGTTCGACTGGTTGGAGCCGGTGATCCCGATGCCGTCCAACTCCGCGGCCAGCGCCTCACCCTTACCGGACGAGGAGAGGATCGCCACGTTGAACCCGTCTGCCGCCAGACGCCGAGCGCATTCCGCTCCCATGCCGCTGCCGCCCGCGGTGACGATGGCTACCTTCTTTGCCGACATTGCAAGCACCTCTCTTCCACGATGGGGTGCCCTGTCGATCGCCCCGATGTTCCCTCAAGTAGAATTGTCCGACGGTAACGAAAGGGGTCTTCGTCGCTTTGACAAGCAAAAAGCGATCGGTGGGCGATGTGTTCGGGAAAATGCCGCCGTCGCGCGACGGATATCAGGTCGCCAATGACGCCAAACCGGGATCCGGCGCGACTGGAGAATCTAGGAAATACGGGGATTTGGAGAGAATTGGCTGGGGAACCTGGATTCGAACCAAGATTAACGGAGTCAGAGTCCGTCGTTCTACCGTTGAACTATTCCCCAGCAGTGGGTCACGGCAGTGCGTGACCCGTCGGTGAGGCGGGCTTATAAACAAAAGCCGGCGACTTGCAAATAGCTGTTTTGAAAAAATCGGAAAAAATTCCCCTGCCGCGACGATGCTCTCACACGCCCGGCGCTGCGCCGAATTCCGCCGGAAAAACAGTTTGGCTAAAACCGGACCCGCTGATATTATCGCACCAACGAAAATCGAATATGGCGCCAGCGGCATGCCGCAGTCGGCCTTGCGCGGCGCAACGGAATAGATACGTGACAGACCCCGATCGCGGCCTCAGGCCGTCAAGCGAGGGGGCGTCGGCAGAAAGCCGCAAGGGGGAGGCAACCCTCCGGCGCGGCAAGGCCAAGACGAATGCGCCGAAGGTTTCGGGCGCCGCCGTCGTGGCCGGCGAGGGGCAGGCGGCGACGTCGGCTCCGGCTGGACGTTCCGCAACCAACCAGGCGCACGAGCCGGTTCGCAAGCGAAAGCGCCGGCGACGCAATCGTTCGGGTCAAAACCAGCCGATCGATCTGCCGCATTCCGCAAATGCCGACAAGACGGCGGCGCCTGCGGCAGAGGCCGAGCATTCCCATCCCGGAAAATCGGGAAAGAAGCGCCGTCGCAACCGCAATCGCCGCAGCCTGCAGGGTCGGCCGCTCGCCTCCGGCAAGCCGGCCACCGCGCAGGCGGCCTCGCCGGCGCCGGCCGCCGCTCCCGCCAAGGCGCCTCTGCCGGCCAAGCCGCAGCAGCCGCAGCCGACGGAACGCCCGCGTCCGCCGGCGGCCGTTTCGCAGTGGTCGAACGATCTCTACGCGGCACTCGATCTCGGCACCAACAATTGCCGTCTTCTCGTCGCCCAGCCGACCCGCCCCGGGCAGTTCCGCGTCGTCGACGCCTTTTCGCGCATCGTGCGGCTCGGTGAAGGGCTTGCCGCGAGCGGTCGGCTTTCGGCGGAGGCGATGGACCGCGCGGTCGAGGCGCTGCGCGTCTGCGCGGCAAAACTCTCCGGCCGGCAAATCCGCCGCATGCGGCTGATCGCCACCGAGGCCTGCCGTGCTGCGGAAAACGGCGAGGAATTCCTGCACCGCGTGACGGTCGAGACCGGCCTCGAACTCGAGATCATCAACCGCGAGACGGAAGCGCGACTTGCCGTTTCCGGCTGCTCGTCGCTGGTCGGTCGCGAGGCGCGGTCGGTCGTGCTCTTCGACATCGGCGGCGGCTCTTCCGAGATTGCCGTCATCCGCATCGGCGAAAGCCGTTCGAGCCGGCTTGCCAACCACATCACCCATTGGACCTCGCTGCCGGTCGGCGTTGTGACGCTCTCGGAGCGTCATGGCGGCCGCGACGTGACGCCGGACGTCTTCGAGGCGATGACGGCCGAGGTCGGGGAAATGCTCGCGCGCTTCGACTGCCCGCCGATCGAAGGCGCCGAGAAAGGCGTGGCGTCCCACGATTTCCATCTGATCGGCACCTCCGGCACTGTGACCACGCTCGCCGGCGTGCATCTCGACCTGCCGCGCTACGACCGCCGCCGGGTCGACGGCCTCTGGCTCTCGGATGCCGAGGTGAGCGCCATGCAGGCGAAACTGCTCTCCTGGGATTACCAGGGCCGCGCGGCCAACCCCTGCATCGGCCCGGACCGCGCCGACCTCGTGCTCGCCGGTTGCGCGATCCTCGAGGCGATCCGCCGCCGCTGGCCATCGCCCCGCATGCGGGTGGCCGATCGGGGCTTGAGGGAAGGCCTGCTCACCGACATGATGGCCGACGACGGCGTCTGGCGGCGTGGGCGCAGCCGTCGCCCCTTCCGCGAGCGCGGGCGCTGAACAGGAAAGAACGAAGATGACCAAGGCTCCGATCGCCGGAAACCGCACCGGCCGCAAGCTCGGCCAGAAAGTCAAGAAGACCAAGCTCAAGGCCTCGTCGCGACGCTGGCTCGAACGGCATATCAACGATCCTTACGTGCAGCGCGCCAAGCTCGAAGGCTATCGCGCCCGCGCGGCCTTCAAGCTTCTGGAGATCGACGAGAAGCACAACATCCTGAAGGGCGCCCGCCGCATCATCGACCTCGGAGCGGCGCCCGGAAGCTGGTCGCAGATCGCCGCCAACGTCACCGGGTCGACCGACGCGGACGTGCGGGTCGCGGCGATCGACTTCCTCGAAATGGCGCCGCTGCCGGGCGTGAAGATCCTGCAACTCGACTTCCTCGATCCGGAAGCGCCGGCAAAGCTCATCGAGGCCGTCGGCGGCACGCCCGATCTGGTGATCTCCGACATGGCCGCCCCGACCACCGGCCACCAGAAGACTGACCACCTGCGCACCATGCATCTCTGCGAGGTCGCGGCGCATTTCGCGATCGAGGTGCTCGCCGAGGGCGGCCACTTCCTCGCCAAGACCTTCCAGGGCGGCACTGAGCGGGAGCTTCTGACGCTTCTCAAACAGAATTTCCGTCAGGTCGTCCATGTGAAGCCCGGCGCCTCGCGCTCCGAATCGGTCGAGATGTTCCTGCTCGCCAAGGGGTTCAAGGGACGCAAGCCAGCGCCGGCCGAGGAGGCCGGCGAGCAGGATCGGTGAAATCTCGTGCTCCTCTACGTGACGCTCGGAACCAATGACCTCGCGCGCTCCGTATGTTTCTACGATGCCGTTCTCGCGGCACTCGGCTATGAGCGCAGGGTTACAGAGGAGGACGAGATCGGCTACGCGGCTGCCGACGACCATCGCTGCCGCCTGTGGGTGACGAAGCCCTTCGACGGCAAGCCCGCCACATTCGGCAACGGCACGACGATCGCGATTGAGGCACCAAGCCGCGTTGCCGTCGACGCCTTCTATAAGGCCGGGCTGGCGAATGGCGGCACCGACGAAGGTCCTCCGGGATTGCGGCCCTTCCATCCGAATTTCTACGCGGCATTCGTCCGCGATCCGGACGGAAACAAGCTCGCCGCTGTCTGCGAAAGGGCGGAATAGAGCCTATTTCACCGCGACGCTGTCGGGCTCGGGCCTTCCTCCGTGGCCGGAGACATTCGCGCCGGCATCGCGCGGCATCCGCAGGAAGGGTAGCACCGCCAGCAGCGAAAGAGCCGCCACCACCGCGAAGGCGAGATGAAAGTCGGCAAGCCCGAGTGCATGGCCCTTGAGTGCTGTGCTTCCTTCGAGAATGGCGGCGGCCGCCGCCACCCCGAGCGCCAGGCTCACCTGCTGCAGCACCGAACTCATCGACGTCGCCTGGCTCGCCTCTGCGTCGCCGATCTCCGCATAGCTCAGCGCATTGATGCCGGTGAAGAAGAAGGAGCGGCAGAAGCCCGCGGCAAGCAGCACGCCCATGATCAGCGGATAGGGTGTGCCGGGTGTGAAGAAGGCGTTCGCCGCCGTCGTCGCCGCACCGGTGATCGCCGCGGCAATGAGCACGGTGCGGAAGCCGACGGCCGCGAAGACACGGCGGGCGAGGAATTTGGTGGTGATCGCGCCGATCGCCCCTACGAAGGTGATGAGGCCGGACTGAAAGGGCGTGAGGCCGAAGCCGAGCTGCAGCATCAGCGGCATAAGGAAGGGGGTTGCCCCGGCGGCGATGCGGAAGATCGTTCCGGCGGTAACCGCGATGCGGAAGGTGGCGTTGCGAAAGAGGCCGAGGTCGAGAAGCGGCGTCGGATGGCGCCGCGCATGGTGGACATAGAGGAGGCCGGCGCTAAGGCCGAGCGCCGTCGCTCCGATGCCGGCGGCAGGCGGTAGCGCCGGCAGGCTCATCACCGAAAGTCCGAAAACGACGCCGGAGGCGGCAAGCGCGCTCAGCGCGAAACCGCGCCAGTCGATCGGCGGCGTTTCGACCGGCGGCACCTCGGGCAGGTGGATGGTCGCGAGCCAGATGCCGGCAAGGCCGATCGGCACGTTGATCAGGAAAATCCAGTGCCAGCTGAAATAGGTGGTGATGAAGCCGCCGATCGGCGGACCGCTCAGCGGGCCGATCAGTCCGGGGATGGTGAGCAGCGCCATCGCCGAGACGAGCTCGCGTCGCTCTGTCGTGCGCAGGAGCACGAGGCGTCCGACCGGCGTCATCATCGCGCCGCCCATGCCCTGCAGGAAGCGGGCGGCGACGAAGGCGAGAAGCGATCCGGAGAGAGCGCAGAGGACGGAGCCGGCCATGAAGACGAGGATCGCCACGCGAAAGATGACCTTCGCGCCGAAACGATCGGCCATCCAGCCACTCGCCGGAATGAAGATCGCGAGCGCCACCATATAGGATGTGAGGGCGAGCTTCAGCGTGATCGGCCCGACGCCGAGAGCGGCGGCGATCGCCGGCAGCGCCGTCGAGATGACGGTCGAATCCATCTGCTCCATGAACAGCGCAACGGCAAGGATCAGCGGAACGATGCGGTTCATGCGGCAGGGCTCTCGGGCAGGAAGGAAACGTTCGCCGGTGCGTCGCGAGGCGCCCGTTCTATCCGACGTCCGCGCACCTTGCCAACGGCGAATCGGCCTGCGGTCGCGCAGGCATTCACTTGTGCGTGAGGGATCTCTCGCCGCCGGTGAAGCCAGAGAATCCCGGCACTCGTGCGTCTACGGATTTTTCTGTTCCCTTCCTGTCATAGACGTGTTACCAGCCCTCGCCAACTTCCACGTTGTCCTGCAGGAGCGGCCGGGCGGACGATTCGTCCCGGAGAGCCACTGCATTTTTTGAAAAGAGGAAATTGGCAATGGCACGCATCGTAATTTCGGCCACAGGAGCCGAAGCCCTGACTTTCGACGATGTCCTTCTGCAGCCGGGACATTCCGAGGTCATGCCGGGACAGACCAACATCGCGACGCGGATTGCCAAGGATATCGATCTCAGCCTGCCGATCCTCTCCTCCGCCATGGACACGGTGACGGAAAGCCGCCTTGCGATCGCCATGGCTCAGGCCGGCGGCATCGGCGTCATCCACCGCAACCTCACGCCGAGCGAACAGGCCGAGGAAGTCCGCCAGGTCAAGAAGTTCGAAAGCGGCATGGTCGTCAATCCGGTGACGATCGGCCCTGATTCGACGCTCGCCGAAGCGCTGGCGCTGATGAAGGCCCACGGCATTTCCGGCATTCCGGTCGTCGAGAACGGCGGCCGTCCCGGTCGTCTGGTCGGTATCCTGACCAACCGTGACGTCCGCTTCGCCTCCGATCCCTCGCAGAAGATCCACGAGCTGATGACCAAGGAAAACCTGGTCACCGTCAAGGAAAGCGTCGACCAGCAGGAAGCGAAGCGCCTGTTGCACGCTCACCGCATCGAAAAGCTGCTGGTGGTCGACGGCGATGGCCGTTGCGTCGGCCTGATCACCGTCAAGGACATCGAGAAGAGCCAGCTCAACCCCAACGCAGCGAAGGACCTCCACGGACGCCTGCGCGTCGCCGCCGCGATCTCCACCGGCGAGGACGGACGCGAGCGCGCCGAGCGGCTGATCGATGCCGGCGTTGACGTGATCGTCGTCGACACCGCGCACGGCCACTCGCAGAAGGTTCTGGACGCCGTCGGCGTGGTCAAGAAGATGTCGAACGCGGTGCGCATCATCGCAGGCAACGTCGCGACAGCCGAAGGCACCCGCGCGCTCATCGAGGCCGGCGCGGACTGCATCAAGGTCGGCATCGGCCCCGGCTCGATCTGCACCACGCGCATCGTCGCCGGTGTCGGCGTGCCGCAGCTCGCCGCCGTGATGGCCGCTGCCGAAGAGGCCGCCAAGAGCGACATTCCGGTGATCGCCGACGGCGGCATCAAGTTCTCCGGCGACCTCGCCAAGGCGATCGCCGCCGGCGCCTCCGCGGTCATGGTCGGCTCGCTGCTCGCCGGCACGGACGAAAGCCCGGGCGAGGTCTTCCTCTACCAGGGCCGTTCCTTCAAGGCCTATCGCGGCATGGGTTCCGTTGGCGCCATGGCCCGCGGCTCGGCCGACCGCTACTTCCAGGCGGAAGTGCGCGATACGCTGAAGTTGGTCCCGGAAGGCATCGAGGGCCAGGTCCCCTACAAGGGTCCGGTTTCGGCCGTGCTGCACCAGCTCGCGGGTGGCCTCAAGGCTGCCATGGGCTATGTCGGCGGCCGCGACATCAAGGACTTCCAGGCGAAGGCGACCTTCGTTCGCATCTCCGGCGCGGGCCTGCGTGAAAGTCATCCGCACGGTGTCACCATCACCCGCGAAAGCCCGAACTACCCCGGCGCCGGCGCCTGAGGCGAGTGGATGGAGGGGAGCGGCAGATGGGAACTAACAAGGTGATCCTGCTGCTGCTCGCCCTCTCGGGCGCCCTTGTCGCCTGGATGTTCTTCGGGCTCGATCCGGAGTTCCAGCGCCTCAGCGGGGCAGGGGGCTTCCTCGATGCCCGACTGTCCGGCTACGAGGCCGATGCGGTCCGGGGCCTTCAGGCGGCGCTTGCCGATCCGGCACGGGCCGAGGCGCGCGACCTCTTTCAGCTGATGTATCTCGGCCCGGACCTCGTCCTGCCGTTCGTGCTCGCCCTCTCGCTCTGCCTGCTTCTTCGCGGCTATGCCCCCGGCGTCGTGCTCTACGGCCGACGCCTCGATGTCCGTCATGCCTGGCTGCTGTGCCTCGTTCCGGTCGCCTACGGCGTCTTCGACTATCTCGAGAATTTCGGGTTCCTGTGCTATTTCCCGCCGGCCGAGCCGGGTCCGTGGCTCGCCGAAAACCTGCCGCAGATCCTGCCCTGGGTGACGCGCGTCAAATTTGTGCTGCTGTTCGTGTCGCTGCTCCTTGCGCTGCGCGTCACCGTCTTCTCGGGCCGCTCCGAGGACCGGTAACGAAGATGTGTTGCCCGCCGTTGCCGGCGAGGGCACTATCCTGTGCCTGCGGTGCGCCTGCGTTCGGGCCGCTATCCAGATACCCTGAATGGAGGAGCATCATGGACACGCCGAAAGTCACTCAGGCGATGATCTACGCCTATGACGAATACACTCATCTTACTCTGGATCGCCGCGCTTTCATGGAGAGACTGACGGCACTTGCCGGCTCGGCGGCGGCGGCCGCCACGATCGCGCCGCTGCTTGCCGCCAGCAAGGCGAGCGCCGCCGTTATCCCCGAGGGCGACGCCCGCCTGAATGCCGAGAATGTGACCTATCCCGGCGGAACGACTGAGATGCAGGCCTATCTCGTGCGACCCAAGGATGCCGCAGGCCCGCTGCCCGGCGTCATCGTCATCCACGAAAACCGCGGCCTCAATCCGCACATCCGCGACGTTGCCCGTCGCATGGCAATGGAGGGTTTCGTCGTGCTTGCGCCGGATTTCCTGTCGCCCTACGGCGGCACGCCGGATGACGAGGACAAGGCGCGGGAAATGTTCACGACGCTCGACATGGCTGCAGCCGTCAACAATGCCGAGTCGGGCCGCATCTACCTGGCCGGCCACGCCGATTCCAACGGCAATGTCGGCGCCGTCGGCTTCTGCTGGGGCGGAGGCATGGTCAACCGTCTGGCGGTCGCGTCGCCGGCGCTCGGGGCGGGGATCGCCTACTACGGCGCCCAGGTCCCTGCCGATCAGGTGCCGTCCATCCAGGCGCCGCTTCTCCTGCACTATGCCGGGCTCGACGAGCGCATCAATGCCGGCATTGACGCCTACAAGGCGGCCCTCGACGCAAACAAGAAGACGTACGAGCTCTATGTCTATGAGGGCGTCAACCATGCCTTCAACAACGACACCTCCGCCGCCCGCTACGACAAGGCGGCGGCCGACCTCGCCTGGTCGCGGACGGTTGCCTTCCTGAAGAAGTACCTCGCCTGAGCGGTCCCTGTTGCGACGGTGCCGGAATTCTTCCGGGGCTGTCGCAACGTTGCGACACAAATCATCGTGAAGCACGACAGATTTGACCCGGATCAAGAAACTCGACCGGGACAACGCTAGGATGCATACGTCGTGACGGGCACCCCCCGACGGCCAGATGATTCCGCAACACGATTTCTGTCGAGGAGGAAAAGAATGGCATCGAGTATGCAAGCCGCCGTCGTGCGGGCATTCGGCAAGCCACTGGTGATCGAGGAAATGGCGATACCGGAACCCGGTCCGGGCCAGATTCTCGTCAAGTATCAGGCAACGGGTGTCTGCCACACCGACCTGCACGCGGCGAACGGCGACTGGCCGGTCAAGCCGAATCCGCCGTTCATCCCGGGGCATGAGGGCGTCGGCTATGTCGCCAAGCTCGGCGCCGGCGTCACCCGCATCAAGGAAGGCGACCGCGTCGGTGTGCCGTGGCTGCACACCGCCTGCGGTTGCTGCACGCCATGCCGCACCGGGTGGGAGACGCTCTGCGGCAGCCAGCAGAACACCGGCTATTCGGTCAATGGTACCTTCGCCCAGTATGGTCTTGCCGATCCGGATTTCGTTGGTCGTCTGCCGGACAATCTCGAATTCGGCCCCGCGGCTCCGGTGCTCTGCGCCGGCGTCACCGTCTACAAGGGGCTCAAGGA
Organism: Ciceribacter sp. RN22; assembly: GCF_024054295.1. Taxonomy (NCBI): domain Bacteria; kingdom Pseudomonadati; phylum Pseudomonadota; class Alphaproteobacteria; order Hyphomicrobiales; family Rhizobiaceae; genus Ciceribacter; species Ciceribacter sp. RN22. The sequence continues at coordinate 729,046 of NZ_JAMXLD010000001.1, forward strand.
AACCGAAGTACGTCCCGGCGAATGGGTGGTGATCTCCGGCATCGGCGGCTTGGGCCACATGGCCGTGCAATACGCCAAGGCCATGGGCATGCATGTGGTGGCCGCCGACATCCATGAGGACAAGCTGAAACTCGCCAAGAGCCTCGGCGCCGACATCGTCGTCGACGGAACCGCCAAGGACGCCATCGAACAGGTGCAGAAGGCAACCGGCGGCGTGCATGGCTCGCTCGTCACCGCCGTCTCCCCGAAGGCGATGGAGCAGGCCTACGGCTTCCTTCGCTCCAAGGGCACCATGGCGCTGGTCGGCCTTCCGCCGGGCTTCATCTCGCTGCCGGTCTTCGACACCGTGTTGAAGCGCATCACCGTGCGTGGCTCCATCGTCGGCACCCGCCAGGATCTCGAGGAATCGCTGGTCTTCGCGGGCGAGGGCAAGGTTGCCTCGCACTTCTCCTGGGACAAGCTGGAGAACGTCAACGACATCTTCCACCGCATGGAGGAAGGCAAGATCGACGGCCGCATCGTGCTCGATCTCGACTGAGTCACTGCGCGTACACCGAAACGTGAATGCAAGGGGCGGCTTGGGCCGCTCCTTGCTCTGGCGAGCCGTTCAGAACTTCCTATTTTATGGTGCAGTGCAATATTCAGGTTGCAGGGCACCATGTCGAATTCCAAATGCGAACAGATCTTTGTCTTTCAAGGTGGTGGCGCGCTCGGCGCCTATCAGGCGGGCGCCTACGAGGCGCTGCACGAACATGATATCGACCCTGATTGGGTCGCCGGCATTTCGATCGGTGCCGTCAACGCCGCGCTGATCGCCGGAGCACCGAAGGAACACCGCGTTGAGAATCTCCGGACGTTCTGGGACAAGGTTTCGTCGAACCTGACCTTCGGGTTCGGCCATGACGGCGCTGATGTTCGCCGTATCTCCAACGAGATTTCCGTGATGGCCGGAGCGCTCACCGGCATACCCGGTTTCTTCTCGCCGCGCCTCTATACGCCATACCAGATCCTCTACAATCGCGAGGCCGCCATCAGCTTCTACGACACGGAGCCCTTGCTCAAGACATTGGAGGAACTGGTCGATTTCGACCTTCTGAACAGTTGTCGGACCCGTATCAGTCTCGGTGCGGTCGAGGTCATGTCAGGCAATTTCGCCTATTTCGACAGCCGTCGCCAGACGCTGGATGCCCGGCATATCGCCGCTTCGGGCGCCTTGCCGCCGGGATTCGCACCGGTCGAAATCGACGGCCGTTACTATTGGGATGGCGGTCTCGTCTCCAACACGCCGCTGCAGTATGTCCTGTCCACCAATGGCTCCGAGCGTAACATGGAGATCTTCCAGATCGACCTCTTCAGCGCCCGCGGCGCCATGCCGAAGGATCATTTCGAGGCGGAGAGCCGTATCAAGGAGATCCGCTATTCCAGCCGGACGCGCCTGAACACCGACGATTTCGCCCGCAGGCAGGTCGTCCGCCGCGCCGCCAAGCGGCTCCTCGAAAGACTGCCGCCGGAATTCGCCGATGACGAGGATGCCAGAATTCTGAGGTCCATCGGCGTCGAATACGACGTGACGATCGTGCACCTCATCCACCGCCGGGCGGCCTCTGCCACGCACGCCATGGATGCCGAATTTTCACGGGCTTCGATAACGGAGCATTGGGCAGCGGGTTACGACGACGTCATGCACACGCTCAATCATGACAAGTGGAAAAACCGTGGCCGGCCGCGCGACGGAATCCAGATTTTTGACCTTGCCCACGAACGGCACGGGAAGAGCTGATTCTGCGCCCCGCCGTCCGGTATCGCGCCGGGCAGGGACGCACGGCCCCGGATAGGCAACAAGGAGAACGACCATGACGCTCAAGGGTAAAGTCTGCATCATCACCGGCTCGGCCAGCGGCATCGGCCATGCCATCGCCAAACGCTATGTGGAAGAGGGCGCGAAGGTCGTCATCGCCGATCTGAAGGAAGAGCAGGCTCAGGCGGCGGCCGAGGCCCTGACATCGATGGGCCTGGGCGAAGCATTCGGTATCGCCATGGACGTCACGGACGAGGCGGCGGTCAATGCCGGCGTGGCGAAGACGGTTGCGAAGTGGGGACGGGTCGATGTCCTGGTGTCGAATGCCGGCATCCAGATCGTTCACAGAATAGAGGATTTCCCCTTCGCCGACTGGAAGAAGATGCTGTCGATCCATCTCGACGGAGCTTTCCTGACGACGAAAGCCTGCATCCCGCACATGAAGAGCCAGGGAGGCGGCGCCATCATCTACATGGGGTCAGTGCATTCGCACGAGGCCTCGCCGCTGAAATCGGCCTATGTCACCGCCAAGCACGGATTGCTCGGGCTGGCGCGGGTGGTGGCCAAGGAAGGCGGTTCGTCCGGCATACGAGCCAACGTCATCTGCCCCGGTTTCGTGCGGACGCCGCTGGTCGACAAGCAGATCCCGGAACAGGCGAAGGAACTCGGCATTTCCGAGGACGACGTGATCCGGAAGGTGATGCTCGGCGAAACCGTGGATGGTGAATTCACCACGGTCGAGGACGTCGCGGAGGTCGCGCTGATGTTTGCCGGTTTCGAGACCAATGCGCTGACGGGGCAGTCACTCGTCGTCAGCCATGGCTGGTTCATGAACTGAGCCTGACGGAAGGCCGTCGGGCTCCTCGTGACCACGCCCACTCGCGCGGAGCTTGCCGCGGCTCGCAACGATGCCCGCGGCCAATGCTTCCATGTCTTGCCGGCGCGGGCTCGACCGCCGCCAGACAAGGCCGATCTCGCGCGAGGGGGCCGGGTCGGCGAAGGGAACGATGCGGATCGCGGTGCGCGCCGTTTCCGTATCGACGGCCATTTCCGGAATGAGTGTCATACCCATGTCGTGCGACACCATCTGCAGAAGGGTCGTCATCGAGGTCGCGCCGACATTGACGAGATTTCTTTTGTTCGCGGTCTTGCAGACCGCGAGCGCCTGGTCACGCAGGCAGTGCCCCTCTTCGAGCAGCAGCAGCCGGTTCGGGTCGACCTGCGTTTCGGCGAGCGGCGAGACAAGCACGTCGCTTTCGTTGTCGGCCATCGCGACGAAGAAACGGTCGGTGAAGAGGCTGCGGGTCGCGACATTGTCCGCCTCGACCGGCAGCGCCGCGATCACCGCGTCGAGCCTGCCCTCGGCGAGGTCGCCGAGCAGCCGGTCGGTCACGGCTTCCTTGAGTTCGATTTCGATCAGCGGGTGCTCGCGCCTGAGATACGGCACCATCTGCGGCACCAGATAGGGCGCGACCGTCGGGATGATGCCGATGCGGATCATGCCTTCCAGCATGCCGCCCCTGCGGCGGGCGGCTTCCTCCAGCCGGTCGATGCCGGCGAGCACACCGCGCACGTGCACAAGGATTTCCTCGCCCTTGGCCGTCAGCAGTGTCGCCCCGCGCGTCCGCTCCACCAGCACCACCCCCAGGTGCTTCTCCATCTCCATGATCTGCGCGGAAAGGGCGGGCTGGCTGACATGCACCATCTCAGCCGCGCGGCCGAAGTGCAGGGTGGCGGCGAGTGCTTCGAAGTAGCGCATTTGACGAATGGTAATCATGATAGGACGATCCTATCGTCATCCTCACTAAATACAATTGGAAATTATGAAGCACTTGGCCGATGGTGGCACCAGTTCACTCGTTTTTGCGAAAACAGGAGGCCAAGATGAACGAGCACGTCAAATCAACCGGCAAATGTCCGGTCATGCATGGCGGCAACACCGCCGTGGGCAAATCCGTCATGGAATGGTGGCCGAACGCGCTGAACCTCGACATCCTGCACCAGCACGACAGCAAGACCAATCCGCTCGGTCCGAACTTCAACTATCGCGAGGAACTGAAGAAGCTCGACGTCGAGGCGCTGAAGGCGGACTTGCGCGCGCTGATGCTCGACAGCCAGGAATGGTGGCCGGCCGACTGGGGCTCCTATGTCGGCATGATGGCCCGCGTCACCTGGCACGCCGCCGGCTCCTACCGCATCACCGACGGTCGTGGCGGCGCCAACACCGGCAACCAGCGCTTCGCGCCGCTCAATTCCTGGCCGGACAATGTCAACACCGACAAGGGCCGTCGCCTGCTGTGGCCGATCAAGAAGAAATACGGCAACAAGATCTCCTGGGCCGACCTGATCGCGCTCGCCGGCACGATTGCCTACGACGTCGCCGGCCTGAAGACTTTCGGCTTCGCCTTCGGCCGCGAGGATATCTGGCATCCGGAAAAGGACACCTACTGGGGCGACGAGAAGGAATGGCTGGCGCCGAGCGACGGCCGCTATGGCGACGTGACCAAGCCGGACACGCTGGAGAAACCGCTCGCCGCGGTGCAGATGGGTCTCATCTACGTCAACCCGGAAGGTGTGAACGGCAAGTCCGATCCGCTGGCGACCGCCGCCCAGATGCGCGAGACCTTCGCCCGCATGGGCATGAACGACGAGGAAACCGTGGCGCTCACCGCCGGCGGCCACACGATCGGCAAGTCCCACGGCAATGGTAGTGCCGCCAATCTCAGCCCCGATCCGGAAACTGCAGGACCGGAATTCCAGGGTCTCGGCTGGGTGAACACCAAGGGTCGCGGTATCGGCCGCGATACCGTCGTCTCCGGCATCGAGGGCGCCTGGACCACGCAACCGACGAAGTGGGACAATGGCTACTTCGAGATGCTGTTCAAGCATGAATGGACGCTGACGCACAGCCCGGCCGGGGCCTCCCAGTGGGCGCCGATCACCATTGCCGAGGAGGACAAGCCGGCCGACGTCGAGGATCCCTCGATCCACGTCATGCCGATGATGACCGATGCGGACATGGCGTTGAAGGTCGACCCGATCTACCGTGAGATCTCGCTGAGGTTCAAGGACGACTTCGCCGCTTTCTCGGATGCCTTCGCCCGCGCCTGGTTCAAGCTGACCCACCGCGACGTGGGTCCGAAGTCACGCTATTTCGGCCCGGATGTTCCGGTCGAAGACCTGATCTGGCAGGATCCGATCCCGACCGGCCGCACGGACTACGACGTCGTCGCGGTCAAGGCCAAGATCATCGACAGCGGCCTCACCATCGCCGAAATGGTCACCACCGCCTGGGATAGCGCCCGCACCTTCCGCGGTTCCGACAAGCGCGGCGGCGCCAACGGTGCCCGCATTCGCCTCGCCCCGCAGAAGGACTGGGAAGGCAACGAGCCCGCCCGCCTCGCCAGGGTTCTGTCGGTTCTCGAAGGCATCGCTTCGGAAACCGGCGCAAGTCTTGCCGACGTCATCGTTCTCGCCGGCAATGTCGGTGTCGAACTGGCGGCAAAGGCCGCGGGCTTCGATGTCGAGGTCCCCTTCGCGCCCGGCCGTGGCGACGCCACCGCCGAGCAGACCGACGCGGACAGCTTTGCCGTGCTCGAACCGCTCGCCGACGGCTTCCGCAACTGGCAGAAGAAGGACTATGTCGTCAGCCCCGAGGAAATGCTGCTCGACCGCGCCCAGTTGATGGGGCTCACCGCTCCGGAAATGACCGTGCTCATCGGCGGCATGCGCGTGCTGGGCACCAACTACGGCGGCACGGCGCACGGTGTGTTCACCGACCGTGTCGGCGCGCTGACCAACGACTTCTTCGCCACCCTCACGGACATGGCCTATTCCTGGGTCCCGACCGACAGCAACAGCTATGCCATCCGCGAGCGCAAGAGCGGTGCGACCAAGTATACGGCGAGCCGTGTGGATCTCGTCCTCGGCTCGAACTCGATCCTGCGTGCCTATGCGGAGGTCTACGCCCAGGACGACAACAAGGAAAAGTTCGTGAAGGACTTCGTTGCCGCCTGGGTGAAGGTGATGAACGCCGATCGGTTCGACATCGCCTGATGGAAGCATCCCGTGCGCGGCCCGCCGCCAGGGGCGCGCACGGGCAGCCGGCCCGAGGAGAGCGGTGGCCCCCCGCCGCACTCGGGTGCCGGCCGGAAACGGGAACAGCCGGGGCTCGCCCCGGCTGTTCCCGTTCTGCCGTCGATGTCCGTCTATATATGTCTGCGCTTACCAGCCGGGGATCATGTGGCCGGCACGCAGCCGCGGATAGTATCGCGGATAGGTTTTCACGTCGCCGTCGAGATCGTCGTCGACTGCCGACGGCGTGATGTTGTCGAGGCAGGCGGTGATGTGGTCGGTGATCGCGTTCATCAGCGAGGTCGAAAGCCCCGGCCGCTTCATCAGGCCGATCTGCACCGGCGGCAGCGGCGGAAAACCATCAGCCTGCGTCAGCACCTTCATGCCGGTGCGCAAGGCCGATTCCGGCAGGACCGAGACCGCCATGCCGGCAAGCACGGCGGCAGCCACCACGGTCGAGGACCAGCTCGTGAACAGGATCTGGTAGTCGCGGCCATCGGCGTCGAGCGCCGAGCAGGCGAGCTGGCGCCAGTTGCAGTCGCGCCGCCCGACGGCGAGCGGCACCGGCGCGTCGTCGCGCAGCGGATGGTTCGCCGAGGCGACCCAGCAGAGCGGTTCCGTGCGCACCACGTCCGAGCTGCGTGCGCGCGGATTGTGGGTGACAAGCGCAATGTCGAGTTCGCCGCGGGCCATCTTTTCGGCGAGGTCCACCGAGGGTTCGCAGACGATGTAAAGCTCGACGTTCGGATGCGTCTTGGCGAAGCGGCCGATGATCTCCGGCATGTAGCGGTCGGCATAGTCGTCCGGCGTGCCGATCCTCAGCGTACCCTCGAGCCGGTTGTCGTCGAAGGCGGCGATCGCCTCCGAATTCAGCCGGATGATCCGCCGTGCGTAATTGAGGAGCTTTTCCCCTTCCGCCGTAAGCCGGTTGCCGCGGCCGTCCTTCATAAAGAGCTGCTTGCCGATGCGTTCCTCGAGCCGCCGCATTTGCATGGAGACGGCCGACTGGGTCTTGAAGACACGCGCCGCGGCCTTCGTGAAGCTTCCGGTGTCCACGATCGCGATGAAGGTCTGGAGCTGGTCGATATCGAGCGGAGCTGACATGGGGGAAATTCCATCAGATGGATTGATGATAACTATTAGAAACATTCGTTGGACTGATCAATAGCTTTTCAGCATCATCGTCCTGCAAATCAACCGGGGCCGACGACATCGGCTCCCCCCAACCTCCATACCCCGCTGGTCGGCTCTACCCTTCTCCGGGTACGAGCCCGCCTCTATTCGTGCCGAAATCGAAAGGACTTTGTCGCCATGAGCACGACCGAACGGATGACAGAACTCGATCTTGCAGTCTCCCGGCCGACGCCTGCCGCGCGTCTCGCCGCAACCTGGCAAGCGATGAAATCCGTTCTGCGCGCGCTGCGGAACCGACGAGCCGCAAACCGCCTTGCCGACCTCGACGATGCGCTGCTGCGCGACATCGGGCTTTCCCGTGCCGACGTCGAGAGCATTCTTCGGACCTCCGGCATTGCGGACGATCCTTCGCGTCTCCTCGCCCGCACCGCGCGCAATCGCGCCACCCGTTCGTTGCAGCCGGTGAAGTCCGAATGACCCTCTCCCAATCCCCGCAGGGTGACTGCCAATAACCCTGCCGACTTGCCCGGTGACTCTCCCAGTCCCGGGCTTTTTTTTATGCATTGGGATCTTCGCGCCCGGCCTCCCACAGGTTTTCCGTTCGCGGTAAGAGATTTCTAACTTCCGCACGAGATTCTCTTTCGCATTGCCAGCGGACCCGGGTTCTCCGGGCACGGTCACGGAGCCTTTTCAAATGCGGATTTCCAGGAAGCTTCCTCTCGCGGCGGCGGTCTTCACCATCGTCGCCATCAGCGCATCGGTCGCCTTGACGCTCTTTCTCGAAAGCCGTGCGCTGCGCCAGCAGGTCTACCAGATGCTGGAAGCGACGGCCGACGGAAGGCGCAACGAAGCGAAGGGCTATCTCGAAAGCGTAAGCCTCGATATCGCGGCGATCGCCTCGAACGTCACCACCCAGCAGGCGCTTTACGGCTTCACCGGAGCATGGAAATTCCTGGGCGAGGACCCGGCCGCCGAGCTCCACCGCCGTTATATCGACGAGAACCCGAACCCCGTCGGCGAGAAATACAAGCTCGACAGTGCCAAGAAGGATGCGTTTGACCGCGCCCACAAGCAGTACCAGGCCTATTATCTCAACCATCTGCAGGCGCAGGGTTATGACGACATCCTGATGATCGATCTCGACGGCAACGTCGTCCATTCGGTCCAGAAGGAGAAGGACTACGGCACCAACCTGACGAAGGGACCCTACAAGGATACCGGCCTGGCGGAAGTCTTTTCGAAGATCGTCGCCGCCAAGGATCCGAACGCCGTCGCCATGTCCGGCTTTGCCGCCTATGCGCCCTCGAACGGCGCTCCTGCCTCCTTCCTTGCCGTTCCGATCACCATGAATGGCCGCACGATCGGCGTCATCGCCTACCGCCTGCCGAATCACCGCTTGGATACCCTCTTCGCCAACCGCAAGGGTCTCGGCGAGACCGGCGAAACCGTTCTGGTGGACTCCGCCGGCGCATTGCTGAACGACAGTGTGCTGACGCCTGAGAAGGACATCCTTTCCGTGAAGGTCGACACGGCGATGCTGCCGGTGGTCATGGAAGGCCGGGACGCCTTCGGCACCGTCTCCGGCTATCGCGACATGACCAGCCTTGCCGCCGGCGTGCCGCTCGAATTCGCCGGCACCCGCTGGGCGGTCTTCGCTCTCATCGGCGAGGATGAAGTCGCGGCGAACCTCCGCGACACGGCACTGGTTTCCGTGCTGTTCGGCGCCCCGATCGTGCTGCTCGGCATCGTGATCGCCGTCCTCTATTCGCGTTCCCTGACCCGCCCGATCACCCGCCTCGTCAGGTCCATGGGCGAGCTTGCAAGCGGCAACACGGCGATCACGCTCGAAGGGGAGGAGCGGCAGGACGAGATCGGCGAAATGGTCCGCTCGGTCGCAGTCTTCCGTCAGGCGGCGCTCGAGAAGCGGACGCTCGAAAGCGACGCCGAGACCCGCCGGCTCGCCGACGAGAAGGAGCGCCGGGACCGCGACGCCGAACGTGCCGCCGAGCAGGCGCGCATGACCGAAGCTGTCGAAATCCTCGGCAATGCACTGCAACGGCTGGCGAGCGGCGACCTCACCGCGACGATCGACAAGCCGTTTGCGAGTGGGCTCGACCGCCTGCGTGTCGACTTCAACGCCTCGCTCGAACGCCTGTCGCGGACGATTTCCGCCGTCCACTCCAATGTTCACGAGATCAACGCCAAGAGCGTCAAGGTGCGGGCTTCGACGGAGGATCTGTCGCGCCGCACCGAGGAACAGGCGGCAGCGCTCGAAGAAACCACCAATTCGATCCGCCAGATCATGGAGGCGATCCGCCAGTCCTCAGAGCGCGCCGAGACCGCGTCCCGGCTTGCCGGGACGGCCCGCAACAATTCCGACCGTTCGGCGGGGATCGTCGGCGAGGCGGTGAACGCGATGGCGCGCATCGAGAGCGCCTCGTCGGAAATCTCGAAGATCATCAACGTCATCGACGAGATCGCCTTCCAGACCAACCTGCTCGCGCTCAATGCCGGTGTCGAGGCGGCGCGCGCGGGCGAAGCCGGCAAGGGTTTTGCCGTCGTCGCGCAGGAAGTCCGTGAACTTGCCCAGCGTTCCGCCCAGGCGGCCCGCGAGATCAAGGCGCTCATCATCAAGTCCGGTGACGAAGTCGCAAGCGGCGTCGGGCTCGTCAAGGAAAGCGGCGACCTGCTGTCCTCGATCGCCGGCCAGGTGGTCGAGATCAACGACCACATTCACTCGATCGCCACTGCGGCGCGGCAGCAGTCGGAGGGACTGAAGGAGATCAATTCGGCCGTCGCGCGGATGGAGGACGTCACCCATCAGAACGCCCGCGCCGCCGAGCAGACCGACCGCGAGATGACCACGCTCTCGAACGACACCCAGACGCTTTCCGATGTCGTCGGGCAGTTCAACGTCGACCGGAGCCTCGCGCCGCAGGGCGCGACCGGCCTCAGGCAGGCTGCGAGTACCGGCCCTGCCGAGCCGCGGGTCTTCCAGGCGCCGTCGCCGCGTCCGCGCGTGACACCGGCCAGCCAGACCTCCCGTCCCGTCAGTTCGCCGGCCCGTGCGCTTCTTGGAAAGATCACCAACCGGCTGAACGTGAAAACCGGCGCTTCCGGCGCCGAGGCTTCCAGTGGCGGGGACTGGGAAGAATTCTGAGACCGGCGTGGCGGCTTCCGCCGCCTATGCCTGAATCGGGACGAAAGGATCAGCCTTTGCCGCTCGGCACCACATCGCCTTGCGGCGCCGGCTCCCCTTGCGGGGTCTCATGCGTCTGGCCGAGATAGCTGTCGAAGATCTGCTCCATGCTCTTCTGGTAGCTCTTCTGCACTTCGAGCCCGCTGTCGAACATGGCGTTCACCATCGTCGTGAACTGCTCGGTCGCCTGACCCTTCGGCTTTTCGGCAGGCTTGGCGGCCTCGCCCTGTGGCGTCGGAGCCGGCCCGGCATAACCCGCCATCATCTCCTGGAAAGCCTTGGTGAAAGGATTGTCGAAGAAGGGGTTGGCGGTCGGTGCGGGTTGCGGCTGGGCGGGCTTGACGCCGAACATCGTCTGCATCGCCTGCGTGAACGGATTGTCGAAGAGGTTCGGCTCCTTCGGTTTGGCCTTCGGTGCGAAGCCCATGCCTTCGAGCCACTGCCGGGTCATCGCTCCCATCGGCGAGTTGGCGAAGGCCGTGGCGTCGAACTGGCCGGTGGTCTGCTTGGAAAGCCCGCCCATGATCGTGTCGGCCATCACCGGCATCATCTTCTTGAAGATGTCCTGGCTGATGCCGGTGAACTGCGCCGCCTGGGCGGCGATTGCGCGCGAAACCTCCTTTGAGCCGAAGAGCTGTTCGAGCACGGTGTTGCCGTCGGCGATGCCCTGCGGCGTAAACGCCGCGGTCATGTCCTCGAAGTATTTCGCATAGTTCCCGGATGCCATCGCGCTGAGGAGCGCCGTCATGTCGTAGGGATTGGTGGTGTTGCGCTTGAAGCCGGAGGAAAAGGCCGGCATCAGCGCCGCCACCGCCTGCGCAGCCTGCTCCTGCGCGAGGTTGAACTGTCTGGCCACCGCTTCCATGGCCGTCCCGTTCTGCGCCTGCAACATCATCTCGAACAGTGGTAGCATGGATGGCGGCCCTCCGGTTGCATGCAGCGCGTCGTTCCCGCACTATAACCGGAAAAAGCCGAGCGCAAACCGCTTTTTAGCGGCGCCCGGCCGGGTGGGGCGGGGTGCGGCCGATGGTGCCTGCCTCAGTACTGGTAGTCCTCGAAGACGTGGTCGATATCCCGGTTCCACCGACCGTCGTAGAGTGCCAGCATGTCCTCGGCGAGCGTCGTCTTCTTGGCGAGGATTTCATCGAGCGATGCGAGGAAGACGCTCTCGTCCTGGCCTTCGCTGTTGAGGCGCGCACGCGCCTTGAGGCCCGCGCGCGAGAGATCGACGACCTGCCGTGCGACGTCGAGCACGCTACGGCCGGCAACTTCGGCGGCCAGCGCCTTGGCCGGCACCGCGTCGCGCATGGCGATGACGTCGGCATGGGTCCAGTTACGGGTGAGGTCGTCTGCCGCGGCAAGGCTCGCATCGTCGTAGAGGAGGCCGACCCAGAAGGCAGGCAGTGCGCAGATTCGCCGCCACGGCCCGCCGTCGGCGCCACGCATCTCGAGGAAGCGCTTCAGACGGACATCGGGGAAGAGCGTCGAGAGGTGGTTGGTCCAGTCGCCGAGCGTCGGCTCCCAATCGGCGATTTCGCCCTTCAGCGCGCCGGCCATGAACTGGCGGAAGGTGACGTGGGTGCAGTCGTGGTAACGCCCGTCGCGGACGACGAAATACATCGGAACGTCGAGTGCCCATTCGACATAATCGGCAAAGCCGAAAGTCTCGTTGAAGGCGAAGGGCAGGGCGCCGGCACGTGCATTGTCCGTATCCCGCCAGATGTCGCCGCGCCAGGAGAGCAGCCCGTTCGGCTTGCCGTCGGTAAACGGCGATGAGGCGAAGAGGGCGGTCGCGACCGACTGCAGCTTCATTGACACGCGCATCTTCCGGCGCATGTCTTCTTCGGACGAGAAGTCGAGGTTCACCTGGATGGTGCAGGTCCGGTACATCATGTCCAGTCCCTGGCTGCCCACCTTCGGCATGTAGCGCGTCATGATCTCGTAGCGCGATTTCGGCATGCGCGGCGTTTCGGCAAGCGTCCATTTCGGGCTGCCGCCCATGCCGAGAAAACGGATGCCCATCGGCTCGGCGACGTCGCGCAGCACCGAAAGATGCTGGTTCGATTCCCGGCAGGTCTCGTGAAGCGTTTCGAGCGCGCCGCCGGAGAGTTCGAACTGCCCGCCCGGCTCGATGGAGATCGCGCCTTCACCGTCGCCGCCGGCAAGTCCGATGATGTTCTCCCCGTCCATGATCGGTTCCCAGCCGAGCTTCTGCTGCATGCCGTTGAGCAGCGCCGAAATGCTCGCTTCGCCGGAATAGGGGACCGGGCTGTTGTCCGCCCGGAAGAAGGCGAACTTCTCGTGCTCCGTTCCGATCCGGAAAGCCTCCCGCGGCTTGCAGCCGTCTGCGAGATAGGCGACCATTTCGTCGACCGACGTGAGCGGAGTGTGATCGGTGGTGTCGCGGGCCATGCAGTGAACCTTGTTGGCGAGGTCGGCCCAAGGAGCGGACCATCGCGTGAATGGACCGGAATGAAGCCGGTGCGCAAGTGAAATTCTCTCAAGCCTTCGTCAAAAAAATCGGAAGCTTGCGGCAGGTCAAGCCCGTCTCGTCAACGCCAGTCGCCGACGGTTGCCTGCACGACAGCAAGCGCCGCGACCGCGGCGGTATCGGCGCGAAGGATGCGCGGCCCGAGCGGGATCGCAGTGACGAAATCGAGGTCGCGCAGCAGGGTTCGTTCCTCCTCCGAAAAACCACCCTCCGGCCCGACGAGCAGGGCGAGCGAGCGCTCGCGGATACCCTGAAGGGCGGCGAGCGGGTTTTGTGTCGCGCTATCCTCGTCGCAGAAGATGATCCGCCGCGTCGCGGGCCAGCGTTCCAGCAGGTCCTTCAGCCGCTTCGGCGCCTCGACCGTCGGGATCGAAAGGACGCCGCACTGTTCGGCGGCCTCGACGGCGTTCGCCTGCAGGCGGTCGAGATTGGTGATCTTGCCCTGGACGTGCTGGGTCATCGCCGGCTGCAGGAGCCCCGCACCCATTTCGACGGCCTTCTGCACGAGGTAGTCCATGCGCCCGACCTTCAGGGGCGCAAAGAGAAAATGCAGGTCGCAGGGCTCGGGCTGCGGGCGCGTCTGTTCCGCCGCGGTCATGACGATGCGCTTGCGCGTCGGGAAGGCGAGGGTCGCCTTCCATTCGCCGTCGCGGCCGTTGAAGAGGAGGAGTTCGGAGCCTTCCGCCATCCGGAGCACGTTGGCGAGATAGTTGAACTGCTCCGGGCTGGCCTCGACCGTCGCGCCGGCAGAAAGCCCCGCGGCGACGAAAAGCCTCTGCATCCGGTAGTTGGCGCGCATGGGTTCCCCGTCTTCCCCTCGTTACACGAAGAGCTGGAACATAACCCAGTAGATCAGCGCCGCAAGCCCCGCAGCCGCCGGGACGGTGATGATCCACGCGGCGACGATCGTCATGAAGTGCGAGCGCCGGACGAGATAGCGGCGACGCATTTCGTCTGAGTTGCGGTCGGTGGCTTCCTCGACGACCCAGCGGTCCGACTTGGCGCGGATGTAGTCCACGCGCCGCTTGGAGTTGCGGGTATACCATTCGCGGAAGAAGCCGACCCCGAAGACCGCACCGACGGCGATGTGCGTCGAACTGACCGGCAGACCCAGCCAGGAGGCGACGATGACCGTGACGGCAGCCGACAGCGAAACGCAATAGGCCCGCATCGGGTTGAGCTTGGTGATTTGCTCGCCGACGAGGCGGATGAGTTTCGGGCCGAAGAGGAAGAGGCCGAGCGAGATGCCGGTCGCGCCGATCACCATCACCCAGATCGGAATCTCGACCTTGGCGGCGATCTCGTGCGCGCGGATGGCGTGAACGATTGCAGAGAGCGGACCGATCGCATTCGCCACGTCGTTCGCACCGTGGGCGAAGGAAAGGAGTGCTGCCGCGAAGATGAGCGGCAGGCGGAAGAGCTTGCGGAGCGACTGGTTGCGGTTTTCGAGCCCGACGGACTGCCGCCGGATGAGCGGCACGCTGAGCGCCCAGCCGATCGCCCCCGTCACAACGCCGACCAGCACGGCGGCGGTAAGGCTGACATGCATCAGCTGCTTCAGCCCCTTCAGCGCCAGATAGGTGCAGAAGGTTCCGATCATCAGCGCGATCAGGATCGGCACCCAGCGTCGGGCGGCCGCGATCTTGTCGTGCCGGTAGATGATGAATTCCTTGATGAAGGCGAGGAACAGGGCGGCGATGACACCGCCGAGCAGCGGCGAGATCACCCAGCTTGCGGCGATCCCGATCATCGATTCCCAGTTGACCGCACCGACCCCGGCAGCGGCAATTCCCGAACCCATCACCCCGCCGACCACGGCATGGGTCGTCGAGACCGGCGCGCCGATCCAGGTGGCGAGATTGACCCAGAGCGCCGAAGAGAGCAGAGCGGCCATCATCGCCCAGACGAAGACTTCGGCGTTCGGCACCTGTGCCGGATCGACGATCCCTTTGGAGATGGTCGAAACCACGTCGCCGCCGGCAATCAGGGCGCCGGCGGATTCGAAGATCACCGCGATGACGAGCGCCGTCGTCATCGTCATCGCCCGCGATCCGACCGCCGGGCCGACATTGTTGGTGACGTCGTTGGCGCCGATGTTCATCGCCATGTAGGCACCGATCGCGGCCGCCGCGATGACCATGACGGCGCCCGGCTGGTTGATCACATAGGCGCCGGCGAAAATCATCGTCGTCACCAGGAAGATCAGGCCGATGCCGACCGGCGCGTAGCCGCGGGAGATGTGCTGGGCTGCCTCCTCGACATAGGCGAATTTGTCGAGATCCTTGTCTAGGGTGGGCTTGACGAGGCTGGGCGGCGACTTGGCCATGACGATACTGCCTTCCTGAGGGGCAACCCCCGAGGGCCGCCCTTCCACGAAATCCTGTAGATGACGACGAAACGCTGCTGTGACCGTCCGGTTCTGCGCGATGTTCCGAATTCGCCCTTTGCCCTAGTGGCAAAGCGGCGCAGGCGCAATATGACAGTTTTATGACAGCTCGATTTTACGAGCCTTCGACAGGATTCTTGGGCTTGGCGAGTGCACCGGCCGTCTTTTCGGCGAACGCGTGCAGCAACACCTTCAGTTCCGGCTCGCGGACCCGGGCGGCTGCTTCCTCGGGGCTCACCCATTCCAGCCGGCGCATCCCCTTCTCCGGGAAGTCCTTGGTCATTTCCTTGACCTCGAGCGCGTGCACCTGAACCCGGCACGCGACCTTGAGGCCCCCTTCCATGCCCTTGGCATAGCCGTAATAGCCGATCGGCTCGCGGGAGACCTTGCCCCGCACGCCGGCCTCTTCCCAAGCCTCGCGCTCGGCCACGGTATGGGACTTCTTGCCGGCCATCGGCCAGCCTTTCGGGATCACCCATCGGCCGGTGTCGCGGCTCGTCAGCAGAAGGATCTCGATGCCCCCCTGCTTCTTGCGCGGACGGTAGCACAGGGCGGCATATTGCTGGCGCGGCGGCCGCCGCAACATCAACTGCACGTCCGAGGCTATCCGGCTCATGATCGTCAATTCCCGCTGTCTCCCGTCTTCGAAGCTTACGCTCTGGTTGTGTTCGTTCGGTGACCTCTCCGGATTCACACGGCGAATCAGTCAAACGACCGTTTAACCGTCGATGTTGGATCAACGGCACGTCAGGTCAAGTGTTCCGCTTGTCCACTTTTGGGCTATGCGCCGATCGTGTGCCGCCCGATCTCCTGCCAGTAGTGGAGCCCTTCGATGACGCCGTCGGCCCGGGCGCGATCCGCGAGATAGACGTCGTCGCGTTCCTCAGCGAGCCGGCGCAGTACGGTGTGCCCATTCGAGGGAACGATGCCGCGCACGCCGTCGAGAAGGAACATGCCGAGGTCGTTGCCGGTGTCGCCGGCGACGACCGCCTCATGCAGGCCGATGCCGAGCTCTTCGCAAAGCCAGGTCAGCGCCTTGCCCTTGTCGGCATTGCCCGGCAGCACGTCGAGGTCGCGTCCGCTCGAATAGACGAGCTTCACCGACAGGCCCTCGGCGCGCAGTTCTTCTTCCAGTGCCTCGATGCGTTCGAGCGGGGCATCGTGGAAATACCAGCTGGACTTGTGCATGTGCTGATAGCGTTCCGGTTGACGCCTGATGCCGGGCAGGGACTGCAGCCGCTCCGCGATCCGGAGCGGGTCATAGTCGCGGTCGAGCGAAGCGGCATAGGCCGCCGCGATGTCCGGCACTGTCGCGGCGTGCATCATCGTGCCGACGCCGCCGATGAGGTAATCGGCCTCCGGCAAGCCCTCCTCGGCGATGAAAGCCAATATGTCTTCGATCAGACGCCCGCTGTTGTAGACAAGCAGCGGGCGGCTGTCAGGATCGAGGCTCGCCCAGTAGTCGGCGAACCGCCGGGAGGCGTCACGATCTCCCGCGAGCGTGCCGTCGAGGTCGGAGGAGAAAATCCGCGCTGGGTTCAGTCGCCGTCGTTCCATGGTTCATCCCAGTCCGCGTCATCGAGCGCCTGCGCCACCGGACGGCCTTCGACAAGCGCCACGAGCTGTTGGGCGATCCCGGTCCAGGTGAAGAGGCTGCGGGCCTTGTGGGCGCCCATGCGCGACAAACGACCATAGAGGCGCGGATGCTTCAACGGTTTCATCATCGTGATGCCGAGATCCTCCTTGTCGAAGGGATCGGCAAACAGCGCGTGCCGGCCATAGCTGACCGCACGGAAGAGGCCGCCGTGAACGGTGACCACGGTCGGCGTGCCGCTGGCCATGGCCTCGATCGCCGTCATGCCGAATGGCTCGTAGCGGCTCGACAGCACGAAAAGGTCGGCTGCGCGGTAATGATCCGGCAACTCCTCGTCGGGGATGAAGCCGGAGAAATCCACGCGGTCGGAGAGTCCCAGTGCTTCCACCTGCTCATGCAATTGCTTGAGAAGGGCGCTTTCCTGGGCGTCGAGATTTTCGCCACCGAGCGCCAGCCGAAGCCGTGCGTCGGGAATGCGGCTCGCGAGCACCGAAAAGCCGTCGATGAGAAGGTCGTAGCCCTTGTTGGTGGCAAGCCGCCCGAGGGCCAGCACCACGTGATCGGAAAAGCCGAGCCGCTGCCGGATCATCTGACGCGACGCCTGTGAGACCGGGAAGAACCGGTTGTCGTCGTAGCCGGGCGGGATCATGTGGACGCGGCTGCGCGCGAGCCCGTAATCGTCGAGCAGCATGTCGAGCTGGATCGGTGTGGTGGCGATCACCAGCTGGCAGCTGCGGTAGATGATCAGCTCGTGCTGGATGCGTTCGCGGAAATTGAACTCTTCCTCGAACTTGTCGGCGCGCTCGGGATAATCCGTCTCCATCTGACGCTTCTTCCACATGCCGAGCGAATGCGGCGTGTGGATGTGCGGGATCGAGAGCGCCTCGGAAAGCCGCTGGCCGGCGACGCCGCCGTCCCAGTAGTGGCTGTTGACGAAGAGATAGGAAAGGTTCTCGTTCTTGATGAAGCGGAGAGCCTTCTCGCCCCACTCCGCCAGGTGCCGGTGCAGGTACTCCTTCGGGATGAAATCCGGTCCGCCACAGGGAATGCGGATCACTCGCACATTGTCGTCGACGATGTCGACCGGCGGCTGGTCCTCGAAGAGTCGGGTGTAAATGTCGACCTTGTGCCCGAGCTGGCCGAGCTTCTTGGCCAGCTCGAGGACGTAGACCACTTGCCCACCGGTATCGGCGGCGCCGAGTGGCGGATGGGCGGCGACGTAACCGTGAGTAGAGACGAGCGCGATCCGCGGCGTTTCGACCAGTTCGTTGATTGTATTCGTCATCCTTGAACAGTAGAAATTTGGTTCATAAAAGGCAAGTTTTTAATGCCAAAATACGGAACTTTGTTCCTAAACGAGAACGAAATTTCTATTTTGTACCTGGTGGCGGCAACAAGACAGGATGGCCCGCAGGCCATCCGAAGCTTCACGCGGAGGGTTCGCCGACGATGACGATGTGCAGCGCCCGCGGCCCGTGGGCGCCGAGCAACAGCGTCTGCTCGATGTCGGCGGAGCGCGACGGACCGGTGACGAAGTTCACGGTACGCGGCATCGCGGCCTTGCCGTTCACGGCCCGCAGCCGCGACCAGACCGCTTCCATGTCGCCGGCGATGTCGCGGGCGTCGAGCGCGACGATGTGGTGCTCCGGCAGGAAGGTCAGGGTCACCGGATTGTCCGGGCCTGAAAGGAGCGCGAGCGTTCCCGTCTCGGCGATCGCGCCGAAGGCATGGCTGATGGCGGCAAGGTCGTGGCCGTCGGAGGCGCCGTGGCGGATTTCGAGTGTGCGTTCCTCGCCCCATGGTGCAACGGCGAGCCGTGGATCGTTTCCGATCCGCACGGAGGCCGGCAGGTTGCGGCCTTTCAGATAGTCCGCGACCGCGGCAGGCAGTGCCGAGAGAGCGGCGATGCGCGTGGTGCTGGCGTTGTACTTCTCCGCCATCGCGACGAAGAGGTCGAGGCGTGCCGCGCCCGGCAGCTGGCCACGGGCAGGAATGATGCCGCGCGGCGTTTCGGCGAGGCGTGAGGCGACCGCAGAGCGGCGCGCGGAATCGTCCGGCGAAGCCTTCAGCGAGGCGCGGACCTTCTTGAGAATTGCCGATTTGCCGTCCATGACGCTCACGCCTCCTGCCTGTTTGCCTGCCGTTCTGCCCATTGCTGCACGAAGGTCCGGCCTTCCGGTGCGGGTAGGTCGCGGTATTTCGTCCAGCCGGAGGCGAGCGGCATGGCGCCGATCCTCCGCTTGTCGCCGCCGAGCATCGCGAGCGTCCGGGCGCCGAGCGAGGCTGCCAGCCGGTAGAGAGCCGGCCGCCTGGCGAAGAAGGCCCAGAGGCCGAGGCCGTAGCGGCTCGTCGCCGGCGTGAGGTGCCGCTCGAATTCCCGCTCGCGCCAGTGCCGCATCATTTTCGGCAGCGGGATGCGCATTGGGCAGACGCTCTCGCAACGCCCGCAGAAGGTCGAGGCGTTCGGCAGGTGGCCGGACTGGTCGATGCCGAAGAGCGACGGCGTGAGCACGGCGCCCATCGGACCGGGATAGACCGATCCGTAGGCGTGGCCGCCGACCGCGTGATAGACCGGACAATGGTTCATGCAGGCGCCGCAGCGGATGCAGCGCAACATCTCCTCGAACTCGGTGCCGAGCATGGTCGAGCGGCCGTTGTCGAGCAGCACGACGTGGTATTCGTCCGGGCCGTCGGGGTCTTCCGGACGACGCGGGCCGGTGGAGAAGGTGGTGTAGACGGACATGTCCTGGCCGGTCGCCGAGCGGGCGAGCAGACGGAGGATCTGCGCGCAGTCCTCGAGCGTCGGCACGATCTTTTCCAGCGAGGCGACGACGACATGCACCTTGCCGAGTGTCTGGGTGAGGTCGCCGTTGCCCTCGTTGGTGACGATCACCGAGGTGCCGGTCTCGGCGATCAGGAAATTCGCACCGGTGATGCCGATATCTGCCTGGAAGTAGCGCTTGCGCAGCACCTCGCGCGCCTCGGAGAGCAGCGTTTCCGGCGCGGTCAGGTCGCGGTCTGCCGGCAAATGGGTGTGGACGCGGCGGAAATCGGCCTCGACCTGGTCCTTGTTGAGGTGCACGGCCGGCGCGATGATGTGGCTCGGATGCTCGCCGCGCAACTGGATGATGTACTCGCCGAGATCGGTCTCGACCGGCTCGACACCCTGGGTTTCGAGGAATTCGTTGAGGTTGATCTCCTCGGTAATCATCGACTTGCCCTTGGTGACCGTCTTCGCGTTCACCTTGCGGCAGATGTCGAGGATGATCCGGCGGGCGTCTTCCGCGCTCTCGGCCCAGTGGACGTGGCCGCCGGCCGCTTTCACCTTCGCCTCATAGGCTTCGAGATAGAGGTCGAGATGGGCGAGCGTGTGGTTCTTGATGTCGCGGGCGTTGTCGCGCAGGAGGTCGAACTCGGGAAGGGCGGCGGCAGCCGTTGCGCGCTTGGCGATGAAGCCGGTCTCGACGTTCTTCAGCGCCTTCTGCAGCTGCGGATCGTGAAGGGCGGCAACGCTGTTTTCCTTGAACTGGGGAGCGGTGAACTGCATCGGCCGACCCTCACTTGCCCGAGCCGGCGATCGGCGCCGTGTCCGTCATTCCGGCGAGAACCTCCGCCACGTGGCGGACCTCGACCTTCGAGCCCTCGCGCCGCAGCTTGCCGGCCATGTTCATGAGACAGCCCATGTCTCCGGCGAGCAGGACGTCGGCCCCGGCGGCCTCGATGTTCTCCGTCTTCTTGCCGACGATCTTGTTGGAGATGTCGGAATACTTGATGCAGAAGGTGCCGCCGAAGCCGCAGCAGACGTCGCTGTCGGCCATCTCCTTGAGCTCCAGCCCTTCGACGCCCGCAAGCAGCTTGCGCGGCTGCTTGCTGATGCCGAGTTCACGCAGGCCCGAACAGCTGTCGTGATAGGTGACGCTGCCCTCGAAGGTCGCATCGACCTTCGGCACGAACATCACGTCGGTCAGGAAGGAGACGAGTTCATGAACCTTCTCGGCGAAGGCGTGGCTGCGCGCCTCCCAGGCCGGGTCGCCTTTGAAAAGCTCGGGATAGTGCTTCTTCAGCATGGCGCCGCAGGAACCGGAGGGGGCGACCACGTAGTCGAAGCCCTCGAAGAGCTCGATCACCTGTTTGGCAAGCGCGCGCGTGTCCGCCTTGTCGCCGGAATTGTAGGCCGGCTGGCCGCAGCAGGTCTGCGCCATCGGAACATGCACCTCGCAGCCGGCATCCTCGATCAGCTTGGCGGCGGCAAATCCGACGCTCGGACGGAACAGATCGACGAGACAGGTGGCGAAGAGGCCGACGCGCGGCCGCACTTTCTGCGGTTCTGGGGTCATTTGGAAAGGTCCGTTCCTTCGGTTGTCGTCTGTTTCGATGCACGGCCGGAAGCCGGCTGTGCCGAGCGGCTCAAGAGCCGCAGGCGTGCGACACGGCCGCGCTCGTCGGCGCGGCTTGCATCCTCGACGGCCTGCATCACGAAATCGATATGGGCCTGGGCCGCCTGCTTGGCACGCTCGCCGTCACCCGCGACGATTGCCTCGTAGATCGCCACATGCTGCTGCAACAGCCGCTCGCCGGCGTCCTCCAGCGCGAACACCGCCTTCCTGTTGAAGAAGATGCCCTGCGAGAGCAGCCGGTAGCAGGCCCGCATCGTGTGCAGCAGGATGACGTTGTGTGCAGCCTCGCCGATGGCGTTGTGGAATTCGATGTCGGCAGCGAGTTCGCCTTCGGCCGAGCCGTTCTCGTGCGCGCGGCGCATGTCTGCGATGATGCGGGCGAGAAGCGCCTTGTCGGTCTCGGTCGCGCGTCGCGCCGCAAGCTCGGCGGTCAGGCCCTCGAGTTCGCGGCGGTATTCGAGATAGTCGCGCGCGGCGCGCTGATGGCGCGAGATGAGTTCGGTCACGGGTTTAGAGAACACCTGGCCGATGATGTCCGCAACGAAGGTGCCGCCACCGTGCTGGCTGACGAGCAGGCCGCGTGCCTCAAGCTCCTTCAGGGCTTCACGAAGAATGGGGCGCGAGACGTCGAAAGCCTGCGCCATGTCGCGCTCGCCGGGCAGGCGGTCGCCGTCGCGCAGCACACCGTCGAGGATCAGCTGCTCGATCTGCAGCACCACCTCGTCGGCCGTGCGGCTGTGGCTGATCTGGGTGAAAAGTCCCCGATCGCTCTCGGCATCCGTCTCGGTCACGCCATTCTCCTTCGGGCGCATGTGTAGCAAGCGCCCGAAGGATTGGTCAATTAATTTGTCCAGTTTGAAAGGACGAGCGTCGAGGGTTCGTCAGCCGAAGGTGAGGAAGAACTTCGAGTACGGCGCCTTCAGCCCGCCGATCGCCGCCTTGGTCGCCGCGGCATCGTTGTTCGTCGCCGCACCGCGCAGCTTGGCGACGCTCGTCTCGACGGCGCCGAGCAGGGCCTCGAAGTTGCCGCCGGCGTCCCTTGGCGGATGCGCCTTTATGTCGGAGAGGAGGTATTCCAGCACGGCGGCTTCCTCGCGCACCGCGATGGTGTCGGCGGCATCCATGCCGAGAACCTTTTCCATGCGTGCGTGGTAGGCGTTCATGCGGTCGGAAAAGCTGTAGATGTCGTTGCGCAGGTGCAGGTCGCCGATTTCGTCACGAATGCCCTCGAGCGTGGCGTGCGCCTTGGCGAGATCGCCGCCGGCGACCTGGGCCGAGGCGCTCTCGGCGATTGCCGTCACCTTTTTCATCGTGTCGGGAAATGCAGCATCGTCGACGTACTGGGGCGGCGCCGGCAACGCCGCAAGCGCCGACCATGCCTTGGTGAAGCGATCGAGCGCGGCGGCCGATTCGGAGCTGCCGCCCGTGTTGGTCGCGAAGAGGGCCGCCCGGTAGTCGCCGTAGGCTGTCCGCAGGCTGGTCTCGAAATCCCGGACCTCTCCGGCCATTGCAGGCACGGCGAGGACAAGGGCGACCAGAAGGGCGGGCATTGAACGTTTCATCGGGTATCCTCCTTCAGGGGCATTCGTCGTCGGTGTTTCGCCGCATCGGGGGCAGCGGCGCGCGTTGCCGATATTCTTGGCAGCACTCTCGAAAAACAGCAACAACAACGATGCGCATGTCGCCTAAGTGCGACGAATGTAAGGCCCTGTGGCAAACGACCCCCTGACGGCCGGACGCGACATTTGCTAGAAGGAGCGGATTGGTCGCAGAACCTCAAGCTGGGAGTTGGGATTGGATACCGGAAGACTTGCATTTCCCGCCGCACCGGAGCGGGCAATTGCCCTCGGCGAAATCCACGCCCGGCCCTTTCCTCTCGTCAAGTCGTCACGGGTGATCCTGCAACTCGCCTTCATGATGGACGGCGGCGCAGCCGTGCACCACAGCGTGCTTGCGGAACTGTCGCGGGCCGCAGGCGTGTCGCCGCCCGATCGTGCCTCACGGCATCATGCGATGGCCTGGGGTGCGGGCACGTTGCGCTGGGAACGGCACACCGAATTCTCCGCCTGGCTCTGGGAAGGACCGGCGCCGGAGAATTTCGGCGGCGACATCACCACTCATCCTTTCGGCAGCGCCTTTTCCGCGCCCGGCCCGCTGATATCCGGAATCCGGCTGGAAATCCGCCCCGAAGGCAAGGAGGCGACGCTGGCGATCGGCAGCTTCGATCCTGCGAGCCTGTGCTACAGCGAAGTGAAGAAGGGGCAGGCAACCGTCGTCACCGACTTCCGGCAGGATGGCGACGGATTGACACGCATCCTGGTCATCGACCGCGGGCTCAACGATGCGGGTCGCGGCGCACTGGTGCAGCGGCTTCTCGACATCGAGACCTACCGGACGCTCGCCATGCTGGGCCTGCCGCTCGCCCAGACCCTTTCGCCGGATATCCGCCGCATCGAGGATGGATTGACCGCCGTCACCCAGCGCATGAAAGGTCATGCGCGGGAGGAAGCTGACTCGATGCTCGGCGAGATCACGCGGCTCGCCGCAGAACTCGAGGCGAACGCCGCGCTCAGTCTCTACCGTTTCGGCGCGAGCAGAGCCTATGACGGCATCGTCCACGAGCGTATCAAGACACTCGACGAAAGCCCCGTGCCCGGCTTCGAGACGATCGGTTCTTTCCTCGAACGACGACTGGCGCCGGCCATGCGCACCTGCCAGTCGGTCGAGGAGCGGCAGGCCAACCTCTCGCGCAAGCTGTCACGTGCCACCGGCCTCGTCCGCAGCTGGATCGACGTGGAACTGGAGCGACAGAATTCCGATCTGCTCGCCACCATGAACCGCCGCGCCGAGATGCAGCTTCGCCTGCAGCAGACGGTCGAAGGCCTCTCCGTCGCAGCGATCTCCTACTATGTCGTCGGCCTGATCGGTTATCTGGTCAAGGCGGTGAGCCATGAGGTCATGCCCGTCGATCCGGGCATTATCACCGGGCTTTCCGTTCCCTTCGTCGTGCTCGGCGTCTGGCTGGTCGTGCGGCGGATCCGCAAGCACCATGTCGACGGTGAGGAATAGGTCGGCTCATCGCTCCCAATAGGGTATTGGCCCATAGAGTTCGGCGAGATAGTCGATGAACAGCCGCACCTTGGCCGGCAAAAACTGCCGACTCGGATAGACCGCCGAAAGCGAGACGTTGCGTGAACCCTCATAGGCCGGCAGCACCTGCACGAGCTCACCCGTCTTCAACTCCGGCCCGACGTCCCAGGTCGAGCGCAGCGCGATGCCGAGGCCGGAGATGACTGCCTCGCGGATCACCTCGCTCGAATTGGTGACGAGCATGCCGTCCGGCCGGATGTTCAGCGCGCCGTGCGGCCCTTCCAGCCGCCAGGCGTCGTAGTTGTGGGCCGGCAGGCAACGGTGCTGCTTCAGGTCATCGATCGTCAGTGGCATGCCGTGTTGGGCGATATAGTCGGGCGAGGCGCAGAGGATGCGCCGCACCGGTGCGAGCCGCCGGGCGACCAGCGAGGAGTCGCTGAGGTCGGCGATGCGGATGGCGAGGTCGAAGCCGCCGCCGACGATGTCGGTGAATTCGTCGGAGAGCACGAGGTGGATGGCAAGCTCCGGATGGGCGTCCATGAACGCCTTGAGGTGCGGCGCGATATGCAATCGCCCGAAGGAGGTCGGCGCGGAGATCTTGAGGGTGCCGCGCACCTCCGACGACCTGCCGGAGGCATAGGCCTCGGCGTCTTCGATACCGGCGAGCACGGCCACGATACGCTCGTAGAAGCCCTGGCCGGCTTCGGTGAGCGAGATCTGCCGGGTGGTTCGCTGAAGGAGCCGGGTGCCGAGCCTGTCCTCGAGCCGTTTGATCCGCTTTGACACCACCGCCGGCGACAGGCCGAGCGCCCGTGCCGCCGTCGACATGCTGCCGGTGGCGATCACCCGCGAGAAGACCTCGAGATCTCCCAGATTGGTCATGCGGCCTCCATTCTTTCCGGTTTTGTCATAAGTCCATAGCATTTGCATGCATTTGGTCAAAGTGGTAAAGAAAGAATACCAGTTGAAGCCGTGGGCAGGGCGGTGTATGCCGATCTTGCCTTGCGAGGGAAGGACCATGACGGAAGCCATCAAGTTTCTTGAGCCCGATGCCGCGATCCTTGCCCGGCGCAAGGAGATCATCGACGATCTCGCCGAGCTGCTTCCGCCGGAGCGGCTGGTGCATGAGCCGGTCGAGCTCGTCCCCTTCGAGACGGACGGTTTTCTCGCCTATCGTCGCCGGCCGCTGGCGGTCGTGCTGCCGGAAACAACCGCGCAGGTCGCGGCGGTGATGAAGTACTGCCATCGTTACGGTATTCCCGTCGTCCCGCGCGGGGCGGGAACGTCGCTCTCGGGCGGTGCCATCCCGCAGGAGGATGCGGTCGTGCTCGGCCTTTCGGCAATGTCGCGCATCCTCGACATCGATTACGCCAACCGTACCGCGACCGTTCAGGCCGGCGTCACCAATCTTTCGATTTCGGACGCGGTCGGCGCCGACGGCTTCTTCTACGCGCCCGATCCGAGCTCGCAGCTTGCCTGCACGATCGGCGGCAATATCGGCATGAATTCCGGCGGCGCCCACTGCCTGAAATACGGCGTCACCACCAACAACCTGCTCGGCGTGAAACTGGTGCTGGTGGACGGCACCATTGTCGAACTCGGCGGCAAGGCGCTGGATGCGGCGGGTTACGATCTTCTCGGCCTCGTCTGCGGTTCGGAAGGCCAGCTCGGGATCGTCACCGAAGCGACGGTGCGGCTGATCGCCAAGCCGGAAGGCGCGCGTCCGGTTCTCTTCGGCTTCGACAGCGCGGAAGCCGCCGGCTCCTGCGTCGCCGACGTCATCGGCGCCGGCATCGTCCCGGTCGCGATCGAATTCATGGACAAGCCGGCGATCGAGATCTGCGAGGCCTTCGCCCATGCCGGCTATCCGCTCGACGTCGAGGCCTTGCTGATCGTCGAGGTCGAGGGTTCCGAGGCCGAGATGGAGGCGATGCTCGCCTCGATCGTCGAGATTGCCCGCCGGCACGGTGTCAGAACGGTGCGCGAGAGCCAGTCGGCGCTGGAAGCGGCGCTGATCTGGAAGGGGCGCAAATCCGCCTTCGGTGCCACCGGCCGCATCGCCGACTATATCTGTATGGACGGCACGGTGCCGCTCGGGCAGCTCGCCTACGTGCTCAGGAATACGTCCGAAATCGTCGACCGTTACGGACTTCGGGTCGCCAACGTCTTCCACGCCGGTGACGGCAATATGCATCCGCTGATCCTCTACAACATCAACGATCCCGAGGATGCCGCCCGCGCCGAGGCGGCGGGCATGGAGATCCTGAAGCTCTGCGTCGACGCCGGCGGCTGCCTGACGGGCGAGCACGGCGTCGGGATCGAGAAGCGCGACCTGATGCGCCACCAGTATTCCGATATCGACCTCGCCCAGCAGATGGCGGTTCGCGCAGCCTTCGACCCGGCCTGGATCCTCAACCCTTCGAAGGTTTTTCCGCTGGAGGGACGGGCGTGATGGCAATTGCTGTTGTTCACCCCCCTCTGCCCTGCCGGGCATCTCCCCCACAAGGGGGGAGATCGTCAGCGGCGAACGCTCGCTCCTTGGCGACGCTGGCTCAAGCACGGAACAGGCCCTGTACTGGTGGCCAGAACGTGGCCACTTCACCTTGGGATCGGAAGTCAGCGCGGCGGATGCCACAGCCGATCTCCCCCCTTGTGGGGGAGATGGCCGGCAGGCCAGAGGGGGGTGTTTCATGCTGACTCCAGCGACCGAAACCGAAGCTGCCGAAATCATCCGCGACCATGCCGAGCGGGCGGTCCCGCTCGAGATCCGGGGCGGGGGCACGCGCGCCGGTTTCGGCAATGCTGTGCAGGCCGCTGCGACGCTCTCGTCCTCCGGGCTCTCCGGCATTCTCACCTACAATCCGGCGGAAATGGTGATGACGGCACGCGCCGGCACGTCCGTCGCCGAGATCGAGGCGGCCCTCGACGCGAACGGTCAGGCGATGGCCTTCGAACCGCCGGATCATCGGCCGGTCATGGGAACGGCAGGCGAGCCGACCATCGGCGGCATCTTCGCCGTCAATGCATCCGGGCCTCGCCGCATCACCGCGGGTGCTGCGCGCGACAGCCTGCTCGGCGTGCGCTTCGTCAACGGCCATGGCGAGATCGTCAAGGCCGGCGGGCGGGTGATGAAGAACGTGACCGGGCTTGACCTCGTCAAGCTGATGGCCGGCTCCCACGGTACGCTCGGCCTCCTGACCGAGGTCACCTTCAAGGTCCTGCCGCGGCCGAAGACGGCGGCGACCATCGTGCTCTCCGGCCTCGACGACGAGGCCGCCACGCACGCCATGGCGGCGGCGATGGCGCTGCCGGTTGAGGTCTCGGGCGCCGCCCATCTGCCGGAAAGCGTCAGGTCGCGTTTCCTTTCCGGTGGCCTGCCCGAAGGCCCGGCAACCGTCCTGCGCGTGGAAGGACTGGAGGCATCCGTCGCCGTCCGGGTGGAAAAGCTCGCGGCTGCCATGCAGCGCTTCGCGCCTGCCACCTGCCTCGGCCCGGAAGAGAGCGTGCTGCTGTGGCGCGAGATCCGCGACGTCAAACCCTATGCCGACGGCACGATGCGGCCCCTCTGGCGCGTCTCGGTCGCGCCCTCCCAGGGAGAGAAACTCGTCGCGGCGCTGCGGCTCGCGACCGGCGTCGACGCCTTCTACGACTGGCAGGGCGGCCTCGTCTGGATGCGGATGGAGGCGGACCCGGAAGCGGAGATCCTCAGGCGCTACGTCCGGGCGCTCGGCGGCGGCCACGCGACGCTCATGCGGGCCTCCGGCGCGGTGCGCGCATCCGTCGCGTCCTTCGAACCGCAGGAACCGGCGGTGGCCTTGCTTTCGCAACGGGTTAAGGCAAAATTCGACCCTGTGGGGATCTTGAATCCCGGCCGCATGACGACAGGAGAATCCGCATGACCGAGCCGACCTCGCAGATGCCGCAGACGCCGCCAACACCGCCGGCCCGCCGGACCGACAACTGGATGGACCCCGGCAAGCTGAATGTCCAGATCATCTATGTCCTTTACCTCGCGAGTTTCGTGATCGGCATCACCGCCGTCGTCGGGGTGGTTTTCGCCTATCTCAACCGCGGCAAGTCCGATCCGTGGCTCGAGAGCCACTACACCTGGGCGATCCGCACCTTCTGGATCGGCATCCTCTATGCCGCGATTTCCGTCGTGCTGACGCTCGCCCTCGTCGGCGTCATCCTGGCGATCGCCACCGCCGTCTGGGTGATCGTCCGCTGCGTGATCGGGCTGCAGCGGGTGAGCAACGATCAGCCGATCGAGCGGCCGGAGAGCTGGCTGATCTGAGACGGGATGTCGCCCGAACGAGCTATAGGACCTGAGGACACGGAATGGCGAGTCTCTTGCTCAACGCCGAATTCTGGAACGCGTTATCCAATTTTGCTTGGCCGGCGATGGCCGCGTTCCTTCTCATCAAATTTCATCCACTTTTCGCGTCGCTGCTTAAGCGAGAGAATATGCAGATAAAAGTCGGAAATCTGGAGCTCTCAGTGCAGGAGGCTGCCAAGCACAATGGTGCCGACATTGCAGATTTGCAGCAACGAATTGCCATTATAGAGGCGAATATAAGTAACGAAAAAGATATAATTGTTAATTCCGCTGAATATCAAAATTCGAAGAAATCAAAATCAATTTTGTGGGTTGATGATTTTCCTTCAAATAACGCCTTCATGATTGAAAAACTAAAGGAAAAGGGTATTGAAGTAGTGCTTTCAATCGGTACAAATGACGCTCTGGCGAAGATAGAATATAACGAATTTCGTGCAATTATTACGGATCTAGGTCGAATCGAGGATGGCGTGGACAATCCCAACGCGGGTTTCGACCTTTTGGCGCGTCTGAAGGCGTTGGGTAAAGAAATACCTGTTTTGGTTTTCGCGGGCCGTCGGGCTCTCCAGAATCGTGCCGCATTACTGGAGGCTGGAGCGGAAAACGCGACGAACTCGGGTGTTGACGTTCTGGCTTTCGTTGAGCGTCACTTGGGAGCTTTGTAGTGCAGACCAATTTCACCGCCGAGCAGCTGGCCGACCCGCATGTCGCGGAGGCCGAGAATATCCTGCGCAAGTGCGTGCATTGCGGCTTCTGCACGGCGACCTGTCCGACCTATGTGACGCTCGGCAACGAACTCGATAGCCCGCGCGGACGCGTCTACCTCATCAAGGACATGCTGGAGAACGGTCGCCCGGCGGACGAGCAGATCGTTCGCCACATCGATCGCTGTCTCTCCTGCCTAGCCTGCATGACGACCTGCCCCTCGGGCGTTGACTACATGCATCTCGTCGACCACGCCCGCATTCACATCGAAAAGACCTACCGGCGCCCTCTGACGAGCCGCCTGACCCGCGGCGTGCTCGCCATGGTGCTGCCCTATCCGGCGCGGTTCCGCTTCGCCCTGACGCTCGCCCGCATCGGCCGACCTTTCGCCGGTCTCCTGAAGCGGGTGCCCCAGCTCAAACCCTTCGGCGCGATGCTCGAGCTCGCCCCGCGCGCCCTGCCCGCGAAGGCGGTATCGCCGGCGCCGGGCGAACCTTCCGCCGGGGTGCCGAAGCGTGGTCGCGTCGCGATCCTGGCAGGCTGCGCCCAGCCGGTGCTCGATCCCGGCATCAACGAGGCGACGGTCCGGCTGCTGACGCGTCTCGGCGTGGAGGTGGCATCGCCGCAAGGCGAGGGCTGCTGCGGGGCCCTTGTCCATCACATGGGGCGCGAAGAACAGGCGTTCGATTTCGCCCGCCGCAATGTCGATGCCTGGACCCGCGAGATCGAAAGGGGCGGTCTCGATGCGATCATCATCACCGCCTCCGGCTGCGGCACGACAATCAAGGATTACGGCCACATGCTGCGGCTCGATCCGGCCTATGCGGAAAGGGCCGCGCGCGTCTCGGGGCTTGCAAAGGACGTGACGGAGTATCTCTCGACGCTCGAACTTCCCCGGCTCGAAGCGAAAGGGATCGTCGTCGCCTATCACTCCGCCTGCTCCCTGCAGCACGGCCAGAAGGTAACCATGGCGCCGAAGACATTGCTGGCGAATGCGGGCTTCACCGTCCGTGAACCGGCTGAAGGCCACCTCTGCTGCGGTTCGGCCGGCACCTACAACATCCTGCAGTCGGAGATTTCCGAGAAGCTCAAGGCGCGTAAGGTGAAGAACATTGCTGCGACGAAGCCGCAGGTGATCGCCGCCGGCAACATCGGCTGCATGACCCAGATCGGTTCCGGAACCGATCTGCCGGTGGTCCACACGGTCGAGCTCCTCGACTGGGCTTATGGTGGCGAGCGCCCAAGGAAATTAGCCAAATCCTAAGGATGTTTCGCTAAATTCTGCCCTCTGGCCGGGACAGTTTTCCGGTTCCGGAGGAGATTCGGCAATGTGCGCCAGAATAGCGATCGCTCTTATCGCGGCACTCACGGGCTCGTGCGAGGCACTCGCTGCCCAGCGCATCTACTGCGTCGCCGACGATGCAAACCTGAAGATGTCGCTCGAAAGCGGCTTCAGCACCGAAAAGCAGGGCGCTCTGGAGCATTTCCGTGGCGTGCTGACGCTGAAGGATTCGAAGGTCCCAGGCCTCGTCGAGACGATGCGTCTCACCTCGTCGATGCTGAAACAGCACTGGATGGACGGCAGCGAGCTGCGCCTGCAGGTCTACACTGAATCACAGAGCGGCCCTTTCGCCACTCTCGAACTGACCGTGGACACCGCGGTCACGCCCGACGACAAGTCCCGCTTCCAGGGCGGCTATACGGTCAAGGTACAGACGGGTACGGACGCCAGCGGCAACCTTCAGACGGCCCTTTCCCGCGACGGGCGGGTCGTCTGCGAACTGAAATAGCAGAGGCCGGCGGCTGCCTGTCGGATGCGCCGGCCTGACCGCCTACCAGCGGAAGGTGATGCCGGCGTTGACCGCGTTCGTCATGATGTTGGTCTTCAGCGTCGCGCCGCTGTCGATATCCGCATCGACCCACGAATAGTTGCCCTTGTATTCGACGAAGGCCTGCCAGCGGTCGGCGATGTCGTAGGCGACGCCGACCTGGGCCTGCACCGTCGCGCCGCCGAGCTGGAATTCGGAGGTGGTGCCGGAGGCGCGGGTCACTTCGACATGCGGGATGTTCACGCCGGCGCCGGCGCCGACGTAGGGCGTGAACCGGGTGCCCTCGATCGGGAAGCGATAGAGCGCGTTCAGCGTCACGAGGTTGAGGCCGTCGGTGAATTCGAAGTGGCTCCAGCCGGTATCGGCGAGCGTGCCGTCGTCGGCATAGACCTTGGCATGGCTGTAGTCGAGCGAGAGGCCGAGGTTCGGCTGGCCAATTTCCTCCATCCACCAGGTGCCGCGAATGCCGTAATAGGGCGGCATGGAGAAGGAGTTGCCTTCCCAACCGGCGGTGAAATCCGGTCCATCGGAGACTTCGACGTCGCTGTGCGGTGCCGACTGGACGCCGCCGTAGACGGAGATCGCCATCTCGGCACGAGCCGCGGAGGTGAAAAGCAGGAGTGCGGCGATGGCCGCGGAAGAGGACAGGCAGGCGATTTTCTTCGACATGAGGCAACCTGATTCTGCTGTTTGAGCTCGCCCGCATATTAGGAGGTGTCAAAGACCAAGTCTGTTTCTATTTTGCATCACTGCCGGCTGGAATGTTGTTTCCTATAAGGAACTTCGGGATGCCGGCGCCGCCGGCTCATCACGTTTGCGTGTCCGGGCCCCTGAAAAGGAAAAAGGCGCACGATTTCTCGCACGCCTTCCGAAAGCCTGATCGTGAAGCGACGCCTCAGCCGCCGAGAATCGTCCGCAGGAGGTCGATGCCGCGGTCCTCGAAGCTCACCTTGCCCTGTCTGTTGCCGGGGCCGACGACGATCACCTTGGTGCCGACCGAGGCGCGCTCGTAGAGGTGCTCGACGTCCTTGTTCATCATGCGGATGCAGCCCGACGACATGTTGAGCCCGATCGTCCAGGGCTGGTTCGTGCCGTGGATGCGGAAGATCGTGTCGTGGCCGCCCTTGAAGAGATACATGGCGCGGGCGCCGAGCGGATTGTCGATACCGCCTTCCTGCACGACCGGCAGCATGTGACCCTTGGCGGCTTCGCGGGCGCGCATCTGCGCCGGCGGGCGCCAGCTCGGCCACTCTTCCTTGCGACCGATCTTGACCACACCCGACCAGCCGAAGCCCTCGCGGCCGACGCCGACGCCGTAGCGGGTCGCGCGGTTGTTGCCCTCGACGTAGTAGAGGAACTTGTTGTTGGTATCGATGATGATGGTGCCGGGTTTCTCGTCGGTGACGAGCCGCACGACGCGGCGGCGGAACTTCTCGGCCGGCTGCTTCGGCTTCTGCGCCACGAGCGTGACGTCGCTTGCGACGGCCGCAGGCCTGGCGGCACCGCCGAAGGCGTCGGCCTCGACCGGCGCCAGCATGCCGGTCGCAGCGATGGCGGCTGCGGTAAGCACGGACAAGTATTTCGACATGGTGGACTTCCCCCGTAAATTATACCGGGGAAAAGCCATAGCCGACTCGCTTTGGAATTCAAGTCCAAAGCCGTCGGCCAAAGCAGAAATGGTACGGGATACTACGATAAACTTCGTCTGAGTGGCCAAAAATGGTCAGATGACGATGACGGTCGTGCCGACGTTCACGCGTTCGTAGAGATCGACGACGTCCTCGTTGCGCATGCGGATGCAGCCCGAGGAGACGGCGTTGCCGATCGTCCATGGCGCGTTGGTGCCGTGGATGCGGTACAGCGTCGAACCGAGATACATGGCCCGCGCGCCGAGCGGATTGGCGGGACCGCCTTCCATGTGGGCCGGAATGAAGTGACCCTTCGCCGCCTCGCGCGTGATCATTTCCTGCGGAGGGTTCCAGGCCGGCCACTCGGCCTTGCGGGTGACCTTGTGCTTGCCGGCCCATTCGAAGCCCGGCTTGCCGACGCCGACGCCGTAACGGCGTGCCTTGCCGTCGCCGAGCACGAGGTAAAGGAAGCGGTTGTTGGTGTCGATGACGATGGTGCCGGCGGGTTCGGCTGTCTGGTAGTCGACCATCTGCGGCAGGTAGATCGGGTTAAATTCCTTCGGCGCCGGATTGTTCGGCCGCACCGCGACCGGCTGCGGGGCGACTGCGGCCGGCTGGTCGAAGCTTCGCCGGATCTGCCGGCGCGGAGCAGGGGCGACCGGCTGAGGACGCGGCGCATAGACGACCGGACGGACGGCGCCGCCGAGCTGCATCACCCACGGCGCGGTGAGGTCGGGACTGACGACGACCGGCGGACGATTGCCGTAACGGTCGTTGGCCTCGGCCGCGGGCGCCAGGGGCAGGATGAGGCTCGTTGCCAGGAGAAGCGTTTTCTTGATCATCGGGCGGACTCGCTACAATTAACACCGAGAACTGAAGAAGGGCCGTCCTCCGGCCCCGGATTGCCGCACGGTGCCACTCGGCCGGCGCAGAATTGGTAAATCGCCGTTCATGAAAATGCGGTCTTCTCGATAAACCTTTCGTCAGGGTTAGCAGCCGGTTTTGAGAACTGGTGAACAAATGGTAAACATCGCCGCGTTGTGAGGGAGAATCACTGAGATGGACGGAACGGGACTGATTACCGGCGACGACGGGCTCGTGCGCTGCTTCTGGCACGGCAATCTGGAGGATTACCGCCGCTATCACGACGACGAATGGGGATATCCGGTCTCTGACGACCGCCGCCTTTTCGAGAAGATCTGCCTGGAAGGCTTCCAGTCAGGGCTCTCCTGGCTCACCATTCTGCGCAAGCGCGAGAATTTCCGCGCCGCGTTCGCGGGCTTCGATTTCGAGAGGGTGGCGCAATTCGGGGAAGAGGACATTGCACGATTGCTCGCCGATGCGGGCATCGTGCGTCATCGCGGCAAGATCGCCTCGACGATCAACAATGCCGCCCGCGCGATCGAACTCAAGGCGGAGTTCGGCTCGCTCGCCCGCTATTTCTGGGGCTTCGAACCGGGGGCTGACGAGCGGCCGTCGCGAGTGGATTACGCGACGCTGAGGGCGAACCCGACCTCGCCGACCTCGGTGCGGCTCTCGAAGGATCTGCGCAAGCGCGGCTGGACCTTCGTCGGCCCGACGACCGTCTATGCCTTCATGCAGGCCATGGGGCTGGTCAACGACCACATCGAAGGCTGCGTCTGCCGCGACAGGGTCGAAACGATGCGCGAGGCCTTCGCCCGCCCGCGTTGACGATCTACTCCAGGCTTGCGAGCAGGTCCGGCAACTCGCCGAGATGGGCGATCTCGCGGAAACGCGGCGCCTCGACCGGCTTTTCCACTTGCTCCAGCACCCAGGTGAGTTCATGCGGCACGAAGACGCCCCAGGCGCCGGCGGCGATCGCCGGCACCACGTCGGACTTCAGCGAATTGCCGACCATCATCGCCCGCTCCGCGCTGTCGCCGTTGCGGGAGAAGACGCGGCGGTAGGTGGTCGCAGTCTTGTCGGAGACGATCTCCACCGCGTCGAAGAGTTCGCCGAGACCGGACTGCGCAAGCTTGCGTTCCTGGTCGAAGAGATCGCCCTTGCTCACGAGCATCAGGTAATAGTCGCCCGCGAGCCTCTCCAGCGTGTCGCGGGCATGCGGCAGTGTCTCGACGGGATGGCTGAGCAACTCGCGTCCGACCTGGAGGATATCGTCGATCACCCGTGCAGGCACGCAGCGGTCGGTGATTTCGAGTGCCGTTTCGATCATCGAAAGCGTGAAGCCTTTGATGCCGAAACCGTAGTAGGCGAGATTGCGCTTTTCCGCCTCCAGCAGTCGCCCGGAGATGTGCTCGGGCTCGGCGAAATCGGCGAGCAGAGCGGTGAAATGCTCTTCCGTCAGCCTGTAGTATTGCTCGTTCTGCCAGAGCGTGTCGTCGGCATCAAAGCCGATCGTGGCAAGGGGGCGCAGGGTCATTGTCGGTAGTCCGCCGCATCGTGTCGATCGGCCCCGAAGTTTAGCCCTCGCCTGTGGCAAAGCAATGGTTTCGCGTGGGAGACCCCCGGACACGATCAGTTGATCGCGAGAAGTGTGAGCAGGGTCAGGCTCATGGCGCAAAGCACGAGAAGCGAGGCGATCGCGGCGAGGACCACCCGACCGCCGGAGCGGGTGACGGAGCGCACGTCGACGGTCAGCCCCAGCCCGGCCATGGCAACGGTGGTGAGCAGGCCGGAGGCGGTTGTGATCGGCCCGAGGAGAACCGACGGGATTGCTCCGGTCGAGCGTAGCGCCATCATTGCGGCGAAGCCGGCGATGAACCAGGGCGCCACGTGCCGAAGCGATACCTTGCCGTCCGCACCGTTGTTGCCAACGGCTCCGAGCGCCAGCAGTACCGGGCCGAGCATCAGCACGCGGATCAGCTTGACCACCGTACCGGCATGGCTGCTGATTAGGCCGGCCGAGGCGGTTGCCGCCAGCACCTGCGGCACGGCGTAGACGGTGAGGCCGGCAAAGATGCCGAACTGCAGGTCGCTGAGATGTGCGGCGGCATGCAGTGCCGGCATCGCGAGGACGGCCGCAACGCCAAGCACTGCGGTGAAGGCGATTGCGGCTGCCACGTCGTCGGCCTCCGCGCCGATCACCGGTGCGGCGGCGGCAATTGCCGAATTGCCGCAGATCGAGTTGCCGCAGGCGACCAGCGTCGCCAGCTTCGGGGTGAGGCCGAGCGCCCGTCCGATCCCGTAGCTGATGGCAAGCGAGAGCACCACGACGGCGGCGATCCCCGCGACCAGCAGAACGCCTGCCGCACCGATCTCGGCGATGCTTACCGAGGCGCCGAGCAGGACCACGGCCACTTCGAGCAGGACCTTGGCGCTGAAGGCGATCCCGGCGTCGAAGGCGGACGGGATACGAAAAGAGGAACGCAGTGCCGTCCCGAGGAGGATGGCGAGCACCAGGCTCTCGATCCAGTGCCCGCCGGAAAGCGCGACTTCGAAGCGCTCGAGGAGAATGGCGAGGCCGGAAACGAAAACCGAAAGGGCAATGCCAGGCAGGAGACGGGGACGTGCGGAAAGCGGGAGCATGGCGACCGAGTAGGAACGTGGACGACTGGCCGCAACTTGCTCCGCGCAATCGTCGACTTCCATCGAATAGTCTCTTATGTTTCGTTCGGAAAATCAGAACGAAAGAAGCCATGACCTTCGAGCAGCTCTCCATCTTCGTCGCGGTCGCCGAACGCGAGCATCTGACCCGCGCCGCGGAAGCCCTGAGGCTGACGCCGTCGGCCGTCAGCGCCGCGATCCGCAACCTAGAAGCCTTCTATCGTGTGGCCCTGTTCCACCGGGTCGGCCGGCGGATCGAACTCACCGAAGAGGGCCGGCAGTTCCTCGAAGAGGCCCGCGCGGTGCTGCGCCGCGTGCGCTCCGCCGAACAGACGCTTGCCGAACTCGGCGGCCTGATGCGCGGCACGCTCGTGGTCGAGGCGAGCCAGACGGTCGCGAGCTACTGGCTGCCGCCGGTGCTGATGCGCTTCCATCGGGCCCATCCCGGCGTGGACCTCAAGTTCACCCTCGGCAACACGACCTCCGTCACGGCCTCGGTTGTGGAGGGAAGGGCCGATATCGGCTTCGTCGAGGGCGTGGTCGACGCGCCGGCGCTCTCGGTCTCGCGCCTCATCGACGATGAGATCCTCGTCGTCACGGCGCCGGACCACCCCTGGGCGGACGGCAGGCCGCTTGCGCCGCGGGACCTCGTGGACGGCTCCGACTGGGTGATGCGCGAGGCGGGGTCCGGCACCCGCGCGGCCTTCGAAACGGCGATCGCCGCGCGCGGCATCGATCCGAGATCCCTCAAGGTGGTGCTGGAACTGCCCTCCAACGAGGCGGTGCTTTCGGCCGTTCGTGCCGGCGGCAGTGCGACCGTCGTCGCCGGCGTTGCCGCACGGTGCTTTGTCGATGCGGTGCGACTCGCGCCGGCGAATTTTGCGCTGCCGCCGCGCGCCTTCTCCGTCCTTCGCCACAAGGAGCGGCGCGCGAGCCGCGCGGCCGATGCGCTCGAACGGCTCGCCCGCGAAGCCGCCCTGTCCCCAGTCTCGGAATAGCGCCAGCCCTCGGGCATTCCGTCAGACGGCGATCACCTCGTGGACAATGCGATAGTCCCGGCTTTCCTCGCCGAGCGGCGCGACCGGCCATTGCCAGTGTGCCTTCGGCGCTGGTGCGGAAACGCCGTGGAGGAGGTCGGCGGTTTCGTGGAGATGTCCCGTGCGGTCGATCACCGAGAAGCTCACGTCCGTGATGAGGCAGGTCCGGCAGGGAAGGCCGGCGAGCCCGTCGATATGGGCGCGGATGAGGCGCGGCAGGGCGTCCTCGGGCATGGACCCGGCGGGCTCGGCGGCGAGCCGCCGCTTCACACCGAGGCCGATCTGCGACAGGAGGTTCGCCGAGACGACGAAATCGAGATAGGGCACCTGCCGCAGGAAGGAGAGTGGTTCCGGTTCCTCGCCCGCGGCGAGCTGGTCGTATCCCGAAAGGTCACGCTCGATCAGACGGACGTTGCGGCGGCCCTTGAGCGCCAGCCGAAGCCTGACACTCGCCAGATGCACGAGGTCTACGAGGATGACCGTGTCGAAGCTTGCGGCGAGCGTGTCGATCGGCACGTCGCGCAGCAGGCCGGAACCGAGCACCACCGCGGTTCGGCGTTGCCGCAGGTCTTGCATCGCGTCGAGGGTGAAGGTCCGGCTGTTCTCCTCGTGCGGTGCCCAGTCGCGCGCGCAGCGCCGCGCCCGCGCCCAGAGCCGCACCGAGGAGTTGATCTCTCCTCCGCGCCGCCTGCCGGAGAGGGCATAGGTCGCGGCGAAGTTCAGTGCTTCGGCAAGCATCAGGCGAGCGAAAGCGCGGCCGGCGCCAGTGCCACATGCAGCTCGTGCGGCGTGTCCGGAAGGCCGGGGGCATAGCCGAAGTCGAGCTTGAACTCGGTGGTCCTCAAGCCCCTGCGGTCGGCATGGGCATAGAGCATGGAAAAACCCTTGTAGATTTCGGCGAGCGGCCCGGTGTGGACGAGCCGGAGATAGCGTTGCGCCGGCACCACGAGCCGGGTCATGCCTTCGGGCACTTCCGTCGCCGTGGCGGCCATGAAGCCCACGAGTTCGCGGTAGACGCCGTCTTCGCTGCCGGTCGAGACCTCCAGGAAGGCCGTCGCCCCGGTTTCAGCCTCGAACAGGCGGGTCCAGGCATCCGGCACCACCCGCGAAAGGTCCTCGAAGCGTCCTTCGACGGCGATACCGACGACAACCAGTTCCGGTAATTCGACAAGCTCGATCATGGTGGCCTCCTGCGGTGTTGCGGGCGATCGATGGCCTGCCAAGGCCAAGGTGCAAGTCGGGGCGAAGCTAGTGCCGCGCCTCAAGCCGGTCAAGCGCCGTGAGAGGGTGCGCGGATCATTCCGCTTGCCGGTTTTTCCCCAATCCGTTAGAGCAGGCCGCAGCCCAAATCCCGCAATGTCCGGACACGCCCGCCATGAATGAAAAGCCCAGGAAACCGCAGAAGCTGAAGGCCCGCCTGCCGCGCGGCTTCGTCGATCGCGAGGCCGCCGACATCCGCGCCGTCAACGAGATGGTGGGCAAGATCCGCGAGGTGTACGAGCGCTACGGTTTCGATCCGGTCGAGACGCCGCTTTTCGAATACACCGATGCGCTCGGCAAGTTCCTGCCCGATGCCGACCGACCGAACGAGGGTGTCTTCTCGCTGCAGGACGACGACGATCAGTGGATGAGCCTGCGCTATGACCTGACGGCGCCGCTCGCCCGCCATGTGGCGGAGAATTTCCAGGAAATCCAGCTTCCCTACCGCACCTATCGCGCCGGCTACGTCTTCCGCAACGAAAAGCCGGGTCCGGGCCGCTTCCGCCAGTTCATGCAGTTCGACGCCGACACCGTCGGCGCGCCGGGCGTGCAGGCGGATGCCGAGATGTGCATGATGATGGCCGACACGCTGGAAGCCCTCGGCATCAAGCGCGGCGACTACGTGATCCGGGTGAACAACCGCAAGGTTCTGGATGGGGTGCTGGAGGCCTCCGGTCTGATCGGCGATGACACGACTGGGCAGCGCCTCACGGTCCTGCGAGCAATGGATAAACTCGACAAGTTCGGGCTGGAAGGCGTGCGGCTGTTGCTGGGCGAAGGCCGCAAGGACGAGTCCGGCGACTTCACAAAAGGCGCGGGACTGGCTCACACTCAGATCGAGAACATCATTCAGTTTCTTCAATGGAAGACTATTCAATACACACCAGTTGATGGCGGCGTCCGTTTGGAGACGAACACGATTTCCTCCAATTTGGCAGTATTGGACGGCTTCGTAGCCTCTTTCCCGGCTGATAATCCCTTGTTCTTGGAGGGTATTGGCGAGCTGCGTACCATCGCCTCTATGACGGACGCAGCGGGGTACGATCGCACGCGTATCCAAATCGACCCCTCCGTCGTCCGCGGTCTCGAATACTACACCGGCCCGGTCTACGAAGCCGAGCTCACCTTCGACGTCACCAACGAGAAGGGCGAGAAGGTCGTCTTCGGCTCGGTCGGCGGCGGCGGGCGTTACGACGGCCTCGTCTCGCGCTTCATGGGCCAGCCGGTGCCGGCGACCGGCTTTTCCATCGGCGTGTCGCGCCTGATGACGGCCTTGAAGAACCTCGGCAAGCTCGGCGCCGACGAGGTGGTCGCGCCGGTCCTCGTCACCGTCATGGACGGCGACGTCGAGAGCATGGGCCGCTATCAGCAGTTCACGCAGGATCTTCGCAATGCCGGCATCCGCGCCGAAATGTACCAGGGCAACTGGAAGAAATTCGGCAACCAGCTGAAATACGCCGACCGCCGCGGTGCCCCCATCGCCATCATCCAGGGCGGCGACGAGCGCGCTCAGGGCGTCGTGCAGATCAAGGACCTGATCGAAGGCAAACGCCTCTCCGGCGAGATCACCGACAACGCCGAGTGGCGCGAGGCCCGCGTGGCGCAGGAGGTCGTGCCGGAAGCCGACCTCGTCGCCAAGGTTCGGGAAATCCTCGACGCCCAGGCGGAGGACCGCCGGCGGGCGAAGCAGGTCGATGTTTAAGCTCTGCGGTTATCCCCTCCCCAACCCTCCCCACAAGGAGGAGGGGGCAGGTCAGCGCGTGCCGTTGGCCTCGGGGATAACCTCCCCGCTGAGCCAGGCTGGGGGAGCAGGCATCTTCCCCGAGTCCTCTCCCCCCTTGTGGGGGAGATGGGCGGTAGCCCAGAGGGGGTCTTTTTCCTCTACTGCAGGAGCCAGCCCATGCCCCTGATCAATATGCCCGGCTTCGCCGCCGATATCCTCGCCGAGTTCGCCGATCGTGGCACGGCGCGGGTCGACACGCCCGTGATCCAGCCGGCCGAACCTTTCCTCGACATGGCCGGCGAGGATCTCCGCCGGCGCATCTTCCTGACTGAGAACGAGCGCGGCGACAGCCTGTGCCTCAGGCCGGAATTCACCATTCCCGTCTGTCTCCGCCACATCGAGACGGCGACCGGAACGCCGAAGCGCTACGCCTATCTCGGCGAGGTCTTCCGCCAGCGTCGCGAGGGCGGCAGCGAGTTCTACCAGGCCGGCATCGAGGACCTCGGCGACACCGCCACGGCGCGTGCCGATGCCCGCGCGATCGGCGATGCCTGGGGCGTGCTCGCCCGCCTCCTGCCGCAGCGGCACCTTTCGGTCGTGCTCGGTGACCAGGCGGTGTTCGAGGCGGTCGTCGAGGCGCTCGGCCTGCCCGCCGGCTGGCAGAAGCGGCTGATCCACGCCTTCGGCAACAGCGAGCAGATCGAACAGCTGCTGCGCAAGCTTGCGAGCCCCAACCATGTGCAGGGTCTCGATCCGGTCGTCGCGAACCTCCTTGCGGCCGGCGACGAGGCCGCGCTGATCGCCCACATCGACGCCACCATGCAGGCGACCGGCTATTCCACCAATGCCAGCCGCTCGC
Source organism: Ciceribacter sp. RN22 (assembly GCF_024054295.1). Classification (NCBI taxonomy): domain Bacteria; kingdom Pseudomonadati; phylum Pseudomonadota; class Alphaproteobacteria; order Hyphomicrobiales; family Rhizobiaceae; genus Ciceribacter; species Ciceribacter sp. RN22. The sequence goes on from NZ_JAMXLD010000001.1 coordinate 770,111, forward strand.
CGGTCGAGATCGCCGCGCGGCTGAAGGAGAAGCTGGCGCTCGCCGAGACACGCCTTGATGGCGCGGCGCTGCTGCTCTTGCGTGAGTTCCTGTCGCTCGAACTGCCGCTTTCGGAAGCCTCCGGCGCGCTCGCCGGTTTCGCCGATGCGGCCGGCTTGTCGCTCGGGCCGGCGCTGTCGCGCTTCGACGAGCGGGTCGCCTCGCTTGCGGAGGCCGGGCTCGACCTGACGAAGATCACCTATCGTGCCGCGTTCGGGCGTCCGCTCGACTATTATACCGGCCTCGTCTTCGAGATTTCCGCCGAGGGTTCGCCGGCCGTTCTTGCCGGCGGCGGTCGCTTCGATCGGCTGCTGACCCTTCTCGGCGCAAAGGAACCCATTCCGGCTGTCGGTTTCTCGCTGTGGCTTGACCGGATCGAGGCAGCGAGGGCCTCCCAATGACCATCACGATCGCACTCCCCTCCAAGGGCCGGATGAAGGACGACGCCTCGGCGATCTTCGAAAAGGCCGGCATGAAGATTGTCGCCGTCGGCAACGACCGTTCCTATCGCGGCCGTGTCGAAGGCTGGGACGACGTCGAGATCGCCTTCCTCTCGGCCTCGGAGATTTCCCGCGAGATCGGCAACGGCACCGTCGATTTCGGCATCACCGGCGAGGACCTGATCCGCGAGGGTCTGGCGGAGGCCGACAAGCGCGTCGAGATCTGCGCCCGCCTCGGCTTCGGTCATGCCGATGTCGTGGTCGCCGTGCCCGAGATCTGGCTCGATGTCGACAGCATGGCCGACCTCGGCGATGTCGCCGCCGATTTCCGCACCCGCCATGGGCGGCGGCTCACGATCGCAACGAAATACTGGCGGCTGACGCAGCAGTTCTTCTCGAGCCAGCACGGCATCCAGCTCTACCGGATCGTTGAAAGCCTCGGCGCGACGGAGGGGGCTCCCGCGGCCGGCCAGGCGGATATCATCGTCGATATCACCACGACCGGTTCGACACTCAAGGCCAACCACCTGAAGATTCTCTCGGACGGCGTGATCCTCAAATCCGAGGCCTGCCTCGTCAGGGCGAGAAAGCCCGTGCACGAAGGGGATGCCCGGATCGCCGAGATCGTCGCCGCCGTCCGCGCGGTCCTGTGAAGTGGCGATGAGCGACGCGGAGCGGGTGATCAGTCTCTATGAGCGCCACGCCCGCGCCTTCGATGCGCTCCGCTCGAAACATCTGTTTGAAAAGCGCTGGCTCGACCGTTTCGCCGGAGAATTGGCGGCCGGTGCTTCGGTGCTCGACATTGGCTGCGGTTCCGGCGAGCCGATGGCGGCCGATCTTGTCTCTCGCGGCCTCCTCGTCACGGGTGTCGACAGTTCGCCGACGCTGATCGGTCTCTGCCGGGCGCGCTTTCCGGTGGGAGAATGGCACGTCGCCGATATGCGCCGTCTGGGGCTCGGGCGGGTGTTCGATGCACTTCTCGCCTGGCACAGCTTCTTTCATCTGACGCCTGACGAGCAGCGCGACATGTTTCCGATCTTTGCCCAACATGCGGACGAAGGCGCGATGCTGATGTTCACCTCCGGTCCGCGCGAGGGCATATCCGTCGGCACCTTCGAGGGCGAGCCGCTCTACCATGCCAGCCTCGCGCCCGAGGAATACCGCCGGCTTCTCGGCGCGAACGGGTTCGCCGTCATCGATCACATGGCGGAAGATCCGGACTGCGGTGGCGCGACGATCTGGCTGGCGCGACAGGGCCTCTGAATGCAAAGAACCCGCCGGATCGCTCCGGCGGGTTCTTTCATTAGGGCAGGGGTTCTTAACGTATCAGGCGATCGCGTAGGCGCCGCGGCGGGCGTCGAGCGAGTAGGCGCCGGGGCCGAAGGTGGCGAGCACGATATAGGCGCCGGCGAGCGTGATGTTCTTCATCATCATGATCTGGTTCAGCACGGTCAGCCAGCCGTTGGCTGCAGCCGGGAAGTCCGGAACGTTGATCGCCGAGCCGTGGAAGACGACGCCGGTGAAGACGCAGAAGGCGGCGAGCAGCCAGCCGGCGATCCGGGTCTGGTAGCCGACGAGGACGGCAAGGCCGGCGACGAATTCGAAGAAACCGGCGAGGTAGGCGAGTGCGCTGGCGGCGGGCAGGCCGGCGCCGGCGATCATGCCGGCGGTGGCGCTCGGGTCAGCAAGCTTGCCGAAGCCGGAATAGATGAAGATGAAGGACAAGAGGACGCGGCCGAGAAGGATGGCCAGGTTGTTGGCGTTCGACATGAAAGGCTCCTGTTTGCGTGTGCCTGCATGCAGGCGGTCAATGACGATTTCGCAAACCTTTTCCCACGCGACCACTGTTGCGGATAGATGCACAATTCTTGACTATTCGTTCAAGAATAGGGAACGACAGCCGTCGGGGCCGGCCGGTGTCTCCCGTCCTCAGGCGTAGATGCTGGCCTCGAGCGTCGGCCTCAGCCTAAACCGCGGGAACATGAAGACGCCGCAGATGCTGCCGGCTGCCCCGCCATCGAGCCCCGTCGTCTCGGCAATACAGAAGACCGGCTGCCGATACTCCCGCCCGGAGACGATCGTGGTGGAATAGCAGAAGGTCGAGGAGGCGGTCGCCGCCTGCTCGAAGAGATCGAGCACGAGCGCCCGGTCATGAGGATCGTAGCAGCGGGTCATGTTGAGAAGGCCGCATTCAGGGCCGTCGAGACCGTGCAGGAGGGTCGCACATTCTCCGAGACGGATGATTCCGTTGGCGAGATCGCCGGTCCAGGATTCCGAAACGGTGAACCGCGATAAGCCGTCGGCATCGTCGTCGTCCGTCGGCAGGTGCTGCATGGGATGCGCGGCGAGGGTAGTTCTGGCAATCTTAAACAAGGCATTCCCCAAAGTCGAAGCCGATGGCCAGGGCCGTCCGGGTTCCGTTTCGGTCAGTGTGGTTTAAGCTACGCGTCGGTCGGGACCGGCAGGTCGCCGCGCCCTTCCATGGCACCAGAACGAAGACGTCCGGAACTAACGCTTCCGGCGAATCCGTGGTGTATATTATCTCTTTCTTAATGACAGGCAATGTCGAAGCGGGAGCCGCGTACCTACTCCGGGTAGTGCAAAGTCTCCAGACCGTCTGTCCGGGGCGGAATAGTAAAGTTGAAGTAGGGATGCGGCAAAACTGTCCCGTCATGGGACAGTTCTCAGGAAGCGATATAAAGTTTGCAGAATGCCCGCAATTGAAATTTTCGACACGAGGAAGTTCTTTTGCGACTTTTTTGCGGGAAACATCGAAGGCGGCGAAAGTCATCTCGGGCGGTTGCGCACTTCTTCGCGCGAAACCGGTCGAAGGCGGAGCGTGGCACCGCAGTCCCGCTGCTCGGGCGAGGGAACAGTGAGGTCCCCTGCGTCGGTGATTCGTGCAACGAAAAAGGGCGGACCTTGCGGCCCGCCCTTTCCTTATCCGTCAATGCGGATCGGCTTAGGTCATGTTCGCTGATCGCGATCGGCTACGCCGATCACATCATGTCCATGCCGCCCATACCGCCCATGCCGCCCGGCATGCCGGCCGGAGCGTCCTTCTTCGGCAGTTCGGCGATCATGGCTTCCGTGGTGACCAGCAGGCCGGCAACCGAGGCTGCGTCCTGGAGAGCGGTGCGAACGACCTTGACCGGGTCGACGATACCCATGGAGATCATGTCGCCATATTCGCCGGTCTGGGCGTTGTAGCCGTAGTTGTCGTTGTCCTTTTCAAGGATCTTGCCGACCACGATGGAGGCTTCGTCACCAGCATTCTCGGCGATCTGGCGGGCCGGAGCCTGCAGAGCGCGACGAACGATGTTGATGCCGGCTTCCTGGTCCTGGTTGACACCCTTGACCGTGATCTTCGCCGACGAACGCAGCAGAGCCACGCCACCGCCGGGCACGATGCCTTCCTGAACGGCAGCGCGCGTCGCGTTGAGCGCGTCGTCGATGCGGTCCTTCTTTTCCTTCACTTCGACTTCCGTCGAGCCGCCGACGCGGATCACGGCAACACCGCCGGCGAGCTTGGCAAGGCGTTCCTGCAGCTTCTCGCGGTCGTAGTCGGAGGTGGTTTCCTCGATCTGGGCCTTGATCTGGCCGACGCGGCCTTCAATGTCGGACTTTGCGCCGGCGCCGTCGACGATCGTGGTGTTTTCCTTGGAGATCGAAACCTTCTTGGCGCGGCCGAGCATCTCGAGGGTGACGTTCTCGAGCTTGATGCCGAGGTCTTCGGAGATGACCGTACCGCCGGTGAGGATCGCGATGTCTTCCAGCATGGCCTTGCGGCGATCGCCGAAGCCCGGAGCCTTGACGGCGGCGATCTTCAGGCCGCCACGCAGCTTGTTGACGACGAGGGTGGCGAGAGCTTCGCCTTCGACGTCTTCAGCGATGATGACGAGCGGCTTGCCGGTCTGGACGACGGCTTCCAGAACCGGCAGCATGGCCTGGAGGTTCGAGAGCTTCTTCTCGTGCAGGAGAATGTAAGCGTCTTCGAGGTCGGCGATCATCTTTTCCGGGTTGGTGACGAAGTAGGGCGACAGGTAGCCGCGGTCGAACTGCATGCCTTCGACGACTTCGAGTTCGGTTTCGGCGGTCTTGGCTTCTTCGACCGTGATCACGCCTTCATTGCCGACCTTCTGCATTGCTTCGGCAATGTCGAGACCGATCTGGCGCTCGCCGTTGGCGGAAATGGTGCCGACCTGGGCGACTTCTTCGGACGTGTTGATCTTCTTGGCCTTGGCCTGGAGATCCTTGACGACTTCGGCGACGGCGAGGTCGATACCGCGCTTCAGGTCCATCGGGTTCATGCCGGCGGCAACGGCCTTGGCGCCTTCGCGAACGATGGCCTGGGCGAGAACGGTTGCCGTGGTGGTGCCGTCACCGGCGATGTCGTTGGTCTTCGAAGCGACTTCGCGGACCATCTGGGCGCCCATGTTCTCGAACTTGTCTTCCAGTTCGATTTCCTTGGCGACCGAAACGCCGTCCTTGGTGATGCGCGGAGCGCCGAAGGACTTGTCGATGATGACGTTGCGGCCCTTCGGACCGAGGGTGACCTTCACTGCATCGGCGAGGATGTCGACGCCGCGCAGCATCTTTTCGCGCGCAGTACGGCCGAATTTGATTTCTTTAGCTGCCATTTTCAAAACTCCCGGGCGTCAGCCCACTGGTGAATTGGTAATTTTGGGGAAGAGGTGACCGGCTGGATCAGCCGATGACGCCCATGATGTCGGCTTCCTTCATGATGAGGAGGTCGACGCCATCGAGCTTGACTTCGGTGCCGGACCACTTGCCGAACAGGACGCGGTCGCCGACCTTGACGTCGAGCGCAACGACCTTGCCGTGTTCGTCGCGGGCGCCGGGACCGACGGCGACAACTTCGCCTTCAGCGGGCTTTTCCTTGGCGGTGTCGGGAATGATGATCCCGCCCTTGGTCTTTTCTTCGGATTCCACGCGGCGAACGACGACGCGATCATGAAGCGGACGGAATTTGGTGTTTGCCATTGTCTAATCCCTCGATCAAATGACATCTACGGGACGAGAGCCGTCCCGCATCGAAATGATTAGCACTCGCCTTTGATGAGTGCTAGCGCGATCGATTTAGGGAGCGCGCGGAGGGGAGTCAAGAACCGCGTCGAAAAATGCGGCTTGGCCTGAGAAAATACTTTCGGAACCAGTTAATAGGGGCGGGTAAGCCGGGCGGGTAGGCCCGGCTTCGCGATGTCGGCCTCAGATTGCGAGGCCGGCATAGGTGCCGAACTCGGCGACGATGCCGCGCTCAGCCATGAAGGCCTTCGGATCGAAGCCGATCGCGGCGTAGAAATCGGCAACCTTCGCCTTGGCATCGTTGAGCGCCTTCTGGCTTTCCCACTCGACGACGGTGACGATGTGCACGGCCTCGCCGCCATCGGCAATGGCGACCTTGTTGTAGAGGCAGCCGGGCAACGTGTCGAAATAGCCGTGGATGATGGCCAGGCGATCCTCGAGTGCGAGGCGATGATCCGCAGGGCACGTCATACGGTCGACGCGGAAGATGGAGGTGCGGCTCTTGGTGAGGGTCATGACGTTCATTTTCGGAATCCTGAATATTGTTTTGCTGACAACGGTGGGAGGATCGGACCTCAACCAATGTTGAGGTCAATAGGGTCGCGAGATTTTTCCGGGGTGTACCCGTCGTTGCCGGAGTAACGGGGGAACTCAAGTCGCCCGAGCCGGCTTGAACAGCGGTCCCCTCGGGCATATTTCCGCAAACGGCTGCAAATCCCCTTGCCTTGCAGGCTCTCCTTTGCGATGTCAGCCGGGACCGTTTTCCATGACAGGACCGAGGAATGCCCGAACACATTTCCAGCTTGAACGACGTTTGCGACCGTTACGACGTGATCCTCTGCGACGTCTGGGGCGTGCTGCACAACGGCGTCGACGCCTTTTCCTCGGCCTCGGAGGCGCTGACCGAAGCGCGCGGCAAGGGCTTGTCCGTCGTGCTGATCACCAATTCCCCGCGTCCGTCGCCCGGCGTCATCAGCCAGTTGAAGACCATCGGCGTCGCCGACACCGCCTATGACCGGATCGTGACGTCCGGCGACGTGACCCGCAAGCTGATCGCCGAGGGACCATCGAAGGTCTTCTTTCTCGGACCGGACCGCGATCTCTCGCTCCTCGACGGCCTGCATGTCGAGGCGGTCGCACAGGACGTCGCGGAAGCCATCGTCTGCACCGGCTTCTTCGACGACGAGACGGAGGTGCCGGAAGACTATCACGACATGCTCACCGCCTTCTCCGCCCGTGGGGTCCCGCTCATCTGCGCCAATCCGGACCTGATCGTCGAGCGGGGGGCACGGATGATCCCGTGCGCCGGCGCGGTCGCCGCTTATTACGAACAGCTCGGTGGCACGACGCGGATTGCCGGCAAGCCGCACCGGCCGATCTACGAGGCCGCCCTTGCCGCCGCCCGCGAGCAGCGCGGTGCCGACTTCCCGGTCTCGCGTGTGCTGGCGATCGGCGACGGCCTGCCGACCGACGTGCGCGGCGCACTCGATGCCGGGCTCGATCTTCTCTATGTGAGCGGCGGTATCCATGCCGGCGAATACACCGTCAACGGCCGCACCGACGAGGCGATTCTGAAGGCCTATCTCGCCCGCGAGCGGGTGGCGCCGAAGTGGTGGATGCAGAGGCTCGCCTGACGCGAGGGTAGTTCGCAGGGACAACGCATGACCGTCTTTCACCGCAACGAGAAGAAGAAGCCCCTGCCGGAGAAGCTGAAGGGCGGCGTCATCGCCATCGGCAATTTCGACGGCGTGCATCGCGGCCACCAGAGCGTCCTGAGTCGCGCGCTCGACCTGGCGAAGAGCCGCCACGTGCCGGCGCTGGTGCTGACGTTCGAGCCGCATCCGCGCACCGTGTTCAACCCGGAGAAACCGGTCTTCCGGCTGACGCCCGCGCCGCTGCGCGCCCGTATCCTCGAAGCCATGGGCTTCCACTCGGTCATCGAATATCCCTTCGACCGCGAGTTTTCCCAGCGATCCGCCGACGATTTCGTGCACGCGGTCCTGATCGGCTGGCTCGGCGCGAGCGAGGTCGTGACCGGCTTCGATTTCCACTTCGGCAAAGGCAGGGAAGGCGGCCCGGCCTTCCTGATGGAGGCGGGGCGAACGAACGGTTTCGGCGTCACCCTGATCGATGCCTTTCGCGACGAGAGTGCCGAGGTCGTCTCTTCGAGCCGCATCCGCGCGCTTCTCGGCGAGGGTGATGTTACCGAGGCGGCGGCGCTTCTCGGCTATCGCTATACCGTCGAGGCCGAGGTGATCGGTGGCCAGAAGCTCGGCCGCACGCTCGGCTATCCGACCGCCAACATGGCGCTCCCGCCGGAAACCGAGCTGAAGCCCGGCATCTATGCCGTCCGTCTGCGCCGCGCCGACGGCTCGCTGCACGACGGCGTGGCGAGCTTCGGCTTCCGTCCGACCGTCACCGAGGACGGCGCGCCGTTGCTCGAAACCTTCGTCTTCGATTTCTCCGCCGATCTCTATGGCGAAGTCTGCGCCGTCTCCTTCTTCGGGCGCTTGCGCGACGAACTGAAGTTCGCGGGCCTCGAACCGCTGGTCGCGCAGATCCGCCGCGACGAGGAGGAGGCGCGGGCGCTGCTCGCCGGCGTCCAGCCGATCAGCGCGCTCGACCGCAAGATCGCATTCTGAGCCTGTTGTTTTCTGCGTTTTGCCCGGGAGCCGCAAAAGCGTTTCCGAGTGGGCGACGGAAATATAAGGAAATTTCTATATCACGCCTGCCGCGACCGATAGAGTCCGGCCATTCTCGCCGCCAGCCTGCCAGGATCGATTGTATGACTGAATTCACCCCCTTTCTCTCCTTTGCCGGCGGCCTGCTGATCGGGCTTGCCGCCGTGCTGCTGATGGCGTTCTGGGGGCGGATCGCCGGCATGTCGGCGATCGTCATCGGCGTCTTCCCGCCGCTTGCCGCCGACTGGGGCTGGAGGGCTGCCTTCCTTGCCGGTGCGATCGGCGCACCGGCGCTCCTCCAGGCGTCCGGTCACACGGTGAGCTTCTCGGCGCCGCTCTCGCTTGCGGCCCTCGTCGTCGGCGGTGTGGTGACGGGCCTCGGCGTCACCTTCGGCTCCGGCTGCACCTCCGGGCACGGCGTCTGCGGGCTGGCCAGGCTGTCGCCGCGCTCGATCGCCGCGACGGCGAGCTTCATGGCCGCCGCATTCGTCACCGTCTTCCTGCTTCGCCACGTGTTCTGAGGGCCGCCGCCATGAAATATCTCGCTGCACTCCTCATCGGCGCCGTCTTCGGCCTCGGCATCGTGCTGTCCGGCATGGCCGACCCGTCCAAGGTCATGAACTTCTTCGACATCGCCGGCACCTGGGACCCGAGCCTCGCCTTCGTCATGGCGGGGGCTCTCCTCGTCACCGCTCCCGGCTATGCGCTCCTGCAGCGCCTGCGCAAGAAGCCGGTCTTCGACGCGCGCTTCCATATCCCGGTCCGCGGCCGCATCGACGGGCGGTTGATCGGCGGCTCCGTCCTCTTCGGTATCGGCTGGGGGATCGCCGGCTTCTGCCCCGGCGGCTCCATTCCGGTGCTCGGCCTCGGCCATCGGGAAGCCTACATTTTCCTTGCCGCGATGGTCACCGGCATGCTGATTGCGCGCCGTCTCCTCGACATGAAGGTCTTCACGCTCGCCGAACGGCCGGCGTGAAGCATTTGCCGCGGCGGGCCTCTTCCTTTTCTCGGCAAAAACGCTTAAACAGCGCCCCATGAACAGGGTACGGCTGACCATGTCCCTTCGAATTATTGGCCCGGCCTTCCGCGCGCTTTGAAAGCTGCCGGAGGGTCCGGGTTTTCGGCGCTTGCAAAAGCGCCTTTTTCGTTTCCGCCTTTTCCAGGAACTTGGCGCCGCCCTTCGCCGGCGCATCTCTCGATGGCAAGATCATGACCGATACCGCAGAAAAGCAAGACTATTCCTCGACCCTCTACCTCCCCCAGACCGAATTCCCGATGCGCGCAGGCCTGCCGCAGAAGGAGCCGGAGATGGTGGCACGCTGGCAGGAAATGGGTCTCTACAAACGGCTCCGCGCCTCCGCCGCCGGCCGCGAGAAGTTCGTCCTCCACGACGGCCCGCCCTATGCCAACGGCAACATCCATATCGGCCACGCGCTCAACAAGATCCTGAAGGACGTCATCACCCGCTCCTTCCAGATGCGCGGCTACGACGCCAACTACGTTCCGGGCTGGGACTGCCACGGCCTGCCGATCGAATGGAAGATCGAGGAAGAGAACTACCGCGCCAAGGGCAAGGAAAAGCCGGATCTCAAGCAGCCTTCGGCGATGATCGAGTTCCGCAAGGAATGCCGCGCCTATGCCGAAAAGTGGATCGGCGTGCAGTCCGGTGAGTTCAAGCGGCTCGGCATCGAGGGTGACTTCGACAATCCCTACACCACGATGAACTTCCACGCCGAAGCCCGCATCGCCGGCGAGCTTCTGAAATTCGCCACCTCCGGCCAGCTCTACCGCGGCTCCAAGCCGGTCATGTGGTCGGTCGTCGAGCGTACGGCGCTTGCGGAAGCGGAAGTCGAGTATCACGAGGTCGAGAGCGACACGATCTGGGTCAAGTTCCCGGTGCAGCATGTCGACCGGGAACGGGAGAAGGCTTGCATAAGCCAGTACTTTGACTTCGTGCAGATGAATTCTGAATTGGCCGCCTCCGAACGAGCGGCCGCGGAAGCGGCTGCGAAGATTGATGGCGCATCGATTGTAATCTGGACGACGACTCCGTGGACAATCCCCGGAAACAGGGCAATCTCATTTTCAAGTCGCATTGAATACGGACTTTATGAGGTTGTTTCTGCAGTCAACGATTATGGTCCACAGCCAGGAGAAAAGCTGGTTTTGGCCGAGACTCTTCACCGAGATTGCGCAAGCAAGGCGAAAATCGAACTGAGACCAATCCGAAAAGTATTCTCGGATGAACTCGCCACGATCATCTGCGCGCATCCGCTCGAAGCCTTGGGCTACACCTTCCCGGTTCCGCTCCTCGACGGCGACCACGTCACCGACGATGCCGGTACCGGCTTCGTGCACACCGCGCCGTCCCACGGCCGCGAGGACTTCGACGCCTGGATGGACAATGTTCGCGCGCTGGAAGCCCGCGGCATCTCGACCAAGATCCCGTTCACGGTCGGCGACGACGGCTATTACACCGACGAAGCGCCGGGCTTCGGTCCGTCCGCAGAAGGTGGTGCTGCCCGCGTCATGGACGACAACGGCAAGAAGGGCGACGCCAACAAGCGCGTCATCGAGGCGCTGATCGCCGCGAACCATCTCTTTGCCCGTGGTCGTATCAAGCACGACTATCCGCATTCCTGGCGTTCCAAGAAGCCGGTCATCTTCCGCAACACGCCGCAGTGGTTCGTCTACATGGACAGGGACCTCGGCGACGGTTCGACGCTGCGTTCGCGTGCGCTCAAAGCCATCGACGAGACCCGCTTCGTGCCGGCCATGGGCCAGAACCGCCTGCGCGGCATGATCGAACAGCGTCCCGACTGGGTGCTGTCGCGCCAGCGCGCCTGGGGCGTGCCGATCTGCGTCTTCGCCGACAAGGACGGGAACGTGCTGGTCGATGACGAGGTCAACGCCCGCATCCTCGAGGCCTTCGAAAAGGAAGGCGCCGATGCCTGGTTTGCGCCGGGCGCCAAGGAGCGCTTCCTCGGCAACGCCCACAATCCGGACATCTGGAACCAGGTCATGGACATCCTCGATGTCTGGTTCGACTCGGGTTGCACCCACGCCTTCACGCTGGAGGACCGTCCGGATCTGAAATGGCCGGCCGACGTCTACCTCGAAGGCTCCGACCAGCACCGCGGCTGGTTCCACTCGTCCCTGCTCGAAAGCTGCGGCACGCGCGGCCGTGCGCCCTACAACGCCGTCATCACCCATGGCTTCACCATGGCCGAAGACGGCCGCAAGATGTCGAAGTCGCTCGGCAACCAGGTCTTCCCGCAGGACGTGATGAAGGAATCGGGCGCCGATATCCTGCGCCTCTGGGTCATGACCACCGATTACTGGGAAGACCAGCGTCTCGGCAAGTCGATCATCCAGACCAACATCGACGCCTATCGCAAGCTCAGGAACACCCTCCGCTGGATGCTCGGCACGCTCGCCCACGACAAGGGCGAGGAGATTGCCTATGCCGACATGCCGGAGCTGGAAAAGCTGATGCTGCATCGCCTCGCCGAGCTCGACAAGGTCGTGCGCGAGGGCTACGACGCCTTCGACTTCAAGAAGATCACCCGTTCGCTGATCGACTTCTCCAACATCGAGCTTTCGGCTTTCTACTTCGACGTCCGCAAGGATGCGCTCTATTGCGACGCGCCGTCCTCGCTGCGCCGCCGTGCATCGCTCGCGGTCATCCGCAAGCTCTTCGACTGCCTCGTCACGTGGATGGCGCCGATGCTGCCCTTCACCACCGAGGAAGCCTGGCTGTCGCGCAATCCCTCAGCAGATTCCGTACATCTCGAACAGTTCCCGGAAATTCCGGCCGAATGGCTGAACCCGGCGCTCGACGAGAAGTGGGGCAAGATCCGGCAGGTTCGCACCGTCGTCACCGGCGCGCTTGAAATCGAACGCAAGGACAAGCGCATCGGCTCCTCGCTCGAGGCCGCCCCGGTCGTCCATGTCGGCGACCCGGCGCTCTTCCAGGCGCTCAAGGGTCAGGACTTCGCCGAAATCTGCATCACCTCCGACATCACGGTCGTTGCCGACGAAGGACCGGCGGACGCCTTCCGCTTGCCGGAGGTCGGCAAGGTTTCGGTCGAACCGAAGCTCGCCGAGGGCCGCAAGTGCGCCCGTTCCTGGCGCATCACAAAGGATGTCGGTTCCGATCCGGACTATCCGGAGGTTTCGGCCCGCGACGCCGCGGCGCTACGGGAGCTCGCCGCGCTTCGTTAAGCAAAAGTTACCGGGTGATTTGCGCTTTTGCCTGTCATCCGGTAAAACCTGCCTGAAATTGGCCGAAATCCTCGTTCAGGCGAAGGTTGAATGGGTGTTGTCGGCCGGATAGACTGTGCCGGCGAGGCTGGAAGGGCGTTTATGAAAGCGGCTGATATGTTCAGAGTGGGTGCCGGGGCGACGGGCATCATTGCGGTTTGCCTGAGCCTGACGGGTTGCGTCGGCAGCCCGACATACGGCACCGACAAGACGGCGATGGAACAGCTCGTCGATGACGTCGGGTCGGCGGTGTCGATCGGGGCGAGCCCGAACAAGAACGCCGGTACCAAGTACAATCCGCGTCCTGCGCTGGTCATGCCGCCGGAGACCGCCAGGAACACGCTTGCCGAGCCGCAGCAGTCGCTGGCCAGCAAGGAAAATCCCGAATGGCTGGAATCGCCGGAAGATGCGCGTCAACGCCTGGTCGCCGAGGCCGATGCCAACAAGGACAATCCGCGTTACCGCTCGCCGCTGCTCGCCGGCTACGGCACGGCCGGCACCATGACCGAGAGCCAGAAGTGGGCCGCCTTCCGCGAGGCGCGCCAGCTGCAGAAGGGCGCCTATCTCGACCAGCGCCGTTTCCTCTCCGATCCGCCGACGCAGTACCGTCAGGTCGCGTCTGCGGGAAACCTCGACGACCTCGGCGAGCCGGAGCTCAAGAAGGAAAAGCGCCGCAAGAAGGAGGCCAAGGCCGCCCGCCAGACGTCCTCCTGGTGGATGCCCTTCCAATAAGCGTGCATTCCTCCTTAGTCTCGTAACATGTCGCAGGCCGGAAACGGCCTGCACGTCTGTTTGGCCCCTGGGATATCCATGACCAGCTTCACCATCCGCAATGCGACGCCGGACGATGTCGGCGCGATCCTGCGTTTCATCACCGAGCTTGCCATCTACGAGAAGGCCGAGCACGAGGTCGAAGCGACGGAAGAAAGCCTGACCCGGACGCTCTTCGGGCCTGGTGCCGTCACCGGTGCCGCGATCCTCGAGGCGGACGGCGTTCCGGCCGGTTTCGCCATCTGGTTCTACAGCTATTCCACCTGGCAGGCGCGCAAGGGCCTCTATCTCGAGGACCTCTACGTTTCCCCCGACTACCGCGGTTCGGGCGCCGGCAAGCGCTTGCTGCGCTACCTCGCGAAGACTGCCGTCGACGAGGGTTGCGGACGCTTCGAATGGAGCGTGCTCGACTGGAACACCCCGGCGATCCGCGTCTACGAGGCTGTCGGCGCAGAACCGCAGTCGGAGTGGATTCGCTACCGCCTCTCCGGCGACCGGCTCAGGGATTTCGCGGCCGGTTGACAGGCTCCTATCCGGGATTTTGCCTCCCCGGCGTCACAGCCCGTTAACCGGACCGATCATAGTGTCCGGCCCATGTTCGGAATCAGCAGGAAAACGGCGACGAAGGCGGCGATCGTGACGGCATTGTCCGTCGCGGTCTCGGTGTCGATCGTGCTGTTGCTCGTGCCGCTGCTCGGCGGTCATCCCGACGGACCCGGCTTCTTGATGAGCGTCCTGTGCCCGCTCGTCATCGCCGCACCGGCGAGCGCCTGGCAGTTCCACCAGAAGGAGACGATCGAGCGCCAGCGTGACGAGATCGCGCGCATGCACGTCGAACTGGAGGACATGCATGCGGAACTCTCCGTGCTGCATGCGGACCTGAAGCAGCGATCGCGGATTGATTCCCTGACCGGCGGATTGAACCGTGAAACCTTCTTCGCCGCCCTCGACTCGGCGGCATTCGGGCCGCAGCCGTCCGCGCTGCTGATCGCAGACGCCGATCACTTCAAGAAGATCAACGATACCTTCGGCCATCTCGTCGGTGACGACGCATTGCGCATGATCGGCCGCACGATCGCCGCCGCGCTCGGGCCGCGGGACTTCTGGGGCCGGATCGGTGGCGAGGAATTCGTATTGTTCCTGGAAGGGGCGGATCGCGTGAAGACGCTTGCGATCGCCGAGGCTCTTCGCCGCGCGGTGGCCGGCAGCGAGCTCGTCGCCGAGGGCATGCGCGTGCCGTTGTCCGTCAGCATCGGCGGACGTTGTGCAAAAGGTGTGTTCGATCCAACGGCACTTTTCCGGCAGGCCGACGAGGACCTCTACCGGGCGAAGAGGGCGGGCCGTAACCGCATCGTCATCGATGGTGAGGAGGCAGGAACGGTCGTCGCCTGACGGCTCCTGCTCACGGCTCCTCGCGCCGTTCCCGGAAAAAGGTCCTGAGAATATCGGCCGCACGGCTCTCGCCGATGCCGGAATAGACCTCCGGCGCGTGGTGGCAGGTCGGCTGGGCGTAGAAGCGCACGCCGTTGTCGACGCCGCCGCCCTTCGGGTCCTCGGCGCCGTAGTAGAGCCGCCGGATGCGGGCGAAGGAGATCGCCGCCGCGCACATCGTGCAGGGCTCCAGGGTCACGTAGAGATCGGCGCCGGAGAGCCGTTCGTCACCGACGCGCTCCGCGGCGAGCCGGATCGCGGCGATTTCGGCGTGCGCCGTCACGTCATGCAGTTCGCGGGTACGGTTCCCGGCGCTCGCGATCACCTCGCCGTCGAGCACGACCACGGCACCGATGGGCACTTCACCGCGTTTCCCGGCCGCTTCGGCTTCCGCCAGCGCAAGCTCCATGAAACGATTCGCCGGCGGCATGTGACATTTCCTCTTAACCAAGGCCCCGCGACCTGATAGGACACGGCCAAACCACAGGCAAACAACAAATGACATCCAAAGACAAGCCTAAGCGTCCCGGCGCCAAATCGTCCGAACGCGGCGCAAAGCCGTCGCCCCGCAAATTTACCCGTTCCGCCGAGAAGGGCGCGCCGAAATCCGCCGCCAAGGCGGCACCGAAGGCCGCAGCCAAACCCGGCAAGCCGGCGCCTGTCGTGGCGGCCGCCACCGACGCGGTCGTTCCGGAGCGCATCTCCAAGCTTCTCGCTCGCGCGGGCGTCGCCTCGCGCCGCGACGTCGAGCGCATGATCATGGAAGGTCGTGTCAGCCTCAACGGCAAGGTGCTCGACACGCCGGTCGTCAATGCCACACTCGCCGACAAGATCGAGGTGGATGGCGAGCCGATCCGCGGCATTGAGCGCACCCGGCTCTGGCTCTACCACAAGCCGGCCGGGCTGGTGACCACCAATTCCGATCCGGAAGGCCGCCCGACGGTGTTCGAGAACCTGCCGGACGACCTGCCACGCGTCATGTCCATCGGCCGCCTCGACATCAACACCGAAGGCCTGCTGCTCCTGACCAATGACGGCGGCCTTGCCCGCGTGCTCGAACTGCCGACGACCGGCTGGCTGCGTCGCTACCGCGTCCGCGCCCACGGCGACATCGACCAGGACCGGCTCGACAAGTTGAAGGAAGGCATCGCCGTCGAAGGCGTTCTCTACGGTGCGATCGATGCCACCCTCGATCGCAAGCAGGGCCATAATGTCTGGCTGACCATGGGCCTGCGCGAAGGCAAGAACCGCGAGATCAAGAACGTGCTCGGCGCGCTCGGCCTCGAGGTGAACCGCCTGATCCGCATCTCCTATGGCCCCTTCCAGCTCGGCGACCTGCCCGAAGGCCAGGTCCAGGAGGTCCGCGGCCGGATGCTGCGCGACCAGCTCGGACCGCGTCTCATCGAGGATGCCAAGGCCAATTTCGACGCGCCGATCTATTCGCGCGAACGTGACGAAGACGAGGGCGAGGCGGCCGAGAAGCCATCCGAAAAACCCCAGCACGGGAAGCGCGAAAAACCCGAGGATCGCCGCGAGCGCGCCCTCGGCCGGCTCGACACCCGCCGCTCCGGCCCGGCGCCCAAGGCCGGGCGCGGCGACAAGCGCGAAGAAGGCGATTTCGCCGATCGCCCGAAGCGCAAGCCGGCGGGACAGAGCCGTACCGCCAATGTCTGGATGGCGCCGGGTGCGCGTCCGCTCGGCGAAAAGGCAGCCGCCCGCAAGGCGGCTTCCGGCGCCGGCAAGCCGGGCGGCCGCCCGCGCTTCGAGGAAGCGTCGCGGGGCGGAAAGCCCGCTTTCGGCCAGCCCGACGCCCGTTCGCGCGTGACGATCAGCAAGACCCGCGACGAGGAAGGCGAGTGGATCCGCGCCGAGGCGCCGCCCCGCCGCAAGGACGAGGACGAGGGTTTCGGCGGCAGGCGGAGTGCCGGTGGCCGGCCGGATCGCGGCGATCGTCCCCGTGAAGGGCGTTCCTTCGAAGGCAGGTCTTTCGAGGATCGGCCCCGTCGCGAGCGTCCGCAGGAGGCGCGCGACCGCAGCGATCGGCCTCGTGGCGACAGACCCTACGGCGATCGCCCGCGCAGTGGCGAAAAGCCCGCCGGCGACCGGCCGTTCTCCGGCAAGCCCGAGCGCAAGGGCGGCAAGAGCTTCGGTGGCAAGAGTTTCGGCGGGAAGACCGGTGGTGGCAAGCCTGCCGGGGGAGCCGACAAACCGCGGGGTGGCCGTCCGGGTGGCGGCAAGCCTTTCGGGGGCAAGCCTTCCGGCGGTGGCCGGGGTCCTTCGAAGGGCAGGAGGTAACGGGCGGTGCGGATCGTCGGCGGTGAGTTTCGCGGTCGCAACCTGGCGACGCCGAAATCGAACGCGATCCGGCCGACCATCGACCGGACGCGCGAGAGCCTGTTCAACATCCTGACCCACGCGCATCCCGGCTGTCTCGACGGCACGCGCGTGCTCGACCTCTTCGCCGGCACCGGCGCAGTTGGCCTCGAGGCGCTGTCGCGCGGCTGCCGTGCCGCGCTCTTCGTCGAAAACAGTGTCGAAGGCCGCAGCCTTCTCTGGGAGAACATCGACGCGCTCGGCCTGCACGGGCGGGCGAAGATCCTGCGGCGCGATGCGACCCTGCTCGGTCCCGCCGCCAATATCGAACCTTTTCATCTGATGTTCGCAGACCCGCCCTACAACAAGGGTCTCGGCGAAAAGGCCTTCGCCGCCGCCCACGAGGGGGGCTGGCTGGTGCCGGGGGCGCTCGCGATCCTGGAGGAGAAGGCCGAGGCGGTGATCAACATGCACCCGGCCTTCCGCCTGATCGAGGAGCGGACGTTCGGCGACACGAAGATGTATTTCTACGAATACCGTCCCGCCTGACGGTGATGGGCGAACGAGGGCTGCCGGTGGAAAGCGAAACGACGCCAGCGACGATACCGGCTCCGGCCGCCGCCAGCGGGCCGACGCTGGCACTCGCGCTCGGAGCAGGCGGCGCCCGTGGGCTTGCCCATATTCCGGTCATCGAGGCGCTTGACGAAATGGGCATCCGTCCGGCGGCGATCGCCGGCTCTTCGATCGGCGCGATCATCGGCGCGGGAATGGCCGCCGGCATGACGGGTCGCGAGATTCGCGACTATACGCTGGAGACCGTCGGCAAGCGTTCGGTGCTCGCCAACCGCCTCTGGAGTCTCGGGCCGGCCACCATGCGCGACGCCCTCGGCGGGTTCCGGCTCGGTCAGTTCAATCTCGAACGTATCCTGAAGGCGTTTCTGCCGGAGCGCCTGCCGGAGGTTTTTTCCGGCCTCTCCATCCCGCTGAAGGTCGTCGCGACGGACTATTTCGGCCAGACCGAGGTCGTCTGCGAGAGCGGCGATCTCCTCAATGCTCTGGCGGCGTCGGCGGCAATCCCCGCGCTCTTCATGCCGGTGCGCCTCGGCGGCCGCTTCATGATCGACGGCGGCATTTACAATCCCGTTCCCTATGACCACCTCGCCGGCACGGCCGACATCGTCATCGGCGTCGATGTGATCGGCGGGCCGGTCGGCGACGACGGCGAGTCGCCGAACCGCATCGACAGCCTGTTCGGCGCGAGCCAGCTGATGATGCAGGCCAACCTGGCGCTCAAGCAGAAGCTCTCGCCACCCGACATCCTGCTGCGGCCGGACGTCAATTCCTACCGCGTGCTCGATTTCCTGAAGGCGCGGCAGATCCTCGACGCGGCGGAAGCCCTGAAGGACGATCTCAAACGCCGGATCGAGGTGCGGCTGGAGGATGTCGTCCGCAGCTGACGGCCTTCAGGAGTTCTCCGTGCCCGTATGGGCGCGAACGGCGGCCTCGACGTCGTCGGGCGTCGTGCGCTTCGGCTTCACCAGCGGTTCCGGCCGGACGGGACGGTTGTGCAGCATGTGCCGGCCGGCGTGCAGACCGTCCGTCAACTGGATGCGCAGCCGCTCCTCGTCGCGACGGCGGATATCCTCGCCGATCGCGAGGGCGTCCTCCTCGCTCATGCCGAGGGCTTCCAGCGTCTTGCGGCCGAAGAGCAGGCCCGATTCCAGTGTCTCGCGCAGCTCGTATTCGACGTTCCGCGCCCTGAGCGACAGGCTGTGGATACGGTCGTAGGAGCGGACGAAGAGCCGCACGTCGGGGCATTCGGCGAGAATGAGATCGACGATCCGGTCGGTCGTCTCCTTCTTCTGCGTGCAGACGGCGACGATCTTCGCCCGCTTCAGCCCCGCCGCGCGCAGCACGTCGAGCCGGTTGCCGTCGCCGTAGTAGATGCGGAAGCCGAAGGACGCCGCCTGGCGGATGCGGTCGGCGGAATCGTCGATGATCGTCACGTCGCGCCCGCTTGCGAGCAGGATCTGTGCGGCGATCTGGGCGAAACGCGAAAACCCGATGATCAGTACGTCGGAGCCCGCACCTTCGAAATCCTCGTCGAGTTCCTCGCGGCTGTCGCCTGTGAGCAGGCGGCGCGAGAGCGTCGCGCCGATCGGCGTCAGCGCCATGGTCAGCGTGACGATCGAGATCAGCAGCGAGGCGGTGCCGTTCGAAAGAAGCTGTTGCGTGGTCGCGGTCGTGAACAGCACGAAGCCGAACTCGCCGCCCTGCGGCAGCAGAAAGGCGATCCGCACCGCATCGTCGTGCGAGGAACCGGATGTCCGGCAAAGGCCGTAGAGGATCGCGGCCTTGATCGCCATCACTGCCGGCACGGCGACCAGCACGAGAGCGAGATTGTCCAGGATGACCTTCAGGTCGAGCGACAGGCCGACGGCCATGAAGAACAGCCCGAGCAGCACTCCGCGGAAAGGCTCGATGTCGGCTTCGAGTTCGTGGCGGTAGGAGGATTCGGCGAGCATCACGCCGGACAGGAAGGCGCCCATCGCCATGGAAAGGCCGGCGAGCTGCATCAGCACCGCCGATCCGAGCACCACCAGCAGCGCCGCCGCGATCATCACCTCCCTTGCGCCGGTGCGGGCGATGATCTGGAAGAGAGGCGTCAGAAGGTAGCGTCCGGCCATCACCATCGCGACGATAGCGAGCACGGCGACGACCGAGTCGACGAGCACGGATCCGTCGGCCGCCTCCTGGCGGCTGGACAGGATGGAAACCATCGCGAGCAGCGGGACGATCGCAAGGTCCTGGAGCAGCAGGATCGAGAACGAACGCTGGCCGTAGCGGGTGTTCATGTCGCCGGCGTCGTTCAGCAGCTGCAGGGCGAAGGCGGTCGAGGAGAGCGCGAGCCCAAATCCTGCGACGAGGCCGCCGCGCCAGTCGACGAGGCCGGAAAAGACGGCGGCGCCCGTGAGCGCGAGACCGGTCAGCAGCACCTGCGCCGTTCCGAGCCCGAAGATGTCGGCGCGCATGCGCCAGAGTCGCGTGGGATTGAGTTCGAGCCCGATGATGAAGAGCAGGAACACCACGCCGAGTTCGGCGACGGCGAGAATTTCGCCCGCACCCGTCAGCAGGTGAAGAATGGGGCCGATGACAACACCGGCGGCAAGATAGCCGAGCACGGTCCCGAGGCCGAGCTTGCGGAAGATCGGGGCCGCCACGACAGCCCCGCCGAGCAGAAGCAGGGTTTCGGTAAAGAGCGCGTCGGGTGCCGTCGTCAAGCTCTCATTCTCCTTCTCTGTTTATCGTGACGGCTCTCGGGAATCGGCGCCGCGGCCCTTGATGCCTACTGGAATGCACAATACATGGAGCCCTAATGAAAGGCCAAGTCATGACCCCTGAAATCGATTCCGCCACTCTCCTTTCCCGCGCCGGCCAGCTCGTCGATCTTGCCCTGAAGGCGGGAGCCGACAGTGCGGACGCGGTCGTCGTCCGGTCGCGCTCGAAATCGGTCGGCGTTCGGTTGGGTAAGGTGGAGACGACGGAGTCGTCCGAAAGCGACGACTTCTCGCTGCGGGTCTTCATCGGCAGGCAGGTCGCGAGCGTTTCGGCCAATCCCGGCTTCGATCTGAAGGTGCTTGCCGAGCGGGCGGTCGCGATGGCGAAGGTGTCGCCGGAAGACCCCTTCGCCGGTCTCGCCGACGCGGCCGATCTCGCACGCTCCTATCCCGACCTCGATCTCTTCGATCCGGCCGAGGTATCGAGTGACGAATTGCGCGATGCGGCCCTTTCGGCGGAAGAGGCGGCGCTTGCGGTCAAGGGGGTCTCCAACTCGGTCGGAGCGGGAGCCTCGGCCGGCATGGGCGGTCTCGTGCTCGTTACATCCCACGGCTTTTCCGGCAGCTTCCAGTCCTCGCGCTTCGGCTGCTCCGTCGGCGTCATCGCCGGCGAGGGCACGCGGATGGAGCGCGACCACGACTTCGATAGCCGGCTCTTCTATGCCGATCTTGATCCTGCTTCCGAAATCGGGCGACGGGCCGGCGAGCGGGCGGTCCGCCGCCTCGATCCCCGCCAGGTCGAAACCGGCCAGAACGTCACCGTCGTCTTCGACCCGCGCGTGGCGCGTGGCTTCGTCGGCCATATCGCCGGCGCGATCAATGGCGCTGCGGTCGCCCGCAAGACCTCCTTCCTGCGCGATCGTATGGGAACGGAGGTGCTGAAGTCCGGGTTGAACATCACGGACGATCCGCTGAAGGGGCGCGGCTCCGGCTCGCGGCCCTTCGACGGCGAGGGCGTGAAGGGCGAGAAGCTGGTGATGATCGAAGACGGTGTCCTGAAGCACTGGTTCCTGTCTTCCTCCGCCGCTCGTGAACTCGGCCTCCATACAAACGGCCGCGGTTCACGCGGCGGGACGGCGGTGTCTCCGACGTCGACCAATCTCGCGCTCGAGCCGGGCAGTATTGCGCCGGAAGACCTGATCCGCTCCGTCGGCAACGGCTTCTACGTCACCGAGCTGATCGGCCAGGGCGTCAACATGGTGACGGGTGAATACAGCCGCGGCGCCACCGGCTTCTGGATCGAGAACGGCGAGCTTGCCTACCCGGTTTCCGGCGTGACGATCGCCTCGAACCTGAAAGACATGTTCATGCGGCTGACCGCGGCGAACGACATCGACCGCAAGTTTGCCGTTGCGGCCCCGACCGTCGCCATCGAGGGCATGACGATCGCCGGCCGCTGACGTGACTCGCAAAACGCAGAGGATGGTGCCATCATGACCGCCGCTCTCATTTCCGACTGGCAGGCGGATATCGACCTGATCGCCGCCGCGGCGCGGGAGGCGGCCGCCGTCGCGCTGACCTTCTTCGGCCAGTCGCCGCAGGTCTGGTGGAAGAACGAGGGCCGCTCGCCGGTCAGCGCCGCCGACCACGCCGCAAACGAATGCCTCGAAGAGCGGTTGCGCACCGCCCGTCCGTCCTACGGCTGGCTTTCGGAGGAAACCGACGACGATCTCGGCCGGTTGAAATCGGACACCCTGTTCGTCGTCGACCCGATCGACGGTACGCGCGCCTTCATCGGCAACAAGCCGACCTGGTGCATCAGCGTCGCCGTCGTTCATCGCGGCAAGCCGGTGGCCGGCGTTCTCGTCGCGCCGGCGCTCGGCGAGGAGTATTCGGCGGTCGAAGGCGGACCGGCGCTGAAGAACGGCAAGCCGATCGCGGTCGCCGTCTTCGATCCGGTGAAGAAATTGCGCGTCGCAACCCCGATGGACATTATCGATGTGTTCGACGCGCCGCTGAAGGGCCGCATCGAACGCGTCGAACACGTCCCTTCGCTCGCCTACCGGATCGCGATGGTCGCCGAAGGCCGCATCGACGCCACGTTCGTCAAGCCGAACTCCCATGACTGGGACATCGCAGCCGCCGATCTCATCCTGCAGCAGGCCGGAGGGCGGCTCACCGATCTCGGTGGAAACGCACTCACCTACAATCGTCCGGAGGTCACCCACGGCGTCCTGTGTGCGGCGGTTGAAGGCGAGCTTCCGGATCTCCTCGAGAGGCTTGCCGCCTTCCCGCGCGGTTGACGTTTTCGTCGAAATCGATCACAGGAAAAGGGGAGGCGAACACGAATGGAAAGAAACGTAGAATGACCGAATCCAGCGATCAGAAGCAGCTCCTCCACCTCGTCTTCGGCGGTGAGCTGACCAGCCTCAAGGACGTGCATTTCAAGGACCTGAACGATCTCGACATCGTCGGCATCTTCCCCGATTATGCAAGCGCGCTGGCGGCGTGGAAGGGCAAGGCCCAGGCCACTGTCGACAACGCCCACATGCGCTATTTCATCGTGCACATGCACCGCCTGTTGACCCCGGGTGAGAAGGTCGTGGGTCAGGACTGATGAATTCGACCGTACCGCATCCGGCTTTTAGATCGGGTGCGGTGGCGGGACGTCAATTTTTGAACGCAGTTTTGCAGCATCGACAGTTTCAGTTTGGCCAGCCTGATCGAAAGGGCGCCATGGCACCGAAAGCTAAGAGAAGCGGTCTTTATTGATGGCGATGATCGACGGTTTCGCATCGATGGCGATTACCGGCTACAGCTGGGCGGGCATTGCTGCCTACCCGCTCGCCGGACCGCTGCTGGCGTTGCGGGCCGCCAAGGGCAAGGAAGACCGCGCGCGTCGGCTGGAGCGCTTCGGCTATCCCTCGACAGACCGTCCGCACGGACCGCTCGTCTGGATTCATGCCGCGAGCGTGGGCGAGACGCTCGCCGTCGTTGGCCTCATGCGCGAATTGCGCCGCCGCGACATCAACGTCTTGCTGACCACCGGAACCGTCACCTCCGCCGAACTCGTGCGGCTGCGCCTCGACGGGGAAATCATCCACCAGTATGTGCCCCTCGATTTGAGGCCGGCGGTGCGCCGTTTCCTCGACTACTGGGGACCGGACATCGCCATCTCCGTCGAGTCCGAGATATGGCCGACGACGCTCGGCGAGCTCGACCGGCGCCACATTCCGCAGATCCTCGTCAACGCCCGCATGTCGGACCGCTCCTTCGAGCGCTGGCATCGCCACAACTCGATCGCCGAGGCGCTGTTTTCCAGGCTTTCACTGGTGATTGCGCAGTCGGATGTCGACGCCGAGCGCTTCCGTGATCTCGGCGCATGGCCGGTCGCCGTCTCCGGCAACCTCAAGGTCGATGGCGACGCGCCGCCCTGCGACATGACGGCGCTTGCCCGCTATCGGGAGCAGATCGGCCATCGCAAGACCTGGGCGGCCATCTCCACCTTCGAGGGCGAGGAAAAGATCGCCGTCATGGTGCATCGGGCGCTGAAGGCCCATGTCGGACTGTTGACCATCATCGTGCCACGCCATCCCGAACGCTGCGACGAGCTCGAAGCGATGATGGTCGAGAAGGGATTGAAGGTCGCGCGCCGCACCCGCGAGGACGAGATCACCCCTGATACGGATGTCTTTCTCGGTGACACGATCGGCGAGATGGGGCTCTATCTGCGGCTGACGGAAATCGCCTTCGTCGGTCGCTCGATCACCGGACAGGGCGGACAGAATCCGCTTGAGCCGGCGATGCTGGGCTGCGCCGTGCTGACCGGACCGAACGTCGAGAATTTCCGTGACAGCTATCAGCGGCTGGTGCGCAACGGCAATGCCCGGATCGTGCGCGACGCCGAAATGCTGGCGAAGGCCGTGCACTTCCTCTCGGTCAACGACCTCGCCCGCCACAAGATGATCGATGCGGGCACCGAGACGCTGCAGGAGATGCGCGGCGCGCTCGTTGCGACGATCAAGGGGCTGGAGCCCTACATCAACCCTCTCACCGTCAAGGCGCGGCTGGAGCCGCGCGCCGCACGGCAGCGCTGAAGAAGAAAAGAGTACAGGACATGGACCGGGGTGCGGGGATCGCAGGGATCCTCTTCGACAAGGACGGAACGCTTCTCGATTTCGATGCGAGCTGGGCGCCGGTCAACCGCAAGCTGGCACTGTTGGCGGCCGGAGGCGACCCGTCGCTCGCCGATCGCCTGTTGCTCGCCTGCGGCATGGACCCGGTGAGCGGCCATATCGTGCCGGACAGTCTGTTTGCCGCCGGCAACACCCGTGAGATCGCCGAGGGTCTCGTGGCTGCAGGTTCTCCGATGGCAAGCGAGGCGCTGGTCCCGGTCCTCGACGAACTCTTCGCCGATGCCGCCGACCTCTCGGTTCCCGTCATCGAGCTGGCGCCGCTCTTCTCACGCCTGCATGGACGCGGCCTGAAACTCGGCATCGCTTCGAGCGACAACGAGAAATCCATCCGCCGCGTCGTCGAGCGTTTCGGCATCACCGAGTACGTCGATTTCGTCGCCGGCTACGACAGCGGTCACGGTTCGAAGCCCGAGGCCGGCATGGTGCTCGGCTTCTGTCGGGCGACGGGGCTCGTGCCCGGTGCGGTCGCCGTCGTCGGCGACAACAATCACGACATGCATATGGGACACAATGCCGGCGCGGGGCTCAAGGTCGCGGTGCTGAGCGGGACCGGCTCGCAGGCGACGCTCGCCGAGGCCTGCGACGTCTGCCTGAACGACATCAGCGAGCTCGAAGCCCTGCTCGCCTGAAGGCGGCTGGAGGCATCGCCCACGAGACGGGTTGACGAAGGCCATCCGCCTGCGGTCTGTTGCATCATCGTAAACAAAGGCTTTCCGGCGGAGCCGCGACGAGCAGGGGGAGGACGTGATGGTATCGGAAGCCCCACCCTTCTGGTGGACGAAGCCGGATTGGCGCGCCTGGGCGCTGTCGCCGTTCTCGTTTCTCTACGGCCAGATCGCCGGCCGGCGTATGGCGAACGGCAAGCGCCTGTCCTCGCCCGTTCCGGTCATCTGCGTCGGCAATTTCACCGTCGGCGGTGCCGGCAAGACGCCGACCGTCCTGGCGCTGGTGCGCGCCGCTCATGCGCAGGGCCTGAAGCCCGGCATCCTCAGTCGCGGCTATGGCGGCTCTCTCGACGTGACGACCGTCGTCGATCCGGAGCACCATCGTTCGACCGACGTCGGCGACGAGCCGCTGCTGCTTGCCCGCCACGCGCTCACCGTCATTTCCCGCAAGCGTTTTGCCGGCGCCCGGCGCCTCGTCGACGAGGGGGTGGACCTGATCATCATGGACGACGGCTTCCAGAGCGCACGCCTCGCGGTCGATTTTGCCCTGATCGTCATCGACAGCATCCGCGGCATCGGCAACGGCCATCTCGTGCCCGGCGGACCCGTTCGGGCACCGATCCGCGTGCAGATGCGTTATGTCGACGGCTTGCTGAAGGTCGGCAACGGCACCGCGGCCGATCGCCTGGTGCGCCAGGCGGCGCGGGCCGGCAAGCCGATCTATGTCGCCTCGCTCTCGCCGCGGGGCGATGCCGGCATCTCCGGAAAGCGCGTGCTCGCCTTCGCCGGCATTGCCGATCCGGGGAAGTTCTTCCGCACCGTGGAGGAGCTGGGCGCAGAGCTCGTCGAGCGCCGCGCCTTGCCCGACCATCACCACATGGGCGAGGACGAGATTGCCGAACTGCTCGACAAGGCTGCCGCGAGCGATCTGGAACTGGTGACCACGGCGAAGGACTTCGTGCGGTTGCGCTCCGGGCCGGGGCGTGCCGAGGAACTCGCACGCAGGTGCAAGGTCGTGGACGTCGAGATGATGTTCGACGATCCCAATGCGCCGGGAAAGATCATCGACCGGGCGATCGAGGTGCATCGCGCGCGCCGGCTGAAGGAAGGACGCTACGGCGTCTAGCGGATATGCTGCCTCAGCGGTTCTGGACGGGAAGGGCGCCCGCCCGCTTTTCGGCCTCGAACGAGGCGGCGGCATCCACATAGGGTTCCTGCCGGGCGACGCTCCAGTAACGCAGCTCGTCGATGAGGATCGGCTTGCCGGTGACGGCGCAGACCACGTAGGAGCCGGGGGACAGGATCTGGAAGTCGGCGTCCAAGTACCGGATCTTGGCTTCCCGGTTGCCGCTGCCTTCGAAACGGTTCATGTCACACTGCTCCTTCGCACGTCATCGCCTTGCCATACTCCGCGACGCGCGGAAATTCCAGAAATATCAGCTGCGGCCGAATAGCCTTTCTATGTCGGAGAGCTTGAGCTCGACATAGGTCGGCCGGCCGTGGTTGCACTGGCCCGAACCCGGCGTCGCCTCCATCTGGCGCAGCAGCGAGTTCATCTCCTCGACGCGCAGAACCCGGCCCGACCGCACCGAGCCGTGGCAGGCCATGGTCGCGGCGACGTGTTCCAGCCGCGCGGCGAGCCCGCCGGCCGTGTCCCATTCGGCGATCTCGTCGGCAAGCTCGCGAACGAGCGCCTGCACATCCATCTCGCCGAGCATGGCCGGCGTCTCGCGCACGGCGACGGCGCCGGGACCGAAGCGCTCGACCGAAAGGCCGAGTTGTTCCAGCGCCTCGGCATGGACCATGAGGCGGTCACAGTCTTCTTCCGGCAGGTCGACGATCTCGGGGATGAGCAGTCCCTGGGACGGCAGCCGCCTTCCGGAAAGCGCCTTGCGCATCTGCTCGAAGACGAGACGCTCGTGGGCGGCATGCTGGTCGACGATGACGAGGCCGTCCTCCGTCTGCGCGACGATGTAGTTGGCGTGGACCTGTGCGCGGGCCGCACCGAGCGGATGGCTCTCGACCGGGGGAGCGGACGGGGGAACGACAGCCGGCGCTTCGGCGCGGGCTGTCGGCACGGCAACGGTGTCGAACCGGGCCTGTTGCGGTTCGGCGAACCTGAACGGGGCCGCGGCGGGCCGGTAGGGTGACGTTTCAGGGCTCCAGCTGTAGCCACCAGCGGGGTTCGGTGGACGGAAACCGGGGCGGAAGGCGCGGAGCATGCCGCCGGCGCCCGTGGTCGAGGCGCGGTCGCCCTCGCGCTGCAAGGCCTCGCGGATCGCGCCGACGATCAGGCCGCGCACCAGTCCGGGGTCACGGAAGCGGACGTCGGATTTCGCCGGATGGACGTTGACGTCGACGAGTGCCGGGTCGATGTCGATCGACAGTACCGCCACCGGATAGCGCCCGTGCGGCACGGTTTCGGCATAGGCACCGCGGATCGCCGAGAGGATCTGCTTGTCCTGCACGGGGCGGCCGTTGACGAAGGCATATTGATGGGCCGAGTTGCCGCGATTGAAGGTCGGGACGCCGGCAAAACCGGTGAGGCGCACCTCTTCCCGTTCGGCATCGAGCGAGATCGCGTTGTCACGGAAGTCGCTGCCGAGCACTTGGGCGATGCGGGCGAGAGGATCGCCAGTCGTTGCCGGGAACTCGAGCGTCGAGCGGTCGCTGCCGGAAAGCACGAAGCGGACGTGCGGGAAGGCGATGGCCATCCGCTTGACGACTTCGGTGATGGCACCTGCCTCGGCCTTTTCCGTCTTCAGGAATTTCAGCCGCGCCGGGGTCGCGAAGAAGAGGTCGCGGACCTCGACGACGGTTCCCGGATTGGCGGCGACCGGACGGATGGCCGAAACCCTGCCGCCGGCGACGCTGATCTCCGCACCTTCTGCGCTGCCGGGCACGCGGCTCGCGATCGAGAGCTTTGCGACCGAGCCGATCGAGGGCAGGGCTTCGCCGCGAAAGCCCAGGCTGCGGATGTCGAAGAGCGATTCGGAAATCTTCGAGGTGCAGTGCCGGCGAATCGCAAGCTCAAGATCGGCGGGATCCATGCCGGCGCCGTTGTCCGCCACGCGCAGCAGGCTCTTGCCGCCGCCGGCGGTGGCCACCTCGATTCGTGTGGCACCGGCGTCGATCGCATTTTCGATCAGTTCCTTCGCCGCGCTTGCGGGACGCTCGATGACCTCACCGGCGGCGATCTGGTTGATGAGCGTTTCGGAGAGCTGTTTAATGGCCATTTTATCATTTTCCCGGATTCGGACAGGTGAGGAAAGCCTGAAAGCGCCGGAAACGGTGGAAATCCGTGTGCAGCGGCGAAAACGTTGCCACTCACCATTAAGTCCCCGTTAAGGACCAGCAACTAACGTCGGTTGTGCCCCAATACGTTCAAAGCGGGGCGGATGGTTGTTGCTGTCGACGAGGCAACCGGCCCTGCCGGACCGAGTCGGAAGCATCCATCCGGGCGTCACCCCGGCGCCGGCGAGTTTTTCATGCGGAATGAAAGTGAAGGTTTTTGGATCGGTGCCCAGGCATTCAGTTCCTTGAGGCGGTAATGTGAAGAATTTTCCAGCGGTGCCCGTCGAGAGCGGGTCGAAGGGGAAGCACGTGACGGGCGAAATGGCAGCGCGGGACGCGCAGTTGCATACGGCCGCGCTCGACGCAGCGTCCGAGGCCCTTTCTGCCGCGATCATGATCTACGACCGCAACGACGAACTGATCTATGTGAGCCGCCAGATGGCAGGCTACGTACCGGTTTCCCCTCACTTCTTCTCTCCCGGAACACGTCTTCGTGAGTTTCTCGGCGCCGCCTATGATGCGGGCATGCATAGCTGCACGCCGGCCGGCGGCGCGGCGATCGGCAGCCGTGAGGAATGGATCGCCGAGAGCATCGCCGCCCATTGGCGGGAGCGGTTCGATTACCAGATGCGCGACGCTCAGCGTGGCTGGACGAAAATGTCGATGCGCCGTCTTTCTTCCGGTCACGGCCTCTGTGTCATCACCGATATTTCCGAACAGAAGAAGCGGGAGGAGCAGTGGCATGCCGATCTCGAACGCGTGCAGCTGACCGAGGAAATTCTCGACAACCTGCCGCATCCCGTTTTCGTCCAGGACCGCAGTCTGATGATCGTGGCCGTCAACAAGGCGTTCTGCGCCCTGTTCGGCGCAAGAACGGACGTCATGCTCGGCAGTTCGCTGAACAGCCTTTTCGATAAGGCTCTCGCGGCGAGCCTCGGCGACACCGCGCGCCATGTCCTCGATACCGGCGCACCGTCGCTCGTGTCGGTGACGGTTCCGCAACCGTCCGGCCCGGTGGCTCTCGCCGTGCGCAGCCGGCGCGTCGGCAAGCCGGGACGCTATTTCGTTGTCACCAGCCTCGATCATCCGGCGGACATGACGCTTGCCACGGAGCGAACGGCGGCAGCGATTACCCTCGGATCAGAACAACAGGACGCCGGCATCGAGAACGTAGCGGACGGACCTACCCGCGCATTGGATTGTGCCGGGCGGCGCGTCTTGCTGGTGACCGCCGACAGCGCCTTTGCCGACGCCGCGCTCGAAACGCTGTCGGAACTGCGTCTCGATGCGTGCTCCGTTCAGAATGCCGGCGAGGAGGAAGCCTTCCTCGATGTCGCCAGGTCGGCGGGGGTCGCGATCGATCTCGTGGTCGTCGACACCAACATGGACGTGCGGTGCCTCGAACTCGCACATCAACATGGCGTGGAAGCCTTGCCGATCGACAGCTTCCAGATCAGGAACGAGCTCGCCGCTCTTGCCGCCGAACGCCTGAGCCGCAGCCCCTCCGTCGAAGACGACGACTGGGAGATCACTACCGGCGATGCCGTGCCGATGAGCAGCGATCCGCTGGTGCTGGTTGCGGAGGACAATGCGATCAACCAGATCGTCTTCGCCCAGATACTCGAGGGGCTCGGCTTTCGCTTCACCATCGCGTCGAGCGGCGAGGAAGCAGTCCGCCTCTGGCAGAATCTCGAACCGCAGATCGTGCTGATGGATGTCACCTTGCCGGGGATTTCAGGATACGACGCCTGCCGGCGCATCCGCGACCTCGATCGCGCATCCGGACGCACGACGCCGGTGATCGGGGTCCTCGCCCACGCCTTCGAACGTGACCGCGAAGACTGCCTCTCGGCAGGCATGGACGACATCCTGCAGAAGCCCCTGTGCTCTGACGCAATCGAGGCGATCTTCCAGCGGTTCATTCCCGGCTACATCGCCTTTTCGCCGGCCTGAACGGCCGTGAAGCCTCCCCAAAGTTGGGGAGGTAGAAGCGCCCAAGATCGCGAAAATGCTATTATTTTTTTAATCATTCGGACACATCCTGACATTCGAAACAAGAGGTTCTCAGGATATCGTCGATGCCGCCGGCCGATCCGACATTGCCGCAGGTAAGCCAGAACGAGCTTCAGGCAATGGCCTATACCGACCAGCTCACCGGGCTCGGAAACCGCTATCGCCTGCGGGACAAGGTGCGGATGCTCGCAGCCGAACGTGCCGACGATCCTGCGCCCTTTACGGTCGCGCTCGTCAATCTGGATGGTTTCAAGCCGATCAACGACCTGTTCGGAACCGTCGCGGGTGACGAAATTCTCTGCCAGGCGGCCCACCGTCTGAAGGCCTGCATTCCTGATGGAGCGACGGTCACCCGGCACGATGGAGACGAGTTCGCCGTCATCCTGCCGCTGGTCTTCGAGCGGGTCGCCGCCGAGCGGGTGGGGCAGATGATCAAGGACGTGCTGTCCGCGCCTTACGATCTCGGCGACCGTAACGTCCGGCTCTCGGCATCCCTCGGCTTCGCCATCTATCCCTTCGCCGGTGCAGATTTCGAAGAGCTGATGAAGAGCGCGGAGACGGCGCTCTATCGTTCAAAACGGCGGGGCCGCGGCCAGATCACCGTTTATTCGAGCGAGATCGCCCAGGAGATGCGGCGTTCCACTCAACTCGAACAGGCGCTGCGCAACGCGATCATTTCCGACAATGTCGACGTCCACTTCCAGCCGATCGTCAACCTCGCCGACGGTCGTGTGAAGGGCTTTGAAGCGCTCGCCCGCTGGATCGATCCCGATCTCGGCTTCGTCTCGCCGGCGGTCTTCGTGCCGCTTGCCGAAGAGCGTGGTTTTATCGACATGCTTTCCGAGACGCTGCTGCGCAAGGCGGCGGAGGCGACGCTCGCCTGGCCTCGCGACCTCTTCCTTTCCTTCAACCTGTCCTCGGCGCAGTTGATGGACCCGCGCACGACCTACAACACGCTTTCGATCCTCAACAGCGTCGGGTTCGATCCGCGCCGGCTGGAGCTCGAGATCACCGAGACGGCCGTGATGACCTCGGCCGACACGGCCGCGCGCATCATCAACGAACTGCGCGAACTCGGCATCCGGATATCTCTCGATGATTTCGGCACCGGCCAGTCGAGCCTCGGGCGGCTGCGGGATTTCACCTTCGACAAGGTGAAGATCGACCGGGCCTTCGTTTCCGCGATCATGACGGACCGCACTTCCGAGCATATCATCAAGGCGATCGTCACCATGTGCGAAGGTCTGGATCTCGCGGTCGTGGCAGAGGGTATCGAGACGGTCGCCGAGGCGAAGAAGCTGCGCGACCTCGGCTGCGGCATGGGGCAGGGCTATCACTTCGGCAAGCCGATGGATCAGGCGGCAACCCTGCGTTACCTCCACGATCACTATCATGAGTTCGCGATGCTGGATCGCGAGCGGCTCGGAGCAACAGGGCCGCGCGTCGACCACGACGCCTGACCTCTCCCACACAGACCGCCGAAGGGCGGCATTGCCGCCGTCCTTGCCCGTCAGGGAAGAAAAGGCGCCCGCAAGAGCGGGCAGGCGCCCCCCGCATGCTCCATCAGAGACGGAAGAGCGGCTCGTGACGCCCGGCGACAGTGATGCCCAGGTCGAAGGTCGCGCCGGAGAGCGGGTCGTCGGCGCGCGCGGCGGCATCCAGTCCCTCGTGGCAGGAGGTCACGAGCAGGCGGTCTGCGGTTTTGCCGAAGAATGCGGGGCAGGTGACTCGCCGCGTCGGCATTTCATAGCGCGCGAGATGCGTGCCGTCCGGGGCGTAGCGGTCGACGCAGGCTCCGTCCCATCGGGCATTCCAGATCGTGCCTTCGCTGTCGCAGACCGAACCGTCGAAGACGCCGCGCATCGACGTGCCGTCGACCAGCACGCTCGCGGGTCCGACCGGCTGGCCGGTTGCCGGGTCGAGCGGGATACGCATCAGGTGGTTCACCTTCGAATCCGTGTAGTAACCGATCGCGCCGTCCGGCGAGAAGCAGATGGCGTTCGGTATGCCGATCCTGTCGATGATCCGGGTGACCGTCGTGCCGGCAACGTGATAGATCGCTCCGGCCTCGGGCTCGGCCTTCTTGCTCATCGTGCCGATCCAGAGCGCGCCGGACGGATGCACGCGGCCGTCGTTCGAGCGATTTCCCGGCTTCTCCGGCTCCAGTTCCGCGTGGCGGGTCAGTGTTCCGGTCGCGACGTCGCGCAGGAACAGCCCTTCGTCGGAAGCGATCAGTTGCCGCTTGTCGTCGATGAGCGCCAGGACACTGCCCATGAAGGGGAGCGCATGCGAGCGACGGTTGCCGGTCTCCGGGTCATATTCCCATAGCCGCTTGCCGAGAATGTCGAACCACCAGGCGCGCTGCTGCAGGAAGTCCCAGATCGGACCTTCGCCCAGTTCGTGGCACTCGTCGCAGAGGACTCTGCCTTGGAAAGAGTGTGTGTCCGTCACGTTGCTGTTCCTCTGTGTGCGCTTGCATGATCGCTCGGGCTTCATGCGTTTGTTGTCATTTTCGAAAACAGTTGCGGCAAAATTGATCGCCGTGCTGGACTGGCGATGCCTTCTGCGCTTATTCTGCGCACGGGGGACAGTCAATCGACATCGCAGTCCCCGACGCGGGAGCGTTCCCGCCATCCGTCAAATCGTAGTCGCTAAATCTGCATGGCTTTAGAAGGGGTGTAAGGCTGGCCGCGGGGGATCGACGCGTTTCCCAAAGCAAATTCTTGATAAGCGTCAATATGTTCGGCACTGGGGTGCAGAACCTGGAGTTTCGTGGGAGAGCTCTGAACTCGGATCTTGCCGCGTTTGTGGGGATGAGGATCGGCTACCGCCCGGGTCCTTCTATTTCGTGCTCGAAGAAAACAAATGATGACAACATTGGAATCCGTAACGAGAGCGGAAAGGGTTGCCGGCTTTGTCAGTGAACTGACGGGCTTCAAGGCACAGTTCGATCTCTTCCGTTTCATGAAGCGTCTTACCGAAAGCTACGGTGCGCGCGCCTTCATGGTCATGAACATGCCGGGGGCGACGTCGCTCGACCTCGCCAACAGTTCCATCATCACCAATTGGCCCGCTGAACTGATCAGCGAATATGATCAGGTTCCGCTCTTGGTGAACAGTCCGATCGTGCGTCGACTGCGTAATTCCGCGACGCCTTTCAGTTTCGACATCGATGGCGTTGTGCGTGAACGCGATCCCCGAACGACCATGGCAGCGAAGGAACTCTTCGAGCGTTTCCGGATGACGCGGGGCGCCTATTTCCCCGTGCACGATGCACAGGGCGCGCGTGGCGCCATCTCGTTTTCCGGAGACCGGGCGCCGTTTTCCTTCCTGGAGATGATGGAGCTCACGTATCTCTCCGTCCACGTCTTCAACCGGCTGGCCGAAATTCGCGATCTCGACAATCGCGCGACGGGGGCATTGACCGACCGCGAGGTCGACTGCCTGAACTGGACGGCAGCGGGCAAGACCAGCGTCGAGATCGCCGAGATTCTCAGTCTCTCCGAGCATACGATCAATCATTACCTGAACCGGGCGGCGAAGAAGCTCGACACGGTCAACCGGACGCAGGCCGTCGCCAAGGCCCTGCGGCTCGGGCTGATCAAATAGCCGGCAAAGGCGGGCGGTGCCGGTAAATTGTGCAGGGCACAATAGTCGGGACGAAAATTTGGGCGCTGCACGCCCGTCCCGGACGCATGTGACGGCCGTCGAAGCCCGAATGCCGCGATTTCAGGGGTTCTGCCGCATCTGGCACGCCGTATGCATTCAATCTGGCAGGTCCAGAGGGGACTGACAAAGGCACCCGAGGAGAGGATGCCTTGGAAAGCGAAGCCGCCGGTTCGGGGAAGCAGCGCCGAAGAGAGCGCGCCGAACGTTCCGGCGGCTTTTCCGTCTCTACGCGTACGAAACGCCGGTGCCGAATATGTCCGTAAGCCGCGTCCCGGCGTCGCGGTTTCATCTGATTCCCGCACTTTGCGGTTGGCGGCGGGCTGTCGCTCGACTATCTACGCAGGAGGCTAGTTAGAGCGAGGCAGGCATGGCGGAGTTCACGCGCGAACAGGTTCTTGAGACTCTGAAGTCGGTCCGCGGACCGGGTTTCGATCGCAACATCGTCGACCTCGGCATGGTGTCGGACATCTTCATTTCCGACGGCAAGGTCTATTTCTCGATCACCGTTCCGGCCGACCGCGCCCAGGAACTCGAGCCTCTGCGCGTTGCCGCCGAGCGGGCGGTCAAGGCGATGCCGGGTGTCAAGGGCGCGCTGGTGAGCCTCACGGCCGAGCGCAAGGCCGGGTCGGCGCCTTCGACACCCCCGCAGGGCGCGGGCCACGCGCATCATGCGCCCGGACAGGCACAGCCCCAGCGTCCCGCAAAGGCCGGCATTCCGGGCATCAAGTCGATCGTCGCGGTCGCCTCCGGCAAGGGTGGTGTCGGCAAGTCGACGACCGCGGTCAATCTCGCGCTCGCGCTCAAGGCGAACGGCCTGAAGGTCGGCATTCTCGACGCCGACGTCTACGGCCCGTCGATGCCGCGGCTGCTCGGCATTACGGGCAAGCCGAAGCAGATCGAAGGCCGGATGATCATGCCGATGGAGAATTACGGCCTGAAGGCGATGTCGATGGGCTTCCTCGTGGACGAGGGAACGGCGATGATCTGGCGCGGCCCGATGGTCCAGTCGGCGCTGATGCAGATGCTGCGCGAAGTCGCCTGGGGCGAGCTCGACGTTCTTGTCGTCGACATGCCGCCCGGCACCGGCGACGCCCAGCTGACCATGGCCCAGCAGGTGCCGCTCTCGGGTGCGGTGATTGTCTCGACGCCGCAGGATCTCGCGCTCATCGATGCGCGCAAGGGCCTCAACATGTTCAACAAGGTCGAGGTGCCGGTGCTCGGCATCGTCGAGAACATGAGCTATTTCATCGCGCCGGATACCGGGGCCCGCTACGACATCTTCGGCCACGGCGGTGCGAAGGCCGAGGCCGAGAAGATCGGTGTGCCCTTCCTCGGAGAAGTGCCGCTGACGATCGAGATCCGCGAGACTTCGGACGCCGGCACGCCGGTCGTCGTATCCCATCCCGACGGGCCGCAGGCGAAGGTCTATCGCGACATTGCCGAAAAGGTCTGGCAGCAGGTTGGCATCGGAGCCCGGCGGCAGGCACCCTCGATCGTTTTCGAATAGGGGGCGAGGCAAGGTCCGGCATGCGGTACGCGAACTCTGGGCTGCCGCCGCCCCGGGGGGAGAAGGGGCGGCGACAGGGTGCGAAGACCGCTATTTCTCGATGGCGATCTTGCGCTCCTTGGGAGCTGAACCGGGTTTCTTCGGCATGGTGACAGTCAGAACGCCCTTGTCGAACTTTGCGCTGACCGCCGCTTCGTCCACGCTCGCGGGCAGGCTCATCGAACGCTGGAAGCTGCCGTAGCGCCGTTCGATCAGGCGGTAATTGTCCTTCTCGTCCTTCTTTTCGAACTTCTTTTCGCCCTTGAGCGTCAGGACGCCATTCTGGATGGATACGTCGACGTCGCTTTCGGAAATACCCGGCAGTTCCGCCGTCAGCGTGATCGCGGTGTCGTTCTCGGCGACATCGATCGACGGCGCCATGAAGCTCTCGGTCTTGCCGGTTCCCTTCACGAGACCGCTGCGACCGAAGAAGCCGTCGAACACCTTGTCCATTTCCTTGCGGAATTCGGCGAAGGGATTGTCCGACCAGAGACTTGGAAGAGAACCAGAAGACTTTTCGTTCATTGCATCCTCCTTTGGCTTTTCACCGACAGACAGAATACTAGAGAACGTGTTTCAGTAATCCTTGATTTAGGTCAAGCTGAAGAATGGCGAAGCAGTCCGCCGATCGGCCCCGCTGCCGCTGCGCTCTTCGAACGCCGTTCGTCGGACGCCTGTTCCACAAGGCCGCGGGCCTGACAACATGGCTCTTGCCATCCGGGGGGCAGTTGTGATTGTCTCCGCCGTCGGAGCGGCCTGACCCTCCGGAGCTGAAAGGCGTCTCGATTGATCAGAGCGTGCCGCAACCGCGGAGATGCGGAAATTTTGCTGCCGGGCAATGCCCCGCACAGTCTCGACCCCGACATTCTCTGGCTCGACCTGGTCAATCCCGACCGCGAGGAGGAGTTGCTGGTCGAGGGACTGCTCGGCATTCCGTTGCCGACGCGGGAAGAGTTGAAGGACATCGAACCGTCCAGTCGACTCTACGTGGAAGAAGGCGGCGTTTATATGACCGCGTCCCTGGTCTGGAAGGTCGAAACAGGTCTCCCGGAGCTCACGGACGTGGCCTTCATCCTCTGCGGCAACCGTCTGGTCAC
Source organism: Ciceribacter sp. RN22 (assembly GCF_024054295.1). Taxonomy (NCBI): domain Bacteria; kingdom Pseudomonadati; phylum Pseudomonadota; class Alphaproteobacteria; order Hyphomicrobiales; family Rhizobiaceae; genus Ciceribacter; species Ciceribacter sp. RN22. The sequence continues at coordinate 806,853 of NZ_JAMXLD010000001.1, forward strand.
GATCCGCTACGCCGAGCCGAAGTCCTTCGTGCTGTTCACCGCCGCCCTGCATCGTACGGCGGTCAAGTACCGCACCGGTGCCGAGCTCATGGCGCGTCTCCTCGAGACGATCGCCGATCGCACGGCCGAGATCCTCGAAGTGACCGTCGCGCGTATCGACGCCCTTGCTGCGGACGTCTTCGTCGACCAGAAGACTGCGAAACGTCGGCCGCCGCGCTACCTCGAGGACAAGCTGATTGACATCGCCGGCCACCAGCGCCTCGTCAGCAAGACCCGCGACAGCCTCGTCTCTCTTTCGCGTCTCGTCTCGTTCTTCCGGGCGCTTCCCCTGATCCGTCACGACCAGGAGGCGGGCGAACTCCTGCGGATCGTCAGCCGTGACGTCCAGTCGCTGTCCGAGCACGCGGCGTTCGTATCGAGCAACATCACCTTCATGCTCGATGCATCGCTCGGGCTCATCAATGTCGAACAGAATGCCATCATCAAGATCTTCTCAATCGCCTCGGTCGTCTTCCTCCCCCCGACCCTGGTTGCATCCGTCTACGGGATGAACTTTCAATTCATGCCCGAATTGAGCTGGAACTACGGCTACGCCCTTGCTCTTCTGCTGATGCTGTTGTCGGCCGTAATTCCGTTCCTGTTTTTCCGCTGGAAAGGCTGGCTCTGAGGAGCCTGTGTCACTCATGCCTCATACCCATTCGACTCTGCCCGCCGAGGGCAAGGACTTTCGTCGCCTCCTCGGTCTCGCAATCGGTTCCGTCGGCGTCGTTTACGGCGATATCGGCACCAGCCCGCTATACGCATTCCGCGAGGCCCTGAAGCCGGTCGCCCACGACGGCATCACGCGCGTCGAGATCATCGGTATCATTTCGCTGATGATCTGGGCGCTGACGATCATCGTCACCCTGAAATACGTGCTGTTCCTCCTGCGGGCCGACAACGACGGCGAAGGCGGTACGCTGTCGCTGCTCGCATTGCTGATGAAGCATGCCGGCCGCCATTCGACCGTGCTGATGTTCCTGGGGCTGATCGGCGCGGCACTCTTCCTGGGCGACGCGATGATCACGCCGGCGCTTTCGGTCCTCTCCGCTGTCGAAGGTCTCAAGCTCGCCGTGCCGCAATCGGCGGATTACATCGTCCTCATCTCCGTCGGCATCCTGTTCGGCCTCTTCACCGTTCAATCGCGTGGCACCGGCGTCGTGGCGAAGTTCTTCGGGCCGATCACCGTGCTCTGGTTCGTCGCCATGGCGCTCGGCGGGCTGCTGCACATCTCCGACGACCTCGGCATCTTTGCCGCCTTCAACCCCTGGCATGCCGTCACCTTCCTCTGGCGGGAGCAGTTTCTCGGTATCGTCGTGCTTGGTGCGGTCTTCCTGACGGTCACGGGGGCGGAAGCCCTTTATGCCGACCTTGGCCATTTCGGCCGTCAGCCGATCCAGCTCGCCTGGTTCGTGCTCGTCTTCCCGGCGCTGGTGCTGAACTATCTCGGGCAGGGCGCGCTGGTGCTCAAGCATCCCGAAACGGCGTCTGATCCCTTTTTCCTGATGTTCCCGGAGTGGGCACTGCTGCCGATGGTCATCCTGGCGACGGCCGCGACCATCATCGCCAGCCAGGCGGTGATCACCGGCGCCTTCTCGCTGGTGCGCCAGGCGATCCACCTCGGGTTCCTGCCGCGGATGCAGATCCTCTTCACCTCGGAGACCCATACCGGCCAGATCTACCTGCCTTCCGTCAACGCGCTACTTCTGATCGGCGTGCTCGGCCTCGTCCTGCTCTTCGAAAGCTCGGAAGCGCTCGCCACCGCCTACGGCATCTCCGTCACCGGCGCGATGGTCGTGACCACGATCATGGCCTTCGAATTCGTCCGCATCCGGTGGAACTGGTCGCGGCTGGTCGCCACCGTCGTCCTGTTGCCGCTGCTCTCCCTCGAGCTGGTCTTCCTCGGCGCCAACATGTTCAAGATTCACGACGGTGGCTATGTGCCGGTGCTGTTCGCCGCCGGTTTCACCGTCGTCATGTGGACCTGGCGGCGCGGCACGGCGATCCTGTTCGCCAAGACCCGCCACACCGACGTGCCGCTCCAGCCCTTCGTCACCTCGCTCGAGAAGAGCGAGCACCCGCCGGTCGCCGTCGCCGGCACCGCCGTCTTCCTGACGAGCGATCCCGAGACCGCGCCCGCAGCCCTTCTGCACAATCTGAAGCACAACCACGTGCTCCACGAGCGCAACATCATCCTGACGATCAAGACGGTGAGCCGTCCGCGGGCGGGCGAAGCCGAGCGTTTCGTCGTGGAGCCGATTTCGGACCGGTTCTCGCGTGTGGAAATCCGTTTCGGCTTCATGGAGACGCAGAATGTCTCCAAGGCGCTCGCGAGCCTGCGTCGCGGCGGGCTGAAGTTCGACATCATGTCGACCTCCTTCTACCTCGGCCGCCGCAAACTGGTGCCGGATGCAAAATCGGGGATGCCCTACTGGCAGGACCGGCTCTATATCGCGCTCGCCAATGCCGCCGCCGATCCGTCGGATTACTTCCGCCTGCCGGCGAACCGCGTGGTCGAGCTCGGCGCCCACGTCATCATCTGAATCTGAGCCGCGAACCGTGCAGCATGCGAGGTGCGGGATGCGCAAACCCGGTTCCGCCGGGTTTGCGCACCGTTGTCGCACGCGCCCGGCCGGCCATTAACCGATCATCAAGGTTAATATGAGAGGTTTCTCTAATGTAAACCGATGTCGCGTATGGAGTTCCGGTCTTGCGTGCCACAAGCCAGATTCGCCACAAAACCGCTTCCCGCTTCGAAAAATGGAAGTCCCCGGCCGTGCTCGGCGTCATCGCCTGGCTGGTCTTTCCCTCCGTCGCCGCCAGGGCCGACCTTGCGGGGCTCATCGCCGGAACCGATTTCGGCGGTAGCCAGTGGCGGATGGTGCTGACGGCCTCGCCGGCGGGTTCGGTCCATCAGGCGGAGCTGAGCTTCGGCGAGACGCCGCAGGTGGCGGCGATCGCATCCGACGCCGGCATCCTGCTCCCCGACGGCCGCAAGATCGCGATCGACGGCGGGACGAAGGGGAAGGAGGGCCTTCCCGACGAGGCGCGCGTAACCCGCAGCCTCAAGAAGGGCCGCATCGTCGCCGTCGAGCCGATGCTGCCGCCGAAGGCCTTTACCGCCGGCTCCATTCTCCAGCGCACGAGTTTCCTGTTCTCCCCGAAGGACGCTCCGGGCGACCTCACGGCCTTTGCCCGTTCGAAGCCGAAGAAGGTCGATCTCGCGAGCTTCTACTTCAAGAAGGAACCGAAGACTGATCCGGCCGTACCGTCGATGCTCGCAGACCTCGTCACCAACCGCAATGCAGACGTGCTTGCGACCGCCTATGCGCCGGCCGAGCCGGACTTTGCCCGTGTCTCGCCCTTCGATGCCATTCTTACCGAAAAGCAGGAGGCCGGGCGCTTCAGGCCGGAGATCGGCCCGGACGACCATGCTTGGGCCGCCTCGGTGCTGTCGCCCTCCGTCTTCTCCGCCCGCGAACAGCAGTGCCTCGCCTCCGGCATCTATTTCGAGGCGCGCGGCGAGTCGGTGAAGGGGCAGGCAGCCGTCGCCCAGGTGATCCTGAACCGCGTGCGCAATCCGGCCTATCCCGATACCATCTGCGGCGTCGTCTACCAGAACGAGGACTGGCGCAACCGCTGCCAGTTCTCCTTCGCCTGTGACAATATCCGCGACCGGGTGAACTCCAAGTACCACTGGAAGGTCGCCCGCGAAGTCGCCATGGCCGTGACAGCCGGCAAGATCTGGCTGCCGGAGGTGGGATCCGCCACCCACTATCACGCGCTTTACGTCCGTCCGGCCTGGGCGAAGACGATGAAGAAGGTCGGCCGTATCGGTCTCCATGTCTTCTACCGCACTTACGGCGGCGGGTGGAGCTGAACCCCCGAAGACCCGGCCGGTTTGGGTCGCCGCGGAGCGATTCCCGGCCGGAATGATGGGCGGATTCGTCGCGTTCAACTTAAGTCTATGATTTTTCGACGTTAATTTGTGGTGAAACAAGCGCAGTCAGTGCCTTGACTATGCGGACACCTAAAATTATGGTGCGCGCGACTTCAAAACGGGTCGGAAGGGTATAAATCCCACCGTTTCTACATTCGTGACAGGCCCGAAACGGCCTGCTGAGGCTGAAATGGAGGCGAGGAGACCATGACTGACAACCGCGGAGAGGGTCTGGAACAGCGTCGCAGGCGCCTGGCTGCCGAATTGGCGGAGAGGAAGCGCGATACGGGGATCGAAGAGGCAGCGGAGAAGAGCGCCGAGCAGAGCCGCAAGGGATATGCTCAGGCGATGAAGCTCTCCAGCGAATTCATTTCCGCGATCGTCGTCGGTGCAATTCTCGGCTATCTTTTCGACCGTTTTGTCGGCACGGCACCGTGGGGCATGATCGTGTTCCTGCTGCTCGGTTTCTGTGCCGGTGTACTGAACGTCCTTCGTTCGGCGGGCATGGTTTCGGCGCCGCATCCGGCCGATCGTGCTGCGCGGGCGAAAAACGAGCGTCAGGACGGCGACAGCCGTTCGGATCAAAGGTAAGGAAATGCCCGTCATAGGCGGGCCAGAGCGAAAGAGACCCGAAGGTGTCAAACGATCCGACCCATCAGTTCCTGGTTCAGAAGATTGTACCGATCGAGATCGGCGGGATTGACTTTTCCTTTACCAACGCCTCGCTGTTCATGGTTGCGACGGTCGCTGCCGCGTCCGGCTTCCTCTACTTCTCGACCTCGAGCCGCGGCCTGATCCCGAACCGCATGCAGTCGGTCGCCGAGATGTCCTACGAGTTCATCGCCTCGATGCTCCGGGAAGGTGCCGGCAGCCACGGCATGAAGTTCTTCCCGATGGTCTTCTCGCTGTTCATGTTCGTGCTCACCGCGAACCTGCTCGGCATGATGCCCTACTTCTTCACCGTGACGAGTCAAATCATCGTGACCTTCGCGCTCGCGGTCTTCGTCATCGGCACCGTGCTGGTCTACGGCTTCTACAAGCACGGCCTGCACTTCCTCAATCTCTTCGTCCCGAGCGGTGTGCCGGGTGCGCTTCTCCCGCTGGTCGTGGCGATCGAAATCATCTCGTTCCTGTCCCGCCCGATTTCGCTTTCCGTGCGTCTGTTCGCCAACATGCTGGCAGGCCACATCACGCTCAAGGTGTTCGCGGGCTTCGTCGCCTCGCTCGGAACCCTTGGCGCCCTTGGCATCGGCGGCGCCATCCTGCCGCTGATCATGACCGTCGCGTTGACCGGTCTCGAGTTCCTCGTCGCCTTCCTGCAGGCTTACGTCTTTGCGGTGCTGACTTGCATGTACCTCAACGACGCAATTCACCCGGGCGGGCACTAAGGATAACCACATTGGTGCTCTCGGGCGCCAGTCATTCGCCGCAACAACCCATTCGAAGGAGTTCATTCATGGAAGCGGAAGCAGCAAAGTTCATCGGCGCAGGTTTGGCTTGCTTTGGCATGGCCGGCACGGCTCTGGGCCTCGGCAACATCTTCGGCAACTACCTGTCCGGCGCGCTGCGCAACCCGTCTGCCGCTGACAGCCAGTTCGGCCGTCTGGTATTCGGCTTCGCCGTTACGGAAGCTCTGGGCATCTTCTCGCTGCTCATCGCTCTCCTCCTCCTGTTCGCCGTCTGATATCGGCAGAGGTTCGGGATCACGGCACGCCATGCGGCGGCCGTGATCCTTCGCATTCGTAGTACACCTGGAGGTGAGCATGTTTGTGACCCCCGCCTATGCCGAGGAAGCTCCGGCAGAGGGCCAGACCCACACGGAGACCGGCGGCGCCCCTCAGACGGGCGAACTCCACACGGAGACTGGCGTCCCCTCCGAAGCGGGCCACGGCGGCGGCGTTTTCCCGCCATTCGACCAGACCACCTATCCGTCACAGCTTCTGTGGCTGGTGATCACGTTCGGCCTTTTCTACATGCTCATGCAGAAGGTCATCGTGCCGCGCGTCGGCGGCATCCTGGAAAACCGGCACGACCGGATCGCCCAGGACCTTGACGAGGCTGCCCGCCTGAAGTCCGAAGCCGATGCGGCGATCGAGACCTACGAACGGGAGCTCAGCGCTGCGAAGGCAAAAGCCGGACAGATCGCATCCGAAGCTCGTGATGCCGCCAAGGCCAAGGCCGATGCCGAACGGACCGCCATCGAGGCGGAACTCGCCGGCAAGGTCGCGGCCGCAGAAGCCCGGATCTCCGACATCAAGGCGAAAGCCTTCGCCGAAGTCGACGCCATCGCAGGCGAGACCGTGACCGCCATCGTCGAAAAGCTGATCGGTGCCAAGGTCACCAAGACCGAGGTCAAGTCGGCCGTTGCATCGCTCACCGGCAAGCAGGAGGGCTGATCCCATGCAATTCGACGCAACATTCTTCGCCTTCGTCGGCCTCGTCCTGTTCTTTGCCCTGATCATCTATCTCAAGGTGCCGGGCATGGTCGCCAAGTCGCTCGACGAACGCGCCGACAAGATCCGCGGCGAACTCGCCGAAGCCAAGCGCCTGCGCGAGGAGGCCCAGCACGTGCTGGCCGAATACCAGCGCAAGCGCAAGGAAGCGGAAGCGGAAGCCGCAAGCATCGTTGCCGCCGCCGAGCGCGAGGCCGCCATGCTGACCGCGGAGGCCAAGCAGAAGACCGAGGAGTTCGTGGCGCGCCGCAATGCGCTCTCCGAACAGAAGATCAAGCAGGCTGAAACGGATGCGATCAACGCCGTCCGCGCCGCCGCCGTCGATCTCGCGGTTGCCGCGGCCGAGACGATCCTCGTCAAGAAGGTCGACGCCGCCGTCCAGGACGACCTGATCAAGGGCGCCGTGGGCGAGGTCAAGGCCCGCCTTCAGTAAGGCACTCGAATACGACATCGAGAAAGCCGGGCTCAGTCCCGGCTTTTTTCATGCGCGAAATTTGAAGGACGGCATCGTGGCTCCGGCCGCGCCCCGAGCTCAGAGAGCGATCTCGGCATCGAGTTCCGTTTCCTCGTCGCCGTCGACGCGGAACGGCCGGAAGCTCATCCGGTGCAGACGGCAGGGGCCGTGGAGCGCGATCGCCATACGGTGCTTTTCCGTGCCGTAACCGGCATGTGCCTCGAAGCCGTAATGGGGAAACACGCCCGCAGCGCGCGCCATCATGCGGTCGCGCGTGACCTTGGCGACGATCGAGGCGGCGGCAATCGAGAACGAACGCGCATCGCCCTTGACGACGGCCTTGCCCCGGCAGGAAAGCCCCTCCGGCACGTCACGGCCGTCGGTGAGCACGAAGCCGGCCGGCAGCGCGAGCCCCGCGACGGCCCGCCGCATCGCGTCGAGGCTCGCTTTGCGGATGTCGCGGCTGTCGATGTGACGCGAACAGGACGAGGCGATGGAGACCGTCGCACAGGCGAGGATCGTATCGAACAGGGCTTCGCGCTGCGTGGCGGTCAGCTTCTTCGAATCGTTGAGACCGGACGGAATGTTGTCAGGGTCGAGAATCACCGCCGCCGCGACAACCGGCCCGGCCAAAGGTCCGCGGCCCGCCTCGTCGGTGCCGGCAATGCCGGAATAGCCCTCGCGGACGGCGAGCCGCTCCAGCTCGAAATCAGGTCCGGCTGGCAGGTCGGCGAAAAGGCCTGGAGAATCGGGCGGCGTGCGACGCTTCATGGCGGCACTGATCGCACGCCGACCCGACTTCCTGCAAGTCCCCGGCCCGGATAAGGGACACTAGGTCCCGTATCCGGTGCGGCTCCGGGGACTTATCCGGCGCGTGGGGATAGGGGGCAACCCGCGCCGGAAAGCAAATGGCTGGCCCCAGGCGACGCGGAGGCGGCGTCGTCCGGGGCAGGGCACGGCGAGAAGGTCTCCCGCCACGCCGGACATCGTCTCAGAGCAGCGAGAGCTGCACGCCGCTGCCGTTCGGCGGCACGAAGAGGTCGTCGCGCAGCTGCATACTGCGACGTCCGAGCCCCAGCCGTTTCGTCGCCATCTCGAAGCGCCGGCTGATCTGCCAGGCATAGGGGCCGGCGCCCTTCATCCGCTTGCCGAACTCGGCGTCGTAGTCCTTGCCGCCGCGCATCGAGCGGATCAGCGACATCACGTGCCGGTAGCGGTCGGGATAGTTCTGCAGCAGCCAGTCGCGGAAGAGGGGGCTTACCTCAAGGGGCAGGCGGAGCAGCACGTAGTTTGCCTCGCTCGCCCCCGCGGCCTTGCCGGAATCGAGCACCCGCTCGATCTCGTGGTCGTTGAGCGCGGGGATCACCGGCGCCATCATCACGGCCGTCGGAATACCGGCTTCCGAGAGCTTGCGGATCGCCTCAAGCCGTCGCGTCGGCGTGGAAGCGCGCGGCTCCATGGAACGCGCGAGCTTTCGGTCGAGGGTCGTCACCGAAATCGCCACCTTCGCCAGCCCTTTCTCCGCCATCGCCGCGAGGATGTCGATGTCGCGGGTGATCAGCGCCGACTTGGTGACGATCACGACCGGATGATTCGCCTTCTGCAAGACTTCGAGAACCTGTCGCATGATGCGCCATTCGCGCTCGATCGGCTGGTAGGGATCGGTATTGGTGCCGATCGCGATCGTCCGCGGCTTGTAGCCGGGCTTGGCGAGTTCCCGTTCCAGGAGTCGCGGGGCGTCCGGCTTGGCAAAGAGCTTGCTTTCGAAATCCAGACCCGCCGAGAGCCCCATATAGGCGTGGGTCGGACGTGCGAAGCAGTAGATGCACCCATGCTCGCAGCCGCGATAGGGGTTCACCGAACGATCGAAGGGAATGTCGGGGGATTCGTTGCGGGTGATCGCCGTGCGCGGCTTTTCCACCTGCACTTCCGTCCGGAACGGCGGCATGTCCTCCAGCGTCGTCCAGCCGTCGTCGTAGGCGACCCGCTCGGTCGGCTCGAACCTGCCGCCGGGGTTCATGCCCGCGCCGCGGCCACGCCGCCGCTGGATGTCGACCCGAAGGCCCGAGGCGTTCACCAGAGCATCGGCAATATCCGCCGTATTGGCAGGCTGGAAGGCAGCCTGCGCCACAAGAGACAGTTCGTTCATTGTAGGCTCCAGACGGGGCCGCGCCCCATTCGATGAATAGATTCCTAGCGCGAAAAGGAGAACAATACAAGAACAAAAATGCGAAATGTCACAGTGGCAATATTTTGTGCAAGGCGATAATGTCATGCCATGTTGACTGTCATTATGGAATGCCGGGACCAGGAACCGGAGCTTGCGCAGACGCTTGCCGTACTCGTCGCGGGCGCGATCGACGGGCTCGTCAGCGATGTGGTCGTACTCGACCATGGTTCGAGCGACGGAACGGCGCGATTGGCGGAGGCGGCGGGTTGCCGGTTTTATAGGCAGTGGAGCATGGCGGAGATTCTGAATGCCGCCCGCGGCGACTGGATTCTGCTGGTCGAGCCGGGTGCGCGGCCGCAGAACGGCTGGATCGAGGAGATCTGCGAATATGTCGCCTCGTCGCGCAAGCCGGCGCAGTTCTCGGCGTCGCGTCTTCACCGCCGGCCGTTCTTGAAGCGGATCGGCCGTCGCCCGCCCCTGGAGCAGGGTCTGCTGATGACCAAGGGCGAGGCGCTCGCGGCGGCCACCGCCGGAGGCGATCTCGACCATATCGCCCGCGGCCGGAAGGCGCAGCGGCTGTCGAGCGAACTCGTGCCGTCCTGGGTCGCAAGGCAGAACCGGCGCCCGACGGCGTGAGCGGAAAAGGCGGTCGGGCGAGGGCCGGTCGGCTCAGCCGCGACGCAGGTGTTCGTCGAGCCGCGGCATGATTTCCACGAAATTGCAGGGCATATGGCGGTAGTCGAGCTGCCATTTCAGGATGCCGTCCCAGGCATCCTTGCAGGCGCCGGGCGAACCGGGCAGCACGAAGACATAGGTGGCGTTGGCAACGCCGCCGGTCGCCCGCGACTGGATGGTCGAGGTGCCGATCTTGTCGTAGGAGAGCCGGTGGAAGACCTCGGAGAAGCCGTCCATCCGCTTCTCGAACAGCGGCTCCAGCGCCTCCGGTGTCACGTCGCGGCCGGTGAAGCCGGTTCCGCCCGTGGTGATGACGACGTCGATCTCCTGCGACAGCGTCCAGGCCTGCACCTGGTTGTAGATACGGTCGCGGTCGTCCGGAACGATTGCCCGGTCGACCAGCCGGTGGCCGGCCTCGGTGATCCGCGAAACGAGGGTGTCGCCCGACTTGTCATCGGCCAGCGTGCGCGTATCCGAAACCGTGAGGACCGCGATCCCGACGGGGATGAAGGGGCGCGTCTCGTCGATCCGGTTCATGGGCTGTCTCCTGCAACGGTTCTGGTTGCCTCAAAATACCAGTGCGGCTGCCGCTGCGAAAGGTGGCGGACGGCGGCTTCGGCCGCGGCATAATCGCCGTAGAGGCCGAAGCAGGTTGCCCCCGAGCCGGACATCCGGACGAGGTCGGCGCCACTCTCCGCGAGCATGTCGCAAAGCGTGCCGATCTCAGGAATAAGGGCGCGCGCCGGCGCTTCGAGATCATTGCGGAGCGTGGAGAGCCACGCGATCCACGCTTCGCGGTCCGCGACCTGCGGCGGCGAGGAAATCGGCGGATTGTCCCTCCTGTCGAGCCGGCGGAAGACCTCCGGCGTCGAGACCGCTTTCAGCGGATTGGCGAGCACCATTGCGAAGGACGGCATGTGGGAAAGGGGCGTGATCTCCTCGCCGACGCCGCCCGCGCGAAGCGGCCGCGACTTCAGGCACATCGGAACGTCCGCCCCGAGACGCAGCGCGATCGTCGCCAGTTCGTCCGCGGGCAGCTCCGCATCCCACAGCCGGAGAAGGCCGCGCAGCGTCGCCGCTGCGTCGGCCGAGCCGCCGCCGATGCCGGAAGCGATCGGCAGGTTCTTTTCGAGCGCGATTTCGACGGGGGGCGTTTCCAGGCCGCGGGCCCGCAACGCCTCTCGCAGGAGGTCGCGCGCCTTCGTGACGAGATTGTCGCCTGTTCCTTTCGGATCGGCCGCAAGCGTCGCGCCGAAGCGGCCGGAGAGCGCAAGACTATCCTCGCTTGCGGCGGCAAAGGTCAGCCGGTCGCCCGCTTCGACAAAGGTCACGATGCTGTCGAGCAGGTGGTAGCCGTCATCGCGCCGCCCGGTGACGTGCAGCGCGAGGTTGATCTTGGCCGGGGCCTTTTCGACGATTCCGGCGGAGATCACAGGTCCGGCGGACGGCATGGATTACGACTTCTTGTCGGTTTCCGTCCGCGGCGGTTCGGGATCGGCTTCCGGGGCTGCCTTCGCCGCGTCCTCGGCGAGGGGCGGCAAGCCCTTGTCGATCTTCGCCTGGATCTTGGCGATCTGGTCCTTTTCCGGATTGGAGGCGAGCGCCCGCTTCCACTGGTAGGTGGCTTCGAGCTTGCGCCCGACGCGCCAGTAGGCGTCGCCGAGATGATCGTTGATCGTCGCGTCCCCGGCCTTCAGTTCGGCCGCCCGCTCCAGCTCGGTCACCGCTTCGTCGAACCGGCTCATGCGGAAATAGGCCCAGCCGAGCGAGTCGACGATGTAGCCGTCGTCGGGCCTGAGTTCGACCGCCTTGCGGATCATCTCGAGGCCTTCGCCGAGATTGCGGTTCATGTCGACCCAGGAATAGCCGAGATAGTTGAGCACCTGCGGCTGGTCGGGGTTGAGCTCGAGCGCCTTGCGGAAATTGGGCTCCGCCTTCTCCCACTGTTTCAGCCGCTCATAGGCGATGCCGCGCTGGAAGAAGACCGACCAGTCGCCGCGGCTCGGCTTCGGGCCGATTGCCGCGACCGCCTTGTCGTAGTTGTCGGCCATGGCGGCGTAGTCCTTCGCTTCGGAAAGCACGCTGCCGTAGGCGAGATAGCTGCGGATGTCGCTCGGATCGGAATCGATCAGCGACTTCAAGTGCTTGCGTGCCTCGTCCACCTTGCCGGTCTCGGCGAGCGTCAGGCCGAGCTGCAGTTCGGAGATCCGCCGCATCGGCGAGGTTTCCGGGACCTGGCGGTAAAAGCCGATCGCCCGTTCCGGCCGTTCGAGCTTTTCGGCGAGGCCGCCGAGCAGGATCAGCGTGTCGGCGCTCTTCGGCTCCAGCGCATGCGCGAGCTGCAGGTAAAGCGTCACCGTCTCCTCGGCGCCGTCGCGGTTCAGTGCGCCGCCGATCGAAAAGAGAACGCCAGCCGCACCTTCGGTGGCGTTCGTCACCACCGGTTCGATGGGCTCTCCCTTGGAGATATGGTCGCGCAGCGCCTTGAAGGGCGCGAAATTCCCGACGAGAGCGTCACCGGCGGCGATCGCGTCGAGCGCCTTCTGCTTGTTGCCCTGCTTGGCTTCGAGTGCCGCGAGCGACATGACCGCCCGGACGAAGGTGTCGGGCGCGGTGGCACCACCCTCGCGGTCGGTCACCGCCTCGTTGAGGTTGCGCCGCGCGGCGTCGGTATCCCCGGTCAGGAGCGCGATCACGCCGGCATTGTAGCGCTTGAAGATGCCGTACCAGTCGGGGCCTTCGAGGCCTTCCACCATGGCGAGCGCCTTCTTGCCCTCGCCGGCGCCGACCTTCGTCCAGGCGACCAGAAGCGAATTCATCAGCCGGTCCAGATCGTTCGGACCCTGGTATTTCAGGATTTTTTCCGCGGTGGTGAATTCGCGGCTGCGGATCGCGTCGAGGCCGCGGGCGACCGTCGTCACCCGTTCGACGGCAACGTCGTTCTTCAGGTCGTTGGCGAATTTCACGCCCTCGTCGAAATCGCCGTTCATGAACAGCGCGATCATCAGCCGTTCACGGATCTCGACGTCGCCGGGAGCGAGCGCCAGGGCCTTCTTGTAGAGCGGGATGGCGACGTCATAGTCCCGTTCCGCGTCGGCCACCCGACCCGCGAGGAACGCGCCGGAGAAGGTGTCGACGATACCGGGATCGAATGTCTCCCCCTCGGCAGCGGGAGCGGGTTCCGTCTGCGCGTTCGCGACCATACCGGGCGACAGCGACAGCAGGAGCGCAACGGCGGTCCCGGAAATGAGACGAAGGGCAAGACTTTGCCGCATGAACGAGCCTTTCAACAAAGATAGCCGGAACGATCCGGCCGAAAACTGTCATCCGTCGAGACGATTCACGCACAGAATGGCTTTTTTGGAGCAGAGCCGCAAGGCAATGCCGGTCGCCCGTCAGTTGACCCGTGCGATGCAGAAATCGATCACGTCGAGCAGTGCCGATTTCCATGCGGTGTCCGGCAGCGGCGCCAGAGCGTCACGGGCGATCGTGCCGTAGTGCAGGGCGCGCGTGATGGTGTCGTTGAGGCCACCGTACTTGGAAATGAGGCCGAGCGCCTTTTCGAGCCGCGCGTCATCGTTCTGTCCGCCCTCGATCGCCTCGCGCCAGAACTCGCGTTCCGACTGCGTGCCGCGACGGTAGGCGAGGATGACCGGCAGGGTGATCTTGCCCTCGCGGAAATCGTCACCGACGTTCTTGCCGAGTTCGGAGGCCTTGCCGCCGTAGTCGAGCGCGTCGTCGACGAGCTGGAAGGCGAGGCCGAGATTCATGCCGTAGGATTTCAGCGCGTTTCGGCCCGCACGGTCGGCACCGGCGATGATCGGGCCGACTTCGGCTGCGGCCGCAAAGAGCGCTGCCGTTTTGGCGCGGATCACCTGGAGATAGTCGTCTTCCGTCGTTTCCATGTTCTTGGCGACGGAAAGCTGCAGCACCTCGCCTTCGGCGATGATCGAGGCTGCGGCGGAGAGCACGTCGAGCGCTTCCAGCGAGCCGACCTCGACCATCATGCGGAAGGCCTGTCCGAGCAGGAAGTCGCCGACGAGCACGCTCGCCTGGTTCCCCCAGATCATGCGCGCCGTGGACTTTCCGCGGCGCAGGTCACTCTCGTCGACCACGTCGTCGTGCAGCAGCGTTGCCGTGTGCATGAATTCGACGCTGGTCGCGAGCTTTACGTCGCCGTCGCCGGCATAATCGAACATCGCCGCGGAGGCGAGCGTCAGCATCGGGCGCAGACGCTTTCCACCGGACGAGATCAGGTGGTTGGCGACTTCGGGAATCATCTGTACGTCGGAACCGGCCTTCGAGAGGATCAACTGGTTGACCCGTTCCATGCCGGCCTTGGTGAGGTCGACCAGCGGCTTGACGGACGCCTGTTTGTTTTTGCTTTCCTCAAGCGGTATGACTACGCCCAACGCACCGGACTCCTGTTTCAAAGCTGGCCGACCATAAAAAGTGGCGCCTGCGACGGCAAGAGGCGAAATGGCCCCACGCGCTCTAATCGGCGAGGTTTTTTAGCAAAATGTACGAGATGATCCGTAGCAACGATCCGGTCCTGCTGTCCTTCGCCGAAAGCCTGATGAAGGATGCCGGAATCGCCTGCATGGTCGCCGACCAGTCGATGAGCGTGCTCGAAGGATCGCTCGGCATGCTGCCGCGCCGGCTGCTGGTCGAGGAGGGCAGGGCGGACGAGGCGCGTGAGATCCTCGTCGGCGCCGGTCTCGCAGACGAGCTGCGCGAAGAGAAGGATTGATCCGATGACGGTTGCCACAGGGGTGGTCGAAACCGTCGACGCCTTCCATCGCGGCCGCTTTCATCTTGTGCAGCCGAAGGGGCGCGGCCATCGCGCCGGTATGGATGCGATGCTGCTGGCATCCTTGGTCGACCATGCCGGCCCGTTCCGGCTTGCCGACCTCGGCGCCGGCGCCGGCGCCGCGGGCCTTGCGGTCGCCGCCCGGCTCGGAGAGGCCGAGGTGACGCTGGTCGAACGTTCGGCGGAAATGCTCGCCTATGCCGCAAAGAGCCTCGCGCTGCCGGAAAATGCCTCGATTTCCCCGCGCGTCGACCTCGTCGAGGCCGACGTCACGCTGGCGGGAAGGGCGAGGGTCGCGGCGGGCCTTGCCGACGACAGTTTTCACCACGTCATCATGAACCCGCCCTTCAACGACGGGCGCGACCGCCGCACGCCGGACGCCTTGAAGGCAGAGGCCCATGCCATGACCGGCGGGCTCTTCGAAGCCTGGATTCGCACGGCGGGTGCGATCATGGTGCCCGGCGGGCAGTTATCGCTGATCGCCCGTCCGGAATCGGTTGCCGAGATCATCGATGCCTGCGGCCGTCGCTTCGGCGGCATCGAAATCACACCTGTCTATCCACGCACCGGCGAGAATGCAGTGCGGATCCTGGTCACGGCGATCAAGGGATCGCGGGCACGTCTGGCGTTTCGCTCGCCGCTCCTCATGCACGACGATCCCGAGAGCCACGCCTTCTCGGCCGATGTCGACGACCTGAACAACGGTCGCCGGGCGTATCCGCGCAAGGGCTGACCACCCGGCGAATACTGTCAGCCGAACAGGAAGTCGGAGGCGAGCTTCAGGTTCAGCACGGTGATGAGGAACGCCATCGCCAGCGCGACCATGGTCAGCCAGCGGGGCGCCACGAGTTCGCCCATCTTGCGCCGGTTGGCCGTGATCAGCACCAGCGGGAAGACGGCGAACGGCAATTGCAGGCTGAGCACGACCTGGCTCAGGATCAGCAGCTCGCCGGTGCCGCGCTCGCCGTACCAGATGGCGACGAACGCCGCCGGCACGATCGCCAGTGCGCGGGTGGCGAGTCTTCGGATCCACGGCTTCAGCCGCATCCGCACGAAGCCTTCCATGACGATCTGGCCGGCGAGCGTCGCCGTCGCCGTCGAGTTGAGGCCACTGCACAGAAGCGCGATGCCGAAGAGGAGGGGCGCCACGGTCGACCCGAGGAGCGGGGCGAGCAGTGCATGCGCGTCGCCGAGTTCGGCGATCCCGAAGTTGCCGGAGGTGTGGAAGGCGGCCGCGGAGAGGATGAGGATCGCCGCATTGACGAGGAGCGCGAAGAACAGCGCCAGCGTGGAATCGATGGTGGCGAAGGAGAGCGCCTCGCGCCGGCCTTTCGGGCTCGAATCGTATTTGCGTGTCTGCACGATCCCGGAGTGGAGATAGAGATTGTGCGGCATGACGGTCGCGCCGAGAATGCCGATGGCGATATAGAGCATCTGCGGATCGGCGACGATCTGCGCGGAGGGCAGCAAACCGCGGGCGACCGCACCGACATCCGGTTCGGCGAGCCAGAGCTGGATGGCGAAGCTCGCTCCGATGACGGCGGTGAGCGTGATGACGAAGGCTTCGACCCACCGGAAGCCGAGCCGCTGAAGCAAGAGGACCAGGAAGACGTCGCTCGCCGTCACGACGACGCCGATCTCGATCGGCATGCCGAAGATGAGCTTGAGGCCGATCGCGGTGCCGATCACCTCGGCGAGGTCCGTGGCGATGATGGCGATCTCGGCGAGGACCCACAGACTGTGGGATACCCATCGTGGATAGGAGTCGCGGCAGGCGCGCGCAAGGTCGCGGTCGGTGGCGATGGCGAGCCGCGCGGCCAGCGATTGCAGGAACATCGCCATGACGCTGGAGAGGAGGACGACCACCAGCAGCGTGTAGCCGTAGCGGGCGCCGCCGGAAAGGGATGTCGCCCAGTTACCCGGATCCATGTAGCCGACCGCGACCAGGTATCCGGGGCCGAGGAAGGCCAGCGCCCGCCGCCAGAACGGCCGGCTGCTGCGGACTTCGATCGAGCCGTGGATCTCCGAAAGCGCCGGTTCGCCGCGCTCGCTACGCCATCCGGGCGACTGCGTCGGTCGCGCTGCCGTTTCAGTCATCCCGTTTCCTTCTTGCCATGCGTCAATTCTTTGATTGAGACTAATTTGCAAGAACCTAATGAGCCAATCGAAGCCTGACAAGGGGCGGCGGGAGCCGGGCCATTGTTGTTTTTCGTCGGAAGACTTACATGGACGGCCTGACGATTTGTAAGCGTATATGAAGGGCTGCCCGATGCCGAATTTTCTCGATCGCCTGTTGCCGAAACGGTTCCGCAAGAAGGGAACGGTGATCCCGGTCGTCCGCCTGCACGGGGCGATCGCCGCAGGCGGTTCCAGGTTCAAGCCGGCGCTCAATCTCGCAAGCGTGGCGCCGATGCTCGAAAAGGCGTTTTCCAGGAAGGATGCGCCGGCCGTTGCCATTGCCGTCAATTCGCCGGGCGGTTCGCCCGTCCAGTCGCGGATGATCTTCGAGCGCATCCGGGCGCTCGCCGAGGAGAAGGGCAAGACGGTGCTCGTCTATGTCGAGGATGTCGCGGCCTCCGGCGGCTACATGATCGCCCTTGCCGGCGACGAGATCGTCGCCGACCCGTCCTCGATCGTCGGTTCGATCGGCGTCGTCTCCGGCGGCTTCGGTTTCCCGGAACTCCTGAAGAAGATCGGCGTCGAGCGCCGCGTCTATACCGCCGGCGAGAACAAGGTGATCCTCGATCCGTTCCAGCCGGAGAAGGAAAGCGACATCGAATACCTCAAAAGCCTGCAGGTGGAGATCCACACCATCTTCATCGACATGGTGAAGGCGCGCCGCGAAAGCCGCCTCGCGGACGAGTCGGGCATCTTCTCCGGGCTCTTCTGGACGGGCCGCCGCGGTCTGGAACTCGGTCTCGTCGACCGCCTCGGCGGTATGCGCGAGGACATCAAGCGCCGCTACGGCAAGGATGCGAAGCTGGAACTCATCAGCGGCGCGAAGGATTTCTTCGGCCGGCGGCTTCCGGGCGTTTCGGCCTTCGCCGCGCCGGATGCGGAACAGATCGCCGCAGCCGCCGTCGGTGGGCTTGCCGAAGTGCTGGAAGAAAAGGCATTGTGGGGTCGCTACGGCCTCTGAGGCCGCGACACGATACGGGAACCGAACGCATGGCGCAGTTGATCCTCCTGCTTCTGCTGGTCGGCGGCGGAATGCTGCTCTACCGCCGCTTCGTCGCGGATGCGGAAAAGCTCTCCGCCCGCTCGAAGCAGGCGGAACGCGAGCGCGAGACCGGCGCCACGGGGACGCTGGTCAAGGATCCTGAAACCGGCGAGTACCGCGTCAAGCGGGAAGGGGAATAGGGGCGTCGCCCCTTACAGTCCGAGATCGGACAGCGACGGATGGTCGTCCGGCCTCTGTCCGAGCGGCCAGTGAAACAGGCGGTCGGCTTCCTTGATCGGGAGATCGTTGATCGATGCATGACGGTGGGTCATCAGCCCGTCCGCATCGAACTGCCAGTTCTCGTTGCCGTAGGAGCGATACCAGTTGCGTGCGTCGTCGTGCCATTCATAGGCGAAGCGCACCGCAATGCGGTTCTCCCGGAAGGCCCAGATTTCCTTGATCAGCCGGTAGTCGAGTTCGCGTATCCATTTCCGCGTGAGAAAGGCCACGATGTCCGCGCGACCGGTCAGGAAGTCGGCGCGGTTGCGCCAGCGGCTGTCGAGGCTATAGGCGAGCGAGACGCGTTCGGGATCGCGGCTGTTCCACGCATCTTCGGCAGCTCTGACCTTCTGGCGCGCGGTTTCCTCATCGAAGGGCGGGAGGGGAGGGCGTTGGTTCGACATGATGGTTCCTTTTGATGGATAGACAGGTCTGTCTATTAACTTGACCTGGACAGATCTGTCTGTCAAGAACGGCTTATGACAAAAACGAAGACGAAATCGGTGGTGCCTGCGCGGGAGCGGATCCTGGAAGCGGCAAAGCGCCTGTTCTACCGGAATGGCATCCGTGCCACCGGCATCGACACGATCATCGCCGAAGCCGGTGTTGCCAAGATGTCGTTCTACAACAACTTCCCGTCCAAGGACGATCTGGTGCGAGCCTTCCTCACTGCGCGTCACGAGGCCTGGATGGTGATGTTCAGCGGCCGGGTGGAAGGGCATCTCGGCGAGCGTGGACTTGCCGCGCTCGCCTTCGCGCTCGACGAATGGTTCGCCGAGCCGGATTTTCGCGGCTGCGCCTTCATCAACACCGTCGCGGAGTTCGGGCAAGAATTCGAGGGCGCCATGCGCCACAAACTCGAGCTGGAGGCGTATGTGCAGGACATCGCCGCCCGTCTCGGCTTCTCAGCGCCCGGGCGCGTCGCCGGCGAGGCGATGATCGTCATCGAAGGCGCGATCGTTCGCGCGCAGATGGGTTTCCGCGACGGGCTGCGGGACCAGGCGGTCTCGCTGCTGCAATCGATCGAACGGGGCGCGACGGGCTGACCTCCCCGCGGCGCAGACTCTTTGCCCGACCGGCCGGATTACAGCCCTACAACATGGAAGTCGGCGCCGGCACCTTCCATCCGGCGACGACGCTTCGCGCGCTCGGTCCGAAGTCGTGGAAGGCGGCCTATGTCCAGCCTTCGCGCTCCCTCCATCCGGCGCCTGCCTATTGCGCCGCGTCTTTCTTGTAGGGCGTTGCGACCTCATCCTCGAAGGGGCCGTTGACGACGCGCTGCAGGCTGTAGTCGACAAGCAGCTTCTCGCGGTGCCACTCGCCGGCCATCGGCGCGGTGGCATATTCGTGGAAGCAGGGAGTGCCGAGCGTCCAGTGCAGGAGCTTTGCCTCGGGGTTGGGACCGAATTCGTCCGGTAGCCAGTTCCAGACCTTCGGGATCTCGCCGATAAGGTCGTCGGAAAGCCAGGTAAAGCGATGCAGTTGCGCGCCGGTCGCATTCATCACGAAGTCCGGCGTGACGACCTTGTTGGCCGGATGGCCGCAGTTCCAGAGGACGACGCTCGACCAGTTCTTGCGCGGATAGTCGGCGTTTGCCGAGCCGAGATACTTGGTCGTCGCCTTGGTCTTGTAGTCGTGATGGACACACATGACCGCCTTGGACTCGTCACGCAATGCCCAGAGCTTTGCGAGATCGTCGCGCACCAGCATGTCGCCGTCCACGAACAGGGCCCAGCCCGTGTAGTTCATCAGATGCGGCAGCAGGAAACGGCTGTAGATGAACTGATTGGAGCCGTCGCTGTGGGTCTCGGTGTAGGTCTTGAGATTGTTGAGTGCGAGCGGCGTAAATGAAATGACCTCGCTAGAATGGCGGATCATGCTGTTGGCGCAGACATGATAGGCGATCGCCTCGCGCGGATCGTAACCGATAAAGACATTGATCATGACAGGAACCTCCGGATATCTCTCATTAATGCGTCGGCGCTCATCGGCTTTGATCGAAGTCAATAGCCGCATCGAACACACTCCTGCGCCATGCCCGGCAGCCTGTGATGAAGGTGGAGGCTGACGGGCCTTCTGCCGTGTCGTGCTTGACCGATGGGAAGGCTTGTGGCACCTCACCGCCAGTTCTCCGATCAGAAGGCCGGCCCCGTCATGTCTCAAGCAAGCCTCGCGCCCCACATGGACCCCAAGCGCTCGTTCCAGGCGCTCATCCTGACGCTGCACAACTATTGGGCCGACAAGGGCTGTGCCGTTCTGCAGCCGTATGACATGGAAGTCGGCGCCGGCACCTTCCATCCGGCGACGACGCTTCGCGCACTCGGTCCGAAGCCGTGGAAGGCGGCCTATGTCCAGCCTTCGCGCCGCCCCTCCGACGGTCGCTACGGCGAGAACCCGAACCGCCTGCAGCACTACTACCAGTACCAGGTGATCCTGAAGCCGAACCCGTCCAACCTGCAGGAGCTCTATCTCGGCTCCCTGAAGGCAATCGGTCTCGATCCGCTGCTGCACGACATCCGCTTCGTCGAGGACGACTGGGAAAGCCCCACCCTCGGCGCCTGGGGTCTCGGCTGGGAATGCTGGTGCGACGGCATGGAAGTTTCGCAGTTCACCTATTTCCAGCAGGTCTGCGGCATCGAGTGCTCGCCGGTCGCCGGCGAACTCACCTACGGCCTCGAGCGCCTCGCCATGTATGTGCAGGGCGTCGACAGCATCTATGACATCAATTTCAACGGCCGCGAAGGCGAGGAGAAGATCTCCTACGGCGACGTCTTCCTGCAGGCCGAGCAGGAGTATTCGAGGCACAATTTCGAATACGCCAACACCGAAATGCTGCACCGCCATTTCGAAGACGCGGAAAAGGAATGCCAGGCGCTTCTCGCCGCCGGCGCGCCGGGCGAGAGCGACAACCAGCGCCTGCACAAATGCGTCTTCCCGGCCTACGACCAGTGCATCAAGGCGAGCCACGTCTTCAACCTGCTGGATGCCCGCGGCGTGATCTCGGTGACCGAGCGCCAGAGCTACATCCTCAGGGTGCGCACCCTCGCCAAGGCCTGCGGCGAAGCCTTCCTGCTGACGGATGCCGGCGGGGCGAATCTCGGCAAGGCGGCGTGACGACGAGCCGGTCCCTTCCGGCTCCTGCCTTTGCCCGGCGGCTCGACCGGGCGCGCCGCCTTTGGGAGTGGCTTGCCCTCGCCACCGGCGTGCTGATCGCCGTCAAGGTCGTCTCCTATCTCTACCTTGCGTTTGCCAGCTACGTGGTCGAACGCACCGGCTCGCGCGTCACCGCGGGCGTCGACAGCCCGGCCGTACAGGCCTGGTTTCAGATCGAGATCGGGTGGGACATCACGGTGATCCTGCTGGGCGCCGTGCTGCTGATCGTCTGGCTCCGGCTGATCTGGCTTTCCGTCGTCCTTGCCGAGCGGATTTCGCCTGGCAGCGTGCGCTACGCGCCGTGGGTCGCGGTCGCCGGCTTTCTGGTGCCGGTCGTCAGCCTCTGGATGCCGGTCCACGCGATGAGCGATCTCGGTAACGTTTCCGCACGGGAAGAGGGACGATCCACGGGCGCGGTTCAGTGGCATCCCGCCCTGATCGTCATACTCGCGCTGGTCTCGTTCGGACTGGATGCCGCCAGTCTCGATATTTCCGGATCCGCACCGATCGACATGGCGAGCGCACGGACTGCCTTGCATCTCGTTGCCGCCGGAGGCGTCGGCAAGCTCCTGATGCTGCTTGCCTGCGACGGCTTCTTGCGGGCGATCCGCCCCGGGCAGGAGATCGCCCTTGCCGATCTTTCCGACCGCCAACGGATCTGGGACCGGGCGGGCGGACATCGCGCAGATTCTCGATGATAGCCGCCGTAAGGTCCTAGAATGGCTGGTGACTTTCCGCGTCGAGACGCATAAGGTCCGGCATTGTTCGCCCTCGCCGGAGCATGGAAGATGTTTACTATTCTCGCGATACTTGCCGCCCTCGTTCTTTACGTGGTTTTCATCTACAACGGCCTCGTCAAGTCCCGGCAGATGGCCGAGGAGGCCTGGTCCGGCATCGACGTGCAGCTGAAGCGTCGTGCCGACCTCATCCCGAACCTCATCGAGACGGTCAAGGGCTATGCCGGGCACGAGAAGTCGACGCTCGAGGAAGTCGTCGCGCTGCGCAACAAGGCACAGGCCGTGCCCGCCGGTGACGTCGAGGGGCGTGCGGTCGCCGAAGGCCTGCTTGGCCAGGCGCTCGGCCGGGTGATCGCGCTCGCGGAAGCCTATCCGGACCTCAAGGCCAACCAGAACTTCCTGGAACTCCAGCGCTCGCTCGAAACCATCGAAGGCGAGATCCAGATGTCGCGCCGCTATTACAACGGGGCCGCGCGCGACCTGAACGTCAAGGTGGAAAGCTTCCCTTCCAATCTGGTGGCCGGCCAGTTCGGCTTTGCCAAGAAACCCTATTTCGAGATCGCCAACGAGGCCGATCGCGCCGTTCCGACGGTGAAGTTCTAAGTTGAGTGCTCCGGTAAACGGAGTGCGACCGAGACAAGACGTATGACCACAGACAGACTGACCATGATTCCGCCCGGCCATCCGCTCACCGGACGGGTGAGCCCCCCGGGCTCGAAATCGATCACCAATCGCGCGCTGCTGCTCGCGGGGCTTGCGAAGGGGACGAGCCGTCTCACCGGCGCGCTGAAGAGCGACGACACCCGCTATATGGCCGAAGCGCTGCGGGCGATGGGCGTGACCGTCGAGGAGCCCGATGCGACGACCTTCGTCGTCACGAGTTCCGGCAAGCTGACGCCGCCGGCCGCGCCGCTCTTCCTCGGCAATGCCGGCACCGCAACACGCTTCTTGACGGCTGCGCTGGCGCTCGGCCGCGGGCGCTATGTGGTCGACGGCGACGAGCACATGCGCAAGCGTCCGATCAAGCCGCTTGTCGATGCACTCCGTTCGCTCGGCGTCGCGATCGATGCCCCGACCGGCTGCCCGCCGGTCACCATCGATGCCATCGGCGCCTTCGCCGAGAACCGCGTGGTGATCGATGCCGGCCTGTCGAGCCAGTATGTCTCCGCCCTCCTGATGGCGGCGGCCTGCGCGGATGCCCCCTTCGAGATCGCCCTTGCCGGTGCCGATATCGGCGCGCGCGGCTATATCGACCTGACGCTTGCCGCCATGCGCGCCTTCGGGGCGCGCGTCGAGCAGCCGACGCCCGCCTCCTGGCGGATCGAGCCGACCGGCTATACGGCGACCGACTTCCACATCGAGCCGGATGCGTCGGCCGCCACCTATCTCTGGGCGGCGGAAGTGCTGACGGGCGGGACAATCGACATCGGCACGCCGGCCGGCGAATTCACCCAGCCGGATGCAAAGGCGCATGATGTCATCGCCGCCTTCCCGTCCATGCCGGCGGTGATCGACGGCTCGCAGATGCAGGACGCGATCCCGACGATCGCCGTGCTCGCGGCCTTCAACGACAAGCCGGTGCGCTTCACCGGCATCGCCAACCTCCGCGTCAAGGAATGCGACCGGGTGCGGGCGCTGTCGACAGGCCTGAACAATATCCGCCCCGGGCTCGCGACGGAGGAGGGCGACGACCTTCTGGTCTTCGCCGATCCGGCACTCGCGGGGCAGAACCTGCCGGCGGCAATCGACACCTTCGCCGACCATCGCATCGCGATGAGCTTCGCGCTCGCCGGGCTGAAGATCTCCGGCATCACCATTCTCGATCCCGGCTGCGTCGCCAAGACCTATCCCGATTACTGGGATGCGCTGGCCTCGCTCGGCGTCGAGTACAAGGCGGGATAATCGACCGTGAAAACGCTCTTCGGCCTCCTCTTCACGATGTTCCTCTCGCTGGCCCTCGTGAGGGGAGCTGCGGCCGAAGAGGTCATCCGCTCCTACCATGCCGATATCGAGGTCGCGGCCGACGCGACCTTGACGATCCGGGAAACGATCACCGTCAACGCCGAGGGCAATGAGATCAAGCGGGGCATCTTCCGCGATTTCCCGCTCTATGCCGTCGATGACGCCGGCCGCCGGACGAAGGTCGACTTCGAACTCCTTTCGGTCGAACGCGACGGCGAGCCCGAGGCGAACCATACCGAGACCATTTCCGGCGGTATCCGTATCTATGCCGGCTCGGCCGACGTCTTCCTCTCGCCGGGGGAATATACCTACCGCTTCACCTACAGGACCGGTCGGCAGATCCGCTATTTCGAGGATCATGACGAGCTCTACTGGAACGTCACCGGCAACGGCTGGCAGTTTCCGATCGAGGAGGCGAGCGCCACGGTCTCGCTTCCGGACGGTGCGCGGCCGACGCGGACGGCGGTCTATACCGGCCCGCAGGGCTCGACGGAGAGCAACGCCCGCGCGGTGCCCGGCAGCGGCGGGCTGCAGTTCGAGACGACCCGACCGCTCGGCCCTGAGGAGGGATTGACCATCGTCCTCGCTTTGCCGAAAGGCGTCGTCACCGCGCCATCGGCCGAACAGACGCGCTGGTGGTTCCTGCGCGACAACATCAACGCGATCCTCGGCTTCGGCGGGCTCTTCCTGGTCTTTGCCTATTACCTGCGTTCGTGGATCGCTGTCGGACGCGACCCGGACGGGGGCGTGATCGTGCCGCGCTGGGACCCGCCGGAAGGTATTTCGCCGGCGCTCGTCAACTATATCGACAACAAGGGCTTTTCCGGCGCGGGCTGGACGGCGCTCTCCGCCTCGCTGATTGATCTCGCCGTCCACGGCTATGTCGAGCTCGACGATCTCGAAAAGTCGATCGTCGTGCGGCGAACCGGCAAGGCCGCGCCGACGACGCTTCCGGGCGGGCAGGCGAGCTTGCTTGCCGAGTTCGGCGAGGCCGGCAGCACGTTCACCATCGACAAGAAGAACGGAAAGCGGGTCGAGAGCGCCGGACGCAAGTTCCGCAGCGCCATCGAGAAGGAGCATCGCGGCAAATACTACCGCGCCAATTCCGGCTATTTCGCCGGCGGCGTGGTGCTCAGCATCGCAGCACTCGCCGCGCTCTTCGTCTTCGGGACGCTCGAGGAGGACACGATCGGGCTGATGTTCATCCCGACCTTCTTCTCGGTGTTCTTCGGCGCCTTCGGGGTGGCGATCGGCAAAGGCTTCAGCCGCAGCTCCTCGCTGCTCTCAAAGATCGTCTCGATCGTGGTGCTGACGGTGATCGGTTTCGCCGCCTTCACCATCTTCTCGCTGGTCGTCGTGACGGCCGTCTTCGAGCTTGCCGATGCGAGCCAGACGGAAGTGGTGGTCGCCGTCGGCGCCATCGTGCTGCTCAACGTGCTCTTCTTCTTCCTGATGGGCGCGCCGACGCCGATCGGCCGCAAGATGATGGACGGCATCGAGGGCCTGCGCACCTATATGACGCTCGCCGAGAAGGACCGGCTCAACATGCAGGGCGTGCCGACGATGTCGCCGAGCCATTTCGAAACCCTGCTGCCCTACGCCGTCGCACTCGGGGTCGAAAAGCCTTGGACCCGTACCTTCGAGACCTGGCTCGCCTCCGCTGCGGCAGGCGCGGCCGCGGCGAGCTACCAGCCGGCCTGGTATCACGGCGATCTTTCGCGCGGCGTCGGCGACCGCATCGGCGGCTTCTCCTCGGCGATGGCCTCCACCATGGCCTCGACCATCCCGCAACCAGTCAAGAGTTCGTCCTCCGGCTTCTCCTCGGGCGGCGGCTTTTCCGGCGGCGGCGGCGGTGGCGGCGGCGGCGGAGGGTGGTAAGGGGGCGTCCCGCGCCGAATCATATTGCGATATGTATCGTGACGTGATACATACAGGAAAATCGGGAAGATGCGATGATAAGGTCCTACGCCTCGGCGATGACCGAGATGATCGCCGCCGGCGAGGCGCCGAAGGGGTTTCCGGCCGATCTGCTGCGCCGCGCCGTCGTCAAGCTGACATTGATCGACAACGCCGTCAGCCTGCACGATCTGGCGAGCCCTCCCGGCAATCGGCTGGAAGCGCTGAAGGGCAATCGGCAGGGGCAGCATTCGATCCGCATCAACGACCAATGGCGGATCTGCTTCGTCTGGGTGAACGGCGGTGCCGAGAAGGTCGAGATCGTGGACTATCATTGAGGCCGGCGAAAAAGGATGAGAGATATGGTCGTGGCACTGCCTCCGGTTCATCCGGGTGAGATTTTGCGGGACGAGTTTCTTCAGCCCTTGGGCATGAGCGCCGGCGCCCTCGCGAAGAAGCTGAACGTTCCGCGCACGCGCATCGAGCGGCTGGTTGCCGAACAGACGGCGCTGACGCCCGACACCGCCCTGCGCCTCGCCCGCTTCTTCGACACCTCGCCGCAATTCTGGATGAACCTGCAGACCAGTTATGACCTCAAGGTGGAGGCCGCCGCCAAGGCGGAGGAAATCGCCGCTATCCCCGTCATGAGTGCCGCATAGCCGGGCGACAACCTCCTCGCAACATCGCGCAATTTCCCGTATTGCCGGATGACTTTTCGCGCCGGGCTTGCTAAGTCCGCGGCAACCCAGGCAACAAACAAAAAGTCAGTTCCATGCCCGATCTTCTGCTTGAACTCCGCTCCGAGGAAATTCCTGCCCGCATGCAGCGCAAGGCCGCGGGCGACCTGAAGAAGCTCGTGACCGACGCGCTGGTCGAGGCGGGGCTGACCTACGAGGGTGCGCGCGAATACTGGACGCCGCGCCGCCTCTCCCTCGACATCCGCGGGCTCACCGCCCGCTCCGCCGACGTCCGCGAGGAGAAGAAGGGGCCGCGCGTCGACGCGCCGGAAAAGGCGATCGAGGGCTTTCTGCGCGGCGCCGGCCTTTCCGATGTCTCTCAGGCGCAGGTGGTCAGCGATCCGAAGAAGGGCGACTTCTACGTCGCTTTCATCGAAAAACCCGGCCGCCCCGCGGAAGAGATCATCGCCGCGGTCATGCCGGGCATCATCCGCGATTTCCCTTGGCCGAAGTCGATGCGGTCGGGTTCCGCATCCATGCCGAGGGGCATGTCCTATGGCGGTATCGAAGGCAAGGGCAGCGAAAGCCTGCGCTGGGTGCGCCCGCTGCAGTCGATCGTCTGCACCTTCGGCACCGAGAATGACGAAGTTGCCGTCATCCCCTTCGAGATCGACGGCATCGTGGCCGGCAACATCACCTACGGCCACCGGTTCCACGCGCCGGAGGCGATCACGGTCCGGCGCTTCGGCGATTACGTCGCGAGCCTCGAAAAGGCGAAGGTCGTTCTCGACGCCGAGCGCCGCCGTCAGATCATCGCGCAGGATGCCGCCAACCTCGCCTTTGCCAACGGCCTCGACTTGGTCGAGGATGCCGACCTCCTGGAAGAGGTCTCCGGCCTCGTCGAATACCCGCATGTGCTGCTCGGCACCTTCGAGGACGATTTCCTCTCGATCCCGGCGGAAATCATCCGGCTGACGATCAAGACCAATCAGAAGTGCTTCGTCACCCGCCCGCATGGCGTCCACCTCCCCCTTGAGGGGGGAGGTCGCGCGGAACGCGCGGGTGGGGGTGATACGGCGTCGGTCGCGAGCGATCACCCCACCCCGGCCCTTCGGTCCGACCCTCCCCCCCAAGGGGAGGGTGTGCTCTCCAACCATTTCATCCTCGTCTCCAACATCGAGGCGAAGGACGGCGGCAAGGAGATCATGCACGGCAACGGCAAGGTCGTGCGCGCGCGCCTTTCCGACGCGCTGCATTTCTGGAAGCGCGACCAGGGCGACCTGCCGGACCTCGACACACTGAAGGCCTCGGCCGCGAAATTCGATCTCGACCTTGGAAAGCCGCTCGACCAGCGGATGGCCAAGCTCGATGCGCTGAACGTCACCTTCCACGCCAAGCTCGGCACGCAGGGCGAGCGCGTTGCCCGCATCCGGGCGCTCGCCGAGGAATTGGCGCCGCTCGTCGGCGCCGATGCCGCCCTCGTCGACCGCGCCGTGGTGCTGGCGACGGCCGACCTGCGCACCGAGGCCGTCGGCGAAGTCCCGGAACTGCAGGGCGTCATGGGCCGCAAATATGCGCTGCTGCAAGGCGAGCACGAGAGCGTCGCCGCGGCGATCGAGGATCATTACAAGCCGCAGGGTCCGTCCGACCGCGTGCCGGATGACAAGGTGGCGATCACCGTCGCGCTCGCCGACAAGCTGGATACGCTCGCCGGCTTCTGGGCGATCGACGAAAAGCCGACCGGCTCGAAGGACCCGTTTGCGCTACGCCGCGCGGCGCTGGGCGTGGTGCGGATATTGCTGGAGCGGGGTTTGCGCGCTTCGCTCAACACGGTGATACAGACTATCCACAACATTTATCTAGATCGCTTTAGGGAGCTTCATGCGTTGAGGTTTAAAAGCGAAACTGGAAGTTATCGCATCCCAGAAAGCATGATGCTTAAAGAGCCCGCCGCCCAGGACGCATTTTGGTATCTTAACAAGCAGTTCTTAGTTCCGGGTGCGGATATCTTCAAAGCTGAGAGTGACATCTTTAATGAAGATATGGTGGTCCGATTTTTGCCATTAGAAGAGGCGCTTTATTCGCTCCTCTCCTTCTTCCACGACCGCCTGAAGGTCTACCTGCGCGATCAGGGCGCCCGCCACGACATCATCGATGCGGTGCTCACCCCCGAGGCCGACGACTTGCTGATGGTCGCCCGCCGCGCGGAAGCGCTGACCGCCTTCATAACCTCGGAGGACGGCATCAACCTCGTGGCCGGCACCAAGCGCGCCACGCAGCTTCTCGCCTCGGAAGAGAAGAAGGGCACCGTCGTCGCCGACGCGGTCTCCGACGCGCTGCTGACGCTCGACGCGGAAAAGGCGCTCTACGCCGCGATCAGGGTCGCGACCGCGGAAGCTGCCGAAGCGGTGGCGAAGGAAGACTTCCGCTCCGCCATGCAGGCGCTGTCGAAGCTTCGCGCGCCGGTCGACACCTTCTTCGACGACGTGCTGGTGAACGACGAGGATGCCGCGATCCGCGCCAACCGCCTGGCGCTGCTGAAGGCGATCCGCGAGGCGACCGGCACCGTCGCCGACTTCTCGAAGATTTCGGGCTAGCCTCTCCCCTCGTGGGAGAGGAAGAAAAATCGGCATCTTGGCTTCAGCCAAGTGCCAGATTTTTCGGGTGGGGGAAGGTCTGACGCAGGACGTTCGCCTTCTCGGCGGGCTGCCCGCAAGGGGAAGAGGAGTGAACGTGCCGAAAATCCTCATCAGCGCCTGTCTTCTCGGCCGCCCGGTCCGCTACGACGGCAAGGGCAAGCCGCTCGTCCACCCGGCGATCGACCGCTGGAAGGCCGAGGGCCGGCTCGTCGCCTTCTGCCCGGAACAGGCGGGCGGGCTCTCGACGCCGCGCCCGCCGGCCGAGATCGAGGGCGGCGCGAGCGGCGAGGACGTGATCGAGGGGCGCGCAAGGGTCATCGAGAAGACCGGCCGCGACGTCTCGAACGCCTTCATCGAGGGTGGACGGAAGGCCGTCGAATTCGCCCGCGCCAATGGCTGCGCTTACGCGCTCCTGATCGACGGCAGCCCGTCCTGCGGGTCGGGTTTCATCTATGACGGAAGCTTTTCCGGTGTTCGCCATCCGGGCCTTGGGGTAACCGCGGCGCTCTTGCGCCAAGCCGGCATCGCGGTCTTTTCCGATCGCGAAATAGAGGCGCTCGTGGCGCGCATCGCCGAAGGCACTTGATCGCCCGTCGGCGGCCATATCAAGGACATGCCAGACATGCGAAGGGCGGCGTTGCCGCCGCCCTGATCAGCTCCGGAGGTGTCCGGATCAATCGTCGTTGTCGCTGCCACCGTTGTGGTCGCTGCCGCCGTCATGGCCGGCACCGTGGTCGCTCTCGCCGCGGCCGTTGTCGTCATTGCCGTTGCGCTCGTTGCGCTCGCGGTTGCGTTCGGTATGGCCCATGCCGTTGTCGTCGTTCGAACGGTCGCTCCGTGCGGACGAGGAAGAATCGTGGCCGAGGCACTGGGCGACGGTGGAGCAACCTTCGCTCGCCACGGCCGGAGCGGAAAGCAGCGAGGAAGTGGAAGCGGCGAGAAGGGCGGCGAATACTGCGATGTAGGTCTTCATTGGTCAGTCCTCCGTGTTGAATATGGGATCATGTATACTCAACGCTGACTGACGGATGCCTGACCGGTACCTGACGGGAAGCTGACAGGGGAAGAAAAGTGGAAGAAGGAAAGGTCGGCACCACGATGGCGCAGGTGTGACGGCGGCACTTCTGCGACGCGCCGGCGTCGAGGTGTTTTCCGACCGCGAGATCGACGCGCGCGTGGCGCGCATCGCCGAAGGCACTTGATCGCCCGTCGGCGGCCATATCAAGGAGATGCCAGACATGCGAAGGGCGGCGTTGCCGCCGCCCTGATCAGCTCCGGGGGTGTCCGGATCAATCGTCGTTGTCGCTGCCACCGTTGTGATCGCTGCCGCCGTCATGGCCGCTGTCGTGGCCGGCACCGTTGTCGCTCTCGCCGCGGCCGTTGTCGTCATTGCCGTTGCGTTCGTTGCGCTCGCGGTTACGGTCGGTGTCGCCGGCCGTGCCGTTGTCGTCGTTCGACTGGTCGCCCCGTGCGGACGAGGAAGAATCGTGGCCGAGGCACTGGGCGACGGTGGAGCACTTTTCGGTGGCCATGGCCGGGGCGGAAAGCAACGAGGAAGTGGAAACGGCGAGAAGGGCGGCGAATACTGCGGTGTAGGTCTTCATTGGTCAGTCCTCCGTGTTGAAGATGGGATTATGAATACTCAACACTGGCTGACGGTTGGCTGACCGGTATCTGACGGGAAGCTGACGGGGACAAGAAAAGCGTCCCCGCAACGAAAAAAGCCGCCGGATCGCTCCGGCGGCCGTTTGACATGATGAGGGCAGCCCGTCAGCTCGCCATGCGCATCTGCTGCGCGACGCGCTGCAGGCCGTAGCCCTGGCTGCCGGAGACTTTGAAGCTGCGGATGAGGGTCAGCAGCTCCTCGGTGTCGTTGGCGAGCGCCTCGGCCGATGCGGTGGTTTCCTCGGCCATGGCGGCGTTGTGTTGGGTCGCGGCGTCGAGCTGGTTCATCGCCGAAGAGATCGAACGCAGCGTTGTGTCCTGCTCGACCGCCGAATGGGCGATCTTCGAGACGATGTCGCTCGCCGTCTTGATCTGGTCGGAGATCCGCTTCAGCGCCTCGCCGGCCTGGCCGACGAGCTGCACGCCGTTCTGCACCTGGCCGGTCGAATGCGAGATCTGGTCCTTGATCTCCTTCGCGGCGGCGGCCGAACGCTGGGCGAGCTCGCGCACTTCCTGGGCGACGACGGCAAAACCCTTGCCGCTTTCGCCGGCACGTGCCGCCTCGACGCCCGCATTGAGCGCCAGCAGGTTGGTCTGGAAGGCGATCTCGTCGATGACGCCGATGATCTTGCCGATCTCGATCGAGGACTTCTCGATGCCGCTCATCGCGTTGATCGCCTCGGCGACGACGGCGTCCGAACGGGATGCTTCGCTGGAGACCGTATTGACCCGCTTGGCGGCCTCCTGTGCGCCGTCTGCCGTCTGGCGGACGGCGACGGTGAGTTCGTCAAGGGCTGCCGAGGTTTCCTCGAGGTTGGCGGCCTGCCGCTCGGTGCGCTGGGAGAGTTCGTTGGAGGCGCGACGGATCTCCTCCTTCGAGCCGCCGATGTCGACGCCCTTGGCGTTCACCTTCGACATCGCCGCTTCGAGATGCGAGAGTGCTTCGTTGAAGTTGTCGCGAAGCGTCGCGTATTTCGGGCCGAGATCACCGCAGCGGATGGTCAGGTCACCGCCGGCAAGCTCTTCCAGTGCCACGCCGATCGTCGCGACGACGTGTGCCTGCTGCTCGCTTTCCCGATGCTGCAGGGCGGCGTTCTGCTGCCGCTCGCTGTCGAGCTCGCGGTCCTGTGCCTCCTGACGCTCGGCCATGGCATGGCGCTCGCGCACCTTGTCCTGCAGTGAAAGCGTGGCCTTGGCCATCATGCCGACCTCGTTGCGCATGTCGGTATGCGGGATCGTAACCGTGACATTCTCGTCGGCGACGGCTTCCAGCGCGTCGTGGATGGCCGTGAGCGGCCGGGTAATGCCGCGGATCACGAAGAACGCTGCGGCAGAGCCGAGACCGAAGACGGCCATACCGATGAACAGAGCGTCCATCACGCTCTTCATGACCGTTGCATCGAGATCGTCCAGATAGGCGCCGGTGCCGATCATCAGGCCCCAGGGTTCGAATGTGGTCGAATAGGCGGCCTTGGGGGAGAGCTGGTTCTCGGCCATGCCCGGCTTCGGCCATTCGTAGGTGGTCCAGCCGCCGCCCTGGCGGGCCTTCTGCACCATTTCGACAAGGAACTTGTTGCCCGACTTGTCGGTCACATTGGCGAAATTCTTGCCGATGCCCTTTCCATCGAGATAGATCACGCGGTTGACGTCGTAGTCGTAACCGAAGATGTAGCCGTCGGGCTCGTAGCGCATCTTGGCGACGACGTCGTAGGCCTGCGCCTTGGCTTCCTCGGTCGTCAGCTCGCCCTTCACCTCGAGGTCGTGATAGCGCTTGAGAACCGAGACTGCTGCCTCGGTCTGTGTCCGCAGCATCTCGTAACGCTCGCTGTAGATTGCGTCACTCGATGCGCGGATCTGGAAAAAGGTGGCGATAGCGAAGGCGAGCATCAGCCCGCCGATCAGCACCATAAGTTGGCTGGAAATTCTAAGGTTCTTCATCGTGCCTCTCAGACAGGGGCCGGTTCCGCTGCCTGGATGGGGATTGCAGCTTCGACCGACGGTCAGTCGGCGCCTCCTGCGCCCGTCATGTGCTGCATCGCACTCGATATCGATAAATATCGATGTAACTATGAAATTTCCCCTAATTCGCGACGGACTTATACCTTCGGATGATCAACGTGTTGCATCGGGTTTCCGGAAGGCTGGAAAGCAATGCGCCCGGACGGTGTGTCCGGGCGCATTTGTCCGCAGTCGCTGCGGCGGATGCCCTTCAACCTGGATCGTGCGGTTGTGGGGCGGGGGATCTCGTAGCAGGCGTCAGGGCAGCCTGAGTTCGAAACCCGACGTGTCGAGCATGGCAGGTCCGGTCGCGGTTGCGGCGCCGGCCTCACCGCCGACGGCAGCCGTGGTGGCTGTCACGTCGATGCCGACGTCGCTTCCGCGGTCCTCGCCCGGTATGGCGGCGGTGACGATCGAGCCGTTCGTTGCCCATCCGTCGGCCTTGTTGACGAAGACGACGGGGGAGCCACCCATCCAGGCTTCGGTGCGAATGAGCTTGCGTTCGCCGTCCACGTCCCTGATTTCCGCCTTCTGTTCTCCGGCGGGAAGCGTCGGCACGACATAGGCGTTCTTCTTGACGGCGGCCGGCGGCGGGCAATCCTGACAGTGCATCACCTCGACGCTGTGGCTCTCCGCGCGCGGAATCGCGTGGATGACTTCGACGGACGATGCCATGGCCGGGCCGGTGGCCAGGATGGTGGCTGCGGTCAGGATCAGACGACGCATGGTACAAGCACTCCCCGAGCTGTTATCGGGGAGGCTAGACCGGCTTTGTTGATATCCGGTCAGGAGGAATGGTAAATATTGACCGAATTTCGCGTTTTCCGGTCTGAAAACCGCGAAATGGATCAGTTCTTCTCGCGTGCGATCGCCCGCCAGCCGATGTCGCGGCGGCAGAAGCCGTTTTCCCACGCCACCTGGTCCACCAGCGCATAGGCCCGCGCCTGCGCCTCGGCGACCGTCTTGCCGGTCGCCGTCGCGTTCAGCACGCGCCCGCCGGTCGCAACGAGCTTTCCGTCCTTCAGCGCCGTGCCGGCATGGAAGACCTTGGCGCCAGCCGTCTCCGCGGGCATGGCCTCGATCGGCGTGTTCTTGTCATAGGCGCCGGGATAGCCCTTCGAAGCCAGCACGACGGTGAGCGCCGGATCGTCGACCCATGCGGCCGAGACCTGGTCGAGCGTGCCGGTCGCGGTGGCGTAAAGCAGCGGCAGCAGGTCGCTCTTCAGCCGCATCATCAGCACCTGGCATTCGGGATCGCCGAAGCGGACATTGTATTCGATCAGTTCCGGTCCGTTCGCGGTGATCATCAGTCCGGCGAAGAAGACGCCGCTGAAGGGGGAGCCCATCTCCGCCATGCCGCGCATGGTCGGCTCGATGATTTCCTTCATCGTGCGCTCGACCATTTCGGGCGTCATCACCGGGGCCGGCGAATAGGCACCCATGCCGCCGGTGTTCGGGCCTGTATCGCCGTCGCCGACACGCTTGTGGTCCTGGGCGGTGGCGAGCGGAAGCGCGTGCTTGCCGTCGCAGAGGCAGAAGAAGCTCGCTTCCTCGCCGTCGAGGAAGGCCTCGACCACGACCTCGGCGCCGGCTGTGCCGAAAGCGCCTTCGAAGCAGTCGTCGATCGCCGCCAGCGCCTCGTCGAGCGTCATCGCGACCGTCACGCCCTTGCCGGCGGCGAGCCCGTCCGCCTTGATGACGATCGGCGCGCCCTGGGCTCGGACATAGGCCTTCGCCTTCGGCGCATTGTTGAAGCGCTGATAGGCGCCGGTCGGAATATCGAAGCGGGCACAGAGATCCTTGGTGAAGCCTTTCGAGCCTTCGAGCTGGGCGGCGGCGGCGGACGGCCCGAAGACGGCGATGCCGGCGGCGCGGAGCACGTCGGCAAGTCCCGCCACCAGCGGCGCTTCCGGTCCGACGACGACGAAGTCGATCGCCTTCTCCTTGCAGAAGGCGGTGACGGCGCCATGATCGTCGATGTCGAGGGCGACGAGCACCGCATGCTCGGCGATGCCCGGATTGCCGGGTGCGGCGTAGAAGGCCTCCATCAGCGGCGACTGCGCCAGCTTCCATGCCAGCGCATGTTCGCGCCCGCCCGACCCGATCAACAGAACCTTCATCGCTCGTCTCCGAAATCCTTTGATAGCCGGGCGTTAAGGGCAGGGGGGCGAAAGGTCAAGCGCAAAGCCGCAGCCAAAACTTGATATCGCGCACGCAGCTGGCATACTGCATAGGACAGGGGTATCTCGTGACAGTTGTAAGCCATCCAATTCCGGGAACGATTGTAAGAGTAGACCTTTCAGAAGGGTTTCGCCCGCCTGAGATGGTGAAGCGGCGTCCTGCAATCGTCTTGTCTCCACCGATTCCAGGTCGTTCGATGCTCTGTACGATAGTGCCGCTCAGCACTACCGCTCCTACGAAGATATTGCCTCACCACATGCAGATTACGCTCGATCCGCCGTTACCACATCCCTACGTCACTCCGACGATGTGGGTAAAAGGCGATATCGTACTTACAGTGGCATTTCATCGGCTCAAGCTGCTTTTTTCCGGCAAGGTAGGAGGGCAGCGAGTCTATGACATCCGAGTCTTGGACAGTGCAACAATGGACGAGGTGCGTCAGTGTGTAAGGGCTGGCTTGGGGCTCTGATATTGACTGTCGACATATTTAGGGCCATATAGAGCGTGTCGCCGGTCGCACCGGCATTTAAGTCCGTCGTGAGATGGCCGTTATTTCTTGGTGATTGCAAGCCGGATTTAGCGTCAGCATCAAGCCTCGCTTCGGCGAGGCTTTTTCTTTGATGCTGCCGACTTTCTCCATATGGGAGAGTGTTCGGCTTTCCTGTGGAGCCCGCCCGCTTCGCCGTTGCCTTGCCGTCTTCGGTCGCTAAATTCGCGCGACCGATTATGGAAGGAAAAATGCTGTTCATGGCCGACGACATCAAATCCATTTCCGCGATCATCGCCGCCGAGATCAGTGCACGCCCCGACCAGGTGGTAGCGGCCGTCGGGCTGCTGGACGAAGGCGCGACCGTGCCCTTCATCGCGCGCTACCGCAAGGAAGTGACCGGCGGCCTCGATGATACCCAGCTGCGCAACCTTTCCGAACGACTGATCTACCTGCGGGAGCTCGCGGCGCGTCGCAAGGCGATCGTCGAGTCGATCTCCTCGCAGGGCAAGATGACCGAGGAGCTTGCCGCGAAGATCGCAGGCGTCGCCACGAAGGCCGAGCTGGAGGACATTTATCTCCCCTATAAACCGAAGCGCCGCACGCGCGCCGAGATCGCCCGCGAGCGCGGGCTTGCACCCCTCGCGGAAGCGATATGGGCGGACCGCACGGCCGATCCGGCGAAGCTCGCCGAAGCCTATCTCGGCGACGAGGTGCCGGACGTGAAGGCGGCGCTCGAAGGCGCGCGCGACATCGTCGCCGAAGGGATCGCCGAGAACGCCGACCTGCTCGGACGGCTGCGCAACGACCTCAAGGACCGGGCGCTGCTCTACTCGAAGGTGGTCGAGGGCAAGGAACAGGCGGGCGAGAAATTCGCCGACTATTTCGACCATTCGGAACGCTGGGCGACGGTTCCCGGCCACCGGGCGCTCGCCATGCTGCGTGGCTGGAACGAGGAGGTGCTGACGCTCGCAATCGAAGCCGACCGCGACGACCCATCGCCGGTCAAACCGGCGCAGCGGATGATCGCCGCCGCCTTCGGCATCGCCGACAAGGGGCCCGCCGACCGCTGGCTGATGGACGTCGCCGGCTGGACCTGGCGGGTGAAGCTCTCGATGTCGCTCTCCCTCGACCTCATGCGCGAACTGCGCGAGCGGGCCGAGGAGGAGGCGATTCACGTTTTCGCCCGCAACCTGAAGGATCTGCTGCTCGCTGCACCCGCCGGCTCGCGCGCCACCATGGGGCTCGATCCGGGCATCCGCACCGGCGTGAAGGTCGCGGTCGTCGACGGCACCGGCAAGGTCGTCGACACCACCACCGTCTACCCGTTCCCGCCGAAGAACGACGTTCGTGGCACGCAGGCGGAGCTGGCGAGCCTCATCCGCAAGCACAAGGTCGAGCTGATCGCCATCGGCAACGGCACCGGCAGCCGCGAGACGGAGAAACTGGTCGCCGACATGCTCGCCCAGATGCCGGCGCCGAAGCCGACCAAGGTGATCGTGTCAGAGGCTGGCGCCTCGGTCTATTCGGCTTCCGAGACGGCGGCGCGGGAGTTCCCGAACCTCGACGTTTCGCTGCGCGGTGCCGTCTCGATTGCGCGCCGCCTGCAGGACCCGCTCGCCGAACTGGTGAAGATCGAGCCGAAGTCGATCGGTGTCGGCCAGTACCAGCACGACGTCGACCAGGCGAAGCTCGGCCGCTCGCTGGACGCCGTGGTCGAAGACGCGGTGAACGCCGTCGGCGTCGACTTGAACACGGCGTCCGCGCCGCTGCTCGCGCGCGTTTCGGGCCTCTCCAATTCGATCGCCGAGGCGATCGTTTCCCATCGCGACGAGACGGGTCCGTTCGAAAGCCGCAAGGAACTCCTCAAGGTGTCCCGCCTCGGTGCGCGCACCTTCGAACAATGCGCCGGCTTCCTGCGCATCCCGAACGGCAAGGAGCCGCTTGATGCCTCCTCGGTTCATCCGGAAGCTTACGGTGTGGCAAAGAAGATCGTCGCCGCCTGCGGCCGCGACCTGCGCACGCTGATGGGCGACAGCGCCACCTTGCGAAACCTTGACCCGCGGACCTTCATCGACGAGCAGTTCGGCCTGCCGACCGTCAAGGACATCATCGCCGAGCTCGAGAAGCCCGGCCGCGACCCCCGTCCGAGCTTCAGGACCGCGACCTTCGCCGAGGGCGTCGACGAGATTACCGACCTGAAGCCCGGCATGCTGCTCGAGGGAACGGTGACGAACGTCGCCGCCTTCGGCGCCTTCGTCGATATCGGCGTGCACCAGGACGGCCTCGTCCACGTCTCCCAGCTCGCCGATCGTTTCGTCAAGGATCCGCATGAGGTGGTGAAGGCCGGCGACGTCGTGAAGGTCCGTGTCGTCGAAGTCGACGTCAAGCGCAAGCGCATCGCGCTCACCATGCGCAAGGACGGAGGCGAGGCACCGCCGCCGTCTGCCCGCGACAGCCGCGGACCGGGTCCGTCACGCTCAGGCGGCAAGCCGCAGGCCCGGCAGGAGACGCGCCCCCAGCAGGGCAGCCTCGGGGCAGCACTGGCGGAGGCCTTCCGCAAGAAGTGAGGACCGAAGGGCGGCGCTGAGATGCCGCCCGTCCCCGGCTTCAAGAAATATGAAGCATCGATAATAATCTCGCGCTTGTCCAAGCCGATAAAAGCGTTAGATTTTTTCTCGTTTCATATTCGTTGATAGCAGATTGGGGGCATGGAATGACCTCGAAGCTTGAGGGATTACTGAATCGCATAATCAGAACCGGTACACTGACCGCTACCACCGCAGACGGGCAATCCAGGACGTACGGAGACGGGACGGGCGAACCGGTCGCCATCCGCTTCACCGACGAGAAGGCCGAGAACGAACTCGTCGATGATCCGCAGCTGAAGCTCGGCGAAATCTACATGGACGGCCGCATGGTCATGGACGCGGGGGACATTTACGATCTCCTCGCGCTCGTGAAATCCAACACGCATGCCGAGGACTTGAGTTTCGGCATGATCTGGCGCGGGGTGGCCCGGCTGGCGCTCACCCGCCTGCAGCGCCTCCTTCCCGTCAACCACAACCGGCGCAACGTCGCCCATCACTACGACCTCTCGGCCAAGCTCTTCGACCTCTTCCTCGACGCCGACTGGCAATATTCCTGCGCCTATTTCGAAACGCCGGAGACTTCGCTGAAAGACGCTCAGGTCGCCAAGAAACGCCACATCGCCGCCAAGCTGCTGCTCGGCGAAGGTCAGCGCGTTCTCGAAATAGGCTCCGGCTGGGGCGGCATGGCGATGTATCTCGCCGAATCCTCCGGCGTCGACGTGACCGGCATCACGCTGTCCACGGAGCAGCTGCGCGTCTCGCGTGACCGGGCCGAGAAGCGCGGGCTCTCCTCCCGCGTCCGCTTCGAGCTGCAGGACTATCGCACGATGAAGGCCAAGCCCTTCGACCGCATCGTCTCGGTTGGCATGTTCGAGCATGTCGGCCCCTCCAATTACGGCCGGTTCTTCCGCAAGGCGGCCGAGCTGCTGGACAAGGACGGGGTCATGCTGCTGCATTCGATCGGCCAACCGACGCCACCGCTCGTCAACAATGCCTTCTTCGAGAAGTACATCTTCCCGGGAGGCTACATTCCCTCGCTCGCCGAGGTGCTGCCGGCGGTCGAGAAGGCGGGTCTCTTCATCCGTGACATCGAGATCATGCCGCGCCACTACGCCCGCACCCTGCGGCACTGGCGGGAGCGGTTCCTCGCGCGCAAGGAGGAGGCGGTCCGGCTCTATGACGAGCGGTTTTTCCGCATGTGGGAATTCTATCTAGCCGGTTCGGAGATGGCGTTCACGCATCAGGGCTTTTTCATCTTCCACATGCAGCTCGCCAGGAACACGTTCGCGGTTCCCGACACGCGCGGCTACATGGCCGAACGCGAGGCGGCCCTTGCAGCCTTCGACGCCGCCCGTCCTCCCTTGGAGAAGGTGACGTACTGAGGAGGACGGCCGGGCCGCCATCCCGCAAACAGCCCCGTGCCGGCCGACGCACCACCGACCGGCACGGGGAAGGGCAGGGAGCGTGCGAACGGCGGATCGCTCTTGTTTCCTTCCGCCGGGCTTTGGTTTATCAATCCGGCATGAACACGTTTGCCGACAATACCGGGCGCGTCGCCGATGCGCCCTCCGACAACTGGGTCTACCGCATCCTGCCGCGCGCAGCCTGGCCCTACGCGCAGCTTGCCCGCTGGGACCGGCCGATCGGCTGGCAGCTCCTGATGTGGCCCTGCTTCTGGTCATCGGCGCTCGCCGCCAACGTCCTGCAGGAGGAGGGGCGGCTGAGCCTTTCGTTCTTCGCTTTCCACCTCGCGCTCTTCTTCATCGGTTCGGTCGCCATGCGCGGGGCCGGCTGCACCTATAACGACCTCGTCGACCACGAGATCGACATGGCGGTCGCCCGCACCCGGTCGCGCCCGCTCCCCTCCGGCCGCGTCAGCCGCCTGCAGGCGAAGCTCTTCATGGCGGCGCAGGCCCTCACCGGTCTTTTCGTCCTCCTCTGCTTCAACAGCTTTGCGATCGGCCTCGGGATGCTCTCGCTTGCGGTGGTCGCGATCTATCCCTTCGCCAAGCGCTTTACCGACTGGCCGCAGTTCTTCCTCGGGCTCGCCTTCTCCTGGGGCGGATTGATGGGTTGGGCCGGGCTCTTCGGATCGCTGTCGCTGCCGGCGGTGCTGCTTTACGCCGCCGCCGTCGCCTGGACGATCGGCTACGACACCATCTACGCCCATCAGGACAAGGAGGACGATGCGCTGATCGGCGTGCGCTCCACCGCCCGGCTCTTCGGCGAAAACACCCGCGCCTGGCTGGTCGGCCTCTATGGCCTCACCCTTCTCCTGCTCGCCGCCGCCTTCTTCTCGGCCGGGGCCGGTTTCCTCGCCTTCGTCGGCCTTCTCGCGGCAGGCGGCATGCTCGCCTACCAGATCGCCGTCCTAGACATCGACGACGCCACCCAGTGCCTCGCGCTCTTCAAGTCCAACAGCCGGGTCGGTGCGATCATCTTCGCCGGGCTTCTTGCGGCACTGCCTTTCGCCTGACGGGAAACTGCTGGCCCGAAACGAAACAGGCCCCGCATCGTGGCGAGCGGGGCCTTGTGTCCGGGCGGTTGCCTGATTGTCTCGAAAAGAACCGGATGACCGGTCCTTCGCTCAGTTGCGAGCGATGATTTCCTTACCGGAGATCTTCATGGCTACGCCGAGGCTGCCAGTCGAGCGGCGGACCAGGAAGCGCGGGCGGCGCTGGGCGAAATAGGAATGGCGACGGCGCGGCTGGGTGGCGCGGGCCTTGACGTCCCCGAGATGCTCTTCGAGCGGGCGGGCGACGCCGTCGGCCTCGACCATCAGCATCGGGATCCGGAAGGCGTCCGCCCATCCGCGCCAGTCGGCCGCGATATCGCAGAGGTCGTGTGCCACCAAAAGCGGGATGCACAGGTCCGGATCGTCGTGATGCAGTTCCAAGGTTACCGTTACCTCTCCGTCTCCATGGTCGATTGCCCGCGCTGCAACGCCCTTGAAAGCGCGAGCCGGCAGGGCGAAGGAGAGCGGCAATCCGCTCGAAGGCAAGACCTTTCGCAGAATGGCGCCGCGTTCGTCAATGGTGATCGTGACATCGCCGGCCGCTTCGCGCAATGCGTAAGTGATCTGATGCGGGAAACGGGACGGA
The DNA here is from genome assembly GCF_024054295.1 of Ciceribacter sp. RN22. Taxonomy (NCBI): domain Bacteria; kingdom Pseudomonadati; phylum Pseudomonadota; class Alphaproteobacteria; order Hyphomicrobiales; family Rhizobiaceae; genus Ciceribacter; species Ciceribacter sp. RN22. The sequence goes on from NZ_JAMXLD010000001.1 coordinate 847,920, forward strand.
TCCAGTCTCAGCGTCGCACCTGCCCAGGCAGGCTTCATAACCGTGTTCGTCATCATCATTCTACCCTTGTTCTACCTCGAGCGCCGTCATGGCCATCGCTTCGGGACTTTGCGTCCTCTGATCGGGAAGATAGTCGCGCCCCCTTCCGGGCAACTTAAAAATTGCGGTTAAGAAAACTTTGCATCCTCAGATGGTTAGCGAAGTCCAACGGCTCAGGGTTTCGAGATTGTGAACGCAAGTGGCCGCCTGTGTGCGCCTAAAGCCCGGGGCAAGGCTCGGCAGGCATGGTGGCCGCGCCAGTGTTCTCGTCCGGGAGTTGCGCCGTGGTTTCCACCTATCTCAGCTACGACCTCGTCACCAGGGATCTGAAGTCGAGTCTCAACCGTGTCGCCTCGGATGCCGAGACGGAGCGGCTCGCCGCCTATTACAAGGACAACATCGACAAGGTGACGTCGGTCGACGAGTTCCTCGACGACTACAGGCTCTACAGCTATGCGATGAAGGCCTACGGCCTCGAAGACATGACCTATGCCAAGGCCTTCATGAAGAAGGTGCTTGAAAGCGACCTCAACGATTCCGAGAGCTATGCGAACAAGCTCACCGACGAACGCTACCGGAACTTCGCGCTCGCCTTCCAGTTCGTCGGGCAGATCAAGGATGTCCAGACGGATGCGCAGGAAACGGCGATCATCGACGGATACAAGCAGGCCCAGGTTGATCTCGCCGGGGACGTCGAAACGGAGACGAAATACTACGAGACGGCGATCGATACCGTCACCAGTGCGGACCAGCTGGTCAAGTCGAAGCGGCTCTTCGATTATGTCCTCGAAGCCTACGGCATCGATCGCGGCTATTATACCAACGACCACTTCGTCAAAATCCTGACGAGCGACACGTCCGATCCGAACAGCTACGTCAACCAGCTCGTTGCCAACAACGCCGCCAACTCGGCCGCATTTCTCAAGATGGCACAGGCATTCAATTTCAATGCCGACGGAAGCCTTTCGGCTGCAACCGCCCAGACGGCGGACCAGAAGGAAGCGACCGTCTACCTCTATGTCGACGGAACACAGAACTATGTGTCCGAATACACGCTCGCGCGGGAGAAGAAGTATTACGCCGCCAAGATGGCGACCATCACCTCGGTCACCGAACTCACCTCGGATCCGCGCCTCTTCGACTACGTGAAGACGGCCTTCCAGTTCGACGCCACCATGACCTCGTCGGTTTTCAAGTCGATCGTCACCAGCGATCTCACCGACCCGAACAATTATGCCGTCACCAACGGCGGCGCGGCCTGGGTGGCGGTCGCCCAGAAGTTCAACTTCGACACGTCTGGCAACGTCAAGGCCGGCTACGCCGCCCAGCAGGACGTCCAGCTCATCGAGACGAATTCGGCCTATGCCGAGTTCTACGACGACAAGGACGTCGAGCGGATGAACAGCATGATCGACTATTACAAGAAGAAGCTTTCCGACCTCACCGACGTCGACGTCCTGCTCGGCAATGCGGCGCTGCGCCCGATCCTGCTCAAGCCCTTCGGCATCGAGGCCGGTGAATTCACCGACGCCGAACTGCGCAAGGTTCTGACCAGCGACGCCACCGATCCGACGAGTTATGCCAACAGGTCGCGGGACGAGCGTCTGGTGAAACTCGCCGAGGCTTTCAATTTCGACGGTAACGGCGATGCCGACGTGCCTCTTCTCGCACAGAACCAGCTGACCATCACCCGTACGGCGAAGGACTATATCGTCAACAAGATCCGCTTCCTCGAGGGTGACAACAAGACGAAGGCGAAGACCGCTGCCCAGGAGGAGACCACGTACTATCAGGAGAAGATCCAGAGCATTCGCACCGTCGGCGACCTCCTCGCCGACCGGCGGGTCATGGATGTCGTGCTCGGTGCCTACGGCTTCGATCCGGCCAACGTGTCCAACGACTTCCTGAAGCAGATCTTCTCGTCCGACCTCGAGGACAAGAAGAGTTTCGTCAACCAGCAGACGGACGAGAACTGGGCCGAGCTCCTGGCCTCCTTCAACTTCGATGGCGACGGCAATCTGACGCGCGAGACCGTCGGGACCGTGCAGCAGCGCGGTACGGCGCTCGAAACCGCCCACAAGTACCTGCGGCAGAGTCTCGAAGAGAGTGAAGGCGAGAGCAACGAGGGTGTGCGCCTTGCCCTCTATTTCGAGCGGATGGCGCCGACGCTCACCGACGCCTACGGGCTGATTGCCGACAGCGCGCTGCTTGAGGTCTTCCGTGTGACCTACGGCTTCTCCTCCGAGTTCTCCAGCATGGATGTCGACGTGCAGGCAAAGATCGTCAAGAAGAACCTGGACCTCTCCGAGATGCAGGATCCCGACAAGGTCAAGCGTCTGCTGCAGCGCTTCACCGCCATGTACGACATGGAGAATTCCACGACCGATCCGGTGCTCGGGGTTTTCGGCGACGGCAGCGCCGGCATCAGCGGCGACCTCCTGATGTCTCTCGCTGCCTTGAGGCCCGCCTGATCCCAGCTTCGGGTCGCGCGCCGCCTGTGGTGCGGCCCTTGCGCGTCGACCTTTGATCGGCTACCGATGTATCCACCGGAATATATCGATGATCAGAGGGGTTTCACAAATGAAAGTCTTTGCAAGGGCATCTCGTCTTCTCGGTGCAGCGGTCGTCGCCGGTGCCGTCTTCCTTTCGCCGCTTGCCGCGTCGGCGGCCGATGCCGTGACGGTCTTTGCGGCGGCGAGCCTCAAGGATGTGCTCGGCGAAATCGCCGCCGACTGGAAGGCGGAAACGGGCGGGGAGGTCACGCTCTCCTTCGCCGGCAGCTCCGCACTTGCCAAGCAGATCGGGGAAGGGGCGCCCGCCGACCTCTTCATCTCCGCCGATCTCAAGTGGATGGATTACGTCGAGAAGGCGGGCCTGCTCGCCGAAGGCACCCGCGTGAACCTGCTCGGCAACCGGATCGTGCTGATCGCTCCTTCCGATAGCACCGTCTCGCTTTCGATCGGCAAGGACTTCCCGCTCGCAAGCACCCTCGGCGACGGACATCTCGCCATGGCCAATACCGATGCCGTGCCGGCCGGCGTCTACGGCAAGGCAGCGCTTGAAAATCTCGGCGTCTGGGAGAGCGTCAAGGATCGCGTCGCCCAGGCCGAAAACGTCCGCGCCGCGCTCCTCCTCGTCTCGCGCGCCGAGGCGCCGCTCGGCATCGTCTACGAGACGGACGCCAAGGCCGATCCGAAGGTGAAGGTGGTGGACCGTTTCCCCGAGGACAGCCATCCGGCGATCGTCTACCCGGCCGCCGCGCTCAAGGATGCGGAAAACGCCGATGCGGCGGCATTTCTCTCTTACCTTCAGTCGCCGAAGGCCTATGATCGCTTCACGGCTGCCGGTTTCACGGTGCTTGCCAAGACGAACTGACACCGGAGACCGAGGGTAACGCCGCCGTGACGCTATCGCCGGAAGAACTGACGGCCATGCTTCTCAGCCTGAAGGTCGCGGCGACAGCCGTGGCCTTTTCCGTGCCGGTCGGCGTGGCTGTCGCCCTCCTGTTGTCGCGCGGCAAGTTCTTCGGCAAGGCGCTCCTGAACGGCATCGTCTACCTGCCGCTCATCCTGCCGCCGGTCGTCACCGGCTACCTTTTGCTGCTGACCTTCGGGCGCAAGGGGGCGGTCGGCGCCTTTCTCGACCAGTGGTTCGGCCTTGTCTTTTCCTTCCGCTGGACCGGGGCGGCGCTCGCTGCCGGCGTCATGGGTTTTCCGCTGCTCGTGCGTTCGATCCGCCTCTCGCTCGACACTGTCGACCGCAGGCTGGAGGCGGCTGCCTCGACGCTCGGCGCCAGCCGCGCGTGGGTCTTTGTCACGGTGACTCTGCCGCTGATCGTGCCGGGCATCGTCGCCGGCGCGGTGCTCGCCTTCGCCAAGGCGATGGGCGAGTTCGGCGCGACCATCACCTTCGTCTCCAACATTCCCGGTGAGACCCAGACGCTCGCCTCGGCGATCTACACCTATACCCAGGTGCCCGGCGGCGAGTTTGCGGCGATGCGGCTCACACTCGTGTCGATCGTGATCTCGCTCACTGCGGTGATCGCCTCCGAGCTTCTGGCGCGTCGCCTCGCTGCCGGCACGGGGGCGCAATGAGGCTGCGCATCGACGTCCGCCATCGCCGCGACGGCTTCGCACTCATCGCCGATCTCTCAATCGGCGCCGGCCTCACTGCCCTTTTCGGTCCCTCCGGCTCGGGAAAGACCACATTGGTCAATCTCGTCGCCGGGCTCGAAAGGACGCAGGAGGGGCGGATCGCCTTCGACGGCGAGATCTGGAGTGATGCGGAACTGGGGCTTTTCGTACCGCCGCACCGGCGCCGGATCGGCTATGTCTTCCAGGAGGGACGGCTCTTCCCGCACCTTACCGTCCGCCAGAACCTCGCCTACGCCCGGCGCTTCACGCCGGCCGCCGAACGCCGCGAGTCGCTGGAGCGCGTCGTCGATCTCCTCGGCATCGGCCGCCTGCTCGACCGCCGGCCGGCCAATCTCTCGGGTGGGGAAAAGCAGCGCGTGGCGCTCGGGCGCGCCCTGATGACGAGCCCACGGCTGCTCCTGATGGACGAGCCGCTCTCGGCGCTGGACAATGAACTGAAGGCGGCGATCCTTCCGGATATCGAGCGCATCCGCGATGAGGTCGGTATCCCGATCCTCTATGTCAGTCACGCAATCGAGGAGGTCGCCCGCCTCGCGACCCGAGTGGTCGTGCTCGCCGGCGGCCGGGCCACCGCGATCGGAGCGCCGGACGAGGTGCTCAACATCGTTCCCTCGGCAACGGGCGTCCTGCAGCCGGGCAATTTTCTCCACGCTGTCGTGACCGGCCACAGCCCCGACGAGGGGCTGACGCTCGCCGACAGTCGCGCCGGACCGCTTTTCCTGCGTCAGGCCGATATGGCGGTCGGCACGCATATCCGCGTCTTCGTGCCGACCAGCGAGATCATTCTTGCGACGACCCTTCCGGACGGCATATCGACCCTCAACCGGCTTTCGGGACACGTCGCGGCGCTTGCGGATTCCGGCCATTCCGTCATGGTGACGATCGATTGCGGCGGCGAGCGGCTCGTCGCCGAAGTCACGCGCCGCTCGGCTGCAGGCCTCGAACTGGAACCGGGAACGCCCGTCCACCTTCTCTTCAAGGCGGTGTCGATTGCCACCGAAGGCCTGTTCCGTCAGGCGTGACGAGTGTCGGAGACCGCGTGCCGCCCCCTCAGTCGTCTCCGTCCACGTCGGCGGCACCATGCGGGCGGTAGGCCATGTCAAGCGCGCCCTCCACCCAGGCGAGATCATGTTCGAGCGCGCGCCGGCTCTCTTCCTCCATGCGCCGGCAGCAGGAAAGCAGCCTCTCCCCGAAAGGGGTCAGCTCGGCGCCGCCGCCGCTTTTTCCCCCGTGCCGGGTGACGATCGAGGGTTCCTGGAACATGCGGTTGATCTCGTCGGCGAGCAGCCAGGCGCGGCGATAGGACATGCCCATGGTGGCACCGGCGGCGCGGATCGATCCATGTTCGACGATGTTGGCGAGAAGCTGTGCCTTGCCGGGGCCGAGCCGCGTGCCGTTCGGCAAGTCAATCCGGAGCGTCAGCCGCGCGGTCATTGCGGCGATACCATCTTGCCGGGGTTCATGATGCCGGCGGGATCGAAGGCCTTCTTGATGCGGTTCATCAGCTCCGTCTCGATTGCCGGGCGCGTGGCGATCAGCTCGTCGCGCTTCAGCTGGCCGACCCCGTGTTCGGCGGAGATCGACCCACCCGCCTTGCGGACGATCGCATGCACGATGGCGTTGATTTCGCGCCAGCGGTCGATGAAGGCGGCCTTGTCGGCCCCGACCGGCTGGCTGATGTTGTAATGGATATTGCCGTCGCCGAGATGACCGAAGGCGCAGATGCGGGCGCCGGGCATCGCCGCCATTACCGCCGCGCCGGCCTCCTCGAGGAACTGCGGGATTCGCGCGACCGGCACCGATACGTCGTGCTTGATCGAGCCGCCCTCCGGCTTCTGCGCCTCCGACATGCTTTCGCGCATGTGCCAGAGCGCGTCCTGCTGGGCGAGCGAGGCGGCGATCACGGCGTCCTGAACGAGGTCCATCTCGAAGGCCTGTTCCGTCAGTGTGGTGATCATCGCCTCGGCGGTTTCGCCCGAGTCCGAGGTCGAGATGTCGATCAGCGCATACCAGTCATGGGCGGCGTCGAGCGGATCGCGCACGCCCGGAATATGCCGTGCGGTGAATTCGACGCCGATCCGCGGCATCAGTTCGAAGCCGGTGAGTGCCGTGCCACAGAGAAGCGAGGCACGCTCGAAGAGTGCCAGCGCATCGGCGGGGGACTTCAGTCCGGCGAAGGCGACCTGCCGCCCGCGCGGCCTTGGGAAGAGCTTCAGCACCGCGCCGGTGATGACGCCGAGCGTGCCTTCGGCGCCGATGAAGAGGTCGCGCAGGTCGTAGCCGCTATTGTCCTTCTTGAGCCGCCGCAGCCCGTCCCAGATCTCGCCGGTCGGCAACACCACTTCAAGCCCGAGGCAGAGCTGGCGCATGTTGCCGTAGGCGAGCACGGCGGTGCCGCCGGCATTGGTCGAAAGATTGCCGCCGATGCGGCAGCTTCCCTCCGATCCGAGGGAGAGCGGGAAGAGCCGCTCATGCGCCTCTGCTGCCTTCTGGACGTCGGCGAGGATGCAGCCGCCGTCGACGACGATCACGTCGCCCACGGTGTCCACCTCGCGGACGCGGTTCATGCGTTCGAGCGACAGCACGACGTCGCGGCTTTCCTCCCGCGGCACCTGGCCGCCGACGAGGCCGGTGCGTCCGCCGGCCGGGACGATCGGTGTGCCGGTCGCGCTTGCAAGCTTCAGGATCGCCGAGACTTCCTCCGTCGAGCCGGGCTTGAGGACGAGCGGCGAGGCGCCGTGGTAGAGGCCGCGACCCTCGACGAGATAGGGCTCGATGTCCGCGGCTGCCGTCAGCGCATGGGCGGGGCCGACGATGTCGATGAACTGCCGCAGGAGGGCATTTGCTGAATCCATCTTTCCTCTCCCTGGCTAGCTCTCTCTGGGGGCGGCCGCCCGCTTCAGGCGGTCGTTGATCGCCTCGCCGAGCCCGCGGTTCGGAACGGGCGTGACGGCGATGTGCGCGGCCCCGCTCGCATCGGCCTTCTTCATGTAATCGAAGAGATTGGCGGCTGCTTCCGCAAGATCGCCGCCGGGGCTGAGGTCGAGCACCAGCCTTGCGTCTTCCTCGCCCTCGACAGACACGCCGGCGAAGCGGATCAGCGCATCGCCCGGTGCGATGCGCCGTGCCTCGAGCTGCATCGCGGCATTCGGTGCGTAATGGGAGGCGAGCATGCCCGGCGCCTCGATGGCCGCGCCGACGCCGGCCGGGCGTTCAACCGGCAATCCGCTTGCCTCTTCGAGCGCGTCGACCGCAATCCCGCCCGGACGCAAAAGCCGGAGCCTGTCGGTTTCGACGCGCACGATCGTCGATTCGACCCCGACGCGGCACGGGCCGCCGTCGAGCACGAGTTCGATCCGCCCGCCGAGATCGTCGAGCACATGGCGCGCAGTGGTCGGGCTGATTTTCCCGGAGGAGTTGGCGCTGGGTGCGGCGAGCGGGTGGCCGAAGGCGCGGATGAGGTCGCCGGCAAAGCCCTGCGGCACGCGCACGCCGACCGTGTCGAGGCCCGCGGTCGCTAGCGGATGGATGCCGCTTTCCGGCTTCAGCGGCAGAACGAGGGTCAGCGGGCCGGGCCAGAAGCGTTCGGCGAGCCTGCGCGACACCGGATCGAAGACGGCGTAGCGCTCCGCCATCTGAAGGTCCGCCATATGGCAGATCAGCGGATTGAAGCGCGGGCGTCCCTTGGTTTCGTAGATGCGGGTGATCGCGGCGGGATCGGTGGCGTCGGCGGCGAGTCCGTAGACCGTCTCGGTCGGCACCGCCACCGGCAGGCCACGCGACAGCACCGCCACCGCCTCGGTGATCGCCTCCTGCCGGGCGGTTTCGATTGAGATGCATCTTGCCATGTCGCCGCTCGCAACGTCCTGTTTTCCCGTCAATAGCGTGTCTTGCATGCCGGGACCAACCTCTTTTTGCCCTTCCGGGCGGAGCCTGCGCGGCCTTTGTCCACAGGTGGGAGAACCGCCTCGCGGATGGTCGTTAAAACTTTATCCATCGGCGTAACCGAAAGAAAGAATTCTGCCTCTTATAGTCGGCTCGAACGACAGATTCGCCTCGAAATGCCGGAACAACAAACATGCTTCCTCCGAAGAACCCCGCCTCCAGTATTGCCCTGCGCGTCGCAACCGCAATGCACCAGATGGGCATCGACGGCCTGCCGCGGAACTACGAACTGGTCTACGAGGCCTATGCCGGCAGCAACCCCGAACTGGTGCGGGAATTCGTGGCGCTCGGCAAGAACAAGACACAGGACGCGCTCGATGCGCTGGGGCGGAAATACCTGCCGCACCACCACGAAGCAGGCCTTCTGAGCCGCCAGAACGGCCATGTCCGCGCCGAGATGAGCAATTTCATCAGCCTGTTGAACGAGGAGAAAGTCTCGCTCACCGATTACGGCCGCCTGATCGGCGATGCCTCGCGGGTGATCCTGGCCGAAGGCGACATCGACCACGCCGAGCTCGGGCAATCGATCACCGCGCTCAAGATCGCGACGGAGAAGCGGGCGACCCAAAACAGCACCGTCGTGCGCGCGGTCGTCAACAAGACGGCGGCGCTTGCCGACCTGCAGCGCGAGGCGGAAGAGGCGGAAACGGCGAAGTTCGTCGACGCGCTCACCGGGCTCGGAAGCCGCCGCGCCTTCAACAAGGCGCTCGCCAAGGTCTATGCCAATCCCAACATGCCGGTACTGTCCGGGCTCGCCGTCGGCGAGATCGACGACTACGGCCGTATTTCCGAACAGATGGGCGCCACCGTCGCCGAGCGCTTCCTGAAGCAGGTGTCGAAGATCGTGCAGGCGGTGACGAACGGCGGCGACCTCGCCTGCCGTTTCGACGGTGCGCGCTTCGGTATGCTCTTCTATACCTCCGAACAGGAGGAAGTGAGCCGCATCGTCGATCTGGTGCGGGCGAAGCTTGCCTCGACGGCGGTCGTCAACAGTGGCTCCGGCCGTTCGCTCGGTCAGGCGCAGATGTCCTTCGGCATCTGTTTCTCCGAACAGGCGCCGAACGCCTTCGACCTCACGAGCTATGCGGAGCGGGCACTCGCCACCTCAAAGGCTGCGGGCGGCAACACCGTCACGGTCTATGGTGCGGGCGAGGGCGGCTTCGTTCCGAAGGATTGGCTGATCTACAAGAAGCAGTCCGTCGGCGGCTTCGGCGGCTGACGATCACAACCGCCGTCGACCTCAGAGGGCGGCGATGATCTTGCGCAGCTCGACGTCGCGGGCACCCAGCATCAGCACGTTCTTCAGGGCTTCCTTGGGGTCCCGGGTGCGGAAGAGCACGCCGTTGTCGCGGACCGAGCGGTCGATTGCCATCGAGCGGCTGTCGCGATCGGGCTGGATCGCGACAGCGAAATACATGCGCGAGAAATCCGGACGGATGCGCTCGAAGAACTGTTCGGTGCCGCCGATGTCGGCGAAGAAATTGGTGAGGTAGAACGCCCACTTCACATCGGCAAAGCGGGCGAAGCTGGTGCGTGCCGACGTCACGTGGCAGTAGCCGAGATGCGGCTGGTTCTCGAGCGTGCGGTGAAAGATGAGTTTCGGGAAACGGATCGACCGGTGAAAGGCGTTGATCCGTTCGTGGGTCGTCTCGCCTGCGGCCTCCAGCTTGCGGCCGGTGCGTTCGGCGACCTCCTCGTGGGTGAGGTAGCGGCGCTCTTCCGCGACCCAGTCTTCGCGCCGCCGCGAGATTCGCCCCGTGCGCAGGAATTCGCTGTGTACGGCCTTGTGCGCCGACGGCGGGGCATCGCTTTTCTTCAGTGCGAAATATCTGAACTTCGGCATGTTCCAACTTCAGCGGCAAGGGCGAGGCTCTGAACGAGCCTCCGGCAAGTCGGCATTATGGAGCGCATTCGTTACGCGAAGCTTGCGTCGCCATTGACTGCCATCGCCCGTTTCCGCGCCGTCGCCCGCTTGTCAATTTGCGCCAATCCGCTTCTTCGAAAGAGCTTTGATTGATGACTTAAGTGCAGGTTTAAAAATGGTTATTCGCGAAATCTCGATTTGCTTCCAGGGCCGGTTTGCGATGTCGTGATTGCTTGAGGCGATGTCGTTTCGCAGCGCAGCAGAGACATGTCGCCTGTGGTTAGATAATCGAAGGACGGCGTCAGTATCCAGTCTGTACCGCCGGCCAGCGCCTTTCTACCCACGCCCGCCGAACGAGGACACCAATGGATCTGCACGGTTCCGTGTTGCGTCAACTCAAGAGCCGCCGCGAAGGCTTCAGCCTCGAGCAGCCCTTCTACATCGATCCCGACTACTTCAACCTCGACATGGAGACGATCTGGTATCGCGACTGGCTGTTCATCGGCCACGACTGCGAGGTCCCGCGGGCCGGCAACTATTTCACTGCGCAGGTCGGCGACTATCCAGTGGTGGTCGTGCGCGGCAAGGACGGCGCGATCCGCGCTTTCCACAATACCTGCCGCCATCGCGGCCATCGCGTCTGCACGCAGGAAAAGGGCGCCTCCGCCAAGCTCGTCTGCCCCTATCACCAGTGGACCTATGATCTCGACGGCTCGCTCGTTTTCGCCCGACAGATGGGCGAGACCTTCGACAAGAGCGAGTTCGGCCTGAAGACCGTCCATTGCGAAAGTGTCGGCGGCTACATCTTCGTCTGCCTCGCCGACGATGCGCCGGATTTCGCGCCGGTGCGCGCCACCATCGAGCCCTACCTGAAGCCCCATCGGCTGTGGGAGGCCAAGGTCGCCCATCGCAGCACGATCATCGAAAAGGGCAACTGGAAGCTCGTCTGGGAGAACAACCGCGAGTGCTATCACTGCGCCGGCAACCATCCGGAACTCTGCCGCACCTATCCGGAAGCGCCGACGGCGACCGGCGTACAAGGCGCCAAGGACGATCCCTTCATTGCCGCGCACTGGGCGCGCTGCGAGGCGGCCGGCCTGCCGAGCGAATTCCGGATGGATCCGACCGGCCAGTTCCGCGTCGCCCGCATGCCGCTGATCCAGGAGGCCGAAAGCTATACGCTGAGCGGCAAGCCGGCGGTCCGCCGTCCGCTCTCCGCCGACGTGCCGATCAGCCATGTCGGTACCATGCTGCTCTTCCACTATCCGACGACCTGGAACCATATCCTCGGCGATCACGCGATTTCCTTCCGCGTGCTGCCGCTGTCGGCGGAGGAGACCGCGGTCACCACCACCTGGCTCGTCAACAAGGACGCCGTGGAAGGGGTGGACTACGATCTCGACGAACTGACCCATGTCTGGACCATGACCAACGACCAGGACCGGGCGATCGTCGAGGAGAACGCCTTCGGCATCCGCTCGCCGGCCTATGAGCCCGGCCCCTATTCGCTGGAACACGAAGGCGGCGTCATGCAGTTCGTCGAGTGGTACTCGAACTTCATGGTCAACCGTCTCCAGGGCGACAAGGCCCGTCTTTCCGCGGTCGCCTGACATGAACATCGCCGTCACCAATTACCGCCACGTCGACGAGATGCGCCCCTGGTCGGACCGGGAGCACAAGCTCACCTGCGTCGCCGTCACGCCGGAAGCGCCCGACGTGATGACCTTCACCTTCCGGCCGGATCGCTCCGGCCTCTGGTTCCGTTATCTGCCCGGCCAGTTCGTGACGCTCGAACTGCCGGTCGGGCCGGAGCCGGTGCTGCGCACCTATACGCTCTCCTCCAGCCCGTCGCGACCCTATACGGTCGCGGTGACGGTGAAGGCGCAGAACGGGTCGGTCGGCACCCGCTGGATGTTCGACCACCTGAAGCCGGGCATGGTGCTGAAGGCGATCGGCCCGCTCGGCGATTTCTCCTATGTCCGGCATCCCGGCCGCAAGTATCTCTTCATCTCCGCCGGGTCCGGTATCACGCCGATGATCTCGATGACCCGCGACCTGGGCGACCGGGCGCCCGACAGCGACATCGCCTTCGTGCACTGTGCCCGCACGCCGGACGACATCATCTTCCGTGCGGAGCTGGAGGCCAAGGCCCGCGAGATGGAGAATCTCACCCTCGGCTTCATCGTCCGGCAGACCGCCCGCGGCCAGCTGTGGTCCGGCCTCAAGGGACGGATCGACAAGGCGAAGATCGCGCTGCTCGCGCCCGATTTCCTCGACCGCACGGTGTTCTGCTGCGGACCGGAGCCGTTCATGGCGACCGTGCGGGAATCGCTCGCCAGCGCCGGCTTCGACATGAAGAACTATCACGAGGAGGCCTTTCAGCCGGTGAAGCCGGAGCCTCCGGTGGTGGTTGCCGATCCCTCGGGCGAGGTCGTGCCGACGAAGGTCACGTTCGCGATGTCCGGCAAGGAGGGCACCTGCGAGCCCGGCCACACCCTCCTGCAGGCGGCCCGTGCCGCAGGCGTCCGCATCGGCGCGGCCTGCGAATCCGGCCTCTGCGGCACCTGCAAGGTGATGAAGCTCTCCGGCGAGGTGGAGATGAGCCACAATGGCGGCATCCTCGACGACGAGGTCGACGAGGGTTACGTGCTCGCCTGCTGCTCGCGCCCGAAGGGCGACGTCGAAATCGAGGCCTGAGCGTCGTCGTTCCGGAACAACATGGCGCGCCCGGACGTTTTCCTGACGTCCGGGTGGCAGAACGCGCATGAACGCTTCGTTCAGGATGCCTTTTCTATCCAGGCGGGTATCTTGTTGCGACAATACTACGCTTTCGTTTTCCCGCCAAAGTCGTGGTATGATGTCGAACGTGAACTAGGATGGAGTGAGAGTGTCATGAATACGACCGTTAAGCGCTGGGCCGCGCTTGCTCTGGCCTCCGCCCTGACGATGGGCGTTTATGTACCCGCCGAGGCGGTGACCATGCCTGTGCCTGCTCCGAAGGTGGAGACCTCGGGCGACGTGCTCCAGGTCCATTACCGCGTCTACTATCGCGCGCCTTACTACTACTATCGCGGCTATCGCGGCTATCGTCAGCCGCGCCCCGGCTATCGTTACTATAACGGCTACTGGTTCCCGCTCGCCGCCTTCGGCGCCGGTCTCGTCATTGGCGGTGCGCTCGCCACCCCGCGCGCCGGCCTGGGCCTCAACCCGCGGCACTATCAGTGGTGCCGGGCACGCTACCGGTCCTACGACCCGTACTCCAACACCTTCCAGCCTTATCACGGGCCGCGCCGCCAGTGCTTTTCGCCGTACTACTGAGCAATTGGCGCTCGCATCGACCTCGAAATATGCCCGGCTTCGGCCGGGCATTTTCGTCGGTGGACATCTGACCTGCGACGAAAAAGGGGCACCGGCCTGAGCCGATGCCTCTCCAGAAGCGGTGAACGCGCTCGTCAGCCGATCATCGCGTTGTCGTCGCGCTTGATCGCGATGACGGTCGAGCGCGGCAGTTTGCCTTCGCCGTCCGGGAAGGGCGCATCGGGATGCTGGATGCCGACAAAGTGGGTCCGCTTGTCGGCCGACCAGGTCTGACCGGTGACTTCCGCGCCCTTCGGCGCCGTCAGGAAGCGCTCGATGCGGCCGGTTACCGGATCGCCCGCGAGCATCTGGTTGTTGCCCTGGCCGGCGAAGTCGCCTTCGTTCGAGTCCTCGCCGTCCGTCTGGATCCAGAGGAGGCCGGTCGTGTCGAACATCATGCCGTCCGGCGAGTTGAACATGTTGCCGGAATTGATGTTCGAGGAGCCGGCATAGGCGTCCTTGTGAACATCCGGGTTGCCGGCCATGCAGAACAGGTCCCACTTGAACTTAGCATCGGCATGGTCGTCGTTTTCCGGATACCAGCGGACGATCTGGCCGTATTCGTTCTCGGCGCGCGGGTTCGGGCCGCCGACCGGCATTTCGTCGCCGCCGGCATTCTTCTTGATGCCGCGCTTGCTGTTGTTGGTCAGCGCGCAATAGGCCTCGATGGCCACCGGGTTGATGGCGACCCATTCCGGGCGGTCCATGGTGGTGGCGCCCACCTTGGATGCGGCCTGACGGGTGAAGACGCAGATCTCGTCCATTTTCATGCCGGTCGATTCCGGCGTCAGCGCGACCCATTCGCCGGTGCCGTCGTCGGAAAACTTCGCGACGAAGAGCGTGCCCTCGTCGAGCAGCTTCGAGGTGTCGCCGCCCGGAACATAGATGCCGTTCGAGACGTATTTGTAGAGGAATTCGCCGCGCTCGTCGTCGCCCATGTAGACGACCACGCGCCCGTCACGGGCGATCACCACGGCGGCGTTCTCGTGCTTGATGCGGCCGAGCGCTGTGCGCTTGACCGGGGTCGATGTGGCGCTCGACGGATCGATCTCGACCACGTAGCCGGCGCGGCGCGGCTCGTTCGGGTTCTTCGAGACGTCGAAGCGTGCGTCGAACTTCTCGTAGGCATAGCGGGTCTCGGCCGTGATGCCGTAGCGGGCATAGTCCTCCGGCAGGACGAAGTTCGCATCCGTCGAGCCGAAGTAGCCGTTGAAGTTCTCCTCGCAGGTGAGGTAGGTGCCCCACGGCGTCCGGCCGGCGCCGCAATTGTTGAAGGTGCCGAGACTGTCGGTGCCGTTCGGATCGGCCGCGGTCTTGACGAGGTCGGAGCCGGCGGCCGGACCCGAAAGCGTCATCGGCGTGTTGTGATGGATGCGGCGATTGAACGGGCTGTCGAGCACGATCTGCCAGCCGTTCTCGCCCTCGGCGACTTCCATGACCGTCACGCCCTGCATGTTCTGCAGGATCTTCACGTCGTCGGCCGATTGCGGAACGCCCTTTTCGGTGTGCGGCAGGTTGATGTCCGGGTTCACGTATTCGTGGTTGATGGCGATCACCTGATGGCCGCCGATCACGAAGAGCTCCATGCCGTCGGTATTCTCGCCGAAGACCTTGTCGGAGTTTTCGAGGCTGACGCCCTTCGCCGGATCGACGTCCGGAACGTTCGAGAACAGCGGCTGGCCCCACTTGGCGAGCGGCTGCCAGCTATAGCCTTCCGGAACGTGCACGGTATTGTCGGTCGCGATCGGAAGCGGCTTGAACTGGAAGCGCGATGCCGCCTCCTGGGCTTCCGCCGAGGTCGAGCTCATCAGGTTTCCGAGCGTGCCCATGGCGGCCGCGGCCGAACCGAAGGCGAGAACGCCGCCGAGGAAACCGCGGCGCGAGATCGCCCGCTCGACGAGGCGGTCGAAGTCGATTTCGGCCGGCGGCGGGTTCTGCAGTTCGTCCCATTCGTCCCAAGACAGCTTGCTGGTGTCGACATCAGTCATGGCTTGCTCCTGTGTTGGCGCTGTTCACGTGTCCGAACTGCGGTTACCGGGCTGCCGTTACAGTTCTGTGACGGGTCAGGGCTGCGGCTGTCGAAATCGCCGGAGAGGCGGCGAGCCATCCCTTCGGCAGTCTCTAGGTTGAACGGTGTGTCACCCGCCGATGCCGCGGGTGAACCGGATTTTTCCTGTCATCGTGCAGTCTTCGCGCGTAGGTTGGCAAAAGCCAATCGATCGGAGACTTACATGTCGTTCTTTCCCGGAATCGATCCAGCCGCCGGCGATGCGCCGGCCTGCGACGCCATCGAACACCTCATCATTCCCCGCACCAGCGACATCGGCGGGCTGGCCGTGCGCCGCGCCTTGCCGACGGCGAAGCGCCGCCTGGTCGGTCCCTTCATCTTCTTCGACCGCATGGGCCCCGCCGTGCTGAAGGCCGGCGAGGCGCTCGACGTCCGCCCCCATCCGCATATCGGCCTCTCCACTGTCACCTATCTCTTCGATGGCGAGATCAAGCACCGCGACAGCCTCGGGACGACGCTCGTCATCCGTCCCGGCGACGTCAACCTGATGACCGCGGGCCGCGGCATCGTCCACTCCGAACGCACGCCGGAGAACCTCCGCGGCAGACCGCTCTCCATTTCCGGCTTGCAGACCTGGATCGCCCTTCCCGACGAGAAGGAGGAGATCGATCCCGCCTTCGCCCATACCGGGCGTGACGCCATGCCGGTCTTCGATGACCGCGGCGCCAGCGGGCGGGTGGTGATCGGCAGCGTTTCCGGCATGACCTCGCCGGTCGGGGTCTTCTCCGACACGCTTTATGTCGACCTGGCGCTCGTGCCCGGCGCCGGCTTCCCCTTCGACGCTGGCCACGAGGAGCGCGCCGCCTACGTGCTTTCCGGCGAGGTCGAGATCGCCGGGGATCGCTTCGGCGCCGACCAGTTGCTGGTTTTCCGCCCCGGCGACGCGATTACGCTGAAGGGTGGTGTCGAAGGCTGCCATGTCATGCTTTTCGGTGGCGCGGCGCTTGCCTCCCCGCGCCACGTCTGGTGGAACTTCGTTTCCTCGTCGAAGGAACGCATCGAGAAGGCCAAGGAGGAATGGCGCACCGGCAGATTCGACATCGTTCCCGGTGACGAAGACGAGTTTGTCCCTTTGCCCGAAGGCCGTTAACTTCTATATAAGAAAGGCATGGGCTGTTCTGCGGCATTGCCGGGCCGGACATTTCGGCTTCGGGCGCAGAACCCTTGAGAACCGACGACATAAGAAGAATGAGGCCTGAGCCCGTGACATTGCTGCCCGAGACCCCCTTGCTCGACAAGGTGAAGCTGCCTGCGGATCTGCGTGAACTGGATGACCGCGACCTGCCGCAGCTCGCCCGCGAAGTCCGGGACGAGATGATCGATGCGGTGTCGCGGACCGGTGGGCATCTGGGTGCCGGCCTCGGCGTCGTCGAACTGACGATTGCGATCCACAAGGTCTTCAACACGCCGCACGACCGGCTGATCTTCGACGTCGGGCATCAGTGCTATCCCCACAAGATCCTCACCGGCCGTCGCGACCGCATCCGCACGCTGCGGCAGGAGGGCGGCCTTTCCGGCTTCACCCGCCGTGCCGAGAGCGAATACGACCCCTTCGGTGCCGCGCATTCCTCGACCTCGATCTCCGCCGGCCTCGGCATGGCGGTCGCCGCCGATCTCAGCCATACGGAGCGCAACGTCATCGCGGTGATCGGCGACGGTGCGATGTCCGCCGGCATGGCCTACGAGGCGCTCAACAATGCCGGTGCTCTCGACGCCCGGCTGATCGTCATCCTGAACGACAACGACATGTCGATCGCGCCGCCGACCGGCGCCATGAGCGCCTATCTGGCGCGGCTCGCCTCCGGCCGCACCTATATGGGTTTCCGCGATTTCGGAAAGAAACTGACCGCCTATCTCGGCAAGAGCATCGACCGGGCGATCACCCGCGCAGTCGAGCACGCCCGCGGCTACGTGACCGGCGGCACCATGTTCGAGGAGATGGGCTTCTACCACATCGGCCCGATAGACGGGCACTCCTTCGACCACCTGTTGCCGGTGCTGCGCAACGTCCGCGACAATGGCAAGGGTCCGGTACTGATCCATGTCGTGACCCAGAAGGGCAAGGGCTATGCCCCGGCGGAAGCGGCCGCCGACAAGTATCACGGCGTCAACAAGTTCGACGTCATCACCGGCACGCAAGCGAAGGCCAAGCCGAACGCGCCGAGCTACACGGCGGTGTTCGGCGAGGCGCTGGTGCAGGAAGCAGCCCTCGACGAGAAGATCGTCGGCATTACCGCGGCGATGCCCTCCGGTACCGGCATCGACAAGCTGCAGGAAGCCTTCCCGCATCGCACCTTCGACGTCGGCATCGCCGAGCAGCATGCGGTCACCTTTGCGGCGGGCCTTGCTGCGGAAGGCTACAAGCCTTTCTGCGCGATCTATTCCACCTTCCTGCAGCGCGCCTACGACCAGGTCGTTCATGACGTCGCGATCCAGGGGCTGCCGGTGCGCTTCCCGATCGACCGCGCCGGCCTCGTCGGCGCCGACGGGCCGACCCATGCCGGCTCCTTCGATACCGGCTTCCTCGCCTCGCTTCCCGGTTTCGTGGTGATGGCTGCGGCCGACGAGGCGGAGCTCAAACACATGGTGCGCACGGCTGCCGCCTATGACGAAGGCCCAATCTCCTTCCGCTATCCGCGCGGCGAGGGTGTCGGCGTGCAATTGCCCGAACGCGGTTCCATTCTGGAGATCGGCAAGGGCCGGATCGTCAATGAAGGCACCAAGATCGCCCTTCTCTCATTCGGCACGCGGCTTGCGGAATGTCTGCTGGCGGCAGAGGACCTCGACGCCGCGGGTCTCCCGACGACAGTCGCGGATGCCCGCTTTGCCAAGCCCCTCGACCACGACCTCATCCGTCGGCTCGCCCGCGAGCATGCGGTGCTGGTGACCGTCGAGGAAGGCGCCGTCGGCGGCTTCGGCAGCCAGGTCATGCACTTCCTTTCGGGCGAGGGCCTGCTCGACCACGGGCTGAAGATCCGCTCTCTCGTGCTCCCCGATGTCTGGATGGAGCAGGGCAAGCCCGAGGCGATGTATGCGAAGGCGGGCCTCGACAGCCGCGGCATCGTCGAGACGGTGTTCCGCGCGCTCGGCCAGAAGGGTTTCGGCGTGAACGCTGCGGGCTGACCCCGGCGACTTGGTTCACACTCTAAAGAAAAGGCCCGGATCGCGGTGGCGGTCCGGGCCTTTTTCGTGTCGGCGTGAAGACGGTCAGAACTCCGACCACTCCTGCTTGACGGCGGCCTGGGACGAGCCTCCGCCGAAGGCTCCGGTGACGCGGTTCGCGAGCGCCCGGGCTGGCGATGCGGCGGGGCCACTGCTTTCCGTTGCCGCCTGAGGTGCCGGACGGCGACCGGCCGGCCGTGACGCGGCGGTGCGGGGGGCGCCGCCGGTTTCGGCGAGCGTGAACTGCGCAAGCAGGCTGTTCAGCGAGGCGGCCTCCGTTGCGAGCGAGTGGCTGGCGGCGGTCTGCTGCTCGACCATGGCGGCATTCTGCTGCGTGCCCTGGTCCATCAGGTTGACGGCGGTGTTGATCTCCTGCAGGCCGGTCGCCTGCTCGCGGCTCGCCGTGACGATCGCCGCGACATGCTGGCTGATGTCCTCGACGGCGGAGACGATCTTTTCCAGTTCCGAGCCGGTCTCGCCGACGAGCGCAACGCCGGTGCCGACATGGGCGCTCGAGGTGGAGATCAGCGACTTGATCTCCTTTGCCGCATTGGCCGAGCGCTGCGCGAGCTCGCGTACTTCCTGGGCGACGACGGCAAAACCCTTGCCGGCGTCGCCGGCGCGTGCCGCCTCGACGCCTGCATTGAGCGCCAGGAGGTTGGTCTGGAAGGCGATGTCCTCGATGACGCCGATGATGTTGCCGATCTCGCCGGAAGACTTCTCGATCTCGTTCATCGCCGCAACCGCGTTGCGGACGACGGTGCCGGAACGCTCCGCACCACTGCGGGTGCGGGCGACGAGTTCGCCGGCGTTTTCGGCGCGCATGGCGGTATCCTTGACGGTGGTTGTCACCTGTTCGAGGGCGGCTGCGGTCTCCTCGACCGAGGCGGCTTGCTGTTCGGTGCGCTTGGCGAGATCGTCGGCGGCGGCACGGATTTCCGCTGCACCCGCATTGATCGCCGCGGCATTGTCACCGACCGAGCGGAGCGCACCCTGCAGCTTTTCGAGCGAGTTGTTGAAATCGACGCGGAGCGGATCGAGCCGTGACGCGAACTCGCTGCGGATCCGGTAGGCGACGTTGCCTTCGGAGAGTGCGGTGAGGCCGGCAGCGAGCTTGTCCATCGCAAAGGCGATTTCTTCGGTTTCGCGGGCCTTTTCAATTTCCGCGGCGCGGCGTTCCTCTTCAGAGCGCAGACGCATCGCCTCGGTCTCGCCGGAAAGGCGGAGCTTCTCGACGGCGGCATCCTTGAAGACGACGACGGCCTTCGCCATCTCGCCGACCTCGTCGCCGCGGTCGAGTGCCGGGACCGCGATATCGTGGTCCCCCTCAGCGAGCCGCGTCATCGCGGCGGTCATGCCGACGATCGGGGTGACGATCGAGCGGGCGAGCAGCCAGATCAGTGCGACGGCCATGCCGCCGGCGACAACGCTGCCGAGGACCAGCGCCATCTGGATGTCGCTGTGGGCGCCGGCCTGTTCGGCCCGCTTCGCCTCCAGCATCGCGACGACCTGCTGCTTGATGCTGGCGGCGGCCTCACGGAAGGCGTCGAGCTGCCCCTTGGAGGCGTTGCGGCCGATCTCGATGATCTCGGCAATCGGCGCCTCGGTGTTCTTGCGGGCGGCGAGCTGCGGCTCGGTCAACTGGGTATGGAAGACGTCGGCCGCCTTCTTCATCGCCTCAAGCGACGCGACCAGACCTGCATCGCCCGCGGCGAGGGTCTCGGCGTCGGCGATCGACTTCAGCATGCGTTCGCGATGCGTGAAGACGTCGTTGTAGGTGCTCTCGCTGCGGAACAGCAGGTAGCCACGCTGGTTCACCGCCTGCTCCAGCATGGATTCCAGCGCGGTGTCGACGGCGGCGAGGATCTGTTCGGCGCGCTCCTGCTCCTGGGAGGCGAGCTTGGCGTGCCAGGCCTGCAGGAAGACGATGGCGGAGGCGACGAAGCATCCGGCCATGATCGCCATGAACGTCACGATCAGTTTTTTGCTCAGCGACAAGTTCTTGATGGACATGCCAAAGGATCTTTCACGCTCGAATGTCGGTCGATGGGCGCACGGCCCGCCGAACCGGCTTTGCGGGAGGGCATGATCTGGCCTTCGCCAGCGCAGCCGTCATGGCGCGCGTCAGACAGGGGCGGAACCGACGATCGGCTCACCCTGTAACGGATTACCCTTACAATCCGTTAGCGACCGCTGATGAAATTGACGGAACCGAAATCCAGCGCGAAAAAAGAGCTATTCGGAAGGCACAAGCAGCAGAAAATCGAGGTCCTTCTGTGGATAGAAGTCCTCGGCCGTCATCTGGAATGTCGTCGGGCCGACCTTCTTGACGCCTTCGCCGCAGAAGCTGATGTAATTCTTCGGGCTTCCCTTGTCGACGGTCAGCTTGAAGTGCTTGATCGCGCCGCCCCAGTTCGCCCCGGTGGTGAGGACGTAAGAGACCCAGCTTTCCATGTAGTAGGGCCCGGACTGGTCGCTTGCCGCTTTTTCGAGCTTGGCGGCCGTCTTCACGAAGCCGTCGTCCATGCAGTACTTCTTGACGTACTCGTCGTAGCTGTAGCCCGGCTTTCCCTCCTGGATGAAGGAGAGGCCGGCGGTGCCGCCGACGCCCGGCTTGTATTCGTGATGGACGCGCACCTCCTTGCCGGCCGGGAAGGTGGTCTTCCACCAGTAGGCCGACTTCAGCGTCCAGAGCGGCATCGGGTGATGCTCCCAGCCCTTGCCGGCGTCGTAGGCGTCATCGAAGATGAGGCCGCGCGCCGTCCAGTCGGAGAGCACCTCCGGCGGAAGTTTTTCGAGCGCCGCATAGGTCGCGTCGCTGAAGGGCAGGAGGGGGATGCCGCGGGCGGTCACCTCGTCGGTCATGTCGAGCCCGGTCGCATAGACGCGCTGCTGCAGGTCCGGCGTGATCTCCTCGCCGTCCTGGCTCACGGTGAAGCCGAGGAAGTTGTCGGACTGGGCGTCACCGATTGCGACGTTTGCGTCCGGCCCCGCCGTCAGGTCCGGCATCGGGAAAGCGACGTAGGATTCGACGTCCTTGTCGGAGCCGTTGCGGAAGACGTAGTCGACGGTGACCTTGTCCGGCGAAATGAAGAGGTCTTCGCTCTCCATCGAGACGTCGGTCGTCTGGACGTAGACGAGGCCGCCGGCCTTGAGTTCGGCCATCGTGTCGTTGGCAACGGCCGCCGGTGCGGCGGCGACGCTGGAAAGGAGAACCAGGAGAGCTTTCTTCATCGCGAGAATCCTTCTGCCGCGTGCTGGCTACAGTTAGCGGCGAATGCGAAGGAGCGTCAATCGTCCGCAAAGTCACACCAGAAATGGCCCCTCGGCGGCAGCCGGGATATGGAACGGAACAAAAGGCTTGCCACGGCCTCCTTTGCGGGTCATGGACAGCCGCATGACCACTCCCGATGAACAACGCCTCGACCAGTTGCTGGTCGCCCTAAATCTCGTCGCCAGCCGCTCGCGAGCGCGCGATGCGATCCAGCGCGGCACCGTGAAGGTCGACGGCAAGGTCGTGACCAAGCCGAGCCTGACCTTCTCTTCCGATGTGGCGATCGAGATCGACGACCCGGCGCAGGACTATGTCTCGCGCGCTGCCCTGAAGCTCGTCGCCGGTCTCGACCATTTCGGCCTCGATCCGTCCGGGCAGGAATGTCTCGACGTCGGCGCCTCCACCGGCGGCTTCACCGAAGTGTTGTTGAAGCGCGGCGCCGCCCACGTGACGGCGATCGACGTCGGCCATGACCAGATGCATCCCCGCGTCGCCGCCGATCCCCGTGTCACCAACATCGAGGGGCTCAACGCCCGCTATCTCGAGAGCGAGGATATCGGCGACCGGCCGATTTCCTTCGTCGTTTCGGACGTCTCCTTCATCTCGCTGAAGCTCGCCCTGGCGCCGGCGCTCGACATGGCGGAATCGGGCAGCCGTTGCCTGCTGCTGGTCAAGCCGCAATTCGAGGCCGGGCGCGAGGCGATCAGCAAGGCGGGCCTCTTGAAGGACCCGGCTTCGGCGCCGGCGGTCGCAGCCGAACTCGAGCGTTGGCTCGTCGAAGACATGGGCTGGCAGAGCCTCGGCCTCATTCCCTCTCCGATCGCCGGCGGCGACGGCAACCAGGAATTCCTCCTCGCAGGGCGCAAACCATGAGCACCGAAACCGTCACCATCACCAGCCTCGGCGCCCAGGGCGACGGCATTGCTCACGGCCCCGCCGGTCCGATCTACGTCCCCTTCGCGCTGCCCGGCGAGACCGTCGCGATCGCCCGCGTGAAGAACCACGGCACGGTCATGTCGACGAGCGTCGCCTCGCCCGACCGCATCCAGCCCGCCTGCCGGCACTTCGGGCCGGAAGGCGTGGGCGGCAGTTGCGGCGGCTGTTCGGTGCAGCATCTCGCGCGTCCGGCCTATGGCGCCTTCAAGCGCTCGCTGGTGATCGCGGCGCTGAAGTCGAAGGGTCTGGAGCCGGAGGTCGGTTCGCTCGTGGAGGCGGAGGCCGGCCAACGCCGGCGCGTCGTCTTCGCCGCCCGTCGCACGGAAAAGGGCCTGCTCGTCGGCTTCAACCAGGCCGAAAGCCATCACATCGTCCCGATCGAGGAATGTCCCGTCATCTCGGCCGGCATTTTCGCGCGGCTGGAAGCGGTGCGGACGATCGGCCTTGCCGCCGCCGGCGCGGATGCCTTCCGCATCACGGTGATCGAGAGCCTCACCGGCCTCGACATCGCGATCGACGGCGTCAAACAGCTCTCAGACCGCCAGCGCCGCGACGTGACGGAAGCCGCGCTGAAGCTTCGCGGCATCGCGCGTGTCTCGGCAAACGGTGAAATCGTGATCGAGCCGCAGAAGCCGCTTCTCGATTTCGCCGGCGTCAGGGTTTCCCCGCCGCCCGGCGCCTTCACCCAGGCGACGATTGCCGCCGAAGAGGCGATGGCGAAGCTTGCGCTCGAACATGTCGGCAAGGCGAAGCGCGTCGCCGATCTCTTCGCCGGCATCGGCACCTTCGCGCTGCGGCTCGCGCGCTCCGCCCAGGTGCACGCCGTCGAATCCGACGAAAAGGCGCTTAAGGCGCTCGATCACGCCGCCCGCAACACGCAGGGCCTGAAGCCCGTTTCGGTGGAAAAGCGCGACCTCTTCCGCCGGCCGCTGATGGCGCAGGAGATGAAGGCCTTCGATGCCGTCGTCTTCGACCCGCCGCGGGCCGGCGCCGAGGCGCAGTGTCGCGAACTTGCCCGCTCGGCGGTGAAGAAGGTGGTGGCGGTGAGCTGCAATCCGCTGTCGCTCGCCCGTGACCTCGCAATCCTCGTCGACGGCGGCTATGCGATCACCGGCGTCACCCCGATCGACCAGTTCCTCTGGACGCCGCATGTCGAGGTCGTGGCGACTCTCGTCAGGCGCTGAACGCGCCTCAGTAGGCGTAGAGCGTACCGCTTCCGACCATGCCCGCACAGCGGCAGCGGCCGCCGACGCGGCCGGGTCTTGCGGGACACGACCACTTGTCGTCGGTTTCGGCGCTCGCCGGCGGATCGATCACGCAGTAGAAGCGCTGCGGCCGCATTCCGGGCGGCGGTGCCGGCTTGTTCGACTCGCTGTTGATCGTCCCCGACCCGTTGTCCTGCACGAGGTGAAGCAGGCCGTCGCCGGTCGTGACCTGTCCCGGCAGGGCAGTTCCCGCCGTCAGAGCAAAGGCAAGGCACAAGATCATTGCACGCATCGGTTTCATCCTCCAGCTACAACGCTCGTCGTTTTAGCCGGCAGGAATTAAAGAAGCGCGAAGAGGCGGTTTTGTGATGGCGGGCAGGGAGGACGCGGCCTCGGACGGCGCCCCCTGACATTCTTCAGCTCTTTGCCTTCAGGAAGGCCTCGAAGGCGGCGCGTGCTTCGGCGCTCTTCAAGCGTTCGACGAAGAAGGCGAGTTCCTCTTCCATGCGCACGAACAGCTCGGCGCGGTCGCCGCGGATGAGGTCGCGGGCGATCCGCATCGCCTCCGGTGGCTTGGCGGCGATCGACGCGGCGAGCGTCAGGGTTTCCGCCTCGACGGCCTCGGGTGCGACGACCTTCCAGATCAATCCTGCGGCGCGCGCCTCTTCAGCCGAAAAGCCTTCGCTGGCGGCGAGCATCGCGAAGGCGCGCTGGTGGCCCATCATCCGCGGGGCAAGCAGGCTCGATCCGGCTTCCGGAACGAGTGCGAGATCGACGAACGGCGTCTTGAATAGGCTGCGGTCGGAGGCGATCGTCATGTCGCAATGCATCTGGATCGTCGTGCCGATGCCGATCGCCAGCCCGTCGACGCCGGAGACGACCGGCTTGGAGACGCTCCAGAGCGCCTTGAGAAAGCCGAAGGCGGCCGGTTCGCCGACGGCGCCCGCCATCGCGAAAGCGAGGAAGTCGGCCATGTCGTTGCCGGCGGAGAAGCATCCTTCGGTGCCGAGGAAGGCCACGCAGCGGATCGCCGCATCGTCCTCGGCGGAGAGCAGGCCGTCGGTCATCTTCGCATACATCGCCTGAGTGATGGCGTTCTTCTTCTCCGGCCGGTTGAACCGGATCACCAGCACGCCGGGATGGGCTTCGGGGCGCTCGATCAGAATGTGGTCGGTCATCTGGGTTTTCCTAGAGTGGCGGCGCTACCCTCCCCTTGAGGGGGAGGGTCGGAGCGAAGCTCCGGGGTGGGGTGATCAACGACGTTTGTCCTGCAACTAGGCGGGAGTGTCACCCCCACCCGCCGCTCACGCGGCGACCTCCCCCCTCAAGGGGGAGGTGTAACTTCATACAAAAAGTGCCCGCGCCGCCGTCAGGCTCGCGGCGCCGTTGACGACGCGGTCCTTCAGCGCCGCGGTTTCGGCGATCAGGTTTTCAGCGGCGAAGCGGCAGAGCGCGATGCGGATGTCACGGCCGTTCTCCTCGTCCGCAAGCCCGCCCTTGGTGAGATAGCAGCCGGTGAGGGCAAGGCCGAACAGCCGCTGGTAGGGCGTGGCACCGGCAAGCGCCGCCGCGGCATCACCCTCGCCGAGACGCGCGAGCATCCATTCGGTCGCCGCTTCGAGATCGGCGAGGCTTGCCGAGAGCCGCTCGGCGGTCGCGCCGAAGCCGTCGAGGTTGGAGGCGCGGACCTGATCGGCGATCGCCTTCAGTTCGGCGATGAAACCGCGGACATGATTGCCGTTTGCGAGCGGCAGCTTGCGGGTGACGAGGTCGATCGCCTGAATGCCGTTGGTGCCTTCATAGATCGGGGCGATGCGGGCGTCGCGCAGGTAACGGGCGGCACCGGTCTCCTCGATGAAGCCCATGCCGCCATGAACCTGGATGCCCATCGAGGCGACGTCGACGCCGGCATCGGTGGCAAAGGACTTGGCGATCGGGGTCAGAAGGGCGGCACGTTCCTGCCAGAAGGTGGCGTCAGCACCTTCCGTGTGGTGCGCCATGTCGATCGCATGGGCGCAGGAATAGCAGATCGCCCGCGAGCCCTGCGTCAGCGCCTTCATGGTGACGAGCGTGCGGGCGACGTCAGGATGCTCGATGATCGGGCTCATGCCGGAACCGGTCCAGCCGGGCGCCTTGCCCTGGGTACGTTCCTTTGCGTATTCGACCGCCTTCTGGGTCGCCGCCTCGCAGATCGCGACGCCCTGCATGCCGACGGCGAGGCGCGCATTGTTCATCATCGTGAACATGCAGGCGAGCCCCTTGTTCTCCTCGCCGACGAGGTAACCGATCGCGCCCGGCTCGTCGCCAAACTTGCCGTCGCCATAGATCATCGTGCAGGTCGGCGAGCCGTGGATGCCGAGCTTGTGCTCTAGCGAATGGCAGTGGAGGTCGTTACGGGGCCCAAGCGAGCCGTCGTCGTTGACGAGGAACTTCGGCACCAGGAAGAGCGAGATGCCGCGGGTGCCGGCCGGGGCGTCGGGAAGGCGCGCCAGCACCAAGTGGACGATGTTGTCGGTGACTTCGTGTTCGCCCCAGGTGATGAAGATCTTCTGGCCGAAGATGCGGTAGGTGCCGTCGTCGCGGCGCTCGGCGCGCGTCTTCATGACGCCGAGGTCGGAGCCGGCATGCGGCTCGGTGAGGTTCATCGAGGCGGTCCATTCGCCCGACACCATCTTGTGCAGGAATTTTTCCTTCAGCGCCGCGCTGCCGTGGGCGGCGAGCGCCTCCGAGGCACCCATGGTGAGCGTCGGACCGAGCGCGAAGGCCATGGAGCCGGAATTCCACATTTCGAGTGCGGCGACGTTCAGCATGTGCGGCAGCGCCTGGCCGCCGAATTCCTCAGGCGCGACGAGCGCGTTCCAGCCGCCCTCGGCCCATTGGCGGTAGAGGTCGGCCCAGCCGTCCGGCACGATGACCTTGCCGTCGACGAGCCTCGCGCCCTGCCGGTCGCCGATCTCGGCGAGCGGCGCCACTTCGTCGCTTGCAAAGCGCCCGGCTTCGGAAAGGATCGCATCCACCAGGTCGTCGCTGAGGTCTCCGAGGCGTCCCTCGTCGATTGCCTTGGAAAGGCCGGCCACATGCTTCAGGGTGAATGCGATCTCGTCTACCGGCGCCTTGTACATGCGCATGCTCCTCCTGCTGACGTCCCGTCATTTCCGCGGCCGGTCCTCCGGGCCTGATGCGGAAATCGTGTCCTTTGGCTAATTGATTTTTACGTAAACGTCAAACCGTTTTGCCGTCGGAGAGTGTGTGGCTGTAGTGGCCAGCATCAACCGGTCTGAGGGGTGCAGGCCGCAAGGCAGTTGCGTCATCGCCCTGTCTGCATCCTTGGACGGAGACGCCGCTCAGGCGATTGCCGCCGAAGCAGGCTGCCGGCAAAGCGACTCGCATGTGGATGTTGGTTCGTGAACGGTCAACGCGACAATCCGAACTGGATCTCGATCCGGTGATAGGGTGCGCCGGGTCCTCGCCAGTCGTGATAGACCTCGCGGCTCTCGCCAGAGAAGTGATGGCGTGACATTTCGATCTCGGCGACGAGCGGCGCATATCCTTGGGCAAACAGGGTTCGCAAGGGCCCCTGATGGACGCGGGCCGCGACCATGATGGGTTCGAAGTGGCAAAGCTCGATCGAACCGGTATAGGCGACGGGTCTGGTGACAGGCCGGCATATCTCCCAGTCGAAAGGCGTCTTGCCGTTCTTCGGCAGGTGGTGCGAAACGAACAGCCACGGACCGTCGGCACTCAGGCCGGCCGCCTCGATCTGCCGTTCGATCAGGGGCGCACACTCGGCTGCCGCCTGCTTGACCTCGGGAATGCGCAAGCGCCTGCACAGGCGCAAAACCCACATGTCGGGCGTCTCTTTGATCTGCATGGCGAACTCCTTCGACCTGCAGGTAGATCGCCGGGCGTTTGCCGACAAATGCGATAGAAGCATGATATTCTAAATTTTCGCTTGTCTTTGCGTATTAAAGGAAAATTCTTCCGCCTCCTGTCCGCGGACCGATGGGAAACCTAGGAGACCGGTTTCGCCACAGCCAAAAGGGAGCGTCGCCGCGCAAGGAGCAGTTGCAGAGCGGCCGGTTTGCCTGCATAAAACCCTCACTGCGTGATATTTTTGAGGATATAACGATCATGGTCGACTCTGCCGATGCGCCTGTATCCCGAGGTCGATCTGCCGCATTCGGGGGCGGTGCAGTCATCGGTGCCCTCGGTGGATTGATCGGTCTCGGCGGTGCGGAATTTCGGTTGCCGCTGCTGATCGGCCTCTTCAACTTCGCCGCCCTGGAAGCCGTCATTCTCAACAAGGCCATGAGCCTCGTCGTCGTCGCTTCCGCCTTGCCGTTCCGGGCGGCGACGATTCCATTCAGCGAGATTGCCGCGCACTGGCTGATTGTGGTCAATCTGCTCGCCGGAAGTCTTGCCGGAGCGTGGTTCGGGGCAGGATGGGCGACGCGCCTGAAGTCGGAAGCACTCTACAAGGTCATTGCGGTTCTGCTCGTGATCATCGCGGTCGTGCTGGCCGTCGGTCACGATGCCGTCTCCGGGCAACCGCTCCTGAGCGGGACGGCGCAGGTCGCTGCCGGCGTGGTGGCGGGCGTCGTCATCGGGATCGTCGCCTCGCTGCTCGGTGTGGCTGGTGGGGAACTGCTGATTCCGACGCTCGTGCTGCTGTTCGGAGCGGATATCAAACTGGCTGGAAGTCTTTCCCTCGCAGTGAGCCTTCCGACCATGCTCGTCGGCTTCACCCGATACAGTCGCGACCAGAGCTTTGCCGTTCTCGGTCGCAACAAGGCGTTCCTTCTTGTGATGGCGGCTGGGTCGATCGTCGGGACATTTGTCGGTGGGCGGCTGCTCGGTATCGTGCCCAATGTGGTTCTGCTTCCGGCCCTCGCGGTAATCCTTCTGATTTCTGCCTTGAAAGTGTGGCGGCACCGATAACGTCTCGACGAAGACCCTTGCGGGCAAAGAAAAACCCCCGGTGTTCAGGCCGGGGGTTGAGATCGTTTGGAGCCTGAGCCTCTCGGCTCAGAATTCTTCCCAGTCGTCGACGGCGAGCGCCGTATTGCCACGGGTATGGGTGGCCTTCGGGGCAGGGGCTGACTGCGGGCGCGATGCCGGTCGGGTGACCGGGGCGGCACTGGTCACCGGGCGCGATGCCGTGGTGATGGCGCGTTCCCCGGCGGCAAGCCGGAACTGGCCGATCAGTTCGCGGAGCTTGGCGGTCTCCGTGGCGAGGCTCGAGCTTGCCGCCGTCGACTGCTCGACCATGGCGGCATTCTGCTGGGTCGTCTGGTCCATCGAATTGACGGCGGTATTGACCTCGGCAAGCCCGATCGACTGTTCCTTTGCCGCGGTGGCGATCGAATCCATGTGCTGGTTCATCTCGGTGATGAAGCCGCTGATCGCCTGCAGCGCCACGCCGGTGTCGCGCACCAGCTTCACGCCGTTTTCCACTTCGTCGGACGAGTTCTGGATGAGACCCTTGATCTCGCGGGCGGCCTGGGCGGAGCGCTGGGCAAGCTCGCGGACCTCCTGGGCGACGACGGCGAAACCCTTTCCGGCCTCACCGGCACGGGCCGCCTCGACGCCGGCGTTGAGCGCGAGCAGGTTGGTCTGGAAGGCGATCTCGTCGATGACGCCGATGATGTTGGAGATCTGCTGCGAGGACCCCTCGATGCGCCGCATCGCTTCCTCGGCGCTGGCGACGACACCGGCCGATTTCGCGGCACCCTCGTTCGCCTGGGTGGCGACGGCGCGGGCGTCTTCGGTGCGCCGGGTCGAGGAGTTGACGTTGGCAGTGATCTCGTCGAGCGCGGCAGCCGTCTCCTCGAGCGAGGCGGCCTGCTGCTCCGTACGCTTCGAGAGGTTCTCCGCGGCGTTCGCCATTTCGCGGGCGCCGTTATCCATGGTGGAAACGCTGTGCTGGATGACCTGCAGCGTCGAGGAGAGCTGCTGGACGGACTGGTTGAAGTCGCGGCGAAGTTCCTCGAAGTCGGCGGCGAAGGCCTCGTTGAGCTGGAAGGAGAGGTCGCCGGAGGCGAGCCGCTTCAGCCCGGCGGCAAGGCCCGAGGTCGCAACCCGCATGCGCTCGGCGGCTTCCGCTTCGGCGCGCTGCTGGCTGGCGATCCGGTCGAGTTCCGCCTGCCGGCGGTTCTCTTCGGCCTCAGCGTCGAGGCGCTTGTTGGTGATTGCCGCCTGCCGGAAGACTTCGACGGCGCCGGCCATCTCGCCGATTTCGTCGGTGCGGCCGGCAAAGGGGATCGAGGTTTCGGTGTCGCCGTCGGCAAGCCTCCGCATCGAACGGGTGATGCGCTGGATCGGATTGGCGACCCCGGTGACGGTGAACAGCATCGCCGCACCGGCGATGACGAAGGCGAGCGCGCTCACCGAGGTGATCAGGACCTCAATGAAGTCGAATTCGGCCTTCATCTCGTTGTGCACGGCATCCGCCTGCTCGACATAGTGATCGACCATCGTGTCGATTGCCTGGTCGCTTGCGTCGCCATACTTCTGCAATTCGTCGGCGAAGGCGGCTTTGGCTTCGTCGTTCTTGTTCTCGCGGGAAAGCGCCAGCACCTTTTCGCCGTGTTGGACGTAGGCATCGAGGGTTGCCGCCACCTCGCCGATCAGCTTTTGCTCTTCGGCATCCCTGACGAATTGCTCGTTCTGCTTGCGGATCAGCTCACGCTGGAAATCCACATAGGTCTTGATGTCCTTTTCGGCCGCGGTCATGGCCTCTGGAGTGACGCTCATGATGTGCCGGGCATAGGAAAGCCGGACGTCGACCATGCCCTTGTCCATTAGTCGCACCTGGTTGATCGAAGGCAGCATCCTGTCGGCAACCTCGCTCCCGCGATCGAAAATGGTGGAAATGCCGGAGATGGCGGCGAAAGCGAGGCCGCCGGTGATGACGGCGATCGACGCCAGACTGAGGATCAGCGAAGTCTTGACGGTGGGGCGCTTCATGGAAATTCCTTCTGAAATACGGTTCCGTGCACCGGGGAGGGCGGCATGCGGAGATGGCTGTGATCGGAAAACATGATCGGCCGGAAGCGGCTCCTGGAGGACGGCTTCCGGTAGGCGACTGCCCTGCGCGCGGCCACTTCATCTCGCCCGCCCCGCGAAATTGCGGGGCAATACTGTTCTGCAACGGAATGGTTGAGAAGCGGTTAACTGCGGTTGCATCGATAAACTCAACTGCACGCAGAAGGTTTTCCTGCAATCACTATTGCACAACCGCAACTGTTAAGTTCTGTAGCGCTGATATAGTATCTTCTGGATCAATGTCCGCTTGGAAAGAAATTCGCGATCGGGACGATATTCCGTCAGTAAACTTGGAAATACTGGAAAACGGAAAGCCGCGTTGCAGGCGAGCGCAAGCATCTCCCGTCCGGCGGACGGAAGTCTCGAGGTTCTTCGGGTGCCGGTGTGTTACTCGCGGTCGAGAGGCTCGGTGCCCTGCGGCTTGCCGGCGCGATCGAGGCGGATCTTCTCGATCCGGTTTTCGGCGGCGGCCAGCAGCGTCTCGCAATGCTTCTTCAACTGTTCGCCGCGCTCGTAGATGGCGATCGACTCGTCAAGCGCCACATCGCCACGCTCCAGCCGCGCCACGATGCTCTCCAGCTCGGCGACGGCCTTCTCGAACGAATAGCCGGAAAGATCGGCCTGGGGGGCGCTTTCGGTCATGGTCAACCCTTCATCAGTCTCATGATATGCATGCCCGCCGATTCGGCGAGACCTTCCAGATCATAGCCGCCTTCGAGAAGGCTGACGACCCGGTTATGGGCGAATTTGTCCGCCACTCCCATCACACGCCCGGTCGCCCAGTCGAAATCCTCGCCGACGAGATTGAGCTGTCCCAGCGGGTCGCGGTGGTGCGCGTCGAAGCCGGCCGAGATCAGGATGAGGTCGGGCCGGAAGCTTTCGAGTGCCGGCAGGACGCGCGCCTTGAACGCCTCGCGGAAATGCTCGCTGCCAGTGTTCGGCGACAGCGGCGCGTTGACGATGTTGCCGAAGGCGCCGGTCTCCTCCTTCTTGCCCGTGCCGGGATAGAGCGGCATCTGGTGCGTCGAGCAGAAGAGTACCGACCGGTCGTCCCAGAAGATGTCCTGCGTGCCGTTACCGTGGTGCACGTCCCAGTCGACGATCGCCACGCGCTCGACGCCGTGATGCCGCATCGCGTGGCGGGCGGCGATGGCAATGGTGTTGAACAGGCAGAAGCCCATGGCCGTCGCCTTCTCCGCATGGTGGCCGGGCGGGCGGCAGGCGACGAAGGCATTGGTGATCTCGCGTGCCATCACCGCGTCGACAGCGGCCATTGCCCCGCCGATCGCCGTCAGCGCCGCCTGCAGGCTTTTCGGCGAGACATAGGTGTCGGTCTCCACCCGGTTGATCTCGCCTTCGTCCTCGGGAATCTGCCGCTTGATTGCGGCGAGGTGCTCTTCTGGATGCACCAGAAGCACCGCGTCCTCGTTCGCCTGCGGCGCCTGCGTCCGCTGCAGCGGCGCGAAATTCGGATGTTCGAGCGCGATGTTGATCGCGCGCAGCCGGTCCGGCCGCTCCGGATGGCCGGGCGGCGTCAGGTGCTCCAGAAAAACCGGGTGCTCGTAGAGGCGTGTGGTCATGGTCGTTCCCGGGTCAGATGGTGTTCTCGGCCGGTCGGCCCGAAGCAGCCTTCTCCGTCTTCGCGGGCCATTCTAGGACCGCGCGGCGCGTAGCGCCACCGCTCCGCCACCTCGACGACTGTCAACAGAAGCCCGCCGTTCCCGCCGCTCCTTGTTCTTCCTCGCCGAATGAACGTATAAATGCCTTGCACGTGGGAGAGGACAGGCAGGCCATGGACGACATCGAGCGCGTCGAAGTGACGGAAACCATCGTTCCCTATCGCGACATCGATATGACGGGGCGGATGCACAACGCCGCCTATCTCGCCCATGCCGAGACCGCGCTCAGCCACTTCTGGCGCTATCGCCCGCCGCTTGAGGACGAACCGCACTTCCAGCCGACGAAGATCGAAATCCGCCTCCATGAGGCCCTGCATCTCGACGACCGGGTGAAGCTTACCGTCCGCGTCGACAAGATCGGCATGAAGTCGGTCGGCTTCGACATCCTCGTTGAGCGCGGCGAAACGCTCGCGGCCGAGGTCGAGATCGTCTGGGCGGCGACCGGCCGCGACGACGATGAGCCGGTCACGCTGCCGGAAACCCTGCGCGACTGGCTCTACAGCTATCTGCCGTGACGAACGGCTGCGCGGTCGGTTTGCTCACGCCCCCGTCACGCGCCAGATGACGTCGCCGACATCGTCCGCGACGAGCAGCGAACCGTCCGGTCCGATGGTCACCCCGACCGGGCGGCCGTAGGAGAATTTCTCGTCCGGCGAGAGGAAGCCGGTCAGGATATCGCGTGGCGGGCCGGAAGGCTTGCCGTTTTCGAATGGCACGAAGATCACCCGGTAGCCGGAGAGTGTCGAGCGGTTCCACGAGCCGTGCTGGCCGATGACCATGCCGTCCGGGAAGCCGGGCAGGGTGCCGGCCGGCAACCAGCAGAGGCCGAGCGAGGCGGTGTGGCCGCCGAGCGCGTAGTCGGGCCGGATGGCGGTGGCGACGAGGCTTGGCGCCTGCGGCACGCGATCGTCGACCGTCTGGCCCCAGTAGCAATAGGGCCAGCCGTAGAAGCCGCCATCCTTCACCGAGGTCAGGTAGTCGGGCGGCGTCTCGTCGCCCAGCCCGTCGCGCTCGTTGACCACCGTCCAGAGCGCGCCGGTGGCCGGCTCGAAGGCGAGCCCGACGGGGTTGCGCAGGCCGCCTGCAAATATGCGGCTCTTCCCGGTCCTGAGGTCGATCTCGTAGATGCAGGCGCGGCCTTCCTCGGCAGCGAAACCGTGTTCGGCGATGTTGCTCAGCGAGCCGACGCCCACATAGAGCTTGCTGCCGTCCTGGCTCGCGAGCACGCTGCGCGTCCAGTGGCCGGCCGGCTTGAAATCGGCGATCTTGCGGCCCTGTGCGGCGATGCGGGTGGCGCCGTCGGTATAGGGATAGGCCATCAGCCCGTCGGTGTTGCCGACATAGAAGGTCCCTTCGAGCAGCGCCATGCCGAAGGGGTGGTTGAGCCCTTCCATGAAGGCGTGGCGGACCTCGGCGGTGCCGTCGCCGTCGTTGTCGCGCAGCAGCGTGATGCGGTTCGGGCTTTCGCCGACGGCCGCCGCCCGCTTCATCGTCGCATACATCGCATAGTCGAACGGGGTGCGCATGCGCCCGCCGTCGACGCCGAGCGCCTCGGAGGCGAGCACGTCGCCGTTCGGCAGCACGTAGATCCAGCGCGGGTGCTTGAGCCCTTTGGCGAAGGCGTTCACCTTCAGCCCCGGCGCGGCCGTCGGCGTGTGGCCGTCGGTCCAGCCCCTAGCGGTCGGCATCTTGAGGGTGGGGATGCGCTGAGGCTTCGCTTCCGGGATGATCGGTGCGCCGCCGAGGGCCGGCTTGCCGTTACCCGCACCGCCACGGCGCATGAGGATCATCGCGGCCCCGATCAGGGCGACGAATCGACCGAACAGTTCCAGCATGCCTGCACTCCTCTTCGAGATGTCCTGCGGCACCATAGCCGAAGCGCTGGCTGCGAGAAACTGACCAAACGCAAATTCTCTCGTCGAAACAGCGCCCTTTCACTCTTCCTTGGCGAGCCGTGGCTTCACGTGGGTTTCCGACCAGACCCACAGCGCCTGCAGAAGCGGTTCGAGAGTCATGCCGAAGGGCGTCATCGAATACTCCACCTTCGGCGGCACTTCCGGATAGACCGTGCGGGCGATCACGCCGTCGGCCTCGAGCTCGCGGAGCTGGTTCGTCAGCATCCGCTGGGTGAGCCCCGGCAGCAGCCGGCCGAGTTCGTTGAAGCGCTTGGTGCCGTCCATGATGTGGAAGAGCAGGACCACCTTCCACTTGCCGCTGATGATGTCCATCGCCGCTTCCACAGGGCAGTTGCCGTAGATCTTGTGGCGCTGCTTGCGCATGTCTTTCCCTCTTCCGCGCGCACAAATGGCGCCGTAACGGCGCTATTTGTGCGTACTGGCGCAATTTTCTCGATCGGTTAAGGCTGCAGACATCAACCCCGAACCAGGAGAACGTGATGTCCGAAACCCCCGCCGAAGTCCATCCGGTGATCGATCTCGAAAAGGCGGCCCTTGCCCGCTGGTGCAACGGCGATCCTTCCGGCTTTCTCGAAATTTCCGCGCCGGAGGTCGTCTATTTCGATCCCTTCCTCGACAAACGCATGGAAGGGCTGGAAGCGCTCACCGGCTACTACGAGGCGATCCGCGGCACGGTCTTCGCGGCACGCTACGAGATGATCGAGCCGAAGGTGATCGAGATCGGCGATGCGGCGGTGCTGACCTTCCGCTTCCTCTCCTATGCCGGCAGCGAAGGTGCGCGGATGCACTGGTACTGCACCGAGGTCTATCGCCGGCAGGCCGACGGCGCATGGCGGATCGTCGCCACCCACTGGTCGCTGATTTCCGATCAGGCTTCGTCCGGCGGCTGAGAGGCCGTCGGGTAGACGGGCCGCGGGTGATCGCCCGCGGCCGCGCATATCTCAGGCGCGGTGCGGCAGCAGCGGATAGCCGACCATCACGGCGCGGCCGGCAAGCGCTGCGATCGCCGCCTTGATGAGGTCGCCGGGAATGAAGGCGAGCGACCCCATGAAGGCCTTGGAAAGGCCAAGCCCGGCGCCGAAGGCGAGATAGCCGATGCCGAAGAGATAGACGACGACGATGCCGCCGATGACCGAAGCGGCGAAGAAGCCGAGCGTCTGCGGCAGGGCGTCCATCGCGGGCTTGCCGAAACGTTCGGCGATCAGCCCGGTGGCATAGGCGCCCGGCACCCAGCCGATCAGGAAGCCGACGGTCGGGCCGGCGAAGACGGCAAGGCCGCCGCGACCGCCGGAAAGCACCGGCAGGCCGATCGCCACCAGGATGATGACGAGGACCGGCGCCAGCGCCCCGCGCTTTGCCCCGAGGATGACGCCGGCGAGCATGACGCCGAGCGTCTGGGCCGAGATCGGCACGTTGAACGGCAGCATGATCGGCGGCACCAGGCCGAGCGCGACGATGATCGCGGCAAAGAGTGCAATGAGAACGAGATCGCGGGTATTCATGGCAGCCTCCTTGGGAAATCCCCTGCTTTCCTGCTCATTGACCCCGAATTCCCCTGGCGTCAATGGCCGCGGCGATGCTGTCCGCATCCTTGAGCGTCTGGATGATCAGCGGACCGAGCAGGGTGGAGGGCCGGATAGCAAGCCCGCGGGCGGCATGCGCCTCGCGGATCGCCTGGTGGCGGGCGAGGATTTCCGGCACGAAGCGGATGACGAGGCCGACGGCAAGCCCGATGTCGGACGCCTTGACGAGCCCCGCCCTTTCGAGCGGCCGGGCGGCGGCGGCGATCGTGTCGATGAAATCGGAAATGCCGGTCGTCGCGGTGACGGCCGCCGCCATCAGCACCAGCGCCGAGAGCCGCAGGAGCGTCAGCAGTGCCTCGCCGGCGGAATTGACGAGAAGGTTGAAGAGCGCCACCAGCGCCACGGTGGCGAGGATCGGCAACAGCGGCCTGAGCGCTGCCCGCAGCGGCTGGCCGAGCCCGAAATAGGCAAGACCGGCGAGACCGAGCGCGGCTCCCGGAACCACGGGGTTGCGGGTTACGAAGACCGCCGCCGCGAAGACCGCGAGCGCGGCAAGCTTGATCGCCGGCTTCAGCCGGTGCAGCCAGGTATCGCCGGCGACGTAAAGGCTCCTCATCGAAGCGCGATCTCCCGGTAGAAGCGGATCGCCTTTTGCGCCCCGCCGTCGAAGACGAGTTTTGCCCGGTCGAACACCAGCACGCGGGGAAAATCGGCGATCAGCGAGAGATCGTGGCTGATGACGATGGCATTTTCGTTGAGCCCTCGGATCGCTCCCTCGACCAGCGCCCGGTTCTTCAGGTCGAGCTGGTTGGTCGGCTCGTCGAAGATGACGATCTCGGGCCGCATCACCATCACCGCCGCGAGCGCGGCCAATTGCACCTCGCCGCCGGAGAGTTCGTGCGGCCGGCGGTCGGCGAGTTCGGTCAGCGAAAAGCGTTCGAGCATCGCGTTTACCGCCCGGTCGAGCGCCTCGCCCTTCACCCCGCGGCTCTTCGGCCCGAAGGCGATGTCGTCGCGGATGATCGGCAGGATGATCTGGTTTGCCGGGTTCTGGAAGATGAAGCCGACGCGGGCGAGCACCGCCTTCGCGTCGTCGACCGTGTTGAGCCCGTCGACGGTGACCTTGCCGGCGCTCGGCTTGACGAGCCCGTTGATCAGCCGCGCGAAGGTGGTCTTGCCGGAGCCGTTGAGCCCGATCACGCCGATGCGGCGCTCGCCGAGCGAAAGGCTGAGCGGCTCGAGCGCCACACGGGCGCCGTAACGCACTTCGGCCCGGTCGAATGTGATCTGCAATGCCTGGTCCCCGTCCTTGGTCCGCGCTCTCTATAGACCGGCGGGACGGCGAGGGGAATGGGGATGGTCAGCTTGACGCGGCGGACGAAAGCAGGGCTAGAAGATCAATGCCGGACTTGGCCAGAATGAGTGCCACCACTATCAGACCGACCGTATAGAGTGCATTGGAGAATATGGCCGTACCGACAGCAGGCCAGAAGGTGCCGCGCACAGCCTCTCGAAGAATTCTGGGTTCTGCTTCGGAGATGACGTAATCGGCATATTCAGCAAGCACCTGCTGGGCGCTACGTCGGGCATTCTGTATCTGTGATGGTGTCCACGTTGAATGATAAGCTCTCAACTCTTCATCTGATGGTGGACGATTGAAACGGGCATGGATGTCCGACGCCCATTCCCGCTTGGCATGTTTGTAGATGCCGTAGGCGACAATCCCCAGAAGCTCTTGCGGGGCTTCTTCGCCATCGCCGACAAATCGTTCAAAAATTGTGTTGTAGTCTTTTGCAGTCGAGTCTCTTGACGCTGTTGTCTTTTCAGCGCTTTCCATCTGAGTTTCTCTTCAGAAAATTCCCTGAAACCTCTTTGAATTTGCGATTTGCTGATAAGACAGCACCGTTGAAGACCCTGGAATTCATGACTTTGTTGGTCGAACCGGCAGCTGAGGTGCGCTCGGTGAAGACGCCGTTACCCGCATCGCGCCCGATGGTAAAATAGACCGATTTCCGCGCCTTGCTCGACATCTTGCACCTCAAAATCGCATCTGCGTTTCCAACAGCAGTACGACACCCCCGTCGCTTACGATAATATGAGCATGCATGGTCTACAATTTCAATTGCAGACGTGTGGAAAAAGGCCTCCCTGCATTTCCGGTTGTTTTGGCGGGGAAAAGAGAATCGTTGCGGTAGCGCGACACTCCTCAGCGAAAGAGCGATTGAACATACCAAGAACATCCGCTAGCGTGCCGTGCATGACGATTCCGATCAGCAACCGGCAGGCACGGCGTATCTTTCTCGAACGGCAGGGGCTTTCGCGGCCGCCGAACCGCATGCTCGGAAAGGACGGGCTCTGCGCGCTGATCCACGACCTCGGCTTCGTCCAGGTCGACAGCATCGCGACCGTCGAGCGCGCGCACCACCAGATCCTGTTTTCCCGCAACCAGACCTACCGGCCGGAGCACCTGACAGCACTTCTCGAAAAGGACCGCGCGCTCTTCGAGCACTGGACGCACGACGCCTCGATCATTCCCTCCGCCTTCTTTCCCTACTGGAAGCACCGGTTCATCCGCCGCGAGGGCCATATCCGCGAGAACTGGCGCAAGTGGCAGGGGGAGGGCTTCGACCAGGCCTTCGAGGAGACCTACGAGCGCATCCGCGAGAACGGCCCGGTCATGGCCCGCGACGTGAAGGCCGAGGACCACAAGTCTGGCGGCTGGTGGAACTGGCACCCTTCGAAGACGGCGCTCGAATTCCTCTGGCACACCGGCAAGCTTGCGATTTCCGCGCGGGAGAATTTCCAGAAGGTCTACGACCTCGCCGAGCGGGTGATCCCGTCCGAGCACTTTTCCGCCGAGGTCGATCACGACGCCTTCGTCGACTGGGCCTGCCGCGGCGCGCTGACGCGGCTCGGCTTCGCCACCCATGGCGAGATCGCCGCCTTCTTCGAGCTCGTCACCCCGCAGGAGGCGAAGGCCTGGGTGGAGCGCCACCGCGACGAACTCACGGAAGTCTCCCTCGAAACGGTCGACGGCAAGCCGCGCGCCTCCTTCGCCCTTGCCGAAAGCCTGCCCACGCTCCTCGACCCGCCGGAGCCGCCGGCCCGCATCCGCACCTTGAGCCCCTTCGACCCGCTGATCCGCGACCGCAACCGCACCGAACGGCTGTTCGGCTTCTTCTACCGCATCGAGATCTTCGTGCCGGAGCCGAAGCGCGAATACGGCTACTACGTCTTCCCGCTGCTCGAAGCCGACCGCCTCGTCGGCCGCATCGACATGAAGGCCGACCGCAAGACCGGCGTGCTGGCGGTCCGGCGCCTCTGGTGGGAGCCGGGCGTGAAAGCCTCCGCCGGGCGGCTGGAAAGGCTGGAGGCCGAGCTTTCCCGCATCGCCAGATTCGCCGGTGTGGAGAAGGTGGAGTATGGCGAGGGGTGGCTGGGGTGAGGGGGGAGGGCGGGGCGCTGAGGTTCTGTCCGTTATTGAGGCCGTCCGATGGTGTCATATGGCCCTAATGGACATTCAAAACTTCGGAGTGAGGTATGTCCGCAGGCGTATACCCTTACGGACAGACCCCCGGCACTGGCCCCTTATGTGCCGTAGACCGTGACCGTGTTGGAATGTTGCGAAACTACAGTAGTGCTGTGAATAAACCGTGTTCTAGGCGGTAGTGGCACCCCAGGGGGGGAGTGCCTGGACACAGACTGATAGATACCCCCTTGCAAAATTTTGTAGTTTTCGCAGAAGGACTGAGTGTTGCCCACGCGTTGCCTTCGACCGCGACACAACTGAGCGCGGAGCGAATGCAGCTGATGCAGTTTTAGGGGCTTGGCTAGTGCAGAAACAACCTTGAATCGCGTGACACCCGCTTATTCAATTGCAGACTCTTCTTGCTCCTCCAGCAGGGCGCGACGTCTCCGCAGGTATTCAACCTTGGGTGCGCACGCGGTCGGGACTTGAAGCTGCTTACCATCATAGGGGTGAAGCAAAGCCTTCAGTGCGGCATCCCCATCAACTTTCTTCCAATTCACGGCCACACCTAAGTCGTCGTTGATAAGTAAAAAACCATTCTCAAATGCCCTGTCGACGAGCAGTGACAAACATATCCCATTCGCTGGGTCGAGCCTGATAGATTGATCACGACTCCATGGCACGATATGAGCGGCGACCAGAAAGTCCGGAGTGCTAATTCCGGTTATTGCACATCGGTTCGCGTAGTTGCGTTTCACCGCCCCAGCAAACGCCCTCTGCGCACTGCCACGTACTTTGACATTGCCGTGCGCATCGGCAACGCCGTAGTCGTTGGCATCAATCTGATTCTCGAACGCTTGGACTTGCTCTGCCGAATAGTCCAGGCTTTCAGCAATGGCGTCACCATCTGTAGATACGGACAATTTCGACTGCAACGAGGTCACGAGTTGTTCTAACGACGACCTTGTACTGCTTCCAACCGCAGCCTGTTCGAACCACGCATCAACCTTAAGCGTTGGATCGAAGAAAATACCTCTGCCTGGATTCTTGGCATACTGGCCTGCTGCCGGTTTCATGGACACCGAGTTAAGGTGTTTCCAATGAAACTGGAGCGAAGGAATGCAACGAAGGAAGTTCAGCCGCGAATATAAGAGCGTCGGCATTCGACACTGGGCTATCTCAGCCCGATGGAATTTGAAAACAAGGTCGGATTAGCTTAACTCGGTGTCCGAAAAACCGGCAGCAGGCCACACTGTGTCCCCCTGGCGATCCTGAAAGCCCCCGTTCCAAGGCTTTTAAGCGATGGTGGGCGCTCCCTCCGGCGCCACCAGTGCAAGTCAGCTGCGGTCCTTGGGCGCCCGCCCGCCCTCAAACAATCTCCGTCCCGGTGATCCGGATCCCGAACCCTTCGAGCCCGACATAGTGCCGTTCGCGTGAGGCAAAGAGGCGGATGGAGGTGACGCCGAGGTCTTTGAGGATCTGCGCGCCGAGGCCGATTTCCAGCCATTCGCTTTCGCGAGCCTGCGCCTGTTCGTGCGCCTCGCGCTCGTGGTGGCCGGCGCGCGCGGTGGTCGAGACGCCGACGCCGACGGAGCCTTCGCGCAGGTAGACGATGACGCCGCGGCCCTTCTCGGCGATCTTCTTCATGATGTCGTCGATCTGCCGGCCCTTGCCGAACACGTCCTGGCCGACATGCTCAAGATGCAGGCGCACCGGAATGTCGACGCCGTCGCGGATGTCGCCGAAGACGACGGCGAGATGCTGCATCGGGTCCCAGGGCAGCGAATAGGCATGCGCTTTCGCCGGGCCGTAAGGGGTCTCGATGCCGAAGCTCGAGGCGAGCTGGATCAGCGTCTCCTTGCGCTGGCGGTAGGCGATGAGGTCGGCGACGGAGAGCAGCTTCAGCCCGTGTTCGGCGGCGAAGCTTGCGACCTGCGGGCCGCGCTTCACCGTGCCGTCGTCGTTGACGAGCTCGGAGATCACGCCGATCTGCGGCAGGCCGGCGAGCTTGCAGAGGTCGACGGCGGCTTCGGTATGGCCCGAGCGCATCAGCACGCCGCCCTCGCGCGCGACCAGCGGGAAGATGTGGCCGGGACGGACGAAATCGGCGGCGCCGACATTCGGATTGGCGAGGTTGCGCACCGTCAGCGTGCGGTCGTCGGCAGAAATGCCGGTCGTGGTGCCGTGCTTGAAGTCGACCGAGACGGTGAAGGCCGTCGTATGCGCGCTGTCGTTTTCGGCGACCATGGCGCTGAGGTTGAGGCGCTTGGCCTCCTCGCGCGGCATCGGCGCGCAGACGATGCCGGAGGTGTGGCGCACGATGAAGGCCATCTTTTCCGGCGTGCAGTGGACGGCGGCGACGATCAGGTCGCCCTCGTTCTCCCGGTCGTCGTCGTCGACGACCACGACGATTTCGCCCGCCTCGAAGGCGCGGATGGCATCGACGACGCGGCTCTGGTCATAGCTCATGGGAAACCCTCACTTCAGCCGGCCGGTCTGGCCGCGATCTCGCAAGTAATGATCGGCAATGATGCATGCCAGCATCGCCTCGCCGACGGGAACGGCCCGGATTCCGACGCAGGGGTCGTGGCGGCCCTTGGTGCGCACGTCGACATTGTTGCCGTCGGCATCGATCGACTTGCGCTCGGTCAGGATCGAGGAGGTCGGCTTGATGGCGAAGCGCGCGACCACCGGCTCGCCGGTCGAAATGCCGCCGAGGATGCCGCCGGCGTGGTTCGACAGGAAGAGCGGCTTGCCGTCATTGCCCATGCGCATCTCGTCGGCGTTTTCCTCGCCGGTGATCTCGGCGGCGCCGAAGCCGTTGCCGATCTCGACGCCCTTGACCGCGTTGATCGACATCAGGCCGCTCGCGATGTCCTGGTCGAGCTTGCCGTAGATCGGCGCGCCGAGCCCGGCCGGCACACCCTCGGCGACGAGTTCGATCACGGCGCCGACCGAGGAGCCGGCCTTGCGGATGCCGTCGAGATAGTCTTCCCAGACCGGCACGATCTCGGGATCGGGGGCGAAGAACGGGTTGTTGCCGATCTCCGCCCAGTCCCAGTTGTCGCGGTTGATCTTGTGCTTGCCGATCTGCACCAGCGCGCCGCGGATGGTGGCGCCGGGGATGACGAGGCGGGCGATGCCGCCGGCGGCAACACGGGCGGCCGTCTCGCGGGCGGAGGAGCGCCCGCCGCCGCGATAGTCGCGGATGCCGTACTTGACGTCATAGGTGTAGTCGGCGTGGCCGGGGCGGTATTGCCGGGCGATCTCGCCGTAGTCCTTCGAGCGCTGGTCGGTGTTCTCGATCATCAGCGAGATCGGCGTGCCGGTGGTGACGAAGGAACCGTCCTCCTGCGGCATCACGCCCGAGAGCACCTTGACCAGGTCCTCCTCGCGCCGCTGCGTGACGAAGCGCGACTGGCCGGGCTTGCGCTTGTCGAGAAAGGACTGCAGGTCCTCCTGCCGGAAGCGGAGGCCGGGCGGGCAGCCGTCGACGACGGCGCCGAGTGCCGGCCCGTGGCTTTCGCCCCAGGTGGTGACGCGGAACAGATGACCGAAGGTGTTGTGCGACATGTCTCAAAGGTCCGGAACTTGGGCGGCCGGGCCGCCTTCTCGTATCGGGGCACACACATAGTGGAAAACCGCCGGGAGAGGAAAGGCTTTCTTTCCGGGCAGGTCCCGGCGGAGGGCGATTGCCGTCATGCCTTCAGCGCGGTTGTTACGCCTGCGCGGCGGGCGGCGAAGCGGGCGAAGTCCGCGAAGGGAAGGGGCTTCGCAAAGGCATAACCCTGCAGTTCGTCGCATCCGAGTGTTCGCAGGAGCTCGGCATGCGCCGGCGTTTCCACCCCTTCGGCGATCGTCTCCACGCCGAGCGAGCGGGCGATCTCGATGATCGAGCGCACCAGCGCGCGCTCCTGCGGCGAGGTGAGGATCGGCATGACGAGCTGCCGGTCGATCTTCAGCCGCTTCGGCTTGAGGCGCAGCAGGCTGACGATCGAGGT
Organism: Ciceribacter sp. RN22; assembly: GCF_024054295.1. NCBI lineage: Bacteria > Pseudomonadati > Pseudomonadota > Alphaproteobacteria > Hyphomicrobiales > Rhizobiaceae > Ciceribacter > Ciceribacter sp. RN22. The sequence goes on from NZ_JAMXLD010000001.1 coordinate 891,556, forward strand.
ATGGCCGGTGCCGAAGTCGTCGATCTCGACGTCGATGCCGAGCGCCTTGATGTCGGCGAGATTGGCGCTCGCCGGATCGTCGCTGTCGTCGAGGAAGATCGATTCGACGAGTTCGAAGGCGACCTCGCCCGGGCGGATGCTGAGGCCGCGAAGCTGGTCCACCAGTGCCGGATCGTGCAGCCGCCGCGAGGAGACGTTGACCGAGATCCGCGGCAGGTCGATGCCCTGAGCCATCCAGCGCATCTTGTCGCGCAGCGCCGTTTCGAGCACCAACTGGTCGATGCGCGCGACAACGTTGAGCTCTTCGGCGAGCCGCAGGAACCGCCCCGAGGCGAGAATGCCCTGGTCGGGATGGTTCCAGCGCACCAGCGCCTCCGCCCCCGTCAGCCGCATCGTCGTGGCGTCGAATTGCGGCTGGTACCAGACGGTGAATTCGTCGCGTTCGAGGCCGGCGAGGATGTCGTCGGCGAGCCTCTTTCGCGTGACGATGTTCGCCTGAAGCGCCTGGGAGAAGAATTCGTAGCCGTTTCGCCCCTTCTCCTTGGCCTGGTAGAGGGCGATGTCGGCGTTGATCAGCACCTTGCGCGGGTCGGAGCCGATCCCCTGCGAGCGGGCGATGCCGATCGACACGCCACAGCGGCAGGAGAAGCCCTCGAAGTCGACGGGCCGGCCCATCTCCTCGATGATCCGCTCGCTGAGCAGGCAGAGCGCCTCCGTGGTCACCGGACGGGTGATCAGGATCACGAACTCGTCGCCGCCGATGCGCGCCACCAGGTCGTCCTTCTCGACGGCCCGCGACAGGATCTCGGCGGTGTGCGTGAGCACCGCGTCGCCGGCGGCATGGCCGAGCGTGTCGTTGATCTCCTTGAACCGGTCGAGGTCGAGATGCAGGATCGTAAAACGCGTCCCGCTCGCCGGGCCGGCGCGCCCGAGCCGGTCGAGTTCCTCGTCGAGCTTGCGGCGGTTGGCGAGCGCCGTCAGCGGATCGTGAAGGGCGTTGAATTCGATCCGGGTCTTGGCAAGTTCGAGCTCGATGTTGCGGGCGTCGGCCTCCGCCTTTGCCGCCCGCAGCTCTTCGGCGAGAAGCGCGTCGGCGGTGACGTCGAAGGCGATGCCGATGATCTTTTCCTTGCCGTCCTTGCCGACATGCAGCTGGCCGACGGAGCGCACATAGCGCGGCTCGCCGTTCGGCAACAGGATCTGCTGCAGCGTGTTGATCGTCGTCGCGGTTTCGAGCGCCTTGTTGGTGGCGGCGAGGACCCGCTCGCGGCAGTCGGGGTGCAGGCAGGAGAGCCAGCCGTGCTGGTCGAGGCGCCGCGGACTGTAGGGAATGCCGTAGAGCTGGTGCATCCGCTCGTCCCACAGTGCCGTCGCGGACACGGGATCGGCCTCCCATATGCCGCAATTATAGGAGGCGAGCGCAAGGTCGAACTTGTGCGAGAGTTCGGAAAGCTCCTGTTCCCGGCTCGACAGTTCGTCGAGCGCCAGTTCGAGTTCGGCGTTCTTGATGTCGCTCGTCTGCTTGGCGTCGCGCAGCGTCTGCGTCATCCGCGCATCCGCGGTGACGTCGAGGACGACGCCGATCAGCCTGCTCTCGCCCTCTTCGCCGACCGAATGGGCACCGACTGATCGAAGGTGGCGGACGGTGCCGTCGGGAAGCACGACCCGATAGGTCATGTCGGCGGTTTCCGCGACCGCGATACAGCTGTAGGCGAAGGCCTGTGCCTCGATCCTCTCGCGGTCTTCCGGGTGGATCGATGCGGTCCAGTCGCCGATCCGGTCCTCGTCGTCCCCGAAGCTGGGCGCGCGTCCGTGGAGGGCCGCGCTCCGGTCGTCCCAGAGAAGCACGTGGCCGTCGAGCTTCACCTCCCAGATGCCGATGTCGGCCGAGTCCATCGCAAGACTGAGGCGTTGCGACAATTCGAGCAGCTTCTTCTCTCGCCGCTTGAGTTCGGCAACATAACGGTTGCGATCGCGAAACAGGATACCGGTGACGACGGCGGGAATCATGATCGCCGCGCCGGCGAGGAAGATCGCCAGGCGGATCGTGATGCGGTTCTCCGGAGGCGTGTTCCAGCCGCCCTGCGGCGCGGCAACGATTTCGAAGGCTCCGCCGCCCGGCAGGTCCAGCCGCGACACCGAAGGAGCCGCATCGCTGGCAAAGACCGGGCCGAGATCGAGGGCGGCGGCGTCCGGTGCCACATGTCGCACCGACCATTGCAGGTCGGCAAGCGGGAGAGGCCTCGCCTCCGGCATGCTTCCATCCGGAAGCAGAAGCCCGCTCGCCTGCAGAAGCCCCCGGGTTTCGAGCGTCATGGCGACGAAGCCGCCGCCGGTCGCGCCGGCCTGCCCGACGGGTACGGTGAGCCGGAAGGTGCCGCTTTCGAGCCGGAGAAGCTGTCCCCCTTCGGGAGAGCCTGGCAACGTGGCCGGCGCGGCTACCGGCGCATTGGCGCGGGAATAGAGCGTCTCGGTGGGAGCGGCGGCGTTCGCCGCGTACTCAAACGTGCGGATATGGTCCTTGCCGCGGCCGAGGATCGCTGCCGCCGTCCGAAGCTGGGCGGGATCGGGATCGATGGCGGCTTCCAATGCGAGATGGCGGACCGTCGCGAAATCGGCGGAGATTTCGGTCTGGAGCGCAAAGCGGATGACCTGCATTCCGTCACGCACGTGCTGCTCCAGAGCGGTCCGGTGGGCCGTCGTATAGCGCTGGTCAGCAAGGACTCCTGCTGCGACGATGACGCAGGCCAGCATGCCGGAGCCGAGCAGGAACGAGCCGGCACTTTGTGTCCGCGCCCTGCGCCATCCGGGGGTGTGGCTCGGCAAGTCCAAGTTTCGACGTCTCCTTCGTCCGAATGCGGGGCCGCCATGGTCCTCCCGGCGTCCGCGCTCGTCCTGCGGTCGCGTGCGGTCGAGGATGGCGGGCAGCGGCACGGATACTACGCGTGCGCGGGTTAATTTAGGATTTCGGGCTGGGAAATGGTCGGAAGGACAGCGTCCGCTCGCAGGGTGACCGCCGAAAACTGTTGCCCGTCCACCGGTCTCTTTCACGGGTGCTTGATCGCGGCCGTGTTCCCGTGCCAACAATCGCATGGAAATGTCATTTTTGCGGGCAACTTCTGCCACATTCGGGAGGCTTACTTTTGTTCAATGTTTTTAATGCACTAATAGCGGCAAAGGTTTTCCGGATGCGTTTCGTCATGGCAGTCCTGCTCGGCACCGCGAGCTTCTTGTCCCCGCTGAGCGCGCTCGCGGGCAGCAATGACGTCGAGGCGACGATCCGTTCCCTCAATGCCGACCAGCTCACGATGACGCTGGACGACGGGAAGACTTACGTCCTGCCGCAGGAATTCAACTTCGAGGGTCTGGAAAACGGCGTCAAGGTGATCGTGTTCTTCACCGAGGTCGACGGCAAGCGCATCGTCGACGATCTCCAGGTCGTCGGCGAATAGCTCTCTTCGATCGGGTCTACAGCCAGGCGACCGTCCCGCCGTCGCGGTCGATCTTCAGGATACGGTCCTGGGGAACGTTCATGTTGCAGGCGGCATCCTGCGACCACTTGCCGATGAGCCGGAAGACGCTGCGCACCACGCCGCCGTGACTGACGCAGACCGTCGGGCGATCGACGGAGGTGAGCCATGCACCAACGCGCCAGGAAAGGATTTCATAGCTTTCGGCGGCCTCGCCGGGAGGGATGAAATCCCATTTCTCCCGTCTGCGGGCTTCGACCCGATCGGGGGCCTGCCGGCGCAGTTCGGCGAGCGTAAAGCCCTGCCAGTCTCCGAAGGAAAGTTCCATCAGCCGCGTTTCCGTCCGGTAGGCCGCGGGATCGAGGCCCATGGCGGCGCGCACGCGCTCCATGGTCTCGCGGGTGCGCCCGAGCGGGGAGGAGACGTAGTCGTAGGTTTCAGCCGCGTCGCCGAGTTCGGCCGCAAGCCGTTCGCCGTTGCGGCTCGCCTGGCTGCGGCCGAGGGCATTGAGGGGCACGTCCTGCTGCCCCTGCAGCCTTCCCTCTGCGTTCCAGTCGGTCTGGCCGTGGCGAATCATGTAGATGAGCACGGCAGACCACTCCAGAAGCGGGAGATTATTCCTTGGATACGGAGATGTCCGGGGCGTCGACGGCCTTCATGCCGACGGTGTGATAACCGCAGTCGACGTGGTGGACTTCGCCGGTGACGCCGGTCGAAAGATCAGAAAGAAGGTACATGCCCGACTTTCCGACTTCGTCCGTCGAGACGTTGCGCTTCAGCGGCGAATTGTACTCGTTCCACTTCAGGATATAGCGGAAGTCGCCGATGCCGGAGGCTGCGAGCGTCTTGATCGGGCCGGCGGAGATCGCGTTGACGCGGATGCCGCGGCCGCCCATGTCGACGGCGAGGTAGCGCACGCTCGCCTCGAGCGCGGCCTTGGCGACGCCCATGACGTTATAGTGCGGCATGACCTTTTCGGCGCCGTAATAGGTGAGCGTCAGCAGCGAGCCGCCGTCGTTCATGATCCGCTCGGCACGTGCCGCGACCGCCGTGAACGAATAGACGGAAATATCCATCGTGCGGGTGAAGTTGTCGCGCGTCGTCTCGATGTAACGGCCCGTCAGTTCATCCTTGTCGGAGAAGGCGATCGCGTGGACGACGAAGTCGATCTTGCCCCACTTTTCTTCGAGATTGTTGAAGACGGCGTCGATGCTTTCGAGATTGGTGACGTCGCAGTCGCCGGCCATGAAGGCGTCCAGCTCCTGCGCCAGGGGTTCGACGCGCTTGCGCAGGGCGTCGCCCTGCCACGTCAATGCGATGTCCGCGCCCGCGTCACGGCAGGCCTTAGCGATACCCCATGCGATGGAACGGTTGTTTGCGACGCCCATGATCACGCCGCGCTTGCCTGCCATAAGGCCGGAACCTTGAACCATGTTTTGTTTCCCTAAGACTTTCGATTGAAACTGCCTATGGCATAGCCCGCATCACGGTTCAAGATTGACCGGGATCATCTACTGTTAGGCTGCGTAACAAAGGGTGTGATTGTCACAAATACTTCACAAGAACAAGCCGTGGCGCATCAGCCGCATGAGGTCGGTGACCTTTTCGTCCGGCTTCTCCCAGAGCAGAACGCGAAGCTCCACGGCGAGCACACCGCGTTTTCCCTCTGCGTCCGCAAGACCGAGATCGTCGATGCGGATGACCTGGTCCGAGCCGGACCACGGCGGAATGGTGACCTGCACCGGTCCCGTCGGCGTCTCGACGGTCGCCTCGCAGCCGAGAACGGCATCCTCGAGCGTGATCGGTAGCACGGTGTGGATGTCGTAGCCCTCGGTGCGGAATTTCTCCGTCTTCTGGACGCGGATCGTCACGGCGACGTCGCCGCGCAACATGCCCTGGACCTTGAGGCCCTGGCCCTTCAGGCGAACGACGTCCCCGTCCTTCAGTCCTCCGTCGAGGTTGACGCGGAGGTCGCGTCCGTCCGGGAGCGTGACCGTCACCGGGGAGCGGCTGAGGAGGTCGCTGATTGCGACCTGCGCGTCGACAAGGATGTCGGGCGCCGTCTCGGGCGGCGGCTGCACGCCGCGCAGGCGACGCACCAGTGCGCTGATGAGTTCGATCGGCCGGAGGGGAGCAGGGCCGGAGAGGCCGCCGTTCTCTCCCTCGGTCTTGGCAGCCTGGTCTTCCCGCCGAAGGCTTTCGGCGACGGCGGCTGCCTCCGGACTGTCGCCGAAGATGCGGGCGACCACGTCTTCCGGGCTCTCGGCGCCGGCCTTGCCGGCGGGCTTTGCCTTCGCCTGCGATTGCGGCTGAGGCTGAGGCTGCGGTTGCGCCTGGGAGGTATGGGATTGTCTTTCGGCCTTCGCCTTTTCGGCCTCGGCCCGCTGCAGTTCGGCGAGAATGCGCTCGGCGTTCTCCTTGGCTTCCTTCGCGCGCTCGGCCGCCTCACGCGCGGCCTGTCGCTGCTGCAGGATCGTCTGTTCGCGCATGCGGTTCTCCGCCTTTTCGCGTTGCCGGTCGTAACGGGTGCGCTTCTCGGGATCCTTGAGGATTTCGTAGGCCCGGCCGATCTCGGCGAAGCGATGGCTCGCCTCGGGATCGTCCTGGTTGTGGTCGGGATGAACGGATTTCGCCTTGTTGCGCCAGGCCGTCTTTATCTCGTCGGCTCCCGCATTCCGCCGCAGGCCGAGCACTGAATAGAAGTCGCGCATCCAGATCCCCGATGACTTGGCGTGGCACGCTCCGCATCCGGAGGGGCCGGCCATTGAAACCTTCGGCGCGGACGACCTCCGTCGTGCGCGCAGACAGCCCGATCATCGCAAGAAGTTGCTAATTAGAAGTTACACCGGGCGCGGTGGAGCGAGGGCCGGCGTGAAGCGGCCGCGGACCGGGATGGCGACGAGTTCGGTTTTGCGAAGTGTCTTCCGGCGCCTCAGGGCTGGCGGTCGAAGCTCACGAGCTGCCAGCCGGGCCCGACCGCACAGGTCTTGCCGCTGAAATAGGCGATGCCCTCGTAGGAGTGGCGGGTCGTCGAAAAATGGCGGCAGACGCCGCCGCCCTGCTTCTGCTCGCGGATCGCGGTGACGACGCCCGAGCTGCCGGTCGAGGCGTTCGCCCAGGGCAACGGATCGGAGCCGAGCTTGGAAAGATCTGCCGAAGAGACGGCGTTCTGCACGGTCATTTCGTCGGAGCTGCCGTTCACATGGCTGCCCGTGACGGTGCCCGTTGCGATCGAGCGATCGACCTTGTCATCCCCGAAGAGGCCGAGCCCTCCGGCCATGCAGCCGGTCAGCGGAAGTGCGAGAAGGACGACGGCGACAATCCTGCCGAAGCCGGGCGTCGTGCCCTTTGTGCCTGTCTCTGACTTTGCTATGTCTCTCAATGGGCGTCCTGTCCAGCGCTGAAAACCTGGGCATTGGTGATGAACTTCAGGAGCATTCGACTTAATATGTCTGAATCGAAGTTAACAAGCGGTGACTTTACAGAAGAGAATGAGCCATTCACCCTTTTCGGGACGTGGCTGAAGGACGCGGAAGCCTCGGAGATCAATGATCCCAACGCTGTAGCGCTCGCGACGGTCGACGAGCACGGCCTTCCGAACGTCCGCATGGTGCTGTTGAAAGAGTTCGATAGCCGCGGTTTTGTCTTCTACACGAACTTCGAGAGCCAGAAGGGACGAGAGATCCTCGGCCAGAAGAAGGCGGCGATGTGCTTTCACTGGAAATCGCTGCGCCGGCAGGTGCGCCTGCGCGGCGAAGTCGAGGTCGTCTCGGACGAAGAGGCGGACATTTATTACCGTTCCCGTCCGCTCGGCAGCCGCATCGGCGCCTGGGCGTCCAAGCAGTCGCGCCCGCTGGAGAGCCGATTCGCGCTCGAAAAGGCGGTCGCCGAATACACCGCCCGTTACGCGCTCGGCGACGTACCGCGGCCGCCGCACTGGTCGGGCTTCCGCATCCGCCCCGTCTCGATCGAGTTTTGGCACGACCGCAAGTTCCGCCTGCACGACCGGATCGAGTTCCGTCGCGAGACGGTCGATTCGCCGTGGACCAAGGTCAGGATGTATCCCTGAAGGGCTCAGCCCCTCAGGCGGAAGGGAATGCCGGAGGCGAGCGCGGAGACGTAGCGCTTCTTCTGGTAGAAGCCGTTCAGCGAAATCCGCGGTAACCGGAAGAGCCGCTCGGCAGACTGCGTGCTGAGCGTGCCGGGGGATGTCGTCACCGCAAGGTGGCAACCGGCATCCTCGACGGCGCGCACGCTCGCGTCCGTGACGCTGCGCCTGTCGCCGTAGGGATAGGCGAAGGCCAGCGGCCGCCGGCCGGTGATCTCCTCCACGTAGTCGGCAGACCGGCGCACTTCGTCCGCGACCGTGGCCGGATCGAGGAAACCGAGCGAGCGGTGGCTCACCGTATGGGCTCCTAGGGTGACGAGCGGATGCCTCGCGAAGGCTGCGAGCTCTTCCCCCGACATCACGAGATCCTTGACGATCGCCTCGGGGTCGATGCCGGCTGCCACCGCTGCGCGGTCGAGTTTCTCGATCATGGCCTCCTCGCCGTGGGCGCAAATCGCCTCGGCGATGTGGTCGAAGGCGGCGCGCTTTTCGGCGCGCGTGCGGAGGTCGTAATGGACCGGTTCGCCGCCGTCCTTGAGATCGACGCCCCGGAGCCTGTCGAGGATGGCCGAGGCCGTCTCCCACCAGATCGTGTGGCTGCGTTCGGAAAATCCGCGACAGACGAAGACGGTGAAGGGAACGCCGTGCCGTTCGAAGACCGGTAGCGCGTGGTCGCGGTTGTTGCGATAGCCGTCGTCGAGCGTGAAGGCGGCAAAGGGCGGCTGCCCCGGTTCGGATGACTGGAGGAGGGCAGGGACGTCCTCGAGACGCACGAAGCGGTATCCCTCGGCCTTCAGCTGCCGGATGACGGCGTCGAGGAACTGCGGCGTCACCTCGAGGTGATCGTTGACATTGGTGAGCGTCGGGACGAAGGGTCGGACATGGTGCAGCGTGAAAATCGCTCCGAGTCCGCGCGCCGACGCCATCGCGCCCGCTCGTCGCAACAGGTGCGACGCTTCGAGCCCGGCAGTGATGATGCCGCGTCTGGCCAGCTCCCTCAGCATGCTTTCTTCCGTCTTTCACTCCTGCCGGTCGCGGCACCCGGCGTGCCGTTCCGTTTGGTGCGGCGACCGTAGCCAATCGGCGTTAAGCGGGAGTTGCCAGAATACCCAAAAATCTATGGGGAGTTACATTCCGCCCTCAGCGTAGCAGACCGTCGAGCAACGGCAAGCCGATGATCGCGGCGGCGGCGATGAGTCCATAACAGATACGCCGGAACACCTGGTCGTCGGTCTTGCCGAAGAGCCGCGACCCGGCAAGGACACCGAGACCGAAGACCGGGCCGGCGACGAGCGACAACGCAAATGCCGGCAGGCCGAAAAAGCCGGCGAACACGTAGTTGACGCCGGTGATCAGCGAGCTCATCGCGAAATAGAAGACGAGATTGGCGCGCACCGTCGCGGCCGGCAGGGCTCCGCCGAGCCAGTAGGCGACGACCGGCGGTCCGCTCACCTGCGCCGCCCCGCCGAAGATGCCCGCAACCGCGCCCACGCCGATGGTGAGCGGCGTCGTCGGCTTGCCGTGATAGCGCCAGCCGGAGACCAGCAGGGCAAGCAGCGAAATGACCACGGTGATGATCGCCCAGCGGACGGCGAGCGGATCGGCGCGGGCGAGGATCATCGTGCCGAGCGGCACGCCGGCGAGCGCCCCGACGAGCATGGTGCCGGCCTCCCGCTTGTCGGCCTGACGGACGGCGCCGGGGATCATCGGCAGGGTCATCACCAGGTCGATGATGAAAAGGATCGCCACGGCGAGCCGCGGCTCGACCACGGAGCTTGCCAGCGGAACGAAGATGAGCGCGCCGCCGAAGCCGGAAAAGCCACGCGCCAGGCCGGCGACCAGCGCCGAGGCGAGAAGGAAGGAGAGCGTGCCTGTGCTCTGGCTGCCGATATACGCGGGGATGGCTGCAAGCGTGATGTGCGTCGGCTCCATGCCCGTCGTCCTCTCTTCGTGCGGAGGCTCTCCTTAGCAGAGTCGCATCGCGGGAGGACAGCCGGTTTCAGCGGGCGTCTCCCCGAGGGTTCCGGAGCAACCGGACGGCACGCCAGGAGACGAGGGCGGCCGGCAGCGACCACAGGAAGGCGAGAACAAAGGCGGTGGCGAGTGGCCCGCGCAGGTCCTCTGCGCCCTTCGCCGCCGCAAGCCCCGCGGCGTTTGCCGCAAGCCCGGCAAGCGCGCCGCCGAGCGCGTAACCGGCCGATTGCAGCGTCGGCAGGAGCGTCGAGGTCTTGTCGCGCTCGTGTGCGGGGGCGGTGTCCATCAGCATCTGGCTCAGATACCCCCAGCTCACGCCGAAGGCCGCGCCGATCGCCACCTGCGCGACGACGAGCAGGGCGATCTTGCCCGACAGGAGCGATGCGACCAGCAGGCCGAGCCCGCCGACGAGGAGCAGCGGACCGATCCAGATCATGCTGCGCTTTCGGCTGTCCGACCGGAGGTTGGCGACGCCGATCGCCGTCAGGCTCCAGCAGATCGCCATCAGCGCGCTCATCCCGCCGGCGGCGGTCGGCGGGAAGTGCCAGAGGTTCTGCAGGCTGAAGACGAGATAGACGCTGCTCGTCGCCTGGGCGAGCGACATCAAAAGCACGGCCCAGAGCCCGAGCCCCAGCCCGGAGCCGAGTGAAAAGGCACCCGTCGGCAGGACCGTCTCCTTTGCCCGGCGGTCGAGATGCAGCGAACCGGCGAGCGCGAGGACTGCGACGACGAGGGCGATTACCGCCTGCGACGAGCCATTGGAAAGGCCGGCGACGAGCACCGTCACCAGCGCTGTGGCGAGAAGGGCGAGCCGGAGCCCGGGAAAGGCCGTGCTCCGCACCTCGCCGCCTTGCCGCTTCGGCACGATCGTCACCGCCATCAGCACGAAGATCGCGATGATCGGCACGTTGACGAAGAAGGCGGCACGCCAGGAGATCGTTTCCGTGAGATAGCCGGCGAGCACCGGGCCACCGAAGGCGGCGAGCGCCCAGACCAGAGCCTCCGCGCCGAAGACCTTCGGCACCAGGCGGGGCGGGAAGATTTCCGGGATCAGCGCATAGCAGATCGCCGCGACCACCCCTTCGCCCAGCCCCTGGCCGATGCGCCCGAGAAGGACGGCGGTCATGGTCGTCGCGGTCGCCGCACGCAGCGTCCCGGCGAGGAAGACGAGGGCGGCGGCGGTGAGGACGAGGCGGGCGCCGAATCGTTCCTTCAGCATGGCCGCACTCGTCCCGGCGATGATCGAGGCGGTGAGAAAGAGCGTCAGCGACCAGGAAATCACCGCCTCGCCGCCGAGTTCGGCGACGGTCGTCGGCATCACCGTGCTGACGAGAAAGCCGTTGAAGGCGTAGAGCGCCACGCCGAGGCAGAGCATCGCGGTGGCGACGAGATAGCGAGGTGCGAGCAGGTCAAGCCAGCGGCCCCCGTCGCTTTCGGCGACGGCGGGCGTCAATTCGGTGATCTCTCTCTCGTGGACGGTCATCGGTCGTTGCTTTCCTTTGCGGGTCCTTGAAGGTGATTTGCGGACGCTACGACCTCAACCGCGATTGAGGTAAAGGGGGATTTTGGGTTGCCGGCGCCGCCTGCGTGAAAGGCAACGTTAACCACGATCGGCGGTTTCTGTGCGCCGCTTTGCCCGCCCGGCCGGCACCAGCGTCGGACCAGCTTCACCGATCAGATTATGGCTGTATTGCTCGATTGTCGCCGCATTCTTCGTCTAGGCAACCCCGGTCTTCGAATCGGCCCGCCGATTCCTGTCACCCGGACATTCTCGCGTTTCTGATCCGCTCCCGTGGAGGAATGATGAATAAGCTGTTGGTCGCGCTCTCGTTTTTCGTAGTGATCGGCTGTTTCACCAGTTCTGCAAATGCCGGCAGCGCCCAGTTCCTTCTCGACGCGCGGACCGGAGAGGTTCTCGCCTCCGAAAACGGCGACATGCTCAACCATCCGGCGTCCCTGACCAAGATGATGACGGTCTACATGACCTTCGAGGCGATCCGCAGGGGCGAGCTCTCCTGGGACAGCCCGGTGCCGTTTTCGAAATACGCTTCCTCCCGCCCGCCGACCAAGCTGCGCGTCAAGGCGGGTGATGCGATCACCGTGCGGGAAGCCGTACTCGGCATGATCGTCCAGTCGGCCAATGACGCTGCGGTGGCAATGGCCGAGAAGCTCGGCGGCTCCGAGCCCGCCTTCGCCGAGATGATGACCCGTAAGGCCCGTTCGCTCGGCATGCCGAACACGGTCTTCGTCAACGCGTCCGGCCTTCCCGACGACCGCCAGATCACCACGGCGCGCGACATGTCGACCCTCGGGCTGGCGCTGATGCGCGACTTCCCCCGGGAATACAAGCTCTTCTCCACCCGCTCCTTCGCCTTCCGCGGCCGCACGATCAACGGCCACAACAACCTCATGTATCGTTACAAGGGCATGGACGGCATCAAGACCGGGTACACCAATGCTTCCGGATACAATCTCGTCAGCGCCGTTGTGGATGGCAACCGCCGCGTGATCGGCGTCGTGATGGGTGGCCGTAGCGCCGCCGGCCGCGACAAGCTGATGGCAAGCCTCATCGACGGCAATATCCGCAAGGCCTCCGGCGGTTCCGCCCTGGTCGCCAGCAACGGTTCGGGCGCGGTGATCGCCCGCCTCGGTGACGAAGTGCCGGTTCCCGCCGGCGCACCGGGTCGTGATGCCGTCGCGGAACTGATCAGCGATGCGGCACCCGTCCCCGAAAGCCGTTACGGCACCGCCTTTGCCGACACCGGCAACGCCTCCGGCGCGGTCGCTGCCGTCGAAAGCATGGCCACGCCGAAGCCTGCACTGCCGGTCAGGGGCGGCGGGAAATGGCAGATCCAGATCGCCGCTGCGGTGAGCGCCGAGGCGGCGATGGGGCTGCTCGCCGATGCCAAGGCGAAGATCGGCGAACCGCTCGCCAATCGCAACGCCTATGCCGAGCGCGTCTCGCGCAACGGCAACACGTTCTACCGCGCCCGCTTCGGCGGCTTCGACAGCAAGGTCGACGCGCGCCGCGCCTGCGAGAAGCTTGTCGAAAACCGCTACGACTGCGTGCTGATGCCCGCGAACGGGTGACCGGCGGCGGGAAGTCAGTCGACTTGCCCCTTCTTTCACTGATCGGAATTGCCCGCCCGCCGGAATCGCGCCATGTTCTCCGTGAACAGATGGAGAACGCAATGTTGCAGGAACTTGCGCTGCGATTTGAAGCCGCATCGGTAACCTACGCCGAAGCGCATGCCGTCGAACGGGACGCCGACTGGTTCTTGATGAAGCTGATGGAGGAAGCCGGCGAGGTCGTGCAGGCGGCCAACCGGCTGAGCGGCCGCAGTCGCCGAAAGGGATTGGACGAATCTGAGCTGCGGCGATGTCTGGCCGACGAGACGGCAGACCTGCTCGGGCACGTCCTGCTGTTGGCTCATCACCACCGTCTCGACCTTCAGGCGGCGATCATGCGGAAATGGCGGTTCGCTCCTGACGAGCCTACGCCCGCTCTGCCGCCAGCGGCTCGTTGAAGAAGGCGCAGCACTCCTCCAGACTGCCGGCGACCCGCGCGCAGAGCGCGACGACTTCGTCCGTCGGGGCGAGCAGGTCCGGCACCATCACCGCCATCATGCCGGCGGCCGCCGCCGAGCGGATGCCGTTGTGGGAATCCTCGAGCGCAAGGCAGTCCGCCGGCGCGACGCCCAGCCTTTCCGCCGCGGCGAGATACGGGTCTGGCGCCGGCTTGCCGCGGGCATAGTCGCCCTGGGCGATGACGTGGTCGAAGCGCGGCAGCAGGCCGAACCCTTCGAGATGGTGACGCACCTGGTGGTGGGCCGAGGACGTGCAGATCGCCCGCGGAATGCCGTGCCGGTCGAGCGTGTCGAGAAGCGCCGTCACGCCGGCCTTCAATTTCAGTTCGGTTTCGATCAGCCGGTTGAAATGGTCGATCCAGACGATGCGGAAAGCATCCGGGTCGAAGTTCTCGCCATAGTGATCAATCAACAATTGTGCGATACCGGGCCAGGGTTGCCCCATCATCGCCTCGTAGATCGAGGGGCCGATCGGCAGGCCCTCTTCCGTCGCCGCGGAGATCACCGACTTCCGGTAGAGGATTTCGCTGTCGAGGATCAGGCCGTCCATGTCGAAAACGACGGCGCGGGGCGGGCGGGGCAGCATCTTGTCTCGGTTTCCTTCGGTCTCTTTAATTCTGTCTTGTTGTTACGCCCGCGTGCCGCCGACGGTCACCTGGTCCATTCTCAGGTGCGGCTGACCGACGCCGACCGGCACCCACTGGCCGCCCTTGCCGCAATTGCCGATGCCGGTGTCGAGCTTCATGTCGTTGCCGACCATGGAGATGCGCTTCATCGCCTCCGGGCCGTTGCCGATCAGCATCGCACCCTTGACCGGCGCGCCGATCTTGCCGTCCTCGATCATGTAGGCCTCGGTGCAGCCGAAGACGAACTTGCCCGACGTGATGTCCACCTGGCCGCCTCCGAAGGAGACGGCGTAGATCCCGCGCTTCACCGAGGCGATGATCTCCTCCGGGGTCTTGTCGCCGCCGAGCATGTAGGTGTTGGTCATGCGCGGCATCGGCTGGTGGGCGTAGCCCTGCCGGCGGCCGTTGCCGGTCGGCGTCATGCCCATCAGCCGGGCGTTCTGCCGGTCCTGCATGTAGCCGACGAGCCGGCCGTTCTCGATCAGCACATTGTATCCGGAGGGCGTGCCCTCGTCGTCGACGGTGATCGAGCCGCGGCGAAGGTCGATCGTGCCGTCGTCGACGATCGTGACGCCGGGGGCAGCGACCATCTCGCCCATCAGGCCTGCGAAGGCGGAGGTCTTCTTGCGGTTGAAGTCGCCTTCGAGCCCGTGGCCCACCGCCTCGTGCAGCATGACGCCCGGCCAGCCGTTGCCGAGCACGACGTCCATGGTGCCGGCCGGCGCATCGATCGCGTCGAGGTTGACGAGCGCCTGGCGCAACGCCTCGTCGGCGCCGTTCTTCCAGCTCTCCTCGGTCAGGAAGTCGCCGAAGCCGACGCGGCCGCCGATGCCGAAGGAGCCGGTTTCCTGGCGGTCGCCCTCGCCGGCGACGACGGAGATGTTGAGCCGCGTCATCGGGCGGATGTCGCGCACCCGGTGGCCGTCGGCGCGCAGGATTTCCACCACCTGCCAGCTCGCGGCGATCGATGCCGTGACCTGACGGACCTTGTCGGTCTTGCCGCGCAGATAGGCGTCGACCTCGGAGAGAAGCTTCACCTTCTCCTCGAAGGTCGGCGAGCCGATCGGGTTCTCCTCGCCGTAGAGCTTGCGGTTGGTGCGCTGGGGTGCCGCGGCATAGCTGCCGCCATGGCCGCGGGTGACGGCGGAGACCGCCTCGGCCGCGCGCGACAGCGCCGAAAGCGAAAGCTCGCCCGCGTGCGCGAAGCCGACGGCTTCGCCGGCGACGGCGCGCAGCCCGAAGCCCTGGTCGGTGTTGAAACTGCCGCCCTTCAGGCGTCCGTTGTCGAAGGTCAGTGATTCGGCCTGCGCGTGTTCGACGAACAGCTCGCCGTCGTCGGCGCCGGAGAGGGTCTCGGCCAGCACCGAGCGCAGCTTCGTCTCGTCACAGTCGAAAAGGTTGAGAAGATCGGTATCCATCAAAGCTCCTTGGGCGCGGGCGGCGGACGCGCTCCTTCGAACCCGATGTAGGTCCGGCAGGGGGTGGAGGCAAGCCCGTCCGCCCGAAGAGCCGGGCGGGAAGGGCGGTGCGCCGTCAGATCATTCGTTGCCGGCCGGTGCTCAGGGCAGGGAGTCGTAGCCTTCGGCAAAACCGGTGAGCTCGATCGGAATGCCCACACGATCCTGGTCGGCCGATTCGCGGAGCGCGAAGACCGCGCTCTTGCCGGCCCGGAGTATCTTCATGAGCTCGTCGTCGATCTCGACCTCGACATAGCAGCCCTCGGCGAAGCAGCGGGTGAAATAGGCCCGGCCGATATTGTTGCCGTCGACGAAGAGCTCCATGCCGTCCTTCAGCAGGACGCCGAGCGGCGCGAGGATGCGCAGCACCTTCGCCTTGCGGTCGGCGGTCTTGAGGATCACCACCGAGAGTCCGACTTCCGGCCGGTCGTCGGCGACGACGTTCTGCATCAATGCGCATTGTTCGACAGAGGCACCCGCCGGCGTATCGCAGATGATCGACCAGGCGCCGTGGTTGGAACGCACGGTGCCGGGCTGTTGCGGCGTCTGCGCAAAGCCCGTTCCGGCTGCTGCGGCAACGGCCAGCGCAAGCACGCCCGACCTGAGAAGTGCTGGAACACCCATGGATACCTCTGGAATTCGAATCATCGCCGCCATTCTTGTCGTCGGGCGCGGTATTGAAAAGCCCCGGAACGTCTTTTCCCCCGAGTGCGGCATATTTGGGACCGGCAAGACGTATCTGCGGTCGAAAAAGCGGGTTTTGGAGGCGCAGTCAAGCTCCTGCGGGAGATGGGCCCGCGACAAATTGACGTAGCGCAAAAATGCCGCAGGGCCATTCGGTTAGGCGTATTGCGGTCGGAGACAAACTGTGATTTTAAACAAAAACCCATAGCATGGATTTTGCGTTTCCATTTGATGTGGATCAAACGCTCGAGGGAGAGACACCGTGATTAAGAGAGCTTGCGCAGCGCTGGTCGCCACGACCTGTCTGCTTTTTGCTTCCGCCGGCTTTGCCGACCAGCCTGCACCCTGGCAAACCGATCTCCAGCCGGCGGCGACGCCGATCATGGAGCAGATCCGGTGGTTCGAGCACTATACGCTCTGGTTCATCGTGCCGATCACGTTGCTCGTGCTCTTCCTGCTGATCGTGGTGGTCCTGCGTTTCCGCTCCGGTGCAAATCCGGTGCCGTCGAAGACCAGCCACAACACGATGATCGAGATCATCTGGACCTTGGGACCGGTCCTCGTGCTTCTCTTCTTCGCGATTCCCTCGTTCAACCTGCTCTCAGCACAGCTCACCCAACCGGAAAGCCCGGACGTCACGATCAAGGCGACCGCGACCCAGTGGCAGTGGAATTACGAATACCAGGGCGACAAGCAGGTCGCCTTCGATTCCTTCATGCTGAAGACGGATGACGACCGCGCCGCCGCCGGCAAGCAGGACAAGGCGCTCTATCCGCGCCTGCTCGCCGTGGACAACGAAATGGTCGTTCCGGTCGGCAAGACGGTCCGCGTGCTCGTGACTGCCGCTCCGACCGACGTCATCCACGCCTTCGCCATGCCGTCCTTCGGCATCAAGATCGACGCCGTTCCGGGTCGTCTCAACGAAACCTGGTTCAAGGCCGACCGTGAAGGCCTGTTCTACGGTCAGTGTTCGGAGCTCTGCGGCAAGGATCACGCCTTCATGCCGATCGCCATCCGCGTGGTCGCCGAAGACAAGTATGCCGCCTGGCTCGAAGCTGCGACCACCAGCGTGGAGGACGCCAACAAGGCTCTGATGGCAGCGGTCGACGGTGCGGACAAGTCCGTACAGCTCGCCGATAACGTTTCGAAATAAGGAAGGGGAGTGCGGACAATGGCTGGACCTGTTGCCCACGAAGAGCACGCTCATGGTCAGGGCGCGCATCATGACCATCACGACCACAAGCCGGGCTTCGCCGCCCGCTGGCTGTTCTCGACGAACCACAAGGACATCGGCACCCTCTACCTGATCTTCGCGATCATCGCCGGCATCATCGGCGCGGCGCTCTCGGTCGCCATGCGCATGGAGCTGCAGGAGCCCGGCATCCAGATCTTCCACGGCCTGGCGTCGATCGTCTACGGCTTCGAAGGTGACGCCGCAATCGACGGCGGCAAGCACATGTTCAACGTGTTCACCACCGCGCACGCCCTGGTCATGATCTTCTTCATGGTCATGCCGGCGCTGATCGGCGGTTTCGCCAACTGGATGATCCCGATCATGATCGGCGCTCCGGACATGGCTTTCCCGCGCCTCAACAACATTTCCTTCTGGCTGCTCGTCCCGGCCTTCCTCCTGCTCATCCTGTCGATGTTCGTCGAAGGTCCGGCAGGCGGCTACGGCGTCGGTGGCGGCTGGACGATGTATCCGCCGCTTGCGACGTCCGGCCAGCCGGGTCCTGCGGTCGATCTCGCGATCTTCGCGCTCCACGTTTCGGGTGCGTCGTCGATCCTCGGTGCGATCAACTTCATCACCACCATTCTCAACATGCGCGCCCCGGGCATGACGCTGCACAAGATGCCGCTCTTCGCCTGGTCCGTGCTCGTCACTGCCTTCCTGCTCCTGCTGTCGCTCCCGGTTCTCGCCGGCGGCATCACCATGCTGCTGACCGACCGCAACTTCGGCACGACCTTCTTCGCGCCGGAAGGCGGCGGTGACCCGATCCTCTACCAGCACCTGTTCTGGTTCTTCGGTCACCCGGAAGTGTACATCCTGATCCTGCCCGGTTTCGGCATCATCAGCCACATCATCTCGACCTTCTCGCGCAAGCCCATCTTCGGCTACCTCGGCATGGCTTATGCCATGGTCGCCATCGGCGCCGTCGGCTTCGTCGTCTGGGCCCACCACATGTACACGGTCGGCCTGTCGCTCGGCGCCCAGCGCTACTTCGTCTTCGCCACCATGGTCATCGCGGTGCCGACCGGCATCAAGATCTTCTCCTGGATCGCGACGATGTGGGGTGGCTCGTTGTCGTTCCGCACGCCGATGATCTGGGCGATCGGCTTCATCTTCCTGTTCACCGTCGGCGGTGTAACCGGGGTGCAGCTGGCGAACGCCGGTCTCGACCGCTCGCTGCACGACACCTACTACGTCGTGGCTCACTTCCACTACGTTCTGTCGCTCGGCGCCGTCTTCGCCATCTTCGCCGCCTGGTACTACTGGTTCCCGAAGATAACCGGCTACATGTACTCGGAAACGATCGGCAACATCCACTTCTGGGTCATGTTCGTCGGCGTGAACATGGTGTTCTTCCCGCAGCACTTCCTCGGCCTTGCCGGGATGCCGCGCCGCTACATCGACTATCCGGAAGCTTTCGCCGGCTGGAACTACGTCTCTTCGATCGGGTCCTATATTTCGGCCTTCGGCGTGGTGATCTTCCTGTTCGGCGTCTTCGAGGCTCTCGCGAAGAAGCGCGTCGCCGGCGACAATCCGTGGGGCGTCGGTGCGACCACGCTGGAATGGCAGCTGAGCTCTCCGCCGCCGTACCACCAGTGGGAGCAGCTGCCGCGCATCAAGTAAGCGGCGCACGCTGAAACGAAAACGGTCGCCGCGCTCCGGAGGGGCGCGGCGACCGGAAAACAAGAATATCGGGACGGAAACAATGACGGTTGTCGACAACTGCGAAGCGCTGGGCATGGAGGGCGAACTGCGCCTGTCCGAAGCCGGTGCACGCGACTACTTCGCGCTCCTGAAGCCGCGGGTCATGTCGCTCGTCGTCTTCACCGCCTTTGCCGGTCTCGTGCTCGCGCCGGGACACATCCATCCCGTGCTCGGCGCCATCGCCATTCTCTGCATCGCCGTCGGGGCAGGGGCCTCGGGCGCGCTCAACATGTGGTACGACGCCGATATCGACGCCGTCATGAGCCGCACCGCCCGCCGCCCGATCCCGGCCGGCCGCATCCTGCCCACCGAGGCGCTCGCCTTCGGCCTCACGCTTTCAGTCTTCTCGGTCGCGATCCTCGGGCTCGCGGTCAACTGGTTTGCCGCAGGCCTGCTCGCCTTCACCATTTTCTTCTACGCCGTCGTCTACACGATGTGGCTGAAGCGCTCGACCCCGCAGAACATCGTCATCGGCGGTGCGGCCGGCGCCTTCCCGCCCATGGTCGGCTGGGCCTGCGTGACGGGCGGCGTCTCGCTCGACAGCATCCTGCTCTTCCTGGTGATCTTCCTCTGGACGCCGGCCCACTTCTGGGCGCTCGCGCTCTTCAAGATGCGTGATTACGGCGCCGTCGGCGTGCCGATGCTGCCGAACGTCGCCGGCATCCCGGCCACCAAGCGACAAATCGCGCTCTACGCGGTGCTGACCGCGGCAGCCGGCGTCGCGCCGGCCCTCACCGGACTGTCCTCGCCCTTCTACGGCACCTTCGCGGCCGTTCTCGGTCTGGGCTTCGTCTACTATTCGGTCGGCGTCTGGCGTATGCCGGAAGGCGACGAGAAGATGGTGGCGGCCAAAAAGCTGTTCGGCTTTTCGCTCGTTTATCTCTTCGCGATCTTCCTGGCGCTCCTCGTCGACCATTACGTCGTGACATTCGCGACCCTTCCTGGAGGGGCACACTGATGGAAACCGTCAAGCTCAACGACAGCCAGAAGAAATCCCGCCGCGGCCGCAACATCGCGCTCGGCATCGTTCTGGGAATCGTCGTCGTGATCATCTACGCCATGTCCGTTGTAAAGATGACCGGCGTGGCCCAGTGAAGGACGGAGGTCGGACCTTGGCAGAGAGCACGAAAATTCCGGCCGGCAAGGGGCGCAGCAATGCGGCGATCCTCGTCGCCTGCGTCGCCTTCGTCGGCGGCATGGTCGGCATGAGCTTCGCCGCCGTCCCGCTCTACCGCATGTTCTGCCAGGTGACCGGCTACAACGGAACGACCCAGCGTGTCGAGCAGGTTTCGAGCGTCATTCTCGACCGGACGATGCGCGTCACCTTCGACGCCAATGTCGCGCCGGGGCTGATGTGGAAGTTCAAGCCGGTCGAACGCGAGGTGGCGCCGAAGATCGGCGAAACGGTGAAGGTCCATTTCACCGCCACCAATCATTCGTCCGAGCCGAAAAAGGGGCAGGCCGTCTTCAACGTGACGCCGATGGAGGCCGCCGCCTATTTCAACAAGATCGAATGCTTCTGCTTCACCGACATCGAGCTGAAGCCCGGCGAAACGAAAGACATGCCCGTCGTCTTCTTCATCGATCCGGAGATCGTGAACACGGTGGAGACGAAGGATATCGGAACGATCACCCTGTCCTACACCTTCTATCCGCAGGAGGAGACGAAGCCGGTGGCGGTTCTGCCTGCCGGAAAGTCGGACGGGAACCAGAAATTGTGAGAGGAGGGGTCCGGCCCCGCCGGACCTCAGGAAAGATTGACATTCGGGGATTGCTGACATGGCCCAAGCGCATCAGAAGAATCACGACTACCACATCATCGATCCGAGCCCGTGGCCGATCCTGGCCGCAATCGGGGCGTTCCTGCTGACCTTCGGTGGCGTCGGCTACATGCGCTATCTCTCGGGCGGCTCGTTCGAGCTCTTCGGCCTTGAGCTCGCCCATCCGTGGCTGTTCTTCATCGGCCTGGCGATCATCCTCTACACGATGGTTGGCTGGTGGTCGGACACCATCAAGGAAGCCCATGAGGGTCATCACACCCGCGTGGTGTCGCTGCACCTGCGCTACGGCATGATCATGTTCATCGCCTCCGAAGTGATGTTCTTCGTCGCCTGGTTCTGGGCGTTCTTCGATGCGAGCCTGTTCTCCGGCGAGGTGATCCAGTCCGCCCGCGTCGAGTTCACCGGTGGTCATTGGCCGCCGAAGGGCATCGAGGTTCTCGATCCCTGGCACCTGCCGCTCTACAACACCATCATCCTGCTGCTCTCCGGCACCACCGTCACCTGGGCACACCATGCCCTGCTGCACGGCGACCGTCGCGGCCTCGTCTCCGGCCTGACGCTGACCGTCCTGCTCGGCGCGCTCTTCTCCTTCGTGCAGGGCTACGAATACGCCCACGCTCCGTTCACCTTCAAGGACTCGATCTACGGCTCGACCTTCTTCATGGCGACGGGCTTCCACGGCTTCCACGTGCTCGTCGGCACGATCTTCCTGATCGTCTGCCTGCTGCGCGCGCTGAAGGGCGATTTCACCCCGAAGCAGCACTTCGGCTTCGAGGCTGCCGCCTGGTACTGGCACTTCGTCGACGTGGTCTGGCTCTTCCTCTTCTTCTCGGTCTACATCTGGGGCGGCTGGGGCGCACCACTCGCCCACGGCTGATCGCCGGAAGAGCTTTCGACTATCGGAAAAGGCGGCGGCGAGACTGCCGCCTTTTTCGTTGAGGGGGCTGGCGGGGAACCGAAGCCGCCACGGAGGATTTGCCCCGGTGCCGGGCATCCTCTAAGAGAAGCGTAATATCAGCAGCAGAGGGACCGCCATGAGCGACGACAATGCGATGTATCCGCCGGTCGATCCGGTGAAGGCGGCGCTCAGCGCCTGCTGCCCCCGCTGCGGGCAGGGCAAGCTCTTCGACGGGCTGAGCAAGATCAAGCCGCGCTGCACGAATTGCGGCCTCGATTATACCTTCATCGACGCCGGCGACGGCCCGGCCGTCTTCGTCATCCTGATCGCCGATTTCATCGTCGTCGGGCTCGCCGTCTGGACGGAGATCAACTACCAGCCGCCGGCCTGGCTGCACGCGCTCCTCTGGGGGCCGCTGGCGATCGGGCTTTCGCTCTGGCTCCTGCGCACCATCAAGGCGCTGCTGGTGGCGCTCCAGTACAAGAACAACGCCTCGCAGGGAACGATCGACCGTGGCTGAGGGAACTGCAGCGGGCCGCACCAAGTTCGTCGTCGGCCTCGTCCTGCTGGTCGTCGCGCTCTCCGTGCTCGTCTCGCTCGGCACCTGGCAGGTCCGGCGCCTCCACTGGAAGGAGGCGCTGATCGCCGACATCGAGGCGCGTCGTACACTGCCGCCGGCGTCGTTGTCCGAGATCGAGGCGATGGCTGCGCGCGGCGAGGACTTCGAGTATCGCCCGGTCCGCGTCGAAGGCCGCTTCCTGAACGACAGGGAACGCCATTTCTTCGCGACGTTCGACGGGCGTACCGGCTACTACGTCTACACCCCCTTCGAGCTCGACGATGGCCGCTTCCTCTTCGTCAATCGCGGGTTCATCCCCTACGAGATGAAGGACCCTGCAAGCCGCCGCGAAGGCCTGCCGGACGGTCGCCAGACAGTGACGGGGCTCGCTCGGGCGCGCCTTGCCGGCAAGCCCTCCTGGGTGGTGCCCGAGAACGACGTCGCCGGCGACATCTTCTACTGGAAGGATCTTTCCGCCATGGCCGCCAGCGCCGGGCTCGCCGAGCAGAACGTCGTCCAGTTTTTCGTCGATGCGGATGCGACGCCCGTCGCCGGCGGCTGGCCGAAGGGTGGGGTGACGCAGATCGATCTGCCGAACGACCATCTGCAATATGCGATCACCTGGTACGGCCTCGCCGTCGTGCTGCTGGTGATCTCGATCGCCGCATACCTACGGGGCCGGAAGCAGAAATAACCTCGGCGGGGGCGGATGTTTTCCTCCCGCCGACATCGCGTGATAGAAGACAAAACCACATTGGCTGGAGGGGAACCGATGAAACTGCTCGCTGATCTGCTCACCGCGCTGGTTGCGCTCGAACATCTCTGGATTCTCGTGCTGGAGATGTTTCTCTGGACGAAACCGTCCGGCCTCAAGGCCTTCGGCATGAAGCCGCAGCAGGCGGAGGCGACCAAGGTGCTCGCCGCCAACCAGGGGCTCTACAACGGCTTCCTCGCGCTCGGGCTCGGATGGGCGCTCGTCCAGCCGGTTCCGGAATTCGCTTTTGAGCTCAAGCTCTTTTTCCTTGGCTGCGTCTTCGTCGCCGGCCTATATGGAAGCGCGACGGCGTCGCGGCGCATTCTCTACATCCAGGCGCTGCCGGCCGTCCTCGCCCTGATCCTGGTTCTCTTGGCTGGCTGATGACGAACACAACCCCGACCCGACCGAAACTGACGATAAGGCTCTGCGGGCCGCGCGGCTTTTGCGCCGGGGTCGACCGCGCCATCCAGATCGTCGTGCTGGCGCTGAAAGGGTATGGCGCCCCGGTCTATGTGCGCCATGAGATCGTCCACAACCGCTACGTGGTCGAGGGGCTGGAGGCCAAGGGTGCGATCTTCGTCGAGGAACTCGACGAGATCCCCGAAGAGCATCGCGCCCAGCCGGTCGTCTTCTCCGCCCACGGCGTGCCGAAATCGGTGCCGGCGGATGCCAGGGCGCGCAACCTCTTCTATCTCGACGCCACCTGTCCGCTGGTCTCGAAGGTCCACAAGCAGGCGATGCGCCACCAGCGGCTCGGCCGCCACGTCGTCCTGATCGGCCATGCCGGCCATCCGGAGGTGATCGGCACCATGGGGCAGTTGCCGGAGGGCAGCGTCTCTCTGATCGAGACGGTCGAGGACGCCGCCGCCTACCAGCCGGCAGATCCCGACAATCTCGGCTACGTCACCCAGACGACGCTCTCGGTCGACGACACTGAAGGCGTGATCGCCAAGCTCAAGGAGCGTTTCCCCAATCTCGCCGATCCGGCCGCCGATTCGATCTGCTACGCCACCACCAACCGCCAGGAGGCGGTCAAGCAGGCCGCTCCGGGCTGCGATCTCTTCCTGATCGTCGGCGCGCCGAACTCGTCCAATTCGAAGCGTCTCGTCGAGGTGGCGCAGAAGGCGGGGGCGAGGCAGTCGCTGCTCGTGCAGCGCGCCTCGGAGATCGACTGGGATGCGATCGGGACGATCGGTACGCTCGGGCTCTCGGCCGGCGCCTCGGCGCCGGAGGTGATCGTCAACGAGATCATCGAGGCCTTCAGGGAACGCTACGACACGACGGTGGAGCTTGCGGAATTCTCGGTGGAGAACGAGCACTTCCTCGTCAACCGTGAGCTGCGGTCGATCGAACTCACCCACGACGACATGGCCTGGGTGAACGGCTGAGATGCCCTTGCCGAAAGAGGGAGACAACGCTTTCGAAGTCACGGTGTTGCAGCCGGCGTCGGCGAGCCGATGCATTCTTTTCGCCGCTGGGCGCGGTGGAAACCCGCTGCGGCATCTCGGGCTCCTGCAGGCCCTCGCCGACGAGGGGATGCTGGTCGTCGCGCCCCATTTCGACATGCTGGCATCCCCCGTTCCGACCCGGGCCGAACTGTCGGAGCGGATGCGAAGGCTTTCGCTGGCCGCAGCTCGACATTGCCCGTCCGGACTGCCGGTCGCAGGCTTGGGGCACTCGATCGGAACGGTGGTGTTGCTGCTGCTCGCCGGAGCCGAAGCCGATACGCTGGCGGGAGAGCGGGTGAGGGCAGTGTCGGGGTGTCCGATCGACCGGCTGGCGCTGCTGGCGCCGCCGACTGATTTCTTCCGGCGGCCCGGTTCGCTGGCGTCCTTGAAGGTGCCTGTTCAGGTCTGGGTGGGGGACAGGGACACGATCACGCCGCCGGCGCAGGCCGCGTTTCTGAGGGAAGTCATCGATGGTGCGATCCCGGTCGATATTCGCGTGGTCGAAGGCGCCGGGCACTTCACCTTCATGAACGAACTGCCGCCGCACGTCACCGACACGCATGCCGATCGCGATGGTTTCCTGCGATCGCTGGCGGATGAACTCCGCGGCTTTCTGGCTGTCTGAGGATAGTCGCCACCGTCCGGTACCGGCGTGATGTGCCTGTGTACCGGCTCCCGTTTCGCAAAGGGGAGCAGGCCCGCTAGGCAATGCCGGTCTCCCGCAATCCTCAGGAGTGGTGAGGGGTAGCCTTGCGCGTCTTGCTCTTTTGAGCTTTCGCCGGCTGGATCTGCACAGGCTGTGCCATCCGCAACGCGCGCAGCGTCTCGGTCTTCTTTTCGCGCGCCTGGGCTTCCGCAGCGAGAATGTCGCGTGCGGTCGCATCGGTCTGTTCCGCCTTCTCCTGCGCGGACATTTTCTTGGGCTTGAAGAATGCGTCCTTGGTCGCAACCATGTCTTACTCCCTGGCTGGAGGGCAAATTGCGGCCGCGTGCGGCCGCTCTGCGACGTTCGAGCGCTTAGCGCGCTCGCACGACCTTCTTCTTCGGGGCAGGCAGCAGGCCTTCGCGCTGCGCTTTCTTCCGGGCAAGCTTGCGAACTCTGCGGATGGCGTCAGCCTTTTCCCTTGCGCGCTTCTCCGACGGCTTTTCGTACGCGCTACGGGCGCGCATCTCCCGGAAGAGGCCTTCCCGCTGCATCTTCTTCTTGAGCACCCGAAGTGCCTGATCGACATTGTTGTCCCTGACGAGTACCTGCAAAACATCTCCTTACGCCGCATGGCGGCTGTTATTTTCTGGTCCTGATCGAACCCGGATTGATCCATCGGCCGTCACCGGCGAAGGATGCGGAAGGTGCGGTGCCCCGCGAAGAAGCCGGCGTTTCCGCCCTGTCGACATCAGCCTCCGTGATGTGCCGGGCGAAGCATTCGTCGCTGAACTGAACGCGATACTGGGCGAGCCCCTGCGCCTCCGGAAGCACGGCGCTGATGCTGCAGCTTCGGTAACGTTCATCCTTGCGGAAAACGCCCCGCTTCAAGACGACGGTGTCGCCGGCGCGATAAGCAGGCTTGCCCATCAAGCTTCCCTCGTCGGTCGAAAAACAAAAGGCCGGGTTTGATCCCGACCTTCCACTTCATTGCCCCGGCGTGCCAGTACATCCGTGGTCACGCGGACAATGAGAAATCCTCAGGCAGCCTGCAGATTGTCTGCGGAGCTCTTGCCGGACCGCTTGTCCTGCACGATGTCGTAGCTGATCTTCTGGCCTTCGGTGAGGCCGCGCAGACCTGCGCGCTCGACAGCGGAAATATGGACGAAAACGTCCTGGGAGCCGTTGTCAGGCTGAATGAATCCAAAGCCCTTGGTGCTGTTGAACCACTTTACTGTACCTGTATTCATGACAATTCCTTTCAATCGCATGTGGGCCCGGCCGGATGGCCGATCTGATAAATCGACGATGAAGGGAAATCTGAAAGAGCCGCGAAGGCCCTGTACAAAAGTCGCTAGCAAGGTGCGATGGCGCTAAGATATGGCTTTCCTGAAAAAATACAAGGGCTTTTCCGAATTTCTATCTCGCTTCTTCTTTCCTGAACCCCTGAGAAATGTTGGATTTTCGCATGAGTGACGGAAATTGTATCAACGTTTTCAATGGAAATTCATGAAGACGATTTTGTCGTGCCTGTGCATCTTCCGGCTGCGATATCAGGGGCGTCAATTCCTGTGCCCCGACCCGCCGCAGGGCTGGTGCTCGCCACCCGCCCGCTGTATGCCTTCACGAAGCACCGACAAACCGACGACGGATCATGGCAGTCTATACCGATATCAACGAGGTCGATCTCAAGGCCTTCCTGCGGCAGTACGACGCCGGCGAACTCATGTCCTACAAGGGCATCGCCGAGGGCGTGGAAAATTCCAACTTCCTGCTGCATACGACCGCCGGCTCGCTGATCCTGACGCTCTACGAGAAGCGGGTGGAGAAATCCGATCTGCCGTTCTTCCTCGGGCTGATGCACCATCTCTCCTCGCGCGGCGTCAATTGCCCGCTGCCGCTGCCGCGCCATGACGGCGCGCTGCTCGGCGAATTGTCCGGCCGCCCGGCCGCCCTCATCACCTTCCTCGAAGGCATGTGGCTGAGAAAGCCCGAGCCCGCCCATTGCCGCGAGGTCGGCAAGGCGCTTGCCGAGATGCATATCGCGTCGGAAGGCTTCGCGCTTCGCCGGCCGAATGCGCTCTCCCTCGACGGCTGGCAGGCGCTGTGGGCGAAATCCGCCAGCCGGGCGGACGAGGTACTGAGCGGCCTCGAGGAGGAGATCGGCGGCGAACTCGCGTTCCTCGAAGGGGCCTGGCCGAAGGAGCTGCCGGAAGGCGTCATCCATGCCGACCTCTTTCCGGACAACGTCTTCTTCCTCGGCGACCAGCTTTCCGGCCTGATCGACTTCTACTTCGCCTGCAACGACATGCTCGCCTATGACGTGTCGATCTGTCTGAACGCATGGTGCTTCGAGAAGGACGGCTCCTACAACATCACCAAGGGCATGGCGCTGCTCGACGGCTACAATGCCGTGCGTCCGCTGAGCGCGGCGGAGATCGCCGCCCTGCCGGTGCTCGCGCGCGGCTCGGCGCTGCGCTTCTTCCTGACGCGGCTCTACGACTGGCTGACGACGCCCGAAGGCGCGCTCGTCGTCAAGAAGGATCCGATCGAATATCTGCGGAAGCTGCGCTTCCATCGCCAGGTGGTGTCTGCCGCCGAATACGGGCTCGCAAGCGCATGAAGCATGTCGAGATATTCACCGACGGCGCCTGCTCCGGCAATCCCGGCCCCGGCGGCTGGGGCGCGGTCCTGCGCTACAACGGCGTCGAGAAGGAACTCTCCGGCGGCGAGGCGGAGACGACCAACAACCGCATGGAGCTGATGGCGGCGATCAGTGCGCTGAACGCGCTCAAGTCGGCCTGTGAGGTCGACCTCCACACCGACAGCAAATACGTGATGGACGGCATCTCCAAGTGGATCTTCGGCTGGCGCAAGAATGGCTGGAAGACCGCCGACAAGAAGCCGGTGAAGAATGCCGAGCTCTGGCAGGCGCTGGAGGAGGCGAGGAGCCGCCACAAGGTGACCTGGCACTGGGTCAAGGGCCATGCTGGCCATCCGGAGAACGAGCGCGCCGACGAACTCGCCCGCCTCGGCATGGAGCCCTTCAAGAAGGGACGCTGAACCTGCGGGCGCTTTGCCGCCATCCACTGCTTTCGGCAGCCGCGGTAATTTGGCGGCTTGTCAAAGCCCGAGCCGCCCCTATTGTTTGCCCTGACGTGACGGAGGGGAGGTCAGCATGATCCGGCATTGTGTATTCCTGCGCTTCAAGGCGGCCACGCAGGCGGCCGAAAAACAGGCGATCTATGCGGGCATCGCCGCGCTGAAGGACGTCATTCCGGGCATGACCGAAGTGGTCTGCGGGCCGAATGTCTCGCCGGAAGGGCTCGACGGCGGTTTCGTCGACGGCTTCATCGTCACCTTCGAGGATGCCCAGGTGCGGGACTACTATCTCCAGCATCCCGCGCATGTCGAAGTCGCGGAGCGGCTCGTGCGCGCGACCGACGGCGGGTTGTCGGGCGTCCTCGTCTTCGACATGGAGGTCTGAGAAGCGGCGGATCGCTCCGCCGCTCCTGACCCACATGTGGAAACCGGCTACATCGTGACGCGCTGTCCGCTGGCGGAATGGACGTCGTGGATGGTTTAGCTTTCCGAGCATATCTCAGTGAAACATTCCGAATGTCCAACCGTCGTAGAACATCCGATTTTGCGACAGAGAAAGCAGGAGAATACCGTGCATCGAGACAGGCTTTTTCTCTTGCTGCCCGACTTTGAAGATCCCGCCTATCCCGGCCAGAGGTTCTATTGCTGGCATTGCGCCCTCATGGAGGGGGTTCTTGCTTCCTTCCCCGACCTGGCCAGGCGGCTCGATGTCGAGCGGATTGCATGGCCGCGGCCGAGGCTTCCGGTGATTGAGTTGCTCGGTGAGGAAAACCAGTCCTTGCCCGCGCTGGTGCTGGCGGATGGCGAGACATCCTCTCATCAGACCGGCACATACAAGGGGAGGGCTTTCATCTCCGGCAAGGACAAGATTCTGGCGGCTCTATCGGAAAGACACGGGTTTCCTGATCCTCATCCATAAAGCACGCAAGAGAGGTTCATGCGTCTATTCAATATCATTATCGCGACGCTTGCCATTTCCCGGTCGCCGGACGCAAGGTCCGAGTTCTGCGACCGACATTTGCGACAGAGAGTATTCTCCATTTAGATCAGGGGCGGCGGATCGTTCCGCCGCCGTCTTCGAACCGACCGTGGGATATCAGAGCTGCCCGAGCATCGTTGCGGCGGAGGATACCGTCGCCTGGCCCGGTACGTCCTCGACGTTCAGCGTCTTGACCCTGCCGTCCTCGACCAGCATCGAATAGCGCTTGGAGCGCACGCCGAGGCCGCCGGCGGAGAGATCGGCATCGAGACCGAGCGCCGTGGTGAAGGAGGCGTCCCAGTCGGCGAGGAAGTGGATCTTGCCCATGCCACCGGAGGATTGCGCCCAGGCGCCCATCACATGCCAGTCGTTGACCGAGACGACGGCGATGTCGTCGACGCCGCGGGCGAGGATCGCGTCGCGGTTTTCCAGATAACCGGGCAGGTGGTTCAGCGAGCAGGTCGGCGTAAACGCGCCGGGAACCCCGAAGACGACCACCCGCTTGCCCTTGAAGAGCGCGTCGGTGGTGATCTCGACCGGGCCGTCCGGCGTCTTTTCCTTGAAGGTTGCCGGGGGCAGTTTGTCTCCGATCGCAATCGTCATTGGCTTCTCCTGTGTGGGGGGGGCGTTGTGGCGGTGGGGCGTGTTTCGCCGGAAATATAGATTGACGTCAGTCAAAGGCAAGGACGGTCTCGATCGCCCGTCCGCCGGCAATCACCAGCGCGTTCCAGCGCTTTCCGGAGATTGCGTAATTCTTTGGAAGCCGTCCGACGGGCACCTCGATCACCGTCCTGCCGCCGGCCCCGGCGGCACGTGCGGAGGCGAAGAAGACATAACCGGAAGGGCCGGCGACGATCGCCTGCGCGTCCGTCGTTCCCTCGGGCAGCGCGACCTCCAGCGTCAGGCGTTTGAGGTCGGCGCTGATCGCATGCCGCTCGACCGCGAAATCGGATGTGGCCTTTCCGGGCAGGCTGGCAAGGGCATCGGCCACGATTTTGGCCTCCTCGGCGTCGGCCGCCTCGGTTGCCGGCAGATCGACGGTGAGCGCCGCCTGGAAGGGAATGCAGATGTTCTTGCAGAGGCCGATAAACGCGGTCGCCTCCAGTGTCGCCTCGCTTCCCGCCGGCGGGCCGGAAAGCGAAATCGGCAGGGCGACGGCATGGTCGTAGCCGATGTCCGTGAGATCGCCGGCGTCGATCCGCTTCGGCACGGGAAAGTCGACCCGGTCGAGTGTAACGCCGCTTGCGGGTGCCACCGTCACGGCGGGCGGCACGCCGCTGTCGCCCGGTTCGCGCCAGTAGGTGATCCAGCCAGGTTCCGGCTCGATCTGCAGCACGGCCTGGCGACGGCCTTCCGCACCGGCGGGCAGGACGACGAGCCGCATGCGGCCGCCCTCGTTGCGTGCCCAGTCGCTCGATGCCGCACGGGCAGGCAGCGTCGGTGCAAGCGCGACGGCAGGGAACGCCGCGATGACGGAGAGCAGGAGGCGGAAAAGACGGGGCGCGAACATGTCACATGGACTTAGCGCCCATTTTGGGTCAATTCTAGTCACGCTCGATAGCCCGTGATCATTTTTGGTTGATAGATCGCGGCCGATGCCCCATCTTCTCTTTAACGCATGTCGAAGACCGAGCGCGTGGCGCCGAAAGCCTCGTAGAGGCAGTTGGAGGTAGGATGCCCTTCTCGTCTTTAACAAAGAACCGCGAGCGCAGCTATCTCGACGGGCAGCTGCTCATTGCCATGCCCGGCATGGCGGACGGCAACTTCTCCCGCTCGGTGGTCTATATCTGCGCCCATTCGCAGGCCGGCGCCATGGGCTTCATCATCAATCGCCCGCAGTCGCTGACCTTCGCCGACGTGCTGCTGCACCTCAACATGATTGACCGTGCCGATGCCATCATGCTGCCGGAGCACGCCCGCGACTTCCCGATCCAGAGCGGCGGCCCGGTCGAGGTCGGCCGCGGCTTCGTCCTCCACACCGACGACTACTTGAGCGACTCCAGCATTCCGGTCAGCGACGACATTTCGCTGACGGCGACGCTGGACATCGTGCGGGCCATTTCCGACGGCCGCGGGCCGCGTCGGGCGACCATGCTGCTCGGCTATGCCGGATGGGGGCCGGGCCAGCTCGAACACGAGATCGCCAACAACGGCTGGCTCAACTGCCCGTCGACCGAGGACATCATCTTCGATCGCGCGCTCGAAGGAAAATACGAGCGTGCACTCGCCCTGATGGGCGTCACGCCCGCCATGCTCTCGATCGACGCCGGCCACGCCTGAGGGGCAGGGCCGTCCCCGATAGCGCGTTAGTCCGCCTCGCCCTCACGCCCGCTTGGTCAGCGGAAAGCGCTCGCGCAGCAGTTTCTGGACGGATTCGGCGCCGATCGGCGGGCCGAGGAGATAGCTCTGGCCGTACTGGCAGCCGAGGTCCGCGAGCGCCTTGGCGGCTTCGTCGGTCTCCACGCCTTCCGCGACCAGCGTCATCTCCATCTCGCGCGCCATGCCGACCACCGAGCGCAGCATCACCTCGCGCTTGTCGCCCTCGGCGCAGACGAGCGCCCGGTCGAGCTTGATCGTGTCGAAGGGGAAGCGCGTCAGATAGACGAGCGAGGAATAGCCGGTGCCGAAGTCGTCGAGCGCCAGGCTGATGCCGAGTTCCTTGAGCTTGCCGAGCACGAGGCGCGCCTGCTCCGGGTTCGCCATCATCACCGTCTCGGTAAGCTCGAGCTTGATCCGGTTCGGTTCGCACTGGGTTTTCGCGAGCATCGAGCGGACGTCGTTGTAGAGCTCGCTGCTGAGCAGCTGGGCGCTCGACAGATTGACCGAGACGAAGATCGGAACGTGGCCGGTGTGCCGCTCCCATTCGACCAGATCGGAGGTCGCGCGTTCGAGCGCGAACATGCCGAGCGGCTCGATGAGGTCTGAGCTTTCCGCGATCGGGATGAACTCGGACGGCGGGATCGTTCCGCGCTTGGGGTGGTCCCAGCGCATCAGCGCCTCGAAGCCGGCGATCTCGCCGTCGGCAAGTGTGACGATCGGCTGGTAGACGATCGAGAGCTCCTTGCGCTCGATGGCGCGGCGAAGGTCGGTTTCCAGCTGCAGCCGGTCGGTGCCGGAGGTG
Organism: Ciceribacter sp. RN22; assembly: GCF_024054295.1. Classification (NCBI taxonomy): domain Bacteria; kingdom Pseudomonadati; phylum Pseudomonadota; class Alphaproteobacteria; order Hyphomicrobiales; family Rhizobiaceae; genus Ciceribacter; species Ciceribacter sp. RN22. The sequence continues at coordinate 923,685 of NZ_JAMXLD010000001.1, forward strand.
CGGAAGGCCGGACGGAAGGGTTCGACACGGTTGCCGCCGGCACGCTTGGCCCGGTACATGGCAAGCTCCGCATCGGAGAGGAGGCCGACGGCGTTCTCTTGCTGGTCGACCCACGAGACGAGGCCGACCGAGGCCGTCAGGATCACCTCGCGGTTGGCGAAGCTGATCGGCACCATGATCGCCTTGCTGACGGCGTCGGCGAAATCGGCGACCTTGGCCGGATCGCGCTCGGAGACGAGGATGAGGCCGAACTCGTCGCCGGAAATGCGCGCGAGCGTATCCTGCGGCTTCAGAAGCCGTCGCAGCCGCCGCGTGAGCGCAATCAGGATGTTGTCGCCTGCGGCGATCCCGAGCGAGTCGTTGACCTGCTTGTAGCGGTCGATGTCGATCGCCATGATTGTCGGGCGAATGGCGTCGCCGTCGTTGGCGAGCGCCAGCACCGACTGGAGCCGGTCGAGGAAGACCTCGCGGTTCGGCAGGCCGGTCAGGTTGTCGTGCATCGCATCCTGCATCAACCGGTCGATCGAGTTCTTCTGCTCGGTGACGTCGACGATGGTGCCGACGCAGCGGATGACCTCGCCGTTGGAGCCGAGCACGGGGCGGGCGCGGATCTGCAACCAGTGGAAATGGCCGTCCTCGGCGCGCAGGCGGAATTCGTGGTTGAGCCGGCCCTTGCGATGCTCCAGCAGTACATCGAGCGTGGCGCGGAAGCGGTCACGATCGTCGGGGTGCAGCCGCGGCAGCCAGTTGCGCGCCGCCCCGTGCATCGTGCCCGGCGAAAGGCCGAGCCGCACCGAGATATCGGGGCTCGTGACGACGCGGTCGCGCGCGACGTCCCAGTCCCAGACCGTGTCGCCGGAGCCGCTGAGCGCCAGCGCCTGCCGCTCGAGGTCGGAGAACAGGCCCTGCTGGTAGGCGCCGCCGGCAAAGGCGTGCTGCATGACGGTGAAGCCGATCAGAAGCACGATCAGCACCAGTCCGCCGCCGAGTGCCGGCTGGATGATGTCGTTGTCGAGCTGGCCGGTGACGGTGAGCCAGCCGCCGAACAGCCAGACGAGGATCAGCGCCCAGGAGGGCACCAGCAGGATCGCCCGGTCGTAGCGGTTGAAGCCTAGATAGACGATGAGGGCGATGCCGGCCGTCGCCGTCAGCGCGAAGGAGAGGCGGGCGATGCCGGCGGCGATCGACGGGTCGTAGATCGCCACGCCGAAGAGGAGGCCGAGGCCCAGCACCCAGGCGAAGGTCGCGTGTCCGAGATGAACGTGCCAGCGGTTGAGGTTGAGGTAGGTAAAGAGGAAGATCACCAGGCTGGAGGCCAGCGCCACCTCCGCGCCGGCGCGCCATATTCGCTGGTCGACGGTGGTGATGCCGATCAGCTTGTCGATGAAGCCGAAGTCGACGCAGATATAGGCGAGCACCGCCCAGGCGAGTGCGGCCGCCGCCGGCAGCATCGAGGTGCCCTTCACGACGAAGAGGATCGTCAGGAACACCGCGAGAAGGCCGGCGATGCCGAGCACGATGCCGCGGTAGAGCGTGAAGGCGTTGACCGTATCCTTGTAGGCGTTCGGTTCCCAGAGATAGATCTGCGGCAGGTTGGGCGTCGCGAGTTCGGCGACGAAGGTGATGACCGCACCGGGGTTCAGCGTGATGCGGAAGACATCTGCCTCGTCGCTCGGCTGCCGGTCGAGGGCGAAACCTTCCGACGGCGTGATGGCGATGATGCGCTGAGAGCCGAGATCGGGCCAGAATAGCTTGGACTTGGCGAGCCGGAAGTGTGGTGCGACGATCACGCGCTCGAGCTGCTCTTCCGAGACGTTGGCAAGCGCGAACACCGCCCAGTCGCCCTGGTGGTTTTCCGAACTGGCGCGGACCTCGATGCGGCGGCGAATGCCGTCGGCACCGGCGGCCGTCGAAACCTGGAAGGCCTCGCCCTGGCTGGTGTAGATTTCCGTGGTCGGGGTGAGGTCGAGCGCGGTGTCGTCGCGCGAGATCTTCACCGGCTCCGCCGCCCGCGATGTGCCGGCGGCAAGGCTCGCCAGGCCGCACATCAGGACGGCAAGAAGCATCACCAGCTGGCGTCCGCGGGACGCATGGTCATTCCGGAGCCAGGTCATCAACGCTCTTTGTCCCTGTTCCCGCCGGCGCTCTCGGCCAGTCTGGAATACAGGGCGTGATCGCGCCACTGACCGTTGATTTTCAGATACTCGCGCAAAAGGCCTTCCCGCTGAAATCCGGTCCGTTCGAGCAGCCGGATGCTTTTTTGATTGTCTGGAATACAGGCTGCTTCAATTCGGTGCAACTCGAGGACCCTGAATATGTACGGAATAGCCAGCTGAAGTGCGGCAAACATATGACCGTGTCCCGCATGGCGTTCGCCCATCCAGTATCCGATCATGCAGTTTTGCGCCGCACCGCGCCGGATGAGCCCGACGGTCAGGCCGCCGAGCAGCGTGTCATCGGAGCGTGAAAAAAGAAAGAGCGGTACCGCGAGCCCGGCATAATATTCCTGCTCGTTGCGCAGCACGCGGGCGCGGAAGGACCGTTCGGTGAGGTCGTCGGGGCGCCAGCTCGGCTCCCACGGCTGCAGGAAGCTGCGGCTGGCCGACCGCAACTCGTGCCACTGCTCGAAATCGCTGTAGCGGGGCAGGCGCAGGCGATGCACCTCGCTCGCAAGATCAGGCTTGTCCGGCTGCCGCGACAGAAACCGAAACACCGATCGTCCCATCGATCACCCCCGGATCGGCGGCAGGTCACTCCGCCGCATGTGTCGTCGTCGGCGGTTGCTCCCCGCCTTGTCTCGCGAGACTTATCTCGCAGCCTTGCGCGTGGCCTGTTGGCCGAGCGACAGGGCGCCGGCGATCTCGTCCATCGGTGCGAGCTGTTCCAGCGGGCCGATTGCGGAGAGCGTCGGCACCGTGCCGAAGAACAGCCGCCCGGCGAGGTCGGTGAGGCGCTCGGTGGTGATGCCTTCGAGGCGCTCCATCATCTCCTGGTTGGAGATTGGGCGGCCGTAGAGCATCATCTGGCGGGCGATCTGGCCGGCGCGCGCCGCCGGGCTTTCCTGCCCCATCAAGAGCTGCGCGCGGATCTGGGCGCGCGAACGGTCGATTTCCTGCTGGTCGATCGACTGCGAGGCCTTGCGCAGTTCCTCGATGATGACGGGCACGAGTTCCGGCAGGTTCTCGCCGCCGGTCGCCGCATGGATGCCGAAGATGCCGGTATCGGAAAAGCCCCAGTGGAAGGCATAGACCGAATAGCAGAGGCCGCGGAATTCGCGCACCTCCTGGAAGAGGCGCGAGGACATGCCGCCGCCGAGGATGTTGGCGAGCACCTGCGAGCAGTAGAAGTCGCGCACATGGTAGGCGCGTCCCTCGAAGCCGATCAGCACCTGCGCATCCATGAGGTCGCGGGTCTCGCGCGCCTCGCCGCCGGTATAGCGGGCGGGCTCCATGACGGGCGTAGCCGAGGCCTTGGTCGGCAGGGAGGCGTAGCGCTCCTCGACCTGCCGGACGAAGGCGTCGTGGTCGACGGCGCCCGCCGCGACCACGAACATGCGGTCGGTGGTGTAGTTGCGCGAGAGATAGCCGCGGATCTCGTCGCTGGTGAAGGCCTTGACCGTGTCCGGCGTGCCGAGGATCGGCCGCCCGAGCGTCTGGTCGCTGAAGGCGATCTCGGAGAAGCGGTCGAAGACGACGTCGTCCGGCGTGTCGTTGGCGGCGCCGATCTCCTGCAGGATCACATGCTTCTCGCGAGCGAGTTCGTCCTCGTCGAAGACGGAGTCGGTCAGGATGTCGGAAAGGATGTCGACAGCGAGCGGGACGTGGTCCTTGAGGACGCGGGCATAGTAGGCGGTGGTTTCGGTCGAGGTCGCGGCGTTGAGTTCGCCGCCGACATTCTCGATCTGCTCGGCGATATCGCGGGCGCTGCGGCTCCTCGTGCCCTTGAACGCCATGTGTTCGAGGAGATGGGCGATGCCGTGCTCGTCCGGCGTTTCGTTGCGGGCGCCGGATTTGATCCAGGTGCCGAGCGCCACACTTTCAAGGTGCGGCATCCTCTCCGTTACGACGGTCAGCCCGGAGGGCAGCCGGGTACACTCAACCTTCATATTCGTCTTTCTACGCCTCGTTACGTTTACGCGCGGGCATGCTGGCCGATGAAGGTTTCAACGGCTTTAAGCTCTGCATCGAGGATGTCGAAACGCTCCTCCCGGTCCATCAGGTCAGCAAGCCACGTCGGAAGCGCCGGGTCAATACCGCTTGCGGATTTTACGGCAGCCGGGAATTTTGCCGGGTGCGCGGTCGCGAGCGTCACCATCGGGCTCGCCGACCGTTCGAATTTGGTGGCAGCGAAAACGCCGACGGCGGTGTGCGGATCGAGCAGGTAGCCGGTCTCGGCGAGCGTCGTGCGGATCGTCTTCGCCACCTGCTTTTCGCTGGCGCGGGCGGCACGGAAATCCTTGCGGATCGCCTTCAGCGCCCGTTCCTTGATCTCGAAGGCGCCGGATTGCCGCAGGCTCTCCATCGAGGCGCGAACGGCGTCGTCGTCGCGGTCATAGGCTTCGAAAAGCAGCCGTTCGAAGTTCGAGGAGATCTGGATGTCCATCGACGGCGAGGTGGTCGCCGAGACGCCGCGCATCTCGTAGCGGCCAGTCTTGAGCGTGCGGGCGAGAATGTCGTTCTCGTTGGTGGCGATCACCAGCCGGTCGATCGGCAGCCCCATCTTCTTCGCGACATAGCCGGCGAAGACGTCGCCGAAATTGCCGGTCGGCACGGTGAACGAGATCTTGCGGTCGGGGCTGCCGAGGGAGAGCGCGGCGGTGAAGTAGTAGACCACCTGCGCCATGATCCGCGCCCAGTTGATCGAGTTGACGCCGGAGATGCGCAGCCGGTCGCGGAAGGCCGCGTCGTTGAACATCGCCTTCACGAGGTTCTGGCAGTCGTCGAAATTGCCGCGGATGGCGAGCGCATGGACGTTCTCCGCCTTGCATGTGGTCATCTGCCGCTGCTGGACGGGCGAGACCTTTTCGTGCGGGAAGAGGATGAAGACGTCGGTGCGGGAACGTCCGGCGAAGGCGTCGATCGCCGCCCCGCCGGTGTCACCCGAGGTGGCGCCGACGATGGTCGCCCGCTCGCCGCGCTCGGTGAGCACATGGTCCATCAGTCGCGCCAGAAGCTGCATCGCGACGTCCTTGAAGGCGAGCGTGGAGCCATGGAAGAGTTCGAGCACGAAGGCGTTCGGCCCGGTCTGCACGAGCGGGGTGACGGCGGGATGCCGGAAGGTCGCATAGGCCTCGTCGATCATCGTCCGGAAGACATCGGCCTTGATCTCGTCGCCGACGAAGGGCCGCAGCACCGCAAAGGCGACCTCCTGGTAGCTCTTGCCCCGAAGCGTGCGAATCTCCTTCTTCGAGAGCTTCGGCCATTCGCGCGGCACGTAGAGACCGCCGTCGCGGGCAAGCCCCGCAAGAAGGGCATCGCAGAAGCCGAGGCTGGGGGCCCGCCCCCGGGTAGAGATGTATTCCAAGAGTGTCATCCTTGCTGTCGGGAACGAAGGCATGCCTTCGAGGGCGTGCACGAAGCCGACGATCGACGCAAAACGCCGGCTACTCGATTTTTCGCTGCGCCGCTGATATAGACCATCCGCAAGGGTCGTGAAAAGGCCTCAATTGGAATGGTTTTTGGCTGCGCGCAGCCTGAAATGGGGAAGGTTCGGAATCGTGTCTTTGAAAGTCTCGCGCGGGATCTTGGCCGCATCCTTGTTGACTGTGCTGGCGGGTTGCAATGCCGGCAATCCCGGTGCCGCTCTCGGCGGTGGCGCCGACAAGCCGGCTGCCACGCCCGCCGTCGCTCCCGTTGTGCAGGGCATCTGCCCGACGATCGCGCTGCGTGACGGCACGGCCTACTACCGCACATACGCCAAGGGCGGCAAGGACGACCCGGCGAAGGTGGTCTACCAGGCCTCGCTCGCCGACACGACCCGCTCCTGCAGCCGCGACGAGACGCAGCTGACGATCAACGTCATGGTCCAGGGCCGCCTGGTCGCCGGTCCGTTGGGCAAGGCGGGCACGCTGAAGATGCCGATCCGCGTGGCCGTCACCGATGGCGAGAAGGTCGTTTATACCGAGCTCACCCAGTTCGAGGCGAGCCTTGCCGATGCCGCACAGGCGAGCCAGTTCCTCTTCACCAAGCAGGTGACGGTGCCCGGCGACGTCTCGGGACTCACCAAGGTGCAGGTCGGGTTCGACGAAGGTCCTTACAAGACCAAGTAATCACAAGGAATTTCGCGGGGCGGCCGGTTTTCGCCGGCCGTTTTCCGTGCGGATCGTCCGCCTTTGAGGGGAGGCTGCGGTCCTTTTCAAGTCGGGGGCAGGGGTGAAGGTCGCCATCATCAGGAATCCCGTCTCGGGTGGCCGCTCGGGGCAGGCCGGCTGGCTGTGCGTCAGGCGCGAGCTCGACCGGCATTTTCCGCTGATCGAGGAGCATGAGACCGTCGCCGGGGGCACGCCGCTCCTGGCGCGGCGTGTCGTCGAGGCGGGTGTCGATCTCGTGATCGCAGTCGGCGGCGACGGGACGATCAGCGAGGTCGCCGACGGCATTCTCTCGTCCTCGCGTCCCGAAACGCCGCTTGCCTTCGTTCCGGCCGGAACGGGCAGCGACTACGCCCGCAATTTCGATCTGCCGCGGCAGCCGGCTGCAATCGCGGAAGCGATCGCCCGCGCACCCCTGCGGAAGGTTGACGCCGGCTTCCTGCGTTGCCGCGCGGAAGATGGCACGATTACCGGGCGTCATTTCGTCAATATCGCGAGCTTCGGCGTCTCGGGCGAGGTCGTGCGCTCGGTCAACGGGGCCGAGCGCGGCGGCTGGCTTCCCGGGCCGCTGCGTTTCTTCGTCCATTCGCTGCGGTCGATCCTGCGCTATCGGCCCCGCCGGGTGCGGCTCGTGCTCGACGGCCGCGAGGTGCATGCCGGACCGGTGACCGCCGTGGCGATCGCCAATGGCGGCTGGTTCGGCGGCGGCATGCATGTCGCGCCGGCGGCGGACCTTGCCGACGGGCTCTTTGAGGTCGCGGTGCTCGGCGGCGCCCCGACGCTCGAGACCCTGAAGCTGTTGCAGAAGATCTATTCGGGCGCCCATGTCGGCGATCCGAAGGTCCGTTTCTACCGGGCGCGCTCGGTCTTGGCCGAGCCGCTCGACGACCGGCCGGCGCTGCTGGAGGCGGACGGTGAGACGCCGGGAAGCATTGCCGCCTCCTTCGAGATCAAGCCGGCGGCGCTGACGCTGAAGATCTGAGAGAGATCAGGCGAGGCCCGACCAGCTCTCCATCGCGGCGATGACCGCCGGCAGGTCGACCATGCGGGAGATCACCGTCTCGGCGCCGGCATCGGTCAGCCGGTCGGCATGGGAGGGATAGGTGTGCGAGGCGCCGGTGAAGCCGATGACGCGGATGCCGGCGTCGCGCGCGGCGTGCACGCCGTGGACGGAATCCTCGACGACGACGGCCTTCTTCGCCGCGACGCCCATCTGCGAGAGCGCGTGCAGATAGATGTCCGGTTTCGGCTTGACTCGGTCGGGACCGAGTTCCTTCGCCGAGAAGATGTTCGGCGCGAACTGCTCCTTGAGGCCGACCTTCGTCAGCATGCTGTCGAGACGGTGGACCGAGGAGTTGGAGCAGATGCAGCGCGGCCCTTCGATGCGCGCGAGCGCGAAGCTGACGCCCTCGATGATCTTGACCTCGCGGGCGAGCCGCTGGTCCAGGAGCGTTTCGGATTTGTCGAGCAGGCTCGCCGAAAGGGGAATGTCGATTTCCTTCTCGACGGAGAGCAGAATGTTCTTCCAGGTCATGCCGGCGAAGCGTTCGCCCATCTCTTCCACGGAGATCGGGTAGCCTGCCTCGTTGAGAAGTTTTGATTCCACCTTCGCGGCGATGATCTCGGAATCGACGAGTACGCCGTCACAATCGAAAATGGTCAGCTCGAAACCGCTCATGGAAAGATCCGTCCTCTGCCTCGGGAAGGTCGCCTGACTACACGATCGGGCGAGGAAGGACAATCATTCCGGATGCATGGCTGCCTCCCGCCGACGCCCGCCCGGAGGCATCATCCACCGGCAAGCGCGAGCAGCTCCGCCTCGAAGCGCTGCGGATAGCGCCGGAGGCCGCCCTCCTTCTCCAGCATGTCGGCGAGCCAGATGCCGTCCGCGGCGAGCCGGACGACGGCGAGCGCCGGCGTGTCGTCCGTCGCGCGGTGTCGGGAAAGCCGTGCGTCGAGCCAGGCCGTCCAGAGCGCCCGCAGCGCCGGTTCGGAAACGATCGCGACCGAGAGCGCCGCCCACAGGCTTCTCGCGCCGAGCAGCCGGTCGGAGAAGCAGGCGCGGACATAGGCACGGGTGAAGCGGCCTTCCGGCTTCGGGTCGCTTTCCATCGAACGGTCGATCTCGCGGTCGAGCTGGTCGAGGAGGTCGGCGAAGACGGCCGCGAGCAGTGCCTGCTTGCTTTCGAAGTGGTGCAGCAGCCCACCCTTGGTGACGCCGGCGCGCTCCGCCACCGCCTGGATGGTGATCGCGGCGGCCCCGCTCTCTGCCGCGATCTGCGCGGCGCAATCGAGCAACGCCCGGCGCACCTGTTCCGGCTGCTTCGGACGGTGATAGGCGGAGAGGGCGGCTAGAGGCGCGCTCAATGGCTCACCGACCCGGACAGCGTGTTCATGACGATGACGCCGGCGACGATCAGCGCGATCCCGGAAAGGGCGGCGAAATCGAGCGTCTGCTTGAAGACAAAAACGCTGATCAGCGCCGTCAGCACGATGCCGAGCCCGCCCCACATCGCATAGGCGATGCCGAGCGGCATGCCCTTGAGCGCGTGCGTCAGCAGGTAGAAGGAGGCGGCATAGAACATCACCATGCCCGCGGTCGGCAGCAGGCGGGTGAACTGCTCGGACCGCTGCAGGAGCGTCGTGCCGATCACCTCGAGCACGATGGCGCCGCCCAGTGCTCCATAGGCGGTAAAGACGGGGTTCATCGCAAAATACTCTCGCGCGCGTTCATCATGGCCGCAAAGATACCGTATGGTTGGTTTCTTTGCAAGGCGCGTGGCGACGTGCGTGGTCGGCGGCTTTAGTTCGGCAGGTTGCGGCTGACATCCTGACGCTGGTGCAAGATGCGAATAACGACGATCCGCTCGCCTTTGTCACGGAAATAGATCATGTGTGATCCGATCGCCTGCTTCAGGTAGCCGGCGCGGACGTCGACCATTCGGCCGCGGCTGGCGCCGGAGGCCAGGTGAAGACAGGCGTTGCGAATATCTTCGATATAGCGATCGGCCTGATCCAGCCCCCAGGTTGCGGCGCTGTAGTCCCAAATGTGTTCGAGATCGGCCGCGGCCGCAGGTGAGAGCGTAAGCGCCTTCATCTGCCCTTGAACTCGGCCCGCTTGCGCGTCTTGAACGCATCGAAGTCAAAAGGCCGCGGCTCGCCCGACTGTTCGCCTTCGATCAGCGCATCCTGCAACGCCTTGACCTTGGCCTCATGCTCTTCCAGAAGCCGCAGGCCGGCGCGCACCACTTCGCTCGCGGAACCATAACGTCCGCCTTCGACCTGTTCGGTAATGAAGCTGGTGAAGTGCTCTCCGAGCGTGACTGAGGTGTTGCGGTTCATCGAGTATCCCTTCCAAGAAGCGCATACCAAAATGTAATACAGGCGGGCGAGGGTGGCAAGGTACAGACAGGCTCAGTCTATCGGAAACATCGCCCGGAACCGCCTTTCCCCTTCCGGCGAGAACGCAACGACGCGACTGCCCTCCACCCGGCGTGCTTCGCCGCGGTCGAGGAAATGGGTGAGCAGCGCCTTGCCGAGCGAGCCTGCGAGATGGGTGCGGCGCTCGCTCCAGTCGAGGCAGGCGCGGCAAAGCGGCCGTCGTCTCGCCTTCAGCGCAGCAAAATCGATTCCGTGGCCGGAAAGCAGGCTCTCGCCCCTGTCCGTCAGCCGCAGCGCGTCGTCGCTCGCCTCGATTGCGCCCTGGGCGATCAGGCTGTCGAGCATGCGCACGCCATAGTCGCCGGCGAGATGGTCGTAGCAGATCCGCGCCTTGCGTAGCGCCGGCTCCTTCGGCCCGACGCGGTGGCGCAGATGCCCCCGGCTCGCGGCAAAGCCCATCAGGTTCTCGATCATCGCACCGACATGATCATCGGCGAGCGCGAAATAGCGGTGCCGGCCCTGCTTGCGCTGGCAGAGCAGCCCGCCGTCTTCGAGTTTCGCGAGATGGGAGCTTGCCGTCTGCAGGGTGACGCCGGCTGCTCCCGCAAGCTCGGTTGCGGTGAGCGCCCTGCCGCCGAGGAGGGCGAGCAGCATGTTCGACCGGGCGGGATCGCCGATCAGGGAAGCAATGCGCGCAATGTCCGGGCCTTCTGCCATGATGCACCTCGCGTTGTTCTCGGTCATTCGATGACGGTATCTGGTGTAGCACATACTTCGGCAAATATCGAACCGTGTTCGTCGAAGCCGTACCTGCATCATGCCCCGTTACGGCCGGCGATGCTTCGACCGCGGTCGAAGCAAATTCGTCCGGGGTCGTGGCACATCGGGGCTCCCGAGACCGCAAGGAGCCCATCATGATCACCTGCATCATCCGCTATCGCATCGCGCCGTTCGCACGAGAGGATTTCGTGACCTATGCCCGCAACTGGGGCGAGGCGATCCCGCGCTGCGGGGCCGATCTCGTCGGCTACTTCGCCCCGCACGAGGGCTCGACCACGACCGCCTACGGCATCTATCATGTCGAGAACCTCGCGGCCTACGAGGCCTACCGGGCGAGACTTGCCGCCGATCCGCTCGGCCGTGCCAACTATGAATTTGCGCGCAATGCCCGCTTCATCCTCGAGGAGGACCGGCTGTACCTGAAGAAGGTAAGCCGCCTGCCGTCGGCGGAGGTGCAGCCATGATCGCCGTCATCTTCGAGGTCGTTCCTGCGGAAGGGCGGCGGATGGCATATCTCGCCCGTGCGCAGATCCTGCGGCCGCTGCTGGAGGAAATCGACGGCTTCCTGTCGATCGAGCGGTTTGAGAGCCTCTCCGAACCGGGCAAGCTTCTCTCGCTGTCCTTCTGGCGGGACGAGGAGGCCGTGGCCGCCTGGCGGCGGACGGAGGAGCACCGGCAGGCGCAGGAGGCGGGCCGCGCCGGGACGTTTGCCGACTACCGGCTGCGGGTCGCCCATGTGGTCCGCGACTACGGCCTTGCCGCCCGCGAAGAGGCGCCCGCCGACAGCCGTGTCCTGTACGGGTGAGTGGAGGCTATTCCGTTGTCTCCGCGCCGGTCGCAGCCGTCGCGGAGGGGACACGTAAACCATGTTCGTCAGGACCTGCGGCGCGAAAACGCCGGAGAGCGCGGAAAATCGCCTGAGCCGTTCAATCTTTGGTAACCAAGTTCGGTAACCATGAGCCTCGTTATCCCGTGCTGCGTCCGCGTAACAGAGAGTAGAACATGGCTTCTGTATTTCCGCTCGCCGAACTTCGCCGTTCTTCGGACCCGTTCTCCTGGGTCGACAGTATCATCAAGGGCGATTGCGTCGCCGCGCTCGAAGCACTTCCCGACAAATCCGTCGATGCGATCTTCGCCGATCCGCCCTACAACCTTCAGCTCGGCGGCATGCTGACCCGTCCGGACCAGTCGGTTGTCGATGCGGTCGACGACGAATGGGACCAGTTCGCCTCCTTCGAGGCCTATGACGCCTTCACCCGCGCCTGGCTGCTCGCCTGCCGCCGCGTCCTGAAGCCGACCGGCACGATCTGGGTCATCGGCAGCTATCACAACATCTTCCGCGTCGGCGCGACGCTGCAGGACCTGAATTTCTGGATCCTCAACGACATCGTCTGGCGCAAGACCAACCCGATGCCGAACTTCAAGGGCCGCCGCTTCCAGAACGCCCACGAGACGATGATCTGGGCCTCGCCCGATCCGAAGGCCAAGGGCTACACCTTCAACTACGACGCCATGAAGGCCGCCAACGACGACGTGCAGATGCGCTCCGACTGGCTGTTCCCGATCTGCGGCGGCTCCGAGCGGCTGAAGGGCGACGACGGCAAGAAGGTCCATCCGACCCAGAAGCCGGAAGCGCTGCTCGCCCGCGTCATCATGGCCTCCACCAAGCCCGGTGACGTCGTGCTCGATCCGTTCTTCGGCTCCGGCACCACCGGTGCGGTCGCCAAGCGTCTCGGCCGTCATTTCGTCGGCATCGAGCGCGAACAGGATTATATCGACGCGGCGGCTGCGCGCATCGCCGCCGTCGAGCCGCTCGGCAAGACGGAACTGACCGTGATGACCGGCAAGAAGGCCGAACCGCGCGTCGCCTTCAACACGCTGGTCGAGAGCGGCATGATCCGTCCCGGCCAGGTGCTCACCTGTTCGCGGCGCCGCCATTCGGCGATCGTCCGGGCGGACGGGACATTGGTTTCCGGCGGCGAGGCGGGTTCGATCCACCGCGTCGGCGCCAGGGTGCAGGGGCTCGACGCCTGCAACGGCTGGACCTTCTGGCACTTCGAGGAAGGCAAGGCGCTGCGTCCGATCGATGAATTGCGGGCGGTCGTCCGCAGCGGAATGGCAAAGCTCGATTGACGATCCGGCGCGCTTCGCCTGCATGCGAGATCCTCCTTCCGGTTCCAGTACCTTCAGTCCCGGAAGGAGTGCTTGACGCCCGGTCCCGAAAGGGAACCGGGCGTCATCTTTTTCTGATCGGTTCCGCAGCCGTCCTCAGATGGCAACGCCGCGGGCGGCGAGATCGCGGCGCAGCTTGTCGGCGCCGGTAAACTGCACCGCCTGCCATCCGGCTGCTTTCGCCCCTTCGACGTTTGCGGGCGAATCATCGATGAACAGCGTGTTCTCCGGCTCCAGCCCGTGCGTCGCTGCATGGGTTTCGTAGATCGCGGTATCCGGCTTGATGAGTCCGACCTCGCCGGAAACCGTAATCCCCCGCGATGTGGTGAGGAACGGATACATCTCCTGCGCCTCGCGGAAGGTGTCGGCGGCGAAATTGGTGAGCATGGTGACGTCCCGGCCGCTCTCGATCAGCTCGCGCAGCAGCGTCACCGTGTCCTCGTAGGCATAGGGCACCATCTCGCGCCAGTTGATCCGGAAGGCGCGGATGTGATCCGCCCGCTCGGGGAAGCTGGCGATCAGCAGGTCCTCGGCTTCCTTCCAGGTCCGGCCACGATCCTGCTCGACATTCCAGTCATGCGTGCAGACATTTTCGAAGAACCAGCGGCGCTCCTCGGGATCGGGGATGATGCGGGAAAAGGGCAGGTCGGGATCGTAGTGGATGAGCACCTTGCCGATGTCGAAGACGATGTGGCGGATATCTGCAGGCATTGGTTATCCCTTGTTGGTCGGAAAGGCGTTCGGAATAGCCTGAACGATTGCTTTTTTCATGACGGTCGGTAGCGCCTGGTTATCAAGTTTGGTCACCGGTTCCCAAAATCCGTGAACGCCGGAGGGGATGCTGAGCGGTCCCGCGCGATAGACCGAAAGCCGGAGCTCGAAATGGGTGAAGACGTGGGTGACGATGCCGGCCGGCTGCCACTCCGCGGGGAAGGGGGCGGCGGCGACGCCGGTCTCGCCGTCCGTTCGCGCGGTCCAGCCGGTGGTCGGTACCTCGGTCATGCCGCCGAGCAGACCCTGTTCGGGCCGCCGCCGCAAGAGGATGAGCCCGTCACCCGAGACGGCGACGAAGGCAGCGCCCTGCCGCACCGGCCTCTCCTTCTTCGCCGCCTTCACCGGAAATCGTTCCGGATCGTCGCCGTCGAGCGCGAGGCAGTCCTCGCGAAAGGGACAGAGCGCACAGGCCGGCCGCTTCGGCGTGCAGATCGTCGCGCCGAGGTCCATCATCGCCTGGGCGAAATCGCCCGGCCGTTCGGCGGGGGTCAGCGCCGCCACATGCCGCTTCATCTCCGGCTTTGCGCCGGGCAGCGGCGCGTCGATCGCATGGAGCCTCGAGATCACCCGCTCGACATTGCCGTCCATCACCGCCGCCGGACGGTCGAAGGCGATCGCCGCGATCGCCGCGGCGGTATAGTCGCCGATGCCGGGCAGGGTTCTGAGCCCCTCCTCGGTGTCGGGGAAGACGCCGCCATGGGTGCCGGAAACCACTTCCGCGCATTTCTTCAGATTGCGGGCACGGGCGTAGTAGCCGAGGCCTGCCCAGGCGGCCATCACGTCCTCGTTCGGCGCGGCGGCGAGGTCGCCGACGGTGGGCCAGCGGCTCACGAATTTCTCGAAATAGGCCTTCACCGCCTGCACGGTGGTCTGCTGCAGCATGACTTCGGACAGCCAGACATGGTAAGGGTCCGGCCTGAGGCCTTTGGCCGCCATGGCGGGCGTCGTGCGCCACGGCAGCTCGCGATGGTGGCGGTCGTACCAGGCGAGCAGCGCCCGGGCGGTCGGATTTGCGGAGGATTTCAAGGTCGCCATTTGCCGATGAGGGGTAAACTCGCCTATATCTGGCCAAATCGGTATTTGGTTCAAGGCCGGATCGGCCGGCAGAGGCAAAAGGTTTGAGGCGCGCCGCGATGAACAGTCAGAAGAAGAGCGCCGCGCCGAGAAGGGGTGTCTTCCAGATATCCGAGGTGGCGAACGGCATCATCGATCCTGTGCTCGCGCGCCGCGCCGGCATCAACACCGCGCTGCTCGGGTCCTGGGACGAGATCGTCGGCGACAGCTTCGCCGATTGCTCGCGGCCGGAAAAGATCGCCTGGCCGCGGCGCGGCGAACCGGGCGAGGAGGGCGGCCACCGGCCGGGCGTGCTGACGATCGCGTGTGACGGGGCGAGGGCGCTTTTCCTCTCCCACGCCCAGGGCGAACTGATCGCCCGCATCAACGGCTTCTTCGGCTATCCGGCGATCGGCCAGATCCGCATCGTGCAGAAGCCGGTCTCGCAGGCGGCGCTTCACCGCCCCAAGCCGCGAAAGCTCGAAGGCGAGCGGGCGCGCCGGCTCGCTGACATGATGGAAGGCATCACCGACGAGAAACTCAGGGCGGCAATCGAGCGGCTCGGCACGGCGGTCCTCTCGCCGAACCGGCGTCCGCGATAGCCGCCGTGCCCGTCCGGTTGCGTTTCTGCCCCTTTCGGGCTTCAGGATGTCACAATTCTTTGATGAAACAGCAGCTTCCCCGCCTTGTTTGCCGCCATCCGGCAATATAACGGTTGTGGCAAAGTCCAAACTCTGAACGAGACAGGTGCCTCGATGCAAATTTCCGAACTGAACCTCACCAAGCGGCGGCTGCTCGGCGGGATCGCCGTGACGGCGCTCGGCGCGCTGCTCGCTTCCTGCTCGGACAGCTCGGAGGAAAAGCCGGCCGAAACCAAGACCGCCCCCGCTGGCGAAGAGGCGAAGCCCGCCGCCGAAAAGCCCGCCGCCGAAACGGCACCGGCCGAGGCGCCCGCCGCCAAGGTCGAGGTGCCGCAGCCGGACGGTACGGTCGACATGGCCGACGTGCTGAAGCCCGGAACGCTGCCGGAAATGGCGATGGGCGACGCCAATGCGCCGGTGAAGATCGTCGAATACATGTCGATGACCTGCCCGCACTGCGCCCATTTCCACGAGAACACTTTCGAAGCGATCAAGACGAAGTATATCGACACCGGCAAGGTTTACTTCGTCCTTCGCGAGTTCCCCTTCGACCCGGCGGCCACCGCCGCCTTCATGCTGGCGCGCTGCGCCCCGCAGGACCGCTACTTCCCGTTCGTCTCCACCTTCCTCAAGCAGCAGCGGGCCTGGGCGGCTCCCGCCGACGGCGATGTCCGCGGTGCGATGCTGCAAATGTCGAAACTTGCCGGTTTTACACAGGAGAGCTTCGAGGCGTGCTTGACGAACGCGAAACTTGCCGGTGATGTGACGGCTGTGAGAGACCGCGCGGCCAAGGATTACAACGTCAAATCGACGCCGACCTTCCTCATCAATGGAAAGACCTATTCCGGAGACATGTCGGTTGAAACCATGTCGGCACTCATCGACAGCTTCCTCTGACCGGCGCGCATTCGAGACAACGGCCGGCGGGAACTCCCGTGCGGCGGTTTTTTACCTCCCCCTTGATGGGGGAGGTCGCGCGAATGCGCGGGTGGGGGTGACGCTGCTGGCGG
>NZ_JAMXLD010000001.1:939904-978915 GCF_024054295.1 Ciceribacter sp. RN22
AGTCCAATCTCGTCGAGGCGCTGCGATGGGTGATGGGCGAAAACTCCTACAAGAACATGCGCGCGTCCGGCATGGACGACGTGATCTTCTCCGGCTCGGGAAACCGCCCGGCGCGCAATTCGGCCGAAGTCGGCCTCCATCTCGACAATTCCGACCGCACCGCGCCGGCCGCCTTCAACGATGCCGACGAGATCCAGGTGACGCGCCGCATCGAGCGTGAGCAGGGTTCGGTCTACCGCATCAACGGCAAGGAAGCGCGCGCCAAGGACGTTCAGCTTCTCTTTGCCGATGCCTCCACCGGCGCGCGCTCGCCCTCGATGGTCGGGCAGGGGCGGATCGGCGAACTCATCCAGGCAAAGCCGCAGGCGCGGCGCCAGCTTCTGGAAGAGGCCGCCGGCATTTCCGGCCTGCATTCGCGCCGGCACGAGGCGGAACTTCGCCTGCGCGCGGCGGAAGGCAATCTCGAACGCCTTGAGGACATCACTACCCAGCTCGAAAGCCAGATCGAGAGCCTGAAGCGTCAGGCCCGGCAGGCGAACCGCTTCAAGATGCTCTCGGCCGACATCCGCGCCAACGAGGCGATGCTGCTCCATGTGCAATGGGTGCAGGCCAAGGAGGCGGAAGGGGAGGCTGAAAGTGCGCTGAACCAGGCGACCTCGATCGTCGCGGAAAAGGCGCAGGCGCAGATGGAGGCCGCCAAGGCCCAGGCGATCGCCAGCCTCAAGATGCCCGAGCTGCGCGAGGAAGAGGCCAAAGCCGCCGCCGCGCTGCAGCGCTTGCAGATCGCCCGCTCGCAGCTTGAGGAGGATGCCGGCCGGCTTCTGAAGCGCCGCGACGAGCTCGCCCGCCGGCTCGCCCAGCTCGACGAGGACATCCGCCGCGAGGAGCGGCTCGTCGCCGACAATGCGACGATCCTCGAACGGCTCGACGTCGAGCAGGCCGAGCTTGAAGAGGCGCTTGCCGATTCCGGACGCCATGCCGAGGAGACGCGCGAGGCCTTCGAGGTCGCCGCCGCGACGCTCGCCGAAAGCGAGAAGCAATCTGCCGCACTCACCGCCGAACGCGCCGAGGCGGCTGCCGGACGCACCCAGCTCGAACGCTCGATCCGCGAACTCGGCGATCGCCGCCAGCGCCTGCAGCGCCAGGTGGAAGACGCCACCCGCGAGATCGCCGACATTGCCGCCCGCGTCGCCGGCCTGCCCGATCCGGACGAGAAGCGGGAAATGGTCGATGCCGCCGAACAGGCGCTCGCCGATTGCGAGGCGGCGGTGGTCGAGGCGGAGGCCGACCTTGCCGGTGCGCGGCGCGACGAAGGCCTCGCCCGCACCCCGCTCGAAGCGGCGCGCGCGCGGCTGAACGGGCTTGAAACCGAGTCCCGCACGATTTCCAAAATGCTGGCTTCCGCGGCGGCTTCCGGCGAATTTTCGCCCGTCGCCGAGGAGCTGCGCGTCGACCGTGGTTTCGAGACGGCGCTCGGGGCGGTGCTCGGCGACGACCTTGATTCGCCCACCGATCCGCGTGCGCCCGCCCACTGGAGCGAGAACGGCGCCGGCACCGACGACCCGGCGCTTCCCCCCGGCGCCGTGCCGCTGATCGGCCATGTCGTGGCACCGCCGGCGCTGACGCGGCGCCTGCGCCAGATCGGCGTGGTCGCGGCCGACGAGGCACACCACCTGATGGGGCTCCTGCAGCCCGGCCAGCGGCTCGTCACCCGCGAGGGCGCCGTCTATCGCTGGGACGGCCATGTCCGCGGCTCCGAGGCGCCGAGTGCGGCGGCACTCCGCCTTGCCCAGAAGAACCGGCTCGCCGAAATCGAGGCCGAGATCGGCGAGGCCCGCGACCAGCTCGCCGAGGCGGAAGATAGGCTTGCCGAGGCGGTCGAGGCGATCCGCATGGCGGACGCAAGTCTCGCCGCCGCGCGCGAGACCCAGCGCCTCTCGGTCAGGCGCCTTTCGGAGGCCCGCGACGTGCTCGCCCAGGCGGAACGCGCCTCCGGCGAGCTGCTGCGCCGCCGCGACGTGGTCGAGGAGGCGTTGAGCGGCCTGAAAGCGCAGGTCGAGGAAATTCTCGCGCAGGAAGAGAATGCCCGCATCGAGCTCGAGGATGCGCCGGACCTTTCCGATCTCGACGAGCGTCTGCGCCTCAGCCAGCTCGAGGTGGCGACCGGCCGCGGCCTGCTCGCCGAGGCCCGCGCCCGCCATGAAGGGCTCGACCGCGAGAACGAGCAGCGCCGTCGCCGCATCGCCGCGATCGGTCACGAACGGGCGACCTGGATCGCCCGTGCAAGAAGCGCCGAGGAGCATATCGCCACCCTGCGCGACCGCGAGCTCGAGGCCCGCGAAGAGGTGATGTCGCTCGAAATGGCGCCCGACGAATTCGAGGAGAAGCGCCGTGCGCTGCTCGCCGAGCTCGACAAGGCGGAAGCCGCCCGCCGGGCCGCCGCCGACAGGCTCGCAGAAGCCGAGACCCGCCAGCGCGAGGCCGATGCAAAGGCGGTTTCCGCCCTCGCCGAGCTTGCCGAAAGCCGCGAGAAGCGTGGACGTGCCGAGGAACGCCTGATGTCGGCGCGCGAGCGCCGCAAGGAGACTGAGGGGCGCATCCACCAGGCGCTCAACGTCGAGCCCCACGAGGCCTTCCGGCTGACCGGGCGGAACGCCGGCGACGGCCTGCCGGACCTGCGCGCGATCGAGCGCGATCTCGACCGGCTGCGCATCGAGCGCGAGCGCCTCGGCGCCGTCAACCTGCGCGCCGACGAGGAGCAGAGGGAGCTTTCGGAAAAGCTCGCCGCGCTCATCAAGGAACGCGACGACGTGATCGACGCGATCCGCAAGCTGCGCGGGGCGATCCAGAGCCTGAACCGCGAGGGGCGCGAACGGCTGATCGCCGCCTTCGACGTCGTCAACGCCCAGTTCCAGCGCCTCTTCACGCATCTCTTCAACGGCGGCACGGCGGAACTGCAGCTGATCGAGAGCGACGACCCGCTGGACGCCGGCCTCGAAATCCTCGCCCGCCCGCCGGGCAAGAAGCCGCAGACGATGACGCTGCTTTCGGGCGGCGAACAGGCGCTGACGGCGATGGCGCTGATCTTTGCCGTCTTCCTCACCAACCCCGCACCGATCTGCGTGCTGGACGAGGTGGACGCGCCGCTCGACGACCACAATGTCGAGCGCTACTGCAACCTGATGGACGAGATGGCGGCCTCCACCGAGACCCGCTTCGTCGTCATCACCCACAACCCGATCACCATGGCGCGCATGAACCGGCTCTTCGGTGTGACCATGGCCGAGCAGGGCGTCTCCCAGCTCGTCTCCGTCGACCTGCAGACGGCGGAGGCCCTGCGCGAGCGCGAGGCGGTGTGACGGGTCGGCTCCGGCAATGCCGCAGGTCTTTCCGGCCGGCCGCCATGGCTGCGGCCGTCGCCTTTGCTCTGGCCTTTCCGCTGCATGCCGAGGAATCGGCCCAAAGCCTTTCCGGCAATTTCTTGCCCCAGGTGATCGCCACGTCCGCGCCCCATCGCGAGGCGCTCGAAACGCTGCTGCGGGGGCGTCGCGGGCTTCCGTCTTGGATACGTAGCATGGTCGTCCGCCCCAAATACATCGCGCTCGCCTCCGAGAGCGCCGCGGTCGACGGCAAGGAGATGCAGCTTTTCTCCGCCTGTGAGGCGGGGCGGTGCGCCGAAAGCCGTCTGCGGGCGCTCTTTTCCGCCGACGGCAAGCGGGTGACGGTTTATATCCACGACGCCCGGCAGGGGCATCTGGTCTTCGGCGACCCGACGCCGGCGGAACGGCTCGCCGGCGACTTCTGATCGCATTCTCGTTCCGGATGCATTGCCAGCTCCGGTTGACATCGCAAGCATGAACATGCAATCTATAAGTGTTTAGATTGGGTGGCGCAATCTTGACGAGCCTAAACCTGTCCCAACTCAAAGGAGAAGCTCTATGGATACCACCAAATCCACCCGCCCGTCGGCAACGCTCGGCGCTGAACTCGACGTCTTCGCCAAGGCGCCGCGCATCGGCCAGACCCCGTCGACGACCGAGATTTCCGCCATGATCAAGGGCGGAAAGCCGGGCGACATGGACAAGCTCGACGTATGACACCGGTCGGTGGCCGCCCTTCGGGGCGGCCATTCGGCTGAGGCGGTGCGCCTCGCACGGAGACCGGATGCATGTTCGTCGGACGACTTGAACGGACGGTCGCCGCCGGTTGCGAGCGGTGGGCGATCGACAGACTGCGGGCGATGACCCATCCGCTGCTCGAGCACTTCCGCTGGGAGGGGCCGGATCTTTCCGTGCTCTTTTGCCGTGAGCGCTCTACGGCCGGAGGGGCGGGCCTTCCCCCCGCATCCGGTGCAGGTGAGGCCGAACTGCGTGCCTTCCTCACAATAATGGAGGCCTGGCCGCTCGACTGGCAGGCGATCGTCGTCGACCATCGTTGTGCGGCGGTCACGGTCCACGCCGGGCATGGCGGCGTGGCGCCGCTCTATGTCCGCCCCTCGGCATCCGCGATCGAGGTCTCCTGGGATTTTGCCGATTTCTACGCCGATGCGGCCGCAGGCGACGTCGATCCGGCCTGGACCGCGTTTCGCCTCACCGGCAATCCACCCTATGCGGCGGCGACCCTGTTTTCCAACGTTTTCATGGTGACGGAGCGCGCCGCCCTGCACGTCGATGTGGGCGGCAAAGTCACCGTCGAATACCCTGCACCTGCACCTTATTTCCTGCCGACGCCCGTCCGCGAGGACGTGGACATTCCCGCGGTCGCCTCCGATCTCGTGGAGGCGCTGCTGCGGCGCTGGCCGCTCGACGCTCTGGAGGTCGC
Organism: Ciceribacter sp. RN22; assembly: GCF_024054295.1. Lineage (NCBI taxonomy): Bacteria > Pseudomonadati > Pseudomonadota > Alphaproteobacteria > Hyphomicrobiales > Rhizobiaceae > Ciceribacter > Ciceribacter sp. RN22. The sequence goes on from NZ_JAMXLD010000001.1 coordinate 944,726, forward strand.
CGCCGAATTCAGTGGCGGCATGGATTCGGCGGTGATCGCCGGCGTACTCGCGCGCGGGGCCGCGTTGCCGCCCGTGACTGCGGCACTCGAAATTACCGGCGCTGCGGCATTCCAGCAGCGCGAGAGGCGCGAGCTGGCGATCGCCCGTCTCGGTTACCGGGATATGACCTGGCCGGTGGAGCGCACGGCGATGGTCCCGTCCGGTTTTTCGGAAGCGAGCGACTACGTGGCGACTCCGCGCAATGCCGACCTGCAGCGGCCCTTGCGGGGCCTCATCGCCGCACTCGTGCGCGAAAGGGGCACGCGCGTGATCGCGACCGGAACTGGCGGCGATGAATTGCACATGCTGCATGCCTTCGAGCAGGACGCCGAGCAATGGGCGAGGAACGTCAGCGACGCCTACCTGCCGCAATCGCCCGCCTCGGCGATCAGGCCGACCTACCGCAACAGCTTCGGCGATTACGCCCGCCGTTGCGAGCGTGCCCCGTTTCCGGTCTTGCCGATTTCCGTGCTCGAAGCGCAGGCGGCCCGCGCGCCGCTCTTCGCCGAGAACGGGCTCTGGCCGGTCAGCGCCTTCGCCCAGCCGGAGTCGGTCCGCTTCTATCGCAGCCTGCCGCGTGAGTGGCGTGCCGGAAAGGCGCTGCATCGCCGGATGCTCTCTCATCTCGGTTACCCGGACGCCTTTCTCGACGTGCCGCTGCGCGAGAATTTCGAGACTTATCTCACCACGTCGCTCGCCGCCGCTGCCGGGGGTATCACCCGTGATCTGCGCCGTGAATGCCGCCTGCACGATCTCGGCATCGTCGACGCGGACGCCCTGATTCACGCCGTCTCGGGAATCGGCAGCGCGAGCGGCCTCGATGAGGTCGGTTTCGTCTTCCATGCCTTCAACGTGGAAACGATCCTGCGCCGCATCGGCACGAGGCGGCAAGGCGGATGGGACCGCCGAGGGACCGGCAACGGCGACGTGGGATCGACCGCCGCCTGACACCTTGTCCGAAACATCTCCACGACCATGCCGCAATTATGATGCAATGCAACATAAGTTGCAGGCGGCGGCGTTTCCAATCCGGCTAGATTGCTGTAAATGATGGAAAAAGCCTATGGGTGGAGAGAGGGCATGAGGAAGTGGGTCTATACCTTCGGTGACGGAAAGGCCGAAGGTCGCGCGGGCGATCGCGAGCATCTCGGCGGCAAGGGCGCGAACCTTGCGGAGATGGCGAGCCTCGGCCTGCCGGTGCCGCCCGGCCTCACCATCGTCACCGACGTCTGCTCCTATTATTATGACAACGGCCGCACCCTGCCGGACGCGATGAAGGCCCAGGTGCTCGCCGGCCTGAAGGGCATGGAGGAGATCACCGGCCGCGGCTTCGGCGATACCACCAATCCGCTGCTGCTCTCCGTCCGCTCCGGCGCCCGCACCTCGATGCCCGGTATGATGGACACGGTCCTGAACCTCGGCCTCAACGACGAGACCGTCGAGGCGCTCGGCCACAATGCCGGCGATGCGCGTTTCGCCTGGGATAGCTACCGCCGCTTCATCCAGATGTACGGCGACGTCGTCATGGGCCTCGGCCACGAGGCCTTCGAGGAGATCCTCGAAGACGAGAAGGCCCGCCTCGGCCACGATCTCGACACCGACCTCTCCGCCGTCGAATGGCAGCATGTCGTCGGCCTCTACAAAGCGCTGATCGAAGACGAGCTCGGCGAGCCCTTCCCGCAGGATCCGCTGGTCCAGCTCTGGGGCGCGATCGGCGCCGTCTTTTCGAGCTGGATGAACCCGCGGGCGATCACCTACCGTCATCTGCACGCTATCCCCGCCGAATGGGGGACCGCCGTCACCGTCCAGGCCATGGTCTTCGGCAATCTCGGTTCGACGTCTGCGACCGGCGTCGCCTTCACCCGCAATCCCTCGACCGGCGAGAAGGCGCTCTACGGCGAGTTCCTGGTCAATGCCCAGGGCGAGGACGTCGTCGCCGGCATCCGCACCCCGCAGTCGATCACCGAGGCGGCGCGGATCGAATCCGGCTCCGACAAGCCCTCGCTCGAAAAGGTGATGCCCGAGGCCTTCGCCGAGTTCCGCTCGATCTGCGACAAGCTCGAATCGCACTACCGCGACATGCAGGATCTCGAATTCACCATCGAGCGCGGCAAGCTGTGGATGCTGCAGGCCCGCTCCGGCAAGCGCACGACGAAGGCGGCGATGAAGATCGCCGTCGACATGGCGGCCGAAGGACTGATCGGCGAGGAAGAGGCGGTAATGCGCATCGAGCCGTCCTCGCTCGATCAGCTCTTGCACCCGACGATCGATCCGCGCGTCGAGCGCGACGTCATCGGCTCCGGCCTCCCGGCCTCGCCGGGGGCCGCGACCGGCGAGATCGTCTTCACGGCGGAAGAGGCGGTCGCCGCCGAGGAAGAGGGCCGCAAGGTGATCCTCGTGCGCGTCGAGACGAGCCCGGAAGACATTCACGGCATGCATGCCGCCGAAGGCATCCTGACCACCCGCGGCGGCATGACCAGCCACGCGGCGGTGGTCGCCCGCGGCATGGGCATCCCGTGCGTCGCGGGCGCCGGCAACCTGCGCGTCGACCTGCGCAACGAGGTGCTGATCGGCGCCGGCGTGACGCTCGGAAAGGGCGACGTCATCACCATCGACGGCTCCACCGGTCAGGTGCTGAAGGGCCGGGTGCCGATGCTGCAGCCGGAGCTTTCCGGCGATTTCGCCCAGCTCATGGACTGGGCCGACCGCACCCGGCGCATGACGGTGCGCACCAATGCCGATACGCCGACCGATGCGCGCGCGGCGCGCTCCTTCGGCGCGGAAGGCATCGGGCTTTGCCGCACCGAGCACATGTTCTTCGAGGGCATGCGCATCCAGGTGATGCGCGAGATGATCCTCGCCGCCGACGAGGAGGGCCGCCGCCGCGCGCTCGCCAAGCTCCTGCCGATGCAGCGTTCCGACTTCACCGAACTGTTCGAGATCATGCACGGGTTGCCGGTGACGATCCGTCTTCTCGATCCGCCGCTGCACGAATTTCTGCCGAAGACCGACGAGGAGATCGCCGAGGTCGCGGACGCCATGGGTCTCGAGCCGCAGGTCCTGCGCCAGCGGGTCGACGCGCTGCACGAGTTCAACCCCATGCTCGGCCATCGCGGTTGCCGCCTTGCGATCTCCTATCCCGAGATCGCCGAGATGCAGGCGCGTGCAATCTTCGAGGCCGCGATCGAGGCCGCCCGCGAGACGGGTGCCGCCGTCGTGCCGGAGATCATGGTACCGCTCGTCGGCCTGAAGTCCGAGCTCGACTACGTGAAGGCCTCGATCGACCGCGTCGCCCGGGAGGTGATGACCGAGGCCGGCCTGCAGATCGGCTATCTCGTCGGCACGATGATCGAGCTGCCGCGCGCTGCCCTGCGCGCCCATGTCATCGCCGAGGTGGCGGAGTTCTTTTCCTTCGGCACCAACGACCTGACGCAGACGACCTTCGGGATCTCGCGCGACGACGCCTCGTCCTTCATCGCCACCTACCAGCGCAAGGGCATCATTGAGCACGACCCCTTCATCTCGCTCGATTTCGACGGTGTGGGCGAACTGATCCGGATTGCCGCCGAGCGCGGTCGCCAGACGCGGCCCGACATGAAGCTCGGCATCTGCGGCGAGCACGGCGGCGACCCGGCCTCGATCCACTTCTGCGAAGGCGCCGGCCTCGACTACGTCTCCTGCTCGCCCTTCCGCGTGCCGATCGCCAGACTCTCCGCCGCCCAGGCCGCGATCAAGGCGAACGGCCGAAGGGGCTGATTGCGTCAGCCCGGAACGGCGGGGATTTCGCGCCTCAGATCCGGCTCGTCGTGAACGAAGCTGAGCTGAAGGGTCGCCTTCCTCTCCGTGTGGTCGTCCGGCGCGAACTGTCCGGCCGGGGCGTCGAGGCGGATGCCGTAGTCCGCGAGCGCGGCCAGGAGAGGCTCAATCTCCCTCGCCTCCAGCACGAACCGGATGTTGGTCATCTTGTTGGAATACATGTGAACGTCATCGACCCAGCCACCACGGGCGTTTATGCTGTCGAAGACAAAGCTGGTGGCCGCGTTGCGCTCGCGCCGGGTAACGGCGTTCAGCATCAGGATCGATCTCATCGCTCTCGTCTTTCATTGGTCTTGAATGATGACCTCGGCATCATTTATGGACAATTCTCCACACCGGTCCAAGGGACAAGGCGACGCATGGTCTCGAAAACGCATGGCGCAACGGGCGACGCCAAACCGGCACTGTCGCGTGCCGAGCGCCGCCGCAGGCAGCGCCAGGGTCTTCCCCTCGTTGAGGCGCCGAGCACCGGCCTTGCTGCGATCCGCGCCAGAACCCGCACCGCCGGTTTCCGCTGGTCGCTCGGGCTCGTCCTTCTCGGCTTCCTGGCGCTCGGCCTCTCGCAGGCGATCACCCACGACTACGGCTTCCTGGAGCTCGGCTTCCTCTTCACGCTTTCGGTCTACGATCTCGTGCTGGCGATGCTCGGCCTTGCGGTCGCCGCCGCCGTCGCGCCGAGCGCGCGCGGGATGGACATCATCTTTCTCACCTTCCTCGCCGTTCTGGTGGTGATGCTCTCCTTCTTCGATCCGATCTTCCGCGGGATCATGGCCTCGCCGCTCGGTGAGGTGCTTTACCTGATCGCGCCGGCGGCGGTGATCTCCACCGGGGCGGCACTCTGGGTGCCGGGACGCTGGGCCGTCCTTGCTGCGGCTGTCGCGGCGGCGATCGTTGCCTTCTCCTTCTCCCTCTTCGTCGGCCTCGACGATCTCGGCATCGGCATTCTCGATTTTACGACGGGCACCGTGCTCTGCGCGCTCTGGCTCGTCGTGGCACCGGCGCTTCTGCTGCGGCAGTTCCGCGGCCCCTGGCTCGTGATCCCCTCGCGCATCGTCGGAAGCTGGCTCGTGGTCATCGGCTTCATCGTCCTCGGCTCGCTCTACATGCCGCAGCCGGAAAATGCGGCCCCTCCGGCGCCGCCGGGCGACCTGCAACTCATCATCCCCGACGACGGCTCGACGCCGACTCTCAACGGCGAGGAACTGCCGCTCGACGACGGCAGCCAGATGGACGGGGGCCCAGGGGGTGATACGTCACGGCCCTGACTGCGCTTGTCGCCCGCCGGGCGAGACGATAAACAGGAAGCACCTGATCCGAACTCGCGAGCGCCGGTGACGCATCGATGACCATTCGCTATGACCGGCCCGTCTCCCGCTCTGCCTTTCTGGCGCGACGGCTCGGGCGTGCGGCCGCCATCCTTCTCGTCCTCGTCGTCCTTCTCCACCGCTTCGGGCCGCTCACCACGCCGGATTTCGTGGCGCTCGTGCTCGCCTCGGCGGTTCCTGCCGCCCTTGCCGTGCCGCTCGCGCTCTTCGGCCTCTGGCGGCTCTGGAAGGTGGGGGCGCTTGGCGGTGTCGCGGCGGCGAAGGCGCTCCTCTATGCCGCGCTGCCGCTCGGCCTCGTCGCCTTTTCCGCCTTCCAGTACATGACGCGGCCGATGCTCTACGACGTCTCGACCGATCCTGTCGATCCACCGGCATGGATCACAGTGCCGGCGGCGAAGCAGCAATGGCTCGAACGCCCGCCGGTCACACCGGCAATGCGGCAGGCGCAGGCAGGCGCCTATCCCGGGCTTACCGGCCGACGCTACGAAGGCGCGCTCGACCGCGTCCACCAGGCGGTGCTGAAGGTCGCCGAGCTCACCGGCCTCACCGTGACGGCGTCGCGCGGCCACGAGCTTCTTCAGCCGGAGCTCGCGCCGCTGCCGCAGGGCAGGGATGCGCCGGCCACGGCGCCGGCAGAAACGATCCCGGACGTCGGTCCGGTGCCGCTGCCGCGGCCCGCGCCGCAGGAGCTTGCCGTCGCCGAGCCGCCGGAGCCTGTCGGTACTGCCCGCGTCCAGGCGGAGACGCGCACGCTGGTGCTCGGCCTTGTCTTCGACGTGATGATCAGGCTGCGGGAGGAGGCCGAGACGACGCTGGTCGACATCCGCGTCTCCAGCCGCTACGGCCCGCATGATCTCGGCATCGGCGACCTCATCGCCGAACATTACCTCCACGAACTCGATGCCGAGCTTCTGGGGGTGGCCGGCGACTGACGGCGCAGTTTCACCTCAGGCGATCGTGTAGACGCCGGTGAGCCGCGGTGGGCCCTCGGTCGCGACGATTCCCTTCTCGACGAGATCCTCGATATGCGCGAGCACGGAAAGCGCGGCTGCACCGTGAAGCCGCGGATCGGTGTCGCGGTAGATTGCCTTCACCATGTCGGGGATCAGCCGGTCGCCCGCCCGGATGCGTTCGAGCACGGCGCGCTCGCGCATCCTCCGGTGTGTGCGGAGGCCGCGCAGGAAGGCCGACGGGTCCTTCACCGGCCCGCCATGGCCGGGAAAGTAGATGCGGTCGTCGCGCGACAGCAGTCTTTCGAGCGAGGCCATGTAGTCGCCCATGGCGCCGTCGGGCGGCGCGACGATGCTCGTCGCCCAGGCCATCACATGATCGGCGGAAAAGACGATGCCGCTCTCTTCGAGCGCGAAGGCGAGATGGTTGGCGGTGTGGCCGGGGGTCGCGATCGCCGAAAGCGTCCAGCCATCGCCCTCGACCCTGTCGCCATCGGCAAGCGCGACGTCGGGGGCAAATTCCATGTCGGAACTCTCGGCGAAGGGGTTGGTCTCGCCGGCATGGAGCGGTCGTGCCGCGCGGTGCGGCCCTTCGGCGACGATTGTCGCCCCGGTCGCCGCCTTCAGCCGCCTTGCGAGCGGCGAGTGGTCCTTGTGGGTATGACTGACGGCGATATGGGTGACCTCGCGGCCCTCGAGCGCCTGCATCAGCGCGGAAAAATGCGCGTCGTCCTCCGGCCCCGGATCGATCACCGCGACAGAGCCACGGCCGACGATGTACGTATTCGTGCCGTGGAAGGTGAAGGGGCCGGGATTGTTGACGGTGATCCGCTCCACGCCGTCGGCGACCGGCACCGCCCGGCCGTGGGCCGGTTCGAAGGTGAGGTCGAATTCCGGGCTTTTCGGCGTGTTGCGCGGCTCGCTCATTTGTACTCGATCTCGATGAAGGACATCGGCGCATCGCCGCCGTTGACGACGTTGTGCTCGACGCCCGCCTCGCGGCGATAGACCTCGCCGGCCTTACTCGTCACCCGCCGCTCGCCGGCGGCGTCCTCGATGAGAAAGTGGCAATCGGTCATCGGCACCACCACATAGCCGAGGCCATGCACGTGATGGCCTGTCGCCGCGCCGGGCTCGAAATCCCAGCGGGTGACGCGCACGACTGCATCGTCGAGAAGGATCGTCGGCAGGGCAGGCGGGCGGGCGGAAAAGCCGGGCATCGGGCACTCCTCGTTCGGATGCGGTGAAGTATCGATTGGACCCTAAGGAGCGCGCGCGCCGCGTCCAATGAAAAATTCGGATGAGCGCAATGAAAACCGTTGATCGGCGAAGGCGGCGGGGAGGGGGACCGGATTTTTTGTCACGAAACCGTTGCCCCGCCATGCCGCTTTTGCTAAGGGGCAACGGCCGGCGACGGAGCTTTCCTCCCCGCCGAGACGATCCGCACGTGTTGGGGCGTAGCCAAGCGGTAAGGCAGCGGTTTTTGGTACCGCCATCCCCTGGTTCGAATCCAGGCGCCCCAGCCAATTCCCTAGTTTCCCTTAATGCAGTCTGGCATCTCGCGAAACGGCCTCAGACGGCCCAGTCCTCAACACGCAGTCTCGTGACACGCGAAAACTCGCGCATGTTGTTCGTCACCAGCACGCATTCCGCGGCGAGCGCATGTCCGGCGATCATCGTGTCATTGCCGCCGATCGGGGTTCCCCTGCTCTCCAGATCCTTGCGGATGCGCATGGCTTCCTCTGCAGCACCACGTTCCCAGGGCAAAATGGCGGACAGGCGCGAGACAAACGCCTCGACGAGTGGTCCGTGTCTGGCCGAAGCGTTCCGGCCGATCGTGCCGAGCAGCATCTCGTAATAGGTGATGACCGAGATTACGATGCTGTTCTGCGCCTCGACGGCAGCCTGAAGCCGTTCGAGTACCGAGGCCGGGCGCTCGCGCATGATGAACGAGCAGATATTGGTGTCGAGCATATAGACGATGCTCATTTGCCGGACTCGTCTTCATCCAGAGAGAAGCGCCCCTCCTCGATCAGGTCGGGGCGATCGCGCAGGAAGTCGGCGTCCGCCGGCGGCTCGTTACGGAAGGAGGTCCAGCTCGGACGGACGGGACGCAGTAGGATCGTGTCGCCCCGTTTTTCGATGGTGAGTTCACTCACCCCCGGAAACTCGAAATCCTTCGGCAGGCGGATCGCCTGGTTCCGGTTGTTGCGGAATACGGAAACGGTACGCATGGAAGGTCTCCTGCCAACAATTCAACAATAACATATGTCAAGCATATGTCAAAATTACGATTGTGTCCCCCTACCTCCGCCCCTTCGTCGGCCGCCAGATGATGGTGTCGGGCTTGCGGTCGAAGGGGAGGCTCATCAGCCGGACTTCGCAGTCCTTGGCATCGCAGGTGGTGCATTTGAAGGGCAGGGTGTGCGGGTCGCGGCGGCTGCCGTAGACGCGGGCGAGGTCTTCGGCGACAAATTTCGCCTGACGACCGCAGCGCCGGCAGGTTGCGGTGACGAGCATCTGGTGGAGGGCGGCCTTGCCGAGGGTGTTGAACGTCATGGTCATTGCATGGAAAACATGGAACATAGCATGAACAAAGTCAAGAAAATCCCCGATTTTTGGGGGTGAGAGCCCGCGGATTCCCAGAAGTTGGCGGTCTTTGCCGTCATGCGCGTCGCTCCGGCGGCCGTCGCATTCTTGACGATAAGCATTTGCTGAATAAGGCAAAAATTAACCTTGGCGCGGCTATAAGGACCTTGCCTCGCGATTGGTAGTGCGTAGCGAGGCTCTTCGATCTTCCCTGATCGCTCCCCGTTCGGCCCACATTCTTCCCGCCCGGCCGACGTCCTCCTTGCAAACACAGGCCGAAAACGAAAACGGGCCCCGCGAAGGAGCCCGTTCCGGATCATATCCATCGACGCCGCCGTCATTCGGCGCCCAGGAATTCCTCGCAATAGCTCTTGCCGTCGGCGCCGCGCTTGTCGACCACGGTACGGATGCCACGGATGACGTAATCCGGGGAGACCGTGAGCTGCACTTCGCAGCGCAGGTATTCGGTGCGGGCGCTCTGCAGCAGCTTGCCCTTCTTGCCGTTGAGGTCTTCATAGACCGCCGGCACCACGCGGGTCTTGTAGCCACCGCGCCAGCTGTAGAGCGTGTTGCCGCCGGCGGCCGTGTCGCTGATCGGCGGGCCGAACTTGGCGAAGAAGGCGCCGGCCTGCTTCCCGTTCCAGCGCGCCTCGACGCTGTTTCTGGCGACCCCTGTTGTCGTACATGCGGCAAGGGCCAGCGCGAGGCCAGCCACTGTAATCACGCGGAAATTCATCTGTCCCGTCCTTCGCTTCGATCGGTGGGGCCGGCGGCCGCGCCTCTGCGCAGCCCCCGCACCGGCAGACCTCACCTTTGGCGGCTTTATCTCCAATTGCCTGCGGAGAAAATCGGTTCCATGCGCCGGCCGGTTTATTTTCTCGTCTGTATCTCTCCTGCCACGCTCCCCCTGTAAAACAAGGGCTCCGGGCGCCTGCCGCCGCGCGTCGTTCCGGAAGTCGCGGCGGGCCGTCACAATTTTTTCGCATTGCCCCTGCGCTTTTTTCAAAACATCGCTTGTGCAACAAAAACGGCTGGTCTATAGAGGCGCCGCTGGTCACGGAGTGTAGCGCAGTCTGGTAGCGCACCACGTTCGGGACGTGGGGGTCGCGTGTTCGAATCACGCCACTCCGACCAGCCGAAAAGCCCGCGGAAGCGGGCTTTTTTCATTTCCGGGGCCGGTTTTTCTCCCGTCCTCACCATCCGCCGCACCTTGCCGCTTTACAGCCGCGCCCTTGCTCCGCTAAGCGCGGGGGAGGCCAAGGCACCGGGGGAGAGACAATCATGACCGAGCGTTCCATCGTCACCTTCGTCGGCGTTGCGCATCCGTGGATGTGCGACACCATGGGCCACATGAACGTCCGCCACTATGCGGCGATGTTCGACGATGCGAGCTTTCAGCTGCTCGGCCACATCGCCGGGGCGGAAGCGGCCGACGATACCGGCAAGGGCTGGGCGGATGTCCGCACCGAGATCGAGTACAAGCACGAGACGAAGCCCGGCGCGCTTTTGACCATCCGCTCGCACGTGGTGAAGGTCGGCCGCTCCTCGATCACCTTCGAGCAGGAGATGCGGGGCAGCCTCGACGGCGTGCTCCACGCCCGCGCCCGCACCGTGAGCGCCCGCTTCGACCTCGTCGCCCGCGCCGCGATCGCGCTCGATCCGGACGCCCGCGCCCGTGCCGAGGCGCTCATGGTGGAGGATGCCGGCTGACCTCCGGCAGGGTTTCGGCCGTTCACGGTCCGTAGATGCGCGCCTCGACCGGCGTTGCGGCGATCTCGGCCTCCAGTTCTTCGACGAGCGCCTTTTCCGCCCGGTTCATCCGCTTTTCCGGATTGGTGACGAGATAGATGTCGACCGCTGGCGGGTTGTCGTAGGGCGGCAGCCGCCAGAGAAAACCGTCGTCCACGTCGCGGCGCGCGACATGCAGCGGCAGCGGCCCGATGCCCAGCCCCGCAACGATCATCCGGCGCACCTCTTCGAGGCTGGAGGAGGTGCCGACGACATTGCCGCGCAGCTTCGCCTCGCTGCGCAGCAGCGCCACGGGCCGCAGCGCATCGGAGATGTTGTCGGTCTGGAAGGAGACGGAGGCTTCCTCGCGCAGGTCGGCGAGCGTCAGGTCCTTGCGGCCGTAGAGCCGATGGCCGGGGCCGCAGAAGAAGCCGAAATGCTCGCGATAGACCATGGTGTAGGAAAGCGCCGGATCGCGCTCGCGCATGAGGCAGATGCCGAAGGAGGCGCGCCGCTCGCGCACCCGCTGCACCACCTCCAGGCTCTCGGCAACCGAGATGGTGAGGTTCGCCCGCGGATGGGCCTTGTGGAAGCCCGAAAGCGCCCTGTCGAAGAGCGGCGAGACGACGTGGCTCGCAAGCGCGATCGACACGTGCCCGGTTACCGCCCCGGTCATGCCGTGCATCAGGTCGGGAAGCTGCGAGATCGTGCCGAACACCTCCACCGCCTGCTCGTAGAGCATCAGGCCTGCCTCGGTGAGTTCGAAGCGGGTGGCGTCGCGGTCGACGAGCCGCGTCCCGATCCGGTCTTCGAGTCGCTTCAGCGCGTTGCTGACGCTCGGCTGCTTCAGCGCCAGCCGCTCGGCCGCACGGGTAATGCTCTTGCCCTCGGCAATCACGACGAAGGTACGCAGCAGGTTCCAGTCGAGGTCGAAGACCAGCTTGTCGGCGCGGGGCGGCATGCATTCTCCAGAGCTATAATGTTCATTTGCATTATCTATTTGCGGAATACATCGGCAAGGACAATCATGCGTGCCTGCCGACCGTGGCTCTGCCGGCCGCCGGTCCCGCCCACCGACAGGAACGCCCATGCCGAACCAGCCCGCCGCCGGACGCCCGGCCTCCCACCTCTTCTACCAGAGCCGCCTGCGCCGGCCGCTCGCGAGCCACGCCGAGGGCATCTACATCTGGGATGAGACCGGCCGGAAGGTCATCGACGGATCGAGCGGCGCGATGGTCGTCAACATCGGCCACGGCAATCCCCGCGTCCTCGATGCGATGAAGCGGCAGATGGACAAGGTGACCTTCGCCTACCGCCTGCATTTCGAGAATGAACCGGCCGAGGAACTGGCCCGCCGCCTCGCCGGGCTGATGCCGGAGGGCATGGACAAGGTCTTCTTCGTCTCCGGCGGCTCGGAGGCGGTGGAGTCCTGCCTGAAGCTCGCCCGCCAGTGGGCCGTCGCGGTGGGGCAGGCGAGCCGCTACAAGGTGATCTCGCGCTTTCCCTCCTATCACGGCTCGACGCTCGGGGCGCTCGCCGTCACCGGTTACGATGCGCTCACCGCCCCCTTCCTGCCGATGATGCAGGCGATGCCGAAGATCAAGGCGCCGACCGCCTATCTCGACCGTGACAACCTCTCGATGGAGGAGCGCGGGCTGAAATATGCCGACATGCTGGAGGAGAAGATCCTCGCCGAAGGCCGGGAAAGCGTGCTCGCCTTCATCATGGAGCCGATCGGCGGCGCCTCGACCGGCGCGCTCACCGCGCCCGACAGCTACTATCCGCGCATCCGCGAGATCTGCGACCGCTACGGCATCCTGCTGATCCACGACGAGGTGATGAGCGGGGCGGGCCGCACGGGCAAATATCTCGGCGGCGACCACTGGAACTGCAAACCGGACCTGATCGCGCTCTCCAAGGGGCTCGGCGCCGGCTATTGCCCGCTCGGCGCGATGATCGCCCCCTCGCGCCTCGTCCGCCCGGTGCTCGATGCCGGCGGCTTCGCCCACGGTTACACCTATGCCGGCAATCCGCTCGCCTGTGCGGCCGGGCTCGCCGTCCTCGACGAGATCGAGAACCACGACCTGCTCGGCAATGCGACACGCGCCGGCAACCTTCTGCGGCAGGAACTCGAAGGGCTTGCCGAATGCTTCCCCTTCATCGGTGACGTGCGCGGCAAGGGCCTGCTGCTCGCCGCCGAATTCACCGCCGACCGCGAGACGATGGCGCCGCTGCCGAAGGAAATGAACGCCTACCAGCGGGTGGTCGACATCGCCTATGAGCGCGGCCTCATCATCTATTCGCGGCGCACCCGTGGCGGCACCGAGGGCGACCATTTCCTCGTCTGCCCGCCGATGATCATCACGCCGGAAGAGATCGCCGAGATGGTCGGCATACTCGAAAGCACGCTCGCCGAGCTCGCCGCCGAACTCGGCCTGCCCGTGAACCGCTGAAGGAGAGGCCGATGACCACGAAGACCGACCCCATGCGCAACAAGGTGATCATCACCTGCGCCGTCACCGGCTCGGTGCACACGCCGACCATGTCGCCCTACCTGCCGGTGACGCCGGACGAGATCGCCGCCGAGGCGATCGCCGCGGCTAAGGCCGGCGCGGCGATCCTGCATCTGCACGCCCGCGATCCGAAGGACGGTCGCCCGAGCGCCGATCCGGCGGTCTTCCGGCAATTCCTGCCGCGCATCAGGCAGGCGACCGACGCGGTGGTCAACATCTCGACCGGAGGCTCCTCGCTAATGGCGCTCGAAGCGCGTCTCGCTCCCGCGCTCGATGCGGGCCCCGAGATGGCTTCCTTCAACATGGGTTCGATGAACTTCGCGCTCTTTCCCGCCCTCGACAAACCGATGGAATGGAAGCACGCCTGGGAGCCGCAGCTTCTGGAGGCGACCCGCGGCACGATCTTCAAGAACACCTTCGAGGACATGGAATTCATCCTCGATCGCCTCGGCCGCGGCTGCGGCACCCGCTTCGAGTTCGAGTGCTACGATGTCGGGCATCTCTACTCGCTCGCCCATCTGCGCGACCGCGGCCTCGTCTCGGGCCGATTGTTCATCCAGTTCGTCTTCGGTGTGCTCGGCGGCATCGGCGCCGATCCGGAAAACCTCACCCATATGAAGCGCATCGCCGACAAGCTCTTCGGCACGGACTACAGCTTCTCGGTGCTGGCCGCCGGCCGCCACCAGATGCCGATGATCACCATGTCCGCCGCCATGGGCGGCCATGTCCGCGTCGGGCTGGAGGACAGCCTCTACAGTGGCCGCGGCCGTCTCGCCCGCAGCAATGCCGAGCAGGTCGAGCGCATCCGCACCGTTCTCGATGCCCTGTCGCTCGAGGTCGCCACCCCAGCCGAGGCGCGCGCCCATCTCGGGCTCAAGGGCGCCGATGCGGTGGCCTTTTGACGGATGGCGGCTATCATCCGGCGGCGACGGGATCATGAAGAGGACGGGCAGGTCATGAGCGACGAGGGAAACGAGGCGGCGGCACTGCGCATCCGCCCGGCGGAGCCGCAGGATGCCGAGGCGATGCACGCGGCAATCCTGACGCTTGCCGGCCATCTCGGCCAGCAGGCGAAGATCCGGAGCACGGCCGAGGATTTCCGCCGCTACGGCTTCGGCCCGGAGGCGGCCTTTTCCGGCTTGATCGCCGAGGTGGACGGCGAGTTCGCCGGGCTCTGCCTGTTCTTCCCGATCTTCTCGACCTGGCTCGGCCGGCCGGGCGTCTACGTGCAGGACCTTTTCGTCGACGAGCGTTTCCGCGGCCGGCGGATCGGCGAAAGCCTCCTGCGCGCGGTCGCCTCCTGGTCGCGAAAACGCGGCGGCGTCTACCTGCGACTTGCCGTCGACACCGAAAACGTCTCCGCCCACGGCTTCTACGAGCGCGTGGGTCTCGCCTGGCTCCAGACCGACCGCGAGCACGGCGCCTATGGCGAGGCCTTCCTGGCGCTCGCCGGTCCCGACGAAACCCGACACGAGGAAATGCGATGAAAGCCTTCTACGCCGACGAGCAGAAGCGGCACGACCCGAAGATGTTCCTGTCGAGCGGCGCGCCGCACCCCAATCCGGAACAGCCCGAACGGGTCGAACGCCTGCTCCTTGGCGCGAAGGCCGCCGGCTGCGAGATCGTCCGGCCGCGCGCCCACGGGCTCGGCCCGATCGCCGCCGTTCACACGCCCGAGTACCTCGAATTCCTGGAGCATATCTTCGAGCGCTGGCAACGCATTGCCGGCGCCTCGGAGGAGGTGATCCCGAACATCCATCCGCTTGCCCGCACCGGGCGCTATCCCGCATCCGCCGTCGGGCAGGCCGGCTACCACATGGCCGATACCGCCTGTCCGATCTCCGCGGAAACGTGGCAGAGCGTGTGCTGGAGCGCCTGGAGCGCGGTGGAGGCGGCAGAGGCGGTGCTCGCCGGTGCGCCTGCGGCCTACGCGCTCTGCCGGCCGCCGGGTCACCACGCCTTCGCCGATGTCGCCGGCGGCTTCTGTTTCGTCAACAATTCGGCGGTCGCCGCGCAGCATTTGCGCGGGACGGCGGCGCGCGTCGTGATCCTCGACGTCGACCTCCATCACGGCAACGGCACGCAAGGCATCTTCTATGCCCGCTCCGACGTGCTGACGATCTCGCTCCATGCCGATCCGGTGCGCTTCTATCCGTTCTTCTGGGGGCATGCGGACGAACGCGGGGAAGGGGCCGGGCTCGGCTATAACCTCAATCTGCCGCTGCCGCGCCAGTCCGGCGACGAGGAGTTCCTGCTCGCGCTCGGCGCCGCCTTCCGCCGCATCCGCGCCTTTTCTCCCGATGCGCTCGTCGTGGCGCTCGGGCTCGACGCCTTCGAGGGCGATCCCTTCGGCGGGCTTTCGGTGACGACGCCCGGCTTTTCGAGGATCGGCGAGGCGATCGCCGGCCTCGGCCTGCCGACCGTCATCGTCCAGGAGGGCGGTTATCTCTGCGACGCGCTTTCCGACAATCTTACCGCCTTCCTCACCGCCTTCGGGACAGGCGCCGGCGGCTGATCAGCACGCGGCCGGACGCTCCGTCGTATCGTTGCGTCCGGCTGCATCTTGAAACGGACACAATGCATAGTCATCTATAGGTTCGGTATCGGGCTTGATGCGGCTGGCGCTCCAGGGAGAGCGCCTCTTGAATGCACGCATCGGACATCGGCTCTCAACACGAGCCTTGAGCTTTCCCTTGCAGCCTGAAGACTCTTCCCAAGAAATAATCGCGGCCGGTCCGATCTGAGGACCGCCGCTTAGGAAACCTATGCAAAAGATACAAAAACTGACAACCAAGAACCTGAATACCGTCTCGCCGCCGCGGCGCATGCCGATCGCGACAGCAGCTGCAAGGCGCATCGCCGGACCCGCAGCCTGGAGGCCGGCAGTCGTGCGCTTCAGCCGCGAGGAAATGCGCGCGATCGTCGCCGAACAGATCGACTGACGGCGCGACACTTCCTGCCGATCCATTCATAACGAATTTTCCACCAAGGAGAGGCCGGCGAGACCGGCCTGAACACCAAGAATGAGCAAACGACAGACCCGCGCGCCTCGCCAGAAGAGCCAGGCAGGCAACCGCGCCCGCAATAGCGGCGCGCGCGGCCCGGCGACTTCGCCCAAGGCCGCGATGGACCGCTACGAGCACTATCTTGCGCTTGCGCAGGAGACGGCGCGCTCCGGCGACCGCATCGAAGCGGAAAACTACTACCAGCACGCCGAGCACTATTTCCGCAGCGCCGCGGCCATCGCCGCCGCTGCTGCCGAGAAGACCCGCCACGCCTGAGGCGTGGACATCCCGGTCCGGGGTATTCCAGATCCTGAATTGATCGGAATACCCCGAAGTGCGTGACCGTTCCGTTTCTTCTGCCTAGTCAGGACCACATTTTCGAGGCCGTTACCCGTCATAGGCGAGGATTTAACGGAATTTCCATTCATCATGCGCAGAATGTCGCTTATTTGCATAAGTGCGGATTGCGGTATTGGAGCAATTTCTACATCTTCCGACCATCATGGTCGTCTATGCCCTGGGCACGCTGGTCGTCGCCGTCATATCGCTGGGCATCTGGTGGCATGACCGCAGCAACAAGGCTTCTGCCTTGCTCGGGTTTGCCTGCGTCGCGGGAATCGTCGGCGCAATCCTGCATGGGCTCCGCCTCGTCCTGCCCTTCTGGCTCTCCACCGGGCTTGGTTTTCCGATCGCCTTCGTCGGTATAGGCTTGTTCTGGAGCGCCTTCGCGGCCTTCGACAACCGCCGGCCGAACTACCTCATGGTCTTCGCCGGTGCGCTCCTGAGCCTTGCCATCTATCCGCTGTCGCTCTTCCAGGACTCGACGGTGTTCCGCGCGGTCATTGCCGCCATGGTCTTCGGCGTCTACAACGGGCTTGCCGCCTGGGAGGTCTATCGCGGCGGGCTCCGCGAGCCGCTGCCGTCCCGCCCTCTCGCCTGTGCGATCAATCTCGGCCACGCGCTGCTCTGGCTCGCGCGCATTCCCTTCGCCCTTTTCGTGGCGCCTCCGGTCGATGCGCAGGAACACTACGCAGCCTGGTTCGTAACCCTGTCGCTGCTGTCGGCGCTCTCCAACATGTTCGGCATGTTCTCGGTCGCCATGCTCGCCAAGGACCGCTCCGAGCGCCGCTACAAGATCGCGGCGGAAACCGATGCGCTGACGGGGCTCGACAACCGCCGCTCCTTCATCGCGAAGACGGAGGAGATGCTTGCGCGACCGGCTGAAGCGGCCGCGATGCTGGTCTGCGACCTCGATTACTTCAAGCAGGTCAACGATACCGACGGACATCTGGCCGGTGACCGCGTACTGGTGACGTTCGCGGAACTGTTGCGGCGGCACATGCCGGAAAACGCCGCCGTCGCACGGTTCGGCGGCGAGGAGTTCGCCTGCCTCCTCCCGGGAGCGAGGCTCGAACAGGCACGCGCCGTCGCCGATGCCTTCCGACAGGCGGTCGAGCGGCGGTCGATCCCCTTCGAAGGGCGAACGCTCTCCGTCACCGTCAGCATCGGCGTGGCGGTGAAGGGCGAGGGGGGCGCGCCGCTCGATCTTCTTCTCGCCTCGGCCGACACCATGCTCTATCTGGCCAAGGCCGAAGGGCGCAATTGCGTCCGCGCCATGCAACTGCCGGCTGCCCTGACCGCATCCGCAGGGCGGGGCCAGCGATCAGGCGGGCGCCGTCGCCGGCCGCACCCTGAATTCCCGTCCCGCCTGAGCTGGCACCGTCGCCTGCCGGAGGCGGAGCGTAGCCGCGCGCATTTCCGTTCGGTTGTTACTTCCGCGTCGTGCAGAGTGCCGCCATGTCGGGCGGGCAAGTCCGATCGGAGCGGGGACCCCGATCGGCAAGTGCGGCTGTCAGCCGTCGATGCCGTCGATGAAATCGCGGGCGGCGGCGGTCGTCAGCCGTCGGCTTTCGACCTCGTCGCGGCGACTTGCGAGAAGCTCGGTCGCCATCAGTTGGTCGGCGAGGTCGGCCGGAAGCGACAGGATCACCCGCGCCTCGCCGGCATTGAGGCCGGAAAGATCGGCGCGCTTTGCCGTGATCATGCCGCCGGCCACCGTGTTGTTGGTGTCGGGATCGATCAGGATGAAGGCGCCGGTCGCGCGGTTCTGCTCGTAAGGGTCGAACATCGCCAGTTCGTCGAAGGCGAGATGCACCTTGCCGATGGCGTTCATCGGCAGGTTTTCGGCCGGGTTCCACTTGCCGCTGTGGAGGTCGAGCTGGCTCACCGGCTGCACCTGCACGCGCTGGCGGCGCGCGCCCGCCTTCAGCCAGTAGCGCTTGCCCGGTTGGATGCCTTCCGGCTGCAGCGCCACGAGCTGGGCGTCGAAGGCAAGCCCCGTCTGCGGCTGCGCATCGACCGAGACGATCAGGTCGCCGCGCGAGACGTCGACCTGCCGGTCGAGCACCAGCGTAATCGCATCGCCAGAGACCGCAGCATTGCGCACGAGGTCGAAGGTGACGATCTGCTTGACGTTGGCGACCTGGCCGGAGGGCAGGATCGCCACGCTGTCGCCGGGCTTCACCGAGCCGCCGGCGACCGTGCCCTGATAGCCGCGGAAGCTCTCGCCGGGGCGGCAGACGCGCTGCACCGGAAGACGGAAGCCGGTCGTCTGGTTGGAGCGCTGTGTCGCAAGCTCGAGCGTCTCGATGAGCGTCGGGCCGTCATACCAGGGCATCACCGCCTGGCCGGAATAGACGACGTTCTCGCCTTTGAGCGCCGACATCGGGATCGCAGTCACCTGGCGCACGCCGAGCGAGAGCGCCAGCGCCCTGAAGTCGTGGGCGATCTGCTCGAAGCCGGCCTTGTCGTAGTCGGTGAGGTCGATCTTGTTGACCGCCAGCACGAACTGCTTGATGCCCATCAGCGAGGCGATGGTAGCGTGCCGGCGGGTCTGTTCGAGAAGGCCGGCGCGCGCGTCGACGAGCAGTACCGCGAGATCGGCGGTCGAGGCGCCAGTCGCCATGTTGCGGGTATACTGTTCGTGGCCGGGGGTGTCGGCGACGATGAAGGAGCGCTTCTCCGAGGAGAAGTAGCGATAGGCGACGTCGATGGTGATCCCCTGTTCGCGCTCGGCCTGCAGGCCGTCGAGGAGCAGCGCGAAGTCGGGCAGGCCGAGGTCGTTCTGCTTGCCACTGTCGCGGTGGAGCGTCGCCGCCTGGTCTTCCTTGACCGCCTTGGTATCCCAGAGAAGCCGGCCGATCAGCGTCGACTTGCCGTCGTCCACCGAGCCGCAGGTGATGAGGCGCAGGGGGCGCGTGTCCCGCCGGACGGCCGGGGCGGCGTCTGCGAGCGGGGCCTCGGTTATGACGGCAAGGGTAGCGGTCTGGGTCATGTCAGATACCTTCGGGCAGTGGCAGCAGGCGCTGTGCGGCTGGTGCATAAACGGTGTGCAGGGCGGCAGCGGCGAACCCGCTCTCCCCCCTTGTGGGGGAGATGTCACGAAGTGACAGAGGGGGGTAAGCCGACGACGAAAGTCGGCGGCGGAGCGATAGGTTTGACCCCCTCTGGCTGCCGCCATCTCCCCCACAAGGGGGGAGACGGAATGCGGCGAGCGCTACGGGCTCCTCTCCCTCCCCCTTGTGGGGAGGGTTGGGGAGGGGTCTTCGCGTAAGCGAAGAAAAAGCCATCAGAAATATCCTTCGCGTTTCTTCTTTTCCATCGATCCCGACTGGTCGCGGTCGATGGCCCGGCCCTGACGCTCGGACACGGTTGCGATTTCAAGCTCGGCGATCACGTCTTCGAGGGTGGTCGCGTGGCTGCGGATGGCGCCGGTCAGCGGGAAACAGCCGAGCGTGCGGAAACGGATCATGCCCTCCTGGCGGACCTCGCCGGGCAGCAGTTCGAGGCGCGGGTCCTCGGCGAGGATCATCATGCCGTCGCGCTCGACGAAGGGGCGCTTCTTGGCAAAGTAGAGCGGCACCAGCGGAATGTTCTCAGCCTGGATGTAGCGCCAGATGTCGACTTCGGTCCAGTTGGAGAGCGGGAAGGCGCGCACGCTCTCGCCGCGGCGGATCATGCCGTTGTAGAGGTTCCAGAGCTCCGGCCGCTGGTTGCGCGGGTCCCAGCGATGGTCCGGCGTGCGGAAGGAATAGATGCGTTCCTTGGCGCGCGAGGCTTCCTCGTCGCGCCGCGCGCCGCCGAAGGCGGCGTCATACTTGCCGGCGTCGAGCGCCTGGCGCAGCGCCTCGGTCTTCATGATGTCGGTGTAGAGCGCCGAGCCATGGGCGAAGGGCGAGATGCCTTCGGCCGCGCCACGCGGATTGATGTGCTCGATCAAGTCGAGGTCGTAGCGCTCCACCATCTCGTCGCGGAAGGCGATCATTTCCGCGAACTTCCAGCCGGTGTTGACGTGCAGCAGCGGGAAGGGCACGCGGCCGGGATAGAAGGCCTTGCGGGCGAGATGCAGCAGGACGGAGGAATCCTTGCCGATCGAATAGAGCATGACCGGCTTTTCGAACTCTGCCGCGACCTCGCGGAAGATGTGGATCGCCTCGTTCTCCAGCGCCTTCAGGTGCGGATCGAGCGGCGGCTTGGTAACGGGGTCCTTCGAATGCGGATCGAACTCGGATGTATGTACGTGCATTGCCTATCTGCCTTTATGGCCGCTGACGGCGGCATTTTCTGGCACCCCCCTCTGCCCTGCCGGGCATCTCCCCCTCAAGGGGGGAGATCGCTTCCCGCTGCCGTTTCCAGTTTGCGGTACGGCGGTGGTCTGGCGCCCCGATCTCCCCCCTTGAGGGGGAGATGTCACGAAGTGACAGAGGGGGGTGAATTCCTTGTTTCGGTTCAGGCCTGTGTCTGCGCGAGCGGGGAGACCTCCGCCGCTTCCGGCACATGCAGCCCGCATTCGCGCTTCTCGTCGTTTTCCCACCACCAGCGGCCGGCGCGCTCCGGCTCGCCGGGCTTGATCGCCCGCGTGCACGGCTCGCAGCCGATCGAGGGATAGCCGCGGGCGTGCAGCGGATTGACCGGCACCGCCTGTTCCTCGACGAAGGCCTTGATCTCCTCGATCGACCAGTCGGCGAGCGGGTTCACCTTGATGAGGTTGCGCTCGGCGTCGTATTCGGCAAAGGCCGTCGCGGCGCGGTTGCCGGACTGGCCGCGGCGAAGCCCGGTCACCCAGACGGCGGCCCCTTCGAGCGCACGGGCGAGCGGCTTCAGCTTGCGCACGTGACAGCAGGCATGGCGCGCCTCGACGCTCTCGTAGAAGCCGTTCAGGCCGTATTTTTCCGCATAGGCGTCAATGTCGTCCTGTTCGGGATGGAAGCGCCTGATCTCGATGCCGAAGCGCTCTTCCGTCTCGGCGATCAGCGCCACCGTCTCGGGAAAGAGACGGCCGGTCTCGAGCGTCGAAACCTCGATCGGCAGGCGCTCGGCGCCGATCACGGCGGTGATCACCTGATCCTCGATGCCGAGGCTGGTGGTGAAGACGGCGCGGCCGCCCAGCTGCCCGACAAGCGCAAGCCGCCCGGCGAGATCGAGGGCGGCGAGTTCCTGGTCGAGGCTGCGGGCCTGGTCTTCCTGGTGGCGGGTCGTCATCTCGCAATCCTGCTGTTCTAATTGCCGGCAGTATCTCAGGAATTCACGGGCGCGGACAGAAACATGCATTTCGAATGATGCGCGGGCGGGAGCAAATATCTCTCTGCGCGGCACGATCCGCAGAAAAGCCGCCGCCCACCGCGATCATGCGCCCGTTCGCCCGGTCTGACAAATCTTGATGGCGAAATTGTATTTTACGCCATTGTGGTTTAGTGACCGCGAGGACCGCAAGGCCGGCGTTTCGAAAGGCGGCGCAGGCCGGATGCGGATGACGGAAAGCGGCATGCGATGATCTCGCAAAGGGCGAAATATGCGCTGAGGGCGCTGTCGATGCTGGCGCGTGCGCCGGCCGGTGAGCCCGTGCAGATTTCCGAGATCGCCGAACAGCAGAACATTCCGAAGAAGTTCCTCGAACAGATCCTGCTCGAGCTGAAGCGCAGCGGCATCGTCATCAGCCGCCGCGGCAAGCAGGGCGGCTACCTGCTCCTGAAGCCCGCGGGCGAGGTCACCTACGGCGAGGTCCTGCGGCTGATCGACGGGCCGATCGCGCCGCTGCCGTGCCTGTCGATCACCGCCTACCGCAAGTGTGAGGATTGCAACGGCGAGGCCGATTGCGAGATCCGCCGCGTCTTCGCCCGCGTCGCCGACGCCACCCGCCGCATCCTGTTCGAGGCGACGCTCGCCGATGGCGTGAGCGTGGACGAGATCGCCGAAGCCGTCTGACGGTCGACGGCCCGCGCCGACGTGCCGGCGCGCACATCGGTATCCCTCTTGATCCCCGTCATTGCCTCCCCCGAACACCGGTGGCATCGTTCGTTCATTTCACCGGAAGCGCTTGCGGCAGATGATTTGCCGTCCCCGAGCGCCCTTCGGCAGCATGGCTTTTGCGTTGGAAATGCCGGGAGGGAAAGACTTTTGCGAGTCCCTCCGGTCATGTTGACTAAGTCTACCGACTAAGTAGTCTGAAACCGCAATCACATGAGAGGGACAGCTGTGATGACCACATTCCTGAAGCATTTGAGCGGTTTTCTGATCGGCCTGTCGTTGACGGCCGGCATGGTCGCCCCGGCCTTTGCCGACACGAAGCTGCTGAATGTCTCCTATGATCCGACGCGGGAGTTCTACAAGGAATACAACGCCGCCTTCGCCAGGCACTGGAAGGCCGAGACCGGCGAAGACGTCACCGTCCAGCAGTCCCACGGTGGTTCGGGCAAACAGGCCCGCTCGGTCATCGACGGGCTCGATGCCGACGTCGTGACACTGGCGCTCGAAGGCGACATCGATGCGATCGCCAAGGCGACGGGCAAGATCCCGGCCGACTGGCGCAAGCGCCTGCCGAACAATTCCTCGCCCTATACCTCGACGATCGTCTTCCTGGTCCGCAAGGGCAATCCGAAGGGCATCCACGACTGGGGTGATCTCGTGAAGGGGGATGTCCAGATCGTCACCCCGAACCCGAAGACCTCGGGCGGCGCCCGCTGGAACTATCTCGCCGCCTGGGCCTGGGCCCACAAGGAATTCGGCGGCGACGAGGCGAAGATCAGGGAGTATGTCGCCGAGATCTTCCGCCGCACGCCGGTCCTCGATACCGGCGCCCGTGGTTCGACCGTGACTTTCGCCCAGCGCGAGATCGGTGACGTGCTGATTGCCTGGGAAAACGAGGCCTATCTCGCCGGCAAGGAATTCGGTGACGATGCCTTCGACATCGTCGTGCCGAAGCTCTCGATCCTCGCCGAGCCGCCGGTCACCGTCGTCGACGGAAACGTCGACGCCAAGGGCACCCGCAAGGTCGCCGAGGCCTATCTCGAATACCTCTATTCGCCGGAAGGCCAGGCGCTCGCCGCCAAGCACTTCTACCGTCCCGCCAAGCCCGAGCTCGTGCCCGCCGACCAGCCGACGCTGCCGAAGCTCGACCTGGTCACGATCGACGACCCGATCTTCGGCGGCTGGGCCAAGGCGCAGCCGACCCACTTCGGCGACGGCGGCATCTTCGACCAGATCTACAAGCCCGCCAGATAACCGGCGATCCTCCCCAATCGGCAAGCCCCGGCCTTCCGAAGGCCGGGGCTTGCCGCGGAATGATTTGAAGGCATGATAGAAGACGCGACGGGGCGATGACGGGAACATTCATGAAGAACTGGCGACAGCCGAGCATTCTGCCGGGCTTCGGCCTGACGCTCGGCTATACGATCTTTTACCTGACGGCGATCATCCTGATCCCGCTCGCCGCCCTCGTCTGGCGCTCGGCCTCGCTCGGCTGGGACGAGTTCGTCGCGATCGCGCTCGACGAGCGCACGCTGCAGGCGCTGAAGGTGAGCTTCGGCTGCTCGCTCATCGCCGCGTCGATCAACGCCGTCTTCGGCGTCGTCACCGCCTGGGTGCTGGTGCGCTATCATTTTCCGGGTCGCCGCCTGCTCGACGCGATCATCGACCTGCCGTTCGCACTGCCGACGGCGGTCGCGGGCATCTCGCTCGCCGCGCTCTACGCGCCGAAGGGCTGGATCGGTTCGCTGTTTGCGCCGCTCGGCATCAAGATCGCCTTCACGCCCCTCGGCATCGTCGTGGCGCTCGTCTTCGTCGGCCTGCCGTTCGTTGTGCGCACTGTCCAGCCGGTCATGCAGGAGATCGACCGCGAGGTCGAGGAGGTCGCAGCAACCCTCGGGGCGAACCGCTTCCAGACGATCGTCCATGTCATCCTGCCGGGCCTCGTGCCGGCGATCCTCACCGGCTTCGCGCTCGCCTTCGCGCGCGCCGTCGGCGAATACGGTTCCGTCATCTTCATCGCCGGCAATATTCCCTATGTGTCGGAAATCGCGCCGCTGCTGATCGTCATCCGGCTGGAGGAGTTCAACTATGCCGGAGCCACCTCGATCGCCTGCATCATGCTGATCATCTCCTTCGCAATGCTGCTGCTGATCAATCTTCTGCAGATGTGGAGCCGCCGGAGGTACACCAATGTCCGCTAAGCCCGCCGACACCCGCACCGCCTTCCACGAGGCCGCCGAGGAGACCGCCGGCTGGCGCGTCGTGCTCACCGCCGTCGCCGTTCTGTTCATGGCGCTCGTCGTGCTGCTGCCGCTCGTTCTCGTCTTCGTCGAGGCCTTCCGCAAGGGCACGTCCGCGTTCATCGCTGCCCTTGCCGAGCCCGACGCGCTCTCGGCGATCCGGCTGACGCTCACCGTCGCGGCGATCGCCGTGCCGCTGAACCTCGTCTTCGGGATTGCCGCCGCCTGGGCGATCGCCAAGTTCGAATTTCGCGGCAAGGCCTTTCTGACCACGCTCATAGACCTGCCGTTCTCGATCTCGCCGGTCATCTCCGGCCTGGTCTATGTGCTCCTCTTCGGTTCCCAGAGCCTCATGGGCCCCTGGCTGAAGAGCCACGGCGTCGAGATCATCTTCGCCGTGCCGGGCATCGTGCTCGCGACCGTCTTCGTCACCTTCCCCTTCATCGCCCGCGAGTTGATCCCGCTGATGGAACAGCAGGGCTCGGGCGACGAGGAGGCGGCAATCTCGCTCGGCGCCACCGGCTGGCAGACCTTCCGCTATGTGACGCTCCCGAACATCAAGTGGGGGCTGCTCTACGGCGTGCTGCTCTGCAACGCCCGCGCGATGGGCGAGTTCGGCGCCGTCTCGGTGGTCTCCGGCCATGTCCGCGGCCTGACCGAGACCATGCCGCTCCACATCGAGGTCCTCTACAACGAATACAATTTCGTCGCGGCCTTCGCCGTCTCGACCCTTCTCGCTCTGCTCGCCCTCGTCACGCTCGCGCTCAAGACCGTTCTGGAGCTGCATTACGGCGAGGAAATCGCAGCCAGCCGCAAACATTGAAAGGCCTGAGTGCATGGATGTCACCATCACCAATATCCGCAAGGAATTCGGACAGTTCCCGGCTCTGCACGACGTCTCGCTTTCCGTCGGCTCCGGTGAGCTGATCGCGCTCCTCGGCCCCTCCGGCTCCGGCAAGACGACGCTTCTGCGCCTGATCGCCGGGCTCGAACAGCCGACCGCGGGCCAGATCTTCTTCGGCGACGAGGATGCCTCGCTGAAGAGCGTGCAGGAGCGCCATATCGGCTTCGTCTTCCAGCACTACGCGCTCTTCCGCCACATGACGGTTGCCGAAAACGTCGCCTTCGGCCTCAAGGTGCGCCCGGGCGCCACCCGTCCGCCGGCCGCCGAAATCCGCCGCCGTGTCTCCGATCTCCTCGACATGGTCCACCTGACCGGGCTGGAGAAGCGCTATCCCGCCCAGCTTTCCGGCGGCCAGCGCCAGCGCGTGGCGCTCGCCCGCGCGATGGCGATCGAACCCACCGTCCTGCTGCTCGACGAGCCCTTCGGCGCGCTCGACGCCAAGGTCCGCAAGGAGCTTCGCCGCTGGCTGAAGGAGTTCCACGAGCGCACCGGCCACACGACGTTCTTCGTGACCCACGACCAGGAGGAGGCGCTCGAACTCGCCGACCGCGTGGTGGTGATGAGCCAGGGGAAGATCGAGCAGGTCGGCACCGCGGACGACGTCTACGACCGCCCGAACAGCCCCTTCGTCTTCTCCTTCATCGGGGATTCCTCCAGCCTGCCGGTTTCGGTCAAGGATGGCGCCGTGCTCTTCGAGGGCAAGAGGATCGGCATCGGCGACGCGGGTCCGGATGGTGACGGCAGCATCTTCTTCCGCCCGCAGGACGTCGAGGCCGTCGTGGACGGCGACGCGCTTCGGGGGCGGGTGATCGCGAGCCGGCGTCTCGCCGGCACCCGGATCGTCGAGGTCGACATCTCGACCGACGGCACCGGCCACCACATCGAGATCGAGGTGCCGCTGGAGGCCCAGGTTGTGGTGGGCGGCGATATCCGCTTCCGCCTGCAGCACTGGAAGCTGTTCCGGTAGGGCAGGGGGAGGCGCACGTCCCCCTTACACCAGGAAGATCGAGATGATCGGAAAGGCTGTCAGGATGACGATGCGCAGGAGGTCGGCCGTCACGAAGGGAACGATCCCGCGGTAGGTCTCGCGGATTTCGACGTCCCGCGACATCCCGGAGATGATGAACAGGTTGAGGCCGACCGGCGGGGTGATCATGCCGATCTCGGCCACCATCAGCACGAGGATGCCGAACCAGATCGCGAAATGCTCGGGGCTGAGCCCGAAATCCATGGCGGTGACGATCGGGAAGAAGATCGGCACCGTGAGCACGATCATCGACAGCGAATCCATGATGCAGCCGAAGACGATGTAGAGCAGCAGGATGATGACGAGCACCGTCATCGGGGCAAACCCCTGCGTCGTCACCCATTCGGCGCCCACCTGCGGCAGCCGTGAGAAGGCGAGGAAGGAGTTGAACACCGAGGCGCCGAGCACGATGAAGAAGATCATGCCGGTCGAGACGGCCGTATCCTTGAAGCAGGCGAGCAGCGACCTGCGGTCGAGACCACCCTTCGCCCAGGCGACGAGGCCCGCGCCGCCGGCGCCGATCGCGGCGGCCTGCGTCGGCGTGAACCAGCCGAGATAGATGCCTCCGACGACGAGGAAGAAGATCGCAGCGACCGGCCAGACGGCGACGAGCGCCGGCACACGCCCGGCCCACGGAATGCGCGCGGCGTGGCCGGCGCTCTCCGGCTTCACCCGCACGTAGATTGCGATCACGACCAGATAGGAAAAGGCGGCGAGCAGTCCGGGCACGAAGGCGGCGAGGAAGAGCTTGGCGATGTTCTGCTCGGCGAGGATCGCATAGATGACGAGCACGACCGAAGGCGGAATGAGGATGCCGAGCGTGCCGCCGGCGGCAAGCGCCGCACTGGCAAGCCCGCCGGAATAGCCGTTGCGCTTCAGTTCCGGCAGCGCCACCTGCGCCATGGTCGCGGCGGTGGCAAGCGACGAGCCGCAGATCGAGCCGAAGCCGGCGCAGGCGCCGACCGCCGCCATGGCGACGCCGCCCTTGCGGTGCCCGAGGAAGGCGGCGGCGGCGTTGAAGAGCGCCTGGCTCATGCCGCCGCGGGCGGCGAATTGCCCCATCAGCAGGAAGAGCGGAATGATCGACAGCGAATAGTTGGCGTTCGTCGCCCAGGAGATCGCCTTCATCTGCGAGAGGATCGGCGTCCACTTGCCGAGCACGATATAGGTTCCGACCACGCCCGTGCCGAGCATGGCCGCGGCGATCGGCACGCGCATGAAGATCAGGAGAATGAGGACCGGGAAGGACCAGAGACCGATTTCGACGCTGCTCATCAGTGGCTACCCATGGAGACGACGATGGAGTTGCCGTGGCGGAGCGCCCGAAGATCGGCGGCGACGACGAAGAGACAGACGAGGAGATTGGCAAGCATCAGCACGAAGGCGGCGGCAAAGCCCCACCAGACCGGAAGCAGCAGCAGCGGGGTCGTCTCGCCGTTGGCATACTTGTCGAGAAGCCCGATGCCGTGCCGCCAGGTGAGCACCGCAAAGAGGATGGCGACGATGAGGTCGCCGGCAAGTTGCGCGTAGTCCATCGCCTTGCCGCCGAAGGCGCTCATCACCAGATCGACGCCGACATGGCCGCGCTTCAGCTGGCAATAGGGCAGGAAGGCGAAGACCGCCAGCCCGCAGAGCGCCTCGACGAGTTCGATTTCGCCGGGAAGCGGGCGGATGGTCACGCTGCCGACGATCGAAACGCCGGTGAGGAGGCAGGCGAGGACGAGGCAGGCGCCGCCGAAGACGACGAGCGTGGTGGCGAGCCGTGCGGCCCGGCGCTCCCAGCGCCCGAATGCGGAAATAGTCTCGATCGCCATGTCTTCCTCGATGTCTCCTCGATCAGGGATGGCACCCGTGGTGCGGAACGGAAGGGCCGGGCGCCTCGCGGCGATCCCGGCCCGCCGGGGCTTACTTGCTGTACTGGTCGATCAGTGCGACGGCGTCGTTGTAGAGCGTCGTACCGTCGAGTCCCTTGGCGTCCATGTCGGCGATCCACGCCTTGGTTACGTTTTCGCCGGCAGCCCGCCAGCGGGCGGTCTCCGTCTCGTCGAGCATGATCGTCGTGTTGCCGGCCTTGTCGGCGATTTCCTTGCCGCGGATGTCGCCCTGGTCCATCGCGACGCCGAACTTGCGGGCGAGCTCACGACCGGAATTGTCGTCGATCACCTTCTTGAGGTCGTCGGGGAGGGCGTCGTAGCTGTCCTTGTTCATCGCGAACAGGAAGGTGCCGGTATAGAGGCCGTTCTTGCCGGAGAAACCGGTGTGGTTCGGCGCGAGTTCGGCAATCTTGATCGCCGGCGTGACTTCCCACGGAACGACCGTTCCGTCGATGACGCTCTTCGACAGGCTCTCCGGCACCGCCGTCACCGGCATGCCGATTGCCGAGGCGCCCATCGCCTCCAGCATCTGGTTGACGACCTTTGAGGTGCCGCGCAGCTTCAGCCCGTTCATGTCCTCGAGCGATTTCACCGGCTTGGAGCCGATCGTGTGGATGAGGCCGGGGCCGTGGGTATGCACGGCAAGCACGTGGTAGTCCTGCAATTCGTCCTTCAGGTGCTTCTCGTAGTAGTCGTAGAAGGCGAGCGAGGTCGCTTCGCCCGTCGTTACCATGAAGGGCAGTTCGAACGCTTCCGATTTCGGGAAGCGGCCGGGCGTGTAGCCGATGACGGTCCAGATCAGGTCGACGACGCCGTCCTTCACCTGGTCGACGAGTTCGGACGGCTTGCCGCCGAGCTGCATGGCCGGATAGAGCTCGACCTCGATGCGTCCGCCCGAATCGGCCTTGACCTTCTCCGCCCAGGGCGTGAGCACCTTGGCCGGAATGGTCGCCTGCGGCGGCAACATCTGGTGTAGTCTGAGAACGACGTCCGCCGCAAAGGATGCGGTGGCGGACAGCGCGAGTGCGAGGCCGGCGAGCCCGGTCATAACGGTCTTGTGAAGCATGTTCTCCTCCCAAAGCATGCGGACATGGCGCGAAGCGGATGCCGGTTTTCTCCCCGTCGCCGGCCCGTGCTGCACGCTGTGCCCGCACGGCCGCCGTCGTATCGCCGACAGTCCTCCTCCTGTCTGTCATGCTTGCAGAAGTCCGCCGCGTCATCAAATAACGTTATGATCCGAAATCATAACCATTCTGGTATGGAAAACCGCATTTCTGGGTGGTTTTCCTATTGTAGTGCTTCTGGCTTCTCCTGCCGGACCTCGTTGCGGCTGCGGCGGATGCCCTCGGCGACGAAGGCGCGCGAGAGGCCGTGGTAAAGTGGCTCGCGGGCGATCATCCGCGAGGTGACGTAGCCGAGCATGGCGCAGGCCATCAGGCCGATGACGCCTTCGTGGTTGTCGGTCATCTCGAGGATGATGACGAAGGCCGTCATCGGCGCTTGCACCACGCCGGCGAAATAGCCGGCCATGCCGAGCACGGAGGCGAGCGCGATGCTGGTGCCGAGAAGATGTCCGACCGTGCTGCCGAAACCGGCTCCGACGGAAAGCGAGGGTGCGAAGATGCCGCCGGGAATCCCCGACATCATCGACAGGAATGTCGAGAGCAGCTTTTCGAGGAAGAAGA
Organism: Ciceribacter sp. RN22; assembly: GCF_024054295.1. Lineage (NCBI taxonomy): Bacteria > Pseudomonadati > Pseudomonadota > Alphaproteobacteria > Hyphomicrobiales > Rhizobiaceae > Ciceribacter > Ciceribacter sp. RN22. The sequence continues at coordinate 974,728 of NZ_JAMXLD010000001.1, forward strand.
GGAGAGGCAGTGCGTCCCCTTCGACGGCGCTGCGGGCCTGATCGTAGCCGGTTCCGAAGGTCGCGCCGCCTGCTACGACGCCGATGATCGCGACCGCGGCGCCGCATCCGGCGGCGAGCACCAGTGAACGTCGCAGCGGGTCCGGCTGCGCCCAGCGCTTGATGCGCCGGGAGAGCCGGAGTGCGGACGCGCTGAAGGCCGCGCCGAGTGCGCCGCCGCCCACGCCGCAGATCACCACGAGCAGCCATTCCAGGGGGTCGTTCGCCGCCTCCGGGGCCGAACCGAAATAGGTGTAGCTTCCGACGAGGCCCAGTGCCGCGAGACCGGAAAGGATGACCGCCGTGAGCACCAGGCCGTTCGCCCGTGATTGGTACGTCCGGCTCATTTCCTCGATGGCGAAGACGATGCCGGCGAGCGGGGTGTTGAAGGCTGCCGCGATCCCTGCGGCGGAGCCGGCAAGGATCAGCCCCTTGGCCTGTGCCATGCCGCCGAGCCGGGCGGCCTGCAGCATGATCGAGGCGCCGACCTGCACCGTTGGTCCCTCGCGGCCGATCGACGCGCCGAAGAAGAGCCCGGTCACGGTGAGCAGGATCTTGCCGAAGGCGAGCTTCAGCGAGAGCAGCCGGTCGCGGTCCTCCGGCTGGCGCAGGTGCCGGGCGGCGATCGCCTGGGGAATTCCCGACCCCTGGGCGCCGGGAAAGACCCTGGTCGCGAGATAGGCGCAGAGGGTGAAACCGACCGGGGTCATGAGGAGCGGCAGCAGGAAGTTCCAGTCTCCCCCGCTTGTCAGGTCGTGAAAGCGCAGCTGCGCGGCGTCCGCGAGTTTCGCAAAGACGACACTGATGACGCCGATGGCCAGCGCACCGATCCAGAAGACCATTCTCGGTTTCCAGACGCGCCACGAACCCCACATCGCACGGGAGCGTCGGAGCATCTTCAGCTTCTTGTAGTCGGTCGGCATCATCGGACTCATTGCACGGAGCGGGACATTCGGCTGCAGGAAGGCCAGGAGCCGGTTGGCGAAAGTCGATCAGTCAGGCCTACTTCGGAATGTGTCTGCGAGGCAAGGAGATATCCCCGACGGTCCGCTTTTCCGGCCCGAACGCAGTGCTTCGGAACCCCGGAGACCTGCCGGAGGGATGTGACAACCACTACCGGAATCTTGGGGTTATATTTCCGCGTTAGTTGTGCTCTGCTAGACGCACATGGGGTTTCCGGTGCAACGGTAGGGGAAGCGCACGATGGTCGTCGTCAGTACGTTCAATGTCGAAAATCTGTTCTCGCGTCCGAAGGTTCTCAACATGGCGGACCACGCGCAGGCGGCGGAGATATTGCGGCGCGTCAACCGGTTTTCCGAACTCCTCGACATGCGCAACTACCGTCCTTATGCCGACGAAATCCGGACGCTCTACGTCGCGCTCAAGGACTATCTGGCGATCAATATCCGCTCCTCGCGGGTCGGCCGCAACATCCTGACGGCCGACGGCGACCTGATCGCCAAGGGGCGGGAGGACTGGGACGGCTTCGTCGACCTCAAGCGCGAACGCTTCAGCGAGGAGCAGATCCAGTTCACCGGCAAGGTGATCAAGGAGGTTAAGCCGGACATCCAGTGCTTCGTCGAGGTCGAGAGCGCCGGCACGCTGGCCAGGTTCAACACCGACATCCTGAATTCGTGGTTCAAGGACAAGATCGTCGTCGACGGCAACGATCCGCGCGGCATCGACGTGGCGCTCGCGAGCCGCGCCCTCTACCCGATCAGGACGGTGAAGACCAATGTCTTCGCGCGGGATTCCGAAGGGATCATCTTCTCCCGCGACTGCCTCGAAGTGGAGATCGACATCGACGGGCGGTCGCTCTTCGTCCTGGTCAACCATTTCAAGGCGAAGGATGCGACGCCGGCGGTATCGGACCACAAGCGCATGCGCCAGGCGAAGGCGGTCGCGCAGATCCTCAGGACCCGCTACGACCTTTCGAAGGACCTCGTGCTGGTCGCCGGTGACTTCAACGACGAGCCGGACAGCGGGCCGCTGGAGCCGCTCCTCGCGGCCCCGGAACTCACCAACGTGCTTGATGTCCTCGACTGGCCGCAGGATGACCGCTGGACCTATTATTACGGCAAGAAGCACGAGCGCAACGCGATCGACTACATCCTCGTCTCGGATGCGCTGAAGCCCCTCGTGAAGCGGGCGGGCTTCGAGCGTCGCGGCATCGCAGGCCTCGACGAGATCACCGGCGGCGCCGAGAGCTCCTTCCCCGGCATCACCAGCTGGAAGCTCGCCGCCTCCGATCACGCCGCGCTCTGGGTCGAACTCGACCTTTGAGACCCGGAGCGCCTCGCAGCGCTCCGCGACCGGTCAGCGGTCGCTTGTTTCCCAGCGCGGATTGATCCACGGCTCCTGGTTCGACCGCGGCAGCGGCTGCTTGCCGAGAATGTGGTCGGACGCCTTCTCGCCGGTCATGATCGACGGACCGTTGAGGTTGCCGTAGGTAATGTCGGGGAAGATCGACGAGTCCGCGACGCGCAGACCCTCGACGCCGATCACCCGGCATTCCGGGTCGACCACCGACATCGGATCGTCCTTCGATCCCATCTTGTTCGTGCCGCAGGGGTGATAGGCGCTTTCCAGGTGCTCGCGCAGGAAGGCGTCGATCTCATCGTCCGTCTGCACATGCTCGCCCGGCTGGATTTCCGGACCGCGATAATCGTCGAACGCCTTCTGCCCGAAGATCTCGCGGGTGAGGCGCACGCAGTGGCGGAATTTCACCCAGTCTTCCTCGGTGCTCATGTAATTGAAGCGGATCACCGGATCGGCCATCGGGTCGGGCGAGTGCAGCGTCACCGCGCCGCGCGACTTCGAGTGGTTGTATCCGACATGCACCTGGAAGCCGTGGCTCTTGGCCGCCGCCTTGCCGTCGTAGGAAATGGCGACGGGGAGGAAGTGGAACTGGATATCCGGCTGCTTCACGCCCGGTGCCGAGCGCACGAAGGCGCAGCTCTCGAACTGATTGGAAGCGCCAAGCCCCGTGCCGGAGAAGAGCCATTGCGCGCCCGCAACCCCCTGCCAGAACCAGGGCAACCAGGAATAGAGCGTGACCGGCTTCGTCGAGACCTGCTGGAAATAGAACTCCATATGGTCCATCAGGTTGGCGCCGACGCCCGGACGATCGGCCACGACCTCGATCCCCATCTCCTTCAGATGCGCCGCCGGGCCGATGCCGGAGAGCATCAGCAGCTTCGGCGAATTGAAGGCCGAGGCCGAGACGATCACCTCGCGGTTGGCGCGCACCACCTCGATCTTGCCGGCGCGCTCGATCTCGACGCCGACCGCGCGGCCGTTCTCGATGACGACCCTGCGGGCGAAGCAGCGCACGAGCTCGACGTTCGGCCGTTTCAGCGCGGGCTTCAGATAGGCGTTGGCGGCGGACCAGCGGCGCGACTTCCAGATGGTCTGCTCCATCAGGCCGAAGCCTTCCTGCTTCTCGCCGTTGTAGTCGTCCGTCACCTCGAAGCCCGCCTGCCGGCCCGCCTCGACGAACGCCTTGAACAGCGGGTTCTTCACCGGCCCGCGCTGGACGTGCAGCGGTCCGTTGGTGCCGCGCCAGCCCTCCTGGCCGCCGTGAGAATGCTCCATGCGCTTGAAGTAGGGCAGCACGTCCGCATAGCCCCAGCCCTTGGCGCCGGCCTCTTCCCAGCGGGTATAGTCTTCCGCCGACCCACGCACATAGACCATGCCGTTGATCGACGACGAGCCGCCGATCACCTTGCCGCGCGGCGCGGTGATGCGCCGGTTGTTGAGGTTCGGCTCGGGCTCGGAGAGATAGCCCCAGTTGTAGCGCTTCATGCTCATCGGCCAGGCGAGTGCCGCCGGCATCTGGATGAACGGCCCGGCATCCGACCCGCCGTATTCGAGGACCATGACAGTGTGCTTGCCGTCTTCCGACAGGCGATAGGCCATGGCCGATCCGGCCGAGCCGGAACCGATGATGATGTAGTCTGCGCTGTTCATCTCAGTTGGCTCCAAACGTTCTCTTGATGTTGTACCCTGTCAGCCCCCCTCTGGCCTGCCGGCCATCTCCCCCACAGGTGGGGAGATCACAAGGGGCACGACCTTCGCGTCCCATGAACGGCATGGCGCTTGGTGAGGCTGTTTGTTTGGGGAGGATGGTGCGGCCAGCCGATCTCCCCCC
>NZ_JAMXLD010000001.1:978932-1027343 GCF_024054295.1 Ciceribacter sp. RN22
AGATGCCCGGCAGGGCAGAGGGGGGCGAACTTGCGCTACGGCTAGCATCATCTCAATACGGCGCCTCGCATTTGCCCATGCCGACATAGACCGTCTTCAGCTCGGTATAGTGCTCCAGCGCGGCGGCCGAATTCTCGCGGCCGAAGCCGGATTGCTTCGATCCGCCGAACGGCATCTCGACCGGGCAGAGATTGTAGGTGTTGATCCAGAGCGTGCCGGCTTCGAGTTCGTCGACCACCCGGTGTGCACGGGAGATGTCGGCGGTGAAGACGCCGCCGGCGAGCCCGAATTCGGTGGCGTTGGCCCGCGCGATCACGTCCGCCTCGTCGTCGAAGTCGAGCACGCACATCACCGGCCCAAAGATCTCTTCCCGCGCGATGGTCATCTCGTCGGTCACGTCGGCAAACACGGTCGGCTGCACGTAGTAGCCTTCGCCGGAGACGTTGTTCGGGATGCCGCCGCCGGTGACGAGGGTTGCACCTTCCGCCTTGCCCTTCTCGATATAGCCGAGAACCTTCTCGCGCTGCGCCCAGGAGACGAGCGGACCCATCTGGGTCGCCTCGTCCTGCGGATCGCCGATCAGGATGGCCTCGGTCCGTTCCTTCAGGCGGGCGAGGAACTTGTCCTTGATGCCCGTGTGCACGAAGACGCGGGTGCCGTTCGAGCAGACCTGGCCGGTCGAATAGAAATTGGCGAGCATGGCGCCGGAGATCGCGCTTTCGACATCGGCGTCGTCGAAGATGATCAGCGGCGACTTGCCGCCGAGCTCCATGGTGACGTGCTTCAGCTGGGAAGCGGCAGCGCCTGCCACCTTGCGGCCGGTCGGCACCGAGCCGGTCAGCGAAACCTTGGCGACGTCCGGATGGCCGACGAGCAGCGGGCCGGTGTCGCGGTCGCCCTGGATGACATTGTAGACGCCCTTCGGAAGTCCGGCCTCGATCAGGATCTCGGCGATCTTCAGCGCTCCGAGCGGGGTCACTTCCGACGGCTTGAACACCATGGCGTTTCCGGCGGCGAGTGCCGGCGCGCCCTTCCAGCAGGCGATCTGCTGCGGATAGTTCCAGGCGCCGATACCGACCACGACGCCGAGCGGCACGCGCTTGGTATAGGCCCAGTCACCACCCAATGGGATCTGGCTGCCATTCATCGCGGTCGCGGCGATGCCGCCGAAGAATTCGAAACTGTCCGCCCCCGAGGTCGGGTCGGCGACGATCGTCTCCTGGATCGGCTTGCCGGTATCGAGCGTCTCTAGTTCGGAAAGCTCGCGATTGCGCTCGCGCATGATCTCGGCCGCCTTCTTCAAGACGCGGCCGCGCGCCGTCGGGCTCCAGGACGCCCATTCCTTCTGCGCGCGCTTGGCAGAGGCGATCGCCTTCTCGACGATCGCCGGGGTCGCGGCGTGAAGCCTTGCGATCACCTCGCCGGTCGCCGGGTAGATGCTCTCGATGACGGTGCCGCCGGTGTCCTCGACGTATTCCCCGTCGATGAAGTGGGAGGCTTTCGGTTGGGCTTTCATGGGTTCGTCTCCGGACGGGTGTTGGCTTCCACCTCCCCCGCGAGGGGGGAGGTCGCCGCGAAGCGGCGGGTGGGGGTGATCTCGGTCTTAGGCTTCGCTGCGGTCATTACGGTTCACCCCACCCCGGACCTCCGGTCCGACCCTCCCCCTCGAGGGGAGGGTGGGAGGCGAGCTGCCCCGTCACATAATCCTCGACCAAAGCGACAGACGCATCAATCGAAAGCGGCGCGGCCTTCAGAGATTGCCGGATGTAGAGACCGTCGATCATCGCCGCGGCGCCATCGGCGATGCGGCTTGCGTCATCGACGGGGCAGAGCGGCGCAAGGCCCGACATCAGGTTGGAGTGCAGCCGCCGCGCATAGAGCGCGAGCAGCCGCCGCACCTCTTCCGAGCGCTGCGCCTGCGAATAGAAGGCGAGCCAGGCGGCGACCGTCTCGGGCGCGAACTGGTCGGCGTGGAAGCTGACCCGGATCACCGCCGAGACCCGCTCGCGCGGCGTCTTTGCGGCGCGGAGTGCCTCGGCCGCATCTTGGCGAAGCGCCTGCAGGAGATTGCGGATGGTGGCGATCAGCAACTGGTCCTTGCTGCCGAAATAGTGGTGCGCAAGCGCCGGCGACACGCCGGCCTCGCGGGCGATCTCCGACATGGTCACGGCAAGCGATCCATGATGGCCGATCGCCCGGAGGGCCGCGTCGACGAGCGCCTTGCGGCGCACCGGCTCCATTCCGACCTTGGGCATTGCTCTCTCCAGCGTTTCAGCCATTTTATTTTTGATTGACTGATCAATCAATAAAAATCTGACCGGCAGCCGGCGGCTCGACGGGAGCCGGGAACGGCAGCCTGCCGCGCCCGTCCTTCCGGTTGTCTGCAGCTCCGTCCTGCAACTATTTCAATGACTTTGCATGCGCCGGGTGCTATCGTCGGTTCGACACAGGAGGGTGCTGCCATGATTGACGATCTCGGGCCTGTCCGTTTCCCTGAACTGCGCGCCAAGTGGGGCTGGCTTCTTGCCTTCGGCGTGATCACGCTGATCCTCGGGGGCCTTGCGCTCGCCAACCTCTTCCTCGCGACCGTCGCCTCGGTCTATTACATCGGCGCGCTGATGCTGGTCGCCGGTGTCATGCACCTCATCCACGCCTTCCAGGTGAAGGGCTGGGAGGCGGTGCTCTTCTGGGCGCTGAGCGGCATCCTTTATACGCTCGCCGGCATCATGACCTTCCAGAACCCGCTTCTGGCGTCGGCCGTGCTCACCCTGCTGATCGGCATCGCACTGATCGCCGCCGGCATCTTCCGCCTCTGGGCAGGCCTCAAGCTCAAGGGCACGAGCGGCTGGGGCTGGCTTGCCTTCAGCGGTGCGGTGACCATCCTCGCCGGCTTCGTCATCGCCATGGGCTGGCCCGTGAACAGCCTCTGGGTGCTCGGCCTCTTCCTCGCCATCGACCTTCTGATGCAGGGCTGGTCGATGATCGCGCTGGCGTTCGCGCTGAAGCCCTGACCGTCACGAAACTTTCATCCAAATGTCATGTTTGGGAAAGGGTTTCTTGACGATTTTCCCCGAGCCTTCCGGTCAAAAGACAAGGCCTTGCTCGGAGAAAACTCACATGATCGCCAGCGTTGCCACGGAAGCGGGAAATGTGCGCCGCTTCGCCAAGGATCAATTGCTGACGCTTGCGAAACTCGTCGTTGAAAACGCCCTGCAGCCGATCGTCGAGATCGGCACCGGCGAGGTCTTCGGCTACGAGAGCCTGATGCGCGGCCACGAGCGCCTCGGCTTCAATTCGCCGCTCGAAATGCTCGACCAGGCGGAAAGCGCCGGCGACCTCCTCGCCTTCGAGCAGATGGTCGCGAGCAGGGCGCTCGCGAAATTCTCGGCGGTGCCGAATTTCGCCGGCCACACGCTGTTCCTCAATCTCGACGTCAGGCTGATCCCGCACGGCGACCAGTTGCTCGACACGCTGCTGGAACACCTGCGCAAGGCCAACATTCCGCCGTCCTCGGTCTGCTTCGAGCTTTCCGAACGCTTCGACAACACCAGCGTCCCGGAATTCGCCGAACTCGTCGCGCGCATGCGCCGCTCCGGCTTCAAGCTCGCGATCGACGATTTCGGCGTCGGCCACGGCGAGATGAAGCTGCTCTGCGATTTCCCGATCGATTACGTCAAGATCGACCGTCACTTCATCGCCGGCCTCGACGAGAACCCGCGCAAGCGCCATCTCGTCCGCAACATCGTCAGCTTCTCCCACGTGCTCGGCGTCCGGGTCATCGCCGAAGGCATCGAGACGGAAGGCGAGTTCCTCGCCTGCCGCGAATTCGGCGTCGACCTCGTGCAGGGTTGGTACATCGCCCGGCCGTCCACCTTGCTTGCCGAGCTCAAGCCCTCCTTCCACCACCTGCAGGACGTCGGCACGGCCCGCCGCAGCAGCCAGTCGCTCGACGAAATCCTGATCCGCAGGCAGATCGAGCTTCTGCCGACGGTCTACGAGCATGAAGGTATCGACAGCGTCTTCGATCTCTTCCGGCGCAATCCGCAGCAGTCGTTCTTTCCGGTGCTGAACGCCAACAACGAGCCGCGCGGCATCATCTGCGAGGCGCCGCTCAAGGAGTTCATCTACCGGCCCTTCGGCCGCGACCTCCTGAAGAACAAGGTCTACGAGCGCTCGGTCGCCAACTTCGTCGAGCGCGCACCGATCGTCGGCCTCGACGCCGACGCCGAGCGGCTGATGTCGATCTTCGCCAACATGGAAGGCTCGGACTGCGTCATCCTCACCGAAAACATGCGCTATGCCGGCATCGTCTCCGCCGCCTCGCTGATCCGCGTCATCAACGAGAAACAGCTGCAGATCGCCCAGGACCAGAACCCGCTGACCGGGCTTCCCGGCAACCGCGCGATCCGCGATTTCATGCAGGACGCCGCCCGCGACGGCGATGATGTCCGGCACCTGTGCTACTGCGACTTCGACAACTTCAAACCCTTCAACGATCATTACGGCTTCCACCTCGGCGACCACGCGATCACGCTCTTCGCCGCATTGCTGCGCCGCTATTTCTTCTCGGAGGGCGATTTCCTCGGTCATGTCGGCGGCGACGACTTCTTCATCGGCGTCCGCGACTGGACGCGCGAGGAGCTGACCGAAATCCTCGACCGGCTGCTCTCGGATTTCCATGTCGATGCTGCCGAACTCTATTCGGCGGAGGACCGGGCGGCCGGCATGATCCGCGGCCACGACCGGCAGGGCAGGGAGCGGGAGTTTCCGCTGATGCGCTGCTCGATCGGCGTGCTCGAACTGCCGGCGGACCTCGTCATCGAGGATATCCAGCGCATCAGCGCCGAGATCGCCGGCATCAAGAAGAAGGCCAAGGAGAGCGAAAGCGGCCTTGCTCTGGAGGTTTTCGGCGGATACGGCGCCTGACCGGCTTGTCGGCCGCCTGCGACATGCACCCGCCGCGGCAATGAGCCTCCTTTTCACCACAGGCATGCTACTCTATGCCATGTCCAGTGAGTGCAAAGAGGAGTTGCCGCCATGACGCTGCCTGCATCGATGTGCTTTGTCGATCTCCAGTCCTACGGCCCGCCGGAGGTGATGGTGCTTGGTTCCTCGGCGCTGCCGAGCCTCGGGCCGGGCGATATCCTGGTCCGCGTCGAGGCTGCCGGCGTCAACCGGCCGGACGTCGCCCAGCGGCAGGGCATCTATCCGCCGCCGAAGGGCGCAAGCCCCGTGCTCGGCCTCGAGGTCGCCGGCGAGGTCGTGGCGCTCGGTCACGGGGTCGAGGAGTTCGAGATCGGCGACAAGGTCTGCGCGCTCGCCAATGGCGGCGGCTATGCCGAATACTGCGCCGTGCCGGCCGGCCAGGCGCTTCCCTGGCCAACGGGCCTTGATGCCGTGCAGGCCGCGGCACTGCCGGAAACCTTCTTCACCGTATGGGCCAACCTCTTCCAGATGGCCGGCCTCACCGAAGGCGAGACGGTGCTCGTCCACGGCGGCACCAGCGGCATCGGCACGACGGCGATCCAGCTCGCCAAGGCCTTCGGCGCCGAGGTCTTCGCGACCGCCGGCTCGGCGGAGAAATGCGAGGCCTGCGTGCGGCTCGGCGCCCGCCGCGCCATCAACTACCGCGAGGAGGATTTCGTCGAGGTGATCCGCGCCGAGACCGGCAAGCGTGGGGTGGATACGATCCTCGACATGATCGGGGCGCGCTACTTCGAGAAGAACCTCGCCTGCCTCGCCAAGGACGGTTGCCTGTCGATCATCGCCTTCCTCGGCGGCTCGCTCGTTGAGAAGTTCGACCTGACCCCGATCATGGTGAAGCGCCTGACGATCACCGGTTCGACCATGCGCCCGCGCACCGCCGAGGAGAAGCGCGGCATCCGCGACGAGCTCGTCGCCGAGGTCTGGCCGTTGATCGAGGCCGGCACCGTCGCCCCGGTCATCCACAGCGTCCTGCCTTTCGCCGACGTCACCGAGGCGCACCGGCTGATGGAATCGAGCCGGCACATCGGCAAGATCATCCTCAAGCTTCCCTGATCCGGCTCGAAATCGGGTGTCTTCCGGCAAAGCGGCAACGATACCGTTTTCGACAGGCGCTTGACGCCTTCCCGCTTGCGGGGGAGTGTCGGAATGACACCGGGGGGCTTGGCATCGGGAGCGGTGAAACATGACGGAGGCATTCTCACAGGCGGTTCGCGAGTTCGAGGCGGGGCGGTTCCGCTCGGCCCTGGCGAAGGCCGGTGAGGCGCTCGCGGCTTCGGGCGGGCAGGAAGACGCGCCGCTGCTTCGCCTGATCGGCGATATCCGCCTGAAGATGGGCGAGCGCATCGAGGCGGCCGACGCTTTCGTCCGGGCCGCGGATGCGTCGGACACCCCGGCCGCGGCGCAATGTCTGAAACGCGCGGTTACGCTCTATGCTGCGGAGGGGGCGACGGACCGCATCCTCCCGGTCGGCGCGCGGGCGGCCAGCCTCAATCCGGACGACAGCGAGCTCGCCTTCGCGGTGGCAAGCGCCTTCTTCAGCCGTGGCCGGCTTCACGACATGGAGCCGCTTCTCGACCGCCTCGACCGCAGGATCGACCGCCATCTCGCCCTCGTCGTCAACCATCACCGGCTGACCGGCCGCTTCGAGGAACTCTGCCGCGAGCTCGACGAGGGCCTGAAGGCGAGCCCGTGGAACTGGTTCCTCAACACCTCCCGTTTCGCCGTTGCCCACGAGGCGCTGGATTTCGCCGCCATGGCCCGCCACGAGGCGCTGATGAAGGAGCCGGACGCGCCGTTCTCGGCGGGTCTGCTTGCCCGCGAACGGGCGCTCACCCGGCTGATCTGGAGCGAGGACGAGGCGCTCAATGCGCGTCCCTCGCTGGAGACGGCGGGCTATGCCGTGACGCTCCCGACCGCCGGGCACGGAAAGCGCCGACCCTTCTCCCCGCCCGGCGAGAAGATCCGCATCGGCTATCTCTCCAACGATTTCTATTGTCATCCGATGATGACGCTCTTCCTGCGGACCATGGCGTCGCACGACCCGGAGCGTTTCGAACTGCGCCTGTTCTCCTATACGGAACCCCATGCCGCCGCCAAACAGGAGGAGTGGCCGGAGCATCTGCGCCGCGCGGTGATTCCGGTCGGCGAGCTCAGCGACGCCGCGGCTGCCAAACGCATCGACGCCGAGCGGATCGACATCCTCGTCGACCTGAAGGGGCACACGATGGGTGCCCGCCTCGGCATCGTCAATCTCTGCGGCGCCCCGGTGAAGGCGACCTATCTCGGCTATCCGGGCAGTGTCACCGGCGTCGATCTCGACTACGCGATCACCGATCCGGTGGTGACGCCGGATACGAGCAAGCCCTTCTACGGCGAGAAGCTCTGCCGCCTGCCGGAGACCTACCAGGCGAACGACTGGCAGGCGCGGCCGCTGCCGGCCTTCATGGAGCGCGAGGATGCCGGCCTGCCGGAGGATGCCTTCGTCTTCGGCGCCTTCAACGCCCCCTACAAGATCACCCCGCGCACGCTCTCCCTCTGGGCCGAGGTGCTGCGGGCCGTTCCGGACGCGGTCCTCTGGGTTCTCTGCCCGCTGCCGCTCGCCCGGCGCAACCTGCTCGCCGCGCTGGAGACCTCGGGTGTCGCGCGCCACCGCGTCTTTTTCGCCGAGCGCAAGGCGGGTGCCGCCCATATCGACCGCCTGCCGCTCGCCGATCTCGGCCTCGACACGCTTCCCTTCAACGGCGGGGCGACGACGGCCGACCTGCTCTGGGCCGGGCTGCCGCTCCTCACCGTCCGCGGGCGGTCCTTCGCGGCGCGGACGTCCGCGAGCCTCCTTCTCGCCGCCGGCCTGCCGGAACTCGTCGCCGAAGACGACGGCGCCTTCGTCGATACGGCCGTGATGCTCGCCCGCGATCCCTTTGCACTGACCGGGCTTCGTCAGCGCCTCGATGCCGGCCGCTTCGTGCGCCCGCTCTTCGACGGTGCGCGCTTCACACGTCATCTTGATCGTGCCTACGAGATGATGGCGGGGCGGGCGCGGGCGGGACTTCCGCCCGACCACATCGACGTGCCCGCCGATCCGCCGCGCACCACCCCGTTCCACGCTCCGTGACGGCGGGCCGTCTATTTTAGCATTTGCGCTTGCAACGCGACAGCGCCCTTCCTATCTTCAGTCCAACGTCAACGAAACGAAGGGAGGTGATCCGATGTCTAGTGAGATTTCGGTTTGCGTGAAGGGCTTGGTCAAGGTGTCGGTCTCGACGGGGCGGCCCTCGGCCTGAACTGACCTTTGATCGGAGCGGCGATACGCCGATCCGGGTCCTTCGCCGGACCAGACTCATGGAAGGACCGCCTCGTGCGGTCCTTTTTTCGTTCGGGGGTATGCCTCCCCGGTGCATCGCGCGGCCGGATGGTCTATCAACGACGGCAGTCGAAACAGGATCGAGATCTGCCATGTCGAACCCCGTCACCGTCGAAGTCACCCGCGGCAACCGTGTCGAAAGCCGCCATCGCGGCATCGCCGTCGTGGTCGACGGCCAGGGAGACATGATCACGGCTGTGGGCGACATCGAGGCGCCGACCTTCCCCCGCTCGGCCTGCAAGGCCATGCAGGCGCTGCCGCTGGTCGAGAGCGGCGCGGCCGACGCCTACGGTTTCGGCAATCGCGAACTGGCGCTCGCCTGCTCCTCCCATTCCGGCGAGGACGCCCATGTCGAGACCGCCGCCGCCATGCTGGCGCGGGCCGGGCGCAGCGTCGAGACGCTCGAATGCGGCGGCCACTGGTCCTTCGACCAGGCGACCCTCATCCATCAGGCCCGCACGCTGGACAAGCCCACGGCACTTCACAACAACTGCTCCGGCAAGCATTCCGGCTTTGTCTGCGCCTGCTGCCACATGGGCTTCGACCCGAAGGGCTATGTCGGCTACGACCATCCGCTGCAGGCGGAAATCCGCGCCGTCATGGCGGACCTGACCGGCGCGCCGCTCGGCCGCGACAATTGCGGCACCGACGGCTGCTCGATCCCGACCTATGCCGTGCCGCTCGTTTCGCTCGCTCGCGGCTTCTCGAAGATGGCGACCGGCAGGGGGCTTGGCGCCCACCGCGCCGCCGCCTCCCGCCGGCTGATTGAGGCCTGCATGGCCGAACCCTTCTACGTCGCCGGCACGAAACGCTTCTGCACGAAGCTGATGGAGGTCGCGCCGGGCAAGATCTTCGCCAAGACCGGGGCCGAGGGCGTCTTCTGCGCGCTGATCCCGGAAACGGGCGTCTCGATCGCCGTCAAATGCGAGGACGGCTCCGCCCGCGCCGCCGAGGCCATGGTCACGGCGCTCCTTGCCCGCCAGTTCGACAAGGACAGCGCGGAAGAGGCAGCACTGACGGGCATGGCCAACCACGCCATGCACAACTGGAACGGCCTGCATGTCGGCGACGTGCAGGTGACGGACGCGCTGTTTTCGTGAGGCTCGAGCCCCTCACTCCGTCACCCCGGACCTGATCCGGGGTCCTGTGTATTGGGAGTGTGTTATAAGGATTGCGGGCGGAAGGCCGACCGGGGTCCAGGTCGTTTGAGACCGTTGGCTGGCTTTGGTCCTCCGCCCGCTTTGAACATCCCAACCTGAACAGTTGATGGAGGCCAGCCGGCGAGCGTCCGCGAGCCGAAGAGACTCTTCTCCTACGCGTCGCTCCCAAAGAGTCCCCCCGCGCGATGGACATCGCGCCGCTGGATGCCGGATCAAGTCCGGCATGACGGCAAGGTGTTTGCATCGCCGAAGGGACTCTTCCTTTGCCGATAGAATCTTCCGCGCAATGGAGATTGCCCCGTCGAGCGCCGGCGAGGCCAAGCTCCCTCACACGGCGAAGATCGCGAGGTCGTCGGTGAAGGCCTTGAATTCCAGCGCATTGCCGGAGGGGTCGAAGACGAACATGGTGCGCTGCTCGCCCGCCTGTCCCTCGAAGCGGAGCTTGGGTTTCAGCCCCCAGCGGGTCTCGGGATCGGCCTCCAACCGGCGCGCCAGCCCGAGGAAATCGTCGGTGCCGAGGATCACCCCGAAATGCGGGATCGGCACCACGTCGCCGTCGACCGAACCGGTCGCCGTGTCCTTCGGCATTTCGGAGCGCAGATGCGCCGACATCTGGTGCCCGAAGAGATCGAAGTCGATCCACTTGCCGGGGCTTTCGCGGCCGATCCGGCAGCCGAGCACGGTGCCGTAGAAATGCCGCGTCGCCTCGAGGTCGGTGACGGGAAAAGCCAGATGAAACGGGCGCATGGATCCTCCTCCGAAGTCTGTTCCGCCCGCAAGCCTAGCGTCTTCCCGCCACCATGCAAGCGGGGCAGGGGCGTGGCCGTCAGGGCGTCGGCTCGGAAAGACGCTTTTCCCACATCGCCTTGAAGGCGGCACGCGACTGGCAGCGCGCAAGCCAGGCCTTGAGCTTCGGATGTGCGTCGAAGAGCGGCGTGTGCGCCTGCGCGTAGCGGCCGATCTCGGCGAGGTTGATGTCGGCGACGGTAAAGCGGCCGCCGACCAGATAGTCGTTGTCGGCAAAATGCCGTTCGAGCACGGCGAAGGGCCGTTTGAGGAGCCGTGCCACGGCCTCCACCTCGTCCTTGCTGCTTTCGAGCCGGCCCTCGGCGGCGGCCGTCGAAATCTTCAGCGCATTGGTCTCGATCTCGGTGGCCCCGAAGAAGGACCACTGCGTCATCAGCGCGTCTTCGCCGAGATCGGCGGGCGCCAGCGGCCCGCCGTGCTTCTTGGCGAGGTAGAGATTGATCGCCATGCTTTCGAAGAGCACCAGCCCGTCATCCTCGATCGCCGGGATGACGCCCATCGGGCAGAGTTCGAGAAAGGCGGGCGTGCGGGTGTTGATCTGCGCGTCTTCGGCAAGCGGGTCGTCGAGCTTGCGGGCCTGGAGAACGGGCACGTGCTCGAAGGCGAGGCCGAGTTCGCCGGCGAGCCAGAGCGGGCGCGTCGCCCTCGATTTGTAGACGCCGTAGATCTTGAGCATAGGGGGGAATCTCCTGTGGGGATGGGCGGCAAGGCCGTCGGACTGACTCGCGACACTAGCGGGAAAGCGGCAGCGCTTGAAGCCGGCCACCGTGCCTGACATTGACAGGCGAGGCCCGAACGGCGTATTTCATCGGCCAGGGTCCGCAGTTCACCCAGGCGTCACCGCTCCTTGACGAGTGCTAAACCTGCTCGATAGACAATCACGACGGACACTTTTCCCGTGCCGTGTCGGAAAGACGGTGACCTCCGGCATAATCAGTTTCTGACGGCACGATATCGAGGAAAAGACGATGTCGCGAATATCGCTCCCCTATCAGGCGCCGGATGTTTCGGCGCTCGCCCGCCTGCTGAAGCGGGAAATCCACGCCCGCGAAGACAAGCCGGGCCATGTCGAATTGCTGAACATCCTTGCGAAGGCCGCCGGCTACCGCAATTTCCAGCATCTGAAGGCCTCTGACGCCGCCCGTGACCGCCTCGCGGCGCCGCAACCGGAGCCGGAAGCGGTCGATTTTCGCCGCGTCGAGGATGCCGCCCGCTGCTTCGGTGCGGACGGCGTGCTGACGCGCTGGCCGGCGCGCACGGTGATCCAGCAGCTCTGCCTCTGGCGGCTCTGGGCGCGCTTTCCCGCCGACCGCGACCTCTCCGAGCGCGAGGTCAACGAGATCCTGAAGACGGCGCATGCCTTCGGCGATCATGTGCTGCTGCGCCGCGAGATGTTCAACCAGAAGCTCCTCGACCGCACGGCCGACTGCCGCGTCTACCGCCGCATCGAGCAACGCCCGCCGCCGGAGGCGCTTGCGCTGATCCGCGGCGTCCGCGCATCCGCCACGGCGAGGGTGCCGGCCGCGGGCTGACGGAAGGCGAGGGCACCTGCCGTCCTCTGTCAGAGTGCGCGGTTGCCCTCGATCACCAGAGGGGCGGGGGCGTCGCCGCCGGTGACGAGGTCGCCGGTCGCCCGGTCCTTCCAGCGGTAGCCGACGATCGCGCCGTCCTTCGCGCCGGAGATCAGGTTGCCGGAGAGCATGGCCGTGCCGACCCCCTCGACCAGCGAGACGACGATGCCGACCGGCGCGTTGCGGATGATGTTGCCGCTCGCCACCACGTCGCGCAGATAGGGGCCCCAGCCGATCATCAACCCGGCGCGCGGGGCGTTCTCGATCACGTTGCCGGAGATCGCCGTATCCGCCTCGGCCGAGATGCCGGTGCCGAAGCCCGCCTCGTCGTTCGGATAGGGACCGTTGAGCGACAGATTGCGGATGACGTTGCCGCTGACGGTCGCCAGCCGCCCGCCCTCGTTGAAGTTGACGACCACAATGCCGTTCGCCGCGCCGTCGACGAGGTTCGAGGCGATGATCGTCCCCTCGAAGGCGAACTCGGCGAAGATCGCCGTCTCGCCCGAGCGCAGGCACTGGTTGCCGGTGATCTGCACGTCCGAGGAAGAGTTGGCGCGGATCGCCGAGAAGGCGCAGTCGGAGACGTGGTTGTCGGAGACGATCACGTTGTCGGCGCGGAAGAGATTGATGCCGTTGCCGTTCTGCCCGGTGCCGCCGTCATTGGCGGCGATCCGCGCGATGCGGTTGCCGGAGATCACGCTCTCGTCGGCACCCTTCGTCCAGCGGTGCACGAGGATGCCGCCGTTGCCGCAGTCGGAGATGTGGTTGCCGCTGACGGAGAGCGCCTTGCCCTCGTGCGAGATCAGCGCGGCGAGCGCCGCCCCGGTGACGCGGTTGTCCTCGAAGCGCCCGCTGCAGCGCTCCAGCGAGACGGCGTGCTTGCGGCTGCCGGCGATCTCGCAATTGACGATCCGGAGGTCCGCGACGTTGCGGAAGGAAAGGAGCGCCTCGGTATGGTCGCCGAGCCAGCGGTTGGCGCCGTCGAGCACGATGTCGGCGATGTCGATGCGCGCCGCGTCGGCGGCGGCAATCAGGTGGCCGTCGCCGCTGTAGGAGAGCCGGGTGGCGCCGGGCACGCCGGAAAGCCGGGTGCCGTTCGGCAGGCTGAGGTTGGAAACGCTGTAGTTGCCGGGCGGCAGGAAGACCTCCAGCCCCTTGTCCGCCGCCTCGTCGAGGAGCGCCTGCATGCGCCGGCTCAAGTTGTCGGAGGCGCCGGGCAGGATGCCGGCCTTGGCCGCATCGATCGAACCGCGCAGCTCGGTGCCCGCCACGCCGGAGGCGGCCGCCGCCGGCCGGCTGCCGATCGCGGCGGCAAGCGCCCCGCCCATGAGCCCGGTGATCACCTCGCGTCTCGTCGCCATCGCGCCCCGCCCGTCTCTCGTCCTTTTCCCGCCCCATGCGGCGGCGCGATCATGCGCGAACTTGCCGCAGGGCGACAAGGGCGATTTGCGCGGTCGCGTGTTCTCCGCGCCGGCATCGTTTGTTCTAGATCAATGCGCCTCATCCTTGCAGTAATAGTCTCGGAGGCGTGATATTTGACGGAGGTCATAAATGTTTCGTCTTTCTGCGGTCCTCTATATTCTTGTCGCGACGGTGCTGGCGGGTGCCGCGGTGACGGCTGTTCTTTCGCTCGGCATGATGCAGCGCTGGCAGATCGCCGGTGCCTTTGCGGTCGGCTGCGTGCTGGCGCTGCCGGTTGCGGCGGTTCTCGGCAAGAAGATCTACACGGCGCTGAAGCCGCCGTTGGCCTGATCCCTCTGGGGGAAGCAAGGCGCGCCTGCCAACGCCGGGCGGCGGCGAGGCGTTGGTTGACCCTTGGGCGCGCCACTGCTGGCTCCGGCTGGCCGCGACACAATGTCGGCGGCCGGCCGGAGTTCTTTTGTCGCTCCTGCAAAGTATAGGCAAGTACAGGAAGCTGTCTCCGTCCTCTCGCTTCCCGCTCTCTCTCGGTCGTTCGCGACGACAGCTTCGCGCCAGCCGCGTCTGGCAGGGTGTCGCAAGTTTGAGCGGCATGAAGCGGTGGACGATGGTGTCAAAGGCTATTTCTTCGAAGGTCGGGACCTTGCGGCGCGTAGGTGGCCTCGTCACCGGCGCGGCGATGCTGTCGGCGCTGGGCGGTTGCCTCTTCGTCACCGACACCAGTCGGATGAACATCGAGGTCTTCCAGGACGAGGTGGCGCCGGTCTGGAACGAGCCGGCCCGCGTGCCCCCGGCCGAAAGGCAGCCGGTGCCGCATCAGAAGCTCTATAGCACCCAGTTCCACCAGACCTACGGGCTTCCCGTCACCAATCCGGTGCACCGCACGATGTACGGGATCATGCGCGACGAGGGGCATACGCTGCCGCCCATCCCGCTCGACCGCGTCGACCGGCGCTACCTGCGCGAGGAGGTCGATTATCCGACCTCGGAGAAGCCGGGCACCATCGTCGTCGATACCAGGGCGCACTTCCTCTATTTCGTCGAGCCGGGCGGCAAGGCGATCCGCTACGGCGTCGGGCTCGGCCGCGCCGGCTTCTCCTGGTCGGGGCGCGGCGTCATCGCGCTGAAGCAGAAATGGCCGCGCTGGACCCCGAGCGGCGAAATGGTGTCGCGCCAGCCGGACCTGCGTCCCTTCTCCGCCGCCGAGGGCGGACTGGAGGCCGGCCTCAACAATCCCCTCGGCGCGCGTGCGCTCTACATCTATCAGGACGGCAAGGACACGCTCTACCGCGTCCACGGCACGCCGGACTGGCAGTCCGTCGGCAAGGCGACCTCGTCCGGCTGTGTGCGGATGTTCAACCAGGACATCATCGATCTCTATGAGCGCGTCGGCGCAAAAGCCCCGATCGTCGTCCTCTGACGACACGGCGACATCTCTTCGCCATCGCGCAAAAGTGAACGCTTCCTGCGGCATCAATGTGTATGTCTTTTAGCGACTCGTCATGTCACAACATGGCGTGTAAGGGGAACGTTTAGGGTTTCACGGCTTTAATCCTTCCCCGAACCCGAAACTGCACAGGAAGCCCGATTCCCCCATGACACTTCCCGGTTCTCTCTCTCGGCGCGCCTTTCTCTCCCTTTCCGGCGTCGGTGCCGCAAGCCTGCTTGCCGGCTGCGCCTCTTCCGGCACCTACAACAGGCCTTACGCCCCGGCGCCCGCCTATGGCGGGCCGATGACCATCGCCCGTCCGCCCGCCCGCGGTTCGGCCGAGGTTGCTGCGATGTACAGCGAGGTGGTCGACGGCGGCTTCGTCATCCCGGCCGTGCCCTACGAGCGGATCGATCCGCGCTATTATCGCCAGCGGGTCATCGACCCGACCGGCCAGGCGCCGGGCACCATTGTCGTCGATACGCCCTCGCGCTTCCTCTACCTCGTCGAGCCGGGCGGAACCGCGATGCGCTACGGTGTCGGCATCGGCCGCGAGGGCTTTGCCTGGCAGGGCACGGGCGTCATCCAGTGGCGCCAGAGATGGCCGAAATGGACGCCGCCGGGGGAAATGATCGCCCGCCAGCCGGAACTCGCGAAATATTCGGCCGACAACGGCGGCATGCCTCCCGGCCTCAAGAACCCGCTCGGCGCCCGTGCGCTCTACATCTTCCAGAACGGCGAGGACACGCTCTACCGCCTGCACGGCTCGCCGGAATGGCAGTCGATCGGCAAGGCGGTCTCCTCCGGCTGCGTGCGCCTGATGAACCAGGACATCATCGACCTCTACGACCGCGTGCCGAACAAGGCCCGCGTCGTCGTCTGGCAGTGACGGAAACGCTCTAACGAAAACGGCGGTCCATGGGACCGTCGGTTTCGTTGCGGCCAGCCGTCACATCCGTCGCATGATCCGCGCCGCGATCGACGGTGCGATCCGTGCAAGGATGCGTAGCGCCTTCGCCTTGCCGACGAAGACCTCCCGCCGCCGGCCATCGAGCGCCGCGACGATCGCCTCCGCCGCCACCTGCGGCGCGATCTTGCCCTTGCCCCGGCCGGCCGTCATTGCCGTGTCCACGAGCGGCAGGATGACATCGACCACCCGGATCTGCAGGCCCGCCTGCGCCGCCATCGCCTCTGCGAACATCCTGAGCCCCGCCTTGGTCGCCGAGTAGACGGCGGAGGTCGACTTCGGGAACAATGCCAGCCCGGAATTGACATTGACCACGGTCAGCGGCCGGCGGCTATTCCGCGCGACGAGATGGGTGAGCAGGATCGGTGCCGTCAGGTTGGTGGTGATCTCCGCGCGGATCGCATCGGGTCCATAGGTGTCGGCATCGAAGCGGACGTTCTCCTGGATCGCGGCATTGTTGATCAGCCCGTCGATGTCGTATCCGGAGAATTCCTCTGAAAGTCGCGTGATCGCGTCAGGATCGGAGAGGTCGATCGGAACCGGCACGATGAGACTGTCGCTGGCCGCGAGCGCCTCCAGCCGGCTCTCGGACCGCGCCAGAGCCAGCACGCGATGCCGGCGCGCCGCCAGCTGCAGGGTGATCTCGCGGCCGATTCCGGCACTCGCCCCCGTGACGATATAGGTTCCCATGCTATCTTCCCCGTGTGAATGAGATGTCCACCCGCAGGATGCAGCAGGAGCGGTGCCATGGCATTAACCCGGGTTAAGCCCGAAGACTGTGTGAGCCTCACCCTTTTCGAGCGCATCGCCGCCGCGGCCCTGCCGGAGCGCGACCGGGTGCTGGCGAGCATCGACCGCATCGACGTCGGAGCAGGTGAGGCGGTCTTTCGGCAGGACGATCCGCATCCCTTCGTCTACGTGGTCCGGCAGGGCCTGCTGAAATTCACCTATCTGCGGGCTGACGGCGAGGAATGGATCAAGTCGTTCGTCGCCGAAGGCCAGTTCTTCGGCAGCCTGTCGGCGCTGGTCGCCGGACGGGCGAGCTTCACCGTCACCGCAATCGAGGCGTCCAGCCTGGAGCGGTTGCCCTTTTTTCTGCTGGAAGACTTGGCCGACCGGGACCTCGCCTGGTCGCGCATGCTGCGTAACGCGCTCATTATCCTCGCCGAACGCAAGGAGCGGCGCGAGCGTGAGTTCCTCACCCTGACGGCGGAGGAGCGCTACCGTCTGCTGGTGCGCGAGCAGGTCGCTCTCCTGGGGCGGATCCCGCAGAAGGACCTTGCCGCCTATCTCGGCATTACGCCCGTCGGCCTGTCGCGCATCGCCCGCCGGGTGCGTGAGGAGCAGGAGAGCCGGGCCGCGCTTAACCCGGGTTAATGCGGCTTCGGCCGAAGCGGATGAGAAGGTTTCCGTCATTCGAGACGGAGCTGCCCGATGAACCGCCCCTTGCACCCTTCCGATCACCTGCTGTTCTTCAAGTCCTGGCTGGCGAAGCCCTTCGAGACTGCCGCCATCGCGCCGTCGAGCCGCCGTCTGGCGGAGGCCATGACGGCGCAAATCGAGCCCCGATCCCGGGTGCTTGAACTCGGCCCCGGCACCGGAGTCTTCACCCGGGCACTCGTGGAAAGGGGTGTAGCCGAGAGGGATCTGTTGCTGGTGGAGCGAAATCCGGTTTTCGCCCGGCTGCTGGCGGATCGGTTCCCCGACGCGCTGATCCTGACCCGTGACGCGGCCACGCTGCCGGCGGAAGCGGGAGCCTGCGATGCGGCGGTGAGCGGCCTGCCGCTTCTCTCGATGCCGGTACCGCAGGTGACCCGTATCCTGAAGGGGGCCTTCCGCACTCTGAAGCCGGATGCGCCTCTCTGGCAGTTCACCTATGGGCCGCGCTGCCCGGTCCCGCAACCGCTCCTCCGCCGCCTGGGCCTCAGGGCCTGCCACACCCGCTTCGTGCTATTGAACCTGCCGCCGGCCAGCGTCTATCGCATCGAACGCGTGGGGTAATACCAGGTCTCGATGATGAAGCTCGTCGACACGGTCGAGGAACAATCGCTGCTCGAAAGCCTGCTCGAAGAAACCAAGCCGGCGCTGCCGCCGGAATGCGCCGGCCTCGATTATCTCCTCGCGACCATATTCTCGAAGGTCTGCGAGGTTTTCCCTATCGCGGGAGGTGCATCTATTTTCGCACCTACCCCGATCGCGTGGTGATCCTCCGCGTGATGCACGGGGCGCAAGACGTCAAGGCGCAGGATTTCGACGGCTGAGGGGAGATGTCCGAAATCAGGCCGCAAATGCCGCCGAGCGATACCGGCGCGACGTCGGAGGGGTTGCGCCAATAGTGGTCGTTCGTTGTCCAAATACTTTTGTTTTCACCCGATGCCAGACTGTAGCTGGGCCATCCAGCAGAACGGCAAAGCTCACAAAGAGGCGTTTTGTACTGACCTATTTCAGGGGTGCCGGTATCGGTTCACCCAATTCCTGAAGCTTGATGACGTAGTCGCTCATGGCAACAGGCGCGATCATCGCAAGATTGCCAAGTCGCGCGGAGGAGTTAAGCGTCACGCGGAGCGTTCTGCTCGTAGGCGACGGCTGAAGACGCAGTCTGTGGATCGACCCTTTTGGATGGAATTCATAATTGAATTCCATTTCCTTCAGAGGAAACCGGTCTTCGTAGGAGCGCAACTTCACGCAGCCACGCTCGACGAGTTGGTCATTTTCCACGAAGAGAACGGTACGGTTTCGCGCGACGCCAAACACCGCACTGCCTGCAACAATCATGAGGACCAGGAGTCCTGACAATGCATAAGAGCCAATTCGGCCCCCGCTCACGTGCACCGCGCTAGCGTCAGTATCGCGGTTCAGGCGAGCGATGATTATCGCGATGAAGGAAAAGGCGGTCAAAGAGATCAGAGCGATCAGGAAGGCCCAGTATCCTCGCTGAAGACAGTTCGAAATATCCGATAAACTGCCATCCAAGATCAGCATGTTCCCCAGCACCCGGCTTGCCCCTCAACCAGAAGCCGATCAGCGGCCCCCACAGCTCGTTTCTTCGGATACGACCTTCGGCTTTCAATTTTGTGAATGGTCTATTTAGGGTTGCGCGCGATATCCCCTCCGGCCCCAAACCGGTAGTCGGTGTCCCCTGCTACATGACACCTGCCGCGACCTCCGCCTCCTATTCCTCCGGCGCGAGCTCGCGGCAGCTTTGCTTCAGGGGCAGTCATTAATGGTTGCTCGCTAAGAGGGTACATGTCCGGTTTTGGTGCTTCGACGGAGAGATGCATGCCTTGGTGGGTAACAGTGGTGATAGCACTCAGCGCGGTATGCAGTGGCGTGCCCTACCTGTATGCGCGTAAAATCACGAGCGAGCATGATGAGGGCGATGGCAAGCCCGTATGGTTTGGCGGAATTGCGAACTTCTATTTGGTCACAAGCGTCTTGAGGAAGCGTTCCAGGCAGGGCGACAAATGGGCTGGCAGAGCGCATTTCGCCTATTGTATCGGGGTTGCGATCATACCCGTTCTTATAGTGAGCCTCGCCATCCATGATTACTGGATGCGTTGATAGCTTTCATACTGCCCCACTCTGAATCACTAGATTGATGGTGACGAAACCATATTACGATATCCCCTCCGGCCCAAACCGGTCGCCAGCGGCACCTGCTACATGACACCTCCCGAGACCTCCGCCCTCTATTCCTCCGGCGCAAGCTGCCGGCGCAGCGCATGCAGCTTCTCGCGCATGCTGTCGATCTCCTCGCGGGTGCAGCCGGTCGCGATACCGATCGATTGCATGACGTCCGCCGCCCTCTGCTGCAGGGCGGCGCCGGCGTCGGTCAGGGAGATGATGACCTGCCGCTCGTCGCCGGAGGAGCGCTCGCGCGCCACGTAGCCCGCCTGCTGCAGGCGTTTCAGCAGCGGGGAGAGCGTGCCGGAATCGAGGCCGAGGCGCTCGCCGATCGCCTTGACGGGCTGAGAGTCGTTCTCCCAGAGCACCATCATCACGAGATACTGCGGATAGGTGAGTCCGAGCGGCTCGAGCAGCGGCTTGTACGCACGGTTGAACGCATGTGCGGCGCCGTAGATGGCGAAGCAGAGCTGGTTGTCGAGACGCGGTCCTTTTACGGCCTTCTTGTTCTGCATGATTCTTCCGATCCGTCGATCGGTCCCAGTGTTCCCCGGCGCATTCTCTCAATTCTGTGCCGCGGTCGCAACGTGCAAAAATAAATTGCACACAATTCAATTGCTCGATATATAAATGCGCATAAACCCAACGACGAAGGAGAACACGAATGGCAATCCTCTATACCGCCCAGGCTTCCGCAACCGGCGGTCGCGCAGGCCGCGCGGTCTCCGACAACGGCGTTCTCGACGTGAAGCTGACGGTGCCGAAGGAGCTCGGCGGTGACGGCGCCACCGGCACCAATCCGGAGCAGATGTTCGCCGCCGGTTATTCCGCCTGCTTCCTCGGCGCGTTGAAGGCCGTCGCCGGCAAGGAGAAGATAAAGCTCTCGGAAGACACGACGGTCACGGCGCGCGTCGGCATCGGCCCGCGCGACGACGGCACCGGTTTCGGCATCGAAGTGGCGATCTCCGTCAATATTCCGGGCGTCGAACGCGCGGTCGCCGAACGTCTGGTGGCCGCCGCCCACATCGTCTGCCCCTACAGCCATGCCATGCGGACCTCGACCGAGGTTCCGGTCAGCGTCGAGTAAGGCCGACTGCGGGAACCCATCAGGCGCAGGACAGGGCGGTCCCGTGCGGGCCGTCCGATGCCTCGGCCATAAAATCCTTGTCTCTGGAAAGAAATCTATTATATTTCTTCCATGGAAAGGAGTGAGGTCATGCTGGAAGCTCTGGAAGAACCATCCGCACCCGCCTCCGAGGCCACGGTCGTCACCAAGGCCGTGGTCAATGCCGCCGACCGGCTCGGCCTCAGCGCCCGCACGCTCGCCGCCGTGCTCGGCCTCTCCGAGGCGAGCGTCTCGCGCATGAAGCGGCTTAATTTCCGGCTGGAGCGCGGCAGCAAGCCCTTCGAACTTGCGCTCCTCTTCGTCCGCGTCTTCCGCTCGCTCGATGCGATCACCGGCGGCGACGAGGCCGTGGCGCGCAACTGGCTGCGCAACGAGAATACCGCGCTCGGCGGCATACCGGCGCAGAAGATCCTCACCATATCCGGGCTCGTCGATGTCCTTGCCTATCTGGACGCCCGCCGCGCTCTCGTCTGAGTTCCGCGCCGTCTCGGGTGCGTGGTGGCGGCTCGTCGAGGCGCAGCACCAGGTCTCGACGATGAAGCTCGTCGACACGGTCGAGGAACAATCGCTGCTCGAAAGCCTGCTCGAAGAAACCAAGCCGGCGCTTCCGCCGGAATGCGCCGGCCTCGACTATCTCCTCGCGACACCGTTCCGCTACGGCGCCGTCTACCCGAAGGGCTCGCGCTTTCGCAGGGCCGGCCGCACGCCGGGCGTCTTCTATGCCGCCGAAAGCGTCACGACGGCACTCGCCGAAATGGCCTTCTACCGGCTGCTCTTCTTCGCCGAATCGCCCGACACGCCGCTGCCCGCCAACGCTGCGGAATACACCGCCTTTTCCGCCCTCGTCACGACAACGCGGGGGCTCGACCTCACCGCGCCGCCGCTTTCGCGCGATGCCGCCGCGTGGGAGCATCCCGTCTCCTACGAGGCCTGCCAGTCGCTGGCCGATGCCGCGCGCGCGGCGGAGGGGCAGGCGATCCTCTACCGCTCGGTGCGCGATCCGAAGCGCGGCATGAACATCGCGCTTTTGAGCGCGCTCGCCTTCGCCGCCCGCGAACCCCTCGAGCGCCAGACCTGGCACATCCGTCTCGGTCGGGCGGGCGTGCAGGCGCTCTGCGCGTTTCCTGAGCGGCGGCTCGGCTTTTCCCTCGCCGATTTCTCGGCCGATCCCCGGCTGAAGGAAAGCTTCGGGTGAAGTTCTTGCGTCCTTCTCTCCGCAAGCGGGGAGAGGGGACGCGTCATCGCGCCACCTCGATCAGCCCCTGGCGCAGGATCTGCGGATCGATGCTGAGGCCTGCCTCCAGTTCCTCGTGCTCGCGCCGCCAGATCGGCACCGCCTCGGCGAGCACGGCCATGCCCGTCTCCGTCAGCTTCAGCCGCTTGCCGCGGCGATCCTTCTCGTCCGCCACGACGGCGACCCAGCCGCGCTGGGTGAGTGGTTTCAGCGCCGCCGTCAGCGTGGTGCGGTCCATGGCGAGCAGATGCGCCACCGGTCCCATGGGCGGCGGCTCGGGTCGGTTGAGCGCCATCATCAGCGAGAACTGGCCATTGGTGAGCCCGAGCGGCTTGAAGGCGGCATCGAAGCGGCGCGCCAGTGCGCGGGCGGCGCGCTGGGCGTGGAGGCAGAGGCATGTGTCGCGGACATGGAGGGTGGTCGAAAAAGGAATCAGCGGCTGATTTGACATGTAATAAATATGTTGATATCAACCTAAATGTCAAGCAAAACCGCGCCTGTCCGGAGGAGGAGAGGATCATGGACCACCCTGTCGTATCCCGCGAAGAATGGCTGGAGGCCCGCCGCGCCCTGCTCTTGAAGGAGAAGGAGGCGACGCATCTGCGCGACCGGCTGAACGCCGAGCGCATGGCCTTGCCCTGGGTGAAGGTCGACAAGGATTACGTCTTCGACACGCCGTCGGGGCCGAAGACGCTCGCCGCGCTCTTCGATGGACGCAGCCAGCTGATGATCTACCACTTCATGCTCGGCCCGGACTGGCAGGCCGGCTGCCCCGGCTGCTCCTTCCTCGCCGACCACTTCGACGGCACGCTGCCGCATCTGAACCATCACGACGTGACGCTGGTCGCCGTCTCCCGCGCGCCGCTCGAAAAGATCGAGGCCTACAGGCGCCGCATGGGCTGGCACTTCCCCTGGGTTTCGTCCTTCGGCACCGATTTCAACCGCGACTATCACGTGTCCTTCGATCCGGAGGACCTCGCTTCCGGCAAGGTCTTCTATAATTTCACCGCAATGCCGGCGGAGGATGCCGGTACCGAGCTTCCGGGGCTCAGCGCCTTCTACCGCGATGCCGGCGGCAGCGTCTTTCACACCTATTCGAGCTATGCGCGGGGACCGGAAGAACTGATCGGCACGCTGATGATCCTCGACCGGGCGCCGAAGGGGCGCAACGAGAGGACGACGATGGATTTCATCCGTCGCCACGACGAATACGACGGCAAGCCGCGCGCCGCCGCGTCCTGAGCCGTCCACATCTGCAGGCATCTTTTCTGAAACCCCATCGAGGAGGATGAGGTCATGATGGAATTCGCCGTACCGCAGCAGGAACACCACTTTCTCGAAAGGCTTCTCGGCGACTGGGTCGTCACTTCGGCCACCGGCAACGAGGATTGCGGGCCCGACAGCCCCGATGACTACTGGACCGAGACGGTCCGCTCGCTCGACGGCCTCTGGTATGTCGCCGAGAGCCGCGGCAAGATGTCGGACGGGCGTCTGGCCACGGTCCTGATGACGCTCGGCTACGACCCTCAGGCCGGCCACTATGTCGGCAGCTGGGTCGGCTCTATGATGACCAAGCTCTGGGTCTACAAGGGCTGGATCGAGCCCGACGGCAGGACGCTGACGCTCGAGGCGGAAAGGCCGGATTTCGAGGATCCGTCGAGGTCCGCGATCTACCACGACACCATCACCTTCGTCGACGACAACACTCGCCGCTTCACGTGCAGCGTCCGCCAGCCCGACGGCAGTTTCGACACCTTCATGACGAGCGAAATGCAGAGACAATCCTGAGCAACCCGAGGAGGGAAGATACCGATGCAAGGCAAATTCGTCTGGTACGAGCTGATGACCAACGACGTTCCGGCCGCCGCCGCGTTCTACAAGAATGTGGTGGGCTGGGAAGCGAAGGACTTCGAGAGCGCGACGCCGCAGGGAAACCCCTATACCGTCTTCAACATACCGGGCCGTGAAATGGGTTCGGCCGGGCTCATGGCGATCACGCCGGACATGGCGAAGGATGGCGTGAGGCCGGCGTGGTGCGGCTATGTCGCCGTCGACGACGTCGATGCCAAGGCGAAGGAATTTGCCGAAAACGGCGGCAAGATCCTCCTGCCGGGGACCGACATACCCGGCATCGGCCGTTTTGCGGTCGTCGCCGATCCGCATGGCGCCTTCCTCAACGTCTTCAAGCCGAACATGCCGGAAGGACCGATGCCGGAAGAACCGCCGCCGATGACGCCCGGAACCGTCGGCTGGCATGAGCTCATGGCCGGCGACGGCAAGCAGGCCTTCGACTTCTACGCCCGCATGTTCGGCTGGACCAAGGGCGAGGGCTACGACATGGGCGCGATGGGCATCTACCAGCTCTTTGCCCGTGACGGCATGGACATCGGCGGCATCATGACGAAAACGCCGGACATGCCGGGCGCCTTCTGGGGCTACTACTTCGTCGTCCCGGAACTCGACGCCGCGATGAAACGGGTGACCGGCGGCGGCGGAACGATCTGTTCCGGGCCGATGGAAGTTCCCGGCGGCGCCTGGGTGACCCAGTGCCTCGATCCGCAGGGCGCCTTCTTCGCGCTTGTCGCGGGCAAACGCTGACGTCGGGAGGCGACGTGTCGGCCGCTTCGTCTCCCCTGGCGGGAGAGGACACGATTTCGGCATCTTAGGTCGAAGGCCTAAGTGCCAGAAATCGCAGGCGAGGGGGACACCGCGTCTGCCCGATCTCCCCCCTTGAGGGGGAGATGTCACGAAGTGACAGAGGGGGGTGATCGTCAGGCGCTTTGTCGGGGGATACCCCCTCTGCCCTGCCGGCGTTCGTCGCTGCAATCGATTCACCGGATCGATTGCCCGACTTCGCCGGCCGCTCCTCACCCCCCTCAAGGGGGGAGATCGGCATCCGGCACCCTGCCGGCAGGTCAGGGTGAGGGGCAGAGAACATGCGGAATTATGGAACAAATACCAGTGACGTCCACCGTCGGCCCAAAGCGGACGAACCAACCGTGCACTTCTTCATATCACAACTAGCCTGTGACACGGCTGTCATAGTTCGTGCTTATCGACCTGAATTTGCACGTTGCGGAAACATCCACGACAGCATCTCGAAAGGCATTTCCATGAGTGCGACGATGAGCAGCCGGTCGCTCTCGCTTTATCCCTTCTTGCTTGTGTTGTTCATAGGCACGGCCTGCAGTTCCATGATCGGGCCGTTCATGGCTTACTACATTGTGGAGGGTTTGGGGCGCGCGCCGTGGACAATCAGCCTCTATGCGGGTGGCGTTACCGTTCTCGGCATAATCTGCACCCGCACCTTTGGTCGCTGGCTGGATGCGGGAATTGCTCCTTTTCCGCTGATCGGAGTAGCACTGGCGGGCTACCTTCTTGCCACGACTGCCTTGTCGATTTCACCATCCTTCTGGGTTGTTTTGAGCTTCGGCGTGCTCGGATTCGGTCTGAGCAGTAGTGCGATATCCACCATGTTCAGCCTCGGTGCGGTCATAGCAGAACGCGGCAAGATTACGCGTGGCCGGTCCAACGCATTCCTGCGCGCCACGACATCAACCGCCTGGATGATAGGCCCGGCGGTCGCCTTCCTGTTCGCCGAGCGCTTCGGCGAAGGTGCCGTCTTCAAGCTCGCTTTTGCACTGGCATGCTGCTGGGCGTTGATGTGGTGGATAATTATCCCGCGCGATATGACGTTTCGTCCCAAGTCCGGATCGGTACACGCACATTCTTCCAACAAGCCCGTCGGCCTGTGGTTGGCGGCCGCGTTCGTGTTCTGCCTGTCCTCAGCCCACTCTCTGACATTCAGCGCACTGCCATTGTTCTACGTGCGGGAAGTTGGGCTACCGGGCTATGCGCCGGGCACAGCCTTCAGCATGAAGACCTTCGTGGAGGTCCTCGCGATCTTCACAACGCCAATGATCATCTCCCGCTTTGGCCTGAAATGGCCACTTGTCGCGGTGGCGGTGTTGGCAACCGTAACGATCCTGCTGCTGTCCTGTGTGCAGACCTATCCACAGATGTTGGCGGGCGCGGCCTTGGAGGGGCTGTATTATGGCCTCTATGCCAGCATCGGCATCAGTTTCGTGCAGTCTTTCTCCGGCGATCGCCCTGCGCAGACCACCGCGCTTTACTGGAATGTTCTGAGTGTCAGCGGCATTCTTGCAGGCCCCGCGACCGGCCTTATAGCGCAAGCCTACGATTTCCGAGCAGTTATCCGGGTGGCCTCGGTTGTGGCTGCTTTCGCCGCTCTTCTACTTTTCAGTAAGCACTTGCGATAAAAATCAGAGCCCTACGGGGCGACTATCAGTCAGCAATGCAGCCCCGACCAGCGATGATTGTTGATAAGATCAACGATGACTCTGAACCACCTCAAGGTATTTAGTTTCGGTGGCAGCGGCAACGTCTGCTGTTGGCGCGATCCTGCCATGACGGCAGTCGGCCCGACGCGGTCACCGGATGCGACGAAACCATTCCTTTTCCTGAGCGGCCCTTAGCTGGTCGAGATCGAAGTCCGTGTAGATGATGCCCTGTTGCTTGCCTCCCATTGCGAGCATCTGCCCCGACGCGCCCACAGCAAAGGAATGTCCGTCATCTTTAGGTTCGGGGTAATTTGCGACCGCGATTCCGATCACTGATTGAAAAGCTGTTGCACGGATCCCGGCAACGCGAATGTCGCCGACCTCGACATCATCGACAAGAGGGCTGCTGTTCGGCACGAGGATGACTTCTACTCCAGAACGAACCAGATCGGATGCAACATCCGGAAACTCGCGATCCATGCACACCATGATCCCGACAGCAACCTGCCCACGGCGGATGTCAAGACGAAAAACTGAAGAACTATCCCCAGGCGCGCAGGCCTCTTCGGGCACATCGAAAAAGCAGATATGCCGCTTTCTTTGATGAAGTACGATGTCACCGTTACGATCAATCAGAACGGCGGAATTGAAAGGCTTGGGCTCCGCCTTCTCTAGGAAGGTTGCAACAATCGCAATCTCTGTTCTGCGCGCGGCGGCACGGAATTTTTCGATAAACGCTCCCTGCAAATCTACAGCGCCATCGAGCCACGCAGCACGCGCGGTGGCGTCTTGAGGATCGAATTTGCTGTATCCGTTCGAAAACATCTCAGGAAACACGATAACATCTGCCGCTGCGTCGGACGCGCTGTCGATGACGGCATCAATGTCTGCATCCGATAGAACCTGGGCGAGCGCCACCCGAAAAGACTTGGCCGACAAATGCATCCACTCCTCAACTAGCGTAACTTCATTTATTGCTCAGCGGCCTACGCCACGGGCAGGCATCTGGTCTGGAACGTATGCGAGCAGACGCGCCTGTGGCTTCAACGCCCGCAACTGGCGCGTCGCCGCCCACCCCACGCAGGTATCGTTTGCCGGCATTTGCTGCCTGATTTCGGAACATGGAGGGCAATTCCCTCCGCCACCCGCACTCACCCCTCCGTCTTCATCCGCTTGCGCACCAGATGGGCGGCGAGCGTCCAGGCGAGCGCCCAGCCCGCACCGATCGACCAGCCGGCGATGACGTCCGTCGGATAGTGCACGCCGAGATAGACGCGGCTTGCGCCGACGATGACGGTGAGGAAGATCGCCGAGCCGAGATAGAGCACCTTCTGGCTCCTCCGCTCCGCCATTTCCGCAAGCAGCGCCCCGAGCGTCAGGTAGACGACGGCCGAGACGGTCGCATGTCCGCTCGGAAAGCTCGCTGTGAAGACGCGCGCCACGCCGGTGAGTTCGGGGCGGGGGCGGTCGTAGAAGGATTTGAGCGTCGTGCTCATGATCGTCCCGCCGATCACCGAGAAGGCGACGAACCAGCCGGTCCGCTGTCGTCCGATGAGGAAGAGGTGGATGACGACGACCAGCACGAGAATGGTCAGCACCGAGAAACTGCCGAGCGCGGTCACGTCGCGGGCGGCCTCCTCGAGCCAGGCCGGGCCGATCGGATCGGCGGGATTGCCCGGCGTGCGCAGCGCCATCAGCACGCCCTCGTCGAGGCCGAGCGTCTCGCCCTCGCTCACCTCGTCGGCAATCACGCCGAAGGCGGCAAGCAGGCCGGCGACCACCGCGCCGGCGGCATAAGGATAGAGCGAACCGTTGTTGATGCGAAAGGCCATCCGTCTCCTCGTCTTCTCTTGCCGCGTCGAGGTGGACATGGCGGCTGGCGGCGAGGCGGTCAAGGCCGGCCCGGCGATCCGAGGTAAATTTCAGACGCCGCCCATCTCCGGTTCCGGTGGCTTCGCCGGCTCGCGCACCTCGGTCATCGTCGCCTCGGTGAGCAGCAGGATGCCGGCGACGGAGACGGCGTTTTCGAGCGCGATCCGCACCACCTTGGTCGGGTCGATGATGCCCGCTTCCATCAGGTCGACATATTCCCGCCGCCCGGCATCGAAGCCATAGGCGCCGGAGCCCTGCAGCATCCGCTCGACGACGACGCCGTCGTCCGCCGCCGAGTTGAGTGCGATCTGCCGGGCCGGTGCCTCCAGCGCACGCTTGAGGATCTGCACGCCGGTGCGCTCGTCGCCCTCGCATTTCTGTTCTTCGGCGGCGACCGCACCGACGCAGCGCAGGAGCGCCAGCCCGCCGCCCGGCACGATGCCCTCGGCGACCGCCGCCTTGGTGGCGTTGATCGCGTCCTCGATCGCGTCCTTCTTCGCCTTCATCTCGGCCTCCGCCGGCGCCCCGACGCGGATGACGGCGACGCCGCCGGAGAGCTTGGCGAGCCGCTCTTCCAGCTTCTCCTTGTCGTAGTCGCTGGTGGTCTTTTCGATCTGGCGGCGGATTTCGTCGATGCGGCCCTTGATCCGCACCGGGTCGCCGGCGCCGCCGACGATGGTCGTCGTCTCCTTGTCGATGACGACGCGGGCGGCCGAGCCGAGCTCTGCGAGCGTCACGTTTTCGAGCTTGGCGCCCGTCTCTTCCGAGATGACCTGGGCGCCGGTCAGCACCGCGATATCCTCCAGCATCGCCTTGCGCCGGTCGCCGAAGCCCGGCGCCTTGACGGCACAGTTGTGGAAGGTGCCGCGGATCTGGTTGACGATGAGGGTGGCGAGCGCCTCGCCCTCGATGTCCTCGGCGATCACCAGCAGTGGCCGGCCCGACTTGGCGATCTGTTCGAGGAGCGGCACGAGGTCCATCAGCGCCGAGATCTTGCGGTCGAAGAGGAGGATGCGGGCGTCTTCGAGCACCGCCTCCATGTCCTCCGCGCTGGTGATGAAATAGGGCGAGATATAGCCGCGGTCGAACTGCATGCCCTCGACGACGTTGAGGTGGGTTTCCGTCGTCTTCGCCTCCTCGACGGTGATGACGCCGTCGTCGCCGACCTTCTCGATCGCCTCGGCGATCAGTGCGCCGATCGTCTCGTCGTTATGGGCGGAAATCGCCGCCACCTGCTGCTTTTCGCGTGTCGTGGCGACCGGCCGCGACAGCGTCTTCAGCGCCTCGACCGTGCATTTCGTCGCCCGGTCGAGGCCGCGCTTGATGTCGACGGCGCTCGCGCCCGCAACCACGTTGCGAAGCCCTTCGGAAAAGATCGCATGCGCGAGGATGGTGGCGGTGCTGGTGCCGTCGCCGACCATGGCGCCGGTCTTTTCCGCCGCCTCGCGCAGCATGCGGGCGCCGAGGTTCTCCTCGGGGTCCTTGAGGTCGAATTCCTTGGCGATCGTCACGCCGTCGTTGCAGACGACCGGCACGCCCCACTTCTTCTCGATCAGCACCGATTTCGAACGCGGGCCGAGCGTGATGCGCACCGCGTCTGCGAGAAGGCTTGCCCCGCGCAGGATTTTCGCGCGGGCCTCGTCACGAAAGAGAACCTGTTTATGCGCCATGCCGGACGTCCTTCAAATGCCGGCCGGACAAGGTCCGGATGCCGGCCGCTGCGGGAAAGTCTTCTACATCAGCATTTTATAACATTAGGCGCGGCGCCTGCCCACAACATTGATCCGGATCAGTTCGGGGCAGGGGACCGGCTTGCGTCAGCGCGGGGTGGCGAAAGTGCTGCCGATCCACGCCTCGAAGCGGCCGGCGAGACGGAGCGCGAGCCAGAGATTGAGATAGACGAGGACCGTCGCCGCGACCGACCAGATCGCCGTCGTACCCGGCGAGATCACGCCCGACCGGACGAGGGCGGAGAGCGCGTAGAGACAATAGGGGAGCGCAAGCAGGCTGGTGACGATGAAGGGGCAATAGCCGCGCCAGAGGATCGTCTGGCCGACATGGACGAGAAGATGGAAAAGGAAGGCGACGAGCAGGCCCGCCCAGAGATCGTGGAGACCGAAGGCGATCGCCGCATAGGTGAGCGCGGTCAGGATGAGGAATTCCTCCAGGACCGCGACCGTGAAGGCCGAGGTCGAGAGGCTGCCGTAGAGCGGCAGCACCCGTCGCGCGACGGCCGGAAAGCGCCGCTCGAGTTCCGGGCCGTTCTTCGCCAGCCACGGCTTCAGCATGATGATCTCCTCGAACTCGTGCAGCATGAAGACGACGGGCAGCAACCCCATCAGCATGTCGATCGTCATCGCCCCGACACTCCCGGCTCCATCCTTGGCCGCGATCATAGCGCAAGCGCATCGGCCCGGCACGCCCGCCTCTGGAAGCCTGCCACATATGTCGCAAAGCTTGCGGTTGCGTGTCCGCGTTTGACGTTTTCCACCAAAGGTAGATTGTTAACATTTCCCCGCTAAGAAGGGGCGGGGGAAGGCGCCCGTGCGCGGCGCGGATTGCGACCGGGGGCTTCAGGATCATGGAAAAGCACCTCTTCGGGCTCGACGGGCTGCGGTTTCTCGCCGCGATGGCCGTGGTCGGCTTCCATTTCCTCTTTCGCGGCGAGGCCGCCGGCGACCTGCCGCAGATGCCGCTGCCGGATATGCTCCGCAGTGCCGCGGCCTACGGCTATCTCGGCGTCAGCATCTTCTTCATCATCAGCGGCTTCGTGATCCTCTATTCGGCGGAAGGCCGCACGCCGCTCGAATTCTTCGTCTCGCGCTTCGTGCGCATCTATCCAACCTTCATCGTCATGATGACGATCACCACCCTCGTCGTCGTCATCGCCGCCAATCCGCGCTTCGAGGTCAGTCCCGGGCAGTACGGGGCCAACCTCATGGTCTTCTCGCTGCTGCTCGGAGAACCCTTCGTCGACGGCGCCTACTGGTCGATCGTGCTCGAACTCGTCTTCTACGGCTGGATCTTCCTGCTCCTCGTCATCAAGCGGCTGGACGACATCGAGACGATTGCCTTCGGCTGGCTGGCACTCTCCCTCGCCAACGAGGCCTTCTTCCAGGTCCGCCTGCTGCAGGATGCGCTGATCACCGAATATAGCGGCTTCTTCGTCGCCGGCATCGCGCTCCAGCGTCTCGGCAAGGGCGTCACGCCCACGCGGCTCGCGCTGCTCGTGCTCTCGCTCTCATACGGCGTCTTCACCTCGCTTCGCGCCGCTTCCTGGTTCGAGGCGGAATATGGAAGCGCGCTGTCGCGACCGGTGATTGCGGCCGCCGTCCTCGGCGGCGCCGCCCTCTTCGTGCTGATCGCGCGGGCGAACCTGCCGCGCCGGTTCTGGGGACCATTGAAGCTCGTCGGCGGCGTCACCTATCCGCTCTATTTGATCCATCAGCACGTCGGCTATGTCACGATCCCGCCGCTCGCGGCCCTCGTTCATCCGGGCGTCGCGATCCTCGTCGCAGTCTTCGGCCTTCTCGCCTTCTCGCTCGCCTTCCATACGCTGGTGGAGCGCTCGGCGCTGCCTGTCCTGAGAGCGCGGCTCTATCGTCTTCTGCAGCCGTTTGCCCCGGCGCTCGACCGCCGCCCGTCGTGAGGGGAGGTCGAGCCCGAAGGCCTGGTGCTCTCTACCGCTTGAGGCTGCCGAGAATGCCGCGCACCAGCGCCCGGCCGACGGAGGTTGCGACCGAGCGCGCCGCGCTCTTCATCGCCGCTTCCAGCACCGATTCCCGCTTGTAGCCGGAGCTGCGGCGGGTGCCGTTCTTCGCCGTCTTGGTGCCCTCTTCGGTCTCGTCGCCGAAGCCCGGCAGCGTCCAGCGGCCGCCGACACTCTCCTGCTTTTCCTCCTCGGCGCGGCGGGCGGCTTCCGCTTCCGCGGCCTTGCGCGCCCGTTCGGCCAGGATCTCATAGGCCGATTCCCGGTCGACATCGCGGTCGTAGAGGCCGGAAACCGGGCTTGTCGCCATCAGTTGCTGGCGCTCCGCCGGGGTGATCGGTCCGAGCCGTGAGGCCGGCGGGCGGACGAGCGTGCGCTCGACCATCGAGGGAATGCCCTTGCCCTCCAGCGTCGAGACCAGCGCCTCGCCGGTGCCGAGCGTGGTGATCGCGGTTTCGCAGTCGAAGGCCGGGTTGGGGCGGAAGGTCTCGGCGGCCGTCTTCACCGCCTTCTGCTCGCGCGGCGTATAGGCGCGGAGCGCATGCTGCACGCGGTTGCCGAGCTGGGCGAGCACCGTCTCCGGAACGTCGAGCGGGTTCTGGGTGACGAAGTAGACGCCGACGCCCTTGGAGCGGATGAGGCGAACCACCTGCTCGATCCGGTCGGTGAGCACCTTCGGCGCGTCGTCGAAGAGGAGATGCGCCTCGTCGAAGAAGAAGACGAGCCGCGGCTTTTCCGGATCGCCCACCTCCGGCAGTTCCTCGAAGAGTTCGGAGAGCAGCCAGAGCAGGAAGGTGGCGTAGAGCCTCGGGTTCATCATCAGCTTGTCGGCGGCGAGCACCGAGATCATGCCGCGGCCGTCGGTGGTCGTGCGCATGATGTCGGAGATCGCAAGCGCCGGCTCGCCGAAGAAATTCTCCGCCCCCTGCTGCTCGAGGATCAGCAGTCCGCGCTGCAGCGAGCCGACGGAGGCCTTGGAGACAAGCCCGAACTGGCTCGAAAGCTCGCTCGCGTGCTCGCCCATGTAGTTCAAGAGCGCCTGCAGATCCTTGAGGTCGAGAAGCGGCAGCCCGCCCTGGTCGGCGATCTTGAAGGCGATGTTCAGCACGCCCTCCTGCGCCTCCGAGGCGTCCATCAGCCGCGAGAGGAGGAGCGGGCCCATCTCGGCGATGGTGGTGCGCACCCGGTGGCCCTGCTCGCCGTAGAGGTCCCAGAAGATCACCGGCGAGGCGCGGAATTCATAGGGCGAGAGCCCGATTGTCTCGGCGCGTTTCAGAAGGAAGTCCTTCGCCTCGCCCTTCGCGGCGATGCCGGAGAGGTCGCCCTTGATGTCGGCGCAGAAGACCGGCACGCCGGCCTCGGAGAAGCTCTCCGCGAGGATCTGCAGCGTCACCGTCTTGCCGGTGCCGGTCGCCCCGGTCACCAGTCCGTGGCGATTGCCGAACTTCAGCTCCAGATATTCCGGCTTGTTGAGGCTGTCGTCGGGGTTGCGGCTGGTGCCGATGAAAAGCTTTCCGTCAACAAGCATGAGGCCTCGTCTTTCGCAGGGAGGGCGGCGCCCGGCATTCCCGCATTCATCCAAACAACAGGTTGTAACTATAAGGATAGTATGGAACATGACAACAGCCCGGTGCTTCCCCCGGTGCTCATCTGGCGCTTCCCCGGCGCGGCGGCGCGGTGCGGCGAAAAAGCCTGTGGGGAGCGGCCCCGGCGCTTGAGTTCGCAGGCGGAATTAATTACGTTGACGTTCACGTCAGAATTTCAAACGGAGGCAGACCATGAATGAACTCGTAAACCGCATCGCCACCAATGTCGGCATCGACGCGGATGTCGCCGAAAAGGCGGTCGGCATGATGCTGGGCTTCCTCCAGCGCGAGGCGGCCGACGGCCCGGTCGCAAAGATGATCGAGGCAATCCCCGGCGCCGTCGACCTCGTCGCCAGGTATAACGGCGAAGGCGAGGGCAAGGGCCTGCTCGGCGGGCTGATGAGCGCGATCGGCGGCGGCGGCATCATGGGGCTGGGCCAGCAGCTGATGGCGCTCGGCCTCGGCATGGGCGAGATCACCTCGCTCTCGCGTGAAACCATCGCCGCCGCCCGCGAATACGCCGGCGCCGACGTCGTCGACGAAGTCGTCGCCTCCGTCCCGGGCCTCAGCCAGTTCGTCTGATCGGGGCCGACACGTCTCGGATGAAAGAAACCGCCGGAGCGATCCGGCGGTTTTTTCGTGGGGGGGGGCGGCGCAAGCACGACACCGCCGTCATGCCGGACTTGATCCGGCATCCAGCGCGATCAAGTCCTTGATCGCGAAGGGAGCCTTTCGCGGCGCGGACGCGCCGCCGCTGGACTCCGGCTCGCAGGCCGGAGTGACGGAGGAGGTGGAGGCGCGCCATTCGCGATGAAATTCGCCTATATGTGCGTCTGACCTTTCGGTCCCCGCATCGGTAGTGATTTTTTGCCGCGCGCTTTAGGGGATAGGTTCGACGAAAGCAAAAAAACGGATAGTATTGCATCAAGTTGGAAATAGACCTGCCGACACGACAGCGGCAATCTTGAGGCAGGAGGAAGAATGACTTTCAAGTGGGGCGTGGCCATCATCATCGGAGGGGCAATCGTCATATACTCACTATGGCGGTTTCATGTGGTGCCTCCGATGCACATCGGCGTTTGTGATCCAACAGTACCAAACGAGCAATATCAGAAAACGGTCGAACTCCTTGATAGCATTGTTCAGCTTGGACTTACTCTTGCGACAGGCCTAATTGGACTATGTGCGGCGCTCATGATTGGGTTGCAGGGCGGCTTGCGCATGACCCCGCGGAACGTCACGTTCTTAGTCGGATCCGTTATCTGTTTAGCACAAGCTATAATTTACGGCATCTGGTGGAAAATGGGAGTGGCGAATCTATGGTTCAATGAGTGTTGGGAAAAGATAGACGCGGATTTCCTTCAGTATCGATACTCTAATAGTTACTATTTCTTCATGCTCGGGATAGCGCTAATCAGCATTTTGGTCGTTGTGACCGCATTGCAGCGATCTGAGGAAGAATCCGTCTCCGTTGGAGGCGCTGACACAGGAAATGCTGGGTGAGGGTGGGATGACAAGAACTACATTCATCATGACTGTTTGCCTCGTGTTGACATGCCTCGTTCCAACCGCACGAGCGCAAGAGGTGATCCAGGAGTTCAATTACGAGGTCCAGATAACAGCATGGGAAGCAACGACGGGAGAGATGGTCACTTCGTCCGCTCGCGAAGCCGCTCTGAGGGCCATCGCAACGGACTTCAGTTCGACTGCGACTGCTGAAGGCATTAGTCAGGGGGACGCTTTAATCGTCGCGCAAGCGATCAGAGATGCCGGTTACTTCTCCGTGAAGTCGCAAGGAGTGATTGCCAAGTCGTCGTCTGGTGAAGTGCGATTTGCTTGGGCTGATGCTACTCAGTTTGCAAAGGTTGCCAACACGCTCAAGCCGGAGCTAGTCTCGTTTCAAATCGAGCGACTGCCGACCATTACCGTAGTCGTCGATCCTGCTCCGCCGGTCGATTACCTTATTGAGATCAACGGGGAGCGTGTTCGAGCAATTGACAAGGGTAGATACCGCGTCGACAAAGGCGACGTCGTGGTTCGCGTTACTCGTGCCTCACGCCAAGATTGTTTCTGGAGAGGCACTCTTCAGGCGGGAGATGAGCAACAGGTTACATGCAAGCTCTAAGCCGACAGACTTTCGCGTCGGCGGACGATCCCTGCTGGCCGCGACTCAGTCAACCATTGAAGGCCCCCTCAATCCCACGTGGGCGCCAGATGCGCGCGGTTGACGATCCGGCCGTCGGAGTGATCGGAGAGCTCTCTTGTCGGAGGAGGCCCCGACAGCTTGCGGCGCAAGCACAAACCCGCCGTCATGCCCGTCCTCGGGTTAAACCCGAGGATGATCCGGCATCCAGCGCGATCAAGTCCTTGATCGCGAAGGGAGTCTTTCGCGGCGCGGACGCGCCGCTGCTGGACGCCGGCTCGCAGGCCGGAGTGACGGCGGAGGTGGAGGCGCGCCGCGGCAGAGCGTTCGGACATTTCTTGCGAGCCAACATTTCAATCCGCTCCGGCCGTCCGGGCGGGCGAGGGCGGAGATCGCAACGTCGCCTGCGCCGTGCCCTCTCACCCCTTCTCCGCCAGCCAGTCGCGCAGCGCGGCATTGATGCGCGATTGCCAGCCGGGGCCGGTCTTGCGGAAGCGTTCCAGCACGTCCTGATCCAGCCGGATCGTGGTCGATACCTTCGGGCTTGCGCTTTTCGGACGTCCGATGCGGACCGGTGCCGCGTCCAGCTTCTGGCGCCACGGCGCCCGGCTGAGGTCAGGGGCGTCGTCCGGGTCCTGCCAGGCGTCCGCCATAGGCTTGTTGTTCGCGGTCATTGGCTTTTCTCATGCTGATAATGCGTTGATCGTCGTCGCGCGGCGTCCAGACCACCACGACCATCCGCCGTCCGAGGAATCCGATGGTGAAGAAGCGCGTTTCGCCGTAGTCGAACCGATCGTCCTCGATCGTCAGATGCGGGCCGTCGAAAACTTCGCCGGCGGCGGCGAAATCAAGTCCGCGCTCGACAAGCGTCTTCCGCCGCTTCTCCTCATCGAACACGATTGCCATTATTGTTACTACAAAAATGGATGCAGGCCAACAATAGAATGACGGCCTTCGTGCGCTCGTTCAAGCCCGGCCCCCCTCAATCCCACGTTGGCGCCAGATGCCCCGGATTGACAATCCTCCCGTCGGGGCGGGCGAGCGCGGAGATCGCGTCCATTTCCTGCGCGCCGAGATGGAAGTCGAAGACGGCGAAGTTTTCGGCGATCCGGTTTTCCGTCGCCGTCTTGGTGAGCGCCACCACGCCCTGCTGCTGGACGAGCCAGCGCAGCGCCACCTGCGCTGCCGTCTTGCCGTGGCGGGCGCCGATATCCTGCAGGAGCGGCTCCTTCGGCACGCGCCCGTCGGCCATCGCATAATAGGCGGTGATCGCCATGCCGTAGGAGCGGGCCGCGGCGATGACCGCCGTCTGGTCGAGATAGGGGTGGTATTCGACCTGGTTGGTGACGATCGGTGCCTCCGAGAGCGCGACCGCCTCGCCCATCAGCGCGCAATTGTAGTTGCTGACCCCGATATGGCGCACCTTGCCGGCCTTCACCACCGCGTTCAGGCAGCCGATCTGCTCGGCGAGCGGCACCGGGCTCTTCGGCCAGTGCAGAAGCAGGAGGTCGACATAGTCGGTCCTAAGCTTCTTCAGGCTCTGGTCGACGGAGGGGAGGAAGTCCTTGGCGGCAAACTTGTCCACCCAGACCTTGGTGGTGAGGAAGATCTCCGCGCGGGGAATGCCGGAGGTGGCGATCACGTCGCCCACCTCCGCCTCGTTGCCGTAGATCTGCGCGGTGTCGA
The DNA here is from genome assembly GCF_024054295.1 of Ciceribacter sp. RN22. NCBI lineage: Bacteria > Pseudomonadati > Pseudomonadota > Alphaproteobacteria > Hyphomicrobiales > Rhizobiaceae > Ciceribacter > Ciceribacter sp. RN22. The sequence continues at coordinate 1,015,914 of NZ_JAMXLD010000001.1, forward strand.
CATGGCGGAAGCCGGTCTTGAGCGCCAGCGGCAGGATGCGGATCACGTCGGGGCCGGGCATCCGGAAGGTGCCGAAGCCGAGGGCTGGAATGGCGGCGCCGTTGGCGGAAACGATCTGCATGGGGTCTCCCTCATCTTGCTGCGGCGGCGTGGGGTCACCCATGTTCGCGGTTTTCGCGCGGGGGATCAAGGCCGGCCCCGCGGGGCGGCGACCGGGGCGAAAATGTGAGCAATTCCGTTTACCCGGCCTTAAGCAGTTCTCGAAACGGCCGGATTTATTCATTGAAGATTAAGGGGCTTTTCCTCCAATGCCCCCTGAAATTGGAGTGATACCATGTTGTTTTCAGCCAGACTGTTTTCAGCTTTGCTTTTCCTTTTCGTGTCGGCGGGTGCAGTGAGCGCCGCCGAGTGGGTCGCCGCCAAGGTGAGCCAGCCGGTGCAGTACACGCTCGACAACAAGAGCTGGACCGCCGTCACGGTGGGCACGACGATCCCGAACAAGGCGCTGGTCGTCACCGGCGCGCGCGGCCGTCTGGTCCTCACGCGCAACAAGGAAAGCATCACTTTCCAGCCGAACAGTCTCGCCTCGATCACCACCTCCGGCTTCTTTACGCGCAAGACCGAGGTCGCCCAGCAGTACGGCGCGATGCTCTTCGACATCGAGACGCGCGGCAAGCCGCACACTTCGGTACAGACGCCCTTCCTGGCGGCGGTCGTCAAGGGCACGAAGTTCGAGGTCAAGGTCGACCGCAAGACGGCGTCCGTCAGTGTCGAGCGCGGCCTCGTCGAGGTCACCGGCTTTGCGAGCGGCGAGCAGACCCATGTCAGCCCCGGCCAGAGCGTCACCGTCGATCCGAAGAGCCGCAAGGGCATGCGGGTCGCCGGCATTGGCCCGAAGAATCCGGTCGTCACCGTTCGTCCGGCGGCGCCGAAGGTCGCCGTCCTCGGGCCGAAGACCCCGGATGCAATCGCTGCGGCGGCGGAGAAGACGAACAAGGCCGAAAGCACCGGCAGCACCGGCGGCGATGAGGCCGCAACGACTTCCGGCAGCGGCAATTCCGGCAATGGCAATGCGGGCGGGAGCAAGGGTAACGCCGGAGGCAATTCCGGCAACGCCGGCGGAAACGGCAACGGCAATAGTGGCGCCAACGGAAACGGCGGCGGTAACGCGGGCGGTAATGCCGGTGGCAATGGCGGTAATGGCGGTGGCAACGGTGGCGGCAACGCTGGCGGAAACGGCAACGGCAATGGTGGCGCCAACGGAAACGGCGGTGGTAACGGTGGCGGTGGAAATGCCGGCGGCAACGGTGGCAACGGCGGCGGTAATGGTGATGACCACGACGGCCACGGCGACGACGACCACGGCGGCAAGGGCGGCGACCATGGCGGCCATGGCGACAAGGGCGGCGATGACGACCATGGCGGCCGCGGCAAGAAGCCCCCGAAACGCGACTGACGATCATGGACGCAGTGCGCAAGCTGATACGGAGAATGGGACGGGCGGGCACCTATAGCGTGCTCACCGCGCTCCTTCTCCTCGTCATGCCGCTGGCGCTGCCTCCGCTCGGCGTCCTGAAGGGCGTCGATCTCTTCCTCACCGAATGGCGGGCGGCCGCGGCGCCGCGGGCGGCGGGCGGCAAGTTCGTCTTCGTCGCCATCGACAAGGTGAGTCTCGATCAAATCGGCGTCTGGCCCTGGCCGCGTGACGTCCATGCCGAAGTCATCGACCGGCTGGTCGCGGCCGGCGCCGCCGACATCTTCCTCGACATCGATTTCAGCGCCCGCTCCACCGCCGCGTCCGACGACCGCCTTGCGAAGGCGCTCGCCGATGCCGGTGGCGGTGTTGCGCTCCCGGCCTTCGTGCAATACCGCTCCGCGGCCGGCGACGCGCCGGAGACGGTGGTCTCGCGTCCACTTCCCGAATTCGAGGCGAATGCCTGGCTCGCCACCGCCAATGTCGCTCCCGATCCCGACGGCGTCGTGCGCGGCCTGCCCCATGGCGTGGCGCTCGATGGTCAGGTGGTGCAGTCGGTTGCCGCCCTGCTTGCCGGGGAGCCCGAGCCGCGGGCCGGAAATTTCGGCATCGATTTCTCGATCTCGCCGGCGAGCGTGCCGGTCTTTTCCGTTTCCGATCTGCTTTCCGGCCGGGTGCCGGCGGAGGCGCTTGCCGGCCGTTCGGTGGTCGTCGGCGCCTATGCGGCGGAGCTGAAGGACGTCTTCGCCGTTCCCGTCTACGGCCTGCTCGGCGGCCCCATGCTGCATATCCTCGGAGCCGAGACACTTTCGCAGGATCGCGTGCCGGTTCCGCTCGATCCGATGCCCTATGGGCTCGCCATCGCTGGCCTCCTCGTTCTGTCGATCCGTTCCGGGCGGCCGCTGTCCGGCCGGCTGCTGCTGCCGCTTCTCGGGCTGACGGCGGCCGGCGTGGAGGCCGCGGCCTTCTTCCTGCAGGCACGTTATTCGTTCGTCCTGCCGACCGCGGGCATCCAGCTCGTGCTTGCGGCCGGCCTGCTGCTCTACCTGATCGAGCACGTCGACATCGGCAACTGGCTTGCCGCGCTCGCGCAGGTCGAGAGCCGCAATTCGCAGACGCTTCTGCGCCGGGTGATCGACGACAGCGTCGACGGTGTCGTCGTCCTCGACCATGAGGGCCGCCTCGTCGAGGTCAGCCGTTCCGCCGAGACGATCTTCGGTCCCGGCCTTTATCGGGCCCTGCTTGCCGACTTCACCGCGAATGCGCCGCTGCCGATGCAGGCAGCACTCGAAAAGGCGCGGCGCGAGAAAGGTGAGGCGGGCTCTGCCCCCGTCGGCTTCGACCTGGAACTGCGGGAGGCCGGCGCCAGCCGCTATCTCGAGGGCCATGTCGCCGTCTCGCTCCTCGAAACGGCGGAAGAGGCGGGCGAACCGGCCGAGCGTCCCTTCGTCGCCTGCGTCACCGTCCGCGACGTGACCGCCAAGCGCGCCTACGCGGAGAAGCTGAAGGCGCTCTCGCAGTATGACGAGCTGACCGGTGCGCTCCGCCGCGACGAACTCGTCCGCCGCATGGATGCCGCCGCTTGCGACGACTGGGCGGTCTTTGCGATCAACCTCCACCGTTTCGCCGCGATCAACATGGTTCTCGGCCGCTCGACCGGCGACGACCTCCTGAAGGCGGTGGTGGCGCGGCTCAAGGAGAATGCGCCACGCGGCGCGCTGATCGCCCGAAGCGAAGGCGACGGCTTCTCGGTCGCCGTTCCGGCCGCAGCCCTTGCCATGCCGCCGGCCGAATTCGCCGAGCACCAGATCGGCCTTCTGTCGCGCGCCTTCACCCTCGGTCCCTCGCTGGCGGAGATCGGCGCCCGCATCGGCATCTGCACCTCGGGCGAGGGCCGCGATCCGGCCGGCCTCATCGCCGGGGCGGAAGCCGCACTCGACCACGCCCGCAAGAGCGCCGGCTCCGGCTACAGCCTTCATGACTCCGACGAGGCGCGCCGCCAGATCCGCGCCCGCGCGCTGGAAGCGGAAATGAAGGGCGCGCTCGCCGCCGGCCAGTTCTTCCTCCTCTACCAGCCGCAGGTGGTGCTTGCGGACGGTCGTCTCACCGGCGCCGAGGCGCTGGTGCGCTGGCGTCATCCGGAACGCGGCGTCGTCCCGCCCTTCGAGTTCATCGAGATCGCCGAGGCGAGCGGATTCATCTGCGCGCTCGGCACCTTTGTGGTCGAGGAAGCCTGCCGGCAGGCGATCACCTGGCCGGAGCACCTGAGCGTCTCCGTCAACGTCTCGCCGCTGCAGTTCACCCGCATGGACATGGTGGCGGTCGTCAGGAAGGCGCTTTCGGAAAGCGGTCTTTCGCCCGAACGGCTGCACCTCGAAATCACCGAATCGGCCTTCCTCAACGTTTCCGACGACATCCTCGGCCAGCTTGCCGCACTGCGCGCCCTCGGGGTGAGGATCGCGCTGGACGATTTCGGCACCGGCTATTCGTCGCTCGGCTATCTCGCCCGCTTCCCGCTCGATTTCATCAAGATCGACCAGTCCTTCGTCCGCAGGATCACGAGCGATAGCGCCAGCCTGACGATCGTTAGCGCCGTCAAGTCGCTTGCCGCCGGCCTCGGCGCGCGCGTGGTCTGCGAAGGGATCGAAGGCGAGGCGGAGTGGCAGATCCTCGCTGCCATGGGCTGCGAGGAAGGGCAGGGCTATTATTTCGGCAAGCCGCAGCCGGGCGAGGACATCCTCCGCGCGGCCGCCCGAGCCCCGGAACGCAAGCGGGCGTGAGGTTTTCCGCACTCTCTGACAAGGCTCGTCTTATTTGATGCAGCCCCCGATCCTCCGTCACCCCGGACCTGATCCGGGGTCCTGTAACGACGCGTCTGCGCCGTGAAAGAGTCCTTTTGCGATCAAGGACTTGATCGCGCTGGATGCCGGCTCGGAGGCCGGCATGACGGATGGGCGTGTCCGCCGCAGATTGCCGAAAAGCTCGGCCAGAGGTCTGTCGGTGTTCTGAAACGCCTTCACGCCTTCACGGCAACAATGAAGAGCCGTGGAAAGCGCAACAACCGCCGCCCGTCCGCCATCGGCGGATAGGCCCGCTCGATGCGGGCGGTGTAGTCCGTGAGGAAGGCGTCGCGATGCTGAGCACCGGCGGCGTCGAGATAGGGGCGAAGCCCGGTGCCCTTCACCCATTCGACGATCGCCTGGGCACTTTCCATCGGGTGATAGTAGTCGGTGCACCACATGTCGACGCGGCGGGCATGGCGCGAAAGCCGGTCGTAATAGGCAGCGGGCGGGGGAAGGGGCGTGCGGCGGATGCGCCCCTCGGCGAAGAGTTCGCGCCAGGGACCGGCGGCCCCCGTCGCCTCCATGGCGCGGTGCGAGGGCTCGTCGAGATTGTCGGGCATCTGCACGGCGAGCACGCCGCCCGGTGCCAGATGCGCTATCAGCCGCTCCATCAGTGCCAGATGGCCCGGCAGCCATTGCAGCACGGCATTGGCATAGAAGAGGTCGACGTCGTGCGGCGGCTCCCAGGTCGAGAGATCGGCGGCGACGAAGGGCGTTTCCGGCAGGCGCGCGCGGGCCTTCGCGAGCATGTCGGCATCGCTGTCGAGCCCGGTGACGGCGTTGCTGCCGAAGCGCCCGACGATGAGCTCGGTCGAGTTCCCCGGCCCGCAGCCGAGGTCGTAGGCGCGTTTCGCCTGCGCAAGCGGCACGTGCGCCAGCAGGTCGCGTGCGGGCCGCGTCCGCTCGTCCTCGAATTTCAGGTATTGTTCCGCCGACCACGCCATCGTCAGAGGCTTTCGAGCGAGGGCAGGATGAGGTCGGGCGGAAAATCCCGGTACTCGTCGGGCATCCGGCTGCGGTTCAGCCAGACGGTACGGAAGCCGAACTTCTTGGCGCCGGCGGCATCCCAGCGGTTCGACGACTGGAAGGAGACTGCGTCCGGATAGAGCCGGTAGGTGGTGGTGACGATCTCGTAGACGGCGGGCGCGGTCTTGTAGAGCCCGAGCGCATCGACGGAAAAGACGTCGTCGATCACCGTTTCGAGCGCGGCGTTCTTCACCGCCGCGGCGAGCATCAGCGGCGAGCCGTTGGAGAGGATCGCCACCTTCGCGCCGCGTGCCTTGATGTCCTTCAGCACCGCCGGCACTTCCGGATAGCAGTCGAGCGTCCAGTAGGCGGCGAGCAGGTCTGCCCGGAGCTTCCGGTCGACGCCGGGAAAGCGCTCGAACGTATAGTCGAGCGCCTCTTCCGTCAGGCTCCAGAAATCGCGGTAGGCGCCCATCAGCGTGCGCACCCAGGAATATTCGAGTTGCTTCGCCCGCCACATCTCTGAGAAGACCTGGTAGTCCGGCCCGGCCCGCTCGGCATGGCGGCGCACCGCGGCATGCACGTCGAACAGGGTGCCGTAGGCATCGAAGACATAGGCTGCCGTGGACATGGGTCCTCCCTTAATCGCATTCCCCGCAGTGATAGGACGCGGGCGGCATCGCGGCAAGGGCGCCCTTCGGCTCGGATAGTTGCATGGCCCCGTGAATCAGTGGCAGAATTAAGATGGTGAACGTGAATTGGATTCAATCGCTGCGCGAAAATTGGTGCGCAATGGGAAGGCGCAATGCTGACGAAAAGACAAACCTTCTGGGCCGTGCCGATCCTCATATTGTCCTTTGCAGCGCTCTGCTTGTTGGGCTACGTCTTCGAGGTCGTGTTCGAGCAAGAAAATGGGGCTGTCAGCGCACTTCTCGTATCGGCTCTGATGGCCAACACCTTCGCCTTGATCTTCGTCTTCTTCTCGATCTTCGCGTCTTTGGGAACTGCGCTTCTTTTCAATGCTTCAAGTCCGCAATGGTGGGAGACAACGGGCAATCCGTTCTACTATCTGCTCTGGAAGGAACTGCAGGAGGCGACGACGCGCGAGCGTGAGAATGAAGCCGATCGACCCATGTGACTGAGCAGGCAAATCCCATCTGCTCTCACGACCTGCACCCTCAGCGCGCCGTCGCCTCTTCGACCCTCAGGCCCGCCGCGTCGTGGTCGATCTCGGCGAGCGCCCGTTCGACATGGCCCTCGAAGACAAGGGTCGCCTCGTCGGCGACGACGGTGATCTTCGGCGTGCCGTAGATGCGCGCGTGCAGCGATTGCTGCAGCCCTTCCTCGATCCCGCGCGACAGGAGGTCCATGTAGCGTGTGCCGTGGCCGGCGATCGCCACCGGCATGTCGCCGAAGAGGCTCAGCATCCGCGAAAGCCCCTGGCCGATCGCGAGCCCCGCCTGGCGGAAGGCGTATTCCGACATGCGGTGGCCTTGGCGTGCCCGAAGCGCGATCTTGTCCATCTCGGCGAGCGGCACGAATTTCGCCGGGATGGTGTCGGGCGGCACTTCGAAGGCGGTCCGGAGGATGCCGTAGAAGCCGGCCGAGGCCTCGATGCAGCCGCGCGAGCCGCAGCGGCAGAGCTTGCCGTCGGCGGCGTTCAGCATGTGCCCGAAATTCGGCGCGCTCACCTCGATTTCGCCGCTCGTACCCCGCCGGGCGATGCCGAGCCCGATCGAGTGCCCGAGCGAAAGTGCGGCAAGCGAGCGGAAGCGATCGCCGTCGTCGCGGTCGGCCCGCCGTGCGAGCGCCTGCGCCACCAGCAGCGTCTCGTTGTTGAGCCTGACCCGCGTCGCGGGCGGCAGCGAAAGTGCGGCGGCGAAATCGATCTCCTCGTAGCCGAAGACCGGCGACCAGAGGAGCCGCGATCCGTCCGGGTCGACGAGGCCCTTGCTGCTGATCGAGATCGCCGCGATCCGTTCGGGATCGAGGCCGGAGCGGCGCATGAGCCTGAGCAGCGCCTCGCGGAAGGCGGCGACGAACTGGGCGGACGAGGAGCCGGCCTCGTCGCGCGGTTCGTCGAAGCGGTCGATCAGCGTGCCGGTATAGTCGGCGAGCGAGTATTGCAGCGTGTCGGAGGAGATCCGCACCGCAATCAGGTAGCGGTGGTCGCGCCTTCGGGCGAAGAGAACCCGCGGCCGGCCGCGCCCGCCAGAGACGGATTGTTCGTGGCGTTCGAGCGCGCCGGTCCGCTCGAGATCGGCGGTGATCGCCGAGACGGTTGCGGAGGCAAGCCCGGTCGCGGCGGCAATGTCGGTATGGGCGAGCGGCCCGTGACGCCGGAGCGATGACAGGACGAGCACGCTGTTCTGCTGACGCACCATTTCGGTGCTGGATTTCGTCAGCATAAGGGCTTTCCGGTCATGTCGGTCGTCTGCAGCACATGCTCCTCCCAAAGCATCCGGCCGGCTCCTTGGCAAGCCCTCGCCTTGTCCGGACGGGGCCTGTTGACAGCTGGAGAATCTTCTGCCAGTTATTTTCTCGACTGTCGAGAAAAACCGGTGAGACGGGAAAACGAGACAGTGATTTCCGCCGGGCTGAGAGGGGGGGAGGGAGTTCCACCGCCGGCCTGCATCCAACAGGGAGGCTTACATGAAGTCCATTTCGAAGCTGATGGCATGCGCTGCCGTCATCGTATCCATGCATTCCGCCGCCGCCGCCAAGGATCTGGTGGTCGGCGTTTCCTGGTCGAACTTCCAGGAAGAGCGCTGGAAGACCGACGAGGCCGCGATCAAGGCCGCGCTCGAAGCGTCCGGCGACAAGTACATTTCCGCCGACGCCCAGTCGTCCGCCGCCAAGCAGCTCACCGACATCGAAAGCCTGATCTCGCAGGGCGCCAACGCGCTCATCGTTCTCGCCCAGGATTCCGACGCCATCGGCCCGGCAATCGAGAAGGCCGTTGCCGAAGGCATCCCGGTCGTCGGCTACGACCGCCTGATCGAAAACCCGGATGCCTTCTACATCACCTTCGACAACAAGGAAGTCGGCCGCATGCAGGCCCGCGAAGTGTTCAAGGTGAAGCCGGAAGGCAACTACGTCTTCATCAAGGGCTCGTCCTCCGACCCGAACGCGGACTTCCTGTTCGCCGGCCAGATGGAAGTGCTGAAGGAGGCGATGGACGCCGGCAAGATCAAGAACGTCGGTGAAGCCTATACCGACGGCTGGAAGCCGGAAATCGCCCAGAAGAACATGGAGCAGTTCCTGACCGCCAACGACAACAAGGTCGATGCGGTCGTCGCCTCGAACGACGGCACCGCCGGTGGTGCGGTCGCTGCCCTCGACGCCCAGGGCCTCGCCGGTTCCGTTCCGGTCTCCGGCCAGGACGCCGACAAGGCTGCGCTGAACCGCGTCGCGCTCGGCACCCAGACCGTTTCCGTCTGGAAGGACAGCCGTGACCTCGGCAAGCGCGCCGCCGAAATCGCCGTCGAACTCGCCGGCGGCAAGAAGATGACCGAGATCGAAGGCGTGACCTCCTTCAACGGCGGCCCGAAGGGCGTCGCCATGCAGTCGGTCTTCCTCGCTCCGCTTCCGATCACCAAGGACAACCTGAACGTCGTCATCGACGCCGGCTGGATTTCCAAGGACGAAGCCTGCCAGGGCGTCAAGGGCGACGTCGCCGCCTGCAAGTAAGCACCCGCACGCGGTGTGATCCGAACCTTCGCAAGCGCCGCGACGCACCCCGTTGCGGCGCTTGCACAAGGTCGGTGCGAGGCGGACAATGGCGTCCGTAGTCGCTCGGTCGGCCGCTCGGGGGAGCAGGGCAGACGCGATCCGGACCGTATCATCAGACCAGCCGCATCACGCTCCGGCCCCCGGCCGCAAGGACGGCGGCTCTTAAAGAACAAGTGGGGAGAAGGCACGTACATGGCCGACATCACACATGCTACCCAGAGTAATCCTGCGCGAAACGCCAACGAGCGCGCGGTGAAGCGCTTCTTCCGGGCAACCGAGATCGACACCCGCCTTCTCGGCATGGTCGGCGCACTCGTGCTCATCTGGCTCGGTTTCCAGATCATGACCGGCGGCCTCGTCGACGGCCTGTTCCTGAAACCGCGCAACCTGTGGAACCTGACGGTGCAGACCTCCTCGGTCGCCGTCATGGCGAGCGGCATGGTGCTGATCATCGTCACCCGCAACATCGACCTTTCGGTCGGCTCCGTGCTCGGCTTCTGCGGCATGGTCATGGGGGTCATGCAGGCGAAGATCCTGCCGCAGTATCTCGGCCTCGAGCACCCGGCGATCTGGATCCTGACGCTCGCCTCGGGCATGGTCGTCGGTGCCGCCATCGGCGCGCTGCACGGCGCGATCATCGCCTTTTTGAACGTGCCCGCCTTCATCGTCACCCTCGGCGGCCTGCTGGTATGGCGCGGCGCCACCTGGTTCGTCACCTCCGGCCAGACGGTCGCGCCGATGGATGCCACCTTCCGCCTGATGGGCGGCGGCACCGAAGGCTCGATCGGTGCCACGGCGAGCTGGATCGTCGGTCTCGTCGCGTGCCTCGCGATCGTCGGCGCCATCCTGAATTCCCGCAAGCAGCGCAAGCGCTTCGGCTTCCCGTTGCGCCCGGTCTGGGCCGAGTATTTCCTTTCGGTGCTCGGCTGCGTTCTGGTGCTCGGCGCCGTCGCGATCGCCAACCACTACTACTGGCCGATCAACATCGCCCGCAAATATGCCGATGCCAACGGCATCGCCTGGCCTGAGGGCGGGCTTCTGATCTCGCACGGCATCGCCATTCCGGTGCTGATCGCCGTCATCGTCGGCATCGTCATGACCTTCATCTCGACGCGCCTGCGCTTCGGCCGCTACGTCTTTGCGATCGGCGGCAATCCGGAGGCCGCCGAACTCGCCGGCATCAAGACCCGCTGGGTGACCGTCAGGATCTTCACGCTGATGGGCATTCTCTGCGCCATCGCCGCGGCGATCTCGACCGCCCGCCTCAATGCCGCGACCAATGCGCAGGGCGAGCTCGACGAGCTCTACACCATCGCCGCGGCCGTCATCGGCGGCACCTCGCTCGCCGGCGGCGTCGGCACGATCGCAGGCGCCATGATCGGCGCCCTGGTCATGCAGTCGCTGCAATCCGGCATGGTGCTCCTCGGCATCGACAGCCCGTTCCAGCGCATCGTCGTCGGTGTGGTCCTCGTCGTTGCCGTCTGGCTCGACACCGTCTATCGCGCCCGCGCCAAGTAAGAAGGAGTACGCTCATGTCAGACAAACGCACTCCGCTGGTGGAAATGAAGAATGTTTCCATCTCGTTCGGCGGTATCCACGCGGTCGAGGACGCCTCGGTCGATTTGTACCCCGGCGAGGTTGTGGCGCTCCTCGGCCACAACGGCGCCGGCAAGTCGACGCTGATCAAGATCCTCTCCGGCGCCTACCGGCGCGACGCCGGCGAGATCCTGATCGACGGCAAGCCGGCCGACATCGACAATCCGCGCGACGCTAAGAAATACGGCATCGAGACGATCTACCAGACGCTCGCCGTCGCCGACAATGTCGATGCCGCCGCCAACCTCTACCTCGGCCGCGAGCTCAGGACCCCGTGGGGCACGCTCGACGACGTGGCGATGGAGGCGAAGGCCCGCGAGGTGATGGGGAGGCTCAACCCCAACTTCCGCCGCTTCAAGGAACCGGTGAAGGCGCTCTCCGGCGGCCAGCGGCAATCGGTGGCGATCGCGCGCGCGATCCTCTTCGACGCCCGCATCCTGATCATGGACGAGCCGACGGCCGCACTCGGGCCGCAGGAAACCGCCCAGGTCGGCGAGCTGATCCAGCAGCTGAAGCGGGAGGGCCTCGGCATCTTCCTGATCAGCCATGACATCCACGACGTCTTCGATCTCGCCGACCGGGTCTTTGTGATGAAGAACGGCAAGGTGGTGGGGGAAGCCCGTACCGCCGACGTCACCAAGGACGAGGTGCTCGGCATGATCATCCTCGGCAAGTGCCCGCCGGCCGCAATCCCCGGCCCGGGCGCCATGCAGACGGCCTGACGCCGCATTCGGGGCCGGGCCGAGGGGCGCCCCGCCTCGCCGCGCTCCCCGTTTCGGGGAGAGCCGCAGCACCGGTCTTCCCGCTCGGGAAGACCGG
>NZ_JAMXLD010000001.1:1027386-1030451 GCF_024054295.1 Ciceribacter sp. RN22
AGGGGGGAGATGTCACGAAGTGACAGAGGGGAGTGTGTCCTGGCGTAGCGCGTTTCGGCGGTCGGCGGCGATCCGCAGGATGTGGGTGCAAACCTCGTCGAGACGACGCTCGACATCCTCGTTGGAGAGCCGCAGCACGCTCCAGTCGAGTTCACGCAGCCGACGATCGCGTTCGGCATCCTTGCGGATCATCCGGTCCTCGGTGTGCCCGGCACCGTCGATCTCGATGACGAGGCGGAGGGCTGGACAGGCGAAATCGACGATATAGCCGGCGATCGGCAACTGCCGCCGGAAGCCGAGCCCGTCCAGCCGATGTGCCCTGACGGCGTCCCAGAAACGCAGTTCCGCGTCGGTCATTTGTCGCCGCATCCGCCGGGCATTTCGCCGGTTGGAGGAGGGGACGTCGAAATGCGGCACTTTGAGCACTCCATCTGCGCGTTGAGGCAGTATTCAATCATAGATTGCTTTCAGTGCAACGACACCCCCCTCTGTCGGCTCCGCCGACATCTCCCCCTCAAGGGGGGAGATCGGTGCGTCCCCTTCAGCCGCTATGCCCATCCTCAAGTCAAATCGAGGATGAGCCGGCCGGGCGACGTCCATTTCGGGGGAGCTTCGATCGCGGATTGGGGTTTTCGGCTCATCGTCTGAACGTCTGCATCAGGTCCGAAAAGGGAAGCCAGCTCTGAGGGATCGATCTCCCCCCTTGAGGGGGAGATGTCACGAAGTGACAGAGGGGGGTGAACATCGGGACTCGGCGCTTATGGCGGTATTCCCTCTGCCCTCCGGGTGCGCGCCGCCTCTGCTCCCCTCAGAACCGCGTGATCACGCTGATGCCGAGGTCGGTCGCGCGGTCCATCGCAACGAGTGCGGGCACGGCCTCTTCCAGCGAAATCTCCCGGCCGATCAGCTGCTTCGGGTTGAGCTTGCCGGCAGCCGTCATCGAAAGCATCGCGTCGTAGCGCCAGGCCTGCATGCCGTGGCTGCCGTAGATTTCGAGTTCGTGGCCGATCACCTGCGCCATCGGGATCTGCGGCGTCGCATGGTCTCCCAGCATCAGCCCGACCTGCACGTGGCGGCCGCGGCGGCGCAAGTTCTTGATGGAGTTGAAGCAGGTGACCGGCGAGCCGAGGGCATCGATCGAGACATGCGCGCCGCCTTGCGTGATCTCGCGCACCGCACCGGCCACATCGTCGGTCTCGCGTGCGTTGATCGCGGCGACGGCGCCGAGCTTGCGGGCGAAGGCGAGCTTCTCCGCCGATATGTCGATCGCGATCGGATGGGCGCCGAGGGCCGCGGCGATCATGATCGCGGAGAGGCCGACGCCGCCGCAGCCGTGCACCGCCACCCATTCGCCGCCCTTTACGCGCGCCTGGTCGGCGACCGCGCGGAAGGAGGTGGCAAAGCGGCAGCCGAGGCTGGCGGCGGTCGCAAAATCCATCTCTTCCGGCAGGTGGACGAGGTTCTGGTCGGCGAAGTCGATCGCCACGTATTCGGCAAACGAGCCCCAGTGGGTGAAGCCCGGCTGGAACTGCGCCTCGCAGACCTGCTGGTTGCCGGAGCGGCATTCGCCGCAGCGGCCGCAGCCGGAAACGAAGGGCACGGTCACCCGGTCGCCGACCTTGTAGCGCATCACCCCGCGGCCGGTCGCGGCGATCGTTCCCGCGAGTTCGTGGCCCGGCACATGCGGCAGGCGGATGTCGGGATCGTGGCCCATCCAGCCGTGCCAGTCGCTGCGGCAGAGGCCGGACGCCTCGACCTTGATGACGACGCCGTTCTCCGTCGGCGTCGGGTCGGGAAGCACCCGGATCTCCGGCGTCTTCTCGAAGGCTTCGTAATACATGGCTCTCATCGGTCGGCTCCTGTGCGAATTTTGGCGCGCAACCTATCGCAAGACGGGGAGGTGGAGGCATGACTATTTTTGATGTACCCATTCACCCCAATTCTGCTTTTTCCGGATAAAGCGGAACGAGCCGCAGATACGAAACGAGGAGAAGCCGATGGCTGTCGATACTTCCGCCCGCACGCCCACATGGACCTTCGTCGACGGTGAATGGATCGCCGGCAACCCGCCGCTGATCGGGCCGGTGTCGCATGCCATGTGGCTCGGTTCGACGGTGTTCGACGGCGCGCGCTGGTTCGACGGCATCGCACCCGACCTCGACCGCCACTGTGAGCGCGTCAACCGCTCCGCCGTGAACATGGGGATGGCGGCGGCGGTGCCGGCCGAGGAGATCGAGCGGCTGGCGCTCGAAGGGGTGAAGAAGTTCGACGGCAAGACGGCGATCTACATCAAGCCGATGTACTGGGCCGAACATGGCATGCCCGGCTCCGTCGTCGCCCCCGATCCGGCCTCGACCCGCTTTGCGCTCTGCCTCTTCGAGGCGCCGATGCACACCGCAAAACCGCATTCGCTGACGCTCTCGCCCTATCGCCGGCCGACCCCGGAATGCGCCATGACCGACGCCAAGACCGGCAGCCTCTACCCGAATTCCGGCCGCATGATCGTCGAGGCGCGCGCCCGCGGCTTCGACAACGCGCTGGTGCGCGACATGAACGGCAATATCGCCGAGACCGCCTCCTCGAACGTCTTCATGGTGAAGGACGGCGTGGTCTTCACGCCGGCCGCCAACCGCACCTTCCTCGCCGGCATCACCCGCGCCCGGGTGATCGGCCTCCTGCGCGAGGCGGGCCATGAGGTGCGCGAGGCGACGCTCTCGGTCGAGGACTTCATGGGCGCCGACGAGATCTTCACCACCGGCAACTATTCCAAGGTCGCGCCGGTCAACCGCCTCGACAATCGCGAACTGCAGGAAGGGCCGGTCGCCCGCAAGGCGCTCGAGCTCTACATGGACTGGGCCTACGGTCGGAAGACCGCTGCCTGAGGGCAGGGCCGTCCACGAATTGATCTCCCCCCTTGTGGGGGAGATGTCGGCGTAGCCGACAGAGGAGGGTGAATCCCCGATCTCGGCGTTTGCAGTGATGCCCCCTCTGCCCTGCCGGGCGTTCGTCGCTGAAATCGATTCACTGATCGATTGCCCGGCTTCGCCGGCCGCTCCTCAACCCCC
>NZ_JAMXLD010000001.1:1030551-1062956 GCF_024054295.1 Ciceribacter sp. RN22
AGCGTCGGCATTCGACACTGGGCTATCTTAGCCCGATGGAATTTGAAAACAAGGTCGGATTAGCTTAACTCGGTGTCCGAAAAACCGGCAGCAGGCCAGACCACGCTATAGATGATAAGCTTGCCTCGCCAATCTCCCCAGAAAACAGCCAAATTGTGTTTTAAGGATTTCAGAAACAACAAACCATCTCCCTCTGATGCGGTTCCAACGAGAATTTCGCCAAGTTCATCGTGCGTCGATCACCCTTAACAGTAGTTGGGGCAACTACGTTTCATCTGCGGGCAACATCAGGATGTCAATACAGGGAGCCATCAGATCACCTTGATGCGAGGGCTGCAATGGGCCAACTGCGGAAGTCACGTAAGCTTCGCACCTTCAATTCTGCCGTCCATGTGGACGTGACCAGCTCCCGAAAGCTGACGCTGGGACGATCGCTTCTCCGGCGCGAGGAGGTAAGCAGGTTGTTCCCTCGCATTGCAAAGGGTTGATCTTGCGCTTTTCTTGCGCATTCAAGTGCCCGCTCTGGCACGGACCAGAGGACATGCTTTCTCTGAACGACATGGGAGATGATCAGCTCCGCGTTTGCAGCCCTAAATGGGGCGCCTGACAAAAGGTCAATATAGTCGAACTTCTGCGGACTCTTCGCGGACAGAAGGAAACAATCCCCAGGATCGTCCGAGTGCGCATATGAACGGCGCCATCTGCCAGCTACCAGGCTCACCAACGAGCAGCATCATTACTGGATGACCCTGCCGAGCGCTTGGGGTCGAGATGATCCGGCGAGCACACGCCCGGTCAGTATGACTGAGGTGAGCCGTGGTTGCCCGCGGGTGGGTGTGCCAGTCGCCCAGATATTGATCCAGCCGGCGGGAGCGAGCGTATTGTTCGTCGATGCGCTCCTGCTGCCATCCGAGATCCGGTTCGAAACGGTTGCGCTCTCTACGAGCGTTAGGCCCAGCCTCGATGTGGGCGGTTACCACCACTTCGGTTTCGTTCGCCCAATAGCCCATGAACAACCCACCAGTTTCCAGATCGAACCACCGATCCGCCTCGGACATAATGTCGGAAGCGATCGGAGCGGGTATCCAGATTAGGCGACGCATCCGCATCTGGGTGAAGCTGGAAGTTCATTCTCGGTCCAGGCAGGAAGCGTTCGGCGAGTGCCATCATGCAGCGAAAGCGTCTGAACGACTGAGGATCTGCCGGCGCCATCGTCAAGGGTCTCAACCGAAAGACGAACCGCCTGCAACACAAGCTCCTGAAGGTCGAAAGATGCTCCGGTGAACGTGTTCTCCGCGCACCCAGGTGGTTGAGTCAGCTCCGAATAGTCAGTCGCGCCGGGTGCCCTCGGAATCGTTCCTTCGACGTAGGCATGTTCCCGGCAAATAGGGCATCCCGAAGTGGGTCGATACAAGCTCACCGTACCACCCTTTAGGGATGCAGTGGCAGCGAGCGAGACCATGGTCTTACCCAGGCGCCGACACTCATCAGACAGATACCAGGTGACACCTGTGGACGCGCTGGCATCGATGACGAGATCGGCCTGCGCGATGATCCGCGACAGAAGTTCCGCTTCGTCGCCATGACCACTGCCTAATCCGACATTGGCTTCAAACGGAGTAGCCTTCGTCCAGGGATACTCAGCCTCGATGTGGGCCGCTATTGCATGCGGCTTGCGCTTGCCCCAGGCAGACGCTCCGATGACCCACCTCACAGAGTTCCCTGGCTCTACCACATCGTGGTCGACCAAGGTGAGTTCGGCCACTCTGTTGCGCGCAAGCTCGACGGCCAAAGGCGACCCTAGAGCGCCCAGGCCAATCAACGCCACACGCGACCGTCTTAGAACTTGCGTGGACGGGACGCGGTAACCGATGTCCCGCTCACCAGCCCGGAATACTGGGACGTTGAACCTGCGCGTCTGTGATTTTTTTCCCGACCCACGGGTCAGGGCGACCACGCAGACGAACCCGTCACCCTCAGTGTCGTGCTGCAGTTCCGTTCGCTGGGCAGTCAAGGATATCCTCAGCATACCCAAGGGCGTCTTTTGATGCCAGCCCTTATGATCCAGACGGTCTAGCAGCTCCTGGAGCCGGTCATGGTTCGGAAGCGGAAGCTCGTCGTCTCTCCGCCAGGTGACCTGCAACCTGGTTGCGGATACCAGCTCCTTCGGGATCGTGAAGGAACGCTCGAAAAGCAGAGTCTCGCGGTCTCCTGCCCAAATCTTATCGACAGCCGCCACGAAGCGAGGTCGGGCGTCCAGGAGCTCGAAGCGGTAGATGATTTCGGCGACCCCACCTTCGAACCCAGAAACATCCCAAGCGCTGTCCACCAGAAGGTAATTGGGGTGGTCGAAACGCTGAACTCCATTCCACCACACCTCGATCGGCTCCCCTTGAGGATCCTCGGGACCAGAGTTGGTGAGAGCGCTCTCAAGATTGCTCGTCAGCAAGTCTGCAAGAGTGGTCTTGGCCTGCCACAGGCCGCTGTCGCGACCCAAGAGACACAGTTCTCCATTCGGTCCCACATGGCGCGCCGGAAACGTGTCCGGCTCGGCCTTCAACTTCACCTGTGGGCGGAGACGGGGAAAGGAGCTGGGGTACGTGGCTTCCAACTCGACATGTGCGCCGTCCGCTAACGGCCATACAAAATCGACGCGTAGCTGGCGCTGGACCAGCGCATGATCATCGATGATGATGTCACCGACGGCGTGCCTGGCGATTGCATTCAACTCAAATTGGAGCCGACCAGGCCAACGGTCTTCCCAAACAGGAACACTTGACGGCCTGGCACCGATGTAACGAACCACTTCAGCCTACAGGACGGGGAGGAACAACGGGGCTGTCAGGAGGGCCCGGCGGATTGTCCGGCCGGCCGGGTGGGTTGTCAGGGCGACCGGGCGGCACATCAGGACGACCGGGATCTTCGGGGCGACCAGGATCGGGGTTGCCGAGGTTGTCAGGCCTTGCCATGGTTTTTCCTCCTGCTGGCAGACCAAAGTATCTAGTGGCTTCTTTTTACGCGCAAGTCCCGCCGGCGCTAAATTTTGGAGAACGGGGTTCCCAAGAGAGTTCAGCCTGATTTCAAGGCCGCGAGACGTCTCACCTCCACTATGCTGACCGTCTGCTAACACCTCGCTGCCTACCAAAAACATCCTGTCCGAAAACGTGAAGAGTTTCGGGCGCCGGCAGGCGTACGAAAGTCCCCGAGGAAGGAACCCGCGGACCACAGTCGGAGGCTATGGAGATTTCGATCTACGGCTGATGTCTGCGGTGGCGCGACCGCAGCCAAAGAGTGGGGTGATGGATGCGGACAGGCCGCTTCGTTGTGCATCCGCGCGGTATAGCCGGCCCGGCGCCCGGCTCGTCGCGACCCTGTCGGCGGCGATAATCACCACGAATGCGCGTGGGTCGGTTGCCGGAGGCGAGGCGCCTGCGGCCGAAGCCTGGACCATGCCATGCCGGGTCATGAAGCTGTCTCCCGGTTCGTCGCCGTCGCATCCGGTGGTCCTCACGGCTGCCTCCAGCGTTCGAACATCTCGATGACGATCATTCGTCCGCCGCAGCAGGGGGCATGGGCGGGCGGAAGTCATCCGGTTCGCCTGGTGTGTCGTCATCGGCCGGTGCGGCGACGTGCAGCAGTTCGCGAGCGAGCGCGAGGCTGGTCTTTCGGGCTGAGCCGGCGAGCAGGCCGTAATGCCGGATACGATGGAAGCCGCGCGGCAAGACATGGAGCAGGAAGCGGCGGATGAACTCATCGACCGCGAGCGTCATGATCTGCTGTCGGTCGCAGCCGTCGCGGCGGTAGTCCTTGTAGCGGAAGGTGACGCCAGTCTCGTCGAAGGTGATCAGGCGGCGGTGCGAGATTGCGACCCGG
This sequence comes from Ciceribacter sp. RN22, assembly GCF_024054295.1. Taxonomy (NCBI): domain Bacteria; kingdom Pseudomonadati; phylum Pseudomonadota; class Alphaproteobacteria; order Hyphomicrobiales; family Rhizobiaceae; genus Ciceribacter; species Ciceribacter sp. RN22. The sequence continues at coordinate 1,034,425 of NZ_JAMXLD010000001.1, forward strand.
TGGGTGTCGCGGGACAGGTAGGCGAGCACTGCCTCCGGCCCTGCGAACGGCGCCTTGGCATAGACCACCCAACGCTTCTTTCGGACCGGCGATAGATGCCGCAAGAATGCCCGCCGCTCGGCGAGATGAGCAAGTGCACCGAAGAAGCCGAGCCGCCCGGCGTCGTGCAGAGCGACCAGCCGGGCGAGGAACAGCCGTCGAAACAGTTTGCCGAGCACGCGCACCGGAAGCAGGAAGGCCGACCGCGACGAGATCCAACGGCTCTCGTCCGGCGCGATGCCACCGCCAGGCACGATCATGTGCACATGCGGATGGTGCGTCATCGCCGATCCCCAGGTGTGGAGCACGGCGGTGATGCCGATGCGCGCGCCGAGATGCTTGCGATCGGCCGCGATGGTCAGTATCGTCTCTGACGCCGCCTTGAACAGCAGGTCGTAGACGAGCGCTTTGTTCTGGAACGCTATGTCGGCGACCTCGGCCGGCAGCGTGAACAGGACGTGGAAGTAGCCGACTGGCGCAGATCGGCCTCGCGTTCGGCAAGCCATGTCCGTGCCGCCGCGCCCTGGCACTTTGGGCAGTGCCGATTGCGGCAGGAGTTGTAGGCGATCCGCCAGGCCGGTGAGATCCACGATCAGGTCGATATCATCGGTGGCGCGGACATCTTCAAGCGTTACCGGGTCGGTGATGAATAGCGCTGTCGTGCAGCAGTCGACAAAGACCAGGCGCTCACGCAGGTCTTCGCCGAGCGCAATCGCAACGGCTTTCGGCATTTCCAGCAGTTGATCGCGGACCGGTTCATTTGCTCAAGATGCTCGATTTCAGGCGACCGGCGGCGAGGCTGACTTCGCGCTGATTGCCAAGCCTGATCGCATCCACCAGCGCCAAGTACTCATAAAGCCGTTCGTCTTTCAAAGCTGCCTCCGGCACGCTTCAAAAGAGCGGATCGACCGCTTGCCCATCTCCTTTCCGGCGGCGTAGGGCCACACGTAGTTGTAGGTCCCGCCGCTGACGAGAAGCTGCTGGAGCATCGGCGCAGCGAATGCCGTCGGAACGACGCGTTGCGTCGGTCCGACTTGTGCTGGAAACACAAACTTCAGCCCGTGCGTAATGAAGTCAACCAGGTTTCGCCGGTGTGGCCGAGGTTCATTCGAACGGCTATCCTTCCGCGCGATCCCGGAAGATATGCTTCTCTTGATCGGTTGGGCGATTTCGGTCTTGCTAATTCCGAGCAAGGCTTCAAGATTGCGCACCGAGTAAGGGTCGCCCCCAAGTGATTTAGTTCGCAGTTGATCTGCGCCTTTATCGAGTTCTTGGTCTTGCAGGCTAATCAGCTTCAGCAAGACAACGATGTCTTGGCTCTTGACATCAATCGTCCTTTGTCCCAGGACGGAGGACACTAGGCGCTTTTCCGATTTCTCTCAAAGCGACAGGTGCTAGCCCAGGGCAATCGCTTGAAGCTCGTCGGGATGCCCATCCGCTGCATCCGGTATCTGCTTGGGCCAGCCGCCAGCGCCTGGTGCTCGGCCAGGAGCCCATCGGCACCAAGGGTGGGGAGAGCAGGGCCATCCCTCTGCTGTTGGAGAGGCTGGAACTCAAAGGTGCGCTCGTCACGTTCGATCCCGCCGGCTGCCAGCGTGAAATCGCCGAAGCCATCCGCGCCAAGGGCGCAGACTTTCTCCTCGCCCTTAAGGAGAACTGGCCTACCATGGCCGAGGAGGTCCGCCGTCACGTCGTCTCCACCAACGTCGCCTGGGTTTCCACCAACTGGCCTGCTGCCGCTTTCCCGGAGAACCGTGATTTCCAGCACTCGTCGCCATCGCCATGGTGGAGAGCCGCACCGAACGCGAGGGCCGCATCGCCGCCGCGCGACGCTGTTATCCCACCTCCGCGCCGCTCTCCGCCCACGCTTTCGCCAGCCGCTCTTCCCGCTCACCGGGTTCCGGGCGAGCCTGGAACTCGTCAGCGCCGAGGCGATGGACCGCGGTTGCGTCCGGCTGCATTACCGGCTGCCTCAGCCCGCGTAGCTGCTGCGCTGCCTGCGGGACGAAAAAAAACCGCCCCCGTGAGGGGGCGGGTGGGAGGTAAGCGGAGATATCGGGAGAGATCAGCCGTCGATGCCGTCGATGAGATCGCGGGCGGCGGCGGTCGTCAGGCGGCGGCTTTCCACCTCGTCGCGGCGGCTTGCGAGAAGCTCGGTCGCCATCAACTGGTCGGCGAGGTCCGCCGGCAGCGACAGGATCACCTGCGCCTCGCCGGCATTGAGGCCGGAAAGATCGGCGCGCTTCGCCGTGATCATGCCGCCGGCCACCGTATTGTTGGTGTCGGGATCGATCAGGATGAAGGCGCCGGTCGCCCGGTTCTGCTCGTAGGGGTCGAACATCGCCAGTTCGTCGAAGGCGAGATGCACCTTGCCGATGGCGTTCATCGGGAGGCTTTCGGCGGGGTTCCACTTGCCGCTGTGGAGGTCGAGCTGGCTCACCGGCTGCACCTGCACGCGCTGGCGGCGCGCACCCGCCTTCAGCCAGTAGCGCTTGCCGGGCTGGATGCCTTCCGGCTGCAGCGCGACGAGCTGGGCGTCAAAGGCGAGCCCCGTCTGCGGCTGTGCATCGACGGAGACGATCAGGTCGCCGCGCGAGACGTCGACCTGGCGGTCGAGCACCAGCGTGATCGCATCGCCCGCGACCGCGGCGTTGCGCACGAGGTCGAAGGTGACGATCTGCTTGACGTTGGCGACCTGCCCGGAAGGCAGGATCGCGACGCTGTCGCCGGGCTTCACCGAACCGCCGGCGACGGTGCCCTGGTAGCCGCGGAAGCTTTCGCCGGGACGGCAGACGCGCTGCACCGGAAGCCGGAAGCCGGTCGTCTGGCTGGAGCGCTGCGTCGCAAGCTCGAGCGTCTCGATGAGCGTCGGGCCGTCATACCAAGGCATCACCGCCTGGCCGGAATAGACGACGTTCTCGCCTTTCAGCGCCGACATCGGGATCGCCGTCACCTGGCGCACGCCGAGCGAGAGCGCCAGCGCCTTGAAATCGTGGGCGATCTGTTCGAAGCCGGCCTTGTCGTAATTGGTGAGGTCGATCTTGTTGACCGCCAGCACGAACTGCTTGATGCCCATCAGCGAGGCGATGGTGGCGTGGCGGCGGGTCTGTTCGAGCAGGCCCGTGCGCGCATCGACGAGCAGCACGGCGAGGTCGGCGGTCGAGGCGCCGGTCGCCATGTTGCGGGTATATTGTTCATGGCCGGGCGTGTCGGCGACGATGAAGGAGCGCTTCTCCGAGGAGAAGTAGCGGTAGGCGACGTCGATGGTGATCCCCTGTTCGCGCTCGGCCTGAAGGCCGTCTAGGAGCAGCGCGAAGTCGGGCAGGCCGAGGTCGTTCTGCTTGCCGCTGTCGCGGTGGAGCGTCGCCGCCTGGTCTTCCTTGACCGCCTTGGTATCCCAGAGAAGTCGGCCGATCAGGGTCGACTTGCCGTCGTCCACCGAGCCGCAGGTGATGAGGCGCAGCGGGCGCGAGTCGCGCCGGACGGCCTCCGGATGGCTCTCGGGAAGGGCGGAAGCGGTGGCGGTTGCGAGGGCGCTTGCGGTCATCTCAGAAATATCCTTCGCGTTTCTTCTTCTCCATCGATCCCGACTGGTCGCGGTCGATGGCCCGGCCCTGGCGCTCGGACACGGTTGCGATTTCGAGCTCGGCGATCACGTCTTCGAGCGTGGTCGCGTGGCTGCGGATGGCGCCCGTCAGCGGGAAGCAGCCGAGCGTGCGGAAACGGATCATGCCCTCCTGGCGGACCTCGCCGGGCAGCAGTTCGAGGCGCGGGTCCTCGGCGAGGATCATCATGCCGTCGCGCTCGACGAAGGGGCGCTTCTTGGCGAAGTAGAGCGGCACGAGCGGGATGTTCTCCGCCTGGATGTACCGCCAGATGTCGACCTCGGTCCAGTTGGAGAGCGGGAAGGCGCGCACGCTCTCGCCGCGGCGGATCATGCCGTTGTAGAGGCTCCAGAGTTCCGGCCGCTGGTTGCGCGGGTCCCAGCGATGGTCCGGCGTGCGGAAGGAATAGATGCGCTCCTTGGCGCGGGAGGCTTCCTCGTCACGCCGCGCGCCGCCGAAGGCCGCGTCGAACTTGCCGGCGTCGAGCGCCTGGCGCAACGCCTCCGTCTTCATGATGTCGGTATAGAGCGCCGAGCCGTGGCTGAAGGGGGTGATGCCTTCGGCCGCGCCGCGCGGATTGATGTGTTCGATGAGGTCGAGGTCGTAGCGCTCCACCATCTCGTCACGGAAGGCGATCATTTCCGCGAATTTCCAGCCGGTGTTGACGTGCAGCAGCGGGAAGGGCACGCGGCCGGGATAGAAGGCCTTGCGGGCGAGATGCAGCAGGACGGAGGAATCCTTGCCGATCGAATAGAGCATGACCGGCTTTTCGAACTCCGCCGCGACCTCGCGGAAGATATGGATCGCCTCGTTCTCCAGCGCCTTCAGGTGCGGATCGAGCGGCGGCTTGGTGACGGGATCCTTCGAATGCGGATCGAACTCGGATGTGTGTACGTGCATTGCTTCTTGCTTTCCTCCGGGACGCCACCCGGTCCATCTTTTCTCTTGAGCCCCTCATCCGGCTGCCGCCACTTTCTCCTCGCCTGCGGGGAGAAGTATGGATGGGGCAGTCTTTCCCTATGACCGGCTGGGAATGGCGCTGTCATCCGACGCATCCGGCACATGCAGCCCGCATTCGCGCTTCTCGTCGTTCTCCCACCACCAGCGGCCGGCGCGCTCGCTCTCGCCAGGCCTGATTGGACGCGTGCACGGCTCGCAGCCGATCGAAGAATAGCCGCGGGCGTGCAATGGATTGACCGGCACTGCCTGCTCCTCGACGAAGGCTCTGATCTGATCGATCGACCAGTCGGCGAGCGGGTTCACTTTGATGAGGTTGCGTTCGGTATCGAATTCGGTGAGCGGCGTCGCGGCGCGGTTGCCGGACTGGCCGCGGCGAAGACCGGTCACCCAGACGGCGGCACCTTCGAGGGCGCGGGCGAGCGGCTTCAGCTTGCGCACGTGACAGCAGGCGTGGCGGGCCTCGACACTCCCGTAGAAGCCGTTCCTGCCATACTTCTCCACATAGGCTTCGATATCCGCTTCTTCCGGAAAGAAGCGTCTGATCTCGATGCCGAAGCGTTCCTCGGTCTCGGCGATCAGGGCCACTGTTTCGGGAAAGAGCCGGCCGGTTTCGAGCGTCACCACTTCGATCGGCAGGCGTTCAGTGCCGATCACGGCGGTGATCACCTGGTCCTCGATGCCGAGGCTGGTGGTAAAGACGGCGCGGCCGCCCAGTTGAGCGACGAGCGCCAGCCGTACTGCAAGGTCGAGGGCCGCAAGCTCATCATATAGCCACTGCGTTTTCATAGGCGAGAGCTCCGTGCTGATCATCTACGATGCCGCCTCCCGGACGGTATAAGCGAAAAGGGCTACTGTTGCCGCCGGCTCTCGGATGCAGCCCAGCCCTCGATGCAAGACTGGAGGATCTATTGGTCTGCATGGGAGTTCAGGTGGTCGGGTGATAGCGTCTCCAGCGCCCGATCGAGGGCCGCCACCGTCAGGTCAATGTCATCAAATGTCGTTCGATGATTGACGATTGCCGCGCGCAGGAAGACTTCCCCGCCGATGCGCGTCGTTGAAAACACGCTGGTGCCCTCCAATTGCAGGCGCTCGCAAATCGCGCGATTGCAGGCGCTGCGTTGTTCTTCACTCATATCGGACCGGTCGATCCCGAAGACACACACGTTGGAGGGAGGTGCAAAGGGAACGCGGAAATGTCCCCCATTCCGCAATCGGTCTGCCAGATAAGCGGCCTGTCGACAGTTTTGAGTGATGCTAGCGGCAATGGCGTCCAAGCCGTGAGACTGCAGGACCGTCCAAACCTTCAGTGCCCGAAATCCCCTCGAAAGTTCGAGGCCGTAGTCGCAGAACCAGGGATCGCCACCACCCAGACCATGCTGCTGGGCGGCCAGATAGCCGGGGCGGGAGGCAAAGGTTTCGTGATGATTTGCGCCGTCGCGCAGGAGCACACCCCCGCAATCATACTGAACACCCACCCATTTGTGGAAATCGAATGCAATCGAGTCGGCCCGACCGATTCCAGCTGCGAGCCCTCTCCAGGGTTGATCAGCAAGGCAAATCCAGGCTCCGAACGCGCCATCTACATGAAGCCATAGTCCGGTTCGTGCGCAAAAATCGGCAAGCTCCTCGATCCTGTCGAACGCGCCGGCATCGACCGATCCTGCCGTGGCGACCACCGCGAGCGGAAGGTCTCCGTTCCGCTTGTCCTCCTCGATCGTCGCAGACAATCGCTCAAGGTTCATGCCCGCTGCAGGACCCTCTGTGGCAATCGTCCGCAGAGCTGCCGCTCCATGTCCCATCGCCTCGAGGGCTTTGGTGACGCACTGATGGGCGCCGGCAGCCGCATAAACCCGCATCGGAGGCAGGGTCCGGATTCCTTCTCGCCGCGCCGTTCCACCGGTCAGGCGGTGGCGGGCCGTCACGAGAGCGATGAGTGTCGCTTGAGAGGTACCAGTCGTCAGAACACCAGAACTTCCCTCCGCCATACCGAAAATCTGCCGGCACCAGTCCATCACGGCGCGTTCGACATAAACGGCGCCATGATCACGGCCGCCGCAATTGCTGTTCATCGCAGAGGCGGCCATCTCTGCCAGGAATGCAGACGCCAGCCCGGTCCCGTGCACCCACCCGAAGAAGCGGGGATGGGTGTTTCCCGTTGCATAGGGCATCACGTCCTCGATCAGGGTATTCACAATCCCGGTCAGAGGCTGGCCACCTTGGGGAAGCGGCGGCATCAGACGTTGTCTTGCCTCCGGGCCTACTTCCTTCCACGGCAGCATGCGCGCTCGAGCCATGCGGTCTATCGCAGCATCCAATAGGCGCCTCGCCTCCAGACGGAATGCGTCCCAGTCGGCGGGATCAAGCTTCGATCCACCGGTCTCATCCGCCACCGCACCTCCGGCTCGGCTCGTCATGTCAGTCGCCACCATTTGGAAGCGAGCAGTTCGACCTTCTCGATGGCTCGCAAGGCATCCGAGATTTCCGAAACAAGCGCGGCCTCAAAAGATCCGGGGCCGGCATGTCCGACGATGTTGAAGAAGCGTGCGCCCAAGACGAGCCGTAGTACCGCGACATCGCCTTCCGTCGCACTGAGCGCGACCGGCTGGCCTATATGGGCTTGAAGACGCGCTATCACGCCCTCGCCTTCCGATAGAGGCCCCAGACGATCCGAGACATCGACGTTCAGCAACTCGAACAGATGCCGGCAGGACTTCTCATCGAGTGGTTCAACGCCACCCTCTTTCTTCGCGGCAAAGACGCGGAAGGCGACGATGGAGAGGCGCGCCAAGTCGATTTCCTGCCCCCCGCCATCCTCCTCCTCGAATCTGAAGGATCTCAGATAGGCGCTCTTCTGCATGCGCGAGAGGATCGCGCTTCGGAACGAAACGAACGCGCGCTCGCGCGAAGCGGGTGGCAATTTCTCCAAGAGTTCCGCCTCGAGCAAAGCCGGCAACCAGCGAAACAGCGGTCCCCAGCTCGTGACGCTGTCATCGTCGGCCTCAGGACCGAACCAGGTTGTCGGCCACTCCACGAGCGAACCGGCACCGGGCGCCTCCTTCAGCATCTGCGCCACAACCAGCGCCCGGTCTCTCATGGAGGCCGGAAGAAGGAGGGCACCAGAAAATGGAGGGCCGGTGAGGAATTTCGATCCCGTGATCTGCACCATCAGACCGCGCTGCGCCATCCAGCCGAAATCGCCGAAGATGCCGCGCATCTGGCAGGCATCTACCACGATATCGACGCGATCCGGATCGAGCGCGACGAGTGCATCGACTGCCGCAGGCGACGGAGCACTCAACGACGTCTTCGAACTGGCCAGGACATGCGCGAGTACCCTGTGGCCGCGGTCGAGTGCCTGCCTCCCCGCCGCGAGAAACTCCGCGTCGATCGCCTCGATCGAGCGTGGCCTCGCAGACTCGTCACGGATGGCGATTTCGTGCAACTCGATCCGGGCACTCGGCCATACCACGTTTCCCTTTCTGACGGGATGACCCGTGGCAGACAGGTCATCGAAATATTGACCAGCGCCTGCGTAGGTCACACCACGCCCGGTCTCTTCCGGCGAGATCAGAATATTGGTCAGAGGCGCTTCGGAATCCGCTGCCAGCGAGACGGCGACCGACAAGAGCTCGACATCGGTGCCCGAGGGCGCAATGACGACATCACCGACTTCCGGCGCCAACTGAACCATGCGGGCGATCGAGGCTGCGACGGCGAGCGACGCCTTACGACGCAGCATGCTCGGATCGGCACCGCGCGAGACCGCCGAAATAAGATCCCGGCGAAAGAGCTCACAATAAAGAAAGCCGTAGTCGGAGATGGCCGATGCCGTGGAAGAGGAGAAATGCACCGCTTCCGGCCGTGGCCGAGGCGGAACGCCGTAGCGGTTGAAGCCGGTCGCCGGATCGAGCGCAAGACGGCTGTCCCCACCCCCACACAGGACGTGTTCGAGCGGGAACGCGAGTTCGCCGTGGTGCATGGCTCCGTCGGATACTGTTGCCGCGCTGGGCGGCAATCCGGCGAGATCCGCCATCCACGCGACAAGATCCGAACCAAACGGGGCGCATTCACCGTCGAGCGCCCTGGCGACCGATTGCGGAAGTGTGTCGAGAATGAGTTTGCAGGTCGCAGCTCCAGTCTTCGAAAGAAGGTCGCGGCCGTAAGCCAGAATGTCGCGCAGTCGGTCGCCGTCGAGTGCACCGTCCCTGCGTGCTTGCAGCGCCTCGAGACCCCAGCGCACGCAGATCGAAGCCGCCGCCGCATTATCCAGAAAGACCGGCGTTATCTTCAGCAATTCCGAGGGCTGGATTCTGAAAGGACTGTCTTCCATAGCACCCAGCGCTATCTTGGCATCGAGTGCCGGCATCAGCGCCGCCATCGCGGGGTCTTCGAGCAGCAGGCGGCGAAGTGTTGGGTGAGGGACGTGATTGACCTCCGTTTCGAAACCAACCTTTTCGGCGGAGAGCGTTCTGATACCGGCGCGTCGCCCGAAATCGTGATAGTATTCCGCGAGAAGTTGGACCCGAGACGGATGAGGCGCGGAAGGACGTATCACTGCGCCTTCACTGGCGATACCGCGCAGGTCTTCCAGAGGCACGCGGCAGAACGGGAGGGCGACGTCGATGACGTGCCGGGTCGATTTTATGGGAAGAAGGTTCCCCGAGGCGGCAACGCGCAGAATGTCTTCGGGCTCATAAGCCTCTCCATATCGCCAGGCTGAAAGGTGGACCGCCGGATCGTCGTATCCGAGGCGGATCACGGGAACGAGATCGAGCCCAATCGCGCGGGCAGCAGCAAGTCGGTGGTGGCCATCCATCAGGGCCGAGCTGGTTTTCTCAACCAGTACCGGGTGCGTCCAGAAGCCGGCGACGGCCACATCGTCTGCAATATTCCGGGCGTGTTGAGGATCGTAATTTTCCGTCGGACGGATGCTGTCCGCTCTTTGAAGATATACCTGGTAATCCACGGCTTCACTTGCGATTCTATTTGGAAGAGCTGGATTTGCTCACCATTCCTGTCCGATTCGTACGGAGATCATTACTTATGTGCAAATAACTGGATTAAGCGCCGGCGCGCGTCTTGCGGCGGTTTCCGCTGGGCTTCATGACTTCTCCTGCCCGTGCCCCGACCCCATTACCGCCACGAGTGGCTGCTCAGTAGGAGGAGGGTTGTCATTTCTTGGCATCGACATCAGTCTCGTCGTCGTGTCCGCTCGACGACCGCTCACGTGGCAGCGAGACCGGTCTCCAAGTCTGTTTCAGGCAGGTGTCTCTCCGGCTAACAATTTGGCCATTCGTAATAAAATCTCCACAAGGTGTCATTGCCGATGCACCTTGCCCGACAGGGCTGGTGAGCAGTCCCGTCCGATCCTGGCGGCCCGCCGGACCGATATCGCCCCATCGATCGTCCGAAGACAGGGATGTCGTCACGTCGCGGCATCCCACTCCGTCCTAATGTTGTTCATTAGTGCCCGTGTCCACGAAATGAAGATGATGATTCGCAAAGTCGAATGGTCGCAGCTTTTTTGGTTGTCGCGTGTTCTTGTAATGCGAAAGCATCGGTTCCTGCGTAGCTAACTTCTGTAAAGTGTAACCAAGTTCAGAGAGTGCGGAACACTGGTTCGGCGCACTGCGGGACGGTTACGCGATATCGCATGTCCTTTTGCGCGGTGCGTGTTTGCCGGGAGGACGCAAGATGCGAGGTGTCCGGCCGGAATGGGCGCGATCCAGCGCCTGCGGTTCAGGCTGGTGTCTCGTACTTGGGTACGGCGCGGAGAACCAGGAAGGCGATTGAAGAGTGCATACGTCAAAAGGACATCGCTTTGAGTTCGTTCCCTAAATCGCTCCGATCAATTCCGACCACTGGCTGCCTGATACTAGTCCTTTCGACCGGACTGACTCTGGTAGGGTGCGCGCAGTCAAGGGGCGACAACTCGACGGCCGCTACACCAACAAACGGCGGATCATCGTCCGCAGTTGGTGGTCGAGACGGTGAGAAATCACGGTCATCCTCGTCCTCCGCTGCGTTGAACACACTACCGGCGATGGTCGTCCTCGCCCTCGGTCACAGTACGGACGTGCGTGCGGCTGAGACAGATCTCAGCTTGGCCGGCGTTAACGCCAAGATTGCCCGGTCGGGGTATTTCCCATCGCTGCAGGCCTCCGCGAATGTCGGGGCCGACGGTCTGCCGGGCGTACAGGTTGGTGTGACTCAGACGCTCTATGACTGGCACGAGACATCGGCGAAGGTGGACGAGGCGGCGGCCAAGAGTGAAGTGGCCCGGTTCAATCTTGCGGCCAAGCGTGAAGAAGTCGCCCTCGACGCGGCCAAAGCTTATATCGCGCTGAAACGGCACGAAGCGCATGTGGAGGCCGCAGAAGCCAATCTCACTGCTCATGATCGGATCAACACGCTGGCCCGCGAGCGCGCAAGCGGGGGTGTCGGTGATGCCAGTGAGGTGGAGCGTGCCGGCGTCAATATGGGAGAGGCGGAATCTACACTTGAGGACGTGCGCGGCGCCCTCCGGGATGCGCAGAGCGTATTTGTCTCGCGCATCGGCCGCCAGCCGACGTCGCTCGCGCTGGTTCCGGAGCTGCCACTTACAATTGCCGACATAACGGACGTCAGGAAGGCGGTCGCCAATGCGCCGGCCGTGGCCGCCGCCTACGCAGAAGGCCTTGCCGCTGAGCATGCCGCCAGATCGGAGCGAGCTTCACTCTTTCCCAAGCTGACGGCGGAGGTACAGTTTCGTGCCACCGAGGGCGTCAGCAATTCCAACCCTGCATTCATGCTGCGCCTACGTTCTCCGACCTATGCCGGGCTGAGCGCAGTCGATCAGGTCGCATCGGCTGAGTTGAAAGTTGAACGTGCAAATACGAGCGCGGAAACCGCCTCTCGCAAAGCTGTCGACGACGTCCTTGCGTTCAAGGACCGTGTCCCTACGCTTCGCAACCGACTGAGCATTCTTCGGACGCAGTTGGACAGGGCGGAGGCACTGCGTGATCTCTACGAGGAGCAGTTCACACTCGGGGATCGCTCGCTCAACGACCTTATTTCCGTGCAGTCCGACGTCTATCGCATCGAACGGACTCTCATCGAAGCACGCTACGATATGCTGGATCTCCAATATGGAGCGGCCGCAGCACTAGGTCGGTTGCAGGAGATGCTCGCGAAGGTCAAGGACGTTCGTCCGCAGCCGGATCGAGTTCGTCCGGCCCGCCGTCTTCCTGCGGAGTCCGCGCCGGATCGTCGTCCTGCTTCGGGAACTCTGAGCGGCTTGTTCAGTTCGCTCGTACTGCGCGGGTCGCTGTCTCCAAGATGATGCTCGGCGTCGGGGCTGCAAGATTCTCCGACGCCGCTGCCGCGTCAAGGTCTTGAACGGAACGAACCATCGGCCCCGTTATCCCTGTCGCGTGGGAACGCCATCGACAATGGAGGTATGCTATTGATAAAGCTACACAATTCACTCAAAGGGATTAGACTGCAGGACAGACGATGTCCAGCCATTTAGATATTCCGGAAGGTGCAGTTCGTTCACTGTTTCGGATATCAAAAAGTGTTTCGCTTTGGCGGCGAACAACGCGGACAGAAAACGCGCGTCTTTCATCCCGGCTATTGTCGACAAGGATCGACGCGTCGGCGATGCCGAGGGCGTGGCCAATAGCCTTTTGAGTTCTCGGAAATCTCTCTCTGAGCTTGTTTTCGTCGACTGCATGGCCGTGTTCGGCAACGCGTGTTCGAACACGGAGGATGGAAAGATCTGTGTCAGTGAGCCCGACAAAGAACAGAAGAACGAAATAACCAGCAGCCTGAATGTCGCGGATTAGATCAACTTTGGATTCGATCGATCCATCTTCGTGTTCCTTCCAATGCGAGAATACCGTTTCCATCGCGAACGGCACTTGAGCCTGCATGGCGTGACCTACGAACGCCTGGACACCTTGCTGAGCAACAAGCATCCAGCTTCTGTCATTGTCTCGAAGATCGCGCGCCCAGTCAGCCAACGCGCATTCACTATTGGGCTCCGGCAAATTGACAGCATCATCCGGTCTGCATTGATGAGGGGAATCTGGAGCTGATCGGCGAGCGTCTTTCGCCACATCGTCGATTTACCAGATCCATTGTGCCCGGCGAGAATAATCGCTAGCGGCTTCCTGGTATCGCGTTGGGTATCTACGATACTCGCCACAGCGCTGGCGAGATTGTTCATCCGATGGGCTCAAACTCGCCGTTGACCATCCTGCCGCGATCGACGTGCCCATCCAAAACCCTTACGAAGATCGTCGGGTCGTGCTCGTCGGCGGAGAACCGAGGAATCCCTTTTTTCTTGGATAGTGTCACGCCCGGCTTAACGAGCTTTTTGCCAATGCGCGAGAGCGCATCCGTGCTTCGCTCTATGTTTGCTTTGATGCTTTCCGCACTCGGCCGATTGCCTGCAATAGTCACATCGCCGAACGTCACCTTGACGTAGCTCGCTGATTTTAACGCTCGCGACTTTACCGAAACGCGTACCTCGCGTTTTGTTGGAGACTCGGAGGACCTCGGCTTCATTTCTGTTTCCTGGCTCATGGAGTGAATCTAGTCGAACCAATGGATTCAATCCAGCCCGGATGGTGGCGAGATCAACCTCGACGGTGGTAGATCGACATAGGGTCGATAACGTCGGCTACCGACATCCACTGTCCTATGCAGGTGTTCAATGAAACTGCCTTCGCCTTGAAACCGTGCGAACCGACGACACCTGAATCCACACTCTGGTTATCGCACTAGGGACAAATCACTTTCAGCCCGGCGACCTCAACCGGGATTCCGTCGCGACCGGCGACCGCTGGGCCATTGGGTGCCGCTGTGGCGGCAATGTAGCCATCAGCTGTGCCGATCGCCTGTCCGTGCACTCGAGCGCGAGCCCTCAGTTCTGAGCGAAATCATGAAGCCGCCAGATCTAAGGGCCGGATACATTCGAAAAGTGAGGCAGCACCTGGATTTGTGGGTGAGTTGTAGAAGGTGGAAAGGCAAGCGATCAGACGGATCGAGAATGCCGCGCCGCATGGACAGCGTGCGGTTGTTAACGCGTTGCGTTACATCGCCGCTAAGGGGTGCCAGTGCGGCTGCGGCCGGAGCCACGGAACGCGTCGGGGTTCCCAGCAATGGCGCCGGCAAGAAGATCAAGGGATGAAAGCGTCGTATATAGTGGTCACGGTCTGGTTGCACGGAGGCCTCGCAGGTCATGGTGTTGACATTCAGGATCGCGCGGGCTTGCGTGTTGCTCTGGATACAATTCGCGAGGCTGGCCGTGGATAGCACCTTCGCATAGCTTGGCTAGCAAGGTGCCAAACACTGTCGGAACCTTTTGCTCCGGGTGGCAGCAATGGGCACTCTCCGACCGTCAATTCGGGGACCCGTGCGGCTTGACCTTCGCCGGTTGCTCGTCAGCGCAACTCGATGCAACCGGCGGACCGAAGATCTCTCGACGTACGGCGGATTCGGTCAAATAGCTTCTGATTCCGATGCGGACGTGATTGCAACGCCGGACCGGCAATACTGCGCTAATCTCCAAGTCTCTCCGGCGCGGCTTACTTCAAAGTGGTATCGTTCCGCGCCCATGGAGACGGAGGAACGTCTAGCCAACGACGATCCGCGCTCCCGGCCGCACGCGACTATAAAGATCAATGATGTCCTGGTTTATCAGGCGAATACAGCCTGAGGAGGCGGCTTCTCCGACTGTCCACCATTCGGGTGATCCATGTACGCGATATAGGGTATCCGCGCCATTTCGGAAAATGTAGAGTGCTCGCGCGCCGAGCGGGTTCTCTATTCCTCCCGGCATGCCCCCGCGATATTTCGCCAGCTCCGGCTTCCGGCTGAGCATTTCGGCCGGAGGTGTCCATCCCGGCCATTTGCGCCCATATCTAATCTCGCCCTCGCCTGACCAACTAAAGCCGTCTCTGCCGATACCGACACCGTAGCGGATGGCCTTGCCTCCCGGCTCCACAAAGTAGAGAAAACGGTTTGCCAGGTCGACGACGACGGTGCCCGGTGCGCGCCCCGTTGGATCGGAGACTCGCCTCCGGAGAAATTGACGCTTGATCTTGCGGAACGGAACCGCCGGCAGCCGATGACCTTCATCGACAACCGACGAATAGATCAGATCTCCGCTGCCGACTGTACGCTCTCCTCCGATACCGGAAACAGCGGCGCGCCCCGAGGAGCGGCAGCCACCGAGTGCTAGAAGACCCGCTCCGAGCAGGACTCGGCGCCGGGAAAGCAGCAGGTTCGGGACACTGTCGTCCGAGCCCGAGAAGGCGGCACCATCCGTCGCGACTAGTCCCGATTGCTGCCCGCACTCTGACTGCATGTACTCACCTCTCTTATCGTATCCATATCGAACAAACGCCCTACCTTCCTCTCCGGCGCGGCCGTGGAGAAAGGACAGCGAAGCCGAATCAAAGAATCTGATCCGCATTCGGCAGAAATAGATTCGTAATGAACAACATAAGCTGTCATTTCAGATCGACGGTGGATGCATTGCGAATAGTCGGTCCGCGCACGCTTGCTTATGTTGAGCATAAGTCTCGATCCAAGGGACATTCGTCCAGTATTGATTCGATGCAAACTTAGCTGACACGCGCTCAGCCCTCTTACGTGAGATCAGATTTCCGCCCGATGGATCAGGGTTTTAGCAAGGACATCGATCAGGTCCGGGGGACGACCGTGCGACAGGGAGAACAAATCGGCGATCCCCACGCTGGGACGGGGCGATTTGCCCGCGATCTCAAGGTTCCCGCCGAGGTAGACCTTCGATCGCATAAGGCCCCGGATGCACGACACAGTCATGCGGGGTCTGCATGTAGATGACCGCCCAGTTGCATATTCCCGCACGTTTGAATCGTCGTGTGCCGGGAATGCGCAAACTGTACTCTTGCAGGAGGCGGATTGTGAACTTGTACGGGCGGGGTGTTTCGCTCTCGCCCGCTCGCGGTCAACGAAGCGTAAGTCGGGATCGTCGGACGGTGGCGATCATAGGAGGATTTCGAATTGGCGATCAGTTCATGGCACAGGTCCGGGCGCTTCCGGATAGCGTCAGGTCCCGTTCCGTATTCCCTCGTCTCGATAGAAATGAGGGACCAATGACTGAGACTGATGGCGTTCAAGCTCTTCGACGTCCAAGCCGTCCGCCGTCTGGCGCCGCGCGCAGCAAGCGGCGCGACGTCCTGTTGGAGGGCTTGCTGCAACTCTGCCGTCTTTATAACAGGCCGGCTACGGCCGCCGAATTGACCGCTGGGCTTCCCCTCGAGGACGGCCATCTTACGACCTCATTGCTGCGCAGGGCGGCGGCTCGCGCGAATCTCGATGTGCGTGTAGGAAACGCCGACATCCGACGGATTGAACCGGACCTGCTGCCCGTTCTGCTTATCCGCGATGACGGAACCGTGACCGCCCTGATCAGGGTAGACGGTGAGCAGTGTACGATCGCAATGCCTGAGATGGAATCACGGCATCTGACGGTGGAGACCGAAGTTCTCGCCGCCTCCCTGTCTGGCGTTGTTGTCTTTGCCGCGCCTCTCATGCAGAAGGACGGCCGCGCCGATGGGCTGGCGGCAGAGCCTTCGCGCCACTGGTTCTGGGGTGAGGTCAACCGCTCCTGGGCGGACTTTCTCGAGATCTCGTTCGCTGCGGCACTCGCCAATGTACTGGCGGTGGGCTCGTCCATGTTTGCTATGCAAGTCTATGATCGCGTCGTTCCCAATCTCGCCTACGCGACACTTTGGGTTCTGACCGTCGGGGTAGGGCTTGCCATCGTGATCGAAGCTGCCATTCGCCTTCTAAGAGCACGTTTGATGGATGTCGCCGGACGACGGCTTGATCTCAGGATATCTTCACGGCTGTTCGAGAGAGCGTTGAGCATACGCCTTGAGTCGAGGCCGAAATCGACTGGCTCGTTCGTGAACCAGGTGC
Organism: Ciceribacter sp. RN22; assembly: GCF_024054295.1. Classification (NCBI taxonomy): domain Bacteria; kingdom Pseudomonadati; phylum Pseudomonadota; class Alphaproteobacteria; order Hyphomicrobiales; family Rhizobiaceae; genus Ciceribacter; species Ciceribacter sp. RN22. Next base: position 1,050,984 of record NZ_JAMXLD010000001.1, read on the forward strand.
GCGAAGGCGACGCTGTGCGCGAGTTCTTCACCTCCACAACGATCGGAGCGCTCAGTGATATTCCGTTTGTCATTTTCTTCGTGACCATCATTGCAATCATCGGTGGCCCGGTCGCCCTGGTCCTCGTCGTCGCAATCCCCTTGATCGTTGTGCCCGGCATCTTGGCTCAATGGCCGCTGTCGGCTCTCTCCCGCGAACACCTGCGCGAGGGCGCAGTGCGCAATGGCCTGCTGATGGAAGCCATGTTTGGTGCCGAAACGGTCAAAGCAACGCAGGCCGAGGGGCGCTTTCAGCGACTTTGGGAGGAGTACTCAGCACTGCTCGCCGGCAATGGCGTACGTATGCGTGCCATATCGGTAATGTTGACCTTCTCGGCCACCGCGGTCCAGCAACTCGCCTATGTCATGGTTATGGTGGTCGGTGTTTACCGGGTCGGCGCGGGCGATATGACCGTTGGCGCACTGCTCGCCTGCGCCATTCTATCCTCCCGCACAATTGCTCCGCTAACCCAGCTCGCAGGTATTTTCGCCCGTTGGCAGCAGATGCGCGCGGCTCTCGTGGGATTGGAAGGTATAATGAACGCGCCGGTTGATAGGCCCGCCGACCGCGAGTTCGTCCACCGCCCGCGCTTGAAAGGCGCGTATAAGCTGGAAAACGTTCAGTTCGGTTACGATGAGCACAACAGTGCAGCAATTCAGATTCCTTCATTGACAATAGAGCCCGGCACCGCTGTTGCTTTGCTCGGCAACAATGGTTCGGGAAAGTCGACTTTGCTGAAATTGCTGGCCGGCCTCTACGAGCCAAATCAGGGCCGACTTCTGATCGACCAGACCGATATCAGGCAGATTGATCCGGCAGATGTGCGGAATGCTGTGGCCTATTTGCCTCAGGATGTCCGGTTGTTTTACGGAACGTTGCGCGACAACCTCCAAATGGGCATCGATTCGCGCGAGGATGAAGAATTACTGGAGGCCTTGTCGTTCGTCGGAGCCGAGAGTTTGGTTCAGGAACACGCCCTAGGACTCGACCGGATGATCGGCGAAGGTGGGAGTGGCGTTTCCGGCGGCCAACGCCAGTCGATTGGGCTTGCGCGTATCTGGCTTCGAGATCCGCCCGTCCTTCTATTGGACGAGCCCACCGCGGCGATGGACCATGCCCTTGAGCTCCGCCTTATCGAGAACCTCAAGCGCTGGTCCGTCGGTCGCACGCTCGTGGTCGCGACCCATCGTCAGCCTGTTTTGGCGCTCGCTCAGCGCGCACTCGTACTAAATGGCGGTCGTCCTCTGGCGGATGGATCGGTCAAGGACGTCGTCGCTGCGCTTGCATCAAATCAGTTACAACGCCCGGCTCGACATGACGCGGAAGGCTGACCGATGACCGCTCCTGCTTGGAACAATGGTAACCTGCTGCGCGTGGATACCTTCGGAGGTCGCGGCTTGGCGCGGCCGATGCTCTGGATGACCGCACTCACGGTCGTGGCTTTTCTAATCTGGGCGGCCAACGCGCCGCTGGAGGAGACAACACGCGGGCAAGGCAAGGTCGTTCCCTTGAGCCGCGGACAGATCATTCAGAGCCTGGAGGGAGGCATTCTTGAGTCGCTTGCAGTGCATGAGGGCGAGGAGGTGGAGGCGAACCAGATGCTCGCTGTTATCGATGATACGCGCTTTCGAGCCGCCTACCAGGACCTGAACGGACAGACTGTCGCTCTAAAAGCCTCTCTGAGCCGCCTGCGCGCCGAGCTTGAAGGGGCTGATGAAATCATCTTCGATCCCGAGGTTGCGAATGAAAGAGACGTAGTTCAGGCCGAGAGAGAGAACTTCGAGGCGCGCCGACGCAGAATTGTCGAGGCAGTCGCCTCGTTTGAGGAGCGCCTCAGCCTTGCCCGGCAGGAACTCGATCTGATCAAGCCCATGGTCAAGCGTGGCGCCGTCGCTACCGTCAAGCAGATCGAGCTGGAACGGGCCGTTGCAGATCTCAACGGTGAGCTTAACGAAACCCGCAACTCTTATTATCAGGACATCAATGACCAGATTGCCAAGAAGAGCGCGGAACTCGCCAGTCTTACCCAGCAAAGCGAGGAAAAACGTGACGCCCTGACGCGGACCGTGCTGAGGTCACCGGTGAGGGGCATTGTCAAAAATCTCGAAGTAACGACGCGTGGAGGCGTCATCGGGCCCGGCGACAAGATCATGGAGATCGTTCCGCTCGACGACCAGCTTTACGTCGAAGCCAAGATCAGGCCGCAGGACGTAGCTTTCCTCCACACGGGTCAACCGGCCACGGTGAAGATCACGGCCTATGATTACACCATCTATGGCATGCTCACAGGAAAGCTCGTCTTCATCAGTGCCGACACTATCATGGATGAGAGCCGCCAAGGAAAGGATGCCGAACCCTATTATCGCGTGCGCGTACTCACGGACAGCGCAGCTCTGGAAGGCCCAGAGGGACCTCTTCCCATCAAACCTGGCATGGTGGCGGAGGTCAACATCCAGACTGGTGAGAAGACCGTCCTGGAATATCTCCTCAAGCCAATATTGAAGGGGCAGGAGGCCTTCCATGAGCGCTAGGCGCATGCGCCATTCAAAGAGCGACGGGACTGAAACGCTATCACGGTTGAAACGGAGGCGCACCGTCGCTCGACAGTCGTGAGCTGAAGCGCCTGCCTTCGCCTGGACGTAGACGCAGATGATTGGAAACGGATTGGGACTGGAGTGCATCTTGCTCCGTGGAAATCGCCGCAGACATTCCCTTAATCGCTGGAGGATCGATCAAGGGAATGTCCGCGGCAACCGGTCTCTCGCGGCGTTAGGTCATATTGCCTGATAACGATAATCTCACGAACATGCACTTATGCGCAAATAACGCGTGTTCGGGCGTTCATCTTGCGGAATTTCCGCGGAGGTTGGTGCTTATTTGCCGATTAGGCTCATTTCGTCGCAAACGGTGCTCTAGGGGTGCAGGATGGTCGCGGCCGCCCTGTCAATTATGAGGGCGGAGCGACAGGAGTTTTCGCTTCACTGTCATCAGACATCGCGCGAGGCACTGTCCGCGACTCAAGTGCCGGCAAAGAGGTGTCTGCCGGTGAGGGCAAGATGGTCAACGGAGCAGCGCTAATTTCCTTGTCGTGGTTCCGTCCGGCCGGAGGCGAGGTCGACTGCATCTCTGTCGAGCTGGCTGCCAAGGGGCGTTGCGATCCGACGGCGCTCGGCCGTTTCTTCGAGTTGATTGAAGAGAAGGCGGCGCGAGAGACAAGACGTCCATCTTCTCGCCCGGCACACCGACGCGGCGCTGGCAGATTGATGTGTGAGTGAAGGAATTCTCCGGATGAGATGTGGTGCGAAAGCAGCGGAGGGCGACGGACCCGCGCGGTTCGGTATTGCGAGGGAGACGACTTCGTCGTTTTTCCGTCTCTTCGTGCAGACCGGCGGGGCCGGCCGAGCATTGGGCACAGCCGATCATCCTGACCTTTGGAGTCGGATGTCCAGGTGCCGACCGACATCGGTATTCTCGCCCACGACTTGGCCGCGTCCCGTGAAGCGTCTGGCAACAGTGTCCTCGACCTCTCCGGCGCGCCTTGATGTCGTTTCCACCCGCCCGGCCGACTCCTTTCTCACCAGGAACGACAACGGCGCGTAATGCCGTGTCCGACGGGAGAGCCACAGTTGTTGCCGCAAATACATGCGATCTGGATCGGACGTCGCCTCGGGCCCGTTCACGCCGCGTGCCTGGAGTCGTTCCAGCGCGTCGGACATCAGGTTTTTCTTCACTGCTATCAGCCTCCCGACGATGTTCCTGCGGCGATCGGGATATTCGACGCGCGGCGGATCATGAGGCCGGAGGAGATGATTCGCTTCCGAACGACCGGCAGTCCCTCTCTCGGCACGAATACCTACCGCTATCGGCTTCTGCAGAAAGAGCTCGGGATTTACGTCGATACAGATGTCTTTTGCCTCAGCCCGCTTGCCGACGAGGCGTATATCTTGGGATTTGAGGAGACATCGAGATTGAATGGGGCAATCCTGAAGCTTCCTCCCGATTGTCCGATGCTCGCAGACTTGCTGAAGGCGACGAGGGATCCGTACTTTATCCCGCCTTGGCAACGTAAAGGAAGACGGGCGAGAGATCACGTGCGAAAGCTTCTTCGTGTTCCTCGCCACGTCTCAAGCCGCCCCTGGGGCATTTATGGGCCAGATCTGATTACCTATTTCGCCCGAAAGCATAAGCTGACTGCGCATGCCAAGCCGATCGACGTCTTCTATCCCGTGCACTACGCCCAGACGTCGTTGCTGTTTGAAAAAGGATTGTCTCTCCGAGATCTCATAACGCCCAGAACCAAGGCCATCCACCTCTACAACAATTCGTTCTCGGGACCGGTTGTCTTTGAAGAGGGCACACCCATGCATGATATCGTCATGGGAAAGGTATGACTTCGTTTAGCCTGAACGGGTCAGTAGCGCCCGACGTCGAACCGCGCGATCGGATGTCGCCGATCCTTGATCACCTACAAGGCAGCTTGCGGCCACCCCTTCGAATCCGAGCATTGTGGAGGCCAAGACGTTCCCGATTTCCCTATCGCGGGAGTCTCGCGGTCTTCTCTCTTCCCCACAGTCAAGACTCGCCGGCGGTGTTGATTCCACAGCCTCTCACAGCGCCGTTGTCCGGGACCCTGAATACCGAGATACCCTTCACCCTCAGCGGTTCAGGTCGCCGTCTATATGCTCTCGCCATCCTTATTTGCCGATAAGATCGTACTTCAGGAAGGTGCATGTGGCGAGCATGCCAACTCATTGGATCGATGAAGTCAACACCGAACGGTTTTTGCTCATGCAAAGGGAGCAGGTGGTGGAAACCCTGTCGTTGCGTCTGAAAGCGTGGCGCTGGCGCGTCGCGACAAAGGTGTCGATCTCCATTGGGGTGCAGTTCCGTCGGGAACCAAAGAGACGGGTTCGTCACCGACATCGAAATGTAGAAAGGACCAGCGGCAATGATCGCAACGACGAAGCGGGTCTCCGGCCACCGGACGGGGTCTCTATTGATCACCTTGGTCGGGACAGGTCTCATCCTGTCCGGCTGCGGGGGAAGGGAGGCGCACCCTGTAGCGGCGACCAACCCGTCGGACAGCGCGTTTGATTGCGCCGGCATTAGCCGTGAGTACAGCGCCAACGAGAGGCAGATCCTGGCGACGGTGAAGGAACGCGCAGATGCTCAGGGTAAGAACATCGTCCTAGGGGTCACCGGCGCGATCATCTTCTTCCCGGCGCTCTTCTTCATGGATCCCAAGTCGCCCGAAAGGGTCGAAATCGATGCCCTGCGCAATCGCAACAAGGTCCTGGAGGACATCGCCAGAACAAAGAAGTGTCCCCTTCCCAAGTCGCAGTTGCAGGATCTCTACAAGAAGTTAGACGGGTCGGCGGCGTCCACCAATCGTCGCTAGTCATCGATTCAAATGAACAATTGCAATGTTGAAATGCTTAATCGTGATGAAGTGCTATTCATGATAGAATATAGTATTTAGTGATTTCATTGTTATCCTAGGATTTTGTAATTTTGCGAAATTTATTCGATCTGGCGTCGTATATTTTTCTACTAATGGCAGGTTCAGACTTGAACCAATACTATTCCGGGACAGCATGTGAATTTTGCTTTTCATATCTGAATATCAAGATTTGGCATGTTTCATCACCCACAGCGAGAGAAGGAGAACTGACATGATAAGGATAGTGAGGCGCTGGGGTGCTCTTGCGTTAGCGGTCGTGTTGGCATTGACGAGTTATGTGCCGGTGCAAGCCGCGCCGATGGCCGGGATAATCCGGCTGGGGTCCGACGCGACGGCTGTCGACTATCACTATCGTCGTCCGCCACCGCGTGGCTACTATCACGGCTATCGTGGCTATCGCGAGCATCGGCCCGGTTACCGTCGTCACCGCGACGGGTGGTGGTATCCCCTTGCCGCCTTTGGCGTTGGTATGGCGATCAGCGGAGCGATCACCTTGCCGCCTCCGGCACGGCGTGCCGCCGGTATCAACCCGAGGCACTATGAGTGGTGCATTGCTCGGTATCGTTCCTATGACATTCGTACCAACACGTTTCAGCCGAACTTCGGCAGGCGCCGTCGGTGCGTCTCGCCGTACTATTGACTGCTACACGCCCCGAGCAAGCACAGATCGTCCGGCTCCGCCGGACGGTCCGCCTGTCTATCCAGCACAAATGGATCTTCCGCTCTCAGCGCACAGATGCGGCACTCAGGACGACCAACGGCATTTGAGGACATAACGCGCCGGGCTATGGTGGTACGGCTCGATGTGAGCATTAGGCCTTACCATCCCGTCACATTCGCGAGCGACAGGGTAGCGCCCGACTCATGGCGGTCAGGCGGTGATCTTCGGCCGGAAACATCCAGCGGCGAAGGATGACGTGTATCGCTGCAAGACCTGACATCTTGCAGCCGCGGCGATCTATTCAATTCGCCTTGGTCGTCTACTGCCCGTTCGTCACTCAGCTAATTTTGCCCATAAGCGACGAAATCCTGTTCTTCCGGGGGATAGCGCGTCGACTCGTGTGCTGTGCGCGCCAGATGATGACCTAAAGGAAGACGACATATGCAGGGACAAATGCTGAATGCGATCCGCGAATATATTCTGATGCGTGGTGGGCGCATGACCAAATGGAAAGGCGACGCGGCAAGTTTCGCCCCGTCGGCGGGGTGGGCCGTATCATTCCTCGCGCTACCCGCAGCAGTGTTCAGCACGACGATGCTCGTCGGCGCTACCCAGGTCAAGGCCGCGGATGAATGCGGGTTGCCGGTCGCCGGCGTGGTGACTTGCGATGCGACGACGTACACAACCGGTCCTGCCGACGACATCATCTACTCGACGTCGACTGGTTTGGTCGTCAACCTGAACGATACGACGTTGGTGATCGGCACGGTGACACTCGGCGCAGAGGTTATCGGCACCAATGCCGACGCGGCGCTTAATCTCATCGCTGGAAACATTACCGTCGCGGGCACAGCGCTTTCTGCGGGTTTGGTCGCCCTGACAGACGGTACGGGACTCGCCACTGTGGACATGTCTGGCGGTACGGTTGCCACCACTGGCGACGATGTGTTCGGCCTCTTGGCGCTGCAACTTGGTTTGGCGGACGCCACAGCGACGATCAGCGGTGGTGATGTCGCAACAGCGGGGAGTGATGCGCATGGCATCGTGTCGGTTGTTGCGGATGCTGCCTCGACGGCTGTCGCTACTGCAAACATGACCGGCGGAACCGTCACCACGACGGGTGACGTAGCCGATGGCCTGCATGCGGAGAACGACGGACTTGGTGACGCAATCGTCGTTGTTTCCGGCGGAGATATCTCTACGGCGGGGCAAGAGGCGTATGGTGCTATGGCTTGGGTCGTGAACGCCGATTCCACGGCAGCCGCCAGCGCGACGATGGAGGGGACCGTTTCAACGGCAGGTGCGGACGCCGCAGGTCTGGTCGCTCGAAACGATGGCCTTGGCATTGCGACCGCCACTCTAGCCGCAGGCGATATTTCGACAGCGGGCGACAACGGGTACGGCGTGTTGTCTCTTGTTGACAACGCGGTTTCAATGGCGAGCGCGACCGCGGCCATCACCGGCGGAACGATCTCCACTGCGGGTATGCAGGCCGACGGTCTGCGAGCCAAGAATGCAGGTCTTGGCGCTGCGACCGCCACCCTCGCTGCCGGAGACGTCTCCACGGCCGGGGATAACGCGCTTGGCGTCCTGTCGGTCGTCGATAATACCGCATCGATGGCAGCCGCCACCGCAACCATTATGGGCGGCTCGGTTACGACTACGGGTGCCGGCGCCGATGGCCTTCGGGCGGAAAACGGCGGCCTCGGAGATGCAGTCGTCGACGTTGCCGGCGGAGGTGTCTCGACGGTCGGGGATCTCGCTTATGGGGCCCTCGCATGGGTTGTTAATCCAACGTCCACGGCGACCGCAACGGCGACAATGGATGAAGGGACGATTGTTACGGCAGGTGCAGACGCCAGAGGTTTGGCCGCTCAAAATGACGGTCTAGGCGCTGCGGCCGCCACGATAGCCGCGGGAGACATTTCAACGGCAGGGGATTTCGCGCAGGGTGTCGTGTCCGTTATCACGAATGCTAGTTCGGGTGCTGACGCTACGACGATCATGAACGGCGGGAATATCACGACGACTGGCGTCGGGGCGGCCGGATTGGCTGCCGTTGTGGCAGGTTCCGGCGATGCGGTGGTCGTTATGACCGGCGGAAACGTCGAAGCCCAGGGTAATGCAGTCGGGATTGCGGCCTTGGCCGAGCTCGGCGGGTCATATTACGTAGATGTCTCGGGTGGCACTGTAAAGGGCGGTATCGTTGACAGCTATGGCGCGGCGGCGATCTACGTATCCTCGTTGCCGGGGGGGACGATAGACATCGGCGCAGCCGCGATCGTTGATGGGAGTGCATCCGGCCTCGCGATTTGGGAGGGCAATGGCAGTGCGGCTGCAGAGACAGTAGTAACGTCGGCAGGTACCGTGATCGGTGATGCTTGGCTCGGCTTCGCCGACGACACCTTCAATCTGACTGGAGGCAGTTATACCGGCACAATCTTCGGTGACTATCCGTCGCTCAACAGCGCCGATGATGGTAATGACACGTTCAACTGGTCCGCGGGTACACTCGCCGGTGGTGTCAATCTCGGCAATGGTTCGGACGCTGTTGAGATCAGCGCGAGCGAATACGACGGCAGTCAGGTCCTGGACGGGGGGGACGACACGTCTCGCACGGACGGGTTCGTCGACGAACTGACGCTTTCGGGATTGACGGTGACGGCGAACGGGTCCGACATCATCAACTGGGAAGTGGCGACGGTCTCGGGCGGCGAGCTGACGATCGCCGACGGCGCCTGGTCGGTCGGGACGGCGGGCGAGGCTGGCACGGGTGTCTTCCTGACGGACGGCGGCGACCTCGAGGCGCTGGATGCGCTGGCGCTGGACGGCAACCTGTCGATCGCGTCCGGTTCGACCTTCATCGGCACGGGCGGAGGCGCCGGCATCTACAGCGTGACGGGCAACGTGACGAACGCCGGCATCATCACGACGCAGGACGGTGTCGTCGGAGACACGTTCACGGTCGGCGGCAACTATGCGGGCGCGAACGGCCAGCTGCTGGTGGATGTGGATTTCGGGACGGCTTCGAGCGATCTCCTGGTGATCGAAGGGGACGTTGTGGGCAGCCCGACGGCGGTGTCGGTGCGGGATGTGACGTCCGGTACGGCGAACGGCGAGGATGTGCTGGTGGTCGACGTGACGGGCACGACGAAGGCGGGCGACTTCGCGCTTGCCGGCGGCCCGATCACCAGCGGAGCATTCCTGTACAATCTCGATCTGATCGACGGCGGCTGGTATCTCACCACCGATTTCTCGCCTGCGGCGCCGATCTACGAGGCCTACCCGCAGGCGCTGCTTGCGCTGAACGGATTGCCGACGCTGCAGCAGCGTGTGGGGAACCGTTACTGGCGCGGCGAGGACCTTCCCGGGCCGGCGGAGACGGTGTTCTGCAAGGATGCGTCGCAGAACTTCCGTTGCGCGGTCGACGGCGAGAAGGCGGACTACTACGCGGAGAAGGGCGGTCGTGGTCCCGCGACGGTCGAGGGCCAGGCGATCTGGGGCCGGATCGAGGCGGCGCACAGCCATGTCGAGCCTTACCGGTCGACGACGGATGCGCAATACGACACGGATGTCTGGAAGCTGCAGGCGGGGCTGGACGGCGTTCTTTCCGAGACGGAGAGCGGCAAGCTGGTCGGCGGCGTGACTGCGCATTACGGCCGGGTGTTCACGGATGTATCGTCGGTCTATGGCGACGGCAGTCTGTCGACGGAAGGCTACGGCCTCGGGGCGAACCTGACCTGGTACGGCGAGAACGGCTTCTATGTGGACGGTCAGGGCCAGTTCAGCTGGTATGACAGCAACCTGAACTCCGACAGCCTGGGCCGGCTGGTGAAGGGCAATGATGCGACGGGCTATGCGCTGAGCATCGAGGCTGGCAAGCGGATCGGTCTCTCGGGTGACTGGACGGTGACGCCGCAGGCGCAGCTGGTCTACTCGTCGGTGGACTTCGACAGCTTCACCGGGCCGAACGGGGAGCTGGTGTCGCTCGAGGACGGCGACAGCCTGCGCGGGCGTCTCGGGCTCTCGGTGGAGCGGGATCATGTCTGGAAGGGTGAGGAGGGCGACCTGCGCCGTATGCACCTCTACGGGATCGCCAATGTCTACCGCGAGTTCGGTGGCGGCACGAAAGTGATGGTGTCCGGCACGTCGCTGGTCAGCCAGGCGGAGCGGTGGACGGGCGAGATCGGCATCGGCGGCTCCTACAACTGGGCCGACGACAAGTACGCCGTCTACGGCGAGCTCAACGCCTCAACCGGCTTCGAGAACTTCGCCGACAGCTATCGTCTCGGCGGTTCCGTCGGTCTCCGCGTCAAGTGGTAGGCCGAAGACGGCAGGCCGGCCTTCGAACCGCTGGCCCCGCCAATCCCGGGCGGCCGGCAACAGCCGCCTGACCAACAACGAACAGGCACGGCCTGCCGCCCACACCGGCCGTGTCTCTCGTCTCCCCTGACGGCGCAACATCCGTCAGGGGAGACGTAATCCTGATCGAAGCCGCGACTGTCGCATCCAGCAACACGAGTTGGGGCGACCGGTTGGACCCAACCTAACGGAGATATCATCTTGAAACTAAGCGCCCCCACCGTTCTCGCCTTCCTCGTCTCGCTGGTGCTTGCAGCGGTCGGCGTTCTCTCGCCGTTCGGCATGCTGCCGGCCGTAATCACAGCCTACGGCTTCTGGAGCCTCGCGGCAGGATATGGCCTACTTGCGCTTGCAGTCCTTTTCAGGGGGCTATGAGGCCTGCCGTTCGAGTCCCATCAGCAGAAAAACGAAAAGACCATGACGGCACTTATGAAAATCATCGCACGCGCCATATCCGGCGTCATAATTGCAGGCAGCATGATGCCGACAATGTCTCTTGCCGAAGATCCCACCAATCTTTCGGAGTCGTACGAAAGCTGGTCGGTTCAGTGTCAGCAGGTCGGAGCCGGCGAACAACGTCAGCGCCTGTGTCAGATGTCGCAGGAACTCGTTCAGAACCAAACGAGGCAACGCGTCCTAACCTTCGTGCTGTCCTTCTCGAAGGAAGGGACGATCAAAGGCACCGTCATCGCTCCGTTTGGTCTACTACTTTCCGAGGGGCTGCGTGTCGAGATGGATGGTAAGGAAGTCGCCCGTGGCGCCTTTAGAACCTGTCTGCCCCTCGGATGCATCTCGGAGGTCGACCTCAGTCAGGACGCTATCAAGCAACTCTCGGTCGGCGCAAAGGCGAGTGTCATGACCACTGCAAATACAGGCCAACCTGTCCGGACCGACATTACGCTCAGCGGCTTTTCCGCCGCATATCGGCGGCTTTCCGAACTTATCGTCCAATAGGATCTCTTGGAGTATTGGGAGTCAGATCATCTTTCCCGCCTTGAGACTGCTTTAGGGCGGGTCTTGTTTCTGAAAGGTAGGAACATGGTCACTGCTTCACGGATATTCCCGGTTTAGGAATCTCGTGTCTATAGATCGAAGGGAGTCCGAAGGCGGCTTTCGTCGTTCGGTTCCGCTCAAGGAGCAAGATCGCAACGGCGGGGGAATGTCCACGAGGATTCTTGGACGAGTGCGCAAAAAGGCCATTCGATGCAAGAAGAGCGACACGTGCAGCGCGACAATCGGAGACCAACGAAGCCCTTGCCAGCGACAATCACGATGATACCGTCACCGGCGACCGCAACGCCAGAATCTCATCCAGATTGCCGCTCTACAGACACGATCGAAATGACCGCCGTGTTCCATAATGCTGATTATGCAATTTATGAATGTGGCCGCAAAGTTGAAGTGTCCTGTTTCTGCAAAGTTGGAATGTCACACTCCCCGTCTCTGATTG
>NZ_JAMXLD010000001.1:1063056-1131851 GCF_024054295.1 Ciceribacter sp. RN22
CCCGGCATGACGGAGGACGGAGGCGTGCGCCCCTTACGACTGCCCCTCACCCTGACCTGCCAGGGCAGAGCCGCGTGTCTCTGCCCGTCCTTCGGCCCCCCGTAGGAACGGGGAGAGGGACGGCCAACGCGGTGCCTCAGTGCCGATCTCCCCCCTTGAGGGGGAGATGCCCGGCAGGGCAGAGGGGGGTGTCAGTGCAAGCGCCGAGATTGGGGGCACCCCCCTCTGTCACTTCGTGACATCTCCCCCTCAAGGGGGGAGATCGGTCGCCAGAATACTCCCCTCAGTGCTCGCCCTCGCAGAGGCCGTGGTCGGAGAGGGCGCGGATGACGTGGCAGTCCCCGACGCTGTGGCCGTCGCAGCAGGCGGCGATGCGGGAGAGTTCCGTTTCGAGCTTGCGCAGCCGGGCGATCTTCTCGCGCACCTCGGCGAGCTGTTCGCGGGCAATCTCGTCGGCGCGCTCGCAGGGCCGTTCCGGATGGCCGCTCAGCGCCAGAAGCTCGCGGATCGCCTCGATCGGAAAGCCGAGGTCGCGCGCGTGGCGAATGAAGGCGAGCCGCTCGAGATCGCTCGTCTCGTAGCGCCGCTGGTTGCCGCCGGTCCTGTCGGCGGCGGAAATCAGCCCCATCTGTTCGTAGTAGCGGATCGTCGGGACCTTCACCCCGGTCCGCTTCGCCATGTCGCCGATCGACAGCATTTTTTTCGCCCGCCCCTCTTGAACCTCTAGTCGCTAGAGAGACTAGGTAGGGTCAAGCCTTGCAGGATCAAGAGGGAAGGAAGAGCGATGAGTGCGAGCTGCGGCCATAGCCACGGAACCTTCGAGGGCGTCTCCGCCGAATACAAGCGCCGGCTCTGGGCAGTGATCGCCATCAATGCCGGCATGTTCGTGGTGGAGATGACGGCAGGCCAGCTCGCGCGCTCGCAGGCGCTACAGGCCGACGCGCTCGACTTCTTCGCCGATGCCGTCACCTACGGCATCTCGCTCGCCGTCATCGGCGCGCCGCTCGGCGTGCGCAGCCTTGCGGCCGCCGGCAAGGGCGCGAGCCTCTTCCTGATGGGGCTCTTCGTCTTCGCCACCACGCTCTGGCGGGTCTTCTACGACGGCATGCCCGAAGCGCCGGTGATGGGGCTGATCGGCTTCCTGGCGCTCGCCGCCAACGTCACCAGCGTGCTGCTCCTGATGCGCTACAAGGACGGCGACGCCAATGTGCGCTCCGTCTGGCTCTGCTCGCGCAACGATGCGATCGGCAACGTCATCGTGATGATCGCCGCCCTCGGCGTCTGGGGCACCGCGACCGCCTGGCCGGACCTCGCCGTCGCCGCCGTGATGGCGGGCCTCTTCCTCAATTCGTCGGTGCAGATCCTCAGCCAATCCTGGCAGGAATGGCGCCGCGGCGGGGCAGCAGCGCTGGCCGAGGTGGTCGACCAGGGCTGCTGCGGCAGCGGTGCCTGCGGCACGGGCCACGATCACGCCGCGTCAGGGCATGAAGACCATGCCCATGACAACCGCCACGATCACGTGCATTGACGGAGAAAAGAGAGAGTTTGGCCGCCGCTCAGTCTTCCATGTCCTCGACGGGACCGAATTCGCGGTAGAGCGCCTCGACCTGTTCGAGCTGCGAGCGTTCGGCCTCGCTGCCGTCGACAGGCGATGCGGCGAGGGTCGTCGTGGTGCCGGAACGGCGACCGCCGTCCAGGCTCCAGAGTGCGGTGGCGAGCGAGGCGGAGACGAAAGTGCTGCTGAAAGCGGGCCCGCCGGCGCGGCGCGGATTTGCGGCAGCCGTCGTCTCGGCGGCCAGCTCCTCCGTCTCGGCAACGGTGCGCACATACCGGTTCTGATAAGAATAGCCGCCGAGGCCACTTTCGATCCGCATTTCACGCTCACTTCTTCAGTTGTTAACCTTTTGTTAACTTTTGAAGCTTGCGCGAAACTTGCGTCGGGTCACGCAGCACCATTGCCAGCCGGGGGCAAATCAGCTAGCGGCGCCGCCCGTGAAGCGGCCTATGGTGCGCGTGGCGAGGCGCCGTCGAAGATGTCGCAGAGGACGAGCTGGCCCCGCCCCTTCGAATCACCCCCTGCGGCAGAAGGCACGATGAAACTCGGCGATCGGCCCGTCGCCGTCGTTGATCGACATCAAACGGCGCCAGAAGCGGAATGAGCGTCGAGATGCGCGGCCCTCCCCTCGGCTGTCTCTTGATGCTGGATGATGCAAGATCGGTGAGGGTCGCGAAACCGGCAGGGACCTTGCACGGGGAAATTCCTCGATTCTTTGGCTTCAGCACCCGACGGCGTGTTCAGAGCGCGCGGCGTCCTGTACAGAAATCATCAAAGTCTCCTGGTGAACATGTTCGTTGCGGGAGACCTCTTCCCTGCCGGGGCCTTTTCGATTTGCGCCTTGGTCCAAAGGGCCTGCTGCACTGCAAGCCATGGAAAGGTCGAGGTTATGTCGGTGTATTGGCGATTTCTGACGAACGTGATTGTGCCTTTTATAAACCGGACTGGGCACTGAGCCTGCTGATCGCAGACCTCTGGTTCATAGAGTGTTGTAGGGTCTTTGGGGTCGGGCAGGATCCAGAGTTTCGGCAAGAGTTCCAGCCCGAACGGCATTGTCCGGCGCTCGGAGGCGGCCTTCCTCAGCGCGTCGATGGTCTCCCGGTCTCCTGCCCGTTCGAGATGAAGCAGTTTCAGCGGGATGAGGTTTGGATAGTTCCATCTCTCGATCTGATAACGATAGTAGTTGAGATCTGGACCATTGACGCTGACGAGCAGAAGGTGTCCGCTCGGCAACTTGGCGGTGGCTGCATCAGCCAGCACGTCAGTTGTGATACCTTTCCAACTGCCGTTCATGGTCGGATGCGACTTGTAGATGACCTCCCAGATGGCCGTTGCCCTGGCAGGACTGCCATCGACCTCGAAATCGGCATCGATGCGATAGCGTACCGTGACATCGGGAAAGGCAAAGAACGTAAGCCAGATCAGATAGACGACGACCGACGCGAGGGAGCCCAGAAGGAGTACCCGGTTCTTTGTACGCATATAGCTCTATCCACTAGAAGGCGAAAGGAACGACAATATGCAGAGACTGGTAGTGCCATCTGGTGAAGAGAGTAAGCCCTGAAAACCGGCTGTATTTTTGAAAATCTGCGGACATGCTCGAGAATATGTCGTCCAATACATAACGGCCCTCCTTGAGGGTCGCGCCGTTCCGGCAAAGCCGAGTGCACGCTCCGCCCTCACCCCTCCTCGATCCCACCAGCGAGTTCAGCCAGCCGGGCGACGGTGTTGATGTTGCGGGAGGTGCCGGCCTTCAGCGCCGGGAGCCTGATCTTCGAGCGGCCGGAGCCGATCGGGTAGTGCACGTAGATTTCCCGGCCGCGCACCACCGCCTCCTCGCCGTCGGGGGCGAGGAAACCGTGCAGGGCGTCGTCGCCGGGCGCCTCACCGAAGAAGCTGACGAGCACGCGCTCCGGCGCCATTGCCCCGAAGGGATTGCCGTCGAGGACGGCCCTGAGCTCCGCCGGTGTACGGACGAAGACGCCGGGGGCCTTGCCGAGACGAATGCCGAGCGCCGCGTCGAGCCGCGCGGCGATCACCGCCGGATCGCCGCCGTCGCGGAAGATCAGGTTGCCGGACTGGATATAGGTGGAGACCTCGGCGAAGCCGAGGCCTTCGGCGAGCGCCTTCAGCTCCGCCATCGGCAGTTTCCCGGTGCCGCCGACATTGACGGCGCGGATCAGGGCGACATAGGCGGGCATCGTCTCTCCTCTCCGGGCGGAAGGCGGCGCGCCGCCGCCGTTACAGACTTAGCGCGAGACGGTGGAGGGGCAATGGCTTAGAGAAACGAACGCCCCCTCACATTTTCCCCGCCACCTTCACCGCAAAGGCGTATTCGAAGGCGATTTCCTCGAGGCGCTGGAAGCGGCCGGACTTGCCGCCATGGCCGGCGGCCATGTTGGTCTTCAGGAGATAGGGGCCTGCCTCGGGCGCCGTCTCGCGCAGCTTCGCCACCCATTTGGTCGGCTCCCAGTAGGTCACGCGCGGGTCGGTGAGGCCGGAGAGTGCGAGGATCGGCGGATAGGATTTTTCGCCGACATTGTCGTAGGGGCTGTAGGCGGCGATCCAGCGATACTCCTCTTCCGATTCGATCGGGTTGCCCCATTCCGGCCATTCCGGCGGCGTGAGCGGCAGGGTGTCGTCCAGCATGGTGTTCAGGACGTCGACGAAGGGCACGGCGGCGATGATGCCGGCGAATTTTTCCGGCGCCATGTTGGCGACCGCCCCCATCAGCATGCCGCCGGCCGATCCGCCTTCGGCGATGATCCGGTCGTAAGCGGTGAAGCCCTCCTTCACCAGATGGTCGGCGGCGGTGATGAAGTCCTTGAAGGTGTTGACCTTCTTCTCCATCTTGCCGTCCTCGTACCAGGAAAAGCCCTTGTCCTTGCCGCCGCGGATATGGGCGATGGCATAGACGAAGCCGCGGTCGGCGAGCGACAGGCAGTTGGTGTTGAAGCCGGCGGGAATGGTGATGCCATAGGCGCCGTAGCCATAGAGCAGGCACGGTGCAGAGCCGTCGAGCTTGGTATCCTTGCGGTAGAGCAGTGTGACCGGCACCTTCTCGCCGTCATGGGCAGGCGCGAAGACCCGCCGTGTCACGTAGTCGTCCGGGTTGTGGCCGGAGGGCACTTCCTGGGTCTTCAAGAGCGTGCGCTCGCGCGTCGCCATGTTGTAGTCGAAGAGCTGGGAGGGCGTCGTCATCGACGAATAGGAAAAGCGGATGACGTCGGTGTCGTATTCGGCGGCGCCCGAAAGCCCGAGCGAATAGGCCTCTTCCGCAAAGGCGATCGCGTGCTCCTCGCCCGTCTTCCGGTCGCGGATCATGATTTCCGGCAGGCCGTCGCGGCGCTGCAGCCAGACGAGGTGGCGGGCGAAGGCCATGTGGGAGAGGATCAGCAGGCCGGGCGTATGCGGCACCACTTCCTTCCAGTTCTCCTTGAAGGGAGCGCCAACCGGCGCCTCCATGATCTTGAAATCCTTGGCGCCGCCGTCGTTGGTCAGGATGTAGAAGACGTCGCCGCCCTCGGCGAGCGAATATTCGACCCCCTCCTCGCGCGCGGCGACCAGCAGCGGCTCGGCCGTCAGCTCCTTCGTCGAGAGGATGCGGAACTCGCTCGTCTCGTGGTCGTGGATGTCGATATAGATGAAATCGTCGAGCAGCGAGCCGCCGACGCCCATGAAGAAGCCGTGGTCCGTCTCCTCATAGACCAGCCGGTCGGAAGACTGCGGCTCACCGACGATGTGGTGGAAGACCTTGGAGGGGCGATGGTTGTCGTCCTGCAGGGTGTAGAAGAAGCTCTTGCCGTCCGGCGCCCAGGCGCCGCCGCCGCCGGTGTTCTCGATCACGTCGGGAAGATCCTCGCCGGTTGCAAGGTCGCGCACCCTGAGCGTGAAGTATTCCGAACCCTTGTCGTCATAGCCCCAGAGACCGAAGGCGTGGTCGCTCGTGTGGTCGAGGCCGGCGAGGCGGAAATAGTCCTTGCCCCTGGCTTCCTTGTCGCCGTCGAGCAGCAGTTTCCGGCTCGCCTCGTCCTTGTGGTCGCCGTCGCGCGGGATGCGGAAATAGCGCGGCTGCTCGCCGCCGGTGACGAAGGCGGTGCCATAGGCGAAGGGGCCGTCCTTCATCGGTACCGACGAATCGTCCTCCTTGATGCGGCCCTTCATCTCGGCGAAGAGCTTTTCCTGCAGCGCCTTGGTGTCGGCCATGGCGGCGTCCATATAGGCGTTCTCGGCCTCGAGATGCCGGCGCAGCTCCGCGTCGAGCAGCGAAGGGTCCTTGAACATCGCCTGCCAGTTTTCCGCCCGCATCCAGGCATAGTCGTCGGTGCGGGTGATGCCGTGGCGGGTGTCGGAGACGGGCTTCTTCTCGGCGGCGGGCGGCGTGGGCAGGTTCGGGAATACGGACAAGGGCGAAGCCTCTCTTGAGGTGGGGAAATTGCTTCTGGGACAGATAGAGACCGGGCGCCGGCCTATCAAGGCGGAATCGGCGGGAAGGCGGGGAGCGACCGGGTGCTGTCACGCGACTTTGTATTTCGAACGTGCCGGGTTACACTGTCATCTGCTGTATCACAGAGGCGACCACCTATGACGCAGACCGAAAAGACGCAGGTTTCGCTCCAGTTGCCCCGGCAACTGGTCGCCGACTTTGATCGCATCGCCGCGGCACTCGATCGTGACCGCGCCTGGGTCTTTCAAACGGCACTTGCCCACTATCTCGCCGGTGAAGGCGCCGAGATCCTGCAGGATGCCGAGGGCATCGCGGAGTTCGATCGCGGTGAAAGCGTCGACCTCGATGAGGTGATTGCGAAGGCCCTCCGCCTCGTCGAAGAAGCCGAGGATCGCCGTCGTCGCCGGGCCGGCTGATGCCGCCGGTTCGCCTTTCGAAGAGCGCCGAACGCTGGTTCCTGAAAAAGATCGCCGAACTTGCCGCTGTCAATCCCGCCGCAGCCAGGAGGCTGATCGATCGCCTGGAGAGGCAGAAGAGCCTGTTGTCTTCCTTTCCGGAGATGACCGAGAAGGGCGTGCTCGAAGGGACGCGCAAGGTGAGCATGCCGCCTCTCGTCCTGACGACGCGATACCGCGACGGCGTGATCGAGGTGGTGGCGATCAGGGACGGCCGGCAGAAGGATGCTTACGCACCCGACGAACTCCTTTCCGAGAACGAGGAGGATACACCCGGATAGCCGGTGAACCAGCACACCTACCCCCTTGCCACAATTCCGGCACCTTGGCGGCGGAAGGAAGCGCAGTCCCTCCGTTTCCCCGGTCTCCCATGCGCCTCTTCTTCCTTTCTGCAACGCTCGCGGCCTCTCTCGTCGTCCCGGCAACCGCCGGGGCGCGTGACGGCCTCGTCGAACCGAAGCTTGTGATCGCCCGCGGCGGGCCGGCGGCGCCGCGCGTCGCGCTGACGCTCGATGCCTGTTCGGGGGCGGCCGACGAGCGTATCTTGGGCGAGCTCTTCCGCGAGGAAATTCCGGCGACGATCTTCGTCACCACCCGCTGGGTGCGGCGCAATCCGCAGGTCGTGAAGCGGCTGCAGAGCCGGCCGGACCTCTTCGAGATCGAGGATCACGGCGAAAACCACGTGCCGGCCGTCGACCGGCCGCTCGCGGTCTATGGCATTCCGGCCGCGGGTTCGCCGGCTGCGGTCGCCGCCGAAGTCGAGGGCGGAGCGCGCGCGATCGTCGCCGCCGGCTCGCCGGTGCCGCGCTGGTTCCGTGGCGCGACCGCCCGCTACAGCACGACCGCCATCGCCGAGATCGAGAAAATGGGCTACCACATCGCCGGCTATTCGGTGAACGGCGACCAGGGCGCGGGCCTCATCGCCGGCATGGCCGAGAAGCGGATCGCGGCGGCGAAGGACGGCGACGTCATCATCGCGCACGTCAACCAGCCGAGCCGTTCGGCCGGCGAAGGGGTCGCCCGCGGCATTCATGCGCTGAAGGAAAAGGGCGTCACCTTCGTCCGCCTCGACGAGGGCCTTGCCGCGCCGACCGCCGGAGCGGCCGGACGAGTGATATCCGGTCCTCTTCTCCCCGCCGGGGAGAAGCTGGCGCGCAGCGCCGGTTGAAGGGCTGAACATCGGGACAAGTGGCTTCCCCTCATCGCCTCGCATTCGCTCGGCACTTCTCCCCGCCGGGGAGAAGAGGGTGTTCCAGATCGACGCCGCAGGTTCCTGACGCGTCGCCAGCACGGAGAGAGCATCGGCTTGTGCGTGGATCCTCGGGTCAGGCCCGAGGATGACGGTGCTCCGGGTGGGGTGACTGCCCAAAGACATGTTTCGCCCGATGGAAACGACGGACGGGACACCCTGTCCCAAACCGAAGGGTGGTCATCCTCGGGCTTGACCCGAGGATCCACGATCCACGCAGCCGGCATGACGGAAATTTGCGGTTAGCGCCACGGAACGCGGCCCTCCGGCCGCGCCCGCTCACTCGCTGTCGAACTTGACGGCCTTGAGCTTGTCGATGCCGAGCACCTGCAAAGCGAGCTTCTCGTAGAAGGGCTCGGAGCGGCCGCTCCTGATCTTGTGCAGGAAGTATTTCTCGAAGCCGATCTTGGCGGCGTGCACCCACTTGCCCTGCGACGACCAGTTGACGTTGCGCGGCGGGATCTGCGGCTGCGCCACGAAGGCGATGCCTCCGTCGCCGAAGTCGGCAAGGCAGACGGCATTCCAGGTGCCTTCGGCGTTCGGCTTCTCGCCGCGGACCAGCCGGGCGATGTTGGTCGCGGTCGCCGTCACCATGCTTTCGATCATGAAGCCGGTCTTCGGCACGCCGACCGGAACCGGGGTCTTGCCCATCGGCGGGATGGCGACACAGACGCCGACCGAGAAGACGTTCTGGAACTTCTGGTTCTGCTGGTGCCGGTCGACGAGGATGAAGCCGCGCGGATTGGTCAGCCCCTCGATATCGCGCACCGCTTCCACGCCGCGGAAGGCGGGCAGCATCATCGTATAGGCCGAGGGCACCTCGTGGGTGGTCTTCACCGAGCCGTCCTCGTTGAGCTCGTCGGCGATGACCTTGCCGTCCTCGAACTTCTGCACCTTGGCGTTGGTGATCCACTTGATGTGCTTGGCGCGCAGCGCGCTTTCCAGCAGGCCCTTGGTATCGCCGACCCCGTCGAGGCCGAGATGGCCGATATAGGGCTCGGAGGTGACGAAGGTCATCGGCACCTTGTCACGCACCTTGGCGTCGCGCAGCGCCTTCTCCAGGATGAAGGCGAATTCGTAGGCCGGACCGAAGCAGGAGGCGCCCTGCACGGCGCCGATCACCACCGGTCCCGGATTGGCGACCAGTCTGTCGAAGGCATCCTTGGCGGCGAGTGCGTGATCGATGTGGCAGACCGACTGGGTATGAGCCTCGGGGCCGAAGCCCTCGATCTCGTCGAATGCGAGTTCCGGACCGGTCGCGATCACCAGATAATCGTAGTCGACGGAGGTGCCGTCGGTGAGTTCGATGCGGTTTTCGGCGGCGTGCAGGCGCTTCGCCCCTTGCGGGTAGAGCGCGATGTCGCGGCGCTTGCAGGCGGGCGCCAGATCGACCTCGACCGTCTCGCGCTCGCGCCAGCCGACGGCGACCCACGGGTTCGACGGTACGAAAGAATAGACCGAACCCTTGTTGATGACGCTGACGCGATCGTCGCGTGACAGCACGTCCCTCAACTCGTAGGCCATGATGGTGCCACCGAGGCCGGCACCGAGAACAACAACATGAGCCATAAAGAACCTCCCGCTTCGTCAGGCATATATCTATTTGTCACCATATATACGAAGCTTCGTAGATTTGATTTGATTTCCATCAATTGTCAATAAAAAAACGGGAAAGGGTCAGCCGGGCAGCTTCGGACGCACGTTCTGTTCGGGGAGGAGTTCGTCGAGGATTGCCGTGCCGATCAGCGACAGCGGCAGGACAGGCGCCGTTTCGGGCGATGGCCCCCGACCTCAGAGCTTCAGTTCCATCATCGCCAGATCGAGCCAGCGGCCGAACTTGGTGCCGACCTCCTCGTGGATTCCGACGAGGCGGAAGCCGAGGCTCTCGTGGAGCCGGATGGAGGCGGTGTTGCCGGCCTCGATCGCGGCGATCATCACGTGCACCCTGCCCTCGCGCGCCCGCTCGATCAGCGCCTTCATCAGCGCCTTGCCGATGCCGCCGCCGCGCGCATCCTTGTGGACGTAGACCGAATGCTCGACCGTGTGGCGGTAGCCGTCGAAGGCCCGCCAGTCGCCGTAGGAGGCGTAGCCCGCGACCTTGCCGTCCACCTCGGCGACGAGCACCGGGAACCCCCTTGCGCGGCGCAGCTCCAGCCAGGCGCGGCGGTTCTCGACATCGATCAGCTGATCGTTCCAGATCGCCGTCGTGTGCTCCACGGCGTCGTTGTAGATGTCGCGGATCGCGGCAAGATCGGCCTCGGTCGCGTTGCGGATCAGGATCGGTTGCGTCATGGCGAGTTGTCCACTATAGTGAATTTATGTCAAACATATCAGACGATCTGGATCGCTGTCTAGGGGAGAGAATTCGCGTCGAGCGGCTTTCGCGCGGCTGGTCGCTCTCCGATCTCGCCGAGCGAGCCGGTGTTTCCCGGGCGATGATTCACAAGGTGGAGCGCGGCGAGAGCAGTCCGACGGCCGCACTCCTCGGCAGGCTCGCCGGCGCTCTGTCGCTCAGCGTCTCGACGCTGGTCGCCCGGGCGGAAGCCGGTGGAAGGCGCCTCCTTCGCAGCGACGAACAGCCGGTCTGGACCGATCCCGCGACCGGTTATCGCCGCCGCCATGTCTCGCCGGTCGTCGACATGCCCCTCGAGATCGTCGAGGTCGAGCTGCCGCCGGGCGCCGAGGTACCCTATGGCGCCGCCGCCTTCACCTTCCTGCGTCAGCTTGTCTGGGTGCTCGAAGGCGCGCTCACCTTCGTGGAGGGCGAGACGGTACACAGGCTTCGCCAGGGCGACTGCCTGGCGCTCGGGCCACCGGCCGACTGCTGTTTCAGGAACGAGGGCGACAAGCCCTGCCGCTACGCGGTGGTGTTGACCAAGGTCGGCTGAGACAGAGTCCCGGGAGGGCTCCGTTCAGAAGCTCAAGGCGGTGACGACCGCCGAGTAGTGAACGGCGGCGGCAGTGACCACGAAGCCGTGCCAGATGGCGTTCTGGAAGCGCAGCCGTTCCCAGACGTGGAAGATCACGCCGGCCGAATAGATGCAGCCGCCGACAACGATCAGGAGCACGGTGATGCTCGGCAAGGTCTGCGAAATCGGACCGAGCGCCAGCGCGCCGCTCCAGCCCATGGCGAGATAGAGGAGGATCGCCAGCCGGTCGTAGCGGCCGGGATAGCGGCATTTGAGCGTGATACCGACGACGGCGGTCGCCCAGATGCCGATCAGCAGCGCGAAGATCGCCCAGTCATGCGCGCCCTTGACCAGGAAGGGCGTGTAGGTGGCGGCGATCAGCACGAAGATCGCCGAGTGGTCGAAACGCCGGAGAATCCACTTGGTGCGCGAATGCGGCCACATGTTGTAGGTAAACGAGACGGCAAGCGCGATGACTAGGCCGAGGCCGTAGATCCAGGCTGCGGCCATCTCGGCATAGCTCGTCCAGACGGTCGCATAGAAGATCAGAGCCGTCGCCCCGACGAGCGCGAACACCACGCCGACGCCGTGGACGATGCCGTCGGCCACCAGCTCGTGGAAATCGTACGGTCTACCGAAATGGAACGGTTCGGTCATCGGATCGGCTTGTCCCCTGAGGTCTTTGTCCGGCGTTCTTCTCCCGTCCGGATAGACGCCATCATGGGCGAATTTGCGACGTCCGGCAAGCGGTCGGCGGCGCTTGCACGGCCCTCCGCTTCGGCCTACAAATCCGCAGGCGTCGCGATCACCTGCGTGGGCGATCAGATCGGCGCGCTGCCATCCGAGGAAGGAAGCCATGCGGTTCACGGTTCTCGCCACCTTCTCCGCGCTCGTCGCCTATGCCTGGTTCATGATCAAGGTCGGCCGTGCCCGCAGGCAGTTCGGCATCGAAGCGCCGCGGATCACCGGCGACGAGGCCTTCGAGCGCATCTTCCGCGTCCAGCAGAACACGGTGGAACAGCTCGTGCTGTTCCTGCCGGCGCTCTGGCTCTTCGGCGTCTACGTCTCCGATCCGGTCGCCGGCATTCTCGGCCTCTGCTGGACGGGCGCACGGGTGCTCTATGCCACCGAATACTACGCCGACGCGAAACGTCGCGGGCCGGGCGCGGCGCTCACCATCCTGATCGCACTGGTGCTGCTCGTCGGCGGTACGGCCGGCGCGCTGCTGCACTGAGCCATCCTTCTCCGACACGAAGAAGCCGGCGGCGGTCCGGAGACATGATCATCGTCTCCGAACCCCGCCGGCGGGCCCGTCCGGGAGGGGTATTCCGCGCCGGCCTCAGCCGGGCACGCAGTCCTGGCAGAACGGCGTGTGCGGCACGGCATCCAGCCGTTCCTCGGAGATCGGCTGGCCGCAGGTCACGCAGATGCCGAAGGTGCCCTGCTCGATGCGCTTCAGCGCCGCGTCGATCGCCTTCAGCTCGGTCTCGCCGACCTGTCCGAATTCCTCGAGCACTTCGTCATTCTCGGCCTGGGTGGCCTGGTCCTCGAAATCCGGGCTCTTCTGCTCGCTCAAATCGGCATCGATCTTGTTGAGCCGCGCGAGGATTTCGAGATGGCGCTGGCGCAGGATGTTTTCGTATTTCTTGGTGTCCATATGAGGTCGCTCCTTGCCTTTGCTCCGTCTCAGCGGTCGACGAGCACCGAGCACTTGGAGTGGCGGACCACCCGGTCCGCGGTGGCGCCGATCAGGTAGTTGGAGAAGTCCGGCACATGCGAGCCGATGATGACGAGATCGGCCTTGTGCTCGCTCGCCGCGGCGAGGATTTCGCGGGCGGCGGCACCGCTGCGGATTTCGACGCGGGCGGCGATCCCGGTCTTCTCCTTGAGCTCGACGAGCTTGGCCTTGCCGTCCTTGATGGCGTTTTCGATGACGTCCACGGGAAGATCGATCGCAAGATAGCCGGGCATGTCCTCGACTACCGTCAGGAGCACGATTTCACCGCCGGTGTCGAGCAGGGAGGCCGCCTTGCGCAGGATCTTCTCGCCCTTGTCGAGCGCGGCGCAGTCTACCGGTACGATGATCTTCTTGTACATCAGCTCTCTCCTTGTCGCGGCAGGACGACTCCTGCCTTTCCAGCCCTTTTGACGCTACAATCGTGCGGCCGGCCTCGCCCTGCATTGATCAAGATCAAGTTTTGAAACGACCCGACGTCAATGCCCGCCGACACGATGGCCCACCCTGTTCTTGAACAGCAGGGCGGTCACATACCTCCGGCAAAGGTGCGCGGTTGCCACTGCACCCGCGTTTAGTATAGTCCCTCGCAGAACGATGTCCCGGCGCACGACGCGGCCCGGGTTCCAGCAGAACGGGAAACTTTACGATGGCCGAACCACAGGCAAATGGGCATGGCGCCCACTGGAAAGGCGTCGCGCCCGCCAACGACGACGAGGATATCATCCCGCGCGACATCCGTTTCGGCATCCTCGAAAACCCGACCCGCCACTGGCTGGACGGCGATTTCCACAAGACGGCGCTCATCAACGGGCTTTCGATCTTCCTGCCGGAAGGCGAGCGCTATTTCATCCGGGCGTTGAAATACTACGCGCCGAGGCTGGCCGATCGCCAGCTCGCCGCCGAGATCAACGGCTATGCGGTGCAGGAGGCTTTCCACACCCGCGAGCATGAGGAATACAACCAGGCCCTCGGCAAGCTCGGCTACGATGTCGAGGCAATGGAAGAGCCGGTGCGCGAGACGCTACGCAGCGACAAGATCCCCATCTTCCGGCTGGCCGTCACCTGCGCCATCGAGCACCTGACGGCGACGCTCTCGACCGTCACGCTGCGCAATCCGCAGTTCCTCGAGAACGCCGCACCGGCCTATCGCCGCCTGTGGATGTGGCATGCGCTGGAGGAACTGGAGCACAAGGCCGTCGCGCTCCACGTCTTCAAGGCCGCGACGCCGAAATATTCCGGCTTCAAGCGCTACATGCTGCGCACCATGGCGTTCAACGCGGTGGCCTGGACGTTTCTGGTGATCACGCTGCGCAATCTGACACTCTTCGCCAAGGCCGATGGCATCAAGACCGGACCGCGCTTCTGGGCGCGCCTTTTCTGGGTGCTGTTCTTCGCACCGGGTTACTGGCGCAAGTGCGCGCCGCTGGTGCTGAAATACTACCTGCCGGGCTTCAGCCCGCTGAACAAGGACGACCACGACCTGATCCGCAAGGGGCGGGACTGGCTCTACCGCGAGTTCACCGCACTCGAGGCCGCGTCCGCGCCGGCTGTCCCCGCCGCGGAGTGAAAGTGCACCGATGAGCAGCCGTCTCTTTTCCAGCGTCCTCGACATCGCCACGCCCGGCCGTTTCCCGCGCACCCAGAAATGGATCTGGCGCCGCGTCTACAATCTGCTCTCGCTGTTCTGGAAGGACGGCGACTGGCGCTTCATGAACTACGGCTACGTCGGCGACGGCGCGGCCTTCCCGCTGCGGCCCGAAGACGAGAAGGAGCGTGCCTTCATCGGGCTCTACCAGCAGGCGGTGGAAGGCCTGCCGGTCGAGGGCGCACGCGTGCTCGAGGTGGGGTCCGGCAGGGGTGGCGGTGCGCGCTACGTCGCCCGCTATTTCGCCCCCGCCGCCGTCACCGGGCTCGACTATTCGCCCGAGACCGTCCGCCGCGCCCGAAGCCTCAACGCCGACACGCCGAACCTCACCTTCGAGCAGGGCGATGCCGAGAAGATGCCCTTCGCCGACGCCTCGTTCGACATCGTCGTCAACATCGAATCCTCCCATTGCTACGGCGACGTCGAAGCCTTCGCCCGCGAGGTCGCCCGCGTGCTGAAGCCCGGCGGCTGGTTCACCTTCGCCGACATGCGCCCGAAGAGCCAGCTTTCCACCCTCGATGCGCAGCTCGCGGCACCCGGCCTGGAATGCGTTGCAAGCCGCAACATCTCGACGAATGTCGTCGCCGCCCTCGACGCGGCCGAGGCCCGCAAGCGCGAGCGCATCGGGCGGGCCTGGTTCCTGAAGCAGTTCATGGCCGAGTTTTCCGGTGCGAAGGGCTCGATGCTCTACAAGGGCCTGAAGGGCGGCAGCGTGGTCTACGTGGCGCGGCGGTATCGCAAGACGCCGTAAGACGGGGGAGCCCATGCCCATCATCCGACAGGAAGACGCGCCGCTCGAGGAAGCCACCGGCAGCGGCATCAACGCCGAACTCGGCCCCTACCGGGCGCGCCTGCTCTCGGATGCCGGCGGGCTCACCCAGTTCGGCGCCTTCCTCGAAACGCTGCCGCCGGGGTCCTTCTCCTCCCACAAGCACTGGCACGAAAAGGAGGACGAGTTCATCTATGTTCTCTCGGGGCGGGTGACGCTCAACGAGGGCGACAGCCTGACCGAGATGCATCCGGGGGACGCCGCGACCTTCAAGGCGGGGGTGGCGGTCGGCCACCGGCTGGAGAACCGGTCGGAAGAGCCCACGACCTATCTCGTCGTCGGCACCCGCTTGCCGGACGAGGTGGTGCACTACACGGACAAGGACCTGCACCTCACCAAGGTGAACTTCGAGAAGCGCCTGACGACGAAGGCCGGAGAACCCGTCGAGCGGTGATCTAGGGCCGCTCGGCGATGAACTTCAGGCACTGCTCGAAGGCCGTGAGGTCGGAATAGAGCGCGTCGGGCGCGGCGGCATGGACGGCGACGAGCCCGCTGCGGCGCACGACACCGCCATGCAGCATCAGGTTGTCGATCATCTCGACATCCTCGATGGAAATGCCGTCCGGCCCGCGCCAGCGGCCGTTTTCGTCCTTCGACACGGAACCCTCGTAATGGCGCATGGCGCGGTCGAAATGGCTGTCGGCGACGTTCGTGTAGGCACAGGCGATCTTGCCCTGGGCGCACATGTAACCGAGCTCGAAGGCGGTACCGACATCGGCCGCGATGCCGCGGAAGGGCGTCAGGTTGGCGATGATGCCGTCGGCCGAATTCATCATGTGCTCGTCGACCGAGCTGATGCGCAGGCCGAATTCGCGCGGCGTCGGCGCAGGCTCGATGAAGATGTCGCCGGGCTTGACCGGCTCAAAGCCGTAGGCGCGCGTCAGCTGGGCCTTGGCATCGAGGACCGAACGGGCGTCCTTGAGGAAGACTTCCGGTCCGGCGAGATAGAGCTTGAGGGGCATGGGCAACGCCGTGTTCGTGGAGGAGGGAAAACCCTTCTAGCAAGCGGCCGTGCAGACCGCCATAGCGGAGCCAGCCTGGGAGAGACAAAGTCGACATTGACAATCGATTGAAATCGGCGCATTTGTCCTTTCATGATCGACGCACGCGCACTCATCACCTGCACGTATTTTTGGGCCTACCGGTAGAGGGCGGCCCGACAGATCATCATGTCAACAGGCCGCCGTCAGGCGGCCTTGTTGTTTTCGAAGACAGCTTCCCCTGACGGCACCGAGCGAAAGAGGGAAGCGACAATGACCGAAGACACCGACATCACCCTGCCCCGGCCGCCCGTCGTGGTGATCCGCCACGCGCGAACGTCCGACCTGCCGGAACTCAACGAGATGATCGCCGCGCTCGCGGCCCATCACGGCGACGCCTCGGCGATGACGCCCGACAAGCTCGAACGCGACCTCTTCGGCCCAGTGCCGTGGATCACCGCGCTCGTCGCCGACGGCGGCGAGAGCCTCATTGGCTACGCCATCCTCGTGCCGCTCTACAAGGCCCAGGAAGGCAAACGCGGCATGGACCTCCACCATCTCTACGTCCGCGACGGCCAGCGCGGAAACGGCATCGGCCATCATCTCGTCAAGCGCGCCCGCGAGATTGCCCGCAGCGCCGGTTGCGACTACCTTTCGGTGAGTGCTGCCACCGGCAATTTCGCCGCCCACCGCTTCTACGAGCATCTCGACTTCGTGCCGCGTCCCGTGACCGGCATGCGCTACCTGCAGGCCCTCGCCTGAACGGAAACCAAGACGGAGACGGTTCATGACCCGCATCGCCATTGCCCTTGCCGAAGACTTCGCCGACTGGGAATGCGCCCTGCTGATGGCGACAGCCCGTGCCTATCTGGGCGTCGAAGTCCTGACCGCCTCTCCCGACGGCCGGCCGGTCACCTCGATGGGTGGGTTGAAGGTGACGCCCGACCTCTCCTTCGCCGATCTCGATCCGGCGCGCTTCGACGCGCTCGTGCTGCCGGGCGGCCTATCCTGGGAAAAGGGAACGGCACCGGACTTTTCGCCCCTCCTCCGCGCCTTCCATGAGGCCGGCAAGGTCGTCGGCGGCATCTGCGCGGCGGCGAGCGCCGTCGCCGCCTCCGGCATCCTCGACGGCGTCGCCCATACCGGCAATTCGCTCGCCTCGCACCAGAAACATCCCGGCTATCACGGCGCCGAGCGCTACGTGGACCGGCCGCAGGCGGTCTCGGACGGCAAGGTGGTGACGGCGCCCGGCAATTCGCCGATCACCTTCACCACCGAGATCCTGAAGGCGCTCGGTCTCTGGAGCCCCGAGGCCGAGGCGGGAATCGGGATCTTTTCGGCCGAGCACCGCTGAGCGCGGTCGTCAGGATGCGCGCAGCATCCGCAGCGCCCGGCGAATCTCGCGGCTGTTCAGGTTGAAGGCGTTGCCGGGAACGGGACCACGCCCGGCCTTCTCGTCCGCTGCCGCCTCGAAGGCGGCGCGATGGCCTACAAACCATCGCATGCAGTCCTGCGCGGTCGGCGAGGCGTTTTTCGTCAGGGCGCGAAAGGCGAGCCGGTGGACGAAGCAGCGGCTGCCGGAGGCCGGATGCGAAAAGACCAGCGCATCGAGATCGATGCGCCAGTCATAATTGAAAGCGCCGGCCATCGCGACCTCAGGCTTCCATGCGCTGGCGGAAATAGCCGGAAAGGCCACCGAGCAGCGCCCAGAAGACGAGGCTGGTCAGGGTCGCGATGACCACGAAGCGGCGCGACAGCGCCTCCGGGGCGAGTGCCGCCTCGCCTTCCGGCGCGACCGGAGCGCCGACCACATGCGGCAGCGCGATCAGCACCAGTGCCACAGCCGCCGCCCAGGGCGTACGCTTGAAGTAGAGGAGCGCGATGCCGCCGGCGGTCGCGACCGCCGTCGCGATCCACCAGACCTGCCGCTCGGCGAGCGGCGCGGCCGGTGTGCCCGGCAGTTCCGGATGCAGCCCGAGCGTCGGCGCGAGCATGACGGCTGCAAAGCCGCAGAGCCCCCAGGCAAGCCCGGTCCGCCAGCCCGCCGGCTGGCGCGTCGCCTGCATCAGCCCGTTCAGCACCAGCGCGAAGCCGGTCGCGGTGAGCACGTTGGCGACGAGCGTCGCGAAATGCCGCTCGAAACCGTCGGCCGGCGCCCAGGCATCCGCCGCATGTTCGTGCTCGTGTGAGGCCTGAGGCGCCGCGGTTTCCATGCCGGCCGCCGTGCCATGGTCATGGCCGTCATGGCCGCCAAGGTCGGAGGCCGCCGGTGCGGCGGTCTCGTAGACCTCGGCGGCGAAGATCAGCGGCTCGGTGCCGACATACTGCACGAGACTGATGACCACGCCGACAATCAGGCCGACCAGCGCCGAAACGAAGACCAGCGATCGGAAGAGATGCATTCCGGCCGCCCGTCAGTGACAGGGGAAGGCGTTGGCGTGGCGGGTGTCGTGGGCCGCGTTGTGGACCACGTCGAGCTGCGAGAAGCCGACGAAACCGACGACGAACAGGCCGAAAAGGACGCTCATCATCGAGGGCAGCAGCGCGCCGGCCTTGAGGCCGGAGGTGGAAAGGGTGGAAGCGGCAGTATTTGCAGTCATGGTCGTCCCTCCGAGGAGCAATGAAAACTCGTCGCCCTTGGACGAGGGCTGAAGGACAGGACCGGTCTGACGGCAATTCCCCAGGGAGGAAACGCATCGACGGCTGCCCGGAACAACCCCGTCCGGCAGGCGGTTCAGTGCGATGGCAGGTCTCCTGGCTCGCGGGTCATCACGTCCGGACGGCCTTCCCGGATATCTCCAGTGGCCTTGGCGCCGGACGTTCTCCGCTCACAGTTGCGGGGGCAGCCACGAATCGGGTCCCTCTGGGGTCTCCCCTATCGTATTCCCTATTATTCCCCGAGGCGCGGCCTCGAAGGAACCATCATGACGAATATCAACTGTCCGATCGCAGCCGTCAATGGCGCACCGGCGGCTTTTCCGACCAGTTCTGCAGGGTGGTCTTGATGAAGACGAGGGCGGCGCGCTGGGCCTGGTCGCGCTCGCCGGGGTCGACGATCGCCTTGAGCCGCGCCTGGAGAGCGCCGACCGTCTCCATCACCCAGCGATGCAGCATGGGATCAGGATAGCGGTCGAGCAGCCGGCGCAGCGCCTGCTCCATCCGTCGTCTCTCGACGCTCATTTTCCGCCTCCCCAAAAGATCCGCGTCTGGTAATTCTACGGCCGGCGGCTTGCGCGGCGCTGGAGCGCGCCGCCTGGGCAGTGTTGCACGACTGCCACAATTCTCGCCGGAAAGCTGCAATTCGCGATTGCAGACTTGAAGATCACCGAATCTCGTGTAGCTTACGATCATCCGCAACTCACAGCACAGGAGGCGTGACATGATACTCACCACCACATCCGCACGCCTCTTCGGCGGAACGGCTTTCGCAGCGTTTGGCATCTATGTGCCGGTGCGACGCCGAACCTCAATCTCCGGCTTTTAAAGCCCGGATTTCCGCCGCTCAGGCATTCCAGAACCGACCTTAACGTGACCGACTGGTACGGCTGTGCCTTGCGCGCATCCGCGTCCGCACCGGTCCATCCTTCGCAACTTCGAAAGGACCTGGCCGCATGGCGCGCCGGGACGGAAGACCATGCACAAAGAACACGCTATAGTTGTCGATGCCCTGCCCGTCGCCGCCGACGAACTCTGCCGGAAATTCGGTTTCTGGAAGAGCACGCTGGCGCTGATCGCGGCAGCCCGCCGGCGCCGGAGGATCGACGGGCAGCTCTCGCATTTCTCCAACCGCCTGCGCCGCGACGTCGGCCTGCCGGAAGTCTACGATCCGAGGGGCGAGGCGACGTTCACGCTCTGGGACATCCGGCTGTGACAGTGGCACCGCGGTGCCGCAAGGGCTTGCTGGTGGGCGCGGAATGATCGGGGCACCGGTCATTCCGCGTCCGCGCCCCAGCCTTCGAGCACGGCGCGGACAACCATGAGAGCGGGCGCAACGGGGGTGCCGCCGGCGGAGTGCTACGGTCAAACCTTCATCGGCGCCCGCCCGAGCTTTCGGCAAGTTTCCAGATAGTCGTCGACGGCTTCGTGGAAGGCAGCTTTCAGCCCCTCCACCGTATCGGCGTGAAAGCCGACCACATCGTCGATTCCGGCCAAGCGGCCGACGAAAATATCGTCCTCGCCATCGAATTCGATGCGGGCCGAAAGCCCCTTGTAGGTCATGGTATTCATCGCAGACCTCGCATGTTCCGGCGGATCGCGCCCGCCCCACCCTATTCCACCGCGGGGACGGCCTTCAGATAGGCGGCGATCGCCGCGCGGTCCTCGGCCGGGAGCTCGGCCATGTTCTTCTGGACCTCGACCATCGCGCCGCCGACACTATCGAAATCCGGCGTGAAACCGGTTTCGAGGTAGGTGGCGATGTCGTCCTCGGTCCAGGAGCCCATGGCCTTCGAGCCGGGGGTGATGTTCGGGATCGTTCCCTTGCCTTCCGGGTTCGGCCCGCCGGCGAGCCACAGCCCGGACTTGAAGCCGCCGAAGCCGTCGCGGGGCGTGTGGCATTCGCCACAATGGCCCGGCCCCTCAACGAGGTACTGGCCGCGCTTCACCGCATCGGAGGCACCGGCAAGCTCGACGCGCGGCTCGCTCGAGAAATAGAGGAACTTCCAGCCGCCGAGCAGAAGGCGCTGGTTGAAGGGGAAGGAGAGCGCGTGGTCCGGCGCCACCTTGTCACTCGCCGGCAAGGTCTTCAGGAAGCCGAAGAGGTCGTTGACGTCCTTCGGCGTCATCCGCGCATAGGAGCCGTAGGGAAAGGCCGGGTAGAGATGCTCGCCATCGCGGCCGACGCCGCGGGTCATGGCATTGCCGAACTCGGCGAGCGTCCAGCCGCCGATGCCGGCCTTGGCATCGCTCGAAATGTTCGGCGCGTAGAAGGTGCCGAAGGGGCTTTGAAGCGGCACCCCGCCGGAGAGCACGAGGCGATCGTCGCCGGCAGCACCCTTCGCCGCATGGCAGCTCGTGCAGCCGCCGGCAAAGAAGATGCGCCGGCCGTTTTCGAGGTCGGGCGTGCCGAGATCCGCCCAGACGGACGCCGCCTGCGGGGCCGGCGCGGTGACGAAGAGAAAACCGGCGCCGCCGGCGATCCCGAGGACGACGAGGGCGCCGAGCGCCTTCAGGGTTTTCCGTGCCATGACACCTCCGGAAGCCTGCGGGAAACGCGATGCGCCGAAAAGGCCCCGGCCGCCTTCGGCCGGAACCCGCTTCGTCGCGTCTCGCCCGGGCGGTTACTTCTTCAGCCGGTACGTCTCATGACAGGCGCTGCAGGCCTCACCGAGCGCCTTCATGGTCGCGCCGGTGCTCGCCTGATCGGCCGGAAGGGCGGCGAGCTGGGCATCGGCGACCTTCACGAGATTGGCGGCCTTGGCCTTGAAGTCATCCATGTTTTCCCAGATCTTCGGGCTCGCTTCGGACTTGAAGCCCGTCTCGGAGCCGGCGGGGAAATTTTCCGGGAAGGTCGCGGCGACCTCCTTCATGGTGGTCAGCGAGGCCTTCACCACCGCGGCGTCGAAGGGCTTCTTGCCCTTGACGATCGCGCCGATGGCGCCCATCGCGTCGCCGACCTTTTCCATCATTTCCTGACGCACGACCTGAGGTTCTCCGGCGGCGAAAGCCGTGCCCATTCCCAGAGCGGCGGTAACGGCCGCAGCCACGACAAATCTCAGCTTCATAGAAAATTCTCCCGTTCAATAACCGGCCGCGCCGGCGTTGATACCAACGCCCGATGATTGCAGGATGTTCGCCAAGGAATGAAGTCACAATCCGGTGATGCCGGGTGCGGGTCGCAAATCCTTGATCCCGTTCATGAAGTCGACGGCGATCGAGGCTGCCGGAAAACGGCGATCAAGACGGCCGGCGATCGGCGGCGCAAGCACAAAACCGCCGTCATGCCGGACGTGATCCGGCATCCAGCGCGATCAAGTCCTTGATCGCGAGAAGAGTCCTTCGCGGCGGAGACTGAGCCACGCGTCGCCCCAACAACCGTGGCCAGTAGCCTCCGCCTCAGCGGAGGCTCTCCCAGAGCGTGACGGCGGCGGCAAAGGCGTGTCTCGATGTTAAATATTGTGATTTTTTCTTATTTCCTTTACCATCCTTCACATCAGGAGGCAGAAAATGGCGACGATGACGGTTTCCCTTCCCGATCCGATGAAAGAATGGATCGAAGCGCAAATTGCCAAAGGCGAATATGCCAGCGCCAGCGATTACGTGCGGGATCTCGTGCGGCGCGATCGGGCCCGGCGCGACCAGGAACTGACGATCGAGGAACTGCGCCAGATCGTTGCAGACTCCAGAGCGAGCGGCACCGGCAATCGGTCCGTCGATGAGGTTTTCGCGGAGGCCGAGCGGATTGCGGCCGCGCGAGGCCTGATACGTGAGTAGATACCGGCTCACCGAGAGAGCGGAAGCGGATCTCCTGTCTCTATTCCTGGACGGTCTGGAATGGTTCGGGCTCAGGCAGGCTCGGCGCTACAAGACCGAACTCGAACACTGCTTTCAACTGCTCGCGGAAAACCCTCAAATGGGCCGGCTTGTGGAATCGATCGGCCCTGCGGTGCGCCGCCACGTACATCAAAGCCATGTCATCCTGCATGAGATCGGTGACAGCGGCATTCTGATCCTCGCGATCGTGCCGGCTCGCAGCGTCCGCAAATTGAAGCTTTGACGGACGCCCCAACGACCGTGGCCAGTAGCCGCCGCCTCAGCGGAGGCTCTCCCAGAGCGTGACGGCGGCGGCGGTGATCAGCAGCACGCCGGCGCCGCGACCGATCCAGACGGTGATTGCCGGGCTGTTCGTCAGCAGGTTGCGGGCACGGTCGCCGGCAAGCGCCACCGCGCCGTAGACGAGGCCCTGGATCAGAACCGTCATGGCGCCGAAGACCAGACCCTGCAGCCAGATCGGCCCGTAGACGGGTTTGAGGAACTGCGGATAGACCGCGAGCACGAAGATGTAGGCCTTGGGGTTGAGGAGGCAGGTCGTCACCGCCTGGCGGAAGGTCGTCCAGCCGCTTCGCCGTCCGGTGCCCTCAACCGAGGAGACGGTGATCGAGCTCAGGACGAGCGAGAACCCGACCCAGATCATGTAGGCGGCGCCGAGGACGAGCAGCGGCAGGAAGAAGCGCGGCGCGAAGGCGACGAGGAAACCGGTGCCGAGCGTGCCGTAGAGCGTGTGCACCGCCCCGCCCGTCATCATGCCGCCGGTCGCCGTCAGCCCCTGCCGGCGGCCGCCCGAAAGCGAACTGGCGAGCACATAGATCATGTCCATGCCCGGCACGACGATGATGCCGAGGATCAGGAGGAAGAAAAGCCAGAGATTTTCCGTGTAAGTCATGTCAGTATCCTTGCGAGAGCGGATCGGCTGCATCGTCGTTTCTGACGGAAAATCAGCCTGTTGATCGGCAATCTAGCGAGGAGCAACTGACAGCGTCCTGTCAGGAGACCCGTCCAGGGAGGATCAGAAAATGCGCAAGGCCTCGCGGCTCTTCGAGATCATCCAGATCCTGCGCACGGCGCGGAAGGCGGTGACGGCACGCACCATCGCCGAGGCGCTGGAGGTGACGGAGCGGTCGATCTACCGCGACATCGCAGCCCTTCAGGCGATGCGGGTGCCGATCGAGGGCGAGCGCGGGCTCGGCTATATCCTGCGGCCCGGCTTCGACCTGCCGCCGCTGATGTTCACCATCGAGGAGACGGAGGCGATCGTGCTGGCGCTCGCACTCCTCGAACGCACCGGCGACGAAGGGCTGAAACAGGCGGCGAAACGGGTCACCCAGAAGATCGCCGGCGCCGTGCCTCCGCCGCTCCGCCGCACGCTGGAGACGAAGGCGCTCTACGCCTGGGGCGCGGCCGCCCCCTCGCCTGCCGGCGTCGACCTGTCGCTCCTGAGACGCGCGATCCGCGACGAGCGCAAGCTCGAGATCGACTACCGCGACGAACTCGGGCGGGCAACCGAGCGCATCATCCGGCCGATCGCGCTCATCTACTATTCGCAGACGGCGACCATCGTCGCCTGGTGCGAGCTGCGGCAGGCGCTGCGCAGCTTCCGCGCCGACCGGATCGAGCACTGCGCCGAGGCGGACGGCTTCTTCAAGGGGGAAGGCGAGCGGCTGCGGGCGCTCTGGGTAAACGGCTGGCGGGTCGAGGACGCCGCGGTCAATGGCTAGCGAAGCGCAAGTCTCCGGTTCGGCTCGCGGCCGAAGCCGGTGATGTCGATCCGGTCGTCGAAGACCTCGACGAGGGCGAAGGCGTTCTCCCGCTCGGTATCGACCATGCCGCGGAAATTGACGAAATGGGTGCCGCCGAGTTCGCCGTAATTGCCGGTGTGGTTGTGGCCGCAGAAATAGGCGGCGACCGCCGGTGAGCGGACGAGCAGGCCCGCCACCTCCTCGGCGTTCCAGAGATTGTGCTCGTTGTGCGGGAAGAGCGGATAATGCCCCATCACGATCACCGTCTCGCCGGCTTCTTCCGCGAGCGTGAGACGCTCCGACAACCAGGCGAACTGGGCTTCGCCGACGCCGCCGTTCCAGGTCTGGGCATTGGTGGCTCCCGCCTGCTGCAGGGCGCGCAGCATTTCCTCGGCAGTCGCGCGGCGGGGATCGCCGGGCGGCGGCGCGAAGAGCGAGATGTCGCTCCCCTCGATGACGACGATGCGGCAACCGTTGCGCACGAGGTCGTAATAGGGCGCGGCCATGCCGAGCCTCTCATGCACCTCCCCCAGTCGCGCCTCCTCGACCTTGAAATCATGGTTGCCGGGCAGGAACAGGCATTCGTGGCGCAGCCCCGCATAGACGGCAAGAACAGCATCGAAATTCTCGAAGCCGCGGTCGATCACGTCGCCGAGGGTCAGCACGAAGTCGAGCTCCTCGGCGTTGAACCGGCGGACCGCTTCATCGAGCTTGTCGAGGCTGTTGACGAAATAGCGGTCGAGCCGGAGATCGGGCTCGGCGGCGGCATATTGCGGATCGGCGATGATGCCGAAACGGAGACGGAGAGCGGAAGAGGTCACGAGACGCCTGCGATCAATATTGGCAGAGGGGCGCTCTTAGGATGCGGATGTGACGACGCGATGACAAGCGACGGACGGCACATGAAGACGGGCGGGGGACGCATCGCCCCGCCTGTCGGTCTCCCCGGACGTCTTTTCAGTACCAGCGGTAATGCGAGCGCTGGGGCGTGTGCGACGAAGTGGCGATGAAATAGCCCACGAGGCCGCCGATCAGGCCGGCCATCAGGAGCGCCGTCGAGGTTGCGGCAGGGTGTTCGCGCACGACACCGGCAACCGTCGCCGCCTCGTTGCGGGCATATTGCGCTGCATCGCCTGCCGTCCGGCTCGCCCCTTCGAGGGCCGCCGTGGCGCGCTGGCGCAGCTGTCCTGCGGCCCGCTCGCCCTGGAGCCCGAGCGTTTCCCGGAGTTCCCGGATCTGGGCCTGAAGTTCGCGCATCTGTTCCTGGATCGGATTGTCGGCCATGGTCGCTCCTCTTTGTCTTCAAGGGATTGCGAAACGTCCAGTCGCCGGGGATTGTTCCACCTTCCCGCCATGCTGGCAAGGAGCGACGTCGCGGCACGACGCGGCGGAAGGTCGCGCAGGGCATCGCGCAAAGAAAACCCGCCGCCTTGCGGCACCGGGTTCAGATCGCGGACAACGGTTACTGTGACCAGTGCGGCTCCCCATCCTCCGCCACCCCGGCCTTGAGCCGGGGGCCCGCAACGGCGCGTCTGCGCCGTGAAAGGGTCCTTTTGCGATCAAGGACTTGATCGCGCTGGATACCGGCTCGGGGGCCGGTATGACGGTAGCCTTGCGCGTGCACGGCAGCTCGCCGAAAACCTTGACGGCAGGTTCCTCGACGAAGAAACCCGGCGCCTTGCGGCACCGGGCTCCAGAAATTCCAGCAAAGGGCCGGGGTTTACTTCGTCGCGGCTTCGTAGCGCTCCAGGACGTAGTCCCAGTTGATCAGGTTGTCGACGAAGGCTTCGAGGTACTTCGGGCGCAGGTTGCGGTAGTCGATGTAGTAGGAGTGTTCCCAGACGTCGACGCCGAGGATCGGGGTCGCGCCGTGGACGAGCGGGTTTTCGCCGTTCGGCGTCTTGGAGATTTCGAGCTTGCCGTCCTTGACCGAAACCCAGGCCCAGCCGGAGCCGAACTGGGTGGTGCCGGCGGCGATGAAATCGGCCTTGAACTTGTCGTAGCCGCCAAGGTCGGAGGCGATCGCGCTTTCGAGCTTGCCCGGCAGCTTGTTGCCGCCGCCGCCCTTCTTCATCCACTTCCAGAAGTGGACGTGGTTATAGTGCTGGGCGGCGTTGTTGAAGAGGCCCTGATTGGTGCCGAAGGACTTCCTGACGACGTCCTCGAGCGAGAGATCAGCCATGCCGGCGTCGGCTGCGAGCTTGTTGCCGTTGTCGACATAGGCCTTGTGGTGCTTGTCGTGGTGATATTCGAGCGTTTCCGCCGACATGTAGGGGGCGAGCGAATCGTAGGCGTAGGGAAGTTCGGGCAATTCGAAAGCCATGGTGATATCTCCTCTTGGCAACAGAGTGCGGAAAATCGATCGATCGGGAACATAGGAGCGGAAGCCCCCGGAGGCAACCTGCGAAAGATCAAATTGTCGCGGGTGGCGGCAAAGTCTTTCCCGCGCGCAAGCCGCTGGAGGAATGGAAATCCTCGTCCGCCGAAGGACCGCATCTTCTTGAAAAAACAAGGCGGAAGAAAGTCGGTCCCGCGCCCGCCTCAGCCTTCGTAATAGACCTCCGGCGCCGGCAGGCCGGTGAGGTCGAAGCCCTTTTCCGCCCGCGCCATGCGGCACTCGGCATCGCCCGGCATGCAGTCGCGGCAGACGAGCGGGCGGACGGCATAGACGGCGCAGCCGACATGCTTGCCGAGTTCGCCGGTGAGCGCCGCACAACGGCCCTCCGCAAAGCGCATGCCGGAGAGATCCTCGGCGATGAGCTTTTCCGGGATCAGCGCAAGCGCCTCGTCGCTCTCCAGCGAGAAGCGCGGCCAGTCGGCCGAGTAGGCGCAGCACGCCCCGCAGGTCTGGCAATCGAAGATATCGGGCGGCGAGGTTTCGAGCATGGCCCTTCCCTAAGCAGATGCGGCGCGGAAATCCAGCGCTTTCGGCGGAGCCGGGAACTGTATGGTGCGCCTCTCACCCTGACCTGTCGGGGCAGAGCCGCGGGCCGCTGGTCTATCTCCCCCCTTGTGGGGGAGATGCCCGGCAGGGCAGAGGGGGCCGTCCTCCGTCATGCCGGGTCAGGGCCGACATCACGGAGGGCCTGCATTGTCGCCGCCAAGCTCATTCGATCCGCACCCGCACCATGTCGCCGCGGACATGGATCGCCGGCTTCGCCCCCGGCGTGTTCGGCAGCGTGCTGTCGACATAGGAAGCCGTCGCCTCGACGAGGTAGCTGACGGGTGTCGGTACGAGGAAGTGGAGACCCGCATCGAGCATGTT
The DNA here is from genome assembly GCF_024054295.1 of Ciceribacter sp. RN22. Lineage (NCBI taxonomy): Bacteria > Pseudomonadati > Pseudomonadota > Alphaproteobacteria > Hyphomicrobiales > Rhizobiaceae > Ciceribacter > Ciceribacter sp. RN22. The sequence continues at coordinate 1,090,363 of NZ_JAMXLD010000001.1, forward strand.
GCCGGTGAGCGCGATGGTCTCGTTCTGCATCACCTTGTCGAAGACGACCCGCGCCCTGAGTGCTGCGCCAACGAGCGAGAGCTGCGCGGCATGGCCCCGGAGGTTGATGTCGCCGGCATCGCTGCGGATATCGACGGACGAGAAATCTCCCTGAAGATCGGTCTGCGAGGCCTGCTGGTCGATGGCGACGGCGGCCTCGGGTTTCAGCCGGGCGGTGAGCGTCATCGTGCAGTCGGACCAGCGGTAGAAATGCGTGCCGCCGAGGTCGACGACGAGCGTATCGCCGTCGATGCGCATGCCGCCTTCCGGGCAGGAGACGGGAAACCATCCGGAGTGCCAGAGCGCGCCCCAGCCGCGGCGCTCGCCTTCGAGCCTTGCTTCATGGGGTCCCTCGGCAGCGGCCGAAATGAGGAGCCGGCCGGCCTCGCCCTCGACGCGGATCTTCGAGACGGCGGAAAGGTCGAGCGGCCCGACGGCGCTGGTGCGGGTGGTGACGAAGGCGGCCGCACCGTCGAGGGCTGCGGCGGCGAGCACGACGCCGAGGAGGGAGAGGAGGACGGTTCTGGTCTTCATGGGAGAGGCTCCGGTTCGGGTTGACGAATGACCCCATCCGGCACGGCGCGCCGCTTTGTTGCGACCTTGATCGCGTTTTGGGTCGACCGCGAACGCGATTGCGGCCAAAGTGACGGCAATTGCCCGCCGGTTGTCGCTCCATGCTCCTCGTTCCGCTTTCCTTTCTCGTCTCGCTCCTCCTCTTCGTCTTTCTCGTCCGGCTCCTGCGCCAGGGGCGCGAGGCACTCGGCCGCAACCGCCTGTTCGTGGTGCTGATCGGCCTCTATGTCGTCCAGACGGCGCTCGTCGGCATCCGCTGGGGCTACGGTGTGATCGCCGTGCTGCCGGCGCTGCCGCTCCTTGCGAGCCTCATTCCGCCGCTCTCCTTCCTCGCCTTCCGGGAGCTTGCGGCGGAGGAGGGGGCGATCTCCGCCCGCGACTGGCCGCATCTCATTCCGACGCTTTGCTGCGTGGTGGCGATGCTTGTCGGCTTTCGCGATCCCGTCGATCTCGTGCTGATTGCCGAGTTCGCCGGCTACGGCCTGGCGCTGCTCTGGCTTGCCCGCCTCGGGCCGGATGGCCTCGTCGCCTCGCGGCTCGACGGGACGCTCCGCTCCTACCGCTCGCTGCAACTGACGGCGCTGGCGCTGATCGGCTCGGCGGCGACCGACATGGCGATCAGTCTCGATCTCCTGCTTGCCGGCGGCCGCCATGCGCCGGCCGTGGTGTCCGCCGCGACGACGTTCATCCTGCTCATGCTCGGGGTCGCCGCCATGACGGCCGGCGCGGAGGAGGCAGATGACGCGCCGGAGGCGGAGCCCGAACTGCAGGCCGTGCCGCTCGCGACCAGTGCCGATGCCGAGGTCGCCGCGGCCCTCGACCGGCTGATGCAGGGCCAGCGGCTCTTTGCCGATGCCGGGCTCAATCTCGGCCGGCTCGCCCGCCGCCTCGGTCTTCCGGCGCGGGCCGTCTCCAATGCGGTCAACCGTGTTCACGGCACGAGCGTCTCGCAATACGTCAACAATTTCCGCGTCGCCGAGGCCTGCCGGCTGCTCGGCGCCACCGACATGCCGGTGACCCGCATCGTCTTCGAGGCGGGGTTCATGACCAAGTCGAATTTCAACCGCGAATTCCTGCGCGTGACCGGCATGAACCCGACCGCCTGGCGCGCGGCGGCGCCGCGGGAAGTGTGCTCGATCTCCCCCCTTGAGGGGGAGATGTCACGAAGTGACAGAGGGGGGTGAACCTCGGGACCCGGCGCCTGTGATACACCCCCTCTGCCCTGCCGGGCATCTCCCCCTCAAGGGGGGAGATCGACCCGTGACAAGCCCCCTCAGATGCCCTCGACCGCCGTCTTCAGCATGTCGCGGACCGTGCCCGCGACCGATTTCAGCGCGGGGTTCGGGATCGCCTCCATCGAGGCAACCGGATCGATCGCGCTCACCATCACCGAGGCAGGGCCGGTGCGGCGTACGATGACGTTGCAGGGAAGCATGGCGCCGACCTTCGGTTCGAGGCCGATCGCCTGGTGCGCCATGGTCGGGTTGCAGGCGCCGAGGATCAGGTAGTCGTCGACATCCTTGTCGAGCTTCTTCTTCAGCGTCGCCTTGACGTCGATTTCGGTCAGCACGCCGAAACCCTGCGCCGAAAGCGCCGCCCGCGTCTTCTCCACCACGGTTGCGAAATCCTCGCCCGTGAACGTCCGGTCGATCGTATAGGCCATCATTGCCTCCTTTGCGGTCGTTGGCGGGGGATTGAACACGTGGAACGGGGCCGCTTTGCGGCAGTCTCGTGTTAATCCGTAGCCGGTGCGCAGGCCGCCCGCTCCATGGCGGCGGCAAGCGAGGGCAGGATGCGCGGGTCCTCCGACTGCGCCACGTTGAAGCGCAGGTATCCCCCGGCGGTCTGCGAGACGCTGAAGGCGTTGCCGGGTGCGAGAATCACCCCGTCTTCGAGGCAGGTGCGAGCAATGGCGGCGGCATCGAGCCCCTCCGGCAGCCGGCACCAGAGCAACATGCCGGCCTTCGGCGTGATCCACGGCTCGAGCCCCGCGGCCTTGATCTGCCGGCCGACCCGCTCGCGGGCGGCGGCGAGCCGCTCCCGGAGCGCCTCGACATGCTTGCGGTAGCTGCCGTCGGTCAGAAGCGACAGCACGAGTTCGGAGGAAAGCCGCCCGCCGCCGAAGCTGGTCGCGATCTTCAGATCCGCGAGCGCCTCGATCCAGTCCGGCCGCGCGGCGATGAAGCCGCAGCGTACCGAGGCGGAGAGCGTCTTCGAAAAGCTGCCGATCGCGATCACCCGGTCGAGCCCGTCGAAGGCGGCGAGCCGCGGCGAGGGCGTCTCCTCGAAATCGGCGAAGATGTCGTCCTCGACGATCGTCAGCCCGGCCGCGTCGGCGAGCTTCAGCAGCCGGTGCGCGACGACCGGCGAGAGCGTCGCCCCGGTCGGGTTGTGGATCGCCGAATTGGTGATGTAGAGCCGCGGCCGGTGCTCGGCGAGCATCTCGCCGAAACGGGCGATGTCCGGCCCCTCCGGCGTATAGGGTACGCCGACGATGCGCACCCGGTGGGCGCGGAGCAACGCGATGAAATTGAAATAGCACGGATCGTCGACGAGCACGGTGTCGCCCGGTTCGAGGAGGAAGCGGCAGACGAGGTCGATCGCCTGCGTGCCCGATTCGGTGAGCATGATCTGGTTCGGCGCCGCCGTCACGCCGGTATCAGCAAGCCTTCGCGCGAGAAGCTGGCGCAGGCCTGCAAGCCCGAGCGGCGTGCCGTAATCGGAAAGGACCGCCTCCGGCCCGCGGGCCGCCGCCCGGAGCGCCTTGGCGAGTGCCGCCTGCGGCATCCATGACGGCGGCAGCCAGCCGCAGCCGGGCTTGGCGACCGTCTCGCCGCTTTCGAGCGACTGGCGCGACACCCAGAGCGGGTCGATCTCGCGGTCGAGCCGCGGCCCGATCTCGGCGAGCGAGAGCGGTGCGAGCGGCGCGGAGACGAAGAAGCCGGCGCCCGGCCGCGAGCGGATCACCCCCTCCGCCGCCAGCCGCTCATAGGCCTCGACCACAGTCGAGACCGAAACCTGCTGGCTGCGCGCGAAGGCCCTGACCGAGGGAAGCTTCGCCCCCGGCGTCAGGCTGCGGGCGGCGATCCGCGCCTTCACCGCCGCCATCACCTGGCCGATGCGCGTGCTCGCCACCTTCTCCGCCGCGCTGGAAACATCCATCCGTATTGCTCGCCATGTCATAACAGTTTCAGCGTATTGTACTGCACCGTCTCTGGTTCTTCCAGCCCGCACATCGGAAAAGACCGTCGAGAACAACGGAAAGGACGATTTCGGATGCAGGCGACACGCAGCGGCTTGATGAATGGAATGGCGGGGGTGGCGATCTTCAGCGGCTCGCTGCCGGCGACGCGGCTCGCCGTTACCGGTTTCGACCCGGTTTTCCTGACGGTGGCGCGTGCGGCGATCGCCGGCGGCCTGGCGCTGGCGCTGCTCCTTGCGCTCCGCCAGAAGCGGCCGGCCTCGGGCGATCTCCTGCCGCTCGCCGTGGTGGCGCTCGGCGTGGTCGTCGGCTTTCCGCTGCTGACGGCTTACGCGCTGGAGACCGTCACCTCGGCGCACTCGGTGGTCTTCATCGGCCTCCTGCCGCTTGCGACCGCGATCTTCGGGGTCTTGCGCGGCGGCGAGCGGCCGCGGCCGCTCTTCTGGCTGTTTTCCGGCCTCGGCAGCCTGCTGATTGCCGGCTTTGCCGCGGGGCAGGGGCTCGGCGCCACCTCCACCGGCGACCTCCTGATGCTGGCGGCGATCCTCGTCTGCGGCCTCGGCTATGCGGAAGGGGCGGCCCTTTCGCGCCGGCTCGGCGGCTGGCAGGTCATCTCCTGGGCGCTCGTCCTGTCGCTGCCGGTGATGGCGGCGGTGCTGATGCTGCGGCTGCCGGAGAGCTTTTCCGGCGTCAGCCCGGCCGCCTGGGGCGGGCTCGCCTATGTGTCGCTGTTCAGCATGCTGATCGGCTTCGTCTTCTGGTATCGCGGGCTCGCCCAGGGCGGCATCGCCGCCGTCGGCCAGCTGCAGCTTTTACAGCCCTTCCTCGGGCTGACGCTCGCCGGCCTCCTGCTCGGGGAAGAGGTGAGCCCGCTGATGCTTGCCGTCACCACCGGCGTGGTCGGCTGCGTCGCTGCGGCGCGAAAGTTTGCCCGCTGAGATGCATTCAGCGGATCACCGGCTCGCCGTGATAGCGCCGGCGCGACGGCTTCGAGACGCCGTAGGCCACTTCCATCATCAGTCGCGGCCGCGCCCTCGGCAGCGTTGCCATATGGAAGCCGAAGGGGTCCTCGACGAAGCCGGTGCCGGCCGGGCCGGTCAGCGTCATCACCGCGTCGCGACCGTAATAGGCGAGCACCTCGTCCGCCGGATGGCCGGAAACCGGGGTCAGTTGGTGCTTCAGCCGCCGGCGGCGATGGCTCTCGCGGATATAGACATGCGGGCCGGCATCGACGCCGACATCATTGATGTAGAAGAAGAATTTCAGCATCCGCCAGTCGTCGAGATCGAAATGGTATTTGAACGACAGCCGGTTTGGGTCCGCCTCGCTCGCGCCCGCCGCCGGGAAGCTCCACCACATGCGGAGCGTCACCTGCTGCGCCTGCCCGCCGAGATAGTGCTGCGCCACCGCCTTCAGCAGCGGGTCCCGCTGCACGGCAAGTGCCGCCTCGCAGGAGAGCACCCGCTCGAAATGGTGGCCGCTCAGGATCGGCCGGCCGAAGTGCGCCTCGGCCTCGCGGTGTTCGTCGGGGAGAAATTCGAGCCGCCGCTCGAAATTGCCGAAGCAGGGCGTCTCGCGCGCGAAGCGGCCGATCTCGTCATGAATTTCCGTCGGCAGCCTGAGGCCGGTGAAGATGCCGTCGCGGCGGATTTTTCCGGCGATCGTCTCGGCCGGCAGGTCGCCGAACATCGAGCTTTCCGTTCCGCTCTCCGGCGGCGCCGGCCGCGCCGTCAGCCAGTGCGCCTTGCGTGCCGGCATGGTGCGGGCGAGCACGAACATGGCGAGCCAGGCGGGGTTTTCCCTGAGATCGGCGAGATAGGTCGGGATGCGCGCCGCGATGCGGCTTGCGAAGCCGCCGTCCCGGGCGACCCATTCGAGGTCACGGCGGTTGGAGCGTTCGGCGTCGAGCATGCGCGGTCCTTCTCGCAAGACGCAATGAGGTTCTGAGGCAGTCAAGACGGGCAGGCCGGCCCTCCCGTGCCGCTGCGTTTGCAAGGCTCATCCGGCAATGCAGCGGAAATGTGGCGCAAGTCCCGCACACGGCCGGGCCGTCGCGCGCCGGAGCGGAAACCCGTGAATAATCGTGGGTGCAATTTTAGCGTATTTCCTTTTCATAATACAACCGTGTGTTAGAGTGTCTTCATGGTGTTCTGGTCGAGGCACAGGGGGTGGCGACCGGATGGATTATTCCGACGACTATTTGCGCGCGCGCCTGCCGAGGGAGGATCCCCCGGCGGAGCTCGTTCCCGCCGACGTGGACCGCGAAATCGCCGCCTGGATCGAGCGCGGGGAGCTTGCCGATGCCGCGCTGGTGGCGCGCAGCGTGCGCTGGACCTATGCGATCTTTTCCGAGCTCGCCCTCGGCAATTACCGGCTCGGCCGCAACCTGCCGCCCTGGGACAGTTTCCTGGCGCTGGCCTCGATGGCCTCGCCGGCTGTGCCGCGGATCACCGTCGGCCTTTATGATCCCTCGGTGGAAATGCCGGGCTTCGGGCTGGCAATCAACGTGCCGGAATGGGACGGGCCACCCTTCCTCGTCCTCGACGAACTCACCTTTCCGCGCCTCGGCCGGCGTTTTCCGCTTGCGCTGCGCCAGGTCGTCACGGAACTGCATGCGGCGCCAAACCCCGCCAATGCGACGGCCGCCTGCTGGGCGCGCTGCAATCTTGCCGGCGACTGGGGGATCGTCACCGCCGGCCATGCGATCTGCAGCAGCCAGCCCGGCTTTTCGGTGCCGCTCGCGACCGGCGGGACGGGTCGTCTCGCGCGTTCCTTCTGGCAGCCGGTCGACGCCGCCTTCGTGCTCACCGATCCGCCCGAAGCGCCGCCGTCGCCGCTCGCCCTCTGCCACTTTCCGGCTGCCGGTCTGCCGGTCACCGTCGAAACCCGTTCCGGCTGCCTTTCCCGGACGGTCGCAAGCGCCTGCAATTCGCTCGGCTTTTATCGCACGCGGCTCTATCCGGTGCTGTTCTTCCTCGACAGGCCCTGCGTGCCCGGCGATTCCGGCGCGCTGGTGCGGCTGACGAGCGGGGAGGCGGCCGGCCTCTACAGCGGCGCGCAGCCCTCGCCCGCGACCGGCGGCAATTCCGGCCGCGTCCTCAACTTCGCCCAGGCGATGTTCGCCCTCGATACCACCGCCTATCTCTGAAACCCCGACCCGGAGGAAAATCCGATGCCGAAAGAAAAGCCCTTCGAAATCTCGATCTTCGTTCCCGAAAAGGCTGCGGCGTTCGCCCCGATGCCCGCCCGCGAGGAGGCGGTGGAACACGCGCTGACCAAGGGGTTTGCCACGGCCCTCGGCGGCATCGCCAGGGTCGGCGCCGACAAGGTGAAAGAACAGTGGCGCGGCACCGTCGACACGCTGGTCGGCCTCGGCGCGACCGTCTCCGAGAGGGCCGAAGGCTGGCATGTCGAGGAGATCGAGGTCGGCTTCACGCTGAGTGCCTCCGGCGAACTGCTCTTCATCGCCGAAGCCGGCGCCGAGGCGAGCATCACCTTCAAGCTGAAGCCGAAGACGGCGGGGGCGTGAGCGGGGGAGGGGCTCAGCTTGAGAAGGCGACATGCAGGCTGCGATACGTCTCGCAGCGATCGAGAAGTTCGGTGTGCCGCCCGGTGTCGAGGACCTGTCCGGCGTCCATGACGACGATCAGGTCCGCTTGCGCGGCAATGCTCATCTCGTGCGTCACGAGAAGAACAAGCCGGCTGCCACCAAGCGCCAGGAGTTCGGCTTCGAACGCCTTGGCTGCTTCCGCATCCATGAAGGACGTCGGTTCGTCCAGCACCAGCATTCTCGGTTCGCTGTAAAGCGCACGTGCGTAGGCGATCCGCTGCCTCTGCCCGCCCGAAAAGTTGAGCCCGCCCTCGGCTACGGATTGAGTGGGCTCGGCGACCAGGTGTTCGATGCCGGCCTTTTCTGCAACGCGTGCGATGCGGTCCCGATCGATCGCTGTCGTCGTCTTCGTGATGTTCCCCGCAAGCGTTCCGGAGAACAGCACGGTGTCCTGCTCGACGATACCGATTCGTCGCCGCAGCCGTCTCGGATGCAGGTCGCGAAGCGAGCGTCCGCCGAATGCGACGTCGCCTTCCGCCGTCGGCAGCAGGCCGAGAATCGTCCTCAGGAGGCTGGTCTTTCCCGATCCGTTGCGGCCGACGATGGCGATGACACCGGTTTCGGGCAGCGAAAGACTGACATTGTGAAGGACATCCGGAGCCGCGTCCCCGTAGCGGACTGTGAGGTTCCTGACCGTCAGGCCCATCGTTGCGGGCGTGGCGTGACCGGAGGGAATAGTGTTGTGGGCGGGTGATCCGGTGAATTCCGCCAGCGCATTCGTTGCGGTCTTCACCTCGGCGTATTTGGAAAGGGCGTCACCGCTCGTCAGGATGGGATTGACGACTCGTCCGACAAGGATCTGGATCGCGAACAGGTCGCCGACGGACAGGGCGCCCGACGCGAGCCTGTAGCATCCGAAAAGCAGCAGAAGGGTGGTAATGGCGCCGGAAACGATGTTCATCCCCCGTGCGAAGGTGCGGGACGTCGAACCGAACGCCATCTCCGCCACGATGCCGCGTTTGAATATCTGCACGAAGGAGCGGAAGCGGAGCGCTTCCAGGGTGTGGATCTTCACCGATTCCAGCCCGGACAAGGTCTCCGAAAGGTTACTCTGTTTCTCCGTTTCCACGTTGAAAAGCTCGGTTCCCAGTTCCTCGAAGCGACCGAGAAGACGGCGCAGAAGCACGCTCACCGAGCCCGCGAGGCCGACGACGAGGGCCGCGATCTGCAGGTCGTAGCTCGCCAGCACGATGGCGCCGACCACCACCTGTCCGGCGTCGAGAACGAAACGCGGCGCCAAACGGAAGGCGAAGTCGCGGATTTTCGAACTCTGCTGAAAAGCCGTCAGCGCTTCGCCATCCCCCTTCTGCCTGTAGTCGAAGGGGCGGAGCAGGAGGTTGAGCAGGAGACGACGGTTCATCCGTTCCTCGACGAACACGCCGATCTCTTGAATCATCTTCTCCGAGATGAACTGGCTCTGCGCATCGAAGAGGTAAAGCAGGCCGACCACGCCAGCAAACATGAGCACCCAAGGGGTTACCACTCCATCGCGGATCGTGGTGTCGATCGCGCGCTGGATGGCGACGGGGATTGCAGCCAGAGCCAGATAGGAAAAGAGGCTCGTCGACATCAGAACGGCGAGAGACCGCCGCCTTTGCATGAGGATGCGCCAGATCCAGCGCCAATCGATGGACAGATGCGAAGTCATGTTTGCCGGGTTTCCAGGTGCTGGGGTTCAGGGACTTACGGCGGATTTCCAGATGGCGCCCGGCGGAAACGTCCGCAGTCCCGACATCATCGAATGCAACCTTCGAAAGAGCACGACCTCTTCGTTCGTTGACTTCCTCTCCAGATATGCGGTCGGGGAATTCGGCGTGGCGCGTTGAGCCCGTCGGCGATGCCGCTGACGGTCTCAAGTCTGTGGACAGGTTATCGCGCGAACGACTTGCAGGGCGCAAGCAGCCGAAATTGAGTGGATTTCGCGATCAGGTGTTTCTCACCCCTCCGGCTCGAACACCATCGCGTGGCCGTTGATGCAGTAGCGCAGGCCGGTCGGCTTCGGGCCGTCGGGGAAGACGTGGCCGAGATGGCCGCCGCAGGTGCCGCAGCGGATTTCGGTGCGCACCATGCCGTGCGAGGTGTCGCGGTGCTCGCTCACCGCGCCGGGCCTGACCGGCGCGAAATAGCTCGGCCAGCCGCAGCCGGCGTCGAACTTGGTGTCGGAGCGAAAGAGCGGCGTGTCGCAGGCCGCGCAGCGGTAGAGCCCGTGCTGGAATGTGTTCCAGTAGGGGCCGGTGAAGGGCCGTTCGGTGCCGCGCTCGCGCAGGATATGGTACTGCTCGGCGGTCAGCTGCCCGCGCCACTCCTCGTCGGTCTTCTCGATCCGGGTCGTCGTCACGTCGTTGGTCATCGCTCGTCTCCCTGTTCCTCCACCAAGAGATAGGGCGCCGGAGCGGCTGCGGCAATTGCGCTCGCCCTTCTCCCTCGGCGCCGGCGGGCTTCGCCTGTATAAGGAGAAGTGCGGACTCATCCGTCGTCAGGGAGACGGACCGGGAAACCTCGGGGGCAATTTCTCGTTTGCCCCGCCTGCCGATCTCTCCCGCCAAGAGGGAAAGCGTGTCATGCGGAATATCAAACTTGCCTTGTGGGGAACACTGGTCCTGTTGAGCCTGCTCTGGCTGGCTGCCGAGCCGGATGTGTTCCAGTCGGAAAACGTCTTTGCGCTGCGTGCCGCGATGATCCAGTACAGCGGTGTGCTCGCCATCGGCGCGATGAGCATCGCGCTCGTCCTGGCGCTCCGGCCCGGCTGGCCGGAGACCTGGCTCGGCGGGCTCGACAAGATGTACCGCCTGCACAAGTGGCTCGGCATTTCCGCCCTCGTGCTGTCGCTTGCCCACTGGCTCTGGTTCGAAAGCGCCGGCTGGGCGATCGAGCTCGGCCTCGTCGCGCGGCCCGAGCGGCCCGAGCGGCCGCCGATCGAAAATCCCGTCCAGGAGTTCCTCGTCGGTCTGCGCGATCCCGCCGAGGGGCTCGGCGAATGGGCCTTCTATATCTCCGTGCTGTTGATCGTGCTGGCGCTCGTTCCGCGCTTTTCCTACTGGTGGTTCTTCAAGACCCACCGGCTGCTCGCCGTCACCTATCTCGTGCTCGCCTTCCACACGGTGGTGCTCGCCGAGTTCGCCTACTGGACGCAGCCGGTCGGCGTCGTGCTCGCCGTACTTCTCGCCTGCGGCACCGTCGCCGCCGTCATCGTCCTCCTGCGGCGGGTGGGGATCAGCCGGCAGGCCTTGGGCAAGATCACAACGCTCACGGCCTATCCCGGCGTCCGGGCGCTCGAGATCGGCATGACGATGGAGCCCGGCTGGTGCGGCCACGAGCCCGGCCAGTTCGCCTTCGTCACCTCGGACAAGGGCGAGGGCGCGCATCCCTTCACGATCGCCTCGGCGTGGAATGCCACCGACCGCAGCATCACCTTCATCACCAAGGCGCTCGGCGACTACACGAGCCGTCTCCCGGATACGCTCGCCGTCGGCCAGGAGGTGCGGGTCGAGGGTCCCTATGGCCGCTTCACCTTCGACGACGGATGTCCCCGCAAGATCTGGATCGGCGGCGGCATCGGCATCACGCCCTTCATCGCCCGGATGAAATACCTCGCGGCGCAGCCCGACCGCCGTGTCGGCCAGGCGATCGACCTCTTCCACTCCTCAAGCGAGCTCGACGAGGAGGCGTTTGCGCGGCTGACGGCCGATGCCGCGGCCGCCGGTGTCCGTCTGCATATCCTCGTCGACGCCCGCGACGGCCTGCTCACCGGTGAGCGCATCCGCGCCACGGTGCCGGACTGGCGGGAGGCAAGCATCTGGTTCTGCGGTCCCGCCGGCTTCGGCGCCGCGCTCAGGCGTGATTTCGCCGGCCAGGGTTTCGATGTGAAGAAGCGCTTCCATCAGGAGCTCTTCTCCATGCGGTGAGCGAGGGTGGACACACTGCCCGCTCAGACCGTGCCGCGCTTTCGTGTGCGGCCCCGCGGCCGGGCGGGCTCCGCCTGCCGCAGTCGCGCGATCGTCTGCCGGGCGAAGGCAGCGGGATCGGCCCGCATCGCCGCGACCAATTCCGCCGGGGCATCGGTCTGCGTGTGCCGCGCCGACCAGAGAACGATCGAGACGATGACGGGGGCGAGATCGGCGCCCTTCGCCGTCAGCCGGTAGACGAAGCGGCGGCCGTCGCGGGGATCGCGGTGCTTCTCGATGATGCCGTGGCTTTCGAGCCGTGCGAGCCGGTCGGAGAGGACGTTGGTGGCAATGCCCTCGCCGGCGGCCAGAAAGGCCTTGTAGCTGTCCGCGCCGCGGAACATCAGGTCGCGCACGATCAGCAGGGACCAGGCGTCGCCGAAGAGTTCGAGCGCCAGGCTGACGGGGCAGAGCGAGCGCGGGTCATTCTTCCCGGATGGGGTGGAGGTGTCTTCCATGGCCGCAACATGAGATTATAACTTGCAAATTGCAAGTGAATATGGTGCTATCGCGTGTGCCCGTCAACTGGAGACGTCCGCCAATGAATAAGGCATTCTGGCTCGGCTTCGCAGCCTATCTCCTGCCGACCTTCCCGCTCGGCTACGTCTGGCACCTGAGGACCTTCGCCTCCCTTTACGAACGGCTGGAGATGTACCGGCAGGACGTCATCATTCCCTTCGGCCTTGCCGCGATGGTCATCCAGGGGCTGCTGTTCTCCTGGCTCTATCCGAAGTTGTTCTCCACTGCGCGCCAGGATTATCTCGCAAGCGCACTCGGTTTTGCGCTCGTCTTCGGGCTTCTCGCCTTTTCGTTCGCCGTGCTTCCGGTCGCCGCGAAGTATCGCATGACCTCCGTGCGCGATTTCATCGTTCTGGAGACGGCCTTCACGATTCTCCAGTTCGCGATCGTCGCGCCGCTGATGTCGCTCGCGCACCGGCAGGCCGGTTAACCGCCTTCATCCATCCCGCCCCTCCGAATTCCGGGGGATAACGGAGTTTTGACCGGCCGCATCAGGGGGCGCCCGCTTGCATTGGCGGGCGCATTTTCCAACACTGCCGCGCGAACGGCCCGGCGGCGTGTCGCCGGCCGATAGCCTTTGCCCTTGAGACGGGGGCGTCTTTGCCCTAACAGGATGGGCACCTCCGGCGAGGGCTGAACGGTCCCGCCGCGCTGCGAGAAGAAGGAGAACAGATGCCCGTGGATGGAGCCGGCCTGACATTGCTCGCAATGCTTCTGCCCTTCGCCGGTGCGGCGCTCGCGCCCGTTCTCACCGCCCGTCTCGGCCATAACGCCGCCTGGTTCCTCGCGCTGGTCCCAGCCTTCGCCTTCGTCCATTTCGCCGGCTTCCTGCCGGAAGTCGCGGCAGGCGAGGTCGTCACCGGCGGCTATCCCTGGGTGCCGAGCCTCGGCCTTTCCTTCTCCTGGTTCCTCGACGGGCTCTCGCTCACCTTCGCGCTGCTGATCACCGGCATCGGCACGCTGATCGTGCTCTATTCCGGCGGCTACATGAAGGGCCACCCCCAGCAGGGGCGCTTCTTCTCCTTCATTCTGATGTTCATGGGCTCGATGCTCGGCGTCGTCGTCTCCGACAGCCTGCTGATGCTCTTCGTCTTCTGGGAGCTGACCTCGATCACCTCCTTCCTGCTGATCGGCTTCGACCATGCCCGCGAGGCCTCGCGGCGGGCGGCGCTGCAGGCTTTGGTGGTGACGGGCGGCGGCGGACTGCTGCTGCTCGCGGGCCTCATCTTCCTCTGGGACATGTCCGGCGTCACCCAGCTCTCGCTGCTCGTCCATGGCGGCGACGTGCTGCGCGAAAGCCCGTTTTATTGGGCGGCGCTCCTTCTCGTCCTCGGCGGCGCCTTCACCAAGTCGGCGCAGTTTCCCTTCCATTTCTGGCTGCCGAACGCCATGGAGGCACCGACCCCGGTCTCGGCCTACCTGCATTCGGCGACCATGGTGAAGGCCGGCGTCTATCTCCTGATGCGGCTCAACCCGGTGATGGGGGCAACGCCCGCATGGGAATTCCTGCTGCCGCTCTTCGGCGGCGTCACGCTGCTCGTCGGCGGGCTGCTTGCGGTCCGCCAGACCGACCTCAAGCTGATGCTCGCCTATACGACCGTCGCTTCCCTCGGCCTTCTCGTGATGCTGACCGGCTTCGGCTCGCCCTATGCCGTCGAGGCGGCGGTGCTCTATCTCGTCGCGCATTCGATGTTCAAGGGCGCGCTCTTCATGGTCGCCGGCCTGATCGACCACGAATCGGGCACCCGCGACGTGACGAAGCTCGGTGGCCTCAGGAAGGCGATGCCGCTCACCTTCGCCGCCGCCGTGCTTGCGGCACTCTCGATGGCCGGCCTGCCGCCCTTCTTCGGCTTCCTTGCCAAGGAGGAGATCTATGCAGCACTCGCCGGCGGTGATCCGCGCGCCATCCTCTTCACGGCCGTTGCCGTCGCCGGCAATGCGCTGATGTTCGCCATCGCCTTCGCGGTGGCGCTGAAGCCTTTCCTCGGACCCGAGATCAAGACGCCGAAACACGCCCATGAGGGCCCGGCGCTGCTCTGGCTCGGACCGGCGGTGCTTGCGCTTTCCGGTCTTGCCGCCGCCGTGTTCTCCGGGCTTTCCCACGCTTACATCTCCTCGCCGATGGCGAGCGCCGTCGCCGGCGAGGCGGAGACGGTCACCATCGGCCTGATGCCGCATATCGGCGTGCCGCTTGCGCTTTCCGTGCTGACGATCGCGATCGGCATCGGCCTCTACCTGTCGCTGTCCGCCGTCCGCGGCGGCATGGCGCGACTGCTCGATCTCCTCGGGCCGGGGCCGGATCGCGGCTTCGACGCCTTCATTCGCGGCCTCGTGCGGCTTTCCGTCCGGGTGACGCGGGTGATCCAGGACGGCCGGCTCGACGTCTACGTCACCGTGACCTTCGTGCTGCTCGCCGTCGTGCTGCTGGTGCCGCCCTTCGTCTACGGCGAGCTTCCGGCGATGCCCGCCTGGCCTGCGGATGTCGGCTTCCACCAGCTCACCTTCTTCGTAATCGCGATCATCGGCCTCGTCGCGGTGCTGACGGCCGGCGACCGGCTGACGGCGATCGTCTCGCTCGGCATTCAGGGTTTTGCCGTCGCCGTCATCTTCCTACTCTTCGGCGCGCCGGACCTATCCTTCACCCAGTTCATGGTGGAGACGCTCTCGGTCGTCATCCTGGCGCTGGTCATGACGCGGCTCAGGCTCTCGCCCTCCGACCACCGGACGCTCCGTGAGCTCGTGGTCGACGGCACGATCGCCGCCGCCGGCGGCCTCGGCTTCGCGCTGATGCTCCTGAAGACGACGCAGCTTCCCTTCAACGGCGCTCTCACCGATTTCTTCAACGCCTATTCCAAGGTGATCGCCCACGGCGCCAACGTCGTGAACGTCATCATCGTCGACTTCCGCGGCACCGACACCCTTGGCGAAATTTCGGTGGTGATGATCACCGGGCTTGCGATCCTGGCCTTGATCCGCATCCGCATCGCACCCGTCTCGCCGGCCATCGTCCCGCCCGTCGAGCCGGCGAAGCCAGCGTCGAAGAAACGCGCCGCGAAGGAGGGCAAGGCATGACGACTGTCCTTCACCCCCCTCTATCGGCTGCGCCGACATCTCCCCCACAAGGGGGGAGACCGGCTTGTGGCCACGCCGCGCCTCTATCCGGCCGTTCATCTCCTGAGCCGACGGCCGAGAGGAACGTGTGGACCGAGTACGGAAAGACACGAGCGGTTTCCGAGGATCGCTCTCCCCCCGTGTGGGGGAGATGCCCGGCAGGGCAGAGGGGGGCGCTCTTGCGCGAGACCGGCCGTGAAGGGGGACGTCCATGAACACGCTGATCTTCCGCACCGTCGCGCCGTTCCTCACCGCGCTGATGATTCTCTTCTCGATCTTCGTGCTGCTGCGCGGCCACAACGAGCCGGGCGGCGGCTTCATCGGCGGGCTGATCGCGGCTTCCGCCTTTGCGATCTACGGCATCGCCTTCGGCGTGCAGGCGGTGCGCCGGGCGCTGTGGTTCCATCCGATGTCGATCGCCGGCGCCGGGCTGATGCTCTCCTGCCTCTCGGGGCTGATTTCGGCGGCCTTCGGCGTGCCCTTCATGACCGGGCTCTGGATCTATCCGAACGTCTTCGGGGTCGAGGTGCCGCTCGCCACCGTCATGTCCTTCGACGTCGGCGTCTATCTCGTCGTGGTGGGGGCTATCACCTCGATCGCGCTGGCGCTCGAGGAAAGGGAAAACGACTGATGGAAGCGCTGTTTTCCGGCCTCGTCGGCATCTTCTTCGCCGTCGCCCTCTATCTGATGATGTCGAAGCGCATCGTGCGCGTGCTGCTCGGCATCGCCATCCTCGGCAATGCGGTCAACCTGCTGCTCTTCACCGCCGGCCGGCTCACCGCCGCGGTGCCGCCGATCATCCCGAAGGGCGCCGAAACGCTTGCCGACGGTGCCGCCAACCCGCTGCCGCAGGCGCTCATCCTGACGGCGATCGTGATTTCCTTCTCCTTCTTCTGCTTTCTGCTGGTGCTCACCTACCGCGCCTACCAGGACCTCGGGACGGACGACACCGACGAGATGCGGGTGGCCGAGCCGGAAGACCAGCCGCTGCCGCCGATGGGATATTGAGTGTGATGATGCTGCCGATGACGTTTGCCCCTCACCCTGACCCTCTCCCCGCTCGCGGGGAGAGGGGACGTGTGCCGCTTCGACCCTGCGTCCGCCGCTTGTCCCTTCTCCCCGTCTTGACGGGGAGAAGGTGCCGGCAGGCGGATGAGGGGCAGCGCAAGTGGCCGCACGGGGGGCGTCGCTGATGGCCGCGTCCTCCTCCGTCGAACTCGCCAAGGCCTGGATCATGGCGCCCGCTACGGCGGACCAGTGGCTCGTCATCCTGCCGGTGGCGCTGTCGCTCGGCTTCGGTGCGGCGTTGATGATGATGCGCCATTCGATCCGGCTCCATGCGATCGTCGCGATCATCGGCCTTTCGATCCTCGTCGCCGTCGATCTTCTGTTGCTCGGCAGGGTGCTCGCCGCCGGCCCGGTGACGATGATGATGGGGCGCTGGCTGCCGCCCTTCGGCATCGCGTTTACCGTCGATGTCGCCGGCGCGCTCTTTGCGCTCACCGCCGCGGTGGTGGCGCTCGCCGGCGCCGTCTATGCGACGAAGGACATCAATGTCAGCGGCCGGCGCTACGGCTTCTATCCCTTCCTGATGGTGCTGATGGCCGGCGTCTCCGGCGCCTTCCTCACCGGCGACATCTTCAATCTCTATGTCTGGTTCGAGGTGCTGCTGATCTCCTCCTTCGGCCTCCTGATCCTCGGTTCGGAGCGCGAGCAGATCGACGGGGCGCTCAAATATTCGGTGCTGAACCTCGTCGGCACGACGCTCTTCCTGATCGCCGTCGGTTATCTCTATGCGATCTTCGGCACGCTCAACATGGCCGACATCGCCCGCAAGGCCGTCGAGCACCGCGGCACCGCGCCGCTGATGACGCTCGGCGCGCTCTTCGTGCTCGCCTTCGGCATGAAGGCGGCGGCCTTCCCGGTGAATTTCTGGCTGCCCGCCTCCTACCACACGCCGCGCATCGTCGTTTCGGCGCTCTTCGCCGGCCTGCTCACCAAGGTCGGCGTCTATGCGCTGCTGCGCACCATGGTCATGCTCTTCCCCGTCGAGGCCGAGGCGCTCAGCCTGGTGATCGGCATTGCCGCCGCCGCGACGATGGTGCTCGGCGCCATGGGCGCGCTCGCCCAGGCCGACATCCGCCGCCTGCTCGGCTTCGTCGTCATCGCCGGCATCGGCAACATGCTGGCCGGTGTCGCGATCGGCGGCAGTCCCGGCCTTTCGGCGGCGATCTTCTATGCGCTGCATTCGATCGTGCTGATGACGGCGCTCTACCTCCTGGCCGGCGAGACCGCGCGGATCGGCGGCAGCTTCTCGCTCGCGGGCCTCAGCGGTCTCTACGCGCGGGCACCGGGTTTCGCCGCGCTGTCGCTCGCGCTCTTCTTCGCCGCGAGCGGCCTGCCGCCGCTGTCCGGCTTCTGGCCGAAGGCGATGCTGGTCAAGTCGGCGATCGATATCGGCGCCTGGTGGCTCGCCGGGGCGATCCTCCTTTCGGGCTTCCTCACCACGATCGCCTTCGGGCGGGTCTTCCTGCTCGCCTACTGGCGCCCGGCGCCGCAAGCCGCGCCGGTGACGATCGAGACCATCGCGCTTGCACCGCCGCCGGCCGAGACGTTCCGGCTTTCCGCGCTCGCACCGATCCTTCTCTTGTCCGCACTGGTCGTCTGGTTCGGCCTCTTCCCGGAACAGCTGATCGGCTGGACCCGGATCGCCGCCGAGGGGCTTTTGAACCCCGCCGCCTATTTCCAGTCGGTCTTCCCCGAAGGAGGCGCGCAATGATCCTCTATGCGATCAACCTCCTGATGGCGATCGTCTGGGCGGCGGTCACCGGCAGCGCGACGCTGCTCAACCTCATCTTCGGCTTCCTGCTCTCGACCTTCACGCTCGGTCTCATCCGCGAGCAGGTCAACGGCACCGGCTATCTCACCCGTTCCTTCCGTGTGGCCTCGCTCGCCTGGCTGTTCTTCGTCGAGCTTGCCAAATCGGCCTGGAAGGTGGCGGTCATGGTCGTTTCGCCGAAAGTCGACATCAAGCCCGGGATCTTCGCCTATCCGCTGACGGTGACGCGCGACTTCGAGATCACGCTGCTTGCGAACCTCATCACGCTGACGCCGGGCACGCTGTCGGTCGACGTCTCCGACGACCGCAAGACGCTCTACGTCCACGCCATCGACTGTTCCGACCCGGAGGCGGCCCGCCGCGACATTGCCGACGGCTTCGAACGCAAGATCAGGGAGGCTTTCGAATGACGGCACCCGAAGCCATCATCCAGGCGGCCTGCACCTTCGCGCTGATCGTGCTCGGCGTCGCTTTCATGCTCACCGTCTTCCGCGTGGTCGTCGGGCCGACGCTGCCCGACCGGGTGCTGGCGCTCGACATGCTGGTCGGCATCGTGCTCGGCTTCATCGCCGCCTTTGCGATCCGCACCGGCTACACGCTCTATATCGACATCGCGATTTCGCTCGGCCTCGTCGGCTTCCTGACGACGGTGGCCTTTGCCCGCTTCATCCTCGCCCGCGGGCTGGTGGGCGAGGCGGCCGCCGCAACCCCGAAGGGCGGCGCCAAGGCGGGCAAGAACAGGAAGAAGAAAACATCGGTGAAGGGAGCAAAGTCATGAGCGTGCTGTTTGCCCTCGTCACTGCGGCGCTGATCGTCGGCGGCTCGCTCTTCGCGCTGGTCGCGGCCATCGGCATCAACCGCCTGCCGGATCTCTACACCCGCATGCACGCTGCCTCGAAGGCGGGCACCGTCGGCTCCGGCCTGCTGCTGCTCGCCGTCGGCGTGCATGCAGGCGACGTCGCAACACTCGCCCGCGCGCTCGCCGCCTTCTTCTTCTTCATCCTGACGGCGCCGGTCTCCGCGCATCTGCTGGCGCGCGCGGCCCACAAGGTCGGCTATCCTTTGACGCGGATGTCCGTTTGCGATGATCTGAAGAAAGATGGTTCCTGACGCATTTTCCACCGCCGGATTTGCGGTTCCATTTGCAGTGCGAAAGCACAGGCGTCGCATTTCTCGCGAAATAATGCGGAATTTCCACTGCGTCGATCCGGTAAAAATAGTAATTGGATATTCGGCCAAACAATGATAATCGCTGAAGCGGAGCACTGGTCTTGAGAACTGGCGTTTCGAGGTTGTGACGGAAATCTTCCGCAAGTTATTTTTGCAGGAATACTGCAATAGGTCGATTTTCTAATGCAGCCTCTATGCTGGATCATCATTTCCAGACAGGCGGGACCGACGTTGCCACTCGAAATCTAGGGGTGGGTTTCATGTTGCTTCAACAGGGCGGCGGCGTAGGTCATGTTCTGGTTTGCTGGGTGAGTGGCGGCCGGCCATCTGGGCGGCGCTTGGCAAGACATGTTGAACAGGAGAATGACAATGAGTGATTCCGCCCATGGCTCCGGCCATGACCTTTTCGTGGAATTGACGGCCGACATCGTCGCGGCCTACGTAAGCAATCACGTGGTCCCCGTCGGCGACCTCCCGAACCTGATCGCCGACGTGCATGCGGCGCTCAGCAACACGACCGCCCCGGCGCCTGCTGCTGTCGTCGTCGAAAAGCCGAAGCCGGCGGTTTCGGTGCGTAAGTCCGTGCAGGACGACCAGATCATCTGCCTGGAATGCGGCGGCGCCTTCAAGTCGCTGAAGCGGCACCTGATGACCCATCACAATCTTTCGCCGGAAGAATACCGCGAGAAGTGGGACCTGCCGGTCGACTACCCGATGGTGGCCCCGGCCTATGCGGAAGCCCGCTCGCGCCTCGCCAAGGAAATGGGCCTCGGCCAGCGCCGCAAGCGCGGCCGCTAAGACCCGCCGCGATCACAGGAAGACCTTTCCGGTCCCGAAGGGGTGGCCGGAGGCTCTTTTTCAGACCCGGTTCCGCCGCACGCGGGGCCGGGTTTTTTGCGTGGGCGCGAGCAGGGGGTGGGGGGAGGGGAAATGCTCCAGCCTTCGAACTTATCCCTCGTCGTGCGGGGCGAAGCCTGCGCGCTGACGCCCAGGCTCGGAAAGACGCCTGCCGCAACTCACTGCCAAAGCCCCTATGCGATACAGAACAATCTGCTTCAGGTCGCGGCGAATGCGGCCACTAGTCCCCCTGCTCTCCCACTACGGTGATTGCGGTACAGGGTGTGCCGTGCCGATGCATCCCATGAAGCCAAAAATCGAGGGGTCATGCATGAAAACGCTGCTGCTTAAGAAAGATGAAGTAAGGCGGCTGATCGGTATGACGGAAGTCATCGGCGCTGTGGAAGAGGCATACAAAGCCTTTAACAGCGATCAGGTGGAACAACCTGATTACATAGGGATGCATCTCCCATCGCCCCGTGGGGAAATTGACTTCAAGATTGGTTACCACAAAGCCGATGAAGTGCTCTCCATGAAAGCATCTTCCGGAGGGTTCATTGATAACCCGACAGCACACGGCGTGCCGAGTGGCATGGGGACCATTCTGCTGTTTGATGCCAGGAGCTGTGCGTTGATTTGCGTCATGGATGGGAGCTTGATCACCGGCTTCAGAACGGGGGCGGCTGGAGCCGTCTCCGTCAAAGCCCTGGCCAGGAAGAACGCCGGAACGATCGCATCGATCGGCACAGGAAATCAGGCAAGAATGCAAATCCGGGCGATCAACGAGATCATGAAAATTGAAGAGATCCACGCTTGGGACAGTAACCCGGACACGCTTTTCCAATACAAGACCGATATCGAAAGCGAGTTCGGCATTCCCGTCACTGTCGCAAGCTCCAAAAAAGAAGCCGTTGAGCAGGCCGATATCTTGATTACGACGACCCGCGGGAAAGGGTCGCTTGTGGAAGCGGATTGGGTGAAGCCCGGCACACACATCGTTGCCATCGGCACAGATCAGCGCGGCAAGCAGGAGCTGGATCCGGAACTCTTCAGGAACGCGAAAATCATCGTCGACTCGATCTCGCAATGCACAGAAAAGGGCGAGACCTGGCACCCGCTGAATGAAAACATCATCGCCAAAGACGACATCCATGGCGAAATTGGCGAGGTACTGTTGGGAAGGAAGCCGGGACGAGAAAGTGATGACGAAATCACGATTTTCGATTCCACGGGGATGGCCATACAAGACAATACCACAGCCAGCAAAATCTATCAGAATGCAGTAGCCAATAACGTCGGCACGTTATTTCAGTTCTTTGAGTGATTACTATGCGCAATTACCCAACCATCCAGGACATCCGTGAAGCTCAGGAACGGCTGAAACCGCACGTCAGGCATACGCCGCTATTGCGTGCGGACAAAATCGAGAAAGCCGCTGGCTGTCAGCTCTATCTCAAACCCGAAACCCTGCAGATCACTGGTGCCTTCAAAATCCGCGGCGCGCTGAACAAGGCTCTCTCGCTCTCGAGAGACGAGATCGCAAACGGCATCATTGCGACCTCGTCAGGCAACCATGCCCAGGGGCTCGCTTATGCCGCCAGGATGCTGGGCGTAAAAGCGATATTGGTTCTTCCGGTCACCACGCCAAAGATCAAGATCGAAAATACAAAAGCCCTCGGGGCGGAAGTCGTTCTTTTCGACGGCGATACCGCCGCCAGATGGAAAAGGGTGTATGAAATCGCGGAAGAAAACAAATACGCGGCTGTTCACGCTTTTGAAGACCCCATCGTGATGGCCGGTCAGGGAACGATCGGATCTGAAATACTGCAGGACCTGGACGATGTAGATACGGTCATCGTTCCCGTCGGCGGCGGAGGCCTGATCTCGGGAATCGCGACCGCCATAAAGGAAACGAAACCCTCGGTTCGCGTCATCGGCGCAGAGCCTGCCTTGACACCGAAGTATTTTTACAGCCGGCTCAACAAGGAGCGCACTTCGCTTCCCTTGAAGAACACCATTGCGGATGGCTTGAGGATAAGCGTTCCGGGTCAAAACCCGTATCCGATCATCGAAAAATATGTGGACGAGATTGTTCTTGTTGAAGACGAGCACATCATCGCCGGGATGCGTGCTCTTGCCAAGGATGCGAAATTGATCGCTGAACCTGCCGCCTCGATTGGCATCGGAGCACTGTTGGCGGGCAGCATAGACGTCGAGCCCGATGAAAAAGTCTGTGCGGTGTTGTCCGGCGGAAACTGGGATCTATGCGACCTTGCCGAGATATACACAATGTAGCGGGGTAAGCAGTTCCAGCTTCGGTCGGTTCACCACCTCGAACGCAGTTGAACGTCTGCAATCCTCATGGTCAAGCAAGACTCTGCCGGGCCGGAACGCGGCCCGAACACGTCATTCGGCGATCAGCTTGGCGACGACCGCTCCCCACCATTTAGTTGCCAAGATGCCTTCAACCCGATGTCCGCTTTCGGGCGGATGCCAAAGCTGTCGGAGCGTCCGAAACGAAGGCGCAAAGCTGCCGCTCTGAAACCACGCGAGATGTCCCCCCGGCCCCTCAACCCGCTCGTCCCCCTCCACCCCACCCCCCTCTCGAAAAACACACCTCCCCCCAATTCCTGTGGTTTTCTCGTCCGGCAGTTGGGCTAAAAGAATATAGGAATAAAAGCCTATACGTCGAGGAGAGCCCCATGCTGTCACAGGAAGCCGTTCCCGTCGAGTACCAGAAGGTGCCGCGGCCGCCGGACCCGGCGGCGATGCTGTCTCCCGCCGAGCGGCAGGATTTGCGCTTCCGCTGCATGATGGTCCGGCAGGTGGTGGCGGAGCTGCTCGCCTTCGCCGGCTACGAGGGCAGGGCCGGTCGTGACCGTCGCCGCTCGGTCCAGCACATCCGCCAGATTTCCATGTATGTCAGCCACGTCGTCCTGCAGATCCCGATGCAGCATGTGGCGGTCGCCTTCGGCGCCGACCGCACCACCGTCTCGCACGCCTGCCGCATCGTCGAGGAGCGGCGGGAGAACCGTGCCTATGATGACTTCGTGGGCGCCGCCGAGCGCCTGACGGCAAGCTTTTTCCTGACGCCCGGAGGCCACCTGCATGGCTGACGGCAATCTGGTGCCGGCAGAGCGCAAGGCGCTCCTGCGGCTGATGCGGCTTGCCCTTTCCGGGCCGATGCGGATCGCGGGCGAGGAGGGCGGCGCCTGCCGCCTTTCCGGCAGCGGCGGTGAAATCGCGCTTTCCGAACGGCTCTTGCGCCTCGCCGTCGCCCGCGGTCTCCTCAAGCGGCGCGGCCGGGCGATCGTCGCGGGCAAGGAGGCGCGCGCCTATCTCAGGCGTGCGCTCGCCGATCCCGAGGCGAGCGGCTTTGCCGACCAGCACCGCGAGATCGAACTCTGCGCGCTGCCGGGCGAGGAGGGCGGGGAGGGCGAGGCGGGGACGCCGGCCGCCACCGTGCGGCGCAATCTCGCCGAATCGCCGCTCGGTCCGCTCGCCCGCCTCAAGGGGCGCGACGGCAAGCCTTTCCTCGATGCGCAGGCGATCGAGGCGGGCGAGCGGCTCGCCGCCGATTTCCTGCACGCCGGCCTGCAGCCGCGCATCACCTCCTCCTGGGAGCCGCGGCTTTCGAGCCGGGTCAAGGGAGCGGCCGGCGGCGCTGCGGAGCTCGGCGACGGCGCCCTTGCCGCCCGCCGGCGGGTGACGGCGGCGGTGGAGGCCATGGGGCCGGAACTCGCCGGCGTGGCGCTCGACGTCTGCTGCTTCATGAAGGGGCTGGAAACGGTGGAGCGCGAACGGCAATGGCCGGTGCGCTCGGCAAAGCTGATGCTGCGCGCCGCGCTGATGGCGCTCGCCCGGCATTATGCCCCGCCGGCGGCTGCGGGACGGCACACCCGCCACTGGGGGGCGGAGGATTATCGTCCCGAGATCGGCTGAGGCGTGGTTCTGTTCGGGGTGGCGGGGTCGGCCATCGTCGAACGAGGCCTTCACCCCCCTCTGCCCTGCCGGGCATCTCCCCCACAAGGGGGGAGATCGACTCGCGGCAAGCGTCCCCGGGCTCGTCCAGTGCCGCGTCTACAGCCTTCCTTTCCGCAGATTCCGATGCCGGAGATGGCACGGCGAGTTCTCTCCGTCCGATCTCCCCCCTTGTGGGGGAGATGCCCGGCAGGGCAGAGGGGGGTGATCGGAGGGCAGAGACGCAAACCGTCGACGCAGACGAACGGCGGCAGGGCCAAGCGATCAGCGTCCGGGGGCGCCTTCCACCAGCGCCTGGGCGGCTTCCTCGCGGATGCGCTGGATCATCGAGCGCAGCCCGTTCGCCCGCTGGGCGGAGAGGTGCTCGATGAGGCCGATCTTGCCGAAGAGCTCGATCGCGTCGAACTTGACGATCTCGGAGGCGCGCTTGCCGGAATAGGCGGCGAGCACGATCGCCACCAGTCCGCGCACGATATGCGCGTCCGAATCACCTGAAAACGCGATCACCGGGTCGTCGCCTTCGCCGACCCTGCTTGCGAGCCACACCTGGCTCGCGCAGCCCTTCACCTTGCGCTCGGCGGTCTTTTCCGCCTCCGGCATCTCGGGCAGCGCCTTGCCGAGTTCGATCACGTAACGATAACGGTCTTCCCAGTCGTCGAGGAAGGCGAAATCGTCGATCATGTCCTGCAGGGTCGTCATTCCCGGCTCCGTGCGTTGTCTCTTCTCCGATATAGGCGATCTTGGCGGTGAATTGAACTGTTGCACTGCGGGAAAAGAAAACGCGGCACCTTTTAAAAAGGCACCGCGTCGGCCGAAAGGGGCACAAGTCGACAGTGTGGCAGTATGGCAGTCATGGGGCTCCGGAACCGCGAAGGCTCCGGGGCAAGCGTCGAATCAGGAGGCGGGCTTGGCGCGCGGCGTCGGCACGGTGCCCTGCGGGGCATTGACGGTGCCGGTCACGATGACGTCCGAGATGGCGTCGGCGGCCTCGCCGGCCGCGGCGGCCTTGTCCTTGGCGTCGTCGCCGAACTGGCGGTCGAGAAGCTGGTAGGCGACGAGGGCGCCTTCACGGGCCCGCTCGCCGAGTGCCGCGAAGGTTTCCGCACCCTTGACGCAGACATCCGGCTTCACGCTGCAGATCTCGCTCACATAGGCATAGGCGTCGGTGGCCGCCGAAATCGCGTCGGCGACGTTGAGCGCCGAGCCGGCGTCCTCGGTCTGCGGGCGGCTCCCGAAATAGGAGAGCAGCACCAGCACCATCGAGAACCAGAACGTTCCTTTGATCAGAAACCACATTGCGTTCATCCATCCGAGCACCACCGGCCGATGCCGGTTGCCGGGTCGTCCCGGCGTGTGAGCGGAGCCTATTCGCGGGGTGGAAATTTCGCTTTGCAAAACTCGCTCGGGTTTTCGGCGAAATTGATTAAAATGCGAACGATCGGCCTCTCTCGCGCCATTTGCGTCAAATTTTAGCAATCGCCGTTAAGCATAAACAGGGGGTGGTTCCCCGAAATCCCGGCGATTTGCCGCGGCGCCTCCGGCCAAAAGTTAACGTGGCCCGGAAAATGCCGTAATTTCCGTCGCTTACGCCCCGTTAACCATGAATGAGAAAGCTTGTCCGGCTTGTTCCGGAATGGCGCAAACCGGGCCTTCCGAGGGGGCTTGCGACCCCTTTCTTTATCTTTTCCTTAAGCGCGCGGGGCCTATGGTCGGACCGTTCTTGAGGTGCAAGCGTTCGCGGAAGTCTGGCGTGCTGGTATTGAGTAAAATGGCTGACATGACGGCGGCGGTCCTGGATGATGTGGCAAGGTCCTGCCTTGCGCGCGCCGGTGCCGGACGGGCCGTCGCAACCGCCGACGTGGTGCTCCTGCGCCGCGTGATGCAGGTCTTCCTGCCGCTCGTTCCGGCCGTTCCCGCCGCCCTGCTCCTTGTCGCCGGCCCCGCCGTCGCGCTGCCGCTCGGCTTTGCGCTCGTCCTTTCGCTCTTCCTCGTCGCAAGCGTCGCCGCCTTTGCTTTCGCCCGCACGCCCGCCCGTTCGGGCGAGGTCGCCGAGACGTCCGCGGACGGCTTCTCCGTCGATGCCTGCCCCGGCCTTCTCCTCCGGCTCGATGCCAAGGGCCTGGTGCGCGCTGCCGGCGGCCGCGACCGCGAAGTCTTCTTCTCCTTCCTGCGCGATCCGATCGACCGCCCCTTCGTCGAGCATGTGCATGTCTCCGACCGGCTCGGCTTCGTCGAGGCGCTCGCGGACCTGCGCGCCGGCGTCGATGCGGTGGCGATCGATCTTCGCCTCGACCGGCCGATGCTCGGGCTGGAACAGTCGCAATTCATGAACGTCCGCATGGACATGACCGCGGTGCGCGGCGCCGACGGTGCGCTTTCCGCCGTCCACGCCCAGATCCTCGACATCGCCGGCGAGATGCGCATCCGTGACGAGGCCCGCCGCATGGCCGGCGAGGCGGCCGACGCGCACGAGACCAAGTCGCGCTTCCTCGCCGCCGTCAGCCACGAACTCAGGACGCCGCTCAACGCCATCCTCGGTTTTTCCGACATCCTCGCGGGCGAGTATTTCGGCAAGCTCGAGAACGACCGCCAGCGCGAATATGTCGGGCTCATCCACCAGTCGGGCGCCCACCTGCTTTCGGTCGTCAACGCCATGCTCGACATGTCGAAGATCGAGGCCGGTCGTTACGAACTGACGCTCGAACCCTTCGCCATCGCCGAGACGATCAGCCATTGCGAGAACATGCTGTCGCTGCAGGCGAAGACCCGCGGCGTGACGCTGACGAGCCGGCTCGGCCGCAACCTCGGCGAGGTCGTTGCCGACGAGCGTGCCGTTCGCCAGGTCTTGATCAATCTGGTCGGCAATGCCATCAAGTTCACCGAAGCCGGCGGTGCGATCACGATCGACGCCGGCGTCGAGGGCGGCGAGCTGAAGATCGTCGTCAGCGACACCGGCATCGGCATCGCGCCGGAAAAGCTGTCGCTGATCGGCAAGCCGTTCACCCAGATCCACGGCGAGCTCAACCGCCGCTACGAGGGATCGGGGCTCGGGCTGTCGCTGGTGAAGGGCCTGACGGCGCTGCACGGCGGCCGTTTCGAAATGACGAGCCGGCCGGGCGAGGGCACCGTGGTGACCGTCACACTGCCGGCGGACGGTTCCGGTATCATTGCCGCGGCCGACATGGCCGGGCCGGACAACAGGGTGGACTTCCCGCCGCGGCTGAAGGCGGACGACGCTTGCGCCGCGCGAACGAAGGACGAATGGGTGCATGACGAAGCGAAAGCGAAAATCGCCTGAACGCAAGCCCGCGCGCCGCGCGCCGGGCCTCGCGTTGCGGGCTGCCGGCGCGCTCGCCGGTATCGCGGCTCGCCATCCCGTCGGCGTCGGCGGGGCGGCGGCCTTCTGCGTCGTGTTCGGCATGATTACCGCCAATGCGCTCTGGTATCAGCCGGGCGTTCATCCCTCTCCCTTCTGGCGCACCCGCGACCGGAGCGATTTCAACGCGCTTGCCGGACTTGCCCGCAATCCGCTGATGGAAGACCCGTCGAGGGTCACGACCTTCCGCATCGCGCGGGTGGAGGCGCCGCAAGAGGGCGATCCCGCCGCGACGGCCGATGCCGTGCGGCCGACGGACGGAACGGTTTCTGCGAACGAGACGACCGCGGCCCTGCCGACCGCCGGCGCCGATGCGGAGCTCGTGCGCGCCGTGCAGCAGCAGCTCGCCCGCCGTGGCTTCTATGACGGCACCGTCGACGGCGTCACCGGCCCGCGCACCGAAGCCGCGATCGCCGCCTTCCAGAAATCCGTCGCCATGCGGGCGGACGGCCGGACGAGCCCGGAACTGCTCGCCGCTCTCACCGTCGAAAGCGGTGCCGTCGCCGTTCGTCCGGTGCCGCGCCCGGCCGGCGACATCTCGCCCGCCGCCGGCGAGGACCCGGTGGCCGCCGCGATCCGCAACGCCGACCGGACGATTGCCACCATCTCGGACAAGCGGCGCAAGGCGCAGACGGCCGAGCGCGCCGTCGAGGTGGCGCTGCGTCCGGCAAAGGACATCCCGCAGGCGATTGCCGGCGGGGCGGACCCGAACCTGGTGATGGCGATCCAGCAGGGCTTAAGCAACATCGCCTACAGCGAGGTCAAGGTCGACGGCATCGCAGGCGAAGAGACGCGGTCGGCGATCCGCCATTTCGAGCGCCACTACCGCCTGCCGGAGACCGGCGAGCCGAACCCGGCCGTGCTGAAGAAGCTCAAGGACATCGGTGCGCTCTGATCTCGCCCGGATGCATTAGACTTTCGTCTATATCTGAATATTTGCAAAGCCTTAACCACGATCGGCGATGATCCTCCGAATCTTGGGAGGGGTTTGCAATGACCGTGTCGAATGCGCTCGCCGTGAGTGAAGAGCATGACGTGCCCGACGAGGCTGCGGCGGATGCCGCTCTCCTGAAACGGATCGTCTCCGAAATGGCCCGCGAGGCCTCCGAGCTCGGCATCGACCTCGTGGACATCGCCGGCGCGATCACCGATGTCGCGGCGATGTCGAAGCGCCATGCCGGGACCTTCGACGACATCACCCGCACCGCCCTTTCGATCGCCGAAACCAACAATGCGGTGGCCTCCGCGCTCGGCGAGACCGACGCCACCGCCGGCGAGGCGCGCCGCATGCTGTCGGACTCGGCAAGCCGCATGACCGGCGCGGTCAGCAAGATCGACCAGATGGTCAATGCCTCGATGGAGATCAGCAGCGAGATCGGCACCTTCTCGCGCTCGCTTTCCGACGTCGACAAGGTGGCGAGCGAGATCGGCACCATCGCCCGCCAGACCAACCTCTTGGCGCTCAACGCCGCGATCGAGGCGGCGCGTGCCGGCGAGGCCGGCAAGGGCTTTGCCGTCGTGGCGGCGGAAATCCGCGCGCTGTCCTTGCAGACCTCGCAGGCGACCGCCTCGATCCAGGCGATCCTCGACGACATCCGCAGCAAGATCGAGAAGCTCGCCACCGCCGGCAAGGGCGCGAGCGAGAGCGCGCTCGACGTGCGCGAGACCTCGCAGGCGATGAACCAGTCCTTCGGCACCATGGAAGGGGTGATCACCCGCATCCTCGACAGCGCCTCGGTGATGGCGAAGACCACCGAGACGGTGAACGGCCAGTGCTCCGCCTTCGTCGTCACCCTCGGCGAGATGGCCGGCGAGGTGAGAAGCTCCGACGGCGCGCTGCAGAACGCCGCGGCCCGCGTCGACAAGGTGGTGAACCTCTCCGAGACGCTGATCCAGCTGACCGCCAGCGCCGGTATCGAGACCGTCGACAGCGCCTGGATCCGCACCGCCCGCGAAGTGGCCGAAAACATCTCGGCGGTCTTCGAGGAGGGCGTGCGCGCCGGCCGCATCGCCATGGACGCGCTCTTCGACCGCCAGTACCGGCCGATCCCCGGCACCGACCCGGTGCAGATGATGGCCCGCTTCACCGAATTCACCGACAGGGTGCTGCCGCCGATCCTCGAACCGGTGCTCTCCTTGAGCGACCGCGTCGGCTTCTGCGCCGCCGTCGACGTCAACGGCTACCTGCCGACCCATAACCGCAAGTTCTCCGAGCCGCAGCGGCCGGGCGATGCGGTCTGGAACACCGCCAACTGCCGCAACCGCCGCATCTTCGCCGACCGTGTCGGCCTTGCCGCCGGCCGCTCGACGGCACCCTTCCTCGTCCAGACCTACCGCCGCGACATGGGCGGCGGCAACTTCGTCGTGATGAAGGACATCTCCGCCCCGATCACCGTCTCCGGCCGCCACTGGGGCGGGTTGAGGCTGGCGGTGAGGGTGTGAGTGGTCAGGCCCGCAAGGCGTGCCGTCTCCCGGAGGCGGTGCCTTCGGCGCGATCAGGCCGCCCGGCGTGCTCGAGCTTTTGCTGGATGGCGTCACCGATCCAGCTGTTGAGCGATATGCCTTCTTCCGCGGCGTTCATCGCGGCACGCTTGTGCAAGTCGGGCGTGACCCGCACGTTGAAGCTGCCCCTGTAGGGCTTCGCCGGTTCGCGGCCCTCCTCCTCGCAGTCGGCGAGGTAGGCGTCGATCAGGTCACGGGCGACGGCCTCGGCTTCGCTGGCCCGGTCGCATTCGGCGACCAGCACGTCGTCGATATGAAGTACCTTGACGAAAAGCGCGCCGTCATCGAACTCGACGGACGCCTGATAGCCCTTGTAAGTGATTGTTTTCATATCAAACCCTGCTCGATCAGTTGATCGCGTATCTGCCTGACCATATACGGCTTCACCTCGTTTCCGGGGTGGGGTTCATGCAGGCGGATGATCTGTTTCGTGGAGGAATGGACGAACTTCCGTCTCGATCCTCCGCCGGCGTCTTTTTCCTCGAAGCCCAGATTTGCGAGCATCCGTACAAGCTCCCTGTAAGGAAACGGTCCTCGGCACGCCTTGAAGTCCTCGACAAGCCTATCTCCGCGCGACATGTCTTCTCGCTGAAATTTTACGCCGTTTCGATGCGGCAGTGCAACTGAAATATAGTCGCATATGGTGCCTGTTCCTATGGGACAAGTTTCAGAAATATTCAAATCGGTGGCTGCGTGGCCAATGTTTGAGATGGTTGTGCAACGCAAGATTGCAGTCAAGGGTAGAGCTCTGTGTGTCACGCTCCGCTCGTGTTGGTCCGAGCATTCTTCACCAAGTTTCCGGAGCATGGTTTGACGCACGCAGCCACCTCCTCCACCCCCATTCCCTTCTCCTCCCGCTTGCCCTATGACGCGCGGATGCGTCTTCGTTCCGACATCTTCGTTTCCGCGCTCGTCCGCCGCGTGTTTTCGTCCGGCGGGTTTGCCGCCGTCGCCCGCAAGGGCGCGGAGGAGGCGGGCGCGATCTACGTGCGCCAGCGCTTTCGCGACGGGCTCGAAACGCTCTACGGCCCGGCGCCGCAGAGCCTGATGGCCGAGGAGGGGCGCGACGACCGCGGCTTCGAGGTGCGGCTGACGCGCGTGGAGGCCGGCGAGGTCGACGCGCTGCTTGCGCGCGAGGGCCGCTTCGACCCGGATTACTGGGTGGTGGAACTCGAAACCGACGACCTCGATGGCGTGTTGCCCATCGCCGGCGGCGAGCGATAGGCGAGGGGCGTCCTCAGCCGCGCAGGCCCTTCGGGGCGACCGTCTCCCACGCTCTGCGCAGGAGGTCTGCGACATCCGCCGGCTCGGCGCTCGCGTAGTGCAGCACCGTCCAGCCCTTCATGCCCCAGGCGCCGGGGACCGGTGAAAGCAGGCCGGGTGCCGCCGCGACGGCGAGCGCCTGCCGGTCGGGGGTAAGCTTCAGCACCAGCTCGTCCGGCCGCGGCAGGGTGGCGAAGACCTTGTCCCGCAAGCGAAAATCGCGCTTGCCGAAATGGGCGCTCTCCTCCGCCTCGGGCAGCGACAGCGCAAGAGCGGCAACCTCGTCCTCGGTCATGGCTGGCTCCTTCCTCGGTTGGTGCGAGGATAGGGGCAAGCGGTGGGTGGGGCAATGGATAGGAAAATAATCCTTGACGGCGTGACGGTCGTTTGCTAGTCTTCGGTCATGGTCGAAGAGGTGCGGCTGGAGTGGCCCGGTGGGTTCGGGCACCGATCTCCCCCCTTGAGGGGGAGATGTCGGCGAAGCCGACAGAGGGGGGTGAACCTCCGGCCTCGGCGCTTGCTGCGATACTTCTGCCCCTCACCCTGACCCTCTCCCCGCTCGCGGGGAGAGGGGACGGCCGGCGCGGTGCCGCTTGTCCCTTCTCCCCGTCAGAACGGGGAGAAGGTCCCGGCAGGGGGATGAGGGGCACGCATCTGCGGCCGACAACGCTTTCCGTGATACCCCTCTCAAAGGGGAGATCGGCCGGCGGCCTCGCTAGCTTAAGGCGAGCGAAGTCAAGTAATTGATCGCAAAAAGAGTTTTTCACGGCGCAGACGCGCCGTGGCTGGATGCCGGGTCAGGCCCGGCATGACGGTGGAGATGGATGCACTGCTCGATCTCCCCTTTGTGGGGGAGATCGGCCGATGGCTCCCGCCAGGCACTGTCAATCATTCGAGGCTCGGGGTTCGCCCCGGGCCTTTTTCGTCGGCGTGGGCCGGCAGGGAGATCAGGCGATGGACGAGGCAGACGAATTCGACATCTCGGTCTTCGGCCTCTGGCCGCCGGGCGGGGCGGGCGCGGAGCCTGCGGCGGAGGCTGCGGACGCGCCACGGATGCGCCGGGCGGTCGGGCGGCTGTTCCTCGAACTGAAGTCGGTCGACCGGCCGTCGCCCGTCGACGAATTCCAGATGCTTCTCAATGACCTGACGGCGGAGATGCGCGACCAGTTCGAGCTTTTCCGCAGGTTGCGGGCCTCGGCCGAGGCGCTGATTTCCGGCGAGGACGAGGCGGCGGCGAAGGCCGCGCGCGCCGACGCGAAGGCGGCGACGGATGCCATGGCGCTGCTCGTCCGGACGCTCGAAAAGATCGACGGCCTGCAGCGGCAGATCGTGCGCGACCGCGAGGCTGCGGAACTCCTGGCCGAGGAAGAGGGTGGCGATGCGGCAATCCGGGCGGAACTTCGGGCGATCATCGACGCCCAGGCCGATGCGCGTGCCAGACGGCTTCTGCAAAGCTGGACCGCGGCCCGCGACGGCGCTCCCGCCACGGCCGGGGAAAGCCCCGGCGATCCCGGTGAACCGGAAAGCGCGCCGGGCGCGCGAAGCGGATGACAGGCGTGTCGTGAGAAAAGGCAAGGGCGGCGTCGTGCAGGCGCTCGACGAGAACCGCAAGGGGCTCGACAGCATCGGCGCGGCGAGGGGGCGAAACACGGCTTCGTCGGACGAGTTGGCGGGCAACATCGCCGCAAGCCTGACGCCGCAGACGCCGGAGCCACGGCCCACGGAAAGCACCGTCGCCGATCCGGACGTCGCCGCCGTGCTCGCGCGGCTGGCGCCGTGCGATCCGGCGGTGCTGAAAAGGATCGGCCGGAGCTGGGAGTTCACCGGCCGGCCGGAGCAGAAGCCGCCCGAAGGCGACTGGCGCTCCTGGCTGGTGATCGGCGGGCGCGGCTCGGGCAAGACCCGCACCGGCGCGGAATGGGTGCACGCGCTGGCGCTCGCCGCCGGGGCGCGCTCCGATCTGCGCATCGCGCTCGTCGCCGAAACGCTGGGCGACGCCCGCGAGGTGATGGTCGACGGCGCCTCCGGCATCTGGCGGATCGCCCGGCGGATGCGGCCGGACGTGGAAATTTCGCGCCGGCGGCTCGTCTGGCCGAACGGCGTGATCGCGCAGTTCTTCTCCTCCGAGGACCCGGAGAGCCTGCGCGGGCCGCAGTTTCACTTCGCCTGGTGCGACGAGCTGGCGAAATGGAAATATCCCGACGAGACCTACGACATGCTGCAGTTTGCGCTGAGGCTTGGCACCGCGCCGCGGGAACTGGTGACCACGACGCCGCGGCCGCTGCCGCTGTTGAAACGGCTGATCGCGGGCAAGGGAACACGGGTGAGCCGGCTTTCGACCGCCGACAATGCCAAAAACCTCGCGCCGGGCTTCATCGCAGCGCTTCAGGACCGCTACGGCGGCACGCGGCTCGGCCGGCAGGAACTCGACGGCGAGCTGATCGAGGACCGCGAGGACGCGCTCTGGAAGCGCGAGCGGATCGAGGCGGTGACGGTGAAGCTGACGGGGCCGCTCCGGCGCATCGTCGTGGCGGTCGATCCGCCGTCGGGCACGGGGCGCGAAAGCTGCTGCGGCATCGTGGTGGCCGGGCTCGAGGAGAACGGCCGCGCCGCGGTGCTCGCCGATTGTTCGGTGGAGGCGGCCAGCCCGGCGCAATGGGCGCAGGCGGTGGTGCGCGCCTACCGGCGCTTCGAGGCGGACCGGGTGGTGGCGGAGGCGAACCAGGGCGGCGAGATGGTGGCGGCGGTGCTGCGCAGCATCGATGCCGGCCTGCCGCTGACGCTGGTGCGCGCGACGCGCGGGAAATATCTGCGGGCCGAGCCGGTGGCCGCACTCTACGAGCAGGGCCGGGTGGTGCACGCCGGCCGCTTTGCGGCCCTCGAAGACCAGATGTGCGATTTCGGCCCCGACGGGCTCTCCTCAGGCCGCTCGCCGGACCGGCTGGATGCGCTGGTCTGGGCGCTGACGGCGCTGATGCTGGAACGCGCGGGCGAACCGCGCGTCAGGCATGTGTGATGGGCTTACTTCGTGGAGGTGGACGGCTGGCCGGCGCCCTGGCGCATCTGGCGCCATTCGTTTTCCATGCGTTCGAGAACATGGGCCGGGATCGACTGGGCCTGGATCTGGGCAGGGGTCTGGGGCTGAGTGGGCTTCACTTGCATCCGGATCTCTCCTCAATGAGCGGGCGCGTCCGACATGGGACGGGTCCAATTTTCACAGTGTTAAATCTTTGTAAATACTCCCTTCGGGTGCTCTAAACGATTGAAATTCTTTAAAACGATTAGAGTTTCCCGGTTTCTCACTGCAATTTTGTCGCACCCCTTCGGAACCCACCGAAAACGGGGGCGGCCGGCTGTTGCCGTGAGCGAGGGAGGCGGAGACGAGGGACGAATCGACGATGGCCGATGAACGCGATTTCTACCGGGCGATCCGGGCCGACCCCTTCGGCGGGCGCCTGACCGACGGGCAGGTGCGGGGGATTTCGGCGATCCGCGGCGAATGGATGAAGGCGGCGCCGGACGGCGATCCGCGCCATCTCGCCTACATGCTGGCGACCGCCTTCCACGAGACGGCGCGGACCATGCGGCCGGTGCGCGAGACGCTCGCCTCGACCGACGACAGGGCGATCGAAATCCTCGACCGGGCCTATGCTGCGGGGCGACTGCCGCAGGTTCGGCGGCCCTACTGGCGGCGCGACGGCGAGGGGCGGAGCTTTCTCGGCCGCGGCTTCGTGCAGATCACCCACCGGCGGAACTACCGGCGGCTCTCCGAGGCGCTCGGCATCGACCTCGTGAGCGATCCGGCCCGGGCGATGGAGCTGGAGGTTGCGGCAAGCGTGCTGGTGAGCGGCATGACGCGCGGGCTCTTCACCGGCGTCGCGCTCGCCGACGTCTTTTCGGCGACCAGAGAGGACTGGGTCGGCGCGCGGCGCATCGTCAACGGCCTCGACCGGGCGGCGCTCGTTGCGGGCTACGGCCGCGCCTTCCTGAAGGCGCTCGCCCGACGCTGATCGGGAACGTGGGTGGAAGGCGATTGAGCGGGGCGGGCGGCCATGCTATCCGGCGGCTGCCCGAATCCTGAGGCGCCCGCCGTCAACCAAGCCGGAGCGAAGGCCCGTGATCCGCCATATCGTCCTCTTCACCGTGCCGAAGCACGAAGACCTCGACGCCGTGCTCGACGGCCTGTCGATCCTGACCGGCATTCCCGCGGCGAAGCGTCTGGAGATCGCGACCAACATGAAGGCCGACCGCTTCGACGACGGCATCGACGTCGTGGTCTACGGCGAGTTCGAGGACGAGGCCGCACTTGCCGCCTACCACGCCCATCCGCTCTACCAGACCTCGATCGAGAGGGTGAAGCCGCTGCGCGGCAGGCGCTTTGCGGCGGATTACGATACGGCGGCAACGATCACCGCGCCGCGGTGTTTGGGAAGCTACAAGGGTCAGGGTGAGGGGCGAAAGTGAGGGAGGCGCGTCATCTTTCCGCCGTCATGCCGGGTTCGACCCGGCATCCAGTCGCGCGATGTCCATCGCGCGGGGAGACGTCTTCGCCTTCATAGAGGTGCGTTCTTTCGGCTCGCCGACGCGCGCCGGCTGG
The DNA here is from genome assembly GCF_024054295.1 of Ciceribacter sp. RN22. NCBI lineage: Bacteria > Pseudomonadati > Pseudomonadota > Alphaproteobacteria > Hyphomicrobiales > Rhizobiaceae > Ciceribacter > Ciceribacter sp. RN22. Next base: position 1,125,926 of record NZ_JAMXLD010000001.1, read on the forward strand.
CACCCCGGATCAAGTCAGGGGTGACGGGGCGATGGATGCACCACCCGATCTCCCCCTTGAGGGGGAGATGTCGGCGTAGCCGACAGAGGGGGGTGGATCCCGATCTCGGCGCTTGCGGTGATACCCCCTCTGCCCTGCCGGGCATCTCCCCCACAAGGGGGGAGACCGGCCGTGCGGCAGCGTCGCGGCCGTCCCCCCCCATCTGCGAAATCTGGCACTTAGCTTTCGCCAAGATGCGGATTTCGCTTCTTCTCCCTCCAAGGGAGAAGAGGCGCGCCCTGCGTGGAGCCAACCTCGAAACAACAGGATGAAATCCGATGAGATTGCCGTTTCGACTGCCGTGGGGAGCCGCGGCGGGTGAGGGAGCCGTTGCCGAGCGGAAGGCCGTCGGCGGCGGGCTGGCGCTGGTCGCCGGCGAGGGGCGGGCGCAGTGGAGCGGGCGCTCCTACGGCACGCTCGCCCGCGAGGGCTTCATGAAGAACCCGGTCGCCCACCGCACAGTGCGGCTGATTTCGGAAGCCGCCGCCGCCGTGCCCTGGCTGCTCTATGACGGCGAGACCGAGGTCGGCGAGCATCCGGCGCTCAGGCTGATGGCGCGGCCGAACGGGCGCACCGGCGGGGCGGATTTCCTGGAGGCGCTCTACGGCCACCTCCTGCTTGCCGGCAATGCCTTCGTCGAGCCACTGGTGCTTGGCGGGCGGGCGGCGGAACTGCATCTGCTGCGCCCCGACCGGGTGAGCGTGGTGGCGGGTCGCGACGGCTGGCCGGAGGCCTACGAATACCGTGCCGGGAGCGCGGTCCGGCGGATCGCGGCGGAAGGCGAGGGGGCGCTCATGCACCTGAAGCTCTTCCATCCGCTCGACGACCATCTCGGCTTTCCGCCGCTTGCCGCCGCCCAGGTCGCGCTCGACCTGCACAATGCCGCGGCGCGCTGGAACAAGGCGTTGCTCGACAATTCCGCGCGGCCCTCCGGCGCGCTCGTCTACCAGCCGAAGGAGGGCGGCAATCTCGCGCCCGACCAGTACGAACGGCTGAAGCGGGAGCTGGACGAGGGCTATTCCGGGCCGATGCGGGCCGGGCGGCCGCTGCTGCTCGAAGGCGGGCTCGACTGGAAATCGATGGGGCTCTCGCCGCGCGACATGGATTTCGTCGAGGCGCGAAACGGGGCGGCGCGCGACGTGGCGCTCGCCTTCGGCGTGCCGCCGATGCTGCTCGGCATTCCCGGCGACAACACCTATGCCAACTACCAGGAGGCGAACCGCGCCTTCTTCCGGCTGACCGTGTTGCCGCTCGTCAACCGCACGGCGAAGAGCTTTTCCGGCTTCCTCTCCGGCCTCTTCGGCGAGGCGCTGACGCTTGCCCCCGACCTCGACCAGGTGGCCGGGCTCGCCGCCGAACGCGACGCGCTCTGGGCGCGGCTCGGCGGTGCGGACTTCCTGTCCGATGCGGAGAAGCGCGCGGCGGTCGGCTACGGGCCGGGGACGGACTGAGGCGATCCGGGACAGTCCTCCAGCGATCTGCGAAGAGCTTGAATCGGTCTCTGAAGAAGCGGAATCGAAATCGCAGGAACGCCCGCCAAGGGATTCATCCGGCTCGGCAATTCGCGCGCTTCATGCGACGCACGAGGGGCGCTTTCGCGCCCGCGGGGGACCGAGGCGACGCGGATTTCAGTTTAATTAGAAGAGGTTAATAAAATGACCGACTGGAGCCAGGACGGCGCGCAATTCACCGCGAAGGTGCTCGGCGCCCTCGCCGGGTCGGCAATCTCGCTCGTCTACATGCTGCCGAAGGGCAGGCAGGAGGCGGCCGGCCGCTTTCTCACCGGGCTTGCCTGCGGGCTGATCTTCGGCGATCCGGCGGGCCTCTGGCTCGCCCAGAAGCTCGGGCTGGTGGCGAGCCTTTCGCCGGAGGACATCGTGCTGGCCGGTGCAACCGCCGCGAGCCTTCTCGCCTGGTGGAGCCTCGGCCTGCTGGTCCGCTTCCTCGACCGCTACGGCCGGCCGAACCGGTAGCGACCGGACCTTCCACACCCATTCCATCGATCGAAGGAGAATGCCGATGCGTGCCTATCGCGGGCAGGCCTATCGCGGCCCGGCCTATCGTGGTCCGGTGTCGCTCACCCAGAAATTCGCGAGCCTGACGCTGGCCGGCGTGACCGGCGACGGCGTCTTTTCCGGCTATGCCAGCGTGTTCGGCGAGGTGGACCTCGGCCGCGACGTGGTGATGCCGGGCGCGTTCGGCCACTCGCTTGCGGCGCGGGGGCCGGGCGGCGTGCGGATGCTCTACCAGCACGATCCGGCCGAGCCGATCGGCGCCTGGCGGGTGATCCGCGAGGACGCCCGCGGCCTCTATGTCGAGGGCGAGCTGGCGAAGGGCGTGGCACGCGCCCGCGAGGTGCATGCGCTGCTCACGAGCGGGGCGCTCGACGGGCTGTCGATCGGCTTTCGCACCGTGCGGGCGAAGGCGGACCGGGCAAGCGGCATCCGCCGCATCCTCGAGGCGGACCTCTGGGAGATCTCCGTCGTGACCTTTCCGATGCAGCCCTCGGCGCGGGTTTCGAACGTCAAGAATGCGCGGTTCTTCCGCGACAGGGAGACCGAACTCGTCCGCCTGATGCGGCGGGCGGCGCGGCGGATGGCGGCCGGCAATTTCAGATCCAGCAACGTCAACGAAGGATGAGAGGCGATGAACGAGAACCAGGCGAACGGGACGGGTGCGGAAGAGACGGGTGGCGTGCCGGGGCGGGCGGCCCCGGAGGTGAAGGCGGTGCCGGACACGGTCTCGGCGGCCTTCGAGGATTTCATGCAGGCCTTCGAGGCCTTCAAGGAAGCGAATGACGAGCGGCTTTCGGAGGTCGAGCGCAAGCTTGCTGCCGACACGGTCACCCGCGACAAGGTGGAGCGCATCAACCGGGCGATGGACGAGCAGGGCCGGCTTCTCGACCAGCTCGTCATCAAGAAACTGCGCCCGCCGCTCGAACGGACGGGCGGCGGTGCGGCCGGCGGGATGGCCGGCGCGGAAGCGGCAGAGCTGAAGGCGGCCTTCGAGAGTTACATCCGCCGCGGCGACGAGACGGGGCTGCGCGAGCTGGAGGCCAAGGCGCTTTCGGCCGGCGTGCCCGGCGACGGCGGCTATCTGGTGCCGCCGGAGACAGATACCGAGATCGGCCGCCGGCTTGCGTCCGTCTCGCCGATCCGGGCGCTTGCGACCGTGCGGCAGGTCTCCGGCGCGGTGCTGAAGAAGCCGTTCGCGCCGGCGGGCATGGCCTCCGGCTGGGTGGCGGAGACGGCAGCACGGCCGCTGACGGCGACCCCGGAGCTTGCCGAACTCACCTTCCCGACCATGGAGCTCTATGCCATGCCGGCGGCGACGCAAGGCCTGCTCGACGACGCGGCGGTCGACATCGAGGCCTGGATCTCCGGCGAGGTGGATATCGCCTTTGCCGAGCAGGAGGGCGCGGCCTTCGTTTCCGGCGACGGGGTGAACCGGCCGAAGGGGTTCTTAAGCTACCCGACCGTCGCCGATGCGAGCTGGGCCTGGGGCAGTCTCGGCCACATCGGAACCGGGGTGGCGGGCGGTTTTGCCGCGAGCGGCGCCTCCGACGTCTTGATTACGGCGATCTACGCGCTGAAGGCCGGCCACCGGCAGAACGCCCATTTCGTGATGAACCGCCGCACCCAGGGCGAGATCCGCAAGTTCAAGGATGCCGACGGCAACTACCTCTGGCAGCCGCCGGCGGCAGCGGGTCAGGCGGCGGCGCTGATGGGCTTTCCGGTGACGGAGGCCGAGGATATGCCGGATATCGCGGCGGACACGCTTTCGATCGCCTTCGGCGACTTCCGCGCCGGCTATCTCGTCGTCGACCGCACCGGCGTGCGCATCCTGCGCGACCCCTATTCCGCCAAGCCCTACGTGCTCTTCTACACGACCAAGCGCGTCGGTGGCGGGGTGCAGAATTTCGAGGCGATCAAGCTGGTGAAGTTCGGGTAGTCCGGACGCGGCAGTGGGCAGTGGGCAGTGGGCGGGCTGCGGGCCGATCTCCCTCCTTGTGGGGGAGATGTCACGAAGTGACAGAGGGGGGATGGGCAGGCGTCGAGGTTGGGATCACCCCCCTCTGTCGGCTACGCCGACATCTCCCCCTCAAGGGGGGAGATCGGACGGACGCGTTTCGTCACTGCCTACTGCCTACTCGCTATTCCCTATTCGCCCCAGAACGGAGCCACCATGACCTATGCCCTGATCACTCCGCCGGCGGCGGAGCCGCTGACGCTTGCCGAGGTGAAGGCGCATCTGCGCCTCGATGACGCCGACGAGGACGGCCTGCTCGCCGACCTCGTGACCGTGGCGCGCGAGCATCTCGAACGCCAGACCGGCCTGATGCTGATCACCCAGACGCACCGGCTCTACCGCGACGACTGGCCGGCGGGCGGCGTGATTCAGATTGACAGGGGACCGGTGCAACGCATTGACAACGTGACCGTCTACGACGGCGACGGGAACCCGCTTCAGGTATCGCTTCAAGACCACCTGCTCGACGGCGAGAGCCGGCCGGCGCGGCTCTGGCTGCGCGATCCTCCGGCGCCCGGCCGGGCGCTCAACGGCATCGAGATCGATTTTCGCGCCGGCTTCGGCGATACCGGGGCGGACGTGCCGGACACGCTGAAGCGCGCCATGCTGATGCATGTGGCGCTGATGTTTTCCTATCGCGGCGCCGTCGCCCCGGCCGACCAGCCGGCGGCGATCCCGGCCGGCTACGACCGGCTGGTGGCGCCGTTTGCCCGACGGAGGCTCTGATGGCGACGGCGGCCTTCGACCCCGGCGGGCTGACGGCCCGGCTGACGCTGGAAGCGCCCGTGGAAAGCCCCGACGGGCAGGGCGGCGCAACCGTCACGTGGAGCGCGGTCGCGAGCCTCTGGGCGCGGATCGAGCCGGTGACGGCCTCGCCCGGCGAGGAGGCGGGCGGCGGCCGGGTGACGATCACCCACGCGATCTGGATGCGCCACCGCGGCGACGTTTCTTCCGGCATGCGGCTCGTCAAGGGCGGGCGGATCTTTCTCGTGGAGACGGCGCACGATCCGGACGAGAGCGGCCGCTATCTCCTCTGCCGCTGCCGGGAGGAGGGGCGATGAAGCTCGCGCTGCAGACGACCCACCGGGATTTCAGGGAGGCGCTGACCCGGGCGCTTCAGGCGGCGATTGCCGCGCGCACGGTGAAGGCGCGGGATACGGCGGACGCCGGCAAGGACGGGGAGGGCGGCGATGGCACCGGTCAATGAGCTGCTGCAGGCGGTGCATGCCCGGCTTTCGGGTGACGCGGCGCTCGTCGCGCTTCTCGGGCCGGACGGCATCGTCGACCGGCGGCGGGACGCGGGCGTGCTGCCCTGTCTGGTGACGGGGGCGGTGGAGACGCGCGCCTACGGCACGGCGAGCGAGGACGGGCTCGAATGCCTCCTCGATTTCGAGGCCTGGTCGGCGACCGGCCGGCGCGAGGCGGAGGAGATCGCGGCCCGCGTGCGGGTGCTTCTCGACGACGCCGATCTCGCGCCTGCCGGCGCGCGGCTCGTCTCGCTCGCCCATCGCCGCACGGCGAGCCGGCGGGCGGCGGGCACAAGGTTCTACGTGGCGGAGATGCGGTTTCGCGCGGTGCTGGAGTGAGGTTTTTCTCCCCCTTGGCGGAGGAGAATGGAATTTCAACATCTTAGCCGGAGGCTGAGTGTTGGAAATTCCAAGCGAGGGGGGTGTTACACGGATATCCCCCTCACCTGCGATTTCTGGCGCTTAGCTTCGCTAAGATGCCGAAATCGCTTCCTCTCCCTCCAAGGGAGAGGAGGGGCCGGCATGGTGCCACGGGTCGATCTCCCCCCTTGAGGGGGAGATGCCCGGCAGGGCAGAGGGGGGTATCACCGACGAAGCGCCGAGATTGGCCG
>NZ_JAMXLD010000001.1:1131871-1133387 GCF_024054295.1 Ciceribacter sp. RN22
GTCACTTCGTGACATCTCCCCCACAAGGGGGGAGAGGGACGGCCGGCCTTTCGCTCGAGCTCAAGGCGTTCGTCACTGCAATCGATTCACCGGATCGATTGCTCGGCTGCGTCGACCGCTCCTCACCCCCCACAAGGGGGGAGATCGGGCGGACGCGCGCCCGGTGGGCGATGCGGGCGAGCAGCGCGACGGCGAGGAGGGCGGCGACGGAAAGCCCGAGGCAGAGAAGGATGACGGCGGTGAGCCCCTGCCGGTCGAGGACGGCGGTCATCAGCACCGGGGCCGCGGCGCTCGCGAGGTTCTGCGGCAGGGAAAGCCGGGCCGACTGGCGGGCGAAGCGGTCCGGCGAGAAGAAGACGAGCGGCATCAGCGCCCGGGCGACGGTGACGACGCCGGTGCCGAACCCATAGAGGACGACGAAGACGATCGCCACACCCGCTCCGCCGAAGAGAAGCAGGACAACCATGGACACGGCAATCAGGCCGAGGCCGGCTAGGAAGGTCGTAGGCGGCGAGCTGCGCTGCCCGAGCAGGAGGTCGACCACGCGGGCGGTGATGCCGAAGACCGAGCGGAGCGACCCGAGCTGCAAAGCGAGCAACGGCGAGGCCCCGGAGAGTTCGAGCATCCGGATCAGCGACGGCGACACACCGAAGCTGACGAGGGTGACGAGCGTGATTGCAAGCGCAATCAGCAGGAAGGCGAGCCGCGCCTCGCGTTCTCCGAGCGGCAGCGGTTCGGTCCGCGCGGCGGCGGCCTCGGCGGCGCTGCGGGCGGCGGGTTGCGGCAGCAGGAAGAGATGCGCCGGCAGGCAGACGAGAAGATGGAAGGCGGCGGCAAGCTGCAGGGTGATCCGCCAGCCGTATTGCTGTTCGAGGAGGCCGAGGAGCGGCCAGCAGACGGCCGACGAGAGGCCGGTGAAGATCATCAGCACGGCGATGCTGCGCTTGGCGTTTGCGCCCTCCCGCTCGACGACGGCGGCATAGGTCGGCACCGAAAGGCCGAAGGCGCCGCCGAGACCGAGCACCAGCCAGGCGGCGAAATAGGCGGTGACACCCTGGCAGAGGCTGAGGCCGAGGAGGCCGAGCCCGAGGAGTGCGGAGCCGGCAGCAAGGACGCGCGCCGCGCCATGGCGCTCGATGAGCCGGCCCGTCCACGGGCCGGCGGCGGCCATGGTCAGCATCATCACGGTGAGCCCGAGGAAGACGACCTCGTTCGCGAGGCCCAGGCCCGCGGCGATCGGACGTCCGAGCACGCCCGGCATTTCGAAACTGGTGCCCCAGCCGACGATCTGGGTGACCGACAGCAGGGCGACGAGCCCGGTGCGGGGCGAACGGAGCGAGGCGGAAAGCGACATGGGGAACCGGCGGGCGGGAAGACTGCCGCGACCATAGAGGACGGGCGGTGCAAGCGGAAGCTGTAAATGGCGAGGGCGCGCCTTTTGCCCTGGTCCTCGCCGGGGACGGCCTGACCATTGCACGGATCACCCCACCCCGGACCTGCGGTCCGACCCTCCCCC
>NZ_JAMXLD010000001.1:1133469-1156448 GCF_024054295.1 Ciceribacter sp. RN22
TCGTCACTGCAATCGATTCACCGGATCGAGTGCTCGGCTACGCCGACCGCTCCTCACCCCCCACAAGGGGGAGATCGGGTGGACATGCATCGCCTCCGTCATGCCGGACCTGATCCGGCATCCAGCCGGCGAGCGTCGGCGAGCCGAAAGAGTGCATGTCCGCTGAAATCGAAAGAGTCTTCCCGCGCGATGGACATCGCGCGACTGGATGCCGGGTCGAGCCCGGCATGACGGCGGACGAGGTTCTTTCTCCCCCTTGGTGGGGGAGAATGGAATTTCAACATCTTAGCTGAAAGCTAAGTGTTAGAAATTCCAAGTGAGGGGGGCGGTCGCCTCATATCCCCCTCACCTGCGATTTCTGGCACTTAGCTGACGCTAAGATGCCGAAATCGCTTCCTCTCCCACCGGGGGAGAGGGGGCAACCCGCGGCGCGCCCCCGCGACAATCCAACAACCGAAAGGAACGAGGCCATGGTGGCACAGAAGGGCAAGGACCTGCTGCTGAAGGTCCATGACGGCGGCGGGTATGCGACGGTGGCGGGGTTGCGGTCGAAGACGCTCGCCTTCAACGCCGAGACCGTCGACGTGACGGATGCCGAGAGCGCCGGGCGCTGGCGCGAGCTGCTCGGCGGTGCGGGCGTGCAGAGGGCGTCGCTGTCGGGCAGCGGGCTCTTCAAGGACCAGTCGTCCGACGCGCTGGTGCGCGCGGCCTTCTTCGACGGGACGATCCTCGCCTGGCAGGTGGTGATCCCCGATTTCGGGACGGTTTCCGGACCCTTCCAGATCACCGCGCTCGAATATGCCGGCGCCCATGACGGGGAGCTGACCTTCGATCTCGCGCTCGAATCGGCGGGGCAACTCGCCTTCGGGGCGCTCTGATGGGGGCTTCGATGGGTGGGGGCGTGACGGTCCGGCGGGCGAACCGCCACCGCGGCGAGGTCGAGGCGATGATCGACGGCGAAAGGCGCATTCTTTGCCTGACGCTCGGCGCGCTCGCCGAACTGGAGACGGCCTTCAGGGCCGAGAGCCTCGCGGGCCTCGCCGGGCGGTTTTCCGAGGGGACACTGAAGGCGGAGGACCTGATCCGGATCATCGGCGCGGGGCTTCGCGGCGGCGGTAACCGCTTCTCCGACGAGGAGGTGGCCGAGATGGCGATCGACGGCGGTGTGAGCGCGACCGCGGCGCTCGTCCGCGACCTGCTGACGGCGACCTTCCTCGACGAGGAGGGAAAGCGCCCGGAGCGCTGAGAGCCGCAGGCGAGGGGACGGAAACGGCGACGACCACCGCCTTTCCCTGGCGGGCGGCGATGCATGCCGGCCTCGGCCTCCTGCGGCTCGATCCAGATGAGTTCTGGAAGCTCTCGCCCCGCGAGTTCGCGGCGATGACCGGCGCCTTCGCTCCGGCCGTACCCCGGCTCGCACGGGCCGGGCTGGAGGCGCTGATGCGTCGTTTTCCCGATGAGGAGATCAGGTGATGAACGAGGACGAGACGGTGACCTTCGGGCTTTCGCTCGATGCGTCGGCGGCGATCGGCGTGCTGGACGAGCTGGAGCGGCGCTCGCAGGGCTTCGGCGCAGCGCTGACCGGGGCGCTGAAGAGCGCGACGCTCGGCGGCAAGGGGCTCGAGGACACGCTCAAGGCCGTCGGCGAACGGCTGGCGGGGGTCGCGCTTTCGGCCGGGCTGAAGCCGCTCGACACGCTCGTGTCGTCGCTGACGGCGGGGCTTGCAAACGGGCTCGGCTCGCTCTTCGCCTTTGCCGACGGCGGCGTGCCGGGGCGGGTGACGCCGTTTGCCGCGGGCGGGGTGGTGTCGGCGCCGACCTATTTTCCGATGAGCGGCGACCTCGGCCTGATGGGCGAGGCGGGCACGGAGGCGGTGCTGCCGCTGAAGCGCGGTGCCGACGGCACGCTCGGTGTTTCGGGCGGCGGCGGCACGACGCAGATCGTCTTCAACGTGACGGCGAGCGACGCCGAGAGTTTTCGCAAGAGCGAGGGACAGGTGACCGCCATGCTGGCGCGCAGCGTTGCGCGCGGCCGGCGGAACCTCTGACACCAAGTCTCGATGATATAACGGGGAGGAGAGGATGGCCGGCGGATTTCACGAGGTGCGCTTCCCGATGCGGCTTTCGCTCTCGACGAGCGGCGGGCCGGAGCGGCGCGTCGACATCACCAGCCTTTCGAACGGGCGCGAGGCGCGGAACGCCCGCTGGCGCAATTCGCGACGGCGCTACGACGCCGGCTCCGGCATCCGTTCGGTGGGCGACCTCTACGACGTGCTCGCCTTCTTCGAGGCACGCAGCGGCGCGCTCTACGGCTTCCGCTTCCGCGACCCGCTCGACCACCGCTCCGGCCCGCCGGGTGCGGCGATCACCGCCTTCGACCAGGAGATCGGCACGGGTGACGGCGAGACGCGGACGTTCGCCCTTCGGAAGACCTACGGTGATGCCGGCGGGGAATGGCGGCGGCGGATCGAAAAGCCGGTCGCCGGCACCGTTCTCGTCGGGATCGGCGGGGCGCAAGCGGAGGCGGGCGTCGCCTGCGATGCGGCGACCGGGATCGTGACTTTCGAGACCGCGCCCGCTGCCGGTGTGCGGGTGACGGCCGGCTTCGAATTCGACGTGCCGGTGCGCTTCGACATCGACCGGATCGAGGTCAACCTCGAGGCTTTCAATGCCGGGCGCATTCCGGCGATCCCGCTGGTCGAGGTGCTGCCATGAGAGAGATTTCGCCGGCCCTTGCCGCGCATCTTGCAGGCGAGGCGACGACGCTCTGCCATTGCTGGCGGGTGACGCGTCGCGACGGCGTGGTGCTCGGCTTCACCGACCATGACGAGGCGCTCGACTTCGGCGGCACGCGATACCGCGCGGCGAGCGGATTTGAGGCGAGCGAGATGCGCGAGGAAAAGGGGCTGGCGGCACCCGCGAGCGAGGTGACCGGCGGCTTTTCGAGCGAGGCGGTGACGGAGGCGGATCTTGCCGCCGGGCGCTATGACGGCGCGCGGGTCGAGGTCTTCAGGGTGAACTGGCAGGCGCCGGAAGGAGCGCTGCTCCTGAAAGTGCAGGAGATCGGCGAGGTCACCCGGGCGGCGGGCGCGTTTACCGCGGAACTCAGAAGCTTCGCCCACCGGCTCTCGCAGGAGACGGGGCGGATCTACAACCGCCGCTGCGACGCGACCCTCGGCGACCGGCGCTGCGGCGTCGACCTTTCGGCACCCGGCCGGCGGGCGGACGCGGTGGTGACGGCGGTGCCCGCGCGCGACCGGCTGCTGGTGAGCGGGCTCGAAGCCTTCGCCGACGGGCATTTCCGGCTCGGAAGCCTGACGCTTGCCGACGGGACGACGGCGCTCGTCGAGGAGAGCCGGGCGGCGGCGGGCGGCACGGCGCTGTCGCTCTGGCTGCCGCTCGAGACGCTGCCCGCGGCGGGAGAGGCGGTGGCGGTTTCGGTCGGCTGCGACAAGGCCTTTTCCACCTGTCGAGAAAAGTTCGCCAACGCGCTGAACTTTCAGGGATTCCCGCATATGCCCGGCAGCGACTTCGCCTATTCCTACGTGAGCGGCGAGAGCCTGCACGACGGTGGGCCGCTGTTCGAATAGCCGGTTCGAAGGAGAGGCCCCATGTCTTCGATCACCGACGCGGCGCTCGCCTGCGCCGAGGGCTGGATCGGCACGCCCTACCGGCATCAGGCATCGCTCCGCGGCGTCGGTTGCGACTGCCTCGGGCTGGTGCGCGGGGTCTGGCGCGAACTCTACGGCGACGAGCCGGAGGTGCCGCCGCCCTATGCGCCGGACTGGGCGGAGCGGAGTGGCGAGGACCGGCTGATGGCGGCGGCCGAACGGAATTTCCTGAGCGTGATGCATCTGGGCAGCGCGGTGCCGGGCGACCTCGTGCTCTTCCGCTTCCGGCCGCAGTTTTCGGCAAAGCATGCCGGGATTCTTGGCGCCGGGGGCCGGTTCATCCACGCTTACGAGCAGGCGGGCGTGGTGCGCTCGCCGCTTGCGCCTGCGTGGGCACGGCGGATCGCCGGCATCTATCGTTTTCCGGAAAGGTGAGGCATGGCCACACTTCTGTTCCAGGCGGCGGGTGCCGCCGTCGGCGGCATCTTCGGGCCGCTCGGGGCGGTTCTCGGGCGGGCGGCCGGGGCGCTCGCCGGCAATGCGCTCGACCGGGCGCTGCTTTCGGGGACGAGCACCGTCAGCGGCGCGCGGCTTTCGACCGCAAGGCTTCCCGGCGCGAGCGAGGGCACGGCGATCCCGCGCGTCTACGGCACGACGCGGATCGGCGGCACGCTGATCTGGGCGACGCGCTTCGAAGAGGAGGCGGTGACCGAGCGGACCGGCGGCAAGGCCGGCGGCACGCGGGTGAAGACCTATCGCTATTTTGCCAATATCGCGGTCGGGCTCTGCGAGGGGCCGGTCGCCGGTGTCCGGCGGGTCTGGGCGGACGGGCAGGAACTCGACCTTGGCGAGGTCGAGATGCGCGTCCATGTGGGAAGCATGACCCAGCTTCCCGATCCGCTGATCGAGGCGAAGCAAGGCGAGGGCAGGGCGCCAGCCTATCGCGGGCTCGCCTATGTCGTCTTCGAGCGGCTGCCGCTCGACGATTTCGGCAACCGCATCCCGCTGCTGCAGTTCGAGGTGATGCGGCCGGTCGGCACGCTGGAGAGGCAGATTCGCGCGGTGAACGTGATCCCCGGCGCGACCGAGCACGGCTATGCGGGGGTGGCGGTCCGCGAGACGACCGGCGAGGGCAGCGCCCGCATCCTCAACCGCAACACGCTGACGGCGGAGACCGACTGGCAGGCCTCGATCGACGAATTGCAGGCGCTCTGTCCCAATCTCGAAAGCGTGGCGCTGGTCGTCACCTGGTTCGGCACGGACCTCCGGGCAGGGGAATGCCGGGTGGTGCCGGGCGTGGAAGTCGCCGCGCGAAGCGGCGAGAGCCGGCCCTGGCGGGTCGCGGGTATCGGTCGCAGCGCGGCGCATGTCGTCTCGCTGCACGACGGCGGCCCGGCCTATGGCGGCACGCCGAGCGACGACAGCGTCGTCGAGGCGATCCGCGACCTTGCGGCGCGCGGGCTGAAGGTGACGCTTTATCCGCTGATGATGATGGACATTCCGGCCGGCAACGGCCTGCCCGATCCCCATGGCGGGGCGGAGCAGGCGGCCTATCCCTGGCGCGGACGGATCACCTGTCTCCCGGCCACCGACCGGAAGGCGGCGAGGACGGCGGTCGAGGCCTTCTGCGGCGCGGCGACCGCGGCCGATTTCACCGTCTCCGGGGATAGTGTCACCTGGCACGGCGCCGACGAGGGCTATCGCCGCATGGTGCTGCACTGTGCGCTGCTCGCGAAGGCGGCGGGCGGCGTCGACTCCTTCCTGATCGGCTCGGAACTGAAGGGGCTGACGACGGTCCGCGACGAGAGCGATGCCTTTCCCTTCGTCGAGGCGCTCGCGGCCCTTGCCGGCGACGTGCGCGCGATCCTCGGCCCGGCGACGAAGATCACCTACGGCGCCGACTGGAGCGAATATTCAGGCTACCATCCGGCGGACGGTTCCGGCGATCATTTCTTCCATCTCGACCCGCTCTGGGCCTCGCCCGAAATCGACGCCGTCGGGATCGACAATTACATGCCGCTCTCCGACTGGCGGGACGAGGACCTCGTAGCGCAAAACCCCGACGGCTTTCGGCTGGCGGCGGATGCGGCGGCGATGGCCCGCCAGATCGCCGGCGGCGAGGGCTATGACTGGTATTATGCAAGTGCGGCGGACCGGGCGGCGCGCCGCCGCACGCCGATCACCGACGGGGCCGCGGCAAAGCCCTGGGTGTTCCGGGTGAAGGACATCGAGGGCTGGTGGTCGAACCGGCATTTCGACCGGGTGGCGGGGGTGGAGAAGCCGGTGCCGACCGCCTGGACGCCGGCGGCAAAGCCGGTGTGGTTCACCGAACTCGGCTGCCCGGCGATCGACCGCGGCGCCAACCAGCCGAACGTCTTCGGCGATCCGAAATCCGCCGAGGGCGGGTTGCCCTATCATTCCCGCGGACTGCGCGCCGACGCTATGCAGCGGCGGTTCCTCTCCGCCCATTACGACCACTGGGGAGACACCGCGGCGCCGGCCGGAATGGTCGATCCGGCCCGCATCTATCTCTGGGCCTGGGACGCGCGGCCCTATCCGGCCTTTCCGGGCAATCTGTCCCTCTGGTCGGACGGCGGCAACTGGCGGACCGGGCATTGGCTGAACGGCCGGCTGGGGGCAGGGACGCTTGCCGACGTGATCGGGGCGATCTGCGAGGACCACGGCTTTGCCGACTACGACGTCTCGGCGGTGACCGGCGATCTCGATGGCTATGTGCAGGCGGACGTCGCGTCTGCCCGCAGCCTGATCGAGCCGCTCACCGAAGCCTTCCGCATCGACGTGATCGAGGACGGCGGGGTGCTGCGCTTCCGCTCGCGCGACGAGGCGAGCCTGCCGGCGGTGCGCGTGGACGTGCTTGCCGATCTCGATGACGAGCCGCTCTGGCGCGAACGCCGCGGCCATGACAGCGACTTCGCCGGCGAGGCGATCCTGACCTTCTACGATGCGGCCGCCGATTATGCGGAAGCGAGCGCCCGCTCGCGACGCGCGCCGGCGGCGACCAGCCGGGTGCTGTCGCTCGACCTTTCCGCCGCGCTTTCCGAGGAGACCGCACTTGCCGCTGCGGAGGCGACGCTGCGCCAGCACCGCGCCGAACGTCGGTCGCTGGAAACGGCGCTCGGCCCGAACGCGCTCGCCTTCATGCCGGGGGATGTGCTGGCCGTTGCGGACGGGCCCGAAGGCCGCTTCGTGATTTCCGAATGCGAGGACGGGGCGGCCCGGCGCCTGACGCTGAGCGAACTCGCCGTCGGTGGATTGTCCGTGCCGGTCGCCGCGGGTTCGGGCCGCGACGTTCCCAATCCCGCATCCGACGGTTTCGCGCCCGCCGTCGAATTCCTCGACCTGCCGCGCTACGCGGGGGGACACGACGAGGATTTCGCCCGCGTCGCCGCCTTCGGGCGGCCGTGGCGGCGCATCGCGATCTCGTCCTCCGTCGAGAACGAGGGCTACGCCCTTCGGGTGGTGCTCGACCGTCCGGCGACGCTCGGCCGGCTTGCCGAACCGCTGGAGGCCGGTGTTGCCGGCCGCTTCGACGGGGCGCGCGCGATCACCCTCGACCTTACCTACGGCAGCTTCGCCTCGGCCTCGACGCTCGCGGTGCTGAACGGCGCCAACCGGCTCGCCGTCCGCTCAGCGTCCGGCGCGTGGGAAGTGATCGGCTTTGCCGGGGCGGAAGAGATCGCCGCCGGCCGCTGGCGACTGACGCGCCTCTTGCGCGGGCTCGGCGGCAGCGAGGATGCGATGGCCGCAGGCGCGCCGGCGGGCGCGCGGGTGGTGGCGCTCGACGCGGCGGTGCCGCCGGTCTGGCTTGCCTCCGACGAGGCGGGGCGACCGCTCAACTATATCGCGGAGGCGGTCGGCATGGCCGCGGCGCCGGCCGGTCCGTTTTCCTTTGCCGGCGGACGCAGGGCGCTGACGCCGCTCGCGCCGGTGCATCTCGCCGGCCGCAGGCTTGTGGGCGGGGGTATCGAGATCACCTGGGTCCGCCGCGGGCGGATCGATGCCGACGACTGGGAGGCGGCGGAAATCCCGCTCGACGAGGCGGAGGAGCGCTACCGGCTGGAGATCCTCGCCGGCGGCGCGGTGAAGCGCACGGTCGAGACGGTGGCGCCGGGCCACACCTACACGGCCGCGGACGAGATCGCCGATTTCGGCGGCCCGGTCGAAAGTCTCGCGGTCAGGGTGCGCCAGCTCGGCCGGCGCGTGGTCGACGGGATTGCCGCCGAGACAGTCCTTTCGCTTTGAACGACACCATCGAAGAAGGAGAGAAGACGATGTCCGAGATTATCGAATACAAACCGTGGTATCAGTCGAAGACCGTGTGGGGCGCGCTGATCGCGATCGGCGCCTCGGTGCTGCGTGTCAAGGGCGTGGATGTCGGCCTTGCCGAACAGGGCGAGCTCGCCGACGCGATCGTCTCGCTGGTCGGCTCCTTCGGCGGGCTGCTGGCGATCTACGGCCGGCTTTCGGCGAAGAAGGTGATTGGCGGGTGATAAACGGAAGTTGTCGGCCGCATTCATTTGCCATTCAGATGCCATCGGGTAGATACTTCACAACAACGAGTATCTTTCGGAAGTAGTAGTCCATGGCATCATTCCTGATCATAGCGAGCCTGGCCTCCGGCATTGCGGCGACATCCGCCCCGGCGGCGGCGGTCGCGACCGCCCCGGCGCCGGTGGTTCTCGCCCAGGCGCAGGGCAACGGCAACGACGGCAACAACGGCAGCAGCCGTGGTGGCGCCGACTGCTATGGCGCAGCGGCCCAGGCTGCGGCGGAACTCGGCGGGCAGGTGCTGTCGGTGCGCAGTTCCGGCGGTACATGCGTGGTGACGGTGCTGATCCCGGGAAGTGGCAACGAGCGCCCGCGCAAGGTCACCATGCGGGTTTCACAGTAAGGCGCACGAGGCAGGCGACGGCGTGAGCCGGGCGCGGGGGACGCGGCCGGCCGGACAAGACGGAGAGGGACTGGCAGTATGCGCATTCTGGTCGTCGAGGACGACGTTAATCTCAATCGGCAGCTCGTCGAAGCGCTGGAAGAGGCGGGCTACGTGGTCGACAAGGCGTTCGACGGCGAGGAGGGGCATTTCCTCGGCGACACGGAGCCCTATGACGCGGTGATCCTCGACATCGGCCTGCCGGAAATGGACGGCCTGACCGTGCTCGAAAAGTGGCGTGCCGCCGGTCGGGTGATGCCCGTGCTGATCCTGACGGCCCGCGACCGCTGGAGCGACAAGGTGGCCGGTATCGACGCCGGCGCCGACGACTACGTCGCCAAACCCTTCCACGTGGAAGAGGTGCTCGCGCGCATCCGCGCGCTGATCCGCCGCGCGGCGGGCCATGCCTCTTCCGAGATCGTCTGCGGCCCGGTCCGCCTCGACACCAAGGCGTCGAAGGCGAGTGTGTCGGGCACGCAGCTGAAGCTCACCTCCCACGAATACCGGCTGCTTTCCTACCTCATGCACCACATGGGCGAGGTCGTATCGCGCTCGGAGCTCGTCGAGCACCTCTACGATCAGGATTTCGATCGCGATTCCAACACCATCGAGGTTTTCGTCGGGCGCCTGCGCAAGAAGATCGGCCTCGACCTGATCGAGACGGTGCGCGGTCTCGGCTACCGGATGCAAGCGCCCAAAGATGCGCACTAGATCGCTGACAGTCAGGGTGCTGCTGCTGGCCACGGCGTGGTCGGCGGTCGCACTCGTGACCATGGCGGTGGTGATCTCGGCGCTCTACCGGCAGGGCACGGAGCGCGGCTTCAACAACCTGCTGCGCGCCCAGCTCTACAACGTCATCAATTCCGTCTCGATCGGCGACGGCGACAGCCTCGCCGGCAGTCCCGAACTCGGCGACCTGCGCTTCTCGCAGCCGAAGACCGGCTGGTACTGGCTTGTCGAGCCGCTCGGCAACTTCAGCACCGCTCCGCTCGCCTCCACCTCGCTCGGCCTCACCGACCTGCCGGTGCCGGACATCAATACCGTCCCCTTCGACGACCATTACGAGCGCTTCTATCCGATGACCGACCCCTACGGAAACCATCTGAGGGTCGCCGAGACGGAGGTCGTGCTCGACGCCAACGGTCGCGCGGCGCGCTTTCGCGTTTCGGGTAACCTTGACGTCGTCGAGGAGGATGTCCGCTTCTTCACCACGAGACTTTATACCGGGCTTGCCCTGATCGGCCTCGGGGGCCTGATCGTCAACGGCCTTGCCATTCTCTACGGGCTGAAGCCGCTGGAACGCGCCCGCCGGGCGCTGGAGCGGATCCGTGCCGGCGAGGCGGAGCGCATCGAGGGCGTCTTCCCCCGCGAAATCCAGCCGCTCGCAAACGAGATCAACGCGCTGATCGACAGCAACCGGCGCATCGTCGAGCGCGCGCGCATGCAGGTCGGCAATCTCGCCCATTCGCTGAAGACGCCGATTGCCGTGCTGCTCAACGAGGCGCGGGCGCTGCCGAAATCGCAGGCGAGCGTCGTCACCACCCAGGCCGAGGCGATGCAGAGCCAGGTTTCCTCCTACCTGAACCGCGCCCGCATCGCCGCCCAGCGCGAATCGGTGCTGGCACGCACCGAGCTTGAGCCGACGCTGGAACGGCTGATCCGCGTGATGCGGCGGCTGAACCCCGAGACGCGGTTCGAACTGAAGCTTGCGCCTGGGCTGGTGCTCGCCATGGAGCAGCAGGACGTCGAGGAGACGGTCGGCAACCTCCTTGAAAACGCCGCCCGCTTCGCCGCCACCGGCGTCGTCGTCAACGCCGGTCCGGCCGAGGGCCACGAACCGGGCGAGGGCGTGACGCGCCGCGACTGGGTCGAGGTGACGGTGGAGGACGACGGGCCGGGGCTGGAACCCGGCGAGATCGTCGAGGCGCTGAAGCGCGGCCGCCGGCTCGACGAGAGCAAGCCGGGCACCGGGCTCGGGCTTTCGATCGTCAACGAGATATCCTCCGAATATCAGGGGGCGTTCGGGCTTTCGCGCGGTGCGCGTGGCGGATTGCGGGCGCGATTGGTGCTGCCGGCCGTCACGAGAGACATTGCGTGAGGCAAATTTCCGTGAAAAAAGAAGGCTGTCACAATGATGCCACGTGTCTGCCGCAGCTAAGAAGGAGCATATCGAGAGTGGTCGAAAGAGGTCGGGCAGGGGACATGGGAAATACGCGCTTTCGTATCGCGGTGACGGCGACGCTTGCGGTGTTCGCGCTGTCGTCCTGCGTAACCACGAGCGGCAAGAGCTCCGCATCCGCCCTCTATATCTCCGCGCTGCAGGGCGGCATCGTCGCCCGCTCGGGCGTCGAACTTTCGGACAGCCAGACGCAGCGTGCCCTCGAGGCCGAATACCGCGCACTGGAGGCCGCTCCCGGCGGCCAGCCGGTGGCCTGGAACGGTAACGATATCTCCGGCCAGGTGGTTGCCGCCGCACCCTATCAGGTCGGACAGCAGAACTGTCGCCAGTACACCCACAAGCTGAGGGTGAAGGGCAGCGAGACGGAAGTGCGTGGCGCGGCTTGCCGCAACCCGAACGGCACCTGGACGCCCTTGACATAAGTCAAGGCTAGGGCACCTCCGATCCCGTAGAGCATTCCTTGCGGCGAAACGCCTCAAAAACGCGTCATCGACCGTTTGCCGGTTGGAATGTCTCCCGGCATACATTAATTGGGTTCTCATGTTGTTCTGGATCGCCACTGCCTTGCTGACGGCCGTCACGGCCGTCGTCCTTCTCGGGCCGCTCTTTCGCGGCCGTACCGTCCTTGTCGAGGACGCGGTCGGGGAGGCTGCCGTCTACCGCGACCAGCTGCGCGAGCTCGAACGCGACAAGAAGCTCGGGCTGATCGGCGGCGCGGAAGCGGATTACGCCCGTGCCGAGATTGGCCGGCGCCTCCTTGCCGTCTCCGCCGAGGCGAAGGGCACGAAGGAACCGAAATCCGGCAGGCACCTCTTGGCGCAGGCGTTCATTGTCGTCTCGCTTCCCGCGATCGGCCTCGGGCTCTACATGCTGACCGGCAGCCCCGGCATGCCCTCCGAGCCGCTCGCCGCACGGCTCGAAAACCCCGGCAACAATCTCGAACTGCTGGTCGCCAAGGTGGAACGGCACCTCGCCCAGAACCCCGACGACGGCGCCGGCTGGGACGTGCTCGCACCGATCTATTTCAAGATGTCGCGCTACGGCGATGCCGAGCTCGCCTATCGGAATGCGATCCGCCTGCTCGGGCAGAGCCCGGAGCGGATGATCGGGCTGGGCGAAACAATGACGGCGGAAAGTGACGGTATCGTCACCGCAGATGCCCGCTCGGCCTTCGAGCAGGCGGTGAAACTCGGCAGCGCCAATCCGCGCGCCTCCTTCTACATCGCCCTGTCGCTCGAACAGGAAGGCAAGCGCGAGGAGGCCCGCGCGGCCTTCGAGGCGCTCGCCAAGGCCTCGCCGGCCGACGCACCCTGGCTGCCGCTCGTCAACGAACACATCGCGGCAAACACCGGCGAAGCGAAGCCGGAAGCGCCCGGCAACCCGACGGCGGCCGATGTCGCCGCCGCCCAGGGCATGTCGACGGGCGACCGCATGGAGATGATCCGCGGCATGGTCGCCGGGCTCGACGCCAAGCTCAAGGAAAACCCGAACAATTTCGAAGGCTGGATGCGTCTCGTCCGGTCCTACGCGATGCTGAAGGAGCCGGAAAACGCCGTCGCGGCGCTGAAATCCGGGCTCGCGGCCTTCCCGGCGGAGGGGCAGGAAGGCCAGCAACTGATCGCGATGGCCCGCGAGCTCGGCCTGCCGGTGGAGGAAGCACTGAAATGACCCGCAAACAGAAGAGACTGGCCGTGATTGCCGGCGGCGTGAGCTTCATCGTCGCCGCCGTGCTGCTGGTGATGTTCGCCTTCAGCCAGTCGGTCGCCTACTTCTACGTGCCGGGCGATCTCGCCACCGTCAAGGTGCCGCCGGGAACGCGCATCCGGCTCGGCGGCCTCGTGGAGGCGGGCTCGGTCAAGCGCGGCGAGGGATCGACCGTGACCTTCACCATCACCGACACGATCGGCACCGTGCCCGTGACCTATACCGGCATTCTGCCCGACCTCTTCCGCGAGGGGCAGGGCGTGGTCGCAGAAGGTGCCTTCGTCGCCGGCGATCCGGTTTTTGCCGCCGACACCGTGCTCGCCAAGCACGACGAGACCTACATGCCGAAGGACGTCGCCGATCGCCTGAAGGCCCAGGGCGTCGAACTGAGTGGTAAGGAGACGGTGAAATGATCATCGAACTCGGACACTACGCGCTGGTGCTGACGCTTGCGACGGCGATCGTCGTCTCCGTGCTGCCGGTAATCGGCGCACGGCGCGGCGATACCGCGCTGATGGGCGTCGCCACGACGGGCACGCTTGCGATGTTCGGGCTCGTCTCGCTCTCGTTCGGCGCGCTGAGCTACGCCTACATGGTCTCCGACTTCTCCGTGCAGAACGTCTGGCAGAACTCGCACTCGCTGCTTCCCGACGTCTACCGCTTCGCGGCCGTCTGGGGGAACCACGAGGGCTCGATGATGCTGTGGCTCCTGATCCTCACATTCTTCAGCGCCATGGTCGCCTTCTTCGGCGCCAACCTGCCGCAGCGGCTCAAAGCGAACGTGCTCGCCGTGCAGGCCTGGATCGCCACCGCCTTCGCGCTCTTCATCCTGCTCACCTCCAATCCGTTCATCCGGCTCTCGCCGGCGCCGGCGGAGGGCAAGGACCTCAATCCGGTGCTGCAGGACGTCGGCCTCGCCATCCATCCGCCGCTCCTCTATCTCGGCTATGTCGGCTTCTCCGTCTGCTTCTCCTTCGCGATCGCGGCCCTCATCGACGGGCGCATCGACGCCGCCTGGGCACGCTGGGTGCGGCCCTGGACGCTCGCCGCCTGGACCTTCCTGACCGCCGGCATCGCCATGGGCTCGTACTGGGCCTATTACGAGCTCGGCTGGGGCGGCTGGTGGTTCTGGGACCCGGTCGAGAATGCCTCCTTCATGCCCTGGCTCGCCGGCACGGCGCTGCTACATTCCGCGCTGGTCATGGAAAAGCGCGAGGCGCTGAAGATCTGGACGGTGCTGCTTGCGATCCTCGCCTTCTCGCTGTCGCTGCTCGGCACCTTCCTTGTGCGCTCCGGCGTGCTGACTTCAGTGCATGCCTTTGCGACCGACCCGAGCCGCGGCATCTTCATCCTCGGCATCCTGACGCTCTTCATCGGCGGGGCGTTCACGCTCTTTGCCTTCCGGGCGCCCGCGCTGAAATCGGGCGGGCTCTTTGCGCCGATCTCGCGGGAAGGGGCGCTCGTCCTCAACAACCTGATCCTGACCGTGTCCGCCGCGACCGTGCTCGTCGGTACGCTCTATCCGTTGCTCCTCGAGACGCTGACCGGCGACAAGATCTCGGTCGGGCCGCCGTTCTTCAACCTGACCTTCGGGCTCCTGATGGCGCCGCTCCTCGTCGCGCTGCCCTTCGGGCCGATGCTCGCCTGGAAACGCGGCGACCTGCTCGGCGCCTTCCAGCGGCTCTATGTTGCGGCCGGCCTCGCGCTCGTCGCGGCCGTCATCCTCTTCTACGTCCAGCACGGCGGTCCGGTGCTCGCCGTCTTCGGGCTTGCCGCCGGTTTCTTCATCGTCTTCGGCGCGCTCGCCGACCTCTGGTACCGCGCCGGCTTCAACAAGGTCTCGGCGTCGGTGGCCTTCCAGCGGCTCGCCGGCCTGCCGCGCTCGGCCTTCGGCACGGCGCTCGCCCATCTCGGCTTCGGCGTGACGGTGCTCGGCATCGTCGCGGTGACGACCTTCGAGACGGAGACGGTCACCGAGATGAAGCCCGGCATGACGGTCGAGGCGGGCGGCTATACCGTCACCTTCGACCGGATGATGGCGGCAAAGGGCCCGAACTTCACCGAAGACCGGGCGCATTTCACGCTCGGCAAGGGCGGCGTCGCCATGGGCGAGGTGTGGTCTTCGAAGCGCCTCTACACGGCGCGGCGCATGCCCACCACCGAGGCCGGCATCCGCAGCTTCGGCACAAGCCAGCTCTACGTCTCGCTCGGCGACCCGATGGCCGAAGGCGGGATCGTCGTGCGCGTCTGGTGGAAACCCTTCATCCTCTGCATCTGGATCGGCGGGCTCATCATGATGGCCGGCGGCTTCGTCTCGCTTTCCGACCGGCGGCTGCGCGTCGGCGCCCCGACCCGGCGGACAAGGCCGGCCAAGGTGGCGCTGGAGGCGGCGGAATGAGGGATCAGCCTGTTGTGAGGTTCACCCCCCTCTGCCCTGCCGGCGTTCGTCGCTGCAATCGATTCACTGGATCGATTGCCCGGCTCCGCCGGCCGCTCCTCAACCCCCACAAGGGGGGAGATCGGCCAGACGGCGCCGTCACGTCCTTTTCTGCGAACGCCGAGGCTGGAGCCCCGGCGATCTCCCCCCTTGTGGGGGAGATGTCACGAAGTGACAGAGGGGGGTATCCCGTCAACACGCTCCGACGCTTGCTGATGGCCGTCATCCTGGCACTGTCGGTGTTCGCGCCGCTGCCCGCCTTCGCCGTCAATCCGGACGAGGTGCTGGCCGATCCGGCGCTGGAACAGCGGGCGCGCAATCTTTCGGCGCAGCTGCGCTGCCTCGTCTGCCAGAACCAGTCGATCGACGATTCGAACGCCGATCTCGCCCGCGACCTGAGGCTCATCGTGCGCCAGCGCATCGTCGACGGCGACAGCGACGAGCAAGTCATCGACTACGTGGTGTCGCGCTACGGCGAGTTCGTGCTCCTGAAGCCGCGCGTTTCGGCCAAGACCTACGTGCTGTGGGGCGCGCCCGCCGTGCTGCTGGTGATCGGCGCGTTTGCGGCGCTCGTCTATGCGCGCGGCCGCCATCGTCCCGCACCGGAAAGGCTTTCGCCCGAGGAAGAGGCGCGGCTGAAGGCGCTGATCGAGGATTGAGCCGCAGCACCTCCGCATCAGCCGGAGCAGGGCGTCGTATCATCTTGTTTTGACGGTATTTCCCGGCTTTTGCGCGTTCCCGTCCGTGAGAGCGGCGGATCGGCCGTTGCGTGGTCCGGCGGCCGATCGCTCCGGTCCTTCCCGAAGATTACCAAGATTTCATCTGCCGTACAGTTCGCAGTAACGTGGGCCGTCCTATATCTCTCCTCATCCACCGCTTCACGCCGGCTTCCCGGCCAACAGTCAGATGAAAAGAGAAAAGGTAGGTCACATGTTCAACAGCAATGGACGCTCCAAGCTCAAGACGATGCTCCGCAACTCGACGGCGGCAGGTCTTGCCGCGGTGATCGTTGCGGGCTCCGTGCCGGCGATGATCGTTCCGGCCTATGCCGAGGCCGTCCGCGTCGAAGCCCCGCAGGTGCCGAGCTTCGCCGATGTCGTTTCGGCCGTTTCCCCGGCCGTCGTTTCGGTCCGCGTTCAGTCGAACGTCCAGACGGCGCAGGACGAAAGCAACTTCCAGTTCGGCTTCGGCGGTCGCGGTTTCGAAGATCTCCCGGACGACCACCCGCTGAAGCGCTTCTTCAAGGAATTCGGCATGCCCGGCCCGGACGCCCGTCCGGACAAGAAGCCGAACCGCCCCCCGCGCGGTGAAGGCCGCCTTCGTCCGACCTCGCAGGGCTCCGGCTTCTTCATTTCCGACGACGGTTACATCGTCACCAACAACCATGTCGTCGAGGACGGCGCTGCCTACACGGTCGTCATGAACGACGGCACCGAGCTCGACGCAAAGCTCGTCGGCACCGACCGGCGCACCGACCTCGCCGTTCTGAAGGTCGAGAACCCGAAGCAGAAGTTCACCTACGTGCAGTTCGCGGCTGACGAGAACATGCGCGTCGGCGACTGGGTCGTCGCCGTCGGCAACCCCTTCGGCCTCGGCGGCACGGTGACGGCCGGCATCATCTCGGCCCGCGGCCGCGACATCGGCTCCGGCCCCTATGACGACTACATCCAGATCGACGCGGCGGTGAACCGCGGCAATTCCGGTGGTCCGGACTTCAACCTGAACGGCGAAGTGGTGGGCATCAACACCGCGATCTTCTCGCCGTCGGGCGGCAATGTCGGCATTGCGTTCGCAATTCCGGCCTCCGTCGCCAAGGGCGTCGTCGACGAACTCATCAAGTCGGGCACCGTCGAACGCGGCTGGCTCGGCGTGCAGATCCAGCCGGTGACGAAGGACATCGCCGACTCGCTCGGCCTCTCGGAAGCAAGCGGCGCGCTCGTCGTCGCCCCGCAGGCCGGTTCTCCGGGCGAAAAGGCGGGCATCAAGCAGGGTGATGTGGTGACGGCCGTCAATGGCGAGCCGGTCAAGGACCCGCGCGACCTCGCCCGGCGCATTGCCGCCTTCGCGCCCGGAACCACCGTCGATGTCTCGATCTGGCGCGAAGGCAAGTCGATGGCGATGAAGGTCGAACTCGGCGAACTGCCGAAGGACCAGCAGGCCTCGGCCGGCGAAACGACGCCGGACAAGGCCGCACCCTCGACCGAACAGGCGCTCGCCAACATGGGCATCAGCGTCAAGCCGGCCGAAGACGGCAAGGGCCTGACCATCGTTGACGTCGATCCGGATTCGGATGCCGCCGACAAGGGCCTGCAGGCCGGCGAGAAGATCGTCTCGGTCAACAACCAGGCCGTCTCCACCGCCGACGAGGTCATGAAGGTGATCGAGCAGGCGAAGAAGGACGGCCGCACCAAGGCGCTGTTCCAGGTCGAATCGCAGAACGGCAGCCGCTTCGTCGCCCTGCCGATCGACCAGGGCTGATCCGGCAGACGACCGACATCAAGGGCGTCGCGCGGGACCAGCTTCGGGCCGCGCGGCGCCCTTTCCGTTCAGGCAAGGAGGCCCGCATGAATTCCCCACAGCAGACAGCGCCGGGCACCGGCGAAACCGGTTGTGCGGAGGCCGCGGCCGGCGCTAATGTCCCGCGCATGAAAATACTGGTGATCGAAGACGACCTCGAGGCCGCGGCCTACATGGTCAAGGGCTTTCGCGAGGCGGGTATCGTCGCGGACCACGCGAGCGACGGCGAGAGCGGCCTCTTCATGGCGAGCGAGAACGGCTACGACGTGCTCATCGTCGACCGGATGCTGCCGCGCCGCGACGGCCTGTCGGTGATCAGCGAGCTGAGGAAGCGCGGCGTCGACACGCCGGTGCTGATCCTCTCCGCGCTCGGGCAGGTGGACGACCGCGTGACGGGGCTTCGCGCCGGCGGTGACGACTACCTTCCGAAACCCTACGCCTTCAGCGAGCTTCTCGCCCGCGTCGAAGTGCTCGGCCGCCGCAAGGGCAAGCCGGAGCAGGACATGGTCTACCGCGTCGGCGACCTCGAACTCGACCGGCTCTCCCACGAGGTCCGCCGGGGTGGCAGGGAACTCCTGCTGCAGCCGCGGGAATACCGCCTGCTCGAGTACCTGATGAAGAATGCAGGCCAGGTGGTGACGCGCACCATGCTGCTCGAAAACGTCTGGGACTATCACTTCGACCCGCAGACCAACGTCATCGACGTGCATGTGTCGCGGCTGCGCTCGAAGATCGAGAAGGATTTCGACAAGCCGCTGCTGAAGACGGTGCGCGGCGCCGGCTACATGATCAAGGACGAAGGGTAACCCGTCCATGTCCCGCATCGGTGTGCTCTTCAAGTCGACGGCAGTCCGGCTCTCCGCCCTCTATATCGTGCTCTTTGCGCTCTGTGCGGCCTTCCTCGTCTTCTACGTGACGGCGCTTTCCGAGCGGCTGCTCAACCAGCAGACCCGCGACAGCCTGCAGCAGGAAGTGACCGACATCGAGCGCGCCTACAGCAGCGGCGGCATGAACCAGATGCTGAAGATCATGGAGCAGCGGGCCCGCCAGCCGGGCGCCAACCTCTATGTGATCGCCGGGCCGAACGGCGAGATCCTCGCCGGCAATGTCGGCTCGCTGCAGCCGGGCATATTCGACAAGGAGGGCTGGACCGACTTCCCCTTCGTCTACGAGCGCTATTCCGATACCGGCGACGGCAAAAAACACATCGCCACCGCCCATGTCTTCATTCTCGACAACGGGCTGCGCGTGCTGATCGGCCGCGACCTCGGCGAGCCTGCGAAGTTCCGCCTTCTCGTCCGCAAGGCGCTGATGGTGGCGCTGGCAATCATGGGCTTCGGGGCGCTGATCATCTGGTTCGCGATCGGCCGCAACGCGCTGAAGCGGATCGACCGGATGTCGGCGGCGAGCACCAAGATCATGGCGGGCGACCTTTCCCAGCGCCTGCCGGTCGGCGGTTCGGGCGACGAATTCGACCGCCTGTCACAATCGCTGAACGACATGCTTGGGCGGATCGAGCGGCTGAACGAGGGGTTGCGGCAGGTTTCCGACAATATCGCGCACGATCTGAAGACGCCGCTGACGCGGCTGCGCAACAAGGCGGCGGATGCGCTGGCCGAGGACGACGACGGGGCAAGGCGGGCCGCGCTCGAAGGCATCATCTCCGAATCCGACCAGCTGATCCGCACCTTCAACGCGCTCCTGATGATCAGCCGTGTCGAGGCGGGTTCGATCGCCGCCGAGCTTTCCGACGTCGACCTGTCGGCGATCGCCGCCGATGCCGCCGAACTCTACGAGCCGGTGGCCGAGGAGGCGGGGCAGAAACTTGCGAGCGAGATTGCGCCGGGGCTTTCGGTGCGCGGCAACCGCGAGCTGATCGGTCAGGCGATCTCGAACCTCGTCGACAATGCCATCAAGTATGGAACCGAGAGCGACGGCGACGGCACGATCACGCTCACGGTGGCGAAAGCCGGCGGCGAGCTGTGCCTCTCGGTCTCCGACCACGGGCCGGGCGTTCCCGCCGAAAAGCGTGCCGATGTCGTCAAGCGCTTCATGCGGCTCGACGAAAGCCGTTCGAAGCCCGGCACCGGGCTGGGCTTGTCCCTGGTCGAGGCGATCATGGCGCTGCATGGCGGGCGGCTCGAACTCTCCGATACCGCGCCGGGCAGGGAACAGCCCGGCCTGACGGCGACGATGGTCTTTCCCGGACAGAAGATCTGAAGCGAGGGATGTGATTCCCTTTGCCCCTCCGCTCCTCTAATCTGCGCCGGCAAAGGCGAGAATCGCGGATACCGCCGCGGTCGAGGGAGGAGGCCCCATGGCCGATCAGACGAACACCTGGCTCCGCGCGGTCGCGCCGGACGTCATCCGCCCGCTCAACCAGACGGAACTCAAGGCGGCTGTTGCGGCGCTGAAGGAGATCGGCCGGCAGGAGCCGGCGATTGCCGCACTGATGGCGGAGGAGACGCCGCTCAAGTCCTTCGTGACGGCGGCAATCAGCCTCTCGCCCTATCTGCGCGAGACCGCTTCGCTCAAGCCGGCGCTACTCGCAAGCGCGGTGACCGAGCCGCTGGAGCCGCTCCTCGAAGGGCTGGTGGCACGCGCCCGCGATGCCTGGAAAGCCGACGGCGACGGAGCCGTGCCGACCGAGGCCGAGGTGATGTCGCGGCTGCGGATCGCCAAGCGCAGGCTCTCCTTCCTGGTGGCGCTCGCCGATCTCTCCCGCCTCTTCGACGGCCGGCAGACGACGGGCTGGCTGACGGCCATGGCGGAGGCGGCGGTCGCGGCCGCCGTCGACCACCTGCTGCTTGCGGGCGAGGACGCCGGCAAGCTGAAGCTTCC
This sequence comes from Ciceribacter sp. RN22, assembly GCF_024054295.1. Classification (NCBI taxonomy): domain Bacteria; kingdom Pseudomonadati; phylum Pseudomonadota; class Alphaproteobacteria; order Hyphomicrobiales; family Rhizobiaceae; genus Ciceribacter; species Ciceribacter sp. RN22. The sequence goes on from NZ_JAMXLD010000001.1 coordinate 1,153,710, forward strand.
CGACCGCTCGGCGCCGTCGGCCGGCAGCGGCCTCATCGTGCTCGGCATGGGCAAGCTCGGCGCCCGCGAGCTCAACTATTCCTCCGACATCGACCTCGTCGTCTTCTTCGAGCCGCTCGCCGGCATCCTCGTCTCGCCCGAGGATGGGACCGAGACCCTTGGGCGGATGATGCGCCGGCTGGTGCGGATCATGCAGGAGCGCACCGCAGACGGCTATGTCTTCCGCACCGACCTCAGGCTGCGGCCCGACCCCGGCTCGACCCCGCTTGCCGTGCCGGTCGAGGCGGCGATCCTCTATTACGAGGGACGCGGGCAGAACTGGGAGCGGGCCGCCTTCATCAAGGCGCGGCCGGTCGGCGGTGATCTCGAGGCGGGGGAGGGTTTCCTGCGCGAGCTGGTGCCCTTCGTCTACCGGAAATATCTCGATTATGCGGCGATCGCCGACATCCACTCGATCAAGCGGCAGATCCACGCCCACAAGGGGTTCGGGGCGATCGCGGTCAAGGGCCACAACGTCAAGCTCGGCCGCGGCGGCATCCGCGAGATCGAATTCTTCGCCCAGACCCAGCAGCTGATCGCCGGCGGCCGCATGCCGCAGCTGCGCGTGAGGGCGACCGAGGAGGCGCTGCAGGCGCTGACCGACGCCAGCTGGATCGACGACACGACGCGGAGCGAACTCACCGAATGCTACTGGTTCCTGCGCGACATCGAGCACCGGATCCAGATGGTCTACGACGAGCAGACGCATGTGCTGCCGCAGACGGAGGCGGAGCTGAGGCGCATCGCGCTGATGGCCGGGTTTGCCGACACGGCGAGCTTTTCTTCGCGGCTGGAAAGCGTGCTGAAGACGGTGGAGCGGCGCTATGCCAAGCTCTTCGAGCACGAAGGAGAGTTGTCCGGCGCCCACGGCAACCTCGTCTTCACCGGCCAGCGCGACGATCCGGACACGCTGAAGACGCTTGTCGCGCTCGGCTTCGAGCGGCCGGAAGACATCTCGCGCGTCATCCGCACCTGGCATTACGGCCGCTACCGTGCGACACAGTCCGTCGAGGCGCGCGAGCGGCTGACCGAGCTGATGCCGGAGCTATTGAAGACCTTCGGCGAGAGCCGCCGCGCCGACGAGGCGCTGCTGCGCTTCGACAACTTCCTTTCCGGGCTTCCGGCGGGCATCCAGCTCTTCTCGCTGCTCGGCAAGAACCCGGCGCTGCTCGAACTCATCGTCAACATCATGTCCTCGGCGCCGCGGCTCGCCGACATCATCGCCTCCAGGCCACACGTCTTCGACGGCATGCTCGACCCGTCGCTGATGGTGCAGCTGCCGACCCGCGACTATCTTTCCGACCGTCTCGAAAGCTTCCTCGCCGGTGCACGACACTACGAGGACCTGCTCGACCGGCTGCGCATCTTCGCCGCCGAGCACCGCTTCCTGATCGGCATCCGGCTGCTGACGGGAACGATCGGCGGCATGCAGGCGGGGCGCGCCTTCACCGATCTCGCGGCCCTCATCCTCGAGGCCGCGCTCGCCGCCGTGCTGCGCGAGATCGAGGCCCATCACGGCCGCTTCCCCGGCGGCAGGGTGGCGATTGCCGGCATGGGCAAGCTCGGCAGCTTCGAGCTGACGGCGGGCTCCGACATCGATCTCATCCTGCTCTATGACTACGACGACGAGGCGGGCGAATCCGACGGGCCGAAGCCGCTCGATCCGGTGCGCTACTTCACCCGGCTCACGCAGCGGCTGATTTCGGCGCTGTCCGCGCCGACGGCGGAAGGCGTGCTCTACGAGGTCGACATGCGGCTTCGCCCCTCCGGCAACAAGGGGCCGGTGGCGACGAGGCTGCGCTCCTTCGAGAAGTACCAGAAGGAGGAGGCCTGGACCTGGGAGCACATGGCGCTCACCCGTGCACGGCTGATCTGCGGCGACGCCGAGCTGATCGCCGACGCCGAGCGGATCATAGCCGAGGTGCTGGAACGGCCGCGCGAGGAGGCGAAAACCGCCCGCGACGTCGCCGAGATGCGCAAGCTGATCGACGAGGAGAAGCCGCCGCGCGACATCTGGGACCTGAAGCTCATTCCCGGCGGGCTGATCGATATCGAGTTCATCGCGCAATACCTGACGCTCGTCGCACCCGGCCGCGGCATCGCGGTGAAGGTGAACGGCCTCACCACGGAGGAGGCGCTGAAGGCGGCGGGCGGCGCGCTGATGGACGTCAACGACCTTGATCTCTGCCTCGAGGCGATCAGGCTCTACAGCGAGATCTCGCAGGTGACGCGGCTCTGCATCGACGGGCCGTTCAAGCCCGACGCGGTGCCGGCGGGGCTGATCGACCTCGTCTGCCGCGCCGGCGATTGCCCCGACATCAAGACGCTGGAAGCGGAGATCAAGCGGCTTTCCAGGGCGGTGCGGAAGGTGTTCCAAGTGGTTGTGAAGGGGTGAGGGGAGTTTTGGCAGGCCAACTGCGTATCGGCATTTCCTGTCGAGCGGCGTCCGTCGGCTCGACGATCACTACAGGTCTGGCTCGTCTCGTCCGCGACTGCGGACCATCGAATGAGACACGGCGAAGGTGAAGGCGAGTATAAGACCGCCGAGCATGGCCAAAAGAATCAGCAAGCAGGTGAAAGCCGTCGCTGCGATTTCCAAGTACTCCATATCCGAAATCCTTTGAAAAGGGCTAGGCCACGTCGCCCGCAAGGCGGGAAGGTCGGGTCGAACGGTCCCGCCCCCCCCGGTATCGCCCGCCT
>NZ_JAMXLD010000001.1:1156490-1181893 GCF_024054295.1 Ciceribacter sp. RN22
TTGCCACCTGACCTCCAGCCAGTGGCTCGGGGTATCGCCCTGGGTGGTGGTGTTGAGCATCAGCGATGCGGTGCCGTCGGCGATGCGGCCTTCGATGCCGACGCCGGCACGGACCCAGTTCTGCATGTTGTCGGCGCCGGGGAGGTCGAAGCCGAACAGCCCGATCACCTGGCCGCTCGTGCGCGGGCCGTCCTTTTCGAAGCGGTGCGCCGCCTCCAGCGTGCCGACGAAGCTGACATTGTCCCGGAGCGGGCGCTCGACGTTCACGCCGATGCGCAGCTCGGTGGCCTTGTCCTTGCGGGCGTCGAAACGGACGGGGAAGCCGCCGCCGGTTTCGGTATAGCCCTCCATCCTGGCTTCGCTGTAGGTGAAGTCGATGTAGGGCGAGAAGTCGGTTCTTGCGAGATTGTAGGCCTTGTCGAAGTCGAAGCGTGCGCGCACACCCCAGGCGTCGACATCCGGATTTCCGCTCGAGAAGTCCTGCAGGCCGGCATTGAGATAGCCGCGCCTGATATCGGCGGAGCCCCAGTTTCCGTAGGCGCCGAGCGTCGCCCAGAGGTTTCCGGAGATCGGGATCAGGGCCTCGCCGAGCAGGAAGGTGCCGGCGGTATTCGCACTTCCGTTCTGGACCAGGTTCTGTTCTCCCCAGGTCCGTCCGACCGAGACGTTCAGCTGCACGGGCCCGAAGTTGTGGCCGAGGCCGAGTTCCGCGAGACCGAGATCGCCGTCGCGGTAACCATGGTCGTCGCGGCCCCAGTCGCCGGTCATCCAGAAGGTGTTCTTGTTGCCTTCGACGCGCCGCGACAGGGGACGGCTGTGGGCGCCGGTGATCAGCAGATCGCTGGACCGCAGGATCATCGCGCCGCCGCCGGCGGTGGCTGCGAGGCTCGCCTGCAGGTCTTCGAGCGTCACAAGTCCGCCGCCTTCCTTCGCGACGCGCGCGATGAAGGCTTGCCCGTCCACCAGATCGCCGACGACGACGCTGCCGTCGCTGTTGGTGCCGTAGGCGTTATTGGTCCTCAGGACGTCTGCGACATCGACGCCGGAGGCGATGAGCCAGTCCTCGACGCTCTGCATCCCGCCGGCTTCGGTCCAGCGAAAAGCTCGCTCGGGCGCATCGCCATCCTCTGCACCATCGAGCCCACTACCGACCACCACTGCACCATCGGCGGATACGCCGTAAGCACGGGACCAGTTGCCATCGTTGAGCGTGCCGAGGCTCACCATGCTGCCGCCCTCGGTCCAGCGAAAGGCGCGCATGCCACCCGTTGCACCGTCCGCCGAAGTGCCGACTACCACCGCACCGTCGGCGGATACGCCGCTAGCCGCGGACCAACTGCCGTCATTGAGCGTGCCGAGGCCCACCATGCCGTCCGCGTCGGTCCAACGGAAGGCGCGATTGGAATTACCCAATGCACCGTCAGCAGCTGTGCCGACCACCACCGCACCATCGGCGGATACACCGTAAGCCCAGGACCCGCTGCCGTCGTTGAGCATGCCGAGGCCCACCATGCCTTCCGCCTCGGTCCAACGGAAGGCGGTGACGGCATTATCCCACCCACCGTCAGTTGCTGCACCGACTATAACCGCACCATCGGCGGATACGCCGCTAGCCGTGGACCAGTTGCCATCGTTGAGCGTGCCGAGGATCACCATGCCGTCGGCCTCGGTCCAGCGGAAGGCGCGCGTGGTACTGACCCCCACGTTGTCAGTGATATTCTGGCCGACCACCACAGAGCCGTCGCCGGACACGCCAAAGGCTTCCGACCGGCTGACCTCTCCGAGAGCACCCATGTCCTGCATGCCACCCGCCTCGGTCCAGCGGAAGGCGTGATACTCGCCATCGGCGGTCTTCGCACCCCCAACCACGACACCACCATCGGCAGACACGCCCCGCGCTACCGCAATGCCACCGTCGGGGTGTGAGAGATCGATGATACCCGTATCCTGCGCCCGTGCCGCCTGCGGCAACGCCAGCATCGGCACCGCCGTCAGGGCCAGCCATATGGCCGCTGCCTCGGGGCGGGCAAGAAGGGGTCGCAGGCAGGTGCTGCTGTTCATCGCGAGTTTAGTCTTGCGGCTCACGTCGTACGTCTCCAGTTCAAGAATTCCCAAAGAATTGACGCCGGATTCCATTTGGAAACCGACAGTTCAGGTGTCCGTTCCCGGCGGACACGTCACGGCGTGCCAGCTTGCTACACCTAGTATTTTGGAACTCTTGGCTGATTGCTCTTCCGATGGCTATGGGTCACTTCACCTATACCGTCGTGGCGCTCTCTGGAGGTAAATCCCCTCATAGAAATCCAATTGAGAGGAACTCCATGAGTCTCGTCGCTCGCATAAAGGGCATCATGCTGACGCCCAGGCAGGTCTGGCCGGTCATCGCTGCCGAAGAAACTGGTACGGTGGCGCTCTACACCCGGTACGTCATGCCACTCGCAGCTGTTCCGGCAGTGGCCGGATTCCTCGGGGCATCCATTTTCGGGGTCGGCACTTTCGGACTTTCGATACGGGTGCCTCTTGCGACCGGGCTGCTGCAGATGGTCATGAGCTACACGGTGTCGCTCGTCATGATCTTTGTCGTGTCCTTGACAGGCAATGCTCTGGCTTCCGGCTTCGGCGGACAAAAGAACTCCGCGAATGCGCTCAAGCTTGTGGCCTACAGCAGCACTGCCGCCATGATGGGCGGCGTCTTCGCCCTCGTGCCGGCACTCTGGATGATGATGCTCGCGGCGTCGTTCTATTCTGTGTACCTGCTTTTCCTGGGTGTTCCGTCACTGATGCTGGTGCCTAGGCAAAAAGCGCTGCCCTACACAGCCGTTCTGGTTGTCTGCGGGATCGTCCTGGGTGTGATCGTCAATATGGTCGTGGGCATCGTCGCTTATACGGGACCGGCTGGCATCGGCTCGGTGGACGGCGCAGCGGACATGGAATCGCCGACAGGCGAAGTGACAATCAACACGCCGAACGGCGCTGTCACCTTTGACATGGGAAAGATGGAAGCCTGGAGCACGAAGGTGGAGGCGCTGGGCCGCAAGCTCGAAGAAGCGCAGCAGTCCGGCGATTCCGCTGCCTTTGAACAAGTGCTCAAAGAGATGAACGAACTGCAACGAGAGCAGCCGACGGGGAAGTAAGGCTACCGGCCCTGGTTTCCCAAACAGGTACGCGGTCGGGCAAGTAGGACGGCCTGGCGAAAGATGTGTGCAGTCTTGGCTGTGCGCGCGCCAAGCTATTGCCCAGACCAGCTTTGGGATTCCGATTTCTTAATCGATTGCAGAACATGCACAACACTGACTGCAAGGGAGTATCCGTTTGCCCGGCCCGCAGTTGAACGAAATCATACTGAAGATCTATCAGAGTTGCCGAGGCATTCCGGTGCACGACTTCAAGGATTGGGCGATGGCAACGGTGCGGAACGTCGTCGACTTCGATTCGGGCCTCTGGGTAACCGCCCAGAATATCGTCAGCGAAGCATTCAACAGCGTGTATCTGTTCCGTCAGCCCTGGGAGATGATCGAGAATTACGCCCGCGAAATCGGGATCGCGGATGATGCGCTGGCCCAGGCGGCCATCGCGAATCCGGGGCGCACCATGATCTTGCATGAAGTCGTACCGTATGACGAGTTCATCACCATTCCGATGTATTTAAAGCACGGCCGGCACTTCGGGGTGGAGCACGCGCTTTGCACCTGTCATATCTCGTCGGTCAGCCAGATCCCCACCGCCATCTCTTTCTACCGTGCCGATCGGAACAGACCCTTTTCGGAGGAGGATCGACAGGCGAAGGAAGTTCTCGTTCCCCACATGATCGAAGCCATGCGGATCAATCTGTTTGCCTCGCTGCTGGGCGCGGAGGGGCGGCAGGGCGAGGCGCTCGCATTCTGCGACGCGCAGGGCGTACTCTACGAAACGACGTCCGCATTCACGGCACTTGTGGCGGCTGTTCGCCCGGACTGGCGCGGGCCGCGGCTGGACTGGCCCTCCTTGCCGCTCGACGGTGTGAACACAACCCGGTGGTCCACGGGCGACCTGACGTTCGAGGCCTCCCCCTGTCGCGACCTGTTCCTCGTTCGAGCCAAGCGCGAAAACGTGCTGGATCGTCTGAGCCCCCGCCAGCTCGCGGTGGCGGAGATGCTTGCTCGTGGCAAGCAATACAAGGACATTGGCCGCGCGCTCGGCATTTCACCCTCGACCGTCACCAACCACGTCAACCAGATCCACGAACGGCTGGAGATCAGGAAGCGCGAGGAGTTGGTCGAACTCTTCAATTCCAAACTTCACTAGGATGCCGATCTATGATTTCGCCGGACGCTCTCCTTGCGCAACCGGCTCGCGCCGCCCTATGCAGGCGGGACGGCGCCCGGGCGCCGGGAGACCGAAGGCAGGATTGAAGCGGCAGCGCGCAAAGAAGCGCAGCGGTCTGGCGATTCAGCGGCCTATGCGCAGGCTCTCGAAGAGATGAATAGATTGCAGACCGAAGAGCCCATGGGACGATAAGGCATCACGCGGCGACGAGCGTCACCGATCGAGTATTTTTGGGGCATTGCAGACGGGAGGCCCTCCCGTCACTATATGAGGTGAGGATATCGCGGCGCGTTGATGCGATTTGCAGCCTTTGCCCGCGAACTCATGCCTTTGTCTCGCCTGCTATCTCACAGCCTCCAGAACGAAGCATGCACATCATGGAATGCAACGGAGTGTCCGCGTGCTCGGTCCGCAGTTGAATGAAGTCATTCTGAAAATCTATCAGAATTGCCGAGATATTCCCGTTCACGACTTCAAAGACTGGGCGATGACGACGGTTCAGAGCGTCATCGCCTTCGACTCCGGCCTGTGGGCCAATGCCCAGAACGTATTCAGCGAAGCATTCAACAGCGTACACCTGTTTCACCTCGGTTGGGACGTGATCGAGAACTACACGCGTGAGATCGGCGTCGAAAACGACCTTCTCGCGCAAGCGGCCATTGCGAATCCGGGCCGCACCATGATCATGGATGAAGTCATGCCGTATGACGAGTTCACCACCATTCCGATGTACTTGAATCACTGCCGACATTTTGGATTGGAACAGGCTCTTTGCACCTGTCACGTCTCGTCGGTTACCCAGATCCCCACCGCCATCTCTTTCTACCGTGCCGATCCGCAACGGCCGTTTTCGGAGGAGGACCGTCGGGCAAAGGAAATCCTCGTCCCGCACATGGTTGAGGCCATGCGGATCAATCTCTTCGCCTCGTTGTTGGGCACGGAGGCGCGGCAGGGCGAGGCGCTCGCATTTTGCGACGCGCGGGGCGTGCTGTACGAAACAACCCCCATATTCAACGCGCTCGTGACGGCGGTGTGCCCGGACTGGCGCGGGCCTCGCCTGGAGCCACCCTGCACGCCGATGGACGGGGTGAGCACCGTGCGATGGTCGCTCAACGGCCTGACGTTCGAGGCCTCCCCCTGTCGCGACCTGTTCCTCGTTCGAGCCAAGCGCGAAAACGTTCTGGAGCGCCTGAGCCCCCGTCAGCTCGCGGTGGCGGAGATGCTTGCTCGCGGCAAACAATACAAGGACATTGGCCGCGCGCTCGGCATTTCGCCTTCGACGGTCACCAAACATGTCAATCAGATCCACGAACGGCTGGAGATCAGGAAGCGCGAGGAGTTGGTCGATCTCTTCAATTCCAAACTTCACTAGGATGCCGATCTATGATTTCGCCGGACGCTCTCCTTGCGCAACCGGCTCGCGCCGCCCTATGCAGACGGGACGGCGCCCGGGCGCCGGGGAGGCGGAAACCGGCATGAAACGGCAGAAGACGAAGAAGCAACCGGCCGAAGAGGATACCGAAGGACGGGACTCGTTCTTCTGGTGGGAGGACGACGTGCTGGTCGTCAACATTCTCGGCAAGCCGGCCGCCAGCCGCGATGCGATCGGCAAGCCCAAGGGGCGGCAATTGCAGGTTTCGGTGACGGAGGCGCCGCGGTTCGGGCGGGCGACGGACCATATGGTACGTTTCCTCGCGGGCGAATTCGGCGTTGCGCCGCATGCGATCACGGTCGTCTTCGGGCGCTTCAACGTCAACAAGCAGCTCAGGATCAAGGCGCCGGCGAAGTTGCCGGGCGTCTTCCGCTAGCCGTCCTGCTGATGACAGCGGCGAGAGGAGCACTCGCCCGGACGTGGGCTTCAGCGCCGGATCGGCGATCCGAACTTGCCGCTGACCGGCGGGGCCTCATGCGGCGAGGTTCTCTTCCACGCGGAGAGCCGGCGCAGTTCGAGAATTGCGGCAACCTTGTCCGCCGGCACACCCATTCTGGCGATCTCGCTTTCCGGCAGTCCGCGATCGTGGCCGTCGAAGACGATGTCGATGTCGCGGTAGAGGTGACCGATCCCGAATTCGTCGGTCACGCCCCTCGCCATGTCGGGCGAGGGCAACTGGGTGCGCACGGCCTCGGGAAGGTCGAGAGCCTCGGCGAGCTGGCGTACCTGCGTCTTGTAGAGACCGGAGAGTGGCTGCACCGGCAGATCATCGATGCCGCCCTTGACGAACCAGCCGGTTTCGCATTCGGAGAGGTTTGCCGCGCCGATGAGGGACAGGTTCCGTTCCCGCGCGAGCCGCTCGGCGATGGCGCGGCGGCGGATGTGGCGCTGCGAGAAGCCTTCGTCGACATGCCGCATGGTCAGATTGAACATGAGCCGCTTGTACCACGGCGTCAGTGTCTCCCCGCCGCCGACCCGGAGCGCGGAGACGAACGGAGGTTCGCCGTGGACGAGCCTGTAGGCGGTCGAGCTGATCTCAGCGACGACAGGGGAGAGCCTGAGCAGCCTGACGAACAGCGGCGCATAGACGCCGCGCTTGGCCATCTCATCGCTGATGTCGACGGTCTCGAGGGTCAGGCCGAGCAGCCGCGCCACCTCTCTCGCGCGATCTGCAATGCTTGGATCGCTGTCGCGGTCGCCGATATAGATCACGCTGACCGCCTGCGGGCCGAGGGCGCGCACCGCAAGCGCGGCGAGCACGCAGGAATCCAGTCCGCCGCTCAGTCCGAGGATGACGCCGCGCGAATGGTCGCGCCGGACGATCTCCTGAATGTATGTGGTGATCGCCTCGATGGTCCGGTCCGTGTCGATGGCAAGCGAGTACATGACTGGCGCCTCCTTGTCGTGAGACACGGCCGATGTAATGTCGCTACGGCAGTGCCGGTGCCTTCGATCGTAGCAGTCGTAGCGGCATGTCTCAAGCGCCGTCCGAAAGTCGCGGAAACCGTGTCCGCGACGGGGGCATGAAGCGGCTCACCCTTCGTCCTGGTTTTCCGTCTGCTCCGGCAGGCGCAACTGCAGCATCGACGCACGGGCGTCGGCGAAGTCGAGCAGCCGCACCTCGATATTGGCGTTGACCGAGCCGTCCTCGAATTCGCCGTTCAGCATCCGCTTGCCGGCCGGCAGACCGGTCAGATGCTCGATCGCGTCATCGACATTGGCGACGGCGTGGACATGGAAGCGCCCGGCCGCCACCGCCTCGACGACGTCGGTGCGCAGCATCAGGTGGGTGACGTTGGACTGGGGGATGATCACCCCCTGCCGCCCGGTGAGGCCGATCTCCCGGCAGAGGTCGAAAAAGCCTTCGATCTTCTCGTTGATGCCGCCGACCGCCTGAACATCGCCCATCTGGTTCACCGAACCGGTGACCGCGAAGGATTGCGAGAGCGGCACGTCGGCGAGCGCCGACAGCAGCGCACAGAGTTCGGCGAGCGAAGCGCTGTCGCCCTCGACCCCGCCATAGCTCTGCTCGAAGACGAGGCTCGCCCAGAGCGACAAGGGCGTATCCGGCACGTAGCGGGTGGCGAGGAAGCTCGAGAGGATGAGGACGGCCTTGGAATGGATCGGCCCGCCGAGCCGCGCCTCGCGCTCGATGTCGACGACGCGGCCCGTGCCCATGCGCACACGGGCGGTGATGCGCACCGGCGCACCGAAGCGCTCCTCGCCGAGCTCGCTGACGGTGAGCCCGTTCACCTGGCCGATCACGCTGCCCTGCGTGGAGATCTGGACGATGCCGCGCACGGTCGCTTCCCGGAGCCGGTCCCGGGTCAGGCTGCGGCGGCGCTCGGCAGCCTCGATCGCCGCCCGGACGTGTTCGGCGGTGACGGCGTCGGAACCGGCCTTTCCGGCCCTGTGGTCGGCTTCGAGCAGGATGTCCCAGATCTCGCCCATGCGAAGCGACAGCTTCTGCTGGTCCTCGGCGGCGCGTGTCGCGGCGTCGACGAGGCTCGCCACGCCGTCGCGGGAGACCGGGCGCAGCCGCTCGCGCGCCACGACGGTGGCGACGAGGCGCGCAAACAGGCCGACCGAATCGGCGCTGCGGTTCATGTCCTCGCCGAACTCGGCGGCGACGCGGAAGTACTGCCCGAAATCCGGGTCGAATTCCGAGAGGATCAGGTGGAGAAGGCGGTCGCCGACCAGGACGACACGCACCTTGAGCGGAATGGGCTCCGGCTCCAGCGTCGTCGTGGCGATCAGGCCGAGCCGTTCCGCCGCGGTGATGACGTGCACCGCCTTCGTTTCCAGGCAGCGCTTGAGCGCGTCCCAGGCAAAGGGCTCGGTAAGCACGCGGCGGGCGTCGAGCATCAGAAATCCGCCGTTCGCCCGATGCAGCGCCCCCGGCTTGATCTGCGTGAAATCGGTGACGAGGGCGCCCTGCATCGGAATGTAGTCGATCTGCCCGGTGAGATTGGCGAGCGTCGGCAGCGTTTCCACCACAACCGGCGCGCCGGTGACGTCGCCGGCCTGCGCGACCATGACATTGACCGCATAGCGGTGAAAGCGGGGATCCTCGCGAAGGGCCGCAAGCTCGGCGGGGAAGGGGTCGTTGGCCTTGCCGCGCTCCAGCGACAGGAAGAGATCGGCATGGGCGATCAGATCGGCCCTCAGCGCCTTGAAATGCGCGGCGAGCGCCGGAATGGTCTCGAAGCCGCGCATCGCCAGCGTCAGTGCGGCATCGACCGCCACCTTCGCCATGTCCTCGTTGAGACGGCTGATGGCGCTGCGCTGCTCCCGCTCGAGCTCGGGCAGCGACATCAGGAAGTCCTCGAGTTCCTGTTCCGTGGCGGCGACATCCTCCTGCAGCTTCTTGCGCTCTTCCTCGGGCAGGCGGGCCAGCACCTCGGCCTTCTGGATTTCGCCGCCATGCATGGCGGCCAGTGAAAAGCCCATCGGCGTGCGCAGGATCGCGACGTTGCGGCTCTCGGCGGCCTTGCGCAATTCCTCGAAGGCGGTCTCGTGGCGCGTGCCGAACTCCTGCTCCAGCCCCATCCGGCGGTTCTGGTATTCTTCGGAGACGAGGAGCGAGGGGATCTGGGTGGCGAGATCCTCGACCAGGGAGGTCATCGCCGCACGCAGCCGCGGGCCTTCGCCGCGGGGCAGCTCGATGGCGAGCGGGCGGTCCGGATTGTCGAAATTCTGGACGTAGACCCAGTCGGACGGCACCGGCCGGCCGGCCGCCTCCTCGGCGAGGATCTTCAGCACGGTGGAATGCCTGCCGCTGCCCTCCGGCCCGTGGACGTAGAGGTTGAAGCGGTGGTGCTCCATCTGCGCGGCGAGACGGATCGCCTCGACGGCCCGGTCCTGCCCGATCAGGGCGTCGAGCGGTTCGAGTGCTGCGGTGGTCTCGAACGGCAGCGATGCCGGGTCGCAGGCAGCGCGCAACTGGTCGGCGGCAAGGGTCGTGGCGGTCATGAGCGGACATGCTCCGGGAAGGGTGCCGGAACAGCACCCACGACAGGACTTCGCATTGATATTAGGCGGTTATTCCGGAGAAATGCAAAGCTGTTTTCGACATGTCGTAAAAAGACGGGTTGGCCAAGGCCGATCGGCCCCGGTCATCCGCCGTTGACGAGCTGCAGGACGAGCTGGTGCACCGCGCCGCCTTCGTTCATCTCGATCTCGTCGAAATCGCGGCTTTTCCGGCGCTCGGTCTGCGAGATCTCGCCGAGGATCGGCTGCATCTTCTCGCGGATCCTGCGGCAGTCGGGATCGTTCTCGACCGCAAGGCCGATGGTCGCCTTCTCGATCTCCTTCACCAGCTCCCGGATGTAGGTGCCGTGCACCTTCTCGTGTGCGGTGACGCCTTCGACGAAGCGCTGCCAGTTGCCGCGGACCGGCTCCCCGAGCGGCTCGACCGCCTTCGGCAGCACGGTGGTGATGACGAGCTTCGGTTTTGCCGAGGCGAGCACGCAGGCCGTGCCGCGCTGCTGGTAGTCGCGCTGCCAGGTGAGGCGGAAGCTGGTATGGGCGATCGAGCGGACCTTGCCGGCAAGCAGCGGCCCGCGCGCGCCGATCGAGGCGTAGAGTTCCGGACCGGTGCGGCCGCTGACCGAATAGGTCTCGACCTTTTCGATGACCTGCCCTTCGGCGCTCGCCAGGCCGGCGGAGAGGAGGAGGGCGATGACGGTCGGGAAGATGGAGCGCACGCGGAACCTCGCCTTGCTGCTTCGGATTTCGGGGAGGTTAGCGTTATCCGGAATTATAGCAAATGCCCACCAAGGAACGGTTTGGGCCGGTCTTTTTGCAGTTCGGCGAATGGTCGGAATGGGGCTGTTTGCAGACCAGAGGCTCTTAGCTTCAAAGATGGCGATAGCGGACGTTCTCCGTGCATGAACGGTATGAAATTGCTTAGTGCTGCCAGCAATAACATGCCAGCCTTTTCCGTGTGTTCAGGGGCTGGGTAGATTTGCTTTATTTCAAGCGTCCGTAAGCTTTTAGGATGTGGGCAGTCTCCGAGCCGTCAATAATGCAGTATTGGCGCGGTTGCCTAGGATCGTAAGCCAAAGCCTCTGCAATACGGACAACCGAATTCGCGATCTTGTTCCAGTGTTGCACGATAACAAGGTTCACGGGTTCGTCAAAAACTCTCACTAATTGATCACCGCGTTTACCCATATTCGCGGGGTGCATTTCTCCCTTCACGGACGGGCCCTTGAATATAAACGCAGTCGGCCGTATTTGACCGTTCAATGTTATCTTGGTGGTCGTCAGGTCCGATTTCTCACCGCCCCAGTCTTTGGGCACGTAGTGTTCGCCTATGATTTCAGCGAAGGCCTGCTTCACATCGTCCTCAGGCATATTTTCCAGAAGTCGTAGCTCTTCTTTGCTGGGCAGGGGGACTTCTCTGATCTTTGCAAATTGATCAATCATATTGGGGAAGACGCGGATACTTGTTGAGAGGGAGTTGGCAAAGTATCTGTCTTCTACCAGCTCGCCCATAACATAAGGCGACACAATTACATTTTCTGCATCGCTGAAATCGAAATGACCAAGGATGAACATCCTTTTTCTCTTGGTAAGGACGGTTATGGAGCTGTCAGAATAGTAATGCTCGTTATACATCTGTCCTGACATCTTGTATTCACGGTCGCCCAGAGGAATGGTACCGGAGAAGCTGCCGTTGATTACAGGCTTACCTTTGAGTTCCAAGTCCAGGGCCTTAGATGCTCCGCGAAAGGTGAAAACGCCCCAAACGAAACTGAGCACCCGTTCGTTGGCGATCTCCCGACGAGAGGCAAGGCTTACCAAATTCGGCACTTGGCCTGAGTACATTAGACGTCTCGACGCCCTCAAAGTGGCATCCATTGCGTCAACTCTGGTACGGGAATTATTGTTCAATGAAGTCTGGCTCGCCAACGGGAGGCTCTCTCCCGTGATGTCGGCAATACGTCGGCTATTCATGTAATATGGAAAGAAACGGAATTCCTTGAGCGTATCCATAGATTAGGTCTCTGGTTGAGTTCACATAGGAAAGCAGCAGCTAGAGCGTTTGTCATCTGCAGTGCGTTAATTTTCGTTCCTTCATGCACTGTTCTCTGTCGCACACATGAGATGCTTCGGAAACCGACCCGCGGCTTTCAGGTTCAATTCGACTGGAACAGAACGACTGTAATGAAGGCGCAAAGCTGCCAGCGCCGCGCCCGCATTTGCTGCCGGATTTCGGAGTTCTCGCACGGCGTTCTCAACGGCGCGATGCCGTGATGCCTCACGCCGTGCGCGTGGCCTGCCGGATGATGCAGTCGGGGATTTTTACCGAGACCACGGTGCCGCAGCCCTCGCGGGAGCGGATGCCGAGCCGGCCGCGGTGCAGGGAGACGAGCGAGCGGGAGATCGCGAGCCCGAGGCCGGAGCCGCCCTTGCTCTTGGCATACTGGCTCTGCACCTGCTCGAAGGGCTGGCCGATCTTCGAAAGCGCCGTCTTCGGGATGCCGATGCCGGTATCGGCGATGGTGAGCATCACGGCGCCGTCGATCTTGCGGGCGCGCAGCGCAATCTTGCCGCCGTCATTGGTGAACTTCACCGCGTTCGACAGGATGTTGAGCAGGATCTGCTTCATGGCGCGGCGGTCCGCTTCCACCGTGAGGCCGGTCGAGACGCGCTGCTCGACATGGATGTTGCGCTGCTGGGCGGGGATTGCCGTCAGGCGGAGGCTCTCCTCGATGAGGGGGGCGAGGTCGATGGTCTCGCAGCGGATGCGCATCTGGCCGGCCTCGATCTTCGACATGTCGAGGATGTCGTTGATGACGTTGAGGAGGTGCTTGCCGCTCTCGTGGATGTCCTTGGCGTATTCGGAGTATTTCGGCGAGCCGATCGGCCCGAACATGCCGGTGAGCAGGATTTCGGAGAAGCCGAGGATGGCGTTGAGCGGCGTGCGGAGCTCGTGGCTCATATTGGCGAGGAATTCCGACTTCGCCTTGTTCGCCGCCTCGGCGCGGTCCTTCTCGGCCTGGTAGTTGGCGTTGGCGACCGAAAGCTCGGCCTTCTGCCGCTCGAGCTTGCGCTGCGAGGAGGAGAGGTCGCCGATAGTCGCCATCAGCCGGCGCTCCTGCTCGCGCAGGCGCTCCTGGTGGCGCTTCAGAAGCGTGATGTCGGTGCCGACCGAGACGAGGCCGCCGTCGCGGGTGCGCCGCTCGTTGATCTGTAGCCAGCGCTCATCGGCGAGCTGCACCTCGGTGGTGCGCGACATGCCGGTCTGGTCGGGATCGGCGACGCGCCGCTGGATGATCGGCCGGGAGGCCGCAGCCTGGACGACGGCGCGCTCGGTGCCGGGCACGAGCACGCTGTCCGGCAGGCCGTAGACCTGCTGGAAATGGGCGTTGCACATCACGAGGCGGTCGTTCTTGTCCCAGAGCACGAAGGCTTCCGAGGTGCATTCGATGGCGTCGGCGAGCCGCTGGTCGGCCTCGGCATAGCGTTGGGCGAGCCGGTGTTGCTCGGTGACGTCCATGGCGATGCCGATGACGTGCATGCAGCCGGTCGAGGAGCGGATGACCTGGGCGCGTGCCCGCATCCAGACATAGTGGCCGCTCGAATGGCGCATGCGGAAAACCTGGTCGATCTGCCGGGGATCACCCTTGGCGACGGCGCGGGCGATCGCATAGAGGTTTCCGTCGTCCGGATGCATCAGCCGGGCGGCATCGGCAAAGCCGAGCACGGCGCCGGACGGCGGCAGGCCGAGCATCTCGTACATCGAGCGCGACCAGAAGAGCTTGCGGCTCTCGAGATCGAAATCCCAGAGACCGCAGCGGCCGCGCGACAGCGCCGCCTCGACGCGCAGGTTGGTTTCGAGAAAGGTGTCGTCGGCCTCGCGCGCCCGTTTGACCTGCTGGAAATAGGCATAGAGGATGACGAGCAGGATCAGCGAGATGCCGGAGAAGAGCGTGACGCTCAGCGAGACTTCGCTGCGCCAGTAGGCTTCGAGCGGCTGCAGCGATTGCGCGGAAAGCACGAAGGCGCCCTTCGCACCGACCGGCACCAGCACCACGTAGTGGCGGATGCCGTCGATGAAGGCTTCGAGCGCGCCGCTGCGGTCGGCGACATAGCGGATGCTGTTGGCCTGCGGCAGCAGGCCGGCCATGTCCATGCCGACATAGCGTTCGCCTGCGGGTGACGATGCAAAGATACGGCCTTCGCCGTCGATCAGCAGCAGAAAGGAGCCGCTCGCCAGCCGGTCCTGCGGCAGGTAGCGGGCAAGGATCGCCTCGGCCGCGGACCGGTCGGAGGCGGCCAGAGTGATGCCGTCCGGCCCGAACGTTGCGGCAGCGGTTGCCGCAGAAAGCGTCACCGCCTGCCGGACGGCCGTTTCCATGCGGGAATATTCGGTGAGAATGCCGTTGAGCCGCGCCGTCGCGACGACCGCCAGGAAAGCGATGATGAGAACCGGAATGGCCCGCCTGAGCAGCGTTTCCGCCTGGCGCGAATTGCCGTCGCCCGTCAGAACGATTGCCAGCCGCCGTCCGAGCCTGTCGAAACGGTCCCCAAATCCCGAAAATTTGAGTCGCAGCCGCCCATCGGCCGCGGAAGCCCGCCGCACGTCCGCCATCGTCCCACCTTGATCCCTCGTATGATTCGAAGCGCCGCCCGCCCGAATCTGACTCAATGAATCACTGGCGATTCGCCTTGTCCAGACGGTGATGGTGAACAAAATGTTAAGCCCTTAATCGGAATCGGCTTTTTTTGGATCAACCCCGCCAAACGCTTGATTCCGATTGAAAAGAGGTCGCCCGCTGCCGTAGCACGGATGCCGGCCGCCGCCAGGCGGCGGGGTTCGGGGGCTTTTTCGAAATGGCATCATCTTCACCGTTGCACCGTCTTTCCGTGGCCTGTTCCGGCGCACTTCTTTCGGCGCTGCTGCTCGCCGCGCCGGCCATCGCCGTCGAGGCGACCCCGCCGGAACTCTACGGCGAACTCACCGAAGAGCAGCGGCAGGAGGCCGACCAGTTCGCCCTCAACGTCGCGATCGGTACGGTCTTCCACGAGGCCGGCCACATGCTGGTGTCGGAGCTTTCGCTGCCGGTGCTCGGCCGCGAGGAGGATGCCGTCGACGGGCTCGCCATGCTGCTGCTGCTCGAGGCCGACGACGAGGACCTGAACGTCGCGGTGGAGGACTGGGCGAATATCTGGTTCCTCTCGGCCGATCCCGACGCCAAGCCCGAGGACATGCCGTCCTGGGATTCCCACGGGCTCGACGAGCAGCGCGCCTATGCGACGATCTGCTGGATGATCGGCAAGAACGAGAAGCGCTTCAAGGAATTCGCCCGGTCGGTGGAGTTTCCCGACTATCGCGCCGAGGAATGCCCGGGCGAATACCAGACGCTGGCGGCGAGCTGGGGCGCCGTGCTGAAGCCGCACGAGGCCGGCAAGGGCGACCAGACGAAGTTCACGATTACCTACGGCGAGACGAAGGATCCGAAGCTCGCCTATTTCCGCGAGATGATCCGCAATGCCGGACTGATGGAGATGGTGGCCGAGGTCTTTTCCGGCAGCTACAAGCTGAAGGACGGCATCAGGCTGACGGCGAGCGAATGCGGCGAGGCCAACGCCTTCTGGGATCCCGGCGCGCGCGAGATGACGCTCTGCTATGAAGATATGCTGAACAGCGCCGATCTCGACGCGCAGTGGTATATCGACAATCCCGACGAAGAATAGAAAGCCGCGGCCGCGGCGACGAAGCGGTGGAGGGCGGCGCCGGACGCCGCCCTGCCGTTTATCCCTTCAGCGTGCGGTCGACGATGTCGCGGACGTCGTTCGAGAGCGCCTCGCGCTCGATCCTGACGAGGGCGGTGCGGGCAAGCTCGGCACGCCCGGCTTCCAGCTGCCGCCATGAGCGCATGGAGGTGAGAAGACGCGCGGCGAGCTGCGGGTTCTTCGCATCGATCCTCAGGATCTCCTCGGCGAGGAAGCGGTAGCCGCCGCCGTCCGCGCGATTGAATCCGGTCGGGTTGCTGAAGACGAAGGCGCCGACGAGCGAGCGGACCCGGTTCGGGTTGTTCTCGTTGAAGTGCCGGTCTTCCTTGAGCCGCATGACGCGGGCGAGCGCCCCTTCGCCGGGGATCGTCGCCTGGATCTGGAACCACTTGTCGATGACCAGTGCGTTCTCGGCGAAGCGCGCCTCGAAGGCCGCGAGCGCGGCATGCGTTTCCGGCGCCTCGGGGAAGCGGTGGGCGAGCACCGTCAGCGCCTGGGCGAGGTCGGTCATGTTGTCGGCCTTCGCGAAGGCTTCCGCGGCAAGGGCCGGCGCATCCTCGGCGATCGTGCGGTAGAGGAGGGCGGCGTTGCGCAGAGCACGGCGTCCGGCGCTCGGCGCATCGGGGCTGTAGGCGCCCTCTGCGGCCATTGCGTCGAAAAGGCTGCCGAAGGCATCTGCGCCGGCACGCGCAATCGCCGTCAGCACCGCCTCGCGGCCGGCATGGATGGCATCCGGATCGTTGTCGCCGCCGAGTTCGCGGGCGATGTCGGCCTCGCTCGGCAGCGTCAGCGCCTGGGCGCGGAAGGCGGGCTCCAGCGCCGGATCGGCGGCGACGGCGAGCAACGCCTCGGCGAAGGTGACGTCGATCTGGATCGCCTCGCCCTTGCGGGCCGCACGCGCAGCATCCTTGAGCGCCGGCAGTGCGAGATCGGTGATTGCCTGCCAGCGCGAAAACAGATCGGTCTCGTGGCGGGCGATGAGGGCAAGGTCGGCCGGCTTCTGCTCGTAGCGGACGACGACCGGTGCGGAGAAACTGCGGTTGAGCGAAAGCGCCGGACGGGACGCAATGCCGGTGAAGGTCACCGTGTGGCGGGCTTCCTTGAGGTGGAGGACGCTGCCGGTCATCTCCGCGCCGTCGACCGAGGCGGGGACGGCGATCGTGCCGTCCTCGAGTACCAGGGCGAGATCGAGCGGAATGTGCATCGGCTTCTTGTCGGCCTGGCCGGGGGTGGCCGGAACCGTCTGCCCGATCTCGAGGGTCAGCGTCTTGCCGGCGGCGTCGTAGGCCGCGGCGACGCTCACATGCGGCGTGCCGGCCTGGTTGTACCAGAGCGAGAACTGGCCGAGATCGCGGCCGCTCGCATCTTCGAAGCACTTGACGAAGTCCTCGACCGTGGCAGCCTCGCCGTCATGGCGCTCGAAATAGAGGTCCATGCCCTTCTTGAAGAGATCGCGGCCGAGGATGGTCGCGATCATGCGGGTGACCTCGGAGCCCTTCTCGTAGACGGTCGTCGTGTAGAAGTTGTTGATTTCGCGGTACTTGTCCGGGCGCACGGGATGGGCGAGCGGGCCGGCATCCTCCGGAAACTGTTCCGAACGCAGGTGCCGGACCTCGGCGATGCGTTTCACCGGCCGCGAGCGCTGGTCGGCGGAAAATTCGTGGTCGCGGAAGACGGTGAGGCCTTCCTTGAGGCAGAGCTGGAACCAGTCGCGGCAGGTGATGCGGTTGCCGGTCCAGTTGTGGAAGTATTCGTGGGCGATGATCGCCTCGATATTGGCGTAGTCGGCGTCGGTGGCCGTCTCCGGATCGGCAAGCACGTACTTGTCGTTGAAGACGTTGAGCCCCTTGTTCTCCATCGCCCCCATGTTGAAGTCGGAGACGGCGACGATCATGAAGATGTCGAGGTCATATTCGCGGCCGAAGACCTCCTCGTCCCACTTCATCGAGCGTTTGAGCGCATCCATCGCATAGGTCGCGCGCGGCTCCTTGCCGTGCTCGACATAGATCTTCAGCGCGACCTCGCGGCCGGACATGGTGGTGAACGTGTCTTCCACGACGCCGAGATTGCCGGCGACCAGTGCGAAGAGATAGGCGGGCTTCGGATGCGGATCGAACCAGGCGGCGAAATGGCGTCCCTCGTCGAAATTGCCGCCGCCGAGATAGTTGCCGTTCGAGAGCAGCAGCGGATTGGCGGCCTTGTCGGCGATGATGGTGACCGTATAGGGCGCGAGCACGTCCGGGCGATCGGGGAAATAGGTGATGCGGCGGAAGCCTTCCGCCTCGCACTGGGTGCAGTAGATGCCGCTCGAGCGGTAGAGCCCCATCAGCTGCGAATTGGCCTGCGGGTTGATGATCGTGGTGATCGTCAGCTCGAAGGGCGAGGATTCCGGCAGGTCGCGGACCGTCAGGCTGTCCGGCGTCGCCGTGTAGCGTTCGGGCGCCATCTCCATCTGGTCGAGCAGCAGGCCGGAAAGCGTCAGCTCGTCGCCGTCGAGAACGAGCGGGGCCGCGGGATCGGTGCCCTCGCGGCGGTGGAAGATCAGGCGGGCCTCGACCTTGGTCGCCTCCGGATCAAGCTCGAAAGTCAGATCAACGCGTTCCAGAACGAAATCGGTTGGGCGGTAATCTGCCAGATGAATGATCCGGCCCGTGTCTGTTCGCATGAATTCTTCCTGCTCGGTGTCTTGCATGAATCCGGCACCCGCGAACGTACATGAGATACGAACCAGCGCGATTTCGGCCGGGATGATTGCAGTAATTTCTGAACGATTGTTAAAATTATCACGAATACTTTCCCGCGAGCAGTTAAATTCGACTTCGCTGAAGAAAGCACCGTTGCAGGACGGGTGCGGACTGGCGCGGCAAGATGGTTTTGGCTGCCGGAGAGCGTACCCGATCCGCCGCTGCCGGCCTTGCCAGAAGCGCCTCGTCGGTCGATGATGAGTGCTCTTGCCTTCCGCAGCGGGTGCCGAGCAGCCGCCCACCTCCGTCACCAGATAGGCCCCGTCCGCGGGCTCACGAGAAGCAACAGATGGCCTCTGCCGTTTCCGATCCGCTTCGCGGCATCCTCATGAAGGTCTGCTCGGTCATGGTCTTCGTCGGCATGCAGACGTCGATCAAGCTGGCCGGCGCCGGCATGCCGCCGGGGCAGATCGTCTTCTACCGCTCCGCCTTCGCCATGCTGCCGATCCTCGTCTATCTCGCCTGGCAGCGGGAGATCGGCACGGCCTTCGGCACCGACAATCCGTTCGGCCACCTGAAGCGCGGGTTGATCGGGGTGACGTCGATGAGCGTCGGCTTCTACGGGCTCGTCCTCCTGCCGCTGCCGGACGCGATCGCCATCGGCTATGCGATGCCGCTGATCGCCGTCGTCTTCGCGGCGGTCTTCCTGCGCGAGGCGGTGCGCGTCTATCGCTGGACGGCGGTCTTCGTCGGCATGATCGGGGTTGCGATCATCTCCTGGCCGAAGCTGACGCTCTTCGGCGCCGAGGGTGCGCAGTCTGAGGCGGCGATCGGGGCGATCGCCGTGCTCGCCTCCGCCATGCTCGGGGCGGCCGCCATGCTGCAGGTGCGCCAGCTGGTGCAGACGGAGAAGACGCCGACCATCGTCATGTATTTCTCGCTGACCGCCTCGGTGCTCGCCGCCTTCACCTGGTTCCTCGGCTGGCAGTCGCTCTCCTGGACCCAGCTCGGGCTGATGGCGCTCGCCGGCATCTTCGGCGGGGTGGGGCAGATCCTGCTCACCGAGAGCTACCGCTATGCCGATGTCTCGACGATCGCGCCCTTCGAATACACCTCGATCATCTTGGGCTCGGTGGTCGCCTACTTCCTCTTCGGCGACGTGCCGACGCTGACGACGCTTCTCGGCACGGCGATCGTGGTGGCCGCCGGCATCTTCATCATCTATCGCGAGCACCAGCTGGGGCTCGAACGGAAGGCGGCGCGCAAGGCCTCGACGCCGTAGTCTACCCTTTGCCGGAAGGCCGCGTCAGGCGGGTTCGCTGCCGGGAGCGTCGTTGCCGTCTTCGGTGGGCGGCACGGTCGTATTCACCCGGTCGGCGCCGAGCACGGGGATCGTGGCACCCTGGAAGTCGGTCTTTTCGTCGCGGGCCTTGCCGCGCCTACGGCCCATGCGCCAGGCGGCATAGCCGGCATAGACGGCGAAGATGAAGGCCAGGAACCAGACGAGCCCGACCGGTCCGAGCGCCTGCATGAGACTGCCGCCGATCAGCGGGCCGGTGACCGTCCCCATGCCGTAGAGGATCATCACGCCGCCCGAAACGGTCACGTATTCGCCGGGCTCGGCCATGTCCGCCGCATGGGCGGCGTTCAGCGCGTAGACCGGGTAGAGCACCGCGCCGACGAAGAAGCCGGCGATGCAGGCGGCGACGACCCCGAGCGCGCCGAAGGCGGCCATGGCGAGGCTCGCGGCGACACCGAAGAGGCCGCAGGCGATCATCACCAGGCGCCGGTCGATGCGGTCGGAAATGCGCCCGATCGGCATCTGGGCGAGTGCGCCGCCGGCGAGCACGGCGGCAAGCAGGGTCGCGCCGCCGGTGGCATCCATGCCGATCGCCTGGCTGTAGACGCCGCCGAGGCTGCCCCAGGTGCCGGAAAGCGCACCGGCGAGCAGGGAGCCGACGAAGGCGATCGGCGAGCGCCGGTAGAGCCGGACGAGATCGAAGCGCGCCTCGGCGATCGGCGCCGGGGACGGCGCGGTCGAGAGCATGGTCGGCAGCAGGGCGAGCGAGAAGATGATGCCGCAGGCGACGAAGAGCCCCATTTCCTTCGGATCGCCGAGCGGCACGAGATACTGGCCGCCGATCGAGCCGAGGAGGCAGGTGATCATGTAGACGGAGAAGACCGCGCCGCGATTGTCGTTGGTGACCCGCTCGTTGAGCCAGCTTTCGATGATGAGATAGCTGCCGGCGATCGCAAAGCCCGCAAGCGCCCGGAAGGCGAGCCAAGCATAGACCTCGACCAGCAGGGCCGAAAAGAGGATCGAGACGGTGAGCAGCGTGATGAGCGCCCCGAAGACCCGGACATGACCGACCCGGCGCACGAGAACCGGCGTGACGATGCAGGAGAGCGTGAAGCCGAGCGTATAGGCCGTGGCGATCACCGAGACGGTGACGGTCGACCAGCCGTCCGCAAGTGCACGCAGCGGTACCAGATAGTTCATCAGCCCGAGCCCGGTCATCATCAGGAGGGTGGACAGCATGAGGGTGGCGATGGATGTGAGGCTGGCCAGCATCGGGGCTCGGCTCCGTTCGAGGGCGCTCAAGCCTTTATTCGGAAAATCAAACGGTGTCGACGGGCAAGTGCGGTACAACTAATTACATGAAATTGCATGCATACTCTGCATTCAGTTGCATTATGTTAACTATATGTGTATTTTGTCTGCATATACAGATATCTAGGGGGGGCGGTACGGGGGGTAGGCCGTGCCGAGCTTGTGTGCGCAAGCTCTAATTCATATATATATTAAAAGTTGAATTTCGGTCCCAGGGGCAGGTGGCAAGGCCGACCGGCAGACCGGATGGGCCTTTGCGCGGCGATGGGGCACGACTCCCCGATGGAAAAGACGAGGGTGATGATGGCGTATTCCGCGGCGGACCTGCAGGAACATCCACGTTTCGTACTGGCGGTCCGCTTTCTCGCGGAGAAATTGCGCGGCGTCCATGACGGCAATCCGCGTCTTGCGCGCTTCCTCGCCTCGCAGCAGCGATGGCTGCTGAGTCAGGCGGCGTTCGCCCTGCACAATGAATACGATACTGCCGTGCCGCGCTCGGGGCTGACGATCGGCCGGTTACGCGACATGGTGACGGGCGTCAACGCGGCGAGCCGCAACACGGTTCTGAACTTCCTCAACCAGCTCGAGGCTTATCGGTTCATGCGGATCGCCGGCGATCCGACGAAGCGGCCGCGGCGCTTCGAGCCGACGGAGGTGAGCGTCGAGGCGATGTTCAGCTGGTTGCTCGCCAATCTCGCGGCGCTTGACCAGATGGACGGCGGCGCCCGTGCCGCCACGCTGATGGATCATCCCGAGCTGTTCCGCCTGATCCAGCCGCGGGCCGCCCGCCAGACGATCGAGGACCGGCGCTGGCGCGAGCCGCCGGCGAGGGTTGCGATGTTCCTCTGGACCGAGTCCGGCGGACTGGTGATGGACGAACTGATGCGCAGGGTGGGCACGCCTGCCGCCGATGCCGACCGTATCGATATCGGCCGGATCGACGCGCGTGCGATGGCGGAGACCTTCCGCATGTCGCGCACGCACCTGCAGCGGCTCATCACCCGGGCGATCGCCGAGGGCTGTCTCGAATGGAAGGGCGACGGACGCAAGGATGGCCTCTGCCTGAAGCGCGACTTCCTGCGGGAATATCTGGGCTGGCAGGCGATCAAGTTCGCCGCGGTTGACGAAGCCTTTGACGCGGCGTGCCTCAAGCTGAACCTCTGCCGGCCCGAGGAACTCCGACCGGCCGCGACGGAGCGCTGAGCCCGCGCGCGGCGGCGCTCACTCTCAGAGCGGAATGTTGAGGATGGCCGGGCTGACGTTGCGGTGCGCCCGGCGTTCCGCATCCCCGCCCGCCTGGGCGAGGCTGTACTCTTCCGAAGCATGGACGGCGGTGCCGATCTGGGCGACGGCCCGGCGGAAGCTGCGAAGCGGGTGGAAACTGACGTTCATGGCACGAACCTTTGCGTTTTTCGCGTGTCTTTCAATCGATCCCCGTCCTGTCGGCACGAGCCTTCGTTGTGCGGTGCACAAGAGGGGAGCGGAGTCCTGCGACCGGCTCAGCGCTCGCGGAAATCGGTGAAGATCGCGGAGGGGCGGGACAGTCGTCCGAAACGGCCGAGCGCCCGTGCGCTCAATTGCTCGTGGGTGGCGGAGCCGAAACGGTGATATCCGTGGCCGCTGCCCAGCTTTTCGCCGGCAAGGCGGAGCGTTTCGAAACTGCTGTGGATGGGGCGGCAAGGCATGGTCATGACGAGGCTCTTTCTTGAACGGTTCCTCCCACGACACCGACCGTAATATTGCACTGCAGCATCGATTCGACAATGTCGCAGATTGCCGCACTGCCATGCGCGATTTGCATGACTTTCGTCATCTTCCGTTTACCAGTGCTGAAAATTCGGGCTGATCAGCCGCCGAGGCGGGCGCGGAACGCCTGCAGGTCCGCCCAGGCGAGCGCCTTGCTGGCGGGGGCGGTCAGGAGCTCCTGCGGATGCAGCGTCGCGATCGCCGGGACCGCGTGGCTGCCGCAGGCGATCTCGCGCCACTCGCCGCGCAGGGCGTGGATGGTGCCGGTGCCGCCGAAGAAGAAGCGGGCCGTGAAGTTGCCGAGGAGCAGCACGGCCTTCGGTTCGGCGAGCTCGATCTGCCGTTCGACGAAGGGCCGGCAGATCGCCGCTTCCGGCGCCGAGGGCGGCCGGTCGCCCGGCGGACGCCAGGGGATGACCGTCGAGAGCAGCACCGTCTCGCGAGAAAGCCCGATCGCGGCGAGCATGCGGTCGAGCAGGAAGCCGGCCTTGCCGGAGAAGGCGGCACCCTCGCGGTCGTCGTCGGCGCTCGGCATCGGGCCGATCACCATGACGCCGGCGGCGGGGTCGCCGGCGGCAAAGACCGTCGAGCGGGCGCTGGTCTTCAGGTTGCAGCCGCCGAAAGCCTCGACCGCGGTCCGGAGCTCGTCGAGCGTGCGGGCGCTCTCGGCGGCGAAACGCGCCTCGGTGACGGCATGTTCGTCGGGGATGGCGACCGCTGCGGCCGGCCTCGGCGCCGGCTGGGGCGCCTCCGGACGTCGCCGCTCGGGTGCGGGAGCCGTGCCCGGCGCCGCCGTTGCCGCGGCGGGACGCTGGCGCGCCTGCTTCTCCGCGGAAAACGCCGCCTGCCGGTCGACGGGCGCATCCTCGACGAGCCATTCGACACCCGCCTCGGCATGGAAATGCAAAAGCGCGGCGAGCTCGGCGGCGGTCATGTCGCGGGCGGTGATCATCGGCCTGTTCTAGTCCAGCACCGGGCAGAAGCAAACAGTTTCCTGCCTGTCCCAGCAATATGATCGCCTAAGCCCCGCACAGTGGACGCCGATGCGGTCAGCCGGCCTTTCGTGCGGGCGGCGCGCCGCGAAAGTGCCCGCCCGCCCAGTCGAGGAAACGGCGCACCCGCGGCTGGGCGGCGGTCGCCCGCCGCGCCACCATCCAGACCTCCGCCGGCGGCGGCTGCATCCGGTTTTCGAGACGCACGAGGCCATGCTCCGGCAGGACGACGCAGGCGGGCAGGAGCGCGATGCCGGCGCCGGTCGCGGCCATGTCGCGCTGCACGACGACGCTCGACGAGCGGAAGACAGGGCGCCCGCCGAGATCCGGGAGCCGGCGATAGGCGGCGACCTCGGCGAGCGAACCGGCGGCGTGGATGACGTCGTGCCCGTCGAGCCCGGTCGCATCCGCGGCAAGCGGCCGCGTGCGGGCATAGTCCGGTGCGGCATAGAAATCCCAGTCGAGCTGGCCGATGCGGCGGCCGACCATCTCGGTCGGCGCGGATTCGAGCGGTGTGATCATCACGTCGAACTCGTCCGCCGGAAGCACGAAGAGATTGTCGTAGACGGAAAGCTCGGCCGGTTCGCCGGTGTGCTCCCGCCAGCCGGCGAGTGCGGGTGCGGCGAAGACGGCTGACAGCACCTCGCAGGTGGCGAGGCGGAGCGGCACGGGGCTTGCCGCGAGCGCGGTATTGGCGTGGCCGACCAGCGCCTCGACCTGTCGCGCCGTCTCGATCAGTTGCTCGGCGGCCGCCGTCGGCCGCAGTCGCCCGTCCTCCAGCCGGAAGAGCGCTGTGTCGAGGTTCTGTTCGATCGCCTGCAGCCGCCGCGACATCGTCGACTGGTTGACGCCGAGCCGGCGCGCGGCACCGCTCAGGCTGCCTTCGGTCGCGATCGCGAGAATGGTCTGAAGGTCGCTCCAGTCGGAGATCATCGGGGTATCCGCCCATGCATGGTCCCATGCAAAATTGCGGATTGCCGTGAGGCTGTCAATTCCGCGAGAAGGGCGCGAACGGAGACCGACCATGACATTCGACAAAAACACCTATCTCGCCCGCATCGGCCTTGCCGATATCGACATACGCCCCGACGCCGAGGGTTTGGCGCGGTTGCAGGCCGCCCAGATCGGCACGATCCCCTTCGAGAACATCGACGTCCTGCTCGGGACGGTGCCGGATCTCGCCGCCGGCGCGGTGTGGCGGAAGACCGTTGCCGGCGGCCGCGGCGGCTACTGCCTCGAACTCAACCGGCTTTTCGGCGACGCGCTCGCGGCCTTCGGCTTTGAGGCCGCGCCGGTCCTCGGTCGGGTGCGGATGGGCGCGCCGTCGGGCGGACCGCGCGCCCATCACGCCTTCGTCGTCACGATCGACGGCCGCGAATGGCTCGCCGATACCGGCTTCGGCGGGCCGGGGCCGCGGCTGCCGGTCGATCTTTCGACAGAGGCGCCGCAGACGATTGCCGGCGAGCGCTTCCGCGTGGTGTGCGATGCGGCAAGCGGCGAACAGGTGCTGCAGCGGCTGAACGGCGAGACGTGGTTCTCGCTCTACGGCTTCGACCGGGTGCCGGTCGCGCCGCCCGATTACCATGCCGCCAACGTCGTCTGCTCGCGCTGGGAGGAATCGCCCTTTCCGCAGCACCTGATGATGACCGTCGGGCGCGACGACGGCCGCCTGAGCCTCTTCAACCGCGATGTCCGCAATGTGCGCGACGGCGGCATCGAGGAGCGGACGCTCGCCTCGGAGGCGGAACTGGCGGACCTGCTGGTCGCCTCTTTCGGCCTGCGGGTCGATGCATCGACGGTCGCCAGGGTCTGGGCGAAGATCGGTTGAGGGTCCCCACCTCCCCCTCGAGGGGGGAGGTCGCGCGGAACGCGCGGGGGGGGGGGGC
>NZ_JAMXLD010000001.1:1181961-1213328 GCF_024054295.1 Ciceribacter sp. RN22
TGCTTCGGCCACAGCCGTTGAGGATCGGTATTGGTCGCCGGGGAGACTGGAGGCCGCCGAGGGCTCGGCGGGTTAAGCCCTCCCCCTTGTGGGGAGGGCTTGGGAGGGGTGGCCCTCAGACCGCCCATTGCGCGATGTCGTCGCGCTCGCCGATGAGCGAGAGCCCGTGGGCGATGGAGACGAGTTCGCCGCCGGTCTCGATGCGCGAAGCGTCGAAGCGCTCCGTGAAGATGCGCCGCACCGCCGGCACGAAGGAGGTGCCGCCGGTCAGGAACACCTTGTCGATGTCGGAGGCGGCGGTGCCGGTCGAGGTCAGCACGTCGTCGAGCGCGCCCTCGATGCGGGCGAGGTCGTCGGCGATCCAGGTCTCGAAATCGGCGCGGCGCACGGTCTTGCGGCCGGCCGCCCCGAGCGGCGCGAAACGAAACTCGGCCTCCTCGGACGACGAGAGCGCCATTTTGGCCGCCGAAACCGCCTGGTAGAGCGGATAGCCCTCGTCATGCTCGACGAGGTCGATGAAGAGTTCGAGCTTTTCCGGCTCCAGCGCCTGGCGGACGAGGCCCTTCAGGTCGGCATATTCGCGCGAGGTCTTGAAGACCGAGAGCTGGTTCCAGCGCGAGAAGCTGGTGTAGTAGTTGCTCGGCACGTCGAGCACCTTGCCGAAGCTTGAAAACCGGCTGCCCTTGCCGATCTCGGGTGCGACGAGATGGTCGATGATGCGGGCGTCGAACTGGTCGCCGGCAATGCCGACGCCGGAATGGCCGACGGGGCGGGCGGTGACGCGGCCGGCTGACGTCTCGAAGCGGATCAGCGAATAGTCGGTGGTGCCGCCGCCGAAGTCGGCGACCAGCACGGTCGCGTCCTGCTTCAGGTGCCGGGCAAAATAGAAGGCCGCCGCCACCGGCTCGTAGACATAGTGGATCTCGGGAAAGCCGAAGCGGGTGAGCGCTTCGTTGTAGCGGGTGATGGCGAGCGCGGGATCGGGGCTGGCGCCGGCGAAATGCACCGGCCGGCCGACGACGAGGCGTTTCGCCTGCGGCCAGCCGTCGCCGGCATAGGCTTCCAGCCGCCTCAGGAAGACCTCCATCAGGTCCTCGAACTGGAAGCGGCGGGCGTGGACGAGCGTGCCCTGGAAGAGCGGCGAGGCGGCGAAGGTCTTGATCGACTGCAGGAAGCGGCATTCGCCCGGATTGTCGATGAAGGCGCGGATCGCCGCCTGTCCGGCCTCGACCTTCAGCGCCCTGGCGCCGAGCGCCTTGTCCTTCATGAAGGAGAGCGCGGTGCGCATCGTGTCCGCCGTGCCGGCAGAGGAGGTGAAGGCGACCGAGGCGGTTGCCGCCGCGGCATCGTCGGCGACCGCGAGAACCGTGTTCGTCGTGCCGAAATCAAGACCCAGCGCTTCAGCCATGGCCGCCGCTCCCCAAAACTGTTCGTGTGATGCTTGAACCGGGCGAGCGCCCGAACGCGAAACGGGGCGTCGTCAAGGAGCGCCCCGCAATGGAGGGCGGCTATTGCCATGAAGGGAGGAGGAAGGCAAGGCCGGAAAATTGGTTTGGTATCAGCGCGCAGTGCGCCGCGCGATGACGATCAGCACAAGGCCGAGGATGGCGAGGCCGGCGCCATAGGCGATCCACGGGCTCTGGTCGATCATGAAGCTCGAGGCAGGATAGGGGAAATAGCCGCTGCCCTGGCCGATCCAGACCAGCCCCATCACGACGGCGATCGCGCCGACCAAGGTGAGTGTCCGTCGCATCGGCATGGCTCCGTTTCCCGACAAGGGCGCCGATCGGCGATCGCGCGCGTCACGGCTCGTGCAGGCACAGCGAAATGTGCCCCGCCTCCCGGTCCGCTGGAAGACGGGGCGAAAGGCGGGCGGAGGCGCTCAGCGCAGGAAGCGCCGCGAGCTCCAGAGTACGATCAGGCCGAAGACGGCGACGAGCGAGCCGTTCGTCGTCCAGACGCTCTGTTTGGTGATGAAGTCGGACGCCGGCAGATGGATCGTGCCCGTGCCATGCGCCACCCACGCAAGGCCGACGGCGATGATCAGCAATCCTGCAACCGTCAGTGTCGTACGAATCTGCTCCAATAGTTTCTCCTCCCATGGAACGATTTGTCGCACCCACTATAGCGCAAGTCCTATGTGACGCCAGCGCTTTTTGCGACAATCGGTCGCAGGCGGAGGGCAGGCCCGGCATGCCCTTGCGATATCCGTCCCCCTCAGATCGAGCGGGCCGCACCACCGTCGACGCGCAGCATCGTGCCGGTCACGTAGCTTGCCGGAACCGAGCAGAGGAAGGCCGCGGCGGCGGCGAACTCCTCGACCCGGCCGAGGCGGCCGGCGGGGATCGTTTTCACCGAGGCGGCGCGCACTTCCTCGACCGAGCGGCCGGAGCGCGCGGCATTGGCGCCGTCGAGCTCGTCGATGCGGTCGGTGTGGATGCGGCCGGGAAGCAGCATGTTGGCGGTGATGCCGAAGGAGGCGACCTCCGTTGCGAGCGTCTTGTTCCAGCCGACCAGTGCGCTCCGCAGCGTGTTGGAGAGCGCGAGATTGGGGATCGGCTCGAAAACGCCCGACGAGGCGACGGTCAGGATGCGGCCGAAACCCTGCGCCTTCATCTGCGGTAGCAGCGCGTTGGTGAGCGCGATCACGCGCACCACCATCGACTGGAAGAAGCCGTCGAGTTTCTCCGGCGTCATTTCCTCGGCGGTGCCGGGCGTCGGGCCGCCGGTGTTGTTGACCAGGATGTCGATGCCGCCGAGCTTCGCCGCGACCGCCTCGACCATCGCCGATACGAAACTGGCATCGGTCAGGTCGGCGGCGACATAGTCCGCCTTGCCGCCTTCGGCCTCGATCGCTGCGACATTGGCGGCGAGCCTGTCGGCGCTACGCCCGCAAAGGAGCACATGCGCGCCTTCGGCGGCGAGCGCCCGGGCGATGCCGAGCCCGAGCCCGCGCGAGGAGGCGAGAACGAGCGCGCGCTTTCCCGAAATGCCGAGGTCCATGGGGATGTCCTTTCATGATGCGATGTCTTGGCGCCAAGTTAGCAACGCTGAATGACTTGGAACAGTGGGTAGATTGCCGGATTCAGGTTGAGGTTGTAGTGTGCTGCAGCAAGAAATCAGAGAAAGTGGTGTTTGACGGGGGAGGGGAACCTTGGGCTGGAAAGGTGTACTACGTTCTATGGCCGCAGCATCGCGCGCCGCGAATCGGGAGGCGGAGAGGCGTAACAAGCAGATGCAAAAGGCTCAGATGTTTGCGGAGTCGGCATCGGCAGTAGAAAGTTGGCAAAACTACATCGACGAGCTGATATCTGTGCACACGACACTTTCTGATGGCGTGGACTGGGAGAAAATTTCCACCAAACCTCGGCCGGTACCGCCGCAGAAAGCATCGCCTAACGAAGATAAAGAAAAACGGACACTGTCAGAGTTCCGTCCCGGCATGCTTGATTTTCTGCGCGGCGGTACAGCAACCCTTCGGAAGAAGCTTGAGGATGCTGTGGCCTTAGGAGCGTCACGCGATCAGCGCGAGTTCGAACTACAACAAGCTACGTTTCAATCGGCGCTAGAAGAATGGGAAACGGATGCACAGTTGGCTTCCAACTTGCTTCGCGGCGATCCCGCCGCGATCCGGCAGGTAATTCAAGAGATGCAATCTCTGTCTGACGTTCACTTGATTGGAAGTGAAATCGATTTTTCTATTGGGAAGAGCTTCATCCATGCTCGCCCAAAGGTCCATGGCGAAGAAATTGTTCCGCGCGTCCGTAGGAAACAATCAACTGGCGGTCGCCTCAACGAAACCCCGCTGCCTTTGGCACAATTCAATGCCTTGTATCAGGATTATGTGGCCAGCGTGTCGCTCAAGACGGCCGGAGAGTTGCTAAGGATTTTGCCCCTAAGCGAAGTTTACGTTACGTGTCTTGCGCATCTATTAGATGAGTCGACTGGCCATAAGGTCTGGTCTCCGATCTTGTCGGTTCACTTCACAAGATGCAGTTATGAGAACCTAAACCTTGCATCTGTTGACCCCTCTGAGGCGCTTCGAAATTTTCGACACAACATGCGGTTTTCAAAGCAGAAGGGGTTTTCTCCAATCGAGCCAATAGAGGTCGTTTAGGAGGCGCCTGCCCTAAAATGGCACCTTGCCGGGGTTGAACAGGCCATTCGGGTCGATTGCCTGCTTGATGACCCGGGCGAGCGCCTGTTTCTCCGGGGCGGCGAAGGCTTCGTAGGCGTGGCGCTTCTCGCGCCCGACGCCGTGCTCGGCGGAAAACGAGCCGCCGGCTTCGCGGATGCCGGCATAGACGGCTGCTTCGACGGCGCGCTGTTCGGCCTCCGGCAGCGGCCCGGGTTTGATCAGCGTGATGTGCAGGTTGCCGTCCGCGACGTGGCCGTAGACATAGGCCGCATAGCTGGCGTCGATCGCTTCGAGGCGTGCCGCAAGCCCCTCGACATAGGCATCGAGGAAGGTCGGCGGCACGGAGATGTCGAAGGAGGCGGCATCCGGGATCGCCGCATAGTAGAAGCCGGAATCCTCCCGGATATCCCAGAACTTTCGTGCCTGGTCGAGCGACTGGGCGACGATGCCGCCCCGAAGTGCTGCCGGTTCCCAGAGGGCTTCGAGGCCTTCTTCCAGCGCGGCCGTCGCGGCCTCCACGGTTTCCGCGGACAGCTCGATGAGAAGCGCCGCAGCACCTTCCTCCAGCCAGGAGAGGTCGAAGGTCTTCAGGGCCGCGTGATCGCGGATGTAGCGTGGCCACATCATTTCGGCGGCCTCCAGCGTCACGCCGGAGAGGCCCCGGAAATGCCTTATGACGGCGAGCGCTGCGGCGGCATCGGTGACGCCGAGCAAGGCGGTCGCGCGGTGGGGGCGTAGCGGTTCCAGCTTCAGAACCGCCTTCGTCACGAAGCCGAAGGCGCCTTCGCCGCCGATGAACAGCTGCTTCAGGTCCGGGCCGGCCGAGACCTTCACCACCCGCGTCATGTCGTGGAAGACCTCGCCCGAGGGAAGGACCGCTTCCAGCCCGAGCACCTGGTGACGCATGACGCCGTTGCGGAAGGCGAGGATGCCGCCGGCATTGGTGGAGATCATGCCGCCGATCGTCGCCGAGCCGCGGGAGCCGAGGTCGATGCCGGTCGTCAGCCCGTGGCGGGCTGCCGCCTGCTGCAGCGCTTCGAGCGCGACGCCGGCCTCCACCTCCGCGGTCATCTCGTCCGGCCGGATCGCCAGGATGCGGTTGAGCCGCGCCGAGGAGAGGATGACCTCGCCGGCCCGGCTCACATTGCCGCCGACGAGGCCGGTGAGCCCGCCCTGCGGCACGACGGCGACGCCGTTTTCCACGCACCAGCGCACCAGCGCCGCGGCGGCCGCCGTCGAGCCGGGTTGCGCCATGACGCCGCCGGCGAAATTGTCGGGATGCTCGCCCGGATGGCGGCCTGCGAGTTCCGCGGGTCCGAAAACGGCAAGCTCCGGATTAAGGCCGCGCAGGCGATCAAGGAGTTCGGCGGGCGAAAAGCGGGCGGTGGTCATGGCGATCCGGAAGTGTCTCTGGCGGGGCGGAAGGCGTCGCCGAGCCATGCACGGGCCGGCGTCTTTTGGCAAGCGGGGCGAGCCTGTTCCGTTTCGTTGCACCGCGGAAAATACCGGCTTGACGCGGCCGCGTTTCAGGCCCATCTGGTGGGCGTCGCGACAAATGTCGCTCCACCCGAGGACACCCAAATGGACCCTGACAGTCGAAGATCGAACACGTTCTGCCGTTCCGTCCGGTAAGGGCCCGATCTTCGTGTCCGCTCCGGACGGCAATAAAAAGCCCGAAGGAGCATATCCATGCTGCGCATCTATTTCCGCGAAGCAGAGCGCCTCGTTCTGCGTGACAAGTCCGACGAAACCGCCACCGAAAACACCGTCGCCGAAGAGGCCGTCGCGCCGGTTCTCTGGTACGATCTCGTGAGCCCGACGCCGGCCGAGAGCCGGCATGTCGAGCAGGCGCTGCAGCTTGCGATCCCGACCCGCGACGAGATGGAGGAGATCGAGCTTTCCGCCCGTCTCTACCAGGAGGACGGCGGAGAATTCATGACGCTGACGGCGCTCACCAATCTCGACGGCGATACGCCGGCGAAGACGCCGGTCACCTTCATCCTCAAAGGCGAGACGCTGGTGACGGTGCGCTATGCCGACCCGAAACCCTTCCTCGCCTTCGTGCACCGGGCGCTGCGCGTCAACGCCCAGGCCTATGGCTGCGGCGAGGAGGTGATGCTCGGCATCGTCGAGTCGATCGTCGACCGCATGGCGGACGTGCTGGAGCGGATCGGCAACGAGATCGACGGCATCTCGCGGGAGGTCTTCCGCGGCAAGGCGACGCCCTCTACCAAGAAGACCAAGGACCTGCAGTCGCTGATCGAGCAGCTCGGGCAGAAGGGCGATTTCCTCGGCGGCGTGCGCGAAAGCCTCGTCAGTATCTCGCGGCTCGTGGCCTATCATGCGGCGCTCGAAAGCCCGCAGCGCCGGCCGAGCAAGGAAGTGCGCCAGCGCGTGAAGATGCTGCAGCGCGATGCCGTCTCGCTCGGCGACCACGCGACCTTCCTCTCCGGCAAGGTCAACTTCCTGCTCGACGCGACGCTCGGCCTCATCAATCTCGAGCAGAACCAGATCATCAAGATCTTCACCGTCGCCTCGGTGGTCTTCCTGCCGCCGACGCTGGTCGCCTCCGTCTACGGCATGAACTTCGCCGCCATGCCGGAGCTTCAATGGCATCTCGGCTATCCCTGGGCGGTCCTGGTGATGCTGCTGTCGGCTGCTCTTCCCTTCTACTATTTCAAGCGGCGCGGCTGGCTCTAGAGCCGATCGGCATTCAGGTTTCAGGCGTGGCGCAGCCACGCTCTTCCCACGATCATTACATTGACGTGTACGTAAACGGCAGATATTCTGCCGCGGAATGATGCCGTGCGGAAATTTCGGGCCAGCCGCTGTCGCAAGCTGGCTCGACATCGGTCGCGGCTTTTGAGAGAAGGTGGCCTGAATGGGGATCAGGCCCGAGCGGAGAGAGACGATGAGCGAACAGGAACTGCCCGAGCGCGAGAGCATGGAATTCGACGTGGTGATCGTGGGGGCGGGGCCTGCCGGCCTCTCCGCGGCCATTCGCCTGAAGCAGGTCAATCCGGACCTGACCGTCGTCGTCCTCGAAAAGGGCGCGGAAGTCGGTGCGCATATCCTCTCCGGCGCGGTCGTCGATCCGATCGGCATCGACCGGCTGCTGCCCGGCTGGCGCGAGGACGAGGGCCATCCCTTTAGGACGGAGGTCACCGACGACCAGTTCCTGTTCTTGGGTCCCGCCGGCTCGATGCGCCTGCCGAACGCCTTCATGCCGCCGCTGATGAACAACCACGGCAACTACATCGTTTCTCTCGGCAATGTCTGTCGCTGGCTGGCGACCAAGGCGGAAGAACTCGGCGTCGAGATCTATCCGGGCTTTGCCGCGACCGAAGTGCTCTACAACGACCAGGGCGCGGTGATCGGCGTCGCGACCGGCGACATGGGCATCGAGAAGAACGGCGAGCCGGGCCCGAACTACACCCGCGGCATGGAACTTCTGGGTAAATACGTGCTGATCGGCGAAGGCGTGCGCGGTTCGCTCGCCAAGCAGCTGATTGCGAAATTCGACCTTCAGAAGGACCGCGAGCCGCAGAAGTTCGGCATCGGTCTCAAGGAACTCTGGCAGGTCAAGCCGGAGAACCACAAGCCCGGCCTCGTCCAGCATTCCTTCGGCTGGCCGCTCGACATGAAGACCGGTGGCGGCTCCTTCCTCTATCATCTCGAAGATAATCTCGTGGCGGTCGGCTTCGTCGTCCACCTGAACTACAAGAACCCCTATCTCTTCCCGTTCGAGGAGTTCCAGCGCTTCAAGACCCATCCGGCGATCGCGCCGACCTTCGAGGGTGGCAAGCGGCTTTCCTACGGCGCCCGCGCCATCACCGAGGGCGGCTGGCAGTCCGTGCCGAAGCTCTCCTTCCCCGGCGGCGCGCTGATCGGCTGCTCGGCCGGTTTCGTCAACGTGCCGCGCATCAAGGGTTCGCACAACGCCGTCCTCTCGGGCATGCTGGCCGCGGAGAAGATCGCCGACGCGATCGCAAACGGCCGCGCCAATGACGAGCCGGTGGAGATCGAGACCGAATGGCGCGCGACCGACATCGGCAAGGACCTGAAGCGGGTCCGGAACGTCAAGCCGCTGTGGTCGAAGCTCGGCACGGCGCTCGGTGTGGCGCTCGGCGGCCTCGACATGTGGATCAACCAGATCTTCGGCTCGTCGCCCTTCACGCTGAAGCACGGCAAGACCGACGCGGCGTCGCTGGAACCGGCCGCCAAGCACAAGCCGATCGCCTATCCGAAGCCGGATGGCGTACTGACCTTCGACCGGCTGTCCTCGGTGTTCCTGTCGAACACCAACCACGAGGAAGACCAGCCGGTGCACCTCAAGGTGAAGGACATGGCGCTGCAGAAGTCGTCGGAACTCGGCATCTATGCCGGTCCCTCGACGCGCTACTGTCCGGCCGGCGTCTATGAATGGGTCGAGAAGGACGGCGAGCAGGTCTACGTGATCAACGCCCAGAACTGCGTCCACTGCAAGACCTGCGACATCAAGGACCCGAACCAGAACATCAACTGGGTGCCGCCGCAGGGCGGCGAGGGTCCGGTCTATCCGAACATGTGATCGGGGCGGGGAGGGGAATTTCCCTCCTCACGTCATTCAATGGCAGTGCACCCGCCCGGCCTTGTTGTCCATGTGGCAGCACTGGCCGGGTGGCGAGCTCTTGCGGCAGCCGCCGCCGTGCGCCCACGCGACACTTGTCATTCCCATCACGAGCATAGAGATTGTCGCCACCAAAATCTTCATCAACTCCCCCCAACAGCTAGGGGCAATGGTCGCACATGGACGCTGACGGCGCAAATCTCTGGCAACAGGCTCTTTCCCGCATCCCCGCGCCTGCGGCGATCTTCGCGACGGGCAAGGGGCTCGCGAAGCCTCTCGGCGTGGCCACAGGCTTTGCCGACCCGGAAGGCCGGAGGCCTTTCACGACGGAGACCCCGTTCCGCATCGCCAGCAATACCAAAACCTTCGTCGCCGCGACGGCCTTGCGATTGTGGGAGCGAGGTGAACTGGATCTGGATCAGCCGGCCGCCGCCCTTCTGACACCGGCGCTGACGGAACTCTTGCAGACTGCCGGCTATGGTACCGGCGAGATCACTATCCGGCACCTCCTCAACCACAGCGCCGGGATTTTCGATCATACCGGCACGGAGCGCTTCGCCAAGGTGATCCATGAGGTGCAGGACCATGTCTGGACGCGAGAGGAGCAGGTGCGGCTCTCGTGTGGTTCGTCCGGCCCGACGGCGTCACCGGGCTTCGAATTCCGCTACTCCGACACCGGTTACATACTGCTCGGCGACATTCTGGAGCGCGTGTCCGGCCGGCCGCTTGCCTTTCTGGTGCGGCAGGAAATGCGCTTCGATGAACTGGGAATGACATCGGCGTGGTGGGAGAAGGAGGAGCCGGCGCCGGCTGGTGTCGTGCCGCGTGCGCGCCAGTTCATCGGGAAAGAGGAGTTCACTGCCCTCGATGCATCCGCCGACCTGTTCGGCGGAGGCGGTCTCGCCATGAACGTCCGCGATCTCGCGAGCTTCATGGCGCATCTTTTCGAGGCGCGGATCTTTCAGCGGCCGGAAACGGTTGCGGAAATGCTGTCCGCCGGGACACACAAGAGAGCGGAGGACTATCGCCTCGGACTGTTCTCGCGCTATGTCGGCGAGGTCGAGGTCTTCACCCATGCCGGCTTCTGGGGAACTCTGGCCTGCTACAGTCCAGACAGTGGCGTTGCCGTCGCGGGCTGTACTCTCGACAAGGCGTATTTCGGTGAGCTGGAGCGGCTCGTTGAAGAGTTCCTGCTCGCTGTTGCCTGAAGCTATCGCAAGAGGCACTTGCAGAGGAGACGTTGCAGCGATAAGCGATAGACGAAAGGTCAGCAGTCCTGACCGAACGAGAACCGAGTGGCCGAGATCATGCAACAAGACGCTCTTACCTTCGCCATCAATCCGAACGCCAACCCGATGCCGGAGGCGGACCGCCTCAAGGCCTTCGAGAACCTCGGCTTCGGCACGCTCTTTTCCGATCATATGGCGGTCATCCGCTGGAGTGCCGACAAGGGCTGGCATTCGGCAGAAGTGACGGCGCGGGCGCCGTTCCCGCTCGATCCGGCCGCGGCCGTGCTGCACTACGCCCAGGAAATCTTCGAAGGCATGAAGGCCTATCGCGCCGCCGACGGCCGCGCCGTGCTCTTCCGCCCGGAGGAGAACGCCCGCCGCTTCAACGAATCCGCCCGCCGCATGGCGATGCCCGAACTGCCCGAGGCGCTGTTCGTCGAAGCAGTCGAGCAGCTCGTCCGCGCCGACGCCAGGTGGATCCCGGCGGCCGAGGGCAGCAGCCTTTATCTGCGCCCGTTCATGTTCGCCTCGGAAGCCTTCCTCGGCGTGCGTCCTTCGAAGGAATACATCTTCTGCGTCATCGCCTCGCCGGTCGGCCCCTACTTCAAGGGTGGCGCCAAGCCGGTCAGCATCTGGGTGTCGGAGCATTATACCCGCGCCTCCGCCGGCGGCACGGGGGCGGCCAAGTGCGGCGGCAACTATGCCGGAAGCCTCGTCGCCCAGGCCGTGGCCCATGAGCACGGTTGCGACCAGGTGGTCTTCCTCGATGCCGCCGAGAACCGCTGGATCGAGGAACTGGGCGGCATGAACGTCTTCGTCGTGATGGCTGACGGGTCGCTCGTCACCCCGCCGCTCGGCGGCACGATCCTGCCCGGCATCACCCGCAAGTCGCTGATCGCGCTTGCGCGCGACCTCGGCTACACGGTGCGCGAGGAGCGCTACGCCTTCGAGGACTGGAAGGCGGACGTGGCGAGCGGCAAGGCGAA
Source organism: Ciceribacter sp. RN22 (assembly GCF_024054295.1). Classification (NCBI taxonomy): domain Bacteria; kingdom Pseudomonadati; phylum Pseudomonadota; class Alphaproteobacteria; order Hyphomicrobiales; family Rhizobiaceae; genus Ciceribacter; species Ciceribacter sp. RN22. Next base: position 1,192,924 of record NZ_JAMXLD010000001.1, read on the forward strand.
GGAAGCCTTTGCCTGCGGCACCGCGGCGGTCGTCGCCGCGATCGGCAAGGTCAAGTTCCCGGGCGGCGAGTTCGTCATCAATTCAGGCGAGACCGGCCCCGTGACGGCGAAGCTCCGCGATGCGCTCGTCGGCATCCAGCGCGGGCAGACCAACGACGCGCACGGCTGGCTGAAGGTGCTCGAAGGCGTCTGATTTCCGGCGCCGCGACCACGAAGGAATTCCATAGAGGGCCTGCCCGTTGCGGACAGGCCCTTTTCAATAGGCCTTAGCTGCGCAGGATCTTCGCCATCGGCTTGCCCTTGGCGAGCTCGTCGACCAGCTTGTCGAGATAGCGGATGTCCCGCATGGTCGGGTCGTGGATGTCTTCCACGCGGACGCCGCAGACGACGCCGGTGATCGAGGAGCGGGCGGGGTTCATCCGCGGCGCCTGCGCCAGAAAATCCTGAAAGCTGGTGTTTTTCGCCAGATGATCGGCGAGAGCCTCGGGGCTGCAGCCGGTCAGCCAGCCGATGATCTCATCGACCTCTGCTTTCGTCCGCCCCTTCCTTTCCGCCTTCGCGACGTAGAGGGGATAGACGCTCGCAAAGCTCGTCGAGTAGATGCGATGTGTCGTCATTCTTCCTCCCCGTTCCTTCACCCACCCTCTCGAAGATAGGCGGCGCAGGAACAGCGGCAAGTCCTGGGCTGACCGCCGCGGGATATTCATTACCATTTCTCCATATTGATGCATATCAACTTCAGTATGTGTCGATGGACTACTGTAGCGGTCACCGCGATGGCAAACGAATGCCGGCGGCTCGCAACAAGTCACGCGTCGACAGATGTCGACAGGAGGTTGATCATGAAACGCATCTTGGCTTCGGCCCTCGCACTCGCCTTGACGTCAGCCTTTTTCGTCAGCGCTGAAGCACAGCCCGTGCCCGGTCGCGGCATGGGCTGGGGCGGCGGCGGCATGATGATGAACAATCCCGGCCGGGGACGCTTCCCGATCATCGATACCGACGACAACGGCGTCATCAGCGCCGAGGAGGCCGCTTCCGCCGCCGAGGAGGTCTTCGCCGCCATGGACGCCGACGACAACGGCGAACTGACCATGGAAGAATACATGACCGTCCGGATGGGGCCGCAGGACGGCTGGAACAAGGCCCGCCAGGAAGCGCGCGAAAAGCAGAAGGCGGACCGCTTCGGCACGCTCGACGCCGACAAGAACGGGACCGTCAGCCAGGCCGAGTTCATCGCCGGCGCCAAGGCCCACTTCGCAGCAGCCGATGCCGACAAGGACGGTTCCGTGACTCCGTGGGAGTGGCGCAGCCAGCAGTGGAACTGAGGTTCGCCGCGGGCGGCACCATCCGCCACCCGTCACCCAAGGCCCGGTCGTCGCAGGACGGCCGGGCTTTTCTCGTCCGGTCTCAGCTCTTCCGTGAGAGGATGCCGGTCGAGAGCGCCACGCCGATGCCGGTGACGAGGGCGGCGGCGATGTCGACCGGTCCGATCGCCTCTCCGAGAAGGAGCGCGCCGCCGAAGGCCGCCATCACCGGCACGAGGGCGGCGAAGGCCGCGGCAGGCGTGCTGCCGAGAATGCGCACCGCCGCGCCGTAGGCGACGGTGGCGGCGAGGCCGGAAAGCAGGCCCTGTGCCACCACCTGGATGCCGAGAGCTTCGAGCCCGATGCCGCTGAAATCGACATCAACGGCAAGCACAAGGCCGATGTGGATCAACAGGGACCAGACGGCGATGAGCGCACTGCCTTCGAGCGCCCCGAGCCCCGAACGCCGGAAGGCGTGGGTGTAGACCGCCCAGAAGGTCGCGGCGACCGGCAGCAGTAGATAGCCCTGCCAGGCGATGTGCTGCGCCTCGAGCAGGCCTGCAAGAAGGAGTGCGATGCCGAGCAGGATGGCGCCGAGGCCGGCGAGCCTCAGCCGGTCCGGCCGTTCGCGGAAAAGGACGATGCCGATCAGCGCGGTTGCGAGCGGCATGGCGCCGACGAGCAGCACGCCGGCGGCCGAGGCCGGCGCGAAGCGCAGCGCAAAGGCGGCGAGATGGAAGAATGGCGCTCCCGAGCCGCAGACCATCAGGAAGAGCACGAACGGCGACACGCCACGGGGCATGAGCCCGGTCCGCAGCCAGACGGGAGCGAGCACGAGTGCCGGAACACCGAAACGGATCAGGCCGAGTTCGGTAGCGCCGATTGCGCCCTGCCGTCCGTGACGGGTGGCGATCACCCACACCGCCCAGATGACCACGGTGACGAGCGCTGCGGCGTATCCTGAAGCTTTCGACGGCACGGCTGCCTCCTGCAGGCTCGCATGGACCATGGCCTTCCCCCCTCGATTTTGGTAGCCGCTGATATACTAGGGGCTGAGGCGTGGCATGTCCTTGCCATTTGCGGCCACTTGCGACATAGGGCTTGGCATTTTCCGCCACGAAGACGGTAAAGGCTTAGCGAATATGCCAAACCTCGACGCATTTGATCTGCGCATCCTGTCGGTCCTGCAGGAGGACGCACGAGCGAGCAATGTCGACATCGCCGAACGGATCAATCTTTCCCCCACGCCGTGTCTGAGGCGCATCCGCAATCTCGAAAAGGACGGCGTTATCCGCGGCTATCGGGCGGAGGTCGATCGCGCCAAGGTCGGGCTCGGTCTGACGGTCTTCGTGGAGATCAAGATCGGCCAGCACAACCGTGCGAGTTCGGAGCGCCTGCAGGAGGCGCTGCTCGCCGTGCCCGAGGTCACCTCCTGCCACCTGATCTCGGGCGAGGCGGACTTCCTCGCCGAGGTGGTGGTCGCCGATCTCGCGGCTTATGAGACGCTGCTCACCGAGACCCTGCTCGATCTGCCGGGCGTGACCGACATCCGCTCGAACTTCGCAATCCGTTCGGTGAAGACGGGCGGCCCGCTGAAGCTTCCGCCGCCGCAGCCGTAAACGCGCATCCGCTGCGCGGGACCGGCATTAAATCTCCGTTAACCATAAATTCCTTAAGTTATCGCTCATACGAGCGCAACCTGGGGAATGGATCATGCCGATCTCTCGCCGCGGATTCCTGGCCGGCCTGCCGCTGCTGCTTGCCGGCTGCACGACCAATGCCGACTATGCCAATTACGGCCCGATCGCCGACGAACCCTACCCGATCAAGCGGATACCGCTCGAAAAGTTCAAGCCGGAGCTGCGCCGCCAGGAGGTCGCCTATGCGACCAGAGAGCCGGCCGGCACCATCGTCGTCGATACGCCGGCACGCCGCCTCTACTATGTGCTGGGCGAGGGCCGCGCGATCCGCTACGGCGTCGGCGTCGGACGCAACGGCTATGCGCTCGCCGGCCACGCCTATATCGGGCGCAAGGCGGAGTGGCCGGGCTGGACGCCGACCGGCAAGATGATCGCCCGCGATCCGCGCAACCGCCGCTATGCCGGCGGCGTTTCCGGCGGCCTGTCGAGCCCGCTCGGCGCCCGCGCGCTCTACCTCTACCGCGGCGGCGGCGACACCATGTTCCGCATCCACGGGACAACCCAGCCCTGGTCGATCGGGCAGGCGATGTCGAGCGGCTGCATCCGCATGATGAACCACGACGTCATCGATCTCTATAACCGCGTCAAGGTCGGCGCGCGGGTACTCGTCCTGCAGGCCTGAGGTCTCGCGGTTCTACGGCTCGGTTCGGACTGAGCCCTCGCGATCCCGTTCGTATCGCTTTTCGAGCGGGAACGGCGGCAGCCAGGACTCGCGCCGGATGGTCCAGAGTTCGTAGGTCGGCTTGAACTGGTCGGGCGCGTCGAGCGAGCCGAGGTTCACCTCGATCTCGTCGCCGCTGCGCCCGAAGACCGACGAGCCGCAGCGCGGACAGAAGAACCGCCCGGCATAGTCGCGGGTCTCGCCTTCGATCCTCACTGCACCTTCGGGGAAGATCGCCGAGGCGTGGAACAGCGCTCCGTGGTGCTTGCGGCAGTCGAGACAATGGCAGAGGCCGACCCTGTAGGGCCGTCCCGACGCCGCAAATCGGACGTTGCCGCAGAGGCAACCGCCGGTGACACGATCCATGCCCGCATCTCCTCAATTTCGGTTGAGCGAGTTATCTACAACGTCCGGTGCCGTCCCTGCAATTTGCCGCTGCGCCCAGGTCAGCTTCCACAGCCTGAGGTGCCATTTGGCGGCCGGCCTCAAAAAGGCGCGAATCGGGGGCGGTAGTCTGAACTATCCAGCCAAACCGGGAGACAGGGCTTCGTGTTTCCATCGTACCACAAGGCGCCGGCAAGACTCGCCATCGCCATTCCGCTCCTCGTCGGAACACCTTCGACACCGTTGGCGGAGTCGCTGATCGATCCCGAAGGGCCGTTCAGGATGGGCGAGGGCTATGCCGACCGCCCGGCGACCGACAATCGGATCACGCTGACGATCACCGGCCGGCTGGCGGTGGTGGAATGGGATGGAACGCTCGCCCATCCGGTGATGTGTGGGGAGCGGGACGTGCAGGTGATGTGCGTCACCTATAGTAAGGAAGGGCGGCATGTCGGCGACACCGTCCTCTTTGCCGGCGGCTACGCCCGGTACGGCGCGCGGCGGATCATGCTCGATCCCTGTCTCGCATCGCCGGAGGAATGAAACGTTCGGAAACGGGGCTCTCGAGGAGCGGAGGCCATGCGGATCAAGGCCATCTTCAACCGCGACGGCGGGACCTTCAGGACCGCGGACATGGCGCAGGTCTGTGCGATGGCGACCGAGATCTTTTCGGTCCGGGGGCATGAGCTCGAGTGCATCGTCGTGCGCGGGAGCGAGATTCTGCCGGTTCTTGCGGCAGCGGTGCGCGATGCCGACGCGCTGATTGCCGGCGGCGGCGACGGTACCATCTCGGCGGCCGCCGGCGTCGCCTGGAAGGTCGGCCTGCCGCTCGGCGTGGTGCCCGCCGGCACCATGAACCTCTTCGCCCGTTCGCTGCACATCCCGCTCGATCTTCGTGGCGCACTGGAGACCCTGGCGGCAAGCCCGGTCCGCGCCGTCGACATCGCCTCGGTCAACGGCCGGCCCTTCGTGCACCAGTTCTCCGCCGGCCTCCACGCTCGCATGGTCCGGATGCGCGATGCGAAGACCTATGCCTCGCGCCTCGGCAAGATCGCTGCGAGTGCACGCGCCGCACTCGGCGTCATGCTGAAGCCGCCGCGCTTCGAGGTCGTCTTCGACATCGACCACGACGGCCGTAGCGAGCGCCGCATCGTCTCGGCGATCTCGATCTCCAACAATCCCTTCGGAGATAGGCCGCTCTTCTTCGCCGACGAACTGACCGGCGGCAGGCTCGGCGTCTATCTCACCGACGCTCTCGAACCCTGGGGCGTGGCGAAGCTCGCATTCTACATCGTTCGCGGCCGCATGAAGGAGAATGCCGCCGTCACCGCAGCGACCGCCGAGACGATACGCCTGCATTTTCCGAGGCATCCGCGCGGGGCACGCTGTGTGGTGGATGGCGAGCTGGTGCGCATGCCGGATCGGCTGGAGGTGCGGATCCATCCGGGCGAACTCCAGGTGCTGGCGCCGGCAGCCGCGGCCGGCGCGTGAGACAAGAAGCGCCACATACGAAAAGAGCCGCCCCTGAAAGGCGGCTCCATATGTCTCGCACCCGACGTCGCGTCTGTCAGAACTTGAAGTTCACGCCGATCTTGCCGGTGTGGAAGCGCTGACTGATGTCCGAATCCTGTGTCGGGTAGACCGCATACCGGGCGCTGCCGAAGTCGTAATACATGTATTCCGCCTTGACCGACCAGCGCGGCGAAATAGCATATTCGACACCGGCGCCGGCTACCCAGCCAGCCTCGGTGCGGCTATCGCTGCCGTTGTCACCCGCTCCGTCGTCGGTGCTCATCTCGAAGCGGCCGAGACCGAGACCGCCGGTGCCGTAGACCAGCAGGTTGTCGAAGCTGTAGCCGACGCGGCCGCGCACCGTGGAAAGCCACTTGGCATCGCTGGAACAGGTATAGGCCGGGTTCGGGCAGGCGGTATCGCCCTTGATGCCGGAGGCGGATATATCCGCTTCGGCGCCGAAGACCCAGTTGCCGGACTGGAAGTTGTAGCCGGCCTGTACACCGCCGAAAGCGCCGTCGCCTTCGTGATCCGCCGTGGTTCCGATGCCGGTGAAGGTCCAGTCGACGATCGACTTGCCGCCGCCGGCATGTGCGCCGAGGTAGAAGCCGGACCAGTCGCTCGAGACAGGAGCTTCCAGAGACGCCGACATGTCCGCAGCTGTCGCCGGCGTCACCACGGCGGCAAACAGGACTGCCCAGACAAAATTCTTAGTCATCAGATGATTCCCCTCACCGAACGAATATAGCTATGTCTATATTGCGGAGCATGGTCGGGCAATCCTCCTCCCTTGCTATTCGCCGTCGAGATGCCGAAGCGCCACACTCTGCCGCGTGCGCTTGACGTTCCTCGGCTTTCTGCCGCGGCAAGCGTGATTGCCGGCTCAGATCCGCGGCAGATAGGTCTGGTAGTCGAAGCTCGAGACGGTTCGCAGATAAGTGATCGCTTCCTTGCGTTTGGTGTCGCCGTAGATCCGCTGGTATTCGGCGCCGAAGACGTCGGCGATGAAGGATGAGTTGCGGAACCGGTCGACCGCGGTCAGGAAATCATGGGTCAGCATGTCCGGGTTTTCCGGCGCGCTGTCGGGTGTGGTGACCGGGCCGGGATCGAGGTTTTCGTCGAGGCCGAGCAGGATGCCGCCGAGGATCGCGGCGAGCAGGAGATGCGGGTTGGCGTCGGCGCCGGCGACGCGATGCTCGACGCGGGCGGCGGGACCGTCCTTGTCGGGAATGCGGATCGCCGTGCCGCGGTTGCCGAAACCCCAGTCGACCTTGTCGGGGGCGAACGAACCCGGCTGGAAGCGGCGGTAGGAATTGGCAAACGGCGCGAAGATCAGTTGCGCGTCCTGCATGGTCTTCAACATGCCGGCGGTGATCGACTTGAGCTTGACCGGATCGCCGCCCTTGGCGTCGAGGATGTTGCGGCCGTCCCTGTCGATGATGCTCGCATGGACGTGCAGGCCGGAGCCGGCCTGGTCGCCATAGGGCTTGGCCATGCAGGTGGCCTTGAGGCCGTGGCGGCGGGCGGCGAAATCGACGACGCGCTTCAGATAGATGCAGTCGTCGGCGGCGGCCATGGCATCCGCCTTGTGCAGGAGATTGACCTCGAACTGGCCGGGGCCGAACTCGGCGGTCGTTGCGTCGGCCGGCAGGCCCATATCGTCACAGTAGCGGCGCACCGTCGTGAGGAAGTCCTCCATCGCGGCGGTTGCCCGCATGTCGTAAAGTTGGAAGCCCTCGACCTCGCCGTCCATCACCAGAGCCTTTGGTGGCATGGGCTTGCCGGTTTCGCGGAAGTCAGGCTCGACGACGTAGAATTCCAGTTCGGTCGCCATGACCGGCATCAGGCCGCGTTCCTCGAAACGTTTCAGGACATTGGCGAGGATGGCACGCGGGCAGATGAAATGCGGGTCGCCGTCCAGCGTGTGCATCGTGGCGAGGACCTGCTTGGAGCCCACCGGTCCCCAAGGCAGCGTGGTCAGCGATTTCCGGTCGGCGAAGAGGATGCCGTCCGGGTCGCCGAGCGTCAGCGAGATCCTGGTGATGTCGTCGTTGTCGTCGCCCCAGATGTCGAGCGACTGGGTGGAGGCGGGCAGGCGGACGGTGTTCTTCCAGACCTTCTCCTCGGCGCCGAGCGGAATCATCTTGCCGCGCAGGTCGCCGTTCATGCCGACGAGCAGGACTTCGATGCGTGCGGAGGGATCGGCTGCGGGGTGGAGGGCGGCCTGGGAAACATTCGTCATGAAAAAGCTCTCGCCGGTTCGGCTGAAGGGATGATCGGGGGCGGGGAGGCTGGCAAATCGACGCCCTTGCCAAACGCATTCCGGAAGGTCATCTTCGTAGCCGATAACGTTCCGCCTTTCAATCAGGCAAGGCAGCGAGACGTATGCCGGGCAGGCCGCAGGGTCTGCCCGTATTCGGTCTTGCGGCCTGCAAACAGGACTGTCGCCATGAACAAGCCCATCGCCCATTCCAATCTCGGCGCCATTGACGCCGCCCACCATCTGCATCCCTTCTCCGACATGAAGAAGCTCAATGCGGACGGCACACGCATCATCCACCGGGCGGAGGGCGTCAACATCTGGGACCAGAACGGCAAGAAGTATCTGGACGCCTTCGCCGGCCTCTGGTGCGTCAATGTCGGCTACGGCCGCAACGAGATCGCCGAAGCCGCCTATCGCCAGATGCAGGAGCTTCCCTATTACAACACGTTCTTCGGGACGACGACGCCGCCGACCACGCTGCTCGCCCAGAAGATCGTGAGCCATGCCGGGCCGAGGCTCAACCACGTCTTCTTCACCAATTCCGGGTCGGAAGCCTCCGATACCTGGTTCCGCATGGCGCGCGTCTACTGGAAGGTGCTCGGCCATGAAACCAAGACGCAGGTGATTGCGCGGAAGAACGCCTATCACGGCTCCACCGTCGCCGGCGCCTCGCTCGGCGGCATGCAGTGGATGCATGAGCAGGGCAACCTGCCGATCCCGGGCATCCATCACATCGGTCAGCCCTACTGGTATGCCGAGGGCGGCGATCTCTCGCCCGAGGAGTTCGGCCTGAAGGTCGCGCGTGAACTGGAAGCAAAGATCGATGAGCTCGGCGAGGAGAATGTCGCTGCCTTCGTCGCAGAACCGATCCAGGGCGCGGGCGGCGTCATCGTCCCGCCGGAAACCTACTGGCCGGAGATTTCCCGCATCTGCAAGGCGCGCAACATCCTGCTCGTCTCCGACGAGGTGATCTGCGGCTTCGGGCGGCTCGGCTCCTGGTTCGGCCACCAGCACTACGGCTACGAGCCGGATCTGGCGCCGGTCGCCAAGGGGCTCTCCTCCGGCTATCTGCCGATCGGCGGGGTGATCGTCAGTGATCGCGTGGCCGACGTGATGATCGGCGAACTCGGTGATTTCTACCACGGCTACACCTATTCCGGTCATCCGGTCTGCGCCGCCGCGGCGCTCGAAAACATCCGCATCATCGAGGAGGAGGGGCTGGTCGAGCGGGTGCGCGACGACATCGGCCCCTATTTCACCGAGGCCTGGCGGAGCCTCGCCGACCACGAGATGGTGGGCGAGGCGGTGAATGTCGGGCTGATGGGCGCCGTGCAGATTGCCGCCGACAAGGCGACGCGCCGCCGCTTCGAGAAGCCGGACGACATCGGCACACTGGTGCGCAACCAGTGCGTGGCGAACGGCGTGATCCTGCGGGCGACCGGCGACCGGATGCTCGCTTCGCCGCCGCTCGTCATCTCCCGTTCCGAAGTCGACCAGACGGTCGAGACGCTGCGCAACGCGCTGGACTGGCTGAAGGACAACCGCCCCGAGTAAGGTTCGGGCATAGCCTCTTGCATGCGAAAGGCCGGTGCGAACCGGCCTTTCGTGTCTTCGCCTGTTTGGCCTTCACCGGGCGGCGACCGGATGAGGGCGTGTCAGACCGTCCGCCACTCGAACGGGAGCGGCGCCTCGCGGAAGGCGAAGCGGTCGAGATGGCTCGCGACCACGCCCTTTATCCGCTCCAGAACCTCGTCGGATGCCGCGTCGATCACGACGGTCAGCCCGACCTCGTCTGCGCTCATCGTCGCGGTTGCTTCGGCGAAACGGACCGTTCCGCTCTTCTCGCCGAGCTCGACATCGAGCTTGTGGCTCCAGTGCTTGCAGAGCTGCTGCAGGTATTTCCAGCCGTTCTCGGTCGGCACCGTAGCGACGGATCTTGCCATGGTCAGAGCCTTTCGATCTTGCCTGCGGCCTCGTCGAGGATGCGGGCGACCTCGAGCTGGGTCTCGCGCGTCGCGCCCTCCTGAGAGAGCCGGTCCTGCAGGGCCGTGCGCAGGTTGTGCATGGCCCGGCGCACCGGAGCGGCGTCGGTACGTTCGGAGAGGCGGGCGAGCGCCGTCAGCCGCGCCATGGCGACTTCGACCTCGTCTGCCCGTTCGGCAAGGTGCTGGCGGCCGGCCTCGGTGATGCCCATCAGCTTGCGCGGGCCTTCGCTCGCCTGTTCCTCGGAAAGGCCCATGTCGAGCAGCAGGGTGAGCGTCGGATAGACGACGCCGGGGCTCGGCGCATAGGCGCCACCGGACAGCGTCTCGATCTCGCGGATCAGGTCGTAGCCGTGGCGCGGCTGTTCCTCGATCAGCTTCAGAAGCACGAGCCGGAGCTCGCCGGCGTCGAACATCCGCCGGCGTTCGCCGCGGCCGCGCGGACCGCCCTCGGGACGGCCGCCGAAGAAGCCGCCATGGCGCATGGCCTGGAAGAAGGGATGGCCGTGTTCCTCACGGCCGCAGTGGAAATGTCTCACGTTTCGGGTTCCTTCGATGTATTGAACTGTAGCTAAGATATATCTTAAATCGATCGTTACAAGTGGCAGAGCAAAAATCGTCGGACGGCGCGAGACCGCGTTCTTGCCTTTGAGGTGTGTCGCGCTTGGCCTATTGTCGGCGCCGAAGAAGAGAGTCGCGACCGGAGACGGGGCGATGGCAACGCTGGAGAGGATCGCAAAGATGAGCGGAAGACATCACGAGTACAGCGCGACGGTGACCTGGATCGGCAATCGCGGCACCGGCACCTCCGGCTACCGGGACTATAGCCGTGACCACGTGATCGCTGCCCGCTCCAAGCCGGACATACCGGGCTCGGCCGATCCGGCCTTCCACGGCGACGCCGAGCGGTGGAACCCGGAGGACCTGCTGGTCGCCTCGGTTTCGGCCTGCCACAAGCTCTGGTATCTGCATCTCTGCGCGGTGAACGGCGTCGTCGTCACCGCCTACGAGGACCGTGCGGAGGGGCTCATGGTGACGGAGGAGGATGGCAGCGGCCGCTTCACCCAGGTCGTGCTGCATCCGCGGGTGACGATCTCGGCCGGCGATCGCGAGCGCGCGGCATCCCTGCACCACGACGCCCACGAGAAGTGCTTCATCGCCAATTCGGTCAATTTCCCGGTCCGTTGCGAACCGGTGATCGTGGAAGCGTGATCAGTCGAGCCAGGCGTAGCCGAACTCGAACGTGTCGCCGTCGGCGGCATAGTGATAGGGCACTGCGCGATAGGACGGGCGCAGATCCTCGCCGCCGGAGACAAGTCCGCTCTTCGTCAGGAGTTCGACGAGCACCGGCGGCACGGGGGCCATGTCGCCCTTGGGGCTCCGCCAGACGACGAGGGCCGGACGCTTTTCAAAGGCACTGGGCGGCAGCTCGACCGGTGCATGGGGCATTGCCACCACTGCTTCCGGCGCATTGAGGCGCAGGCTGCCGGCGATCTGCTTGTCGCCGCCGATCACGAGGGCAGGCGCCGCACCCCGCTCGTCGACCACTGCGTCGTAGAAGGGACCGATCGGGGCGTTGAAGCGCGTGTATGCGCCGATCCGCGGGCCGATCATCGGGCCGAGGAAGAGATAGGCGAGCGTCGCGACCGAAACCGCGAAGACGGGAACGGCAAAGGTCTTCAGCCGGCCGTCGAGCGCGACGCCCGCCGCCTCGGCCTTGAGCGCGAGATAGAGCGGCAGCGGCAGGAGATAGAGGACCAGCCACTTCTCGCGGATGCTCGTGGCGTCGAGCGTCACGACGATCACCGCCAGGATGGCGAAGAGGATCAGCAGCATCCGGCCGACGATCCGCGTCCACGGGCTCGATGCGCGGAGGATCGCGCCGAGGTCATGGCGGAAGACGAGGCCGAAGAGCAGCAGGAGCGGGGCGATGCCTCGCAGCAGTGCGAAGGCGAGGGCACCGAGCCCGATGAGCGCGCGCAGGAACCTCGATCCGGCTTCGATCTCCCGCATCTCCCGCATGGTACCGCCGGTCGCCAGATCGAGGTTCTGCAGGAACCAGAAGGCGTGCGGCAGCACGAGCACGGCCGCGACGGCAATCGCGAGCACCATCCGCCAGTCGAGGATGCGCTTGCGGTACTCCGCCTCCGGCAGCACGGCGAGGATCGCCGCGAGCGGCAGAAGCGTGAAGTTGTACTTGGAGAGCAGCCCCATCGCGACTGCGACGCCCGCATAGAGATAGGTGCCGAGGCTCGGCCTCTTCAGCGTCAGGAAGAAGGCGTGCAGGAAGAGTGCTGCGGCGAGGATCGCCGCGACGGTATGGGAGAGATCCCGCTGCGACATCAGGAAGATCGACGGAAAGGTGAGGATCCCGACGACCGCGACGGCCTGCAGCGTGCCCGAGCGCAGCACCTCGCGGGCCGCGAGCCCGTAGAAGAGGGCGGTGAGGAAGAGCAGCAGGTTCTTCAGCACGCTCAGCACTGCGATAGAAAGCCCGAAGGCCGAGATCATGCCGTGCTGCAGCCAGTCGTAGAGCGGCGGCTGGCGGCCGTAGCCGAGCGCAAGGAACTGCGAAATGTAGACGAGCTCGGATTCGTCGACTTCGAGCGATGGCGGCAAGGTGCTGCGGTGAAGGATCGCCAGCAGGTAATAGCCGGCGACCGCGGCGAGTGTGACGCCGAGCGCGCGGCTGCCGCTGCCGGCTTTCCTCATTGCGCGCTCTCCCGCGTGATGACCTCCCGGACGATGTAGTTCGGCGTGTCGTCGCCGCGATAATAGGCGCGCGCCAGCATCTCAGCGAGGATGCCGGTGGTGATGAGCTGCACCGACGACAGGACGAGCATGACGGCGATCAGCAGCAGCGGGCGGGTGCCGATGTCATTGCCGAAGATGAACTTGTCGATGAAGAGGTAGGCGAGGATGAGGCTCGAAACCGCACCGATGCCGAGGCCGAGCGAACCGAAGAAATGGCCTGGCCGCGCCTTGTAGCGCATGAAGAACATCACCGAAAGCAGGTCGAGGATCACCCGGAAGGTGCGGGAGATACCGTACTTGGAGACGCCGTACTGGCGGGCGTGGTGGGTGACCGGCATTTCGCCGATGCGCGAGCCGGGTACGACGCCGGCGACCCAGGCCGGGATGAAGCGGTGCATTTCGCCCATCAGCTGCACCTGCTTGATGATGGCGCCGCGATAGATCTTCAGGCTGCATCCGTAATCGTGCAGCTTCACGCCGGTGAAGCGGCCGATCAGGTAATTGGCGATCCAGGACGGGATCTTGCGCATCAGCAGGTCGTCCTGGCGGTTCTTGCGCCAGCCGACGAGCAGGTCGAGCTTGCGTTCTTCGAGCGCGGCGACCATGGCGGGAATGTCCTTCGGATCGTTCTGCAGGTCGCCGTCCATGGTGGCGATCAGGCGTCCGGTGGCGGTGTCGATGCCGGCCTGCATGGCGGCGGTTTGGCCGAAATTGCGCTGCAGTTCGACGATCTTGAGGTCGAGACCCTCGCGGTCGAGAGACTGGCGCGCCCGCAGGACGGTGGCGTCGGCACTGCCGTCGTCGACGAGCACGAGGTCCCAGGGTTTGCCGAAATCCGCCATCGCGGTGCAGATGCGCTCGATCAGCGGACCGACACTTTCCTCCTCGTTGAAGAGGGGTACGACGATCGAAAGTTCGAGCGCGTTCTCTGCGCCCTCACGGGCGTCGGTGGATACGGTACGGCCGTCCAATTCTTCTGCTCCTCGGTTGCTCATCGCGGTCATTTCCCGCCGCCTGATAGTCCTTAATGCCTTATCCCGATAGGGAGGAAAAGCAACAACATGGTGAAAAGCTCATGAAATCCGGCGCTTTCGGCGGTCATGTCCCCTTCGGGACCATATAGGTGAAGGCGACGTGATAGAGGTCGCCCGTCCGCCCGTAATGATAGGGCACGGCGACCTCGCCCGTCTCGCCGACCGTGAAGGCCGCGTTGCCGGCGATCCACGAGGCGAGCACCTCCGGCTGACGCGGATCGGGCTGGCCGTCGCGCGTACGCCAGACGACGAGCACCGGGCGGGAGGAATCGACCACGGGATCGACGGGATTCTGGCCCGGCACGGAGACGGGCAGGTCCGGCCGGTGCAGGCGGATATTGCCGGCCATCTGAAGGTCCGACGTCAGGACGAGAGCGGGAGCGGCCGGCGCTTCCGCAAGAATATGCTCGATCGCCGGGCCGTAGGGCACGTTGATCTTCTCGTAGCGGCCGATCAGTCCGAGCACGGGGATACGCAGGAACAGCACCGCCGGCACCAGCACCATGACGGCGAGTGCGATCGGCAGGAACCGGCGGAGGCCGGCGGAGACGTCGGTTCCGGCGGCCTCGGCCTTCAGCGCGAGATAGAGCGGCAGCGCGAGGTAGAGCGGCGTCAGCCAGCGGTCCTTGATGCTGGTGGCGCCGAAAAGCACCATCAGCACCAGTGCCGCGGCGGCGATCAGGAAGATGCGGGCGAAAAGCCGCGTCCACGCGCTGCGGGCGCGCAGGATCGCCTTCAGGTCTTCGCGCAAGGTGAGCGCGAAGGGCAGCAGGGTCAGCGCCGAGAAGCCGATGAAGGCCAGAAGCAACGACACGAGCCCGGTCAGGATCTGTTCGGCTCGGCCCGACGTTTCCTCCGAGGTGAGCTTGCCGAGTGTGCGGCCGGTCGCATCCCCGACATGGTCGAGGAACCAGAGGCCGTGCGGCAGGAAGACGACGACCGCGACGAGGCCCGCGAGAAGGATGCGCCAGTCGAAGAGGCGGCGGCGGAAGGCGGGGTCCGGCAGCACGGCAAGGGCTGCGGCGGCCGGCAGCAGCACGAAATTGTATTTCGAGATCACGCCGAGGCCGACGGCGAAGCCGGTCAGCAGGTAGGAGAGGGTGGTGCCGGTCGTGAGCGTGCGCAGGAAGGCGTAGAGAAAGAGGCTGGTCGAAAAGATGACGGCGACGGTGTGGCTGAGATCCCGCTGCGCCTCGAAGCTCACCTGCGGGATGGTGAGAAGCCCGAGGACGGCGACGATCGCAAGCTCCCGGCTTCGAAGCACCGTCTTCGCCGCCAGCCCGAAGAAGACGTAGGAGGCGAACAGCATCAGGTTCTTGAGGAGGGCGAGCGAAAAAAGCGTCGGGCCGAGGAGGGCGACCACCCCGTATTGCAGCCAGTTGTAGAGCGGCGGCTGCGAATTGTAGCCGGCGGCGAGCCATTGCGCGAGGAAGAGCTGTTCGCCCTCGTCGAGGTCGAGCGAGCGCGGCAGCAGGAGCCGCAATGCCAGATTGATCGCGAAATAGACGGCAAGCAGCGCGAAGACGAGATTGGGACGCTGCCTCAGGGTTGCGAGCACCGGGATGTCCTTGTCATTGCGTCTTCCGGGCGGCGGCGGCGCGAGGCGGCCCGGGCGCGGGTGCAGGGCTCCGGAAAACTCTGGCGTTTGTTGGCGCGGTTGTTATAGGAACGGGTCCCCAAGTGCAATCCGGAAGTGCCTGGCCGATGCAGACAGACGAGAAAGCCGCAGCGCCGTCGGCCCTTGCGCGCCACCGCGTGACGATCGTCGCGGTCGCCGCCGTGCTCTTCTATCTGGGCTTCGTGCAGTATCTCTGGGGCTGGCGGCAGATCCTCGGCCAGTGGAACGAGATCGGCTACGGCCCGGCAGTGCTCGCCTCGGCACTCCTCGTCTCCACCTATTTCGCGCGGACCTACCGGCTCTACGACTATTTCCCTGCCGAGACCAAGGGACGCTTCGTCGAGCTCTTCCATGTGGCGCAGGTCCACAATCTCCTGAATATCATGCTGCCCTTCCGCAGCGGCGAAACCAGCTTTCCGCTGCTGATGCGCTCGGAATTCGGCGTGCCGTTGCTGCACGGAACCTCGGCGCTGCTCGTCATGCGGCTTCTCGATCTCCATGCGCTGCTGGCAGCCGGCGGGCTCGGCCTCGTTGCCGCTTCCGGCAACCGGGCGCTGGCGGGCGCCGTCTGGCTCGCCTTCCTGCTGTCGCCGCTTCTCGCCTATCAGCTCAAGGCGCCGGTCCTGGCACTTGCGAAGCGCCGGCTGACCGGCAAGCTGCTCCGCATCACGGAAGGGCTGGAAGACGGCCTGCCGGCCTCGACCCTGGGGCTCGTGTGCGCCTGGGGCATGACGGTGCTCAATTGGGGCGTCAAGGTTCTGGTGCTGGCCTGGGTGCTCGGGCTTATGGGCGTCGGGCCGATCGCCGCGGCCTTCGGCGGCGCGCTCGGTGGCGAGCTCTCCTCGGTGCTGCCCGTCCATGCGCCGGCCGGCGTCGGCACCTATCCGGCGGGCATTGTCGCCGGTGCCGTCTCGCTCGGCGCGTCCACCGCCCGGCCGGCGATGGACATTCTCGGACGCGCGAGCGTCAACCTGCACCTGATCCTGATCATCTCGGCGTTGCTCGGCACGCTGCTTTCGGTGGCGCTCTCCACGCTCGACCGTCTGCGGCGCGGCGGCTGAGGCCGGGCAGAGACTGCCCGACTGGCCGTTTGCCTTACTGGAAGGCCGTTTCGAAGAAGCTTCTGAGCTTGCGCGAATGCAGCCTTTCCGGCGGCATGGCGCCGAGCTTCTGCAATGCCCGGATGCCGATCTGCAGGTGCTGGCTGACCTGCGTCCGGTAGAAGGCGGTCGCCATGCCCGGCAGCTTCAGCTCGCCGTGCAGCGGCTTGTCGGAGACGCAGAGCAACGTCCCGTAGGGCACGCGGAAGCGGAAGCCGTTGGCGGCGATCGTCGCCGATTCCATGTCGAGGGCGATCGCGCGCGACTGCGACAGGCGCTTGACCGGCCCGCGCTGGTCCCGGAGTTCCCAGTTGCGGTTGTCGATCGTCGCGACGGTGCCGGTGCGCATGATGCGCTTCAGCTCGAAGCCCTGGTAGCCGGTGATTTCCTCGACCGCCTGTTCGAGCGCCACCTGCACTTCGGCGAGCGCCGGGATCGGCACCCAGACTGGCAGGTCGTCGTCGAGCACGTGATCCTCGCGCACATAGGCGTGGGCGAGCACGTAGTCGCCGAGCCGCTGGCTGTTCCTGAGGCCCGCGCAGTGGCCGAGCATCAGCCAGGCATGCGGGCGCAGCACGGCGATGTGGTCGGTGATCGTCTTGGCGTTCGACGGGCCGACGCCGATGTTCACCATGGTGATGCCGGCGTGACCGGGCTTCTTCAGATGGTAGGCCGGCATCTGTGGCAGGCGCGGCGGTGCAAGCCCGGTTTCGGGCTCACTGTGGCCGGCCGGCGTCTCGACATTGCCGGGCTCGACGAAGCAGGTATAGCCACCGCCGCCTTCGGCCATCAGGTTGCGGGCGAAGGCGCAGAACTCATCGACGTAGAACTGGTAGTTGGTGAAGAGCACGAAGTTCTGGAAATGCGCCGCACGCGTCGCCGTGTAGTGCGAGAGCCGGGCGAGCGAATAGTCGATGCGCTGCGCGGTGAAGGGCGCCAGCGGATGCGGTTCGCCGGGCTGCGGCTCGTATTCGCCGTTGGCGATCTCGTCGTCGGTGGTGGTGAGGTCCGGCGTGTCGAAGATGTCGCGCAGCGACAGGTCGGCGAGCCCGCTTGCCGCCGCCTCGACATGGGCGCCCTCGCCGAAGGCGAAGTGCAGCGGGATCGGTGTCGACGATTCCGAGACGAGGACCGGCACCTGGTGGTTGCGGATGAGAAGCGAGATCTGCTCTTCGAGATAGTGGCGGAAGAGGTGCGGCTGGGTCACCGTTGTGGTGTAGAGGCCCGGCGACGTGACATGGCCGTAGGAGAGGCGGGAATCGGCATGGCCGAAACTCGTCGTCTCGATCGCCACCTGCGGATAGAAGGCGCGGTAGCGTCCGGAGATCGGCGCGCCCTTGGCAATCCCGCCGAAGGCGTCGATCAGGAAGGCGGTGTTGCGCTCGTAGAGAGCCGTCAGTGCGTCGACCGCCGGCTTCGCTTCGGTGAAAACCCGCGGCTCATAGGGCTCGGGACTGATGAAGTTGATGGGTGTCTGTGTCGAGATTCGCTTGTTCATGCTCCATTATAGAGTGGACTTTCTGACAAGCAAACGACGTGAGGCCGCCGGCGGTGGAAAGAGCGGCCTGCGTCCGCCGGCCCTCAACTCATCGACTGCCGCTGCAGGCTGACGAAGAGGACGAAGCCGGCGCCGGCCTTGCCGATCACCGGACCCTCGGCCTTGGCGAACCCGAAGGCCGTCAGCGGGCCTAGGAGGAGGGCGGCGAAGAGCGCGATCCTGAGGCCGGAGGCAGCGGACTGGAGGAGCGTTGCGGACATGATCGGTTCCCTCGGGAAGGCGTTTTTGTTTTCGATGATGCCGTTTTGACACGCGGCGTCTGAACGCTTGCTGAGACGGCGGTTCATCGGCCGTTCATCCGCGGGGCGGTCACGCGGACGTGAGGCGGAAGAGGAGGCACCGGCCTTGACCGCGGCGATGTCCTTCCCAAATTGTGGAGGCATTCCCGATGCACGACCGGCCAAGGGCCGGCAAGACGATCCGAAATCCCTTTGCGCCGATCCGGCAAACCTTCTTAAAGGAAACATTCATGGCCGCACCGATCGAACTCTATTACTGGCCGACACCGAACGGCTGGAAGATCTCCATCATGCTCGAGGAACTCGGCGTGCCTTACGAGGTCCGCTATGTCGATATCGGCAAGGGCGAACAGTTCGCGCCCGACTTCCTGAAGATTTCCCCGAACAACCGCATGCCGGCGATCATCGATCCCGACGGCCCGGGCGGTGCGCCGATCTCGGTCTTCGAGTCCGGTGCCATCCTGCAGTATCTCGGCCGCAAATACGGCAAGTTCTACCCGGCGGAGGAACGCGCCCGCGTCGAGGTGGAAGAGTGGCTGTTCTGGCAGGTCGGCGGTCTGGGGCCGATGGCAGGGCAGGCGCACCACTTCCGCCAGTATGCGCCGGAGAAGATCGAATACGGCATCAACCGCTATACCAACGAGGTGAACCGCCTCTACGGTGTGATGAACAAGCGGCTCGCCGACCGCGCGTTTCTGGCCGGTGACTACTCGATCGCCGACATGGCCTCGATCGGCTGGGTCGTGCCCCACAAGAACCAGGGTCAGGACCTCGACGACTTCCCGAACCTGAAGCGCTGGTTCGAGACGATGATGGCGCGTCCCGCCGTCGAACGCGGCATTGCCGTCGGCCAGGAGAAGCGCCGCAACGTCGCGACCGACGAAGAGGCGAAGAAGGTGCTGTTCAACCAGACGGCCCGCTGAGCGGCGTACTTTCGCCAGAGCCGCCCATGAAAAGGCCCGGCGATCGCAGGATCTCCAGGCCGTTTTCGTTCTCAGACGGGTACGATCAGAGACGTGACCAGGTCTGACTCTTGCAGAGGATCGAGAGCACGCAGCCCTTCATCTTCAGCGCGTTGCCGGAGACGGTGCCGTAGCCCGAATAGGTCTTGTCCGTTTCCGGATCGGTGATCTCGCCCTTGTAGCTCTCGCCGTTGCCGCTCATCTTGCCGATCTGCTTGCCGGCGAACTTGCCGCTCTTCAGCGTGACGCAGAAAGCGCCGCCGCAGGGCGCGATCTGCGCCGTGGAGCCGCTTGCCGTCTTCCAGTTTCCTTCGATCGGCTCGGCGGCCTGAGCCGAAACGGCTCCGAACGCCATCGCCATCGCCAGTATGATCTTCCGCATGTGAATCTTCCTCCCGAAATGATGCCCCAAGGCAGTGCGGACGGCCCGGCTTTCGCGAGGACAGAGGACGCTCGACCCTTCCTCGCCCACACCGGGGCCGTCTCGACGTGAAAAATTATCTTACGCAAACGTAAAGGTAAATAGGCCTTTCCGCCCAAAATCTCGGGGGTCGGCGCGGTGTCCTTGCCGCGTCTCGCCGCGTGAGGATGCTGAGGACAATGGATTTCGTGGTTAGCGTTCGGTTGACGGCGAAATCTGAACGGAAGGTTAAAGGTGCGCGGAATTCCTTAATTTCCAGAGCTTCCGATGCTTAACGAAAACCCAATTTTACGAAGCATTTGTACTTTGTTTTCAGCAAATTAAGCATGGCTTTTAAGCGCCCGTTGAAGGCCCTGTGGCATAGTGGAGCCATCAAACGAGCAGGGAAACTGCCGCTCCGGAAGCCTCCGAAAAACGCCGCAGAAAGACGGCCGGGAGGCGGACGGAAACCCCGCAAGGGGAAAACAGGGAAAGAAAAGAAACGACAGGCAAGACAGGGACAAAACCGATGGCACGCTCAGACATGCAGACTTCCGAAACGACCTTCGCGGCAGGCGACCTGCGTCCCGAAGCGCTCTGCGACATGGGGCTCATGTATGCGACGGGCCGCGGTTGCGATCCTGACCTCGTCTCGGCCCACAAGTGGCTGAACATCGCGGCGATCCGCGGTTGCGACCGCGCCGCCGAGCTCCGGGCCGATCTTGCCCGGTCGATGAGCAAGGCCGATCTCGCCACGGCCCTTCGCGAAGCCCGCGAATGGATGACGATGCACTGAGCGGCAGCAATTCTCCCCCGGCACCCGCCGGGGGACCTGAGACACGACCCTGGGGGAAACGGGGGTACGTGGGAGGGTTTCGGAAACGGAATCCGAATGACGAAAGGGCCGCGACCGGCAAAGCCGGCGCGGCCC
>NZ_JAMXLD010000001.1:1213338-1273172 GCF_024054295.1 Ciceribacter sp. RN22
TCGTTTCTCCGGGAAAGCCTCGGCCGCTCAGAGCGTCTTCAGCACCTTCGGCAGGCTTTCCTCGAAGAGATCGAGGTCGGCGGCAAGGCCGGCGCTGACGCGGATACAGCGGTTGAGCGGCGCCACGCCCGGCATGCGGATGAAGATGCCGTGCTCCATCAGCCCGTCGACGATGGCACGCGCGCGGATGCCGTCGCCGCCGCAGTCGATCGCGACGAAGTTCGTCGCCGACGGCAGCGGATCGAGCCCGTTCGCCCGCGCGATCGCGCTGATGCGATCGCGGGCGGCGGAGATGCGGCCGAGCACCTCGGCGAGATAGGTCTGGTCGGCGAGTGCGGCGAGCGCCGCTTCGGTCGACAGCCGCGCCATGCCGAAATGATTGCGAATCTTGTCGAAGGCCGAAACGGTGCCGGGCGTGCCGATCGCATAGCCGACACGGGCGCCGGCAAGCCCGTAGGCCTTCGAGAAGGTGCGGGTGCGGATGACGTTCGGCAGGTCGATGAGGTCGGAGATCGGAGGTGTGGAACCGGCGGGCGCGGTCTCGCAGTAGGCTTCGTCCAGCACCAGCAGGGTGGTTTCCGGCAGCGCGCGGGCAAAGGCGGTGATGCTCGCCGCATCCCACCAGCTCCCCATCGGATTGTCGGGATTGGCGAAATAGACGAGCGGCGCATTCTCCCGCTTGACCGCCGCGAGAAGTCCGTCGATATCCTCGCGGTCGTCGACATAAGGCACTGTGACCAGCCGGCCACCGAAACCGTTGACGTGGAAGTTGAAGGTCGGATAGCCGCCGAGCGAGGTGACGACCGGCATGCCGGGCTCGATGACGAGCCGCACGATCAGCCCGAGCAGGCTGTCGACACCTTCGCCGACCGCGATGTTCGCCGATGCCGTGCCGAGATGGGTGGCGAGTGCCGCCTTCAGGGCGTGGTTTTCGGGGTCGTTGTATTTCCAGATTTCTCCGGATCTGGCGGCAATGGCCGCAAGCACCGAGGGTGCCGGGCCGAAGCCGCTTTCATTGGCGCCGATGCGCGCGAGCACAGGCCGCCCGCGCTGGCGCTCGATGGCTTCCGGGCCGACGAAGGGAACGGTGGAGGGCAGGGCGCTGATCAGCGGCGTGAAGCGCGAGAAGGCGGTCATTCTGCAAATTTCCCGGCGAGTTGCGAAACGCCGGTACAATAGAAACAACGGCGGCGGACGCAAGGCCGGATTGCCGGCCTTCGGTTCACCGGCGCTGTGCCCGTTCCATTTTCTCGCCGATCATGAAATCGGCGCGGACGATCCGGTGCAGCATGTTTTCCGGCAACGCCATGATGAACCTCACGCCAACCCGGCTGCCGTTGCGGTAGACCTCGGCGCAGCCGATGCGCTCGGAAATCCCGGGTACCTGCAGGTAATAGTGTTCCGGCAGGCCGATCGTGGTCGAGACATGGATGCCTGCACCGCCCTGCGAGATGTCGACGATCTCGCAGTGACGCATGGTGATGCCGGAAAGGCCGCGGTTCACCGCGACGATGCGGGCCGGGCGCTTCACGTAGAAGCGTTCCCATCGCCGTTCGTACATTTCCGATTGCACCTTCGCCAGATGCGTCGCGCGCAGCATGCTCACGTTCCCAAACCCCCGAAAGATGGCGCCTTTTGTCGAGGCTGCAGCAAAACCGTTGTCTTGCCGTCAACGGAATCCATCGCTTTTTAGCGAAATGACATTTTGCCGGGTTTCCGGGGTGCGGGACGTCGCACAGAGCGTTATAATTTGATCACAATCAATGTTGCGAGGTTCCGACTGGCCTAGCTTTCGAAAGAACGGACACCCTTGTCGCCGCGTGCGGGAGGGCGATACCGGGGCAGGTATATTCGCGCTTGCTTGAACAGGCCGGACGAGATGCCTACAATCACGAAAAGGGGCGAACGGCCCCGCAACCAAGGAGGCAGACATGAGCGGGATCGTAATTGGTCGGAAAGCCTGGGTGGTCGTATGCGACGGCGGCAAGGCGCTGTTCCTGCGCAATGACGGGGATGCCGATCTCGTCAACCTGACGGTCGCCGATCACATGGGCCAGCATGTCGAGGCGACCCGGGATCTCGGCGTCGACCAGCCGGGCCGCGCCTTCTCCTCGGCGGGAGCGAGGCGCAGCAGCATGGGGGAAACCGACTGGCACGACCAGGCCGAGACGGAGTTCCTGAAGGATATCGCCGCAAAGGTCTCCGAGTTGGTAGAGGCACATGAGATCACGGCGCTCATCCTTGTCGCGCCGCCGAGGGCGCTCGGCGTTCTGCGCGACGCACTCGACGGGCTGCCGGAGGGTGTCATCCGCGCCGAGGTGGCCAAGGACATGGTGAAGGAGACGGTTCCGGAGATCGAGAAGCACCTCGCGTCACTTGCGTGACCGCGCGCGAGAAGACAAGAAAAAGAACGCCTCCGGTCTTGCGGCCGGAGGCGTCTTCGTTTGCGGGCGCAGGCGTTTCTAGAGTTCGAACGAGAGCCGCACCACGTGGTGCAGGAACTCCGGATCGATCAGCATGTTGAAGCCGACGGTCACCTTCTCTTCCTCACGGCGGATGAAGGTGCATCCGATCTCGTCGTGAATGCCGAGGATTTCAAGGAAGAAGTGGTTGGGCAGCATCACGTGCGGGCTGAGCTCGACCTCGGCGCCGTAGAGCGAGATCGTCCTGACGAGGCAGCGCAGCGAGTTCTTGGTGCTCAGATGACGGCCGACGAAGATGATCTTGCCGGGCCGGTCGACCGAGTATTTCTCGTAGACCTGGTCCTGCGGAATCTCTCTTTTGGCGTCCGGTGCGATCCTCAGAGGCATTTCACCCTCCCTGAATTGACGTCGTGCCATCAATCTAGCGAAAGATTACTGACGTTTTCTCAACGCCGCCGCTCAATTTTTCCCGCTTCGGGGCGGTCGCCCGTGTCCGTCCCCGCGGCGCTCCTTGACAGACCGGCGCCGGCACCCCATTAAAAGGGCCGGTTGAGGCGCCGGCCGCTCGCGGGTGAAAACCTTTGGTGAAGTCCTCCCTCGTTCATGGAAAGCCCATCACGTGCATGCGTCATGGGGCAATGCGAGCCCCCTGTTCAAGATACGCGTGCCACGGAAGAAGGAGGCTGCCATGAGCATGGCCCATCTGACCATTGACGATTTGAAATCCCAGGCCCGCCGGTTGCGCGAGGCGATGTCCGCGGCGGGAACTCCGCTCACCCACAGCGCCGCGCTCGAACTCGTTGCGAAGAGCCACGGCGCGCGCGACTGGAACACGCTGTCCGCAATCGCCGCCAGGACCGACAACGTCCCGGCACCGCCGGCCACCGTCGGCGCGGTCGTGACCGGCGAGTATCTCGGCCAGCGATTCCGCGCCAAGGTGCTCGCGATGCGCAAGCTCTCGAACAGCGACTACCACGCGATCACGCTGCATTTCGACGAACCGGTCGACATCGTGACCTTCGACAGCTTCTCGGCGTTTCGCCAGCGCGTCAGCGGCACGATCGACGGGCGAGGGGTCTCTCCCCAGCGCACCTCGAACGGCCGTCCGCACATCGTGCTCGACGCTTAGCGCCGGTCGGTTCCCCCATCCAGTTCAAAGACGCGGTCCGGAACGGCTTCATTGCCGGTCCGGCGCCCGTCGTCAGGATTCGTCATGACATCTCAATCTCTCGGAAATCCCTATCTCGCCGGAAGCATTCCCCGGCTCTTCCTGCGCACGGCGATGCCGATCGTGGCCATCATGCTTTTGAATGGCCTCTACGTCATCGTCGATGCCTGGTTCCTCGGCGCCTATGTGGGTGCTGCGGCACTCTCCGCGGTCACGCTTCTCTTTCCCGCGCTGATGGCCATGCTGGCATTGCAGGCGCTCGTCGCCTCCGGCATGGCGAGCATTCTCGCCCGGCGCCTCGGTGCGGGAGAAGCGGCGGGTGCCCTGTCTGTTGTCGCCTCGGCTCGCCGGCTGGCACTCGCGATAGCAACCCTTCTCAACCTCTTCTATTGGACCGTCGGCCGGGATCTCATCTCTGTCGCGGCCGGCGGCGACGGCGAGGTGGCGATGCTCGCCGTGGCCTTCATGGCGGTCGCCGTGGTGGCTCAGCCCGTGGCCATGTTCCTCGCCGTCGAGATCGACCGGCTGCGTTGCGAGGGGAGGATCGCAACCATGACCCGCATCACGGTCGCCGCAGCACTCCTCAACATTCTCCTCAACTGGCTGATGATCGCGGTGCTCGGTCTGGGAGCGGCGGGCTCGGCGCTGAGTTCCGCCACCGCGCAGGCGGCATGCCTCGCCGCCGTCCTCACATGGCGCAGGCGTCACGCGGCAGGCGAGGCGATGGAGAGCGGACGGCCGAGCCTCGGTGACATGCGCGGCATTCTCGCCCTCGGTGCGCCGGCAAGTCTCGGCTTTCTCGGCATTTCGCTCGCCTCGGCGGCGATCATCGTCAATCTCGCGCGGTGGCAGACGGTGCACTACGTCGAGACGGTGGCCGCCTACGGCATCGTGACCCGCATCCTCTCCTTCGCCTACCTGCCGCTGATGGGGCTGGGGCTCGCCTTCCAGACGATCTGCGGCAACAATCTCGGCGCCGGAGAGCGTCGGCGGGTGGCCGAGAGCCTCGCGATCGCTGTCGTCTCGGCCTTTTTCTACTGCCTCTCCGTCGAAGCGCCCATCGTGCTGGCCGCCGGGCCGATCGGCCGGGCGTTTTCCGGTGACGCGCTGGTGGCGGCCGAGTTTGTCCGGATCATCCCGTGGATGCTCGCGGTCTATGTCCTGTTCGGCCCGGTGATGATGCTCGGCGCCTATTTCCAGGCGATCGGCGATGCGGGGCGGGCGGCCCTGTTCGGACTGGCGCGGCCGTATCTGCTCTCGATTCCGCTCACCTTCCTCCTGCCGTTCTTCTTCGGCGAGGCGGGAATCTGGCGGGTCGCGCTTTTTGCGGAGACGGGCATGCTGGCGCTGACGGCGTTGGTGATGATGCACGGCCGGCGCCGCGGCCTGCCTTACGGCCTGCTGCCGCGCTGAGCGGCGGCGGTCCCGGCGTAAGGCATTGACACGGCGCGCGAAGTCACCACAAGGTTTGCCCATGCCGATGTCCGAAGAACTCGCCGACTGCCTCGTCCTCAATACGGTTTCCGCAGCGCGCTCTCTGCTGCGCCGCTATGATGCCAGGCTGAAGCCCTTCGGCGTCACGGTGCAGCAGTTTTCGCTTCTCGGGGCAATCCGCTCCCACCCGGAGGAGCCCGTGGCCTCGCTGGCACAGCGCATCTCGCTCGACCGCACCAGCCTGACCCGCAATCTGGACCTCCTCGAACGCAAGGGGCTCGTGCGCCGTGTCCCCGGCGCTTCCGGCAATGCCAGGTTCTGTAGGCTGACGGAGGAGGGCGACGCATTGCTCGACCAGCTCGTCGTCGCGTGGCGCGACGCCCAGCCCGGCCTCCTGACCGGCCTTACCGCCGACGAGATCGCCACCTATCTCAAGGTCGCCCGCCATCTGGCACGATGAGGCTTCGGTCCGGTCGGCAAGTTGTTGCTTGTATAGTGCATATACACAGTGTAAATGCACGGGCGCAGGATGCTACAAGCAGGAGATCGCGGATGCATGAACCAATCGTCATAACCGGCCTCGGTGCCGTCTCGCCCCTGGGCGCCGGCGTCGATGCCACCTGGAGCCGGTTGCTTGCCGGCGAGAGCGGCATTCGCACCAATACGCGCTTCGACACCGAAGGCTGGAAATGCAGGATTGCCGGCCTGGTGCCGAGCCATACGGACGACCCGCACGGCTTCGATCCCGAGGCGGCGATGGACCCGCGGGAACTCCGGCGGACCGACCTTTTCATTCATTATGCCATGGCGGCGGCGAAGGAGGCGCTGGACCAGGCCGGCTGGCATCCGGACGACCCGGCGGACGGCATGCGCACGGCGACCATCATCGGCACCGGCGTCGGCGGCGTGCCTGCGATCACCGCGGCGACGGAACTGATCCGCACCTCCGGCACGCGGCGCCTTTCCCCCTTCGTCGTTCCCTCCTTCCTGCCCAATCTCGCGACCGGGCAGGTCTCCATCCGCTTCGGCTTTCACGGTCCGTCAGGGGCTCCGGTTACGGCCTGCGCCGCCTCCGCGCAGGCGATCGGCGATGCCATGCGCCTGATCCGCAGCGGCGAGGCCGACATCGCACTCTGCGGCGGCACGGAAGCCTGCGTGGACCCGGTCGCGATCGGCGGCTTCACCGCGGCAAAGGCGCTCTCCTTCGGCTTCAACGACGAACCGCATCGCGCCTCCCGCCCGTTCGATGCGCATCATGACGGCTTCGTCCTTTCCGAGGGTGCGGCCATGCTGGTGATCGAGCGGCTCGGCCATGCCGAGGCGCGCGGCGCCCGTCCGCTGGCGGTGTTGTCCGGTTACGGCACCACCACCGACGCCCATCACGTCACGGCGGGCTGGCCCGATGGGCGCGAGGCGGCCCGGGCGATGGAGCTGGCGCTGGCCGCGGCAGGGCTTGCACCGGAGGAGATCGGCTACGTCAATGCGCACGCAACATCGACGCCGGTTGGTGACGCGGCGGAGCTGGCGGCCCTGGAAAAGGTCTTCGGCCCACGTGGCGGCGGCGTCGCCGTCAGTTCGACCAAATCGGCGACGGGGCACATGCTCGGAGCGGCCGGCGCGATCGAGGCCGTCTTCTCGATCCTCGCAATCCGCGACGGCCTGCTGCCGGCGGGCCTCAATATCGAGGAGCCGGCGCCCGAGGCGGAAGGTTTCAACCTGCTGAGCGGCAAGGCGTCGCCGGTTCGGGTCGACCATGTCCTGTCGAACGCCTTCGGCTTCGGCGGGGTGAATGCCGCCCTGGTGTTCAGCCGCTTCGCATGACGCTCAAAGAAGAAGCCGTGCCGGTCGCCCGGCACGGCTTCTCCTGGGTCGGGAATGGCGCCGAGGCTTACTGGAACGCCTGCAGGCCGGTCTGGGCGCGGCCGAGGATCAGCGCATGGATGTCGTGCGTGCCCTCATAGGTGTTGACG
Organism: Ciceribacter sp. RN22; assembly: GCF_024054295.1. NCBI lineage: Bacteria > Pseudomonadati > Pseudomonadota > Alphaproteobacteria > Hyphomicrobiales > Rhizobiaceae > Ciceribacter > Ciceribacter sp. RN22. The sequence goes on from NZ_JAMXLD010000001.1 coordinate 1,220,334, forward strand.
GCTTCCAGGTTCATGACGTGGCGGATGATGCCGTATTCGTCGGAAACGCCGTTGCCGCCGTGCATGTCGCGGGCGACGCGGGCAATGTCGAGCGCCTTGCCGCAATTGTTGCGCTTCATCATCGAGATGAGTTCGGCGGGTGCGCGATGCTCGTCGAAGAGGCGTCCGAGGCGCAGAACGCCCTGAAGCCCGAGGGCGATCTCGGTCTCCATGTCGGCGAGCTTCTTCTGGACGAGCTGGGTGGCGGCGAGCGGCTTGCCGAACTGCTTGCGGTCGAGCGTATACTGCCGCGCGGCATGCCAGCAGAATTCGGCGGCGCCCAGCGCACCCCAGGCGATGCCGTAGCGGGCGCGGTTGAGGCAGCCGAACGGGCCTGCGAGACCCGCGACGTGCGGCAGCAGGTTTTCGTCGGGAACGAAGACCTCGTCCATCTGGATCATGCCGGTGACGGAGGCGCGCAGCGAGAACTTGCCCTCGATCTTCGGCGTCTCGAAGCCCTTCATCCCGCGTTCGAGGATGAAGCCCTTGATCTTGCCGTCATGCGCGTCGGACTTCGCCCAGACCACCGCGACATCGGCGATCGGCGAATTGGTGATCCAGTTCTTCGCGCCGGAGACGAGATAGCCGCCGTCGACCTTCTTCGCGCGGGTGATCATCGAGCCCGGATCGGAGCCGTGGTCGGGTTCGGTGAGGCCGAAGCAACCGACCCACTCGCCGCTTGCGAGCTTCGGCAGGTACTTGGCGCGCTGTTCGTCGGTGCCGTAGGCGAAGATCGGGTGCATGACGAGCGAAGACTGCACCGACATGGCGGAGCGATAACCCGAATCGACGCGCTCGACCTCGCGGGCGACGAGCCCGTAGGAGACGTAATTGGCGCCGACGCCGCCGAATTCTTCCGGAATGGTCGGACCGAGGAGACCCAGTTCCCCCATCTCGGTCATGATCTCGCGATGGAAGATCTCGTGGCGGTTGGCCTCGGTCACCCGGCTCGCGAGCCTGTCCTGGCAGTACGCGCGGGCGGTGTCGCGGATCATGCGCTCTTCGTCGGTCAACTGCTCCTCGAGGAGGAAGGGGTCGTCCCAGACGAAGGCGGCCATCTTGGCGCGTGCCTGTTCCGGAGTTGCTGGATGGTGGTCTGTCATTTCGCCGTCCCTGCATGAATTCAACGGATTTTGGCCTATTGCTATATCACCTTTCATGGAAGGAAAAGCCTTAAATTTGCGGCGATTAGCCAAAATCGTTTGAATTTTACGAGCGCATGATGTCATTCCGTGACGGAATGAGTTATGTCAATCCCTTGAGATGAAACGAAAAAGGCCCGACACCTCTCGCGAGGTGCCGGGCCTTCGCTTCATCCCTGGTGGATCAGAGATAGAAATCGCTCGCATACATGCGGGTCAATCCGGAGACCCCGACCTGGAAGTCGGCGACGCCGTCCCCGTTCACGTCGCCGGAGAGCACGCCGCCGGAGAACCGCAATTCGCCCTCGGTGTGGCTGAAGGCGGCCGTGCCGATGAAGTCGAAGGTCTGATTGCCGGTGTGGTGGGTGTCGGCGTCGATCGAGCGCAGGTCGATCTTGTCGCCCTCGCTGCGATGGAAGTCGCTGACGACGTCGCGATAGGCGCCGACGCGGGTGTCGGTGATCTTGGTGAAATGGAAGGTGTCGGCGCCGGTGCCGCCGGTCATGACATCGTAGCCGGCATCCCCGTAGATCCGGTCGTTGCCCGAACCGCCGTAGATGCGGTCATTGCCGTTGCCACCCAGCAGGATGTCGTTGCCGCCGTAGCCGTTCAGAAGGTCGTTGCCGTTGTCGCCCCAGAGCGTGTTGGCGACGCTCGAGCCGAGGATCGTGTCGGCATAACCGGTGCCGACGGCGTTCTCGATGCTGATCAGCGTTTCGCGCTCGGAGCCGGTGGCGGTGGCATAGCCGTTGCCGAGATCGATCTTGATGCCGTAGCCCCTGAGGTCGGCGTCTCCGTCCTGGATCTTGTAGCTGATCAGGTCGGTACCGGTGCCGCCGTGGAAGGTGTTCGCCCAGCCGACCGAGTAGAAGCGGTCGTTGCCGGCCTCGCCATTATAGATGCTCTGGTAGGTGTAGACCTGGATGGCGTCATTGCCGTCGCCGGCGTTCACCTGGTCGACGTAATCCGCCGCAGTCGAGAAGCCAGTGCCGAGATAGACGTCGTCGCCCGCGCCGAGATAGATGCGGTTGCCGCCCTCGAAGGTGTTCTCGACGCGGTCGTTGCCGCTACCGGCGTTCACATAATTGAAGCCGCCATAGTTGCCGCCCAGGTTCAGGTAGATCCGGTCGTTGCCGCCATAGGCGTAGATGTTCACGTATGGGTAGCCGTCCTGATAGATGACGTCGTTGTAGCTCGTGCCGTAGATGTTGGTTGCCATCGGGATACCTCCTGGATGCAGGCTTGGCAGGGATAGTCGCCCCGCATGGCTGAATGCAGGCTGAACGGCGGAATTGTCGTGGCACGGCCGCTGCTTGCTTGACGGCCCTGCGGCTTTGGCGGTACCCCTTGAAACCATTCCTTCTGCCGGTGCGCCGGCGACCTTCCATGCCATTTTTCGGATTTTGCAGGAGAGCAACGTGACGGGCAGACTGGTCATCGTCGGGGCAGGTCAGGCGGGATTTGCAGTCGCCGCCAAGCTCCGGAGCCTGAAGGACATGCGGCCGATCACCATTCTCGGCGCGGAGGACTGCCTTCCCTACCAGCGCCCGCCGCTTTCCAAGAAATACCTGCTCGGCGAGATGACTTTCGACAGGCTGCTGTTCCGTCCCGAAAACTGGTTCGCCGAGAACGCGGTCGAGATCCGGTTGTCGACGCCGGTCGAGGAGATCGTCCGCGACGAGAAGGTCGTGCGTCTCTTCGACGGTACTGCGATCCCCTACGAGACGCTGGTGCTGGCGACCGGCGCGACGCCGCGACGGCTGCCGGCGGCGATCGGCGGCGATCTCGACGGCGTCTATACCGTTCGCGACCGCAAGGATGCGGACAGGATGGCCGGAGAGATGAAAGAGGGGCGCCGGCTTCTCATCATCGGCGGCGGCTATATCGGCCTCGAGGCGGCGGCCGTCGCCCGCAAGCTCGGCGTCGAGGTCACGCTGATCGAAATGGCCGACCGCATCCTGCAGCGCGTCGCCGCGAAGGAGACAGCGGACGCCATGCGCGCCATCCACCGGAAGAACGGCGTCGACATCCGCGAAAAGACCGGCCTCGTTCGCCTGATTGGTGACGCGGGCAGGGTCAAGGGCGCCGAGCTCTCCGATGGATCGGTGCTCGACGTCGATTTCGTGATCGTCGGCATCGGTGTGACACCAAACGACCGGCTGGCCGTCGATGCCGGTCTCGATACGGCTGGCGGCATCGTCGTCGATGCGTTCGCCCGCACCTCCGATCCGTCGATCTATGCGGCGGGCGACTGTACCGTCTTCACCTGGAAGGGTGCGCCGGTGCGGCTCGAATCGGTCCAGAACGCCGTCGACCAGGCGGAGGCCGCGGCCGCCGTCATCGCCGGCGGCTCCGATCCCTATGATCCGAAGCCGTGGTTCTGGTCCGACCAGTACGACGTCAAGCTGCAGATCGCCGGCTTCAATATGGGCTATGACGAAACCGTGGTGCGGCCCGGTGCCCGCGAGGAGAGCCTCTCCGTCTGGTATTATAAAGAGAAACAGTTGATCGCCGTCGACGCGATCAACGACGCCAAGGCCTATGTGACCGGCAAGAAGCTGCTGGAACTCGGCCGAAACGCCGAAAAGGCGGCGGTCGCCGACCCCGCCTTCGATCTCAAGACGCTGCTTTCCTGAGGGGAACCGATGGCTGTCCGTGAAAACCTGTTCAAGAGAGCAATCCGCGAAGGCCGGCCGCAGATCGGCCTCTGGCTCGACATGGCCGATGCGCTTGCCGCCGAGATCGCCGGTCACGCTGGCTTCGACTGGCTGGTGATCGACGGGGAGCACGGCCCGAACGATCTGCGCAGCATTCTCGCCCAGCTTCAGGCGCTCTCGTCATCCTCCGCCGAGCCGGTGGTGCGCGCGCCGGTCGGTGAAACCTGGATGATCAAGCAGTTGCTCGACATCGGGGCGCGGACCTTGCTGATCCCGATGGTCGATTCGGCCGAACAGGCGCGGGAACTGGTGCGCGCCGTCCGCTATCCGCCGCATGGCGTGCGCGGCGTCGGGGCGGCCGTTGCCCGCGCCTCGGCCTTCAACACCATTCCCGACTATGCCGACACGGCCTCCGACGGCATCTGTCTTCTCGTCCAGGCGGAAAGCCGGGCGGCGATTGCGGATCTTGAAAACATCGCCGCCGTGGACGGGGTCGACGGCGTCTTCATCGGGCCGGCCGATCTCGCCGCCGACATGGGCTTCCTCGGCCGGATGGATGCGCCGGAGGTGCAGTCGGTGATCGAAAGCGCAATCGCCACCATCGTGAAGGCCGGCAAGGCCGCCGGCATCCTGACCTTCAGCGAGGAGCTCAACCGCCGCTATATCACGCTCGGCGCGAGCTATGTCGCCGTTGGGGCCGACGTCACCGAGTTCTCCGGCGCGCTGCGCAGCTTGCGGTCGCGCTATCGCGACGGCGAGGGGGCGAACACCGCCACTTCCTCGCGTCCGGGTTACTGACGCAGCGAACGAAGGCCGCGACAGGAAAGCCGGACGGCGAGGAGCCGCAATCTCATGCATCTTTGCGGTGCACTTTTCGGGATATCTGCGAGTTTGGAAAGAAGGTGTGCCGTCGCGGTCTGAGGACGACGCTGCGGAAGGGATTTCCGCAGCGATTACTTGCCGGAAGCCGCACGCTCCAGGATCGGGACGCACATGTCGAGGTCATGCGAGGCGAGGTGCGCATAGCGCATGGTCATCTGCAGGGTCTGGTGGCCGAGCCACATCTGGACGCGGCGAATGTCGATGCCGCCCTGCACGAGGCGCGAGGCGCAGGTGTGGCGCAGAATGTGCGGAACGACGTCCTTGTCGTCGCCGAGACCGATCACGTCCTTCGCCTGATGCCAGGCAATTCGGAAGCGTTGCTGGTCGATGTCGCTGAAGGGGCCCGGCTTGCGCTTGTCCGAGGCGGCGATCGCCTTCGCGGCGCGATGGGTGAGGGGGACCGAGCGGCTGCGCCCGGACTTGGTGACCCAGAAGGTGACGCGGCTTTCGGTGATGTCGCCCCAGCGCAGGTCGAGGCCCTCGCTCAGGCGCGCACCGGTATCGACCAGGAAGATGCAGAAGCGGTGGTAGAGTTCGGAATGCGACCGGATTTCGTTGAACAGCGCGATCTCTTCCTCTCCGTCGAGGAAACGGATGCGTCCGGCCTTTTCCTTCTGCCGCTTGAACTCCGGCAGACTGTGTATGTCGCCCATCTTGTACGCCTTTCGCAGTAGTTTGCTTAAGGCCGCCATCTTGCGGTTGATGGTGGCATTGCTGTTACCGCGCTTGCGCAACTTACCAATCAGTTGGTCGAGCATTTCCTGGGAGAAGGAGGAGAAGCTCGGATTATCCAGAAGATCGTGAAGCTCACTAATGAAATTGGTGACATTGTATTTATGGCTGCCGTTGAGCCAGAGGAGGTCGCCATACTTGCCGAACATGGCTCGCAGCGAGGTCTCCTTCACCTCCATCGGCGTATTGAGGCGATACTGGTAGTGAACAAGATAGGACGGCAGCTCGACCTGCTGATCGAAATCCAGTGTCTTCGTCTCCGCCTTGCTCACGCTCAAATTCCTCAAAACGCAAAAAACCTTCGTCCCGCAAAAGTGCGGGCTCATAAAGTTATGCCTAAAATTTATCTTCAACAACCATGCAAATGCGCGGGGTACTCATTCCATGCCAATGCAGACTGTGGACTTATCCAGACCTCCTTCTCTCTTTCAAATATGATCTCTGATGCCGAAACCGCTGTGAACAAAGGAAAGATCTTCAAACCCGACGCCTCCCACGACCGGGAAAGATCCGGCTCGAAAGCCGGACCTCAATTTCACGTGATCGCTTGACGATCAGAACGAACGCTGCAGGCGGAAGAAGCCGTCCCAAACGCCATCTACGCCGGCAGCATTGCTGTCACCGTACTGAACCGAAACCTTGGCAGCGAGGCCGGAAGCAATTGCGTAGTCGAGGGTTACGCCAGCCTTCCAGGCATCATCACCCCCGAAGTCGTTGAGGCTGACCATGCCGGTGTTCCACCAGTACTGGAAGCCGGGCGTCAGGGTCAGCTTGTCGGTGAGCTTGGCAGCATACGAAGCGGCGACTGTCCATTCCGCGAGGTCGTAATAGGCATTCCCGCCCGACGACCAGATGGCGGCGAGGCCGAGGGTGCCAGGACCGACTTCAGCTTCGACGATGCCACGGATGGCACCGTTTTCGGCTGCGAAGTCATAGCCGCCGAGCAGGTAGGCGGTAACCGGACCGAAGGTGGCCGAAACCTGGCCTTCGATGCCGACGCCGTTGGTGCCGCTGTAATCAACCGGCCAGCCGGGGATGTCAAAGCCGCCATAGGTGTCGGAGAGTTCATCGACGAAGACGCCGACCTTGAAGGCGTCGGCAGCGTATTCGTAGCCGATCGAGTTGATCAGGTTCGAGCCGAGATCGTCGGTTTCACCGTTGAGACCGCTATCCCAGTAGTTGTACATGTAGCCGACCTTGAAGCCGCCGACCGTGATGTAGGCCTCGTCGAGTTCAAAGGCGGAGTTGCTGTAGTCTTCGTTACCCCAGGACTTGAACGCGAAGTAGGAACCGATCGTGCCAATTTCGGAGTCGTTCTTGGCCTCGATCGCGAGATAGCCACGGGTGCGGGCATCCATCGTGAACTCGTCGGTGCCGGCAGGAACGTTCGGGTCATTTTGCCAGTCGAGCTGAGCACGGACGTAGCCGCTGATCTTGAGGCAGGTTTCGGTGCCGGGGATGTAGAAGTAGCCGGTGCCGAAAGCGTCGCAAACGCGAACGTATTCCATCGGCTCGGGCTCGGCAGCAACGATAGCGTCGGCAGCCTGAGCGCCGGAAACTACTGCGAGAGCAGCAGCGGAGCCGAGAAGAAGGCTCTTGATGTTCATATTGACCTCCAGTCAAGTTTCGTATGGGTCTGGGTTCTTTGGCTGAAGGACAGCATTCCCTGCCCCATCCCCGTCGGTTTCAGAAGACGGACGATCCACCGCCTCGCTTCCGAGATTGAAAATACAAAACGCGACCGGTCATGCAATCACCAAACAGCCGAAAGGAAGATATCGCACCCCCCTTCCCAACAGGCTGTTGCCGAAAGGACACAAACCGACCCTCCGAGCCGCGCGCTTCTTTACCGTTTATTAAGAAAGTCCTTTCGTATGCGGCACTTAGCGATGCGCTTCGGGGAAGAGCTACCGCCGCCGATTGTCATGATTCTGCGGTTTTCCGCCGAAGAGAAAGAGGCTTTCCGGACTGGAAGCATGCCGATCGGGCGGCAGGGCTGTGCCAACTTGGCACGCCGACACGCCGGATCGGGGAGCAAAATCGGCTTTCGGTGGGATTTCGCGCCGAATCGTCCTGGCGCTCGGCCGGCCGATTCTCCGCTGGAGCAGCTCGCGACGATCGAAGCCTGCGGAAAATGTGAAATCCGGCGAAAAGGCCTTGCAATCGGACCCTTATGCAAATAATCAAGCCGCACCGGAGAGGTGGCCGAGTGGTCGAAGGCGCTCCCCTGCTAAGGGAGTATACGTCAAAAGCGTATCGAGGGTTCGAATCCCTTCCTCTCCGCCACTTTTGTCTGCATCGACGCCATCGCCCGACGACCACAGGCACACACTCCATCCCTACTGTTCTTCTTTGACCGAGGCGCCAGCGGAGCACTGTCTCGAGCGCTGTTGCGCCCACGCATTTCACGCGCCAGGCGTCATCGAAAACTGTGCCGAACAACATGTCTTCTTCTGACAGCGAATTTGTCACCTCATCTAACATATTGAATAATAATATTTTTACGCATGATTGATGTCGATCTCCCCTTAAAATTGACTGGAGGTCAATATGAACATCAAGAGCCTTCTTCTCGGCTCCGCTGCTGCTCTCGCAGTAGTTTCCGGCGCTCAGGCTGCCGACGCTATCGTTGCTGCCGAGCCCGAGCCGATGGAATACGTTCGCGTTTGCGACGCTTTCGGCACCGGCTACTTCTACATCCCCGGCACCGAAACCTGCCTCAAGATCAGCGGTTCGGTTCGCGCCCAGCTCAACTGGTCGTACGACAACAACACCAACACCAGCGACTGGAACGCCAAGTCGCGCGGCCTCGTTCAGTTCGACGCCAAGAACGACTCGGAAATCGGCACGATCGGTTCGACCATCGTTCTCTACGCTTGGGGTGACGAAGACGGTCAGACCGGCACCTTCGTTCTCGACGAAGCTTCCATCACCGTCGGCGGCTTCAAGGTCGGTTACTTCTACAACTACTGGGATAACGGCCTCGCCGGCGAAACCGACGAGCTCGGTTCGAACCTGATCAACTCGATCGGTTACGAATACGCTGCCGACGCCTTCAAGGTCGGCGTCTTCGTTGACGAACTGCACGCTTCGGCCGGCAACAACGACGGCGTCGGCATCGAAGGCCAGGTTTCGGCCACCTTCGGTCCGGTTACGGCTTACCTGCTCGGCGGCTATGACTTCGCCAACAGCGAAGGTGCTGTCCGCGGTATCGTAGAAGCCGAAGTCGGCCCGGGCACGCTCGGCTTTGCCGCGATCTACTCGAGCGGTTACAACCAGTACTACGGTGCTTCCGAGTGGACCGTTGCTGCTTCGTACGCTGCCAAGCTCACCGACAAGCTGACCCTGACCCCCGGTGTTCAGTACTGGTGGAACACCAACTTCGCCAACTACGACACCTGGAAGGCCGGCGTAGCCCTCGACTACGCAATCGCTTCCGGCCTCGCTGCCAAGGTTTCGGTTCAGTACAAGGACACCGACCGGGCTGGCGACGACGGCGCATGGGGTGGTTACTTCCGCCTGCAGCGTTCGTTCTAATAGGATCACCTGATCTTATAGGGAAAGCCCGGCCTTCGCGCCGGGCTTTTTCGTTTTGAAACAAGGGGTTCCATGTCCGCTCTTCGAGCGGACGATGGCGAACTAGCCGATGCTTTCGACGACAAAGCGATGGATGCTTCGGGGTAAGTCGCCGAGATGCAGGAGCGGTGCATGCCCCTGACCGCTCGCCGTCGACCGTCGCAGGGCAGGGTGGCGCCGCGCCATCTGCCTGACCGTCTCTTCGGACAGAAGCGTCGAATGCTCGCCGCGGATCGCCATCAGCGGCAAGTCGGCGAAGGCCTCGAACTGTGGCCAGAGATCCGGCAACGGAGCGCTGAAATCCGCAGCGACCGTCGCTTCGGCGATCGCCGGATCGCAGTCCGCCTCGATCATCCCGTTCTGCTCCCGATAGATGGCGCGTGCCATCTCCTGCCAGTCGTCCCCGGAAAGGGCCGGGAAATGCGGTCCGTGGACGGCCTGCAGATGGTCAGCCGCCTGCGTGAAGTTCGAAAGCTGGGTGTTTCGGCCGAGATAGGCCTGTATGTGCCGCAGTCCCTCCGCCTCGATGACCGGGCCGATATCGTTCAGGACCGCAGCCGCAATGAGATCGGGTCTGAGGGCGGCGAGGATATGGAGGATGAGGCCGCCGCGCGAGGTGCCGATGAAGGCGGCGCGGGCGATGCCGAGCGTCTCGCAGACGGCGATCACGTCGCCGGCTTCGACCGGAACCGTGTAGCGGCTCGCATCTGGATCGCGATCGGATGCCCCGCGGCCGCGCGAATCGATCGTCACGACCTTGAAGGGGCGCGCGGGATGGTCCGCCAGCCACTGGGCGAGCGGCGCGAAGTCGCGACCGTTGCGGGTGAGCCCGGCGAGGCAGACGACGGGCGTTCCGCCGATCTCCTCTCCGAAGACGCGGCCGCGCAGCGTCAGCCCGTCGGGAACCGTTACCTCGAACGCTGCGAAATCCTCGGTTCCGTCCGCCGCCATGCCATCCTCCCGGTCTTGCCTGCAAGGCGGCCATGCGGACGCCATGTCGCAAAGTTCCACGAAAACAGAGGGTTGTCGAGAGACGGCCTCAGCGCCCGTAGCGCAGGTCGTGGACGATGTCGGCCGTCTGCCCGAGGCGGGTTTTGTAGATCTGGTAGTTCTCCATCACCCGCTGCACGTAGTTGCGCGTCTCGGGGAAGGGAATGCGTTCGATCCAGTCGACAACGTCGTCGATCGACTTGCCGCGCGGGTCGCCGTAGCGGGCGATCCATTCCGGCACGCGCTTCGGCCCGGCATTGTAGGCGACGAAGGTGAGCACGTAGGAGCCGCCGAATTTGTCGATCTGTTCGCCGAGATAGTGTGCTCCGAGCGTCGCATTGTAGCCGGCGTCGGAGGTGAGCTTTTCCGGCGAATAGGCGAGACCGTAGCGCCCGGCGACGCCCTTCGCGGTGCCCGGCATCAGTTGCAGGAGGCCGCGGGCATCCGCCGGCGAGACGGCAGCCGGATTGAAGGCGCTTTCCTGCCGCGCAATCGCGTAAGCGAGCGCCTTGCCGGAGCCGGCGATGTTGGCGGAGCTCGGAATGACGCCGATCGGGAAGGCAAGCGCGGGCACGTCGATGCCGCGCGCATAGGCGGTCTTGCCGATCTGCAGAGAGAGCTGGTGGCCGACGCTTTTCTCGGCCTTGGCGGCGAGAAGCGCGAGCTCGCCCGGGCTGTCGATCTGCTGGGCGAGCGCCCGGTAGAGGCTTTCCGCCCGCCAGCCGTGACCGGCCGCCTCGAAGCGCGCGATCGCCTGCACCGCCTCGCGATTGGCGAAGGTGCGTCGCTCCTCGGGTGTCGGCTCGGGATACGGGATGGAAAGCCCCGGCGACCTGAGCCGCGCGGCCGCAAGCTGGCCGTAGAAGGTGCTCGGGTAGCGCGCCGCCTTCAGGAAGAAGTCGTTCGCTTCCGCCTTGCCGCCGGCCTCTGCGGCGCGGCCGAGCCAGTACCAGGCCCGCGAAACCGAAAGCGGCTTTTGCGACACGGTGAGGATCTTGCGGAAATGCGCCGCGGCGGTCTCGGCGTCGCGAAGGCCGCGCAGTGCATACCAGCCGGCATGGAACTCCGCATCGACGACGTCGCTCGACTCGCTCGCCGTATGGCGCGCCGCCACCCGGTAGGCGGCCTTGAAGTCGCCCTGGTCGGCGAGACCGCGGGCGACGATGCGCTGCTCGTTCCACCATTCGGTGGTGTTGACGAGTGTGACGGCATCGCGCGGCGCCTTGGCGAGCAGGCTCGCGGCTTCCTCATACTTGTCCTGCCGGCGGAGATATTCGATCCGCGCAAAGAGCAGGGCAGGGTCCTGGGCCCAGCGCGCGTCGACCGCCTTGAGGAGTTGCGGAGCCATCGACGAGCGGTTGAGCACGGCCGTCCAGGCGTTATAGAGCGACTGCGCTTCGCCGAGGGTGGAGAAGCGCTTGGCCTGGGTCACGCGTCCGCGATAGAGGAGATAATCCATCCGCGTCTTGTGGTCGGCGGTGGTGAGGAGCCCGGAAAACTCCTTGAGGATCCTGTCCTCCATCGTCTTGTCGAGCGCCTCGCCGTGCCAGATCGCGCGGAGCGTGCGGGCGGCCGCGGCCCGGTCACCGGAAGCAAGCTCTGCCCGCGCCAGGATCACCGCGCCCTCCGGCGTCTCCGGTTTCGTCGCGCCAAAGGCGGAGAGGACGGCGTCGGCCGGCGGGTTCTCGCGGTAGAGGGCGCGTTCGGAATTGGCCCGGAAGGCCGAAAGCCCCGGCCAGCCGTCGAGCTCGCGTTGCGCCGCGGCGATGGCGGAAGAGGGGATTCCCGGCAGGCCGGACATGGCGATCGACCAGGTGAGCATGTGCCGGTCGAGCGAGGCTTCCATCCGATCGCGGATGGCAAGCGCTGCGGCGCCGTCCTTGTTGGAAAGCGCGTCGAGCCCCGCCTTCAGCCGCGGATCGGCGACCGGCAGGCGCCCCATCCGCGGGATTGCGCCGGTGATCTCGAAGGTCGGCACCAGGGCTGCCTCGACCGGGCGCATGTCGGGCTTCGGCATCGGCAGGGGCACGGCGCCGCCGTCCGGCGGGCCGGCCATGGCGGCAGCGGCCGCCAGCCCGAAACCGAAGGCGGAGGTCAGCAGAAGCGCTCTTTTCATCCCCGTACCCGATGGCAGATGTGGAATATCTCCATTAGTTGCCGAGCATATTAACGAAGCCTTACCGCAGCACCAGATTTTCCCGCTTTTACGCCGGGTGAAACTGTCATAAAACCGCGCCCGGTGCGCTTGCCGCGGCCCGGAGGCCGCAATAAGCTGCGCGCGTTCGTAACCGAGGAATGCGGCCGAAGCATGAATGCCGGCCGTGAGGAGTTTTATGCATGTTCCAGGGATCCATTCCTGCTCTCGTGACGCCGTTCACCGAAACCGGTGCGGTCGATGAGGCAGCTTTCGCAGCGCATGTGGAATGGCAGATCGCCGAAGGCTCGACCGGTCTCGTGCCGGTCGGCACGACGGGTGAATCGCCGACCCTTTCCCATGCGGAGCACAAACGGGTCGTGGAACTGTGCGTCGAGGCGGCAAAGAAGCGGGTCCCGGTGATCGCCGGCGCCGGCTCCAACAACACGAACGAGGCGATCGAGCTTGCGCAGCATGCCGAAGCCGTCGGCGCCGACGCGCTGCTCGTCGTCACCCCCTATTACAACAAGCCGACCCAGAAGGGCCTGTTTGCCCATTTTGCGGCGGTCGCCGATGCGGTGAAGCTGCCGATCTTCATCTACAACATCCCCGGCCGCTCGGTGATCGACATGAGCCCGGAAACCATGGGCAAGCTCGCGAGGGCGCACAAGAACATCGTCGGCGTGAAGGATGCGACCGGCAAGATCGAGCGCGTCTCCGAGCAGCGGATCACCTGCGGGCCGGACTTCATCCAGCTTTCGGGGGAAGACGCGACGGCGCTCGGCTTCAACGCGCACGGCGGCGTCGGCTGCATCTCGGTGACGGCGAACGCCGCGCCGCGGCTCTGTGCCGAGTTCCAGGCGGCGACGCGCGCCGGCGACTACAAGAAGGCGCTCGAATACCAGGACCGGCTGATGCCGCTCCACAAGGCAATTTTCATCGAGCCCGGCCTCTGCGGCGTCAAATACGCGCTCTCGAAGCTCGGCCGGATGAGCCGCACGGTGCGCCTGCCGCTGCTGCCGACGCTCGAACCCGCCACCGAAGCGGCGATCGACGCGGCACTCGCGCATGCGGGGCTGGTGGGGTGAGGGGATGAGCTAAGGCAATCAGCAGGCCGGACGGACGTGCCCGGCCGCTGATGGTTTTGCGGTTTCGCGACAGACCTTTGCAGCAGAAGTAGCGTCGCCTATTTCGCGGCAAAGACTTCCGTCTTGAGTTTTGCCCATACGGCCAAAACCGCAGACGATGGCACGTCGATCATGCCTGTTCTTGCCACGTCCTGATTGGCCTGACTGTAGAGGTGGGCCAAATGGTAGCCAATCGTGTAGCCTGCCCACCGGGACAGTTCTCCAGCGCCAAAGAACCAAGCCGCATGATCGTAATCATGTGCATCCAGTTCGTTCTCGGCCTGATCAATGATCGCGCCCCAATCAGCGACAATGAGCGCATTTGACCACGGCGGGGCGGATAGGCCCGTAACTATCTCCGAAAACACATCGGCAAGTCCCTCCGATACTAAGGCCTCACCTAACGAGAGCCCGTAACCACATGCAGCCCATCGCATTGCGTGGTGGAGTTCATGGGCAAGTGTGCGGCTGAAGAATCCCAGGTTTAGGTGCTTTTCGAAGTCAGCCGCCTCGGGATCAAGATTGATGGTCACCAGCCCGCGACGGAAGCAGGAGCCGCCGATACCCAATTCTGGAATGGTCTCATCCGGGAGATACTGGATGACGACATCCACCGCGTGCCGATGAAACCGTGACGGCACGATTTCGCCAATGCGAGCGATTATGGAATCGGCCTGTTGTTGAAGAACACTACGCCAAGGGGCAAGCGATCCCTCAGCTTCGAGAAAATGAAGTTGGAGCTGCATGATGTTCCAATCGCATACTATGCCGTCCTCTCAGGATAAGGGCAGCCTGCTTTTCCGAAGGTGTCGAAGAACCTTGCGGAGAGGATTATGCGATGGTTACGAAGCAAATCATGACCGCTACCATGCCACGATCGGTCCGACCCGTCAAAGCGTGCGAACGCTAGGATTTCTGCAACATTCCTTTTGAGGTGCTATCGGCCATGTCATTCGTAATCAGGTGGCAGGTGTCCCTATTTGGGAAGTGCGCGCGGAGCGGCGCCCTAGTCGCCAATCCGCGCCGGTTGATAGAGTGGTGTCGGTCATACTTGGTCAACTCTGCTGCTCTGAGTCCGGCGTCTCGCGGTTGAATTCTGGACGGAACGCACTCCACACCTGCATCGCCCCCCATCACCACACCCACCCGCCTTTATTTCCCCGCCGCTCTGTACTACATCCATGCGACAAGAGCCGGCGGGTGCCCGTCGCCGGTAACAGAAGAACGGTCCGGGCAGATTGGAAGATCAGATCATGGCCCCCAAAGGCAGCCAGCGCACGGTCAACAAGATTGTCGCGGAGAACCGCAAGGCCCGCTTCAATTACGAGATTATCGACACCTTTGAAGCGGGGCTGGTCCTGACCGGCACTGAGGTCAAGTCGTTGCGCGAAGGCAAGGCCAACATCGCCGAATCCTATGCCTCCGACGAGGGCGACGAGATCTGGCTGATCAACGCCTATCTGCCGGAATACCTGCAGGCGAACCGCTTCAACCACGAGCCGCGCCGCCGCCGCAAGCTCTTGCTCTCGAAGCGCGAGATCAACCGGCTGCGCGCCGCCGTCAACCGCGAGGGAATGACGCTCGTCCCGCTCAAGGTCTATTTCAACGAAAAGGGCCGCGCCAAGCTCGAACTCGCGCTCGCCAAGGGCAAGAAGCTGCACGACAAGCGCGAGACCGAGAAGGAACGCGACTGGAACCGCCAGAAGAGCCGGTTGCTGAAGGCCGGCTGATGAGCGAAACCCCTGCCGAACTCTTGAAGGTGACGGTCGGTCCCTTCGTCTTCGTCGCCCGTTTCGAGATCGAGAAGGCGCCGGAAACCTGCCGTATCTTCAGGAGCTTCCTGCCGTTCCGCAACCAGACGATCCATTCCCGCTGGAGCGGCGAGGCGGTCTGGGTGCCGCTCGGCGATTTCGCGTTCGGCGCGGGCTTCGAGAACCACACCAGCCACCCCTCGCGCGGCGACATCCTGCTCTATCCGGGCGGCTTCAGCGAAACCGAGCTGCTCTTCGCCTATGGCAGCTCGCAGTTTGCCAGCAAGATGGGCGTGCTCGCCGGCAACCATTTCCTGACGGTGGTCGAAGGCCGCGAGCACCTGGAGGCCATGGGCCGGATGGTGCTCTGGCAGGGCGCTCAAACCATCGCCTTCGAAGCGTTCTCGGCGTAACCGGTTTCGTTCCCGCGCGCCGCCGTCATTCCGCGGCTTCGGCCCGTCCGCGGCCGGCTGCCATCCGCCGCTCGTGTTCGAGAAGCCAGCGCTTGCGCCACAATCCGCCGCCGTAGCCGGTGAGCCCGCCGTCCGCGCCGATCACCCGGTGGCAGGGGATGACGATCGCGATCTGGTTGGCGCCGTTGGCGCGCGCCACCGCCCGGACGGAGCCGGGCCGGCCGATCGCCTTGGCCTGTTCGGAGTAGCTGCGGATGCCGCCTGTAGGAATGCGGCGCAGTTCGCTCCATACCATCCGCTCGAACGGCGTGCCGTGGCCGGCGATCCGCGTTTCGAAACCGTCGTCATGGCCGTCGAAATAGCGGGTGAGCTCGCGCTCGATCTGGTCCGTCACCGGGGTGCGGCCCATGACGATGCCGCAGCCCGTTCTTTCCCGGATGCGCCGGATCTCGTTCGGCAGGGCAGGGCGGTCGGCGAATTCGAGAAGATGCAGCGCATGCTCGTCGGCGATCGCCATCATCGGGCCGATCGGCGTTTCGATCCAGTCGGCCTTGAGGAGGCCCTTGCCGCGCAGGTGACGCGGCGCGCTGCCGATGAGCTGGCTGATCGCGGCGCGAAAACCGCTGCCGGATTCGAAGCCGGCGTCGAGCTGCGCCTCGATGACCGGTGCGCCCCCGGTGAGCGTCTCTGCCGCAAGCCCGACGCGGCGCAGCCGCGCGATTTCGAGAAAACTCATGCCGAACTGCCGCTTGAAGGCGCGCCGCACCGTGGAAAGATCAAGCCCCATCGCAAGAAGGTCGCTCTCCCGCCAGCGCCGTTCCGGCTCGCGCTCCAGCGCTTCGAGAAGCGCGGTGACGGTCGCGTCGTTGCCCTTGTAGCGCAGCATCGGCCGGCAGCGGAGACAGGGTCGGAAGCCCGCTTCGAGGCAGGCGGCGATGCTCTCCTGAAAGACGCAGTTCTCGCGCTTGGGCTTGCGGGCCGGGCAGGTCAGCCGGCAGAAGATCCGCGTCGTGGTGACGCAGACCCAGGCGAAGCCTTCATAGGCAGCATCGCGCTTTAAAAGCGCGTCGTAGAGGATGTCGTCGGTGGGTCGGTCGAACAGCATGCCTCTGTTCTAACCCGGAACCGCGGTACGCGCCGCCGGAAAAAGAGCACGGATTTTCTCTTTTTCAGGCGGCGGGTAGGCGTGTCAGGCCGCGTAGGAGGGGCGGTACTGCGTCGAGGCCGGCGTGTGGACCTGCGAGCGCGAGACGTTGAAGCGCGACAGCAGGCTGTTCAGGTGTTCGGCGATCTGGTTGAGCTCATGCGTCGAGGCATTGGTTTCCTCGACCATCGCGGCGTTCTGCTGGGTCATCTGATCCATGCTGTTGATCGCCTTGTTGATCTCGCTGATACCGGAGGACTGCTCCTGCGAGGAGGTGGCGATCGCCGTGATGTGCTCGTTGATCGAATGCACCTGGCCGCCGATCGTGCGCAACGCCTCGCCGGTGCGGTTGACGAGCGAGACGCCGTGCGCCACGTCCTGCGAGGAGCGATCGATCAGGAGCTTGATCTCGCGCGCCGCCGAAGCGGAGCGTTGGGCAAGTTCCCGGACTTCCTGCGCGACGACGGCAAAGCCGCGTCCGCTTTCGCCGGCACGGGCCGCCTCGACGCCCGCATTGAGGGCAAGGAGGTTGGTCTGGAACGAGATCTCGTCGATGACGCCGATGATCTGGGTGATCCTGCGCGACGACTGCTCGATCTCGCCCATCGCGTTGATCGCCTCGTCGACGATCTCGCCGGAACGCACGGCTTCCTGTGCCGAGGCGTGCACGACGGACATCGCCTCCTCGGTGCGCTGGGTGGCCTGCCGGGAAACGGCTGTGATCTCGTCGAGGGCGGCGGCCGTCTCTTCGAGCGCTGCGGCCTGCTGCTCGGTGCGCTGCGCCATGTTGTCGGTTGCCGCTGAAAGCTCGTGCGTGCTCATCGACACGCGGGCCGTTTCGTCGACGATCGCCGCAAACGCGGTGCTGAGCGCGTCGAGCGCCTGGTTATAGTTGTCGCGCAGACGCTCGAAACGCGGCGAGAGCGGCTGTTCGATGCTGGAGGTCAGGTCGCCCGTCCTCAGGGCGTCGAGCGCCTGGTCGATGGCGGCCATCGCCTCGTCCTGCTCCGCCTCCAGCTTCTGGCGTTCCTGCTCGGCCTTCTCGCGCTCTTCGGCGAGCGCCTGCAGGTAGACGGAAATCGAATAGTCCATGTCGAGCATCGCTGCCTTCAGGACGGCGCTGATGCCGTCCGAAATGCGCTTGGCTTTCTTGGCCTGCAGCATGCCCGTCAGTTCGTTCTTCACAACGGCGTCGAGAAGGCCTTCGAGCACCAGCGCATAGCCGCCTATGTACCATCGCGGCTCGAGCCCGAGCCGGGCGTGGGTGCGGCCGATGGCGGTCACGGCATTCACATACTGGTCGTCGAACCGGCCCGAGGTGATGAGCGACCAGTGATGGCGCTGCTTGTCCTTTGCGTGGGCGATGTGAGCGTCGCTCAAGAAGAAGCGCGCCGTTTCGGGGCTGGCCTTGGCTGCGGCGTAGAAGCCGTCGAGTGCCGGACCGATGGAGGCGCTGATGACCGGCTGCAGGGCGATCAGTGTTTCAACTTGCGCTTTGTCAATTCTTAAAAAAGAGAGGCGGTCGGTAAGGTCGGAACGGGTCCGGAAGGAACTGGTCATTGCTCTACTGCTATCTGTTAATGCTGTGCGGTGGCGAGCCGCCAGGCGACTACCGGAAGCAATTCTTCCTCGTCGCATCCTTCTCTCAAATGTTTAAGAAAGAAATAAATAGCGTGAATACTACCTTTCCGTGTCGGATTGTCGCCGGAAAAAGGTGCAGATGCAAAATCACCCGGCACGCTGCGGTGCCGGGCGCGGACGCCTTATGGAACAGCGGAGCTCTATTCCTCGATGTCTTCACCCGTCGCCGGCTCGACCGGCGCGCGGGCCATGCGCTCGCTCGGGTCGCGGCCGATCTCGGCCTTGAGGCTGACGAGATCGATGAAATGGTCGGACTGGCGGCGCAGGTCGTCGGCGATCATCGGCGGCTGTGTGGCCATGGTCGAAACCACCGAAACCTTGCGGCCCTTGCGCTGCAGCGCTTCCACGAGCGTGGTGAAGTCGCCGTCGCCGGAAAAGATCACCAGGTGATCGGCCGTTTCCGCCTGCTCCATCGCATCGATGGCAAGCTCGATGTCCATGTTGCCCTTGACCTTGCGGCGGCCCATCGAGTCGGTGAACTCCTTCGCCGGCTTGGTGACGACCTTGTATCCGTTGTAGTCGAGCCAGTCGATCAGCGGGCGGATGGAGGAGTATTCCTGATCCTCGATCAGAGCCGTATAATAGTAGGCGCGCAGCAGGTAGGCCCGCTTCTGGAAAGCCTTCAACAGCTTCCGGTAGTCGATGTCGAAGCCGAGGCTCTTGGAGGCCGCGTAGAGATTCGCGCCGTCGATGAAGAGGGCGAGCTTTTCGCGTGGATCAAACATGCGCAATATCCCTTTGGATTTAAACGAGCAAAGCGGAAAACCTATGCAAAGTCAGGACGTTGTCCTTCGGGTATGAGCAGTTCGGTAAAATTATGAACTGTTCATATAAGAATCATGTAGTGCACGACGGATCACATTCCAAGCACGTTTTGGTTGAGGTGTGAAAGTTTTCCACGTTGATTGTAACGCCATCCGGAACGCAATGTAGCGCTGCGATCAAGGAAAAACTTGAATTCGCCGGCCATTGATTGTATCGGGCGTGTTAATCCCGAAAGATCATGACCGTAAAGGACAGGCTATGGCCCGTGTCACCGTTGAAGATTGCATCGACAAAGTAGAGAACCGCTTCGAGCTCGTTCTGCTCGCCAGCCATCGCGCACGGCAGATCTCGCAGGGTTCGCAGATCACCGTCGATCGCGACAATGACAAGAATCCGGTCGTCGCCCTGCGCGAGATCGCCGACGAGACCCTCTCGCCGGGCGACCTCAAGGAGGACCTCATCCATTCGCTGCAGAAGCATGTCGAAGTCGACGAGCCGGAGCAGGATGCAGGCGCACTTCTTTCCACCGCTGCCGTCCGCAGCGAGGAAGAGGAAGACATGCCGGAAACCGTCACCTTCGATCAGATGTCGGAAGAAGACCTGCTCGCCGGCATCGAAGGTCTTGTTCCGCCGGAAAAGAGCGACGATTACTAATCGTCAAGCAATGTCGGGCTAAGCTTGCGCCGACGACAATGTGCTCATGTGCGCCGACCCCACGGGTTGGCGCGCTTTTCGTTTGTTGGAGTGGCTTTGGATGATGCGGCAATACGAGCTCGTGGAGCGGGTTCAGAAATACAAGCCCGACGCCAATGAAGCGCTGCTGAACAAAGCCTACGTCTATGCGATGCAGAAGCACGGCAAGCAGACCCGTGCGAGCGGCGACCCCTATATTTCCCATCCCCTCGAAGTCGCCGCGATCCTTACCGAGATGCATCTCGACGAATCGACGATCGCCGTCGCGCTGCTGCACGACACCATCGAGGACACCACGGCGACCCGCGCCGAGATCGATGAACTCTTCGGCGAAGACATCGGCCGTCTGGTCGAGGGACTGACCAAGCTCAAGAAGCTCGACCTCGTCACGAAGAAGGCCAAACAGGCGGAAAATCTCCGCAAGCTGCTGCTGGCGATTTCCGACGACGTGCGCGTGCTGCTGGTCAAGCTCGCCGACCGCCTGCACAACATGCGCACCCTCGAGCACATGAAGCCCGAGAAGCGCGCCCGCATCTCCGAAGAGACGATGGAGATCTATGCGCCGCTCGCCGGCCGCATGGGCATGCAGGACATGCGCGAGGAGCTGGAGGATCTCTCCTTCCGCTATATCAATCCGGAAGCCTACGAGACGGTCACCGAGCGGCTTGCCGAGCTCTCCCGTCGCAACGAAGGCCTGATCAAGAAGATCGAGGACGAGCTGCGCGATCTCCTCGTCGCAAACGGGTTGACCAACGCGGCAGTCAAGGGGCGGCAGAAGAAGCCTTACTCCGTCTTCCGCAAGATGCAGTCGAAGTCGCTCTCCTTCGAGCAGCTCTCCGACGTCTACGGCTTCCGCATCATCGTCGACGACATTCCGTCGTGCTATCGCGCGCTCGGCATCGTCCACACCCGCTGGCGCGTGGTTCCCGGCCGCTTCAAGGATTATATCTCGACGCCGAAGCAGAACGACTACCGCTCGATCCACACCACCATCGTCGGCCCGTCGCGCCAGCGCATCGAACTGCAGATCCGCACCAAGCGGATGCACGAGATCGCCGAATACGGTATCGCCGCTCATGCGCTCTACAAGGACGGCGAGGGTGGTGGTGACGGCGAACTGCTGTCGCGGGAAAGCAATGCGTATTCGTGGCTCCGTCACACGATCGAGGCGCTGGCCGAAGGCGACAACCCGGAGGAGTTCCTCGAGCACACCAAGCTCGAACTCTTCCAGGACCAAGTCTTCTGCTTCACGCCGAAGGGCAAGCTGATCGCGCTGCCGCGCGGCGCGACCCCGATCGACTTCGCCTATGCGGTCCATACCAACATCGGCGACACGACGGTCGGCGCCAAGATCAACGGCTCGATCATGCCGCTCGTCACCCGCCTCAACAACGGTGACGAGGTCGAGATCATCCGCTCCGGCGTGCAGGTTCCGCCGGCGGCCTGGGAGGAGATCGTCGTCACCGGCAAGGCCCGTTCGGCGATCCGCCGCGCGACCCGCATGGCGATCCGCAAGCAGTATTCCGGCCTCGGTCATCGCATTCTCGAACGCACCTTCGAACGTGCCGGAAAGATCTTCTCGCGCGATGCGCTGCGGCCGGTGCTGCACCGGCTCGGCCACAAGGACGTCGAGGACGCAATCGCCGCTGTCGGCCGTGGCGAGATGTCGTCGATCGACGTGCTGCGGGCAGTCTTCCCCGATTACCAGGACGAGCGCGTGACCGTGAAGCCGGCGAGCGACGAAGGCTGGTTCAACATGAGCGGCGCCGACAGCATGGTCTTCCGCTTGCCGAACAAGGGCAAGCTGGCGGAAGGCGCGGCCGAGGGGCCGGAACCGCTGCCGATCCGCGGGCTTTCGGGCAGCGCGCAGGTGCATTTTTCGCCGGCGGGCGCCGTTCCCGGCGACCGTATCGTCGGCATCATGGAAGACGGCAAGGGCATCACCATCTATCCGATCCAGGCCTCGGCGCTGCAGCGCTTCGACGAGGAGCCCGAACGCTGGATCGATGTCCGCTGGGATCTCGACGAGGCCAACAAGGCACGCTTCGTCGCCCGCATCCTGATCAACGCGCTCAACGAGCCGGGCGCGCTCGCCAAGGTCGCTCAGACCATGGCCGGCCTCGACGTGAACATTCGCACCCTCACGATGACGAGCGTCGCCACCGATTTCACCGAAATGGCGATCGACGTCGAGGTCTGGGACTTGCGCCAGCTCAACCAGCTGATCGCCCAGTTGAAGGATCTCGAATGCATCTCGACCGTCAAGCGCGTCTACGACTGAGCTGCATTTTGCTCGGTCGCCGACCTGCTGGACGCCGTCCGAAGGCTGTGATCAACTGCGCGGGATGGGGAAGGGGAGACGATGGTGATGAAGACGGCAATCGGTTCCGTGCTCGTGATGTTTGTGGCCGCGCTGCCGGCGCCGGTCTTTGCCGCCGACGGTGACGAGACGCTGCTCTACGGCCGGCAACTCCAGCGCGGAGAAATCGCCTCAACCTGCTTCGCTCGCCGCTATGACAAGGCGCATCTGGGCAGCCATCCGCACCAGAACGTGACGGAGATGCGCATTCTCTCCTACCGGCCGGACTGGCCGCAGGCGGAGAGCATCATCAACCTCGAATTCCGGTTCCGCGGCGTTTCTGAAGCGTTCCAGCTCTCGGGCGGCTGCCGCCCGGTCGCCGGCAAGGCGAAAGTGCTCGACTGTGCCGTCGAATGCGATGGCGGCCTCTTCTCGATCCGGCGGGAGGTTTCCGGTGCGCTGATGGTCGACATTCCAGCCGGCCTTGCACTCTGCGATGGTGACGAGGCTCTGCCGGCCGGCGCGCGCTTCGGGTCCGACGACCGCCGTTTGCGGCTCGGCGTGGCGGAGATCGCCACCTGTCGCGATCTGATCTGGGACGACGAAATCCGACCGAAGCTGCTGCAGTCCGGCTCGCGCTGAGCTGAGGGGCGTTCTGCCTCGCAATTAAGCAAAACTGCTGCTCGATGTATGCCGTTATGCGATTTCTGCATGGCTGGGCACCGCTTCCATGCGTGGTATTTTGTGCGTCGCACCATTATATTCCTGACCAGTGGAAATGATGAAAGAAGAGAGGGAAGACAATGTTTGCTCCCATTCGTAAACTGGCCCGCGCCCTGCACGTCCCGACCATCGCCGAACGCGAAGCAGCCTATCTGAACGGCTCGCGCGACCTGGTCGACCTGGAATACCGCCAGCGGCAGATCGACCGCGGCCTGTTCCGCAACGGCCGCTGATCGTCGGCATGCTCTGCGCGCCCGGAAAGGGCGCGCAAGCCACGAAACGGTGACGATCCGGTGATTGAAGCCTGTCCGCCCTTGTGTGACGACGGGCAGATACACTAAATGTGGCCCATGTCTCGTCGTCGCCGCAAAGCTCCGGATTTTCATGCGCCCCTGCCGGGTGCGTGTGCAGTGTCCGTCTCGCCGCTTTCCCTGCCGGCGGAGACGTCAGGTGGCTTGGAGCTGCCGCTTCGGATACCGTCGTGCCTCTCGCGGCCCGGCAGACCGGAGCCGCGATGATGTCCGCGGCGCAGGGGGCTTCATGATCATCGGCATAGGAAGCGATCTCGCCGACATCCGGCGTGTCGAGCGCTCGATCGAACGCTTCGGCGACCGCTTCACCGGGCGCTGCTTCACGGATGCCGAGCGCGAACGCGCCGATGCCGGCAAGAACCGCGCGGCCTCCTACGCCAAGCGTTTCGCTGCCAAGGAGGCGCTGTCGAAGGCGCTCGGCACCGGCATGTCGCAAGGCGTCTTCTGGAAGGATATCGGCGTCGTCAATTCCGTGCACGGCAAGCCGTCGCTCGTGCTGACCGGTGCGACGGCGGAGCTCCTGCGCTCCATGACCCCCGCAGGTCACGAGGCGGTGGTCCATCTGACCATGACCGACGAATTTCCCTATGCCCAGGCCTTCGTGGTCATCGAGGCGCGGCCGGTTGATCCGTAATGGAACATCGGGGCCTGTTTCCCGCCGTGGCGCCGGCGGTGCGGCGGAATTTCACGGGCTTTCCCGTTGCCGCGGCGGGCCGAACCGACTAGACAGGGCGTAATTTCGCGAAAAAGGAACCAAACGGCGTGACCGAGCAAGCTGAAAAGAAGCACAGTGGGCTGTGGGAAAACATCAAGGTCATCATCCAGGCTCTGTTGCTGGCGGTGATCATTCGCACCGTCCTTTTCCAGCCCTTCACCATTCCGTCCGGCTCGATGATGCCGACGCTGCTCGTCGGCGACTACATCTTCGTCAACAAGTTCGCCTACGGCTATTCGAAATATTCGCTGCCCTTCTCGCCTGACCTCTTCGAAGGCCGGATCTTCGCCAGCGAACCGAAGCGCGGCGACATCGTGGTCTTCCGCTTCCCGCCGAACCCCGACATCGACTACATCAAGCGCCTGATCGGGCTTCCGGGTGACCGCATCCAGGTCATGGGCGGGGTGCTGCTCGTCAACGGCAAGCCGGTGCCGCGCGAGCCCGACGGCAGCTTCACCTCCGACTACCGGCTCGATCCGGGCGCCGATGTACCGGTCTTCCGCGAAACGCTCGACAACGGCGTGACCTATGACACGCTCGACCAGTCGCCGACCTCGCGCGGCGACAACACCCGCGAGTTCATCGTGCCGGAAGGCCACTACTTCATGATGGGTGACAACCGCGACAACTCGCTCGACAGCCGTTTCGACGTGGGCATGGTGCCTGCCGAGAACCTCGTCGGCCGCGCGTCGGTGATCTTCTTCTCGCTCGGCAACGACACGTCGTTCCGCGAGGTCTGGAAGTGGCCGGCCAACATGCGTTGGGACCGTCTGTTCAAGGTCGTTCAATGAAGAAGGTAAAGGGGCTCTCGGCCGAGGACCGGGCGCGGGCGGAGGCGGCCATTGGTTACGCCTTCGCCGACAAGGAACGGCTGGACCGCGCGCTCACCCATGCGAGCGCGACGCTCGCCAGGGGTGGTGACTACGAACGGCTGGAGTTCCTCGGTGACCGCGTGCTCGGCCTCTGCATCGCCGAGCTCCTGTTTTCCTCCTTCAGAAACGCGACCGAGGGCGAGCTTTCCGTCCGCTTCAATCAGCTGGTCAGCGCCGAGGCCTGTGCGGCGATCGCCGACGAGCTGGAGCTTCACCGCTTCATCCGCACCGGTGCCGACGTCAAGAAGCTGACCGGCAAGAACATGCTGAACGTCCGCGCCGACGTGGTGGAAAGCCTGATTGCCGCGATCTATCTGGATGCCGGCCTCGAAGCGGCGCGTGGCTTCGTGCTGAAGCACTGGAGCGCGAGGGCCGCCCGGGCCGATGGTGCGCGGCGCGACGCCAAGACGGAGCTGCAGGAATGGGCGCATGCCAAACATGCCGCCACGCCTGTGTACAAGGTTGCGGAACGCAGCGGACCGGATCATGATCCGCGCTTCACCGTGACGGTGGAAATTCCGGGGATCGCCCCCGAAACGGGAACCGAACGTTCCAAGCGCGCGGCCGAGCAGGTCGCCGCCACGAAAATGCTGGAGCGCGAGGGCGTCTGGCAGAAAACCGCCCCTTGAGGCCGATGGATATCTATGACCGACAATGACAACATGGCCGCCGCCGGCGGCGAGCATTCCGGCGACCAGCCGACCCATTCGGGCTTCGTCGCCCTGATCGGCCCGACCAATGCCGGCAAGTCGACGCTCGTCAACCGCCTGGTCGGCGCCAAGGTGTCGATCGTCAGCCACAAGGTGCAGACGACGCGCGCGGTGATGCGCGGCATCGCCATTCACCAGAACGCGCAGATCGTGTTCATGGATACGCCCGGTATCTTCAAGCCGCGCCGCAAGCTCGACCGGGCGATGGTGACGTCGGCCTGGAGCGGCGCCAAGGATGCCGACCTGATCCTGCTGCTGATCGATAGCGAACGGGGACTGCGCGGCGATGCCGAGGCGATCCTGGAGGGCCTGAAGGAGGTTCCGCAGCCGAAGATTCTCGTCCTCAACAAGATCGACCGGGTGCAGCCGGAACAGCTTTTGAAGCTCACCGCCGCTGCCAACGAGGCGGTCCGGTTCGAGCGCACCTTCATGATTTCCGCGACGACGGGTTCCGGCTGCGACGACCTGATGGACTATCTGGCGACGACGCTGCCGGAAGGCCCCTGGTACTATCCGGAGGACCAGATCTCCGACCTGCCGATGCGCCAGCTCGCCGCCGAGATCACCCGCGAGAAGCTTTTCCTCAGGCTGCACCAGGAACTCCCCTACGCCTCCCATGTCGAGACGGAGAAGTGGGAGGAACGCAAGGACGGCTCGGTACGCATCGAGCAGGTGATCTATGTCGAGCGCGAGAGCCAGAAGAAGATCGTTCTCGGCAAGGCCGGCGAGGCGATCAAGGCGATTTCCACCGCCTCGCGCAAGGAGCTCTCGGAAATCCTCGAGCAGCCGGTGCACCTCTTCCTGTTCGTCAAGGTCCGCGAAAACTGGGGCAACGATCCCGAGCGCTATCGCGAAATGGGTCTCGAATTCCCCAAGGGCTGAGCGGCCGGACTGAGGTCAGGTCTTCAGCCGCCGCGCCACCATCCTGGCGATCGGCGGTCCGATCAGGATGATGATGAACAGACGCGCGGTCTGCAGCGCCATCACGAAAGAGATGTCGACCGGCGTCGAGGCGGCGATGATCGCGACCGAATCGAGCCCGCCGGGGCTGGTCGCGAGATAGGCGGTCAGCAGGTCGACGCCGAGCGTCGCCCAGAGCAGGACCGCGAGCGCGCCGCAAAAGGCGATCAGCACGACAATCGAGAGCATGATCTGTGGCAGCGCATTGGTCGCGTGGCGGAGAATTCGCCGGGTGAAGCCGAGGCCGATCTTCCAGCCGAGCACGCCGTAGGAAATGGCGAGCAGCCATGGCGGCAGCTCGATCTGCAGGTGGCCCGTCGTCGAGAGTGCGGCGGTGGCGATCATCGGCAGCAGCATGGTGCCGGCCGGGATATTGAGGAGCGCGCCGACGGCGCTCGCCGTGAAGGCGACGGCGAGCGTTTCGAGAAGGGCAAGCGTGTCGACCGGGCGGAACCAGTCGATCGGCTGGGCTTCGCCGCCGGCGGCATGGAAGGCGAGCGCCGCAATCACCGATGCGGCGGACGCCACACAGACCACCCGCAGATACTGCATGAAGGCGACGAGGCGCGCATCCGCGCCGTAGGCCTCCGCCATCAGCATCATCGCCGAGGCGGCGCCGGCCGACGTCCCCCAGATCGCCGTCGTTCCCGGCAGGATGCCGCTGCGGGCCATGAGATAACCCGTGACCGTGCTGGTGAGCACGATTGCCAGCACCACCGAGAGAAAGAGCGGCCAGCCGTGCAGGAAGGTCTCGGCAATCTTGAGGTCCAGCGCGCGGGCGATCACGCAGCCGATCATCGAATGAGCGGCGAAGTAGGGAAGGCGCGGCACGGAGAGACGCGCGCCGTTGGTTGCAGCCGCGATCGCCGCCAGCATGGGGCCGAGAAGCAGGGCGCCGGGGATGCCGATCTCTTCCAGTATCGCGGCAAGCACGACCGAAAGCAGGAGGAGGACCGCCCAGCGCAACGGCACCGGCAGCCGCGTCAGCAGGCCGGGTTCCAGTGCGGGTTCGGTCGACGGACGGTCGTCAGATGACATTCGGGGGAGGCTCGCATCGGGAAGGGCGTCGTGCTGCGGCTACTATACCGATTCCTAATGAAATGTATCACGCGCGTGGCGGGAAATCGCAGTCCGGTCGCTTTCCTCCTGCCGGCGGACCTGTGCCCGGCGGTCGATCTGGTGTAGAACGAAACCATGCAATGGACCGACGAAGCGATATTCCTGGGCGCCCGGCGCCACGGCGAGACGAGCATCATCGCCGAGATGATGACCCGCGAGCACGGACGGCATCTCGGCCTCGTGCGCGGCGGCCGTTCCCGCACCATGCAGCCGATGCTGCAGCCCGGAAACCGGCTCGACGTCGTCTGGCGCGCGCGCCTCGACGAGCATCTCGGCGAATACCGGGTGGAGCCGCTGACGCTGCGGGCCGCCCGGCTGATGGAGACGGCGACCGCCGTCTACGGGGTGCAGGCGCTCGCGGCGCTGCTCCGGCTCCTTCCCGAGCGTGATCCCCATCCGCATCTCTTCGGAATGCTCGACATCATCCTCGACCACCTGCACGAGGCGCGCTCGGCGGGCGAACTCTTCATCCGCTTCGAGCTTGCGGTGCTGAACGATCTGGGTTTCGGGCTCGACCTCGCCCAGTGCGCGGCGACCGGCACGCGGGAGGAGCTCGTCTATGTCTCTCCGAAATCGGGGCGGGCCGTCTGCCGGGAGGCAGGAGAGCCCTGGGCGGACAAGATGCTGGCCCTGCCGCCCTTTCTTTCCGCCGGGGCGTCGAGCGCGGCGACGGCCGAAAGCCTGGCCGATGCGTTTCGCCTGACAGGGTTCTTTCTCGGCAGGCATGTCTACGAGCCGCGGGGCATCACGCCCGGCGCGGCTCGCGAGGGTTTTCTTCAGGCTGCATTGAAGGCCTTGCGCGCTGGCGAGCCGGACAGTGCATTGGCGGCGTGCGAGAACATGGCCTGACCGTCCCCACCGTTCTTCTTCATGTGGTCGTGGATCGCGAGCTGCAGCTCGACGATGTTGCGGTAGGTGCCGCCATCCAGATCGATGACCGGAAACTTGACGGCGATGAACTTGACCCGGTCCCCGTCAGGAACGGAAATTCCGACCGGTATACCGGCGTACTCGATAACTCTCTTTTCCATAATCAGTATCCCCGCCCGCGCATCCCGCGCGGACAATCGTTGGACTCAGCTTGTGAAGTTCAGTGATTGTTCGGCGTCACATTCGACACACGGATCGGCATTTGCCGGCCGTGCGCACGCCGTTGGGGGAGAGGTGCCAAGGACGGGCGGCATGAAGAAAGACAACACGCATTCTGACCTCCTTTTGGCAGGGAGCTCGTTGATCGAACATCCCGGGCTGAAACGTTAAGTCGGTTCTCTGTTCGAACCAGCTGGCTCAAGGTAGGCGCGAGGTGCTTCTCCGTCAACCTTCAGGGGGTGAAAAATAAAATAATATTTTGTGACACTGGGATTGTGGGTGCATTGCGGCAAAAAATCATCGCCTTTGCCGCAATTGCTAAAAAATGTGTTCGATCGTGAACTCTCACGCCGCCGCCGGCAGCGCGCGGTCCACGGGACGTTCGGCGATCGGCCAGTGGACGATCGCGGCGAACACGCCGAGCGCCACGCCGAACCACCAGACGGTGTCGTAGGAGCCCATCTGGTCGTAGAGATAGCCGCCCATCCAGACGCCGAGGAACGAGCCGATCTGGTGGGACAGGAACACCAGTCCGCCGAGCAGGCCGAGGTGACGGGTGCCGAACATGATGGCGACGAGCGCGTTGGTCGGCGGCACGGTGGAGAGCCACAGCAGTCCCATGACGATCGCGAAGACGATCACCGAAAGCGGCGTCTGCGGCAGGAGCAGGAAAGCCGTGACCGCGACCGAACGGGCGACATAGATGAAGGCGAGGAAGTACGGCTTCGAATAACGCTGCGAGATGAAGCCCGAGGCGAGCGAACCGATCACGTTGAAGAAACCGATCAGCGCCATGGCGATCACCGCATAGCGGGCGTCGATACCGATATCCCCGAGATAGGCCGGGAAATGGGCGGTGATGAAGGCGACCTGGAAGCCGCAGACGAAGAAGCCGCTGGTCAGCAGCAGATAGCTTCGGTGTCCGAGCGCTTCGCGCAGGGCTTCGGCGACGGTCTGCTGCGCCTGCGCCTTCGACTGGGTGCCGGAATTGGCGTTGCCGCGCAGCGGGTAGGCGAGCAGCGGCACGATCAGCATCAGGGCGCCGAGCCAGACGAGACTGTCCGACCAGCCGAAGTTCGAGATCAGCGCCTGGCTGAGCGGCGCAAACAGGAACATGCCGGCCGACCCCGCGGCGGTGCCGATGCCGAAGGCGAAGGAGCGCTGCTCGGGCGTGACGTTGCGGGCAAACGCCGAAAGCACGATGCCGAAGGAGCCCGAGGCGACTGCAAGGCCGACCAGCAGGCCGCCGCCGATATGCAGCCAGACCGGCGAGGACGCATGGGCCATGACGGTCAGGCCCGCGGCATAGAGCAGGCCGGAAAGGGTCAGCACCCGCCCGGTGCCGTATTTGTCGGCGAGCGCGCCGAAGAACGGCTGGCCGAGGCCCCAGGCGAGGTTCTGGATCGCCATCGCAAGCCCGAAGGTCGAGCGATCCCAACCGGTGTCGGAAAGCATCGGCAACTGGAAGAAACCCATGGCCGATCGGGGTCCGAACGTCATCATCGCGATCAGCGAGCCGCTGACGATGATCAGCCAGGGCATGGGGTTTCGCGTGGTCGTGGTCATGGATTCCGTCTCCTGTTTCGGCAGCAGACGATCGAGCGCGTCAGGAAGACGGACAAGCGCGTTTTCCTGAAGGAATCATCAGGGGAATTGATGGCTGTCAATGTTGGGGTGCGGAGAGGTGATGGGTCGAGGCGCAGCGGTGGTCACCGCTGCTTGATCGCCCAGCCTTCGGCGCGCGTGTCGATGACGGTCACGGCATCGCCGATCGCGATCTTTCCCTCGCCGCGGGGCACGGCGTTCCAGCCGAAGAGCGGACCCGGAACGCGGCGGTCGGCCGACATCCGCAGGCGGCCCATTGCCGGCATCGGACTTGCGCCCTCGCGAGAGCCGGTCTGCTGGTCCTGGGTGGTGATGACGCAGCGCGAACAGGGTTTCACGAGATCGAGCCGCAGGCCGGCGATCTCGATGGCCGCCCAGCGGTCTTCGGCCCAGGCCTCGTCGCAGTCGACGACGATGTTCGGGCGGAAACGCTCCATGCCGACGGTGCCCTCGCCATGAGCCTCCATGTCGGCATTGAGCGCCTTCAATGATCCGGTGGTCGTCACCAGTACCTGATAGCCGTCGGCGAACGCGACCGGCGTATCCGGGCCTGCCCATTCGGCACTCGCGGTGCGGTGTGCCTCGCCGTCGAAGAAGACGAGCTTCAGCTCCCGTCCGAACCAGTCCGAAAGCCGGACGTTGACGCTGTCGTCGGCGACCGCGGCGCTGACGATCGATTTCCACACGGCGACGTTCATGCGGCGCTCGGGATGGGGCGGCGCCACCATCATCTCGCGGCCGTCGTCGAGGCGCAGCATGAGGTGGGAGGAGGCGGGCAGTGCCGTGAGGCGGGCGAGATCGGGCAGTTCGCGCTGGGTGACGAAATGACCGTCCGGCCCCGTCAGCATCATCCGGCGGTCGCCGCCAAGCCCGCGGGCGTCGACCGATGCGACCGGCAACGGAATGCCGCGGGCGCTCTTCAGGGGATAGATGTTCAGTTGGCTGACCTGCATGATGATCCCTCAGATTTCGTCGATGAAGAGGTCGAGGACGTGACGGAGGCGCTCGTGCCGCTCGCGTGCGAGCGCGCGTCCGCTTTCCGTCTGGAAGCCGTCGGCGAGCCGGAAGAGCTTCGTCTCGAAATGGTCGATGGCAAAGCGCTTGTCGTCGAGCGGCCGGTTCGTGCCGAGCGGGTCGGCGGGGTCGTAGAGCGCCGAGCCGAGCCGGCCGGCGATGTAGAAGCAGCGCGCCGCGCCGATCATGCCGATGGCGTCGAGCCGGTCGGCGTCCTGCAGGATCTTCGCCTCCAGGGTCTCGGGCGCGATGCCGGCGGAAAAGCTGTGGGCCTCGATCGCATGCCCGACGCGACCGATGTCGGCCTCCGTCCATCCGAGGCCGGAGAGAATCTTTGCCGCCTTCTCCGCCGCCAGCCGCGAGGCGCTTGCCCGGAGCGGCGAGTTCTTCTCGACCGCCACGCAGTCGTGCAGGAGGACTGCGGCGGCAAGAATCCGGGTGTCGCTGCCCTCGTTTCCCGCGATCCGCATGGCGTTGCGGAACACCCTCAGCACGTGGGCAATGTCGTGCGAGCCGTCATCGCTTTCCGTGGCGTGGGCGAAGAGCTTTGCCGCAAGCGCCTCATGCGGAGCGAAGGCATCGGCGATCGGCGGAGAGGACATCGGCGGGTTCCTGCAGGAGGGGCGTGGGGGCGTTCCTTCACCACCTAACCGCGTCTCGGCATGAGCGCAATGCCGGCGCCGACCTTCCCCATGCCGATATGTCGCATGTCGTCGAAGCGACGCCGCCCCTTGCAACTTGTCACAAAAGTTTCTAAATCGAGCGTACCGGCACGCGCCGGTTTTCTTTGACCTTGCTTATGCTCAAATTGAGCATAAATGGAAGCCGGCGACGGCGGGGAGATCAGGATGCAAGAGGTGCAAAGCGCGGGAGCCGGCATCGTCCCGGTACGCAGTGCCGCCGAACGATACGGAGTTCTGGAGCGCCCGGACCTCTCCTTCACTCCGGCCGTCGCCAAGGAAACCGAGCATCTCTACGAGCGCGTGAAGGGCTTCATCCCGGCGATCGAATGGCCGGTCTTCGCGCCCTATGTGCACGCGATCAACCGGCTGAAGAAGGAGCGCGGCGCGGTCATTCTCGCCCACAATTACCAGACGCCGGAAATCTTCCACTGCGTCGCAGACATCAAGGGCGATTCGCTGCAGCTTGCCCGCGACGCGACCCGCGTCGACGCCGAGATCATCATCCAGTGCGGCGTTCACTTCATGGCCGAGACGTCGAAGCTGCTCAATCCGGAGAAGACCGTGCTGATCCCGGATGGGCGCGCAGGGTGCTCGCTGTCGGAATCGATCACCGGTGACGACGTGCGCGCGCTGAAGGCGCGCTATCCCGGCGTGCCGGTCGTGACCTACGTCAACACCTCGGCCGACGTGAAGGCGGAAACCGACATCTGCTGCACCTCGTCGAACGCGGTCGCGGTCGTCGACAGCCTCGAATCGGACACCGTGCTCTGCATCCCGGACGAATACCTGGCGATGAACGTCGCCAATAAGACGAAAAAGAAGATCCTCACCTGGCAGGGGCACTGCGAGGTGCACGAGCGCTTCACCGCCGAGGAGCTTCTCGAATACAAGGCCGCCGATCCGTCGATCGAGATCGTCGCCCATCCGGAGTGCCATCCGAGCGTGCTTGCCGTTTCCGACTATGCCGGCTCGACCGCGGGTATGATCGACTACGTCAAGACGAAGCGCCCCGGCCGCGTGCTGCTGGTCACCGAGTGCTCGATGGCCTCCAACATCCAGGCGGAGGTGAAGGGCGTCGACTTCGTCAAGCCGTGCAACCTCTGTCCGCACATGAAGCGGATCACGCTGCCGAAGATCCTCGACAGCCTGCTCTTGATGACCGAGGAAGTCACCGTCGATC
The DNA here is from genome assembly GCF_024054295.1 of Ciceribacter sp. RN22. Lineage (NCBI taxonomy): Bacteria > Pseudomonadati > Pseudomonadota > Alphaproteobacteria > Hyphomicrobiales > Rhizobiaceae > Ciceribacter > Ciceribacter sp. RN22. The sequence continues at coordinate 1,253,300 of NZ_JAMXLD010000001.1, forward strand.
CGGCGATCGCCGGCCGCGCGAGGCTCGCCGTCGAGCGGATGATCAACCTGAAGCAATAGCATTGCCCGCATGATCGGCCCTGGGCCGGGGGAGACCAGTCTGATGCCCACCAATATCGAATCCATCCGGCCGCAGTCGTGGCAGGGCATCGACGACATCGTGATCGTCGGGGGCGGGCTTGCCGGCCTGTTCTGCGCGCTGAAACTCGCCCCGCGTCCCGTCACCGTGCTCGCCGCCGCGCCGATCGGCCACGGCGCCTCTTCCGCCTGGGCGCAAGGCGGCATCGCCGCGGCGATGAGCCCAGGCGACACGGTCGAGAAGCACCTTGCCGATACGCTCGCCGCCGGTGCCGGGATCGTCGACGAGAAGATCGCCCGGCTGATGATCTCGGAAGGGCCGGACCGCATCCGCGACCTTCTCTCCTACGGCGTTCCCTTCGACCGCGACCTCGAAGGCCAGCTCCTGCTCTCGCGCGAGGCCGCCCATTCCGAGCGCCGCATCGTGCGCGTGAAGGGCGACCAGGCCGGCAAGGCGATCATGGAGGCGCTGATCGCCGCTGTCCGCAACACACCCTCGATCCGCGTCATGGAAGGCTATGTCGTCGAGGAACTGGTGGTCGAAGGCCGCTTCGTCTCGGGCGTCATCGCAAGGCCGGACGCCGGCAAGTCCAAGACCCGTGTTGCCTTCCCGGCGCGCGCGGTGGTGATGTGCTCGGGCGGCATCGGCCATCTCTACCAGGTGACGACCAATCCGGCGGAGGCGCGCGGCGCAGGTCTCGGCATGGCGGCGAAGGCCGGCGCGATGATCGCCGACCCGGAATTCGTGCAGTTCCATCCGACCGCGATCGACATCGGCCGCGATCCGGCGCCACTTGCGACCGAGGCGCTCCGTGGTGACGGAGCGATCCTCGTCAACGCCGCCGGCCATCGTTTCATGACCGACCTGCATCCCGATGCCGAGCTTGCACCGCGTGACGTCGTGGCCCGCGGCGTCTTCGCCGAGGTGAAGGCGGGACGCGGTGCCTTCCTCGACTGCACCAAGGCGGTCGGCGCGCATTTCCGCGAACGCTTCCCGACCGTCTACGCCTCCTGCATGGAAGCGGGCATCGACCCGGTCACCCAGCCGATCCCGGTCGTTCCGGCCGTGCACTACCACATGGGCGGCGTGCTGGTGGATGCCGATGGCAAGACGACCGTCGACGGGCTCTGGGCGGCGGGCGAGGTGACCTCGACCGGCGTGCACGGCGCCAACCGCCTGGCGTCGAACTCGCTGCTGGAGGCCGTGGTCTTCGCAGCCCGCATCGCCGAGAACATCAAGGGCATGCTGCCGGAATCGACGCTCTACGAATGGCCGAAGAACGCCGGGGAGAACGACGAGCTCGTCACGCTGGAGGACAGCCCGCAGCTTGCCGAGCTGCGCCGGCGGATGTCGGCGGAGGCCGGCGTTATCCGTTCCGGCGAGGGGCTGAAGACCCTCATCCGCGACATTGCGCGGCTGGAGCGCGAGAACACCCGCATCCGCTTTTCCAACATGGTGGCGGCGGCAAAGCTCATTGCGACCGCCGCCTATCGTCGCGAGGAGAGCCGCGGCGGGCATTTCCGCTCGGACTGCCCCGATACGGTCGAGAGCTGGCGCCACCGCACCTACATGACGCTGAAGGATGCCGAGCGGACGGCCGCCGAGATTGCCGGGTAACGTGACAAGAAGGGGAATGCCACCATGACCGCAGAGACCTTCCGCCCCGTCCTTCCGGCGCTGATGATCGAGGACCAGGTGAAGGCGGCGCTCGCCGAGGATCTCGGCCGCGCCGGCGACATCACCACCTATGCGACGATCGCACCGGAGCGCGTCGCGACGGCCGAGATGAACAGCCGCGAGGAGGGTATCGTCGCCGGCATCGAGCTTGCGCGTGCGGCCTTCCGCATCGTCGATCCCGCCGTCGTCTTCGAGGCGATCGCCGCAGACGGCGACCGGGTTGGTCCGGGGACGCCGATCGCGCGGGTGAGCGGTTCCGCCCGCTCGCTGCTTTCGGCCGAGCGCGTGGCGCTCAATTTCCTCATGCATCTTTCGGGCGTCGCCTCCTACACGGCGCGCTTCGCCGCCGAGATCGCCCATACGCGCGCCAGGGTCACCTGCACCCGCAAGACGCTGCCGGGGCTCAGGGCGGTGGAGAAATATGCCGTCCGGCTCGGCGGCGGCTCGAACCATCGCTTCGGGCTCGATGACGCGATCCTCATCAAGGACAACCACATCGCCGTCTGCGGAGGCGTGGCCGAGGCGGTGCGTGCGGCCCGCAGCTATGCCGGCCATCTGGTGAAGGTCGAGGTGGAGGTCGACACACTCGAGCAGATGCGTGAGGCGCTGACGGCGGAACCGGACGCGATCCTGCTCGACAACATGGGGCCGCAGACGCTGGGCCAAGCGGTGGCCATCAACCGGGAGCATAGCGGTCTCGACGAGGCGGGCTATTGGGCTGCGGGCCGCCGCGTGATGCTCGAAGCCTCCGGCAACGTCAATCTCTCGACGATCCGGGCGATCGCCGAGACGGGTGTCGACTACATCTCGACCTCGAAGATCACCATGGCCGCGCCGACGCTGGACATCGGGCTGGACATTACGATCGCCTGAGGCGGAAGCGTTCAGCGTCCTCCGACCTTCAGTCCAGGCGCGGGCCGCTCTTCGAGAATCTGGTGGCGGAAGCGGAAGAGGGCGGCCGGGCGACCGCCGGTTGCCGCCATAGTGCCGCCGGTCGGCTCGACCAGCTCGGCGCCCTCGACCAGGCGGCGGAAGTTCTGTTTGTGGAGATGGCGGCCGGATATCGCCTCCACCGTCGCCTGCAATTCGGTAAGAGTGAATTCCGGCGGCATCAGTTCGAAGACGACCGGGCGATACTTGAGCTTGCCGCGAAGTCTCGCGATTGCCGTCGCCATGATGCGGCGGTGGTCGAAGCGCATCGGCACGCCGAGCCGGGCCGCAAGCCCTGTGTGCCAGACGCGACCGTCGGCGACGGCCTCCTCGATGAGGCCGGCTTCGTAGAGCAGTTCGTAGCGCTCGAGCACCCGTTCCTCGTCGAACGGGAAGTCATCGAGCCCGAAGGCGAGCTTCAGGCGCGAGCGGCGTGAGAGCCGGGCGGCACCCGCGGCATCGCCGCCTGCCTCCTCCGCCCATTGCCGCAGCGCCGGCAGGATGACCTCGTCGAGGAGGATCGGACGCCCCTGGCGCCAGTCCTCCCAGGGAAGATAATTGTACCAGTCGCGCCAGTGCACGCCGGCGGCGGAAAGGGCCGCTGTCCGCTCCGGATCCATGCGCGTCAGCGCCAGATAGCCGACGGAGACGAGATGCGGGCCGGTGTCGCCGGGCATCTTGTGCCGGCCGCGGTCGCCGAAGGTGTAGAGCTGTTCGATATAGCCCATGTGGAGCGCGGTGCGCGCCTCCACGGCGACGCGCAGCGACATTTCCATGGTGCGGTAGCGCGCCGGATCGAACGGGCCGAAGGGCAGGCTTTCGAGTTCGCTCGCCGGATCGCTGACGACGAGGATCTGCGGATTGCCGCCGGAAACGGCGACGATCGCCGCGTCGAGGCTGATCTCGATCGGCGAGCTTGCCGCCGTCATGGCAGGCGGTCTCCGGAAGGCGTTAGCGGCAGCACGAAAGGCGCGTTTCCGTCGGCATCCGCACCGCGGCCGATCGCTTTCACCGCCGCGACGAGCCGACCACCGCGCCCGAGCAGCCGGTCGCCGATCTCGACGATCCGGGCATTCGGCGTGGCGTAGGGCGAGACCTGCCTGAGGCGGGTAGCGAGTTCCATCTCGTCGTCGTCCGGCCGGACCGCGAGGCTGGCGACGAGTGCTGCCGCCGGCGAGCGCGACACCCCCATCCAGCAGTGGACGACGAGGGGAGAAGCCTGGTCCCAGCTGCGGGCGAAATCGATGATCTGTGCGACGTGGACCTCCTGCGGCGCAACGAGATCGCCGGTGCCGGCGAAGGTTATGTCGTGGATGCCGAGCTTCAGGTGGCGCGCCGCGTCGATCACGCCGGGCCGATGGAAATCCTGCCCTTCCGCGAGCAGGCTGATCATTTCCCGCGCCTTGTGGCGAACGGCCATTTCGGCGATGCGGGCGAGGGGGGAGACGACGATCGCGCTCACGGTGCCGCCTTCCTGGCTTGCGCCCGCGCCGCCTCGATCGCCTCGAAGCGCTCGACGAAACGTCGCTGGGCCTCGAAGGCGGGGAGCGGCGCGACCATCAGCGTGGTGCGGTCGAAGCCGCGCGGCTGGCCGAAGAATTTCCGCGCTTCCGCCGGCGCGAAGCCGGCAAGCTCCGTCGCCTCGAAATAGGCGGCGATCCGGTCGGCCTTCTTGATTTCGTCCTTGAGGGTGCGCGAGGGATGCGGCGGCAGGCCGAAGCGCAGGTGGACGGCCGCCTCTAGCCGCTTCTCGACCACCTTGTAGTCGCCGCCGACGACGGCCTTGAAGGGCGAGATCATGTCGCCGATCACGTATTCCGGGGCGTCGTGCAGCAGCGCCATCTGCAGGTCGTCGGCGCTCGCCTTCGGGTGGCCGCGGCGGAAGATCTCCTCGACGAGCAGACTGTGCTGGGCGACGGAAAAGGCATGGTCGCCGGAGGTCTGGCCGTTCCAGCGGGCGACGCGGGCAAGACCGTGGGCGATGTCGGAGATCTCGACGTCGAGCGGCGAGGGATCGAGGAGGTCGAGCCGCCGGCCGGAGAGCATCCGCTGCCAGGCCCGCGATTTCATCTGCGTGAGCGGCGGCACCGGTCAGGCCTCCTCGGCGACCGTCGGGAAATCGAGACCCGACCAGGCCGGAAGGCTAACGGTCAAAGCGGTTTCTCCGGCGAGCACCGGTACGCCCTTAGTAAGCGCCTCGCCGACGCGGTCGATGCGGACGATCGCAAGGCCCTTCTCGCCATGGACGGAACCGAGCGTGCCGACCGGCTTTCCGCCGGCGGTGATTTCCGTTCCCGGCGTGGGCAGAGGCGTCTCGCCACCGACGAGCACGACCCGCCGGCGGGCCGTCCCGCGATGCTGCATCCGCGAGACCACTTCCTGGCCGACATAGCAGCCCTTCTTGAAGCCGACGCCGCCGTTGCGGTCCATCAGGACATCGTGGGGAAAGGCGTCCTGGAGCGCGAAGTCGGCGCCCGATTCGGCGATGCCCGCGGCGATCCGGAGGTTGAGGTAGGCGCCGTCGTCCTCCCCGGCATACCGGCCCGGCCGGCGGCCAAGCACCGTCCCGGCGATCGCAAACCGCCTGTCGAGAAGGGCGGCTGCGTCTTGCTCATCGCCCCAGGAGACCGTGACGCCGGCTTCCGGTTCGGCCGTGATGGTGACCGCAGCGCGCAGCTTGTACATGGTGAGCCGCTTGACGAGATCGGCCTGCTGGCCGGCCGCGGTTTCGAGAAGGAAACCGTCACCGTCGCGCGAAATCAGGAAATCGAAGAGGATCTTTCCCTGCGGGGTCAGGAGCGCGCCGGGCCGGGCTTCGCCGACAGGCAGCGCCGCCACGTCGGTCGTGACGAGGTTCTGGAGAAAGTGCTCCGCCTCCGCTCCGGAAACCCGGATCAGGGCGCGATCTGGAAGAAACGCTGCTGGCATCGTCTGCGATTTTCCGAAGTTGCGATGTCAGAGAGTTAAGGGCTTGGCGGGCAAACGGCAAGCGCCGGTGTCAGTCGCCGGCCGTGAAGAGTTTCCACTGACCGTCCGGCGAGATGCCGACGCGGAAAAAGTTGTAGTTGCCGGATTCCTGCATGTCCGCAAAGTCGCCGGCCGTGACGATCCGGAACAGCTCCACTTTTTCAGGGGGCGTCAGCGTGGAAAGCGGCTTCTCCGCGAAATAGGGCCAGACATACATCTCCTCCGGCGTGCCGGCATTGATGTGGACGAAGCCGGTGGAGAGAACGTCGAGCAGGATCGCCAGGATTTCGACGCCCTCGCTGTCGCCGGAAAGGCCCTTGAGCGTGGCGATCGGATCGGGATCGGCCGAATCGAGCATGACCTGCGTCTGGTTCGGACCGGGATTGAGGAGAGGTCTCAGCCGCTCGATATCGCCCGATGCTGCGGCCTCGATGATCAGCTGCCGCAGCTTGCGCACCGGCTCCGGCGCCTTCTCGATGTCGTAGATGACCTCTGGCGGCGGTCCCTGGTCCTCGGGAGCATCCTCGGCGCCGCTCGTCGTGTCCGCCTTGTCGTCAGGCGTGCTGATCAGCGGGTCGGGGTCCGGTATGCCGATGACTCCGCCCGAAGGCGGCTCTGCACCGGGCGTATCCTCCACGGTCGGGGCGGGCTCTTCGGCCGGCTGCCCGCCGATCTGTTTCAATTCCGAAAGTGCCGCGGCGCTGCCGACGGTTCCGACGAGCATCATGCCGGCGATAAGAGTGGTCGCCAGGCGGCGCAAATCGCGATGCCGGCTGGCCCGAGCGGACGCCTTCTTCATCGCCGTCCCTCTTCGTCGATTACTGGATGCTGCGCGTCGGGGAGAACTCGCCTGCAACCATGCGGGCCTTGAGTTGCTCGAGGATGGCCTCGGCGCCTTCCTCTCCGTGAATGCGAATCGTCTCGCGCATGGCGAGTGCGAAGGCGGCGTCGGCGATGATTTCCGGCTCGATGCCGTCGGCCATGCCGTCCGCCCAGGCTTCGTTCTGGTATTCGAGGGCGGCCTGCATCTTCTCGTGAACGATCATGTCGTCGATGTCGTTGCGGCGCGGTTCCATGATACTCATCCTCGATGCAATCAGTTCTTACTCACGTGTTAACAACACTAGCAGCCTTTTCCTGAAACGACACGGGGTCGTGTCGAAACGGGTTAATTATTCGCTAATTTCCGTAGCGGGTCGCAATTTCCATGGCAAGTGTTGCGCCTTCGGCACGGTAGCGCTCGGCGGCTGTGGCGGCCGAAGGCGTGCAGGTCGTATAGACCGACGCAAAGGAGCGATAGCCGCGATTATAGGCCGCGACCATGCGTTCGCGGCGTTTCGGCGCTCCCGCCGTCTCGATTTCGATCAGTTTCTCCATCTGCCGGCGCCATTCCGGCTCGCTGGAGCCGCTGCAGAGGTTTCGAAGATATTGGACGGCGCCCATGATCTCCGAAAGGCGAATCAGTTGGGTGTCGTAAGGGGCTGGCTTTTCCTGCTGTTCCACGGGCGGCGGCGGTGACGCCTCCTGTGCCGCGGCGGGCAGGGCGCCGAGCAACGCGACGAGAAGGGCAGTGGCCATGGTGGCGGAGACGCGCGAGCGCGCTTTGATGTCAGCGGTCATCACGGGCACGCGCCAGCCTTTCGAGGCAGTCGAGAATGCTCGGGGGCACGGGCAAGCCGGCAATCTCGTCCGGTCGGTACCAGCCGAGATCAGCGGCATCGTCGGCGGCGAGCGCCTCCGTCTCGTCCTCGACGTCGACGAGGAAGACGGAGAGCATGAAGCCGCCGGTGCCGCTTTCCGCCTCGGCCGCGAGCTCGTAGAAATGGAAGAGCCGCGGGTTCCCGCCGCGCAGGCCCGTCTCCTCCTGCAGCTCGCGCAGAGCCGTTTCGGCCGGCGTCTCGCCCGGTTCGGCCCTGCCGCCGGGGAAAGCGTAAAGGTCGGCGGCCGGCGGATTGAGCCGGCGCACGAGGAGGATGCGGCCGTCACGTTCCACGATCGCCGACGAGGCTGAGGCAAAGGACGTCTTCGTCATGCTCATGAATATAGGTCGTCCTCTCCTTCTTGGCCCGGATTTCGTCGAATGAGAGCCGCTTCGCGGAGTATTGCGGCATCGGCGCCGCCGCGCAATGCCCTCGTCCTCTCCTTGACCGGCCGCCACGGTGGTGCCATCAATCCGCGCATGTGCGGACGCTTTTCACTGTCGGCGATGCCCGAAGAGGTACGGGACGCGCTCGGGCTATTCGAGCTCGAGGCCTTTCCCGCCCGCTACAACATCGCGCCCACCCAGCCGATCCTCGTGGTCATCCAGTCGGAGCGCCGCGAGCCGGGTAGCAACATGCCGGAGCGCCGGGCAATCCTGGTCCGCTGGGGGCTGATGCCGTCCTGGGTGAAGGACCCCAACGACTTTCCGCTGCTGATCAACGCCCGTGCGGAGACGGCGATCGGCAAGGCCTCCTTCAAGGCGGCCATGCGCCATCGTCGCGTGCTCGTCCCGGCCTCGGGCTTCTACGAATGGCACCGGCCGGAAAAGGGCAGCGACGAGAAATCGCAGGCCTACTGGATCAGGCCGCGCAACGGCGGCGTCATCGCCTTCGCCGGCCTGATGGAGACCTGGTCGTCGCCGGACGGTTCCGAGGTCGACACCGGCGCCATCCTGACGGTCGGTTCCAACCGTTCCATCGCCCGCATCCACGACCGGATGCCGGTAGTGATCGCACCGGAGGACTATGACCGCTGGCTCGATTGCCGCGCCTACGAGCCGCGCGAGGTCACCGATCTTCTCGCGGCACCCGCCGAGGACTTCTTCGAGGCGGTCCCCGTGTCGAACCTCGTCAACAAGGTGAGCAACACGGGACCCGCAGTTCAGGCGGCGGTGGCCGAAAGTCTGCCGCCGGTCGAGAAGACGGACGGGGAGGCGGGGTCAGGCCAGATGTCGCTGTTCTGACCGCCGTCGATCAGCTATGCGGCCTTCTTCGAGGAGTTGCGCTTCAACATCAGCGCCGCCGCGATCACGGCCTTCAGGCCGAGCGGTCGATAGTTGCCGTCGAGATTCTGCTTCGGGGGCGCGGCGTCAGCCGCCTTCTTCCCAGTCATTTCCGTTCTCCTGAATTGCTTCCAGTCCCTATGATTTTTTTATGGTTTTGCCTTAGAACTTGATCGAAACGACGGTTCCGGCAAATCACGTTTCGTCAACGCGGACATAATCCGAGAGCAAAGCACACGACGGTGATTCGCTCGGATGATGGCCGGAGGCGGATAGAGATTTCACAGACCGCGGTCAAGTTCCGCTTCGTTGCCGTCGCCGACGTCGTCCATGACGATCAGGGTTCCGAAGCGCCTGTGCCAGGCGCGGGCGCCGAAGGGCAGCGTGCAGAGATAGGCGATGACGGTGACCGACAGCACTTCCCAGGTGAAGCTCATCAGAAGTGCGACATAGACGACGATGCCGAGCGTCACCGGCAGCACGAGGTCACGGCGGATCTTCTGCGTCTCGGACTTGCCGGACCAGACCGGCAGCCGGCTGATCAGCAGGGCGGCGATCAGCACCGTGTATCCGGCGGCGACATAGGCGACCGGTGCCGTCGGCTGCACGCCGAGGAAGCCGAGATAGATCGGCAGAAGCACGATGAGGGCGCCGGCGGGGGCCGGGACGCCGACGAAATATTCCGATTGCCAGGGCGCCTTGTGCTCGCGCTCCGCCATGACGTTGAAGCGGGCGAGGCGCAGGCCTGCGGCGATCGCGTAGATCAGGGCGGCGATCCAGCCGATGGAGCGGGCCTGGTCGAGGATGAAGACGTAGAGCACGAGCGCCGGCGCCACGCCGAAATTGACGATGTCGGCGAGGGAGTCCATCTGGGCGCCGAATTTGGACGTCGCCTTCATCAGCCGCGCGACGCGCCCGTCGATGCCGTCGATGAAGGCGGCGGCAAGCACGAGCGTCACCGCGAGTTCGTAGCGGTTCTCGAAGGCGAGCCGGATGCCGGTGAGGCCGGAGCAGATCGCGAGCACCGTGATGAGGTTCGGCACGATCAGGCGAAGGGGTATTTCCCGGAGCCGCGGGCCTCGGGCACCGTCATGGCTGTTCTTCGGTTCGCTCGGCGGTACTTGCGCTTCCATCTCGCCCTCCTTGCCGACGGCGATCAGCTGCGGCGGCTGACGACGGGGCCCTTGGCCGAGCCGAATTCCGCAATCACCGTCTCGCCGGCGACGGCCGTCTGGCCGAGCGCCACGCGCGGTTCGGCGCCGGCCGGCAGGAAGACGTCGAGACGCGAGCCGAAGCGGATGAGACCGAAGCGTTCGCCGGCGGTGAGTGTTTCGTTCGGGTTCGCCCAGCAGACGATACGGCGGGCCACCAGGCCCGCGATCTGCACGACGCCGATATTGCCGTGCGTGGTTTCGATCACCAGGCCGTTGCGCTCGTTCTCCTGGCTCGCCTTGTCGAGTTCGGCGTTGAGGAAAGAGCCTTCGCGATAGGCGATGTTGGTGATGCGGCCGCGGACGGGCGCGCGGTTCACATGGCAGTTGAAGACGTTCATGAAGACGGAGATGCGCAGCATCGGCTGGTTGCCGAGCTGCAGCTCTTCCGGCGGCACGACCATCTGGATCGAGGACACCTTGCCGTCGGCCGGGCTGATGACGAGATCGTCGTCCTGCGGCGTGACGCGCTCCGGATCACGGAAGAAATAGGCGCACCAGACGGTCAGCACCATGCCGACCCAGAACAGCGGCTCGGAGATCCAGCCGAGAACCAGGGACCCTGCAAAGAAGGCGGCGACAAAGGGATAGCCTTCCTTGTGAATCGGAACGATGGTGTTGCGGACGGTGTCGAGCAAATTCATGGGGATCGTCTCCTCGCGGGAAATCAGGCCTGCTGACTACCGCGAAAGCCCGCCGGGGGCAATGGCACAGTCTCGAAAGACAGTGCGCGCGGCAATCTGTATCATTCTTGGACGATGCATTCGCAGGTTGGCAACTGTCATGTACTAAGTATCAACGGTTGCTTCTTAATATCGGCGCTGGTTCGTCGAACACAGGCACGGCTCCGGCGCTCGTCGCTGCGCCTTCTACTTGGGAAGTGTTCCTCATGCACGGATTCTGCAGCACTGCGGGAGTGAATGCACGGCAGGATGCCGCCCCGCTTTACTGGCATTCCACCGGGGAGGTCTCGATCCCTCCCGAACTGGAAGGGTTCGACCTTCGTCCCGGCAAGCCCGAAGGGGCCGGCGTGGCGATCTGCTTCGTGCCGCTCGGCGCCGAGCATCCCGTGTCGACGGCAGTCGCGGTCCGCCAGATCCTCGGACCGGACGAGTACCTGATCGGCGTCGCCGACGCAGCCTTCGGCGCGCCCCGCGCCGACGACATCCTGCAGGCGGGCTTCGACGACGTTCTGCTGCTCGGTCGCCTCGACGACATGACTCTCTGCCTCGCTCGTGCCCGCACCGTGCTTGCGAGACGCCGGCGGATGCGTCGGGACCTGGCCCAGGTCAAAGTCGAGCGCGACTACCTGCAGGCCTGCATCGACAGCCTGCCGACGCCGATCTTCTTCAAGAACGGCGAGGGCACCTATGTCGGCTGCAACAAGGCATTCGAAGGGTTTATCGGCCTGCCGACCGAAAAGGTGATCGGCAGTTCCGTCTACGACGTGGCGCCGGAGGATCTGGCACGCCGCTATCAGCAGGCCGATGACGCGCTCCTCGCCCGCGGCGGCGAGCAGGTCTACGAGTGCGAGGTGCGCTATGCCGACGGATCGCTCCATCACGTCGCCTTCCACAAGGCCGCGATCGTCTCGGAGGACGGGCGCCTTCGCGGCATCGCCGGCGCCATGCTCGACATCACCGACCGCAAGAGTCTCGAAGTGCGGCTGATCGACGCCGCAGCGCGCGATCCGCTGACCAATGCCTACAACCGTCGCAAGTTCTTCGAGATCGCCACCGAGGCGATCGAGCTCGCCCGCAGGGAAGGGCGTCCGGTCTCGGTCGCAGTCATCGATCTCGACCGTTTCAAGTCGATCAACGACCAGTTCGGCCATGCGGAGGGCGACCGGGTGCTGTGCGCGACCGCAGCCCTGCTCGAAGGCTGCGCCGGCGACGGCATCACCATTGCACGGGCGGGCGGCGAGGAATTCTATGCCCTCTTTCCCGGCTTCACCCTGATGCAGGCGGCTGAGATCGCCGATTCGATGCGCCGGCAGGTGTCGGATGCCGGTTTCCTTCCCGATGTCGACGAGCCGGCCGGCACGCTCAGCATCGGCGTCGCGGAGCTCGATCCGTTGCGCGGCACGCTCTGGGACGCCCTGAAGGAGGCCGACGAGGCGCTCTACCGGGCGAAGCGCTCCGGCCGCAACCGCATCTGCATCGCTCTGCGGCAGTCCGGTTACGCCAGCGAAGCCTGACGACGGTCAGACCGCCGGCGTGCGGCGGACCACGACGCCCATGTCGTCGCTCTCGCGAACCTGACGCAGATGCTCCTCCGCCTGGATCGCTTCGCGCTGGCGGTTCCACATCGAGGCGTAGAGGCCGTTCATCGCGAGCAGTTCTCCGTGGGTACCACGCTCGGCGATCTCGCCGCCCTTGAGAACGATGATCTCGTCCGCACCGATGACGGTGGAGAGCCGGTGGGCGATGACGAGCGTCGTGCGGTTTTCCGAGACCACGTCGAGGGCGGCCTGGATCTCCTGCTCGGTCGTCGTGTCGAGCGCCGACGTCGCCTCGTCGAGGATGAGGATCGGCGGTGCCTTCAAGACCGTGCGGGCGATTGCCACGCGCTGCTTCTCGCCGCCCGAGAGCTTCAGCCCGCGTTCGCCGACCTTCGTCTGGAAGCCGTCCGGCAGGTCGCTGATGAAGCGGGCGATCTGGGCGACTTCGGCTGCGGCCTGGATCTCCTCGTCGGTCGCGGAGGGACGGCCGTAGCGGATGTTGTAGGCGATGGTGTCGTTGAAGAGAACGGTATCCTGCGGCACCATGCCGATCGCCGAGCGCAGGCTCTTCTGCGTCACGTCGCGGACGTCCTGTCCGTCGACGGTGATCGAGCCCTTCTGGATGTCGTAGAAGCGGTAGAGCAGACGCGAGATCGTCGATTTTCCCGCACCCGACGGGCCGACGACGGCGACGGTCTTGCCGGCCGGAACCTCGAAGGAGATGCCCTTCAGGATCGGCCGCTGCGGATCATAGGCGAAATGCACGTCCTTGAACGAGATGGCGCCCTTTGCGATCGCCAGCTCCGGCGCCCCCGGCTTGTCGGTCACCTCCGGATCGACTTCGAGGAGGTCGAACATCTGCTCGATGTCGGTGAGGCCCTGGCGGATTTCGCGGTAGACGAAGCCGATGAAGTTGAGCGGCATCGCGAGCTGCAGCAGCATGGCATTGACGAAGACGAAGTCGCCGATCGTCTGGTCGCCGCGCTGCACGGCGAGCGCCGACATCACCATCATGGCGGTCATGCCGAGACCGAAGATCGCCGTCTGGCCGAAGTTCAGCCAGCCGAGCGAGGTCCAGACGTCGGTCGCCGCCTTTTCGTAGCGCTCCATCGACTTGTCGTAGCGCTTGGCCTCCATCTCCTCGTTGCCGAAATACTTGACGGTCTCGAAGTTCAGGAGCGAGTCGATCGCCTTCGTATTGGCCTCCGTGTCGCTGTCGTTCATCGACCGGCGGATGCCGATGCGCCAGTCGCTCGCCTTGATCGTGAACCAGATATAGGCCCAGACGGTGATCGCGGTGACGGCGAGATAGGAGAAGCCGTAGCCCCACCAGAAGATCACGGCCGTCAGCAGGAATTCGAGCAAGGTCGGCACGGAGTTGAGGATCGTGAAGCGGACGATCGTCTCGATGCCCTTCGTGCCGCGTTCAATGATGCGCGAGAGGCCGCCGGTTTTGCGCTCCAGATGGAAGCGCAGCGAGAGCTGGTGGATATGGACGAAGGTCCGGTAGGCGAGCTGGCGCACCGCATATTGGCCGACGCTCGCGAAAAGCGCGTCGCGGAGCTGGTTGAGCCCGACCTGGGCGATGCGGGTGAGATTGTAGAGGATGACGAGCGCGACGGCGCCGAGCAGGAAGGCAGGCAGCAGCCCGACCATGTCGAGCCGCCCGTTCAGCGCATCGGTCGCCCATTTGAAAAAGTAGGGAACGAGAAGCAGGATGAACTTCGAGATGACGAGGAAGACCGTCGCCCAGACGACGCGCGCCTTGAGGTCCGGCCGGCCGGAGGGCCACATGTACGGCCAGAGATTGACCAGCGTTTCGAGCGGATTGGAGGAATCCGCCGATACGGTCTTCTTCTTCGTCATGTTGCCTGCCCCTCGCGTCAACCGTCGTCAGATGAAATCGGCGGCCTCTCGGAGGCCGCCGACTTTCGCCACATAGGATTTCGAATATGCGTGTGCAATGGAGGACCCGAAACTTTTGACGGGGCCCGCCTCCGCACCGCCGTCAGTCGATCGTCTCGCCCTGCAGGCGCTTGCGATGCAGCTCTTCCGCATTCGGAAGGGCATCGTGCGGCACCTGGAAGACCTGGCCGGGCTCGATCAGGTCCGGATTGCTGATCTTGTTGGCGTTGGCGAGATAGATGGTCGTGTAGCGAACCCCGAGACCGTAGACGCGGCGCGAGATCTGCCAGAGCGTATCGCCACGGCGGATGATGACCGTGTTCTTGCTCTCGGTGAGTGGTGCCTGCTCGATCGTCTTCGGGGCGTCGGCGGCCGTTTCTGTCGGAGCCTGTGCCGGTTGCGCTGCCGGGGCCGCCGCTTGCGGCTGAGCGGCGGGTTCTGCTTGCGCTTCCGCCTTCTCCGCGGGCGGCTGGGCTTCGGCGACCGCGGCGGCCGGCAGCGGCTCGAGGACGGCGTTGATCAGTTCGGCGATCTTCGGCAGCCCGTCGCGGACCGAGTCGGCGTCGGCCGAAAGCGCCTTCAGCGCTTCGAGCGCGTTGCGGGCACGCGCCGCCGTCTGCGTCACGAACTGGGCATAGTCGGAATCGACACCCGCGCCGAGGCGATAGTCGATGAGTGACTGAAGGGCGATCTCGGTCGCCGAACGGGCGGCGGCGAGCTCCTCGGCTGCCGGCTTCTTGCCGTCGGCAAAGAGCCCCTGCAGGATGCCGAAGGCCTTGCCGACCGAGCCACGCATGGTTTCGAAGGTTGCACGGTCGAGCGGCACCATGGCAGCCTGTTGGCCGGCTTCCGGAGCCTTCGACTGCGCGACCACGGCGACCTGGTGCCCTTCGGGGCGGTTGAACGGCACGGAGGCGCGCACCAGCACCCTGCCGTCCGCGTCGAGCAGTTCCGCCCGGATCGTGTGATCGCCGACCGCAAGCGCGATCGTGCCTTCGATGACGAAGTGACCGGTGTTGTCCGCCGTCGCGGCGCCGATCAGCGTGTCGTCCGCCGAGGCGCGAACCGCGCTGCCCGGCGCGGCGGTACCGGCGACGAAGATGCGATCGCCCTCGATCTCGACGGCGCTCACCTGGACTTCGGGGGCGGGTGCGGGCTTGGCGGCCTCGGTGGGCTGCTGTGTCGCTGCAGCGTCCTGCGGTGCCGCCGTGGCCGGCGGTGCTTCGGCCGTCTGCGCGCCAGGAGCCTCTTCCGACGGAACACGGGCCTTCTTGTCGGCCTGGTTGACGGTTTCCGGTGCCGTAATCACGCGGCTCGCCTCGCCGGGCTTGGTGACCATGGCGAGCAGGTTGCCGTTGCCGTTCTCGGGAATGGAGATCGTCGCGACCTCTTCCGAAGTGACGACCTTTCCGTCCTTGCCGGTGACGCGCAGTTCGAGCGAGTGGTCGCCGGGCGAGAGCGGCTTGTCGAGAATGACGGCGAAGTCGCCGCTGATGCCCACCTCGGTCTCGAAGATGACCGTGTCGCCGTCGACGATCGCGAGTTTCGAGCCGGGTTCGGCATTGCCGGCGATGACGGCCGAGCCGTCCGGTTCGACGCGCAGCACGTCGAAGCGCGGGATGATCGGGCCGGTCGCCGGTGCATCGGCGGCAGCCGGCTGCTCCGTCGCGGCCGGAGCCTCAGCCTGAGGTGCCAGGGCTTCCGGCGCCATGTCAGGCTTGCCCGCCAGCGCGTCGATGACCTTGCCGATGGCGGTCGCCGCGGCGGCCGGATCGGAAGGCAAGGTCCTGAGGAGGGCGAGCGCCTTTTCGGCATTGCCGCGTGCGGCCGTCATCGTCTCCTTGACGCCGGCTTCGAGCACGTCGGGTATGTCAAGCGTGGCGAGCGCGGAGAGCGCCTTTTCGACTTCCGCCTTCGCACCGGCATAGGCTTCTGCCGCGGGCACCTTGCCGTCGGCAAAGAGCGAGACGAGAGCCTGGGCGGCCTTTTCGGCATCGGCCTTCAGGCGCCCCATCTTCTCGCTCGCCGCCGCGAGGTCTCCCGAGGGTTTGGCGGGCTCGGGCGCAGGCGTCTTGGCGGCATCGCCGCTTGCTGTCGTCGTTTGGGCCTTGTCCTTCCCGTCGTCCGAAATCCTCGGCATGACGAAGAACACCATCAGGATCGTCGCAATCGCGAGCACCAGCAAGGCCAGCAAGCCGGCACGATTTTTCATCATAGTCACTCTCCGGGCGGATAGGCCGCCATATCCCTTGGAATTGCTAGCCTTATCTCGCCACTTTCACAAGCTTTCTCAACGGATGGCGGCTTTGCGCCGACAGCTTTTTCGTCAATTCGGTTGACCTTGCCGGCGCATGATTGTCTTTCTTCCTTCATGAGCGAAAACATGAATACGATTCGATCCGTCTGCGTCTATTGCGGCTCCCAGCCGGGACGCGATCCCGACCATATCGCCGCCGGCCGCGCGCTCGGCCGGTCGATCGCCGCGCACGGGCTGCGGCTCGTCTACGGCGGCGGCACCCGCGGCATCATGGGAGCGGTTGCGGGCGGGGTGCTGTCGAACGGCGGACAGGTCACCGGCATCATCCCCGAATTCCTGGTGGACATGGAGGCGACGCGCCATTCCCTCGGCCAGCTCAACGAGCTGATCGTCACGGAGGACATGCACGCCCGCAAGCACAAGATGTTCGAGCGCGCCGACGCCTTCATCACGCTGCCGGGCGGCATCGGTACGCTGGAGGAGATCGTCGAGATCATGACCTGGGCACAGCTCGGCCGTCACGAGAAGCCGATGGTCTTCGCCAATATCAACGGTTTCTGGAACCCGATGCTGGAACTGCTCCGCCACATGCGCGAGCAGGGTTTCATCCACACCGCCGAGCGGGTGCAGCCGCTCGTCATCGACAATGTCGAGGACATCATCCCGGCGATCCTCGAGAAGGTCGAGGGCGTGCGCGACCTCGACGGCGCCGACGAGGTGATCGCAAAGCTCTGACTGTCTCGGCCCTTACTGTTTGCGGTATTGCCTCAGCATCGGCCACACGAAGATGGTGAGCGCGAGCCAGATCAGCGGGAAGGCGATCATCTTGGCGGTGCCGAATGGCTCCTTGAAGACGAAGACCGCGATCAGGAAGATCATCGTCGGCGGCAGGTACTGCATGATGCCGATGGTCGAGAGGCGCAGGAGCTTGGCACCGTTGGCGTAGAAGAGCAGCGGTACCGCCGTCACGACGCCGGTTCCGAGCAGCAGCAGCGCGTCGCTCGCTCCGGTCGAGAAGAAGTGGCCGTGGCCGGTCGCGCCGAGATAGGCGATGTAGCCGAGCGCCGGCACGCTGAGCAGCAGCACTTCGAGGAGAAAGCCCTGGTTCGGTCCGATCGGCAGGGTCTTGCGGAAGAAGGCATAGAAGCCCCAGGAGAAGGTGAGGCCGAGCGCCACCCAGGGCAGTCCACCGGCGTCGTAGGTCAGCACCGCGACGGCGATGGCGGCGAGCGTGATCGCCACCTTCTGCGCCGGCGCGAGCTTCTCCTTCAAGAGCACGGCGCCGAGGAAGATCGAGAACAGCGGATTGATGAAATAGCCGAGCGCGGTGTCGAGCGCACGGCCCGCGCCGATCGCCCAGACATAGATGCCCCAGTTGATGCTGATGAGCAGGGCGGTGACCGCGGCCATGCCGAGCATGCGCGGATTGCGGATGGCCGCTTTCAGGTCGTCCGTTCGCCGGAGGATGAGGAGCACGCTGCCGGCGATCGGGATCGACCAGAGAACGCGGTGGGCGATGACCTCCGTCGGCGGGATATGGGCGACCGCCTTCATGTAGAACGGCAGGAAACCCCAGAGCATGTAGGCGGCGAGCGCAAAGGCGAAGCCGCGCGCGCTGTCCTCGTTCTTGACCTCGACGGCGGTGTCGGTCGCCATGGCGTTTCCATCCTTTGTTGTTTTAGGCGCTTGCGATACTCCATGAGTCACGAATGGACAAATTCATTCCGGTGAAGGGTCGGTGACCGGAATTGAACGCCGGCTCCCGCGCCGCGAGCCGTGTCGCGGCGCGTCATAGCCTGCCGACTATCCGAGGCGGGCCTTACTCCGCCGCGATCTTGCCTGCGAGCTGACGGTTCTTCATCAGCTTGTAGACGATCGAATCCATCAGCGCCTGGAAGGAGGCGTCGATGATGTTCTCCGACACGCCGACCGTCCACCAGCGCACGCCCGTCGCGTCGCCGGATTCGATGAGGACACGAGTGATCGCCTCGGTGCCGCCGTTGAGGATACGCACCTTGTAGTCGGTGAGTTCGAGGTCGCCGATCTCGGCCTGGTACTTGCCGAGGTCCTTGCGAAGCGCGATGTCGAGCGCGTTGACCGGGCCGTCGCCCTCGGCGACCGACATGACGCTCTCGCCGTCGATGACGAGCTTCACGACGGCCTCGGACACGGTCTTCAGGTGACCGTTGGCATCGAAGCGCCGCTCGACCATCACCCGGAAGCCGTCGATCGAGAAGAAGTCCGGAACGGTGCCGAGCGTGCGGTGGGCGAGCAGCTCGAAGCTCGCATCGGCGCCCTCGTAGGCATAGCCGGTCGCCTCGCGCTCCTTGACGATCGAGATCAGCCGGTCGAGGCGTGGATCGTCCTTCTCGACCGCGATGCCGCGGCGCTTCAGCTCGTTGATGAAATTCGCCTTGCCGCCCTGGTCGGAGACCATGACCTTGCGGAAATTGCCGACACTCGCCGGATCGACATGCTCGTAGGTGCGCGGGTCCTTGAGCAGCGCGGAGGCGTGGATGCCCGCCTTGGTGGCGAAGGCGGACGCGCCGACATACGGCGCCTGATGCTCGGGCGAGCGGTTCAACAGCTCGTCGAAGGCGTGCGAGAGCCGTGTCAGGCCGGCGAGCGTCTCATGGTCGATCGCCGTCTCGAAACGCTCGGCATAGGTTTCCTTGAGGCAGAGGGTCGGGACGAGCGTCACGAGATTGGCATTGCCGCAGCGTTCGCCGATGCCGTTCAGCGTTCCCTGGATCTGCCGCGCTCCGGCCTCGATCGCGGCCAGCGAATTGGCAACCGCCTGTCCGGTGTCGTTGTGGGCGTGGATGCCGAGCGCGCTGCCCGGCACGCCGGCAGCGATGACGGCGGCGACGATCGTGCCGACTTCCGGCGGCTGCGTGCCGCCATTGGTGTCGCAGAGCACGACCCAGCGGGCGCCCGCCGCGTAGGCGGTCTTCGCGCAGGCGACGGCATAGTCGGGATTGGCCTTGTAGCCGTCGAAGAAATGCTCGCAGTCGACCATGGCGGTCTTGCCGGCGGCGATCGCCGCCTCGACGCTCTCGCGGATGCTTGCGAGGTTCTCCTCGTTGGTACAGCCGAGCGCGACCTTGACGTGGTAGTCCCAGCTCTTGGCGACGAAGCAGACGGCATCGCTCTTCGCCTGCAGGAGCTGGGCGAGGCCCGGATCGTTGGAGGCGGAAATGCCTGCCCGCTTGGTCATGCCGAAGGCAACGAAGGCGGCGCGGTTCGTGCGCTTCTGCGTGAAGAAGGCAGTGTCCGTCGGGTTGGCGCCGGGATAGCCGCCCTCGACATAGTCGAAGCCGAAGTCGTCGAGCATCGAGGCGATGGCGATCTTGTCCTCGACGGAAAAGTCGATGCCCGGCGTCTGCTGTCCGTCGCGGAGCGTCGTGTCGAAGAGGTAGATCTTTTCGCGTGTCATGCTGCAATCCTCAGGCAAACGTTCGTATTCGGGGTTTCCCCCCCCTCTGTCACTGCGTGACATCTCCCCCACAAGGGGGGAGAGTGGTGGCCGCTGGTGCCGCGCTCCCCACCTCCCCCTTGAGGGGGAGGTCGCCGCGATGCGGCGGGTGGGGGTGAACCACACCGCGAGTTCGACGCGTGGGTCCGGGGTCCAAGCTACGACCGTG
>NZ_JAMXLD010000001.1:1273199-1276539 GCF_024054295.1 Ciceribacter sp. RN22
GAGGGTGAGGCCGCGTCGCACGCCAGTGCCGATCTCTCCCCTTGAGGGGGAGATGCCCGGCAGGGCAGAGGGGGGTAACCACGACCGCGACCATAACTTACACCTTCCCCGCAAACCGGTCGGTCGCGCGGATCAGCTGGTCGAGGATGCCGGGTTCGAGATAGGCGTGGCCGGCGCCTTCGATCAGGTGGAAATCCGCCTTCGGCCAGGCCTTGTGGAGTTGCCAGGCGTATTTCGCCGGGCAGGGCATGTCGTAGCGGCCGTGGATGATGACGCCCGGGATATCCTTGAGTTTCACGGCGTCGCGCAGCAACTGCCCTTCCTCCAGCCAGCCGGCATGGACGAAGAAGTGGTTCTCGATGCGGGCGAAGGCGAGCGCGAATTCCGGATCGTAGAAATGGTCGGAATAGTCCGGGTTCGGCAGCAGCGTGATCGTCTCGCCCTCCCAGCTGCTCCAGGCGACGGCGCAGCGCAGCTGCTCCTCGCGGTCGGTGCCGGTGAGCCGCCGGCGATAGGCGGCCATCATCTCGTGGCGTTCTGCCTCCGGGATCGGCGCCTGGAACCGCTCCCACTTGTCGGGGAACATTTCCGAGACGCCGAACTGGTAGTACCAGTCGAGCTCGGCCTTGGTCAGCGTGTAGACGCCGCGCAGCACCAGTTCGGACACGCGCTCGGGATGCGTCTCGGAGTAGGCGAGCGCCAGCGTCGAGCCCCAGGAGCCGCCGAAGACGAGCCATTTTTCGACGCCCATCATCTCGCGCAGCCGTTCGATGTCGGCGACGAGGTGCCAGGTGGTGTTCGCCTCGATCGAGGCATGCGGGGTCGACTTGCCGCAGCCGCGCTGGTCGAACATCATGACGTCGTAGAGGGCCGGATCGAAGACGCGGCGGTTGTTCGGGCCGGTCGCGCCGCCCGGGCCGCCATGCAGGAAGACGGCAGGCTTGGCGCCCTTGGTCCCGAAGCGCTCCCAGTAGACGCTATGCCCGTCGCCGACATCGAGGAAGCCCGTCTCGAAGGGTTCGATCTCGGGATAGAAGCCGCGCAGTTCGTTGGTCATGATCGGTCCTCTCGGGGCGGCCATGCCGCCGTATCGTGGTCGGGATGCTGGTGATTGCTGCGGCCGACGGCGGCGGTCCCGCCCGGCAGGTCGGAGCGGTCGGTCTCGCGCTCCGGCAGGCCGAAGAGCCGGTCGAAATAGGAGACCCTGGACTCGACCCCGTCCTGCGACACCGGCACGCCCGCTTCCGGGTCGTCGAGGCTGCCGATGGTGACGCTGATATAGGGCGAGCCGACAGTCTTGAAGAAAAGCGGCGTGCCGCATTTCGCGCAGAAGCCGCGGCCGCAGGGATCGGAGGAGCGGAACCAGCTCGGCTCGCCGCGGGTCAAGAGGAAGTCCTCGTTGCGGGTTCCGGTCAGAGCCATGAAGAAGTTGCCGCCGGCCTTCTGGCACATGCGGCAGTGACAGATATGCGGATAGCCGAGTTCGCCTGCGATCTTGTAGCGGATCGCGCCGCACTGGCAGCCGCCGGAATGGATCTCGCGGGTGCTCACGCCTCGTCCTCCTCGGGCGGCCAGACGGCGGTATCGTGGTCGGGATGCTGGAAGGAGACGACGGCGGCGAAGGACTCCTCCATTGCCGGGCTGCTGTAGGCCGGCTTTTCGAACAGGTGATCGATCCACGGCAGGCGCTTGTCGTGGTTCACCTGCACCTGCGGTTCGAGAAGCTCCGGATGGTCGAAGGCGCCGATCGCAAGTTCGATCTCTTCGCCCTGCTGGTAGGTGAGCGGCGTGCCGCATTTCTCACAGAAGCCGCGCTTCACCTTGGCGGAGGAACGGAAGAGCGTCGGCTGGCCGCGCGTCCAGGTGAGATGCGCCTGGTCGGCGGTGACGAAGGCGCCGAAGAACGAGCCGAAGTGCTTCTGGCACATGCGGCAATGGCAGATCGATGGCCGTCCGAGCTTTTCCGCCCGGAACCGGACCGCGCCGCACTGGCATCCGCCGGTGAATATGCCTTCCATGAACGCCTCCAAGGGTTCTATTTCAACATGACGTAGGCGACGACCGCGACGGTGACGACAAGGACGAGAACGCCCTTGCCGATCAGCCCGTAGAGCAGCCATTTCGGCATTTCCGTGCCGGGTTTCTTCTCGGTCATGGCTTGTCCTCCGGCCATGTATCGGTGTCGTGATCGGGGTGCTGGAACGAGACGATTTCTTCGAGGAACGGTGCGTTGTCGAGATCGTCCAGCGTCGAAAGCTCCGGCAGTTCGTGCAGATGGTCGAAGAAGCCGAGCTTCGCCTCGACACCGTACTGGACCGTCGGCGGCACGGCGGCGGGATCGTCGAAGGCGCCGGCCGCGATCGCCATCCCGTCCGGCGCCTCGTAGGTCAGCGGCGTGCCGCAGCCCCCGCAGAAGCCGCGCAGCACAAAATTCGACGAGCGGAACGTCTTCGGTGCGCCGCGGGTCCATTCGAAATCCGTGCCCCGCACGGAGACGAGCGGCGCGAAATAGCTGCCGAAGGCCTTCTGGCACATGCGGCAGTGACAGATCGAAGCGTCCGTCAGTGCACCGCGGACGCGAAAGCGCACCGCGCCGCACTGGCATCCGCCGGTATGGGTGTCAGTCATAACAGTCCTCCCGTGAGTCTGGCGCCGGGTTACCCCCCTCTGTCACTTCGTGACATCTCCCCCACAAGGGGGGAGAGTTGGGCCGCCGACGCCGTGAGAGCCTCACATTGCCGTGTTCGCCCCGAGCCGAAACGGTCGCAGCAACCCGATCTCCCCCCTTGTGGGGGAGATGCCCGGCAGGGCAGAGGGGGGTACCCCGCGACGAAGCCAAAGCAATCACGACCAGTCCTTACCCGCCACGATGATGATGTGCCGGCAGACATTGTCGAGGTCACGCAGCACGTCGTCGTTCCAGAACCGCAAGACCGTCCAGCCGTCCTCCTGCAGACGTCGCGTCCGCGCCCCATCGTAGGCGAGGTCGGCATCGTTCCCGTGCTGGGAGCCATCGACTTCGACGATCAGCTTGCTATCGGGGCAGGCGAAGTCGACGATGAAGCCGGCGATCGGAACCTGCCGGCGGAAGCCGAGACCCATCAGGCGATGCGCGCGCAGGCAATGCCAGAGCCTGCGTTCGGCATCGGTCATCTCTTTGCGCATCTGCCGTGCGTTTGCTCGGCGCCGGGGCGGGATCGGCGTGTGTGGCATGGTGGCTTCCATCACCGGTTTCATCCGGGGTGAAGACTGCCGCTGTCGGTGATCAAGGGCAAGCGCGCGATTGGCGGGTGCCGAGATTGCTGTACCCCCCTCTGTCCTGCCGGACATCTCCCCCACA
>NZ_JAMXLD010000001.1:1276583-1487604 GCF_024054295.1 Ciceribacter sp. RN22
TTCCCGACAGCTCCGGGCAGGACCGTCAGCGATGGTTGGCGACGGCGCAACATCCCGATCTCCCCCCTTGTGGGGGAGATGCCCGGCAGGGCAGAGGGGGGTATCGAGCGCCGCCAGTGCCGACATGATTACCGCTTGACCTCCCAGGTCGTGACCCGCTCGCCGGTGACGGGGTCCTTGCCGTCCTTGAGCTGGATGCCCTTGGCCAGAAGATCGTCGCGGATCTTGTCGGCTTCGGCGAAGTTTTTCGCCTTCAGCATTTCGAGGCGCATATCGACAAGGGCCTCGACGGCGGCGGAAAGCTCATTATTCGCCTGATAATCGCGAAATCGCTTCACCATCTCGTCAATGCCTTGTTGAATCTTTGCTAGCAGGGGCGGCGATCTACGATCCGTAGCTGTATCAAAGTGCTCCTGAATTGCACGAGACGGCATAAGTCCCATAAGGCCAAGTGTACTTGCGAGAGCTCCTACTCGATCTGAAGATAAGTCACCGGAATATTTGTTGTTAAGCAGCTTTATCGCCTCCCCAATCTGGAGGTCATCTGCAGCGAGCAATAGTGCGTCATGGTCGGGTGCGGAGAACATCCAGCGTGAATCGTGCCCGGACAGCTTGGACATCCAGCCTCTAGATATATTCTCTGCCTCCTCCAGCCGCTTCACCGAAAAGTCGATCGGCTCGCGATAGTGCGTCATCAGCATGGCGAGCCTGAGCACTTCGCCCGGCCATTTGCGGCCGCCGAATTTCTCCGTTTCCAGCAACTCGTTGATGGTGACGAAGTTACCCTCCGACTTCGACATCTTGCGGCCCTCGACCTGCAGGAAGCCGTTGTGCATCCAGACATTCGCCATCACATGGGTGTTGTAGGCGCAGCAGGACTGGGCGATCTCGTTCTCGTGGTGGGGGAAGATGAGGTCGAGCCCGCCGCCGTGGATGTCGAACTGGTGCGGTTTCGCCTTGCCCTTCGGCGACAGCCGGTCGCGGGCCTCCTGCCAGAGATAGCGGTCGGACATCGCCGAGCACTCGATATGCCAGCCGGGACGGCCGTAGATCGAGACGGCGCTGCCCGCGACGGTGAAGGCGGCGGCCCAGCCGGGCTCGGTTGCGGCCGATTCCTTCCAGAGCACGAAGTCGGCCGGATTGCGCTTGTGCGCCTCGACGGCGATGCGCGCGCCGGCCTGCTGGTCCTCGAGCTTGCGCTTCGAAAGCTTGCCGTAATCCGGCATCGAGGCGGTGGAGAACAGCACTTCCTGGCCCTCCGCGCCGGCCGCCACATAGGCATGGCCGGCGTCGAGCAGCCGCTGGATGATCTCGATCATCTGCGGGATGTTGTCGGTCGCCCGCGGCTCGACGGTGGGCGGCAGCGTGCCGAGTGCGGCCACGTCCTTGTGGAACTGGCTCTCGGTCTTTTCCGTGACCGCACGGATCGCCTCGTTGAGGCTCATCGAGCCGTCGGCGATCCGGCCGCCGAAGTCACGCAGCGCCCGGGCGTTGATCTTGTCGTCGACGTCGGTGATGTTGCGCACGTAGGTCACGTGCTCTTCGCCGTAGACATGCCGGAGCAGCCGATAGAGGACGTCGAAGACGATCACCGGGCGCGCATTGCCAATATGGGCGAAGTCGTAGACGGTGGGGCCGCAGACATACATGCGCACGTTCGTCGGGTCGATCGGCTCGAAATCGGCCTTTTCGCGCGTCAGTGTATTGTAAAGCTTGAGGCTCGCGGCCATCGAATGTCTCCCAGAATCAAACTGCCGGCTGGGCCGGGTCGTTTGTCATCTGGGACTGTTCAGGAGACGAAAACGGCCGGGCCAGCGGTTGCGCTAGCGAATAATAATCCCGCAAATGCAGATCGTCGTTTTCATGGCCAGCGTTATGGCGCGCCGGCTGTGATTGGTCAAGGGCCCATGCCTCGGGTTCCCGCCGGCGTCACGATCAGGGCGCGGCCGGTGCCTTGAACCTGAGGGGCAGGAGGCCGAGCACCATGGCGCAGCCGGCGATGATCACCGCCGCCCCGGCGAACTGGATGGTGGTGAGTCGCTCGCCGAGAACCACCGCGCCGACGAGGACGGCGACAACCGTCACGGCGAATTCGACGCTGATTGCGCGCGTCGCACCGATCCGGGAGACGAGGCCGAAATAGACGACATAGGTGAGCGAACTCATCACGCCCGCGAGCACCACGAGGTAGAGGTAGTCGGTCGGGGCTGGTGTGCCGGGCACCGGAACCAGATAGACGAGCGGCAGGGTGAGGAAGCCGCCCGAGAGGAAGGAGCCGATCGTCACCTCCCATGCGCCGGTGGTCTTCAGGTGGCGGCTCGCATAATTGCTGCCGAAGGCCGCCGAGAAGGTCGAAAACAGCATGCCCGCGCAGCCGAGCACGAAGGTGCCGTTAATCGGCGCCGCCGGAAAGCCGACCAGCATCACGATGCCGAGCGTGCCGAGCACGAGGCCCACGATGCGCGCCGGCGTGATCCGCTCGATCCCCCAGAGCTGGCCGATGATCATCGAAAAGAGCGGGATCGCCGCGACGAAGATCGCGGCCATGGCGGTGCCGATCAGCGGCGTGGAATAGGAAAGGCCGATGAGCTGGCCGGCGACCGTCGTGGCGCCGACCACGATAAAGGGCAGGGGACCAGAGGAGAAATCGAGCCTGCGTCCGGTCGCCTTCGCCGCAACGAGCAGGATCAGACCGGCGAGGAAGCAGCGGAAGGTGACGGCGCCGATCCAGCCGAAGGCCTCGACGACCCTCAGCAGCAGCAGGAAGGAGAGCCCCCAGGCGAGCGAAAGGAAAGAATAGGCTGCGATGTCGCGGGGCTGCATGGGTGTGGCCCTGGTCTGAGTGGATGTCTGAGGGCGGGGCAGGTCAAGACCCTTGTGTTTCGACCATCCGCCTGATCTTCACGGCTTTCTCGAAGTGGTCGAGCCGATGGGTGCGTATCCACCATTCAGCTGCTTCCATTAGAAGTTCCGGGTCATCGTTCTTGTTGGCGAAGAAGGCGTAGAAGGACAGGCCGACGCCCGGACCTTTTTCCGCGACCTTCCGGTCACAAACCTCGATGATCTTCAGTCTCAGGCTCTCTCGCATCAACGACCGCCATTCAGGGAGTTCAGCGTGGCGGAAGCCCGCCCTGTTTGCGTGCCGGCTCGCTTCACTCCGGCAGGCGATAGTCCTTGAGCTTGCCGTCGCGCACGACGAAGAGCTTGCCGGTCTCGGTGAGTTCCGGTCCGCAGAGCGGCAGGATCCGGGCGGCGACCTCGGACGGATGCGGCAGCGTCGAGGGGTCTTCGCCGGGCATGGCCTGGGCGCGCATGGCGGTGCGGGTGGCGCCGGGATCGACCGAGACGACGCGCAACGGCAGGCGCTGCGTTTCACCGGCCCAGGTGCGGGCGAGCGCCTCGACGGCGGCCTTGGAGGCGGAGTAGGGGCCCCAGAAGGGCCGGCACTTGTGCGCGGCCGCCGATGACATGATGACGGCACGGCCCTGGTCGGACTTGACGAGCAGCGGCTCGACCGAGCGGATCAGCCGCCAGGTGGCCGTGACGTTGGTCGTCATCACCTTTTCGAAGACCTTCGCCTCGACATGGCCGATCGGCGAGATGACGCCGAGGATGCCGGCATTGGCGACGAGAATATCGAGCTTGCCCCAGCGCTCGAAGATCGAGGCGCCGAGCGTGTCGATCGCCTGCATGTCGGCGAGGTCGAAGGGCACCAGCGTCGCCGAACCGCCGACGGCTTTGATCGCGTCATCGAGTTCCTCGAGCCCGCCGACGGTGCGTGCGCAGGCAATGACATGCGCGCCGGCCTTGGCGAGTTCGAGCGCGGTGTAATAGCCGATGCCGCGCGATGCGCCGGTCACGAGCGCGATGCGGTCCTTCAGGTCGATTGTCATATAAGAATTCTCCCGGAGAAGCGGTGCAATGCCACACCGACGATAGGAATTCAGGCGGTGCGGCCCGCACCTTACCTCCCCCTTGAGGGGGGAGGTCGCAGCGAAGCTGCGGGAGAGGGTGAGCGGCAACAGCAGAAGATGTCACCCCACCCCGGACCTTCGGTCCGACCCTCCCCCTCGAGGGGAGGGTGGCTGCGTCATCACCCGTTGCTGGCCAGCATGGAAACCTTGCGGCCGACCTTTTCGCCTTCCCGGTCGAGCAGGCGGGTCGGATAGTCGCCGGTGAAGTAATGGTCGGTGAACTGCGGGCGTTCCGGATCACGCGGCGCTCCACCGACCGCCTTGTAGAGCCCGTCGATCGACAGGAAGGCGAGCGAATCGGCGCCGATATACTTCGCCATCGCGTCGACGTCGGCATACTGGTTGGCGAGCAGCTTGTCGGCGTCCGGCGTGTCGATGCCGTAGAAATCGGGATGGAAGATCATCGGCGAGGCGACGCGGATGTGCACTTCCTTGGCTCCGGCGTCACGGATCATCTGCACGATCTTGAGCGAGGTGGTGCCGCGCACGATCGAATCGTCGACCAGCACGACGCGCTTTCCCTCGATCATCGCGCGGTTGGCGGAGTGCTTGAGCTTCACCCCGAAGGCGCGGATCTGCTGCGTCGGCTCGATGAAGGTACGGCCGACATAATGGTTGCGGATGATGCCGTATTCGAACGGGATGCCGCTCTGCTGCGCATAGCCGAGGGCGGCCGGCGTGCCGCCGTCCGGAACCGGCACCACGACGTCGCCTTCGACCGGCGCTTCCTTGGCGAGGTTCATGCCCATGTTCTTGCGGGTCGTATAGACGTTGCGACCGCCGACGACCGAATCCGGCCGGGCGAAATAGACGTATTCGAACAGGCAGAGCCGCTCCGGCTGGGGCTTGTTCGGCTTGCGGGCATCGATGCTGATCGAGCCGTCCGGCTGGATTTCGCAGATGATGACTTCGCCGTTCTCGACGTCGCGGATGAATTTTGCGCCGATGATGTCGAGTGCGCAGGTTTCCGAACAGAAGATCGGCTTGCCGTCGAGCTCGCCCATGACGAGCGGCCGGATGCCGATCGGGTCGCGGGCGGCGATGAGCTTGGTGCGGGTCATCGCCAGCATAGAATAGCCGCCTTCCATCTGGCGGATCGCGTCGATGAAGCGGTCGGAGGTCGACGCATGGCGCGAACGGGCGATCAGATGCAGCACGACTTCGGTGTCAGAGGTCGACTGGCAGATGGCGCCTGTCGCGATGATCTGCCGGCGAAGCGTCAGCCCGTTGGTGAAATTGCCGTTGTGGGCGATCGCGATGCCGCCTTCTTCCAGCTCGGCGAACAGCGGCTGCACGTTGCGGAGCGCCACTTCGCCGGTCGTCGAATAGCGGGTGTGGCCGATCGCGACCGTACCGGGCAGCTTCGCCAGCGTCGCCGGATCGGTGTAGTGGTCGCCGACGAGGCCCATGTGCTTTTCGGTGTGGAACTGCTGGCCGTCGAAGGAGACGATGCCGGCCGCTTCCTGGCCGCGGTGCTGGAGCGCGTGCAGGCCGAGCGCCGTCAGCGTCGACGCGTCGGGATGTCCCAAAATGCCGAACACCCCGCATTCCTCATGCAGGGTGTCGCCGTCGAGACCGTCTTCGAAGGAGGTGAAATCAGACTGGTTCATGGAAGCAGGCCTTTGCTCGGTGCGGGACAGGTACACTATACACGGTTCTCGGGGCGCTTTCGCCGGATGATCCCGCTCCGGCGGCGCCCGATGGCTTTCATGTTCTATATAGGAAGCGGCAGCCGCCGCTGCCCGTCAGTTTCCGGTCGGCTGCGTCGTTTCTGCCGGCGGGGCGAGAGTCTGCGACGGTGCCGCCTGTCCGGCCGGCGCCTGATCGGTGGGAGCCTGCTCTGCCGGCGCCTCGCCGTCGGCCTGTTCCTTGCCGAGGATGCGGGCGCGCAGCTGCGGCTCGATGTCTTCCGGCAGCACCGCTTCGAGCTTCAGGACCAGCGCGTCGAGGAAGGGTTTCGATTTGGCGTTGTTCACCCAGTCGGGGCGATGCTTGACGTCGATCAGCCAGTTCCAGAAGGCGACCGCGACCACCAGCAGCAGGATGCCGCGGGCCGCACCGAAGAGGAAGCCGAGCGTCCGGTCCAGCGCGCCGATGCGGCTGTCGATGATGAAGTCGGCGATGCGCGTCGTGATGAAGGAGATGACGATCAGCGCGATCAGGAAGACGATGCCGGCGGCACCGGCGAGCGCGATGCGCTCATCGCTCGTGTAGTTCTTGATGTAGGGAAGCACCAGCGGATGCAGATAGTAGGCGGCGGCGACGGCGCCGACCCAGCTTGCGATCGAGAGCACCTCGCGGGAGAAACCGCGAACCATGGCGAGAACGGCGGAAAACAGGACAACGCCGATGACAATACCGTCAAAAATAGTGATGGGCATCTAAATCAACTCCAAGACGGCCGGCCCCGGCCTGCGTGATCGTCATCGCGTTCGGTGATCCCATACACCGCATTGCGGCCGAAAAAGGATCAGTTGCCGTCCGTGTCCTCTCCGGCCTTCACCCTGGACCCGGCGATGCGCGCGACCAGGTCTGGAAGGCTTTCGATCTCGCTCCACCGCCCCGCCGTGCCTTTTGGCAGATCGGGCGAGGCCGAAGGCAGCACCGCACGTGCAAAGCCGAGCTTTTCCGCTTCCTTCAGCCGTTGGGCCGTGTGCGCAACCGGCCGGACGGCGCCGGACAGGCTGACCTCGCCGAAATAGACGCAATCGGCGGGAAGGGCAAGTCCGGCCAGCGAGGAAACCAGGGCAGAGGCCACAGCCATGTCCGCGGCGGGTTCCGAGATGCGGTATCCGCCGGCGACGTTGAGGTAGACGTCGTGGCTGCCGAGCCGCACGCCGCAATGGGCCTCGAGGACGGCGAGGATCATCGACAGGCGGGAGGAATCCCAGCCGACGACGGCCCGTCGCGGCGTGCCGAGCGAGGTCTGGGCGACCAGCGCCTGCACCTCGACGAGCACCGGCCGCGTGCCCTCCATGCCGGCGAAGACGGCCGCTCCCGGGGCTTTTTCGTTGCGTTCTCCGAGGAAGAGCTCGGACGGATTGGCGACTTCACGCAAGCCCCGATCCGACATTTCGAAGACGCCGATCTCGTCGGTCGGACCGAAGCGGTTCTTGACGGTGCGCAGGATGCGGTAGTGGTGGCCGCGGTCGCCCTCGAAGTAGAGGACCGCGTCGACCATGTGCTCGACGACACGCGGGCCGGCAATCTGTCCGTCCTTGGTGACATGGCCGACGAGCACCATGGTGGCGCCGGTCTGCTTGGCGAAACGAATCATCGCCTGCACGCCCGTGCGGACCTGGGTGACGGTTCCGGGCGCCGAATCGGCGGTGTCGCTCCAGAGCGTCTGGATGGAATCGATGATGACGAGGTCAGGCCGCTTGCCCTCGGCGAGGGTCGCCAGGATGTCCTCGACATTGGTCTCGGCGGCGAGCAGCACGTCGGTTTCGGCCGCCTGCAGGCGCTGCGCCCGCAGCCGGACCTGCGCGACCGCCTCTTCACCCGAAACGTAGATGACGCGCCGGCCCTTGCGCGACAGCGCCGCCGCCGCCTGCATCAGAAGCGTCGACTTGCCGATGCCCGGATCGCCGCCGATCAGCACCGCCGAGCCGCGCACGAAGCCGCCGCCGGTTGCCCGGTCGAGCTCGGCCATGCCGGTCGGGATGCGCGGCGCCTCCTCGATCTCGCCGGAGAGCGAGGTGAGCGTCACCGGCCGGCCCTTCTTCGGCACCTTGCCGGGGCCGGCGCCGATGCCGCCCATCGGGTCTTCCTCGACGATGGTGTTCCACTCGCCGCAGCCGTCGCATTTGCCCGCCCATCTCGTATGGACGGTGCCGCAGTTCTGGCAGACGAATTGGGTTCGGGCTTTGGCCATGGATCAGGTATCGCTTTCGGGGAGATTTTCGGTGGTGGTGTCCTGGCGCCCGTGCATCACGCGGAGGACCGTGACGGTTTCATCCGTGACACGGACAAAAAAGCGCCGGTCTCGATAGGTGAAGACACGAATGTCGTCGCCCATATCTTTCATGCTCGTGCCGGTGAGGCCGAGCCGTGCCAGGTTTTCGATCTTGTTGTAGAGGTCGAGCGCAAACCGATTGGCCGCGACAGGGCTGAACCTTGCAATATGGCGATAGATCGACCGGAGATCCTGCCGTGCCTTTCTCGACCAGACAACCTCACGGCTTTTGGGCATCGTTCTCGGCGCGCTGCAAATCCGCCAGGAACTCCTCGGCACTTCCATAAGTGTAGACGCGGCCGGCTTCCACGTCGTCGATCCCTTCCTGGATGAGCATGCGAAGGTCCGCTTCGTCCCGTTCGCGCAAGAGCCGGAGACCTGCAGTCACCACCTCGTCGGCGCTCCCATAGAGGCCCGAGCTGATCTGCTTCTCGACGAACTTCTCGTCGCGCTTATTCAACTGGATGTTTGGCACGGTTGGCTCCGTTCAGCAGATGGTGCAGGGTTTGCTCTTGAGAACAATAGCAGAACAAACCCTTGGCTGCCAGAGGTCAATTCTCGTCTTCGAGATAGTGCCGCTCGTAGCGAAGGCCGAGGCCGACGAGCATTTCGTAGCCGATCGTGCCGCCGGCGCGGGCGACCTCGTCGAGCGGCATGTTCGGGCCGAAAAGCTCGACATAGTCGCCGGCCCTGACGGCGCCGTCCGGCAGGTCGGTGACGTCGAAGATCGTGAGATCCATGGTGACGCGGCCGGCGACCGGAACGCGCTTGCCGGCGATGAAGCCGCAGGCGCCCGCGATACCGGTCTCGCGGAGCGGAACGCCGCTGCCGGAGAGGCTGCGCAGATAGCCGTCGGCATAGCCGGCCGCGGCGATCGCGAGCCGGCTGTCGCGCTGAAGTGTCAGGGTGCCGCCATAGCTCACCGTTTCGCCCGCCGCGGCCTCGCGGACCTGAAGAATGCGGGCCTCGGCCTTGGCGACCGGGCGCATCGGGTTCTCGACGCCGTTGACGGCCTCGCCGCCGTAGAGCGCGATGCCCGGACGGGTCAGGTCGAAGTGGTAATCGGACCCGAGGAAAATTCCAGCAGAAGCTGAGAGACTTGATTCGATCCCTTCGAAAGCGGCGCTAACCTCGCGGAAAGATTCCAGTTGCCGGCGGTTCATCGGCGACGACGGATCGTCCGCGCAGGCGAGATGGCTGAGCACGAGGACCGGCGAGAAGCTCGCCGGGCGCGATACGTCGCCGGCCAGTTCGAAGGCTTCTTTCATGCTGAGGCCGAGCCGGTTGAAGCCGGTATCGACATGCAGCGCGCAGGGGTGGTCGCCTCGTTCGGAGACGGCCGCCATCCACAGCGCGAGCTGCTCCTCAGAGGCGATCACCGGCACGAGGTCGTTCTCGAAGAAGGTCTGTTCTGCACCGGGCCAGAGGCCGGAGAGCACGAAGATGCGCGCGTCCGGCGCATAGGCCCGCAGCGTCGCCCCTTCGGAAGGAACGGCGACGAAGAAGTCGCGCGCGCCCGCCTCGTAAAGCGTGGTGCCGGCGTCCTCGATCCCCATGCCGTAGGCGTCCGCCTTCACCACCGCCGCGGTGCGCGCGCTGCCGGAGCGCCGCGCCATGTCGCGCCAGTTGTCGGCGAGCGCGCCGAGATCGACGGTGAGCCGCAGCGGCGCATTGAGGAAGTCTTCGGGAAGCTCCGGGATTTCGGTGAGAGCGGTCATCTGGCACTATGCATCGTATGGGGAGGAGCGGAAGGGTCGGAGAGGCGACCCGGTGACGGCCCGACCCTATCACTTTTGTTCAAGACTGGAATGGTCGAGTGCGGTAATATTTTGCGATGCACAACGTTTCGCAGACAGAGGCGGCGAGCGGCATGCCGCTGACGACGGCCGAACGCACCAATTTCTGGCGCGACGGCCGCTTCGCCGGCATGGAATGCCTGAGCGCCACCTTCCGCACCCACGAATACGCGCCGCACGCCCACGACACCTTCTCGATTGGAGCGATCGAGAGCGGCAGCCAGATCTCCCGCATCCGCGGCAGCCGTGAGGAGACCGGCCCCGGCCATCTCTATCTCATCAACCCGGAGGTCGTGCATGACGGCGCGCCCGGCGCTGAAGGCTATCGCTACCGCATGATCTACCCGGGTGAGGCGCTCTACCGCGATGTCCTGGAAGACGTCACCGGCAGGGCCTGCCACGGGACGCCCGCTTTCGCCCGCGGCACGCCGCTCGACCCGGAGCTGGCGCAGGCCTTCCACCGAGCGCACTGCGCGCTGGAAGACAATGTCGGGGCGCTCGAGGCCGAGGAGAGCATGTTCTCGGTGCTCGCGGCGATCTTCGTCCGCCACGGCAGCCGGCGCATCTCACCCATCGACACCCGGGAACGCAGCGCAGTCTGGCGGGTGCGCGACCATCTCTCGGAGAATTT
This sequence comes from Ciceribacter sp. RN22, assembly GCF_024054295.1. Taxonomy (NCBI): domain Bacteria; kingdom Pseudomonadati; phylum Pseudomonadota; class Alphaproteobacteria; order Hyphomicrobiales; family Rhizobiaceae; genus Ciceribacter; species Ciceribacter sp. RN22. The sequence goes on from NZ_JAMXLD010000001.1 coordinate 1,286,940, forward strand.
CGCGAAAGACGTCGGCCTCGACGAACTCGCGGCGACGGCGGGCCTGTCGCGCGCGCATCTGATCCGTGCTTTCCGCAAGGAATTCCACATCACCCCGCACGCCTTCCTCACCGACATCCGCGTGCGGCAGGCGCGCGTCCTGTTGCGGCTCGGTCGCCCGATCGCCGATGTCGCGCTCGACTGCGGCTTCGCCGATCAGGCGCATTTCAGCCGGCATTTCAAGGCGCGCACCGGCGTCACGCCCGGCCAGTTCCGCAAGGGTTGATCACTTTCCTTCAAGACCCGTCTGCCCTGCCTGCCTATGAGAGACGTATCATCGACAACAGGATGCCTGACATGCCGGACCATCGTGGCGGCCGCGCCGCCGAAGTCTTCTCTGCCATGCGCCGCATGGCGCCGCTGATCGCCGCCGTGATCCCGATCGGCCTCGTCTTCGGGGCGGCCGCGGCGGGCAACGGCCTTTCGCCGCTCGAAGCGACGCTGATGAGTGCGCTGGTCTTCGCCGGCGGCTCGCAATTCGTCGCCATGGACATCTGGACGCATCCGGCGAACTGGGCGGCACTCGGCGTCTCCGCCTTCCTGGTCAACATCCGCCACGTGCTGATGAGCGCGTCGCTCGCGCCGAAGCTCGGGCACTTTCCCGGCTGGCGGAAGTATCTCTCGGTGCTCTTCCTGACCGACGAAGGCTGGGCGGTTGCCGAAACCCACGCGGCGAGTGCGAGGCTCACCTCGCTCTGGTATGTCGGCGCCGTCATTCCCTTCTACTTCGCCTGGGTGGCGTCCGGCCTTGCCGGGTCGCTCGCCGGCGCCTTTCTCGGCGACCCGGCCGTCACCGGACTCGATTTCGTCTTCTGCGCCGTCTTCATCGTGCTGGTCATGAATTTCTGGAAGGGTGCGCGCACCGGAATGGTACTCCTTGCAAGCGGGCTGTCTGCCGTGCTGGTGCATGCGGCCGTGCCGGGCGTCTGGTATATCCTCGCCGGCGCGCTCGCCGGTGTCGCCACGGCCGTCCTCATGCCCGACGGCCAGGAGGTCACGGCATGACGCTCGATCCGCAGACCTTTCTCGCGATCCTCGCGATGGCGCTCGCAACCGCCGCAACCCGCATCGGCGGGCTCGTCCTCTTCGGCTTCCTGACGCTGGACCGCCGGCAGAAGCGGGCGATGGAGGCGATCCCGCCGGCGGTGCTGATGGCGGTCGTCGCACCCACGGCGCTCGCCACCGGACCGGCGGAGACGATCGCCGCGGCCGTCACGGCGCTAGCGGCGCTGCGCCTGCCGCTGCTTGCCGCAACCACGCTCGGCGTCGGCGCCGTGGTGGTGTTGCGGGCAATTGGGCTCTGAGATCGTCACGCCGCGGTAGGCTCCAGGTTCTCGGCGATGAACCGGGCACGGAACTCCGTGGGGCTGATCCCGAGCTTCCGGCGAAAATGGTGCCGGAGCGAGTGAGCGGATCCGAAGCCGGCGGCGATGGCAATCTCCTCCATCCGGGCCGTGCCGCGGCGGAGCAACTGCTTCGCCAGCGTCACCCGTTCGGTCACCAGCCATTCGCCGGGCGCCATGCCGGTGGCGTCGCAAAAGCGGCGCTGGAAGGTGCGATCGCTCATGCGGCAGAGGCGGGCCATTTCGGCGATGGTCCACTCGCGGGCGAGGTCGCCGCGGATGGCGTCGAGCACCGGTGCGATCTCGGCGCCTTCGCGGAGTGCGACCGGCCGTTCGAGGAACTGTGCCTGCCCGCCGGAACGATGGGCAGGCATCACCAGCCGTCGGGCGACCGAGTTGGCGGCAGCCGGACCGAAGTCGTGCCGGATCATCTCGATCAGGAGGTCGATGCCGGCGGCACTGCCGGCCGCCGTAAATATCCCGTCATGCGACCTGTAAAGGGAAGCTTCGTCGACGACGAGGCCGGGGTGCTTGCGGCGCAGGGCATCCGCATAACGCCAGTGTGTCGTGGCGACCCCCTTGTCGAGAAGACCGGTCGCCGCAAGTACGAAGGCGCCGGAACAGAGTGAAACCAGCCGTGCGCCGCGCGCATGCGCCGCCCGCAGCCGCCGAAGCAACCCATCCGGCACCGGCATGTCGACACCGCGCCAGCCGGGCACGACGATGATGTCGGCTTCGTCGAGGCGATCGATGCCGCCGTCCGCGGTCACGGTCAGGCCGCCATGGGCTCGCATCGGCCCCTCATCGACCGCACAGGTGGCGAAGCGGTACCAGCCCGGTCCCATCTCCGGGCGGCTGAGACCGAAGATCTCGGTCACGATGCCGAATTCGAATGTGCACAGGCCGTCGTAGACGAGAGCGACGACGAGAGGGCCGGTTGTCGGGGCGGGGTTTGTCATGATTTACACGCTTATTGTCATTCCTGCCAATTTGCAACGCTGGCGTTTCGTTCGATGTTTGCCGCGTCGAAAGGAGACCAAGTGATGACCTCTGCCGTGACTGCCGTGAAACCCGCTCCGAGCAACATTGCCCAAGAGCACTTTTCCGCCGAATTTTCCTTTGAAACCGATTGCTGGGACGTTCACGATGCCCTGGCGAGAGGCGCGGACTTCGTACTGCTCGACGTTCGTAGCCCCGCCCTCTATGCGAAGGGGCACATCCCGGGGGCGGTGGGGCTGCCGCATGGGAAGATCACCGCCAACCGCATGTCGGAGTGGCCGAAAGATACGGTCTTCGTCACCTATTGCGCCGGACCCCACTGCAACGGCGCCGCCCGCGGCGCACTGCGGCTTGCCGGTCTCGGCCGCCCGGTGAAGATCATGGCCGGCGGCATAACCGGCTGGCTGGACGAGGGCTTTGAACTCGCGGCCGCAGAGGCGCCGTGATGCCCGTCGTGGGTGAGGCGGCGTCGCAGCACGCCGACGACCTCCTCGAACTGATCCGGGAACACGCCGCCTATGAGCGGACGACGGCCGGAATCACGCGGGAGGAGCTTCTGCGGCTGCTGACCGAGAGGCATGTTCCCGTTCGCCTCTTCGTCGCGCAAAGCGATCGCTTGCAGGGATATGCCGCCCTGACCTTCGATCACTCGCTGTGGCGGGCCCGCCGCTTTGCTCATCTCGACTGCCTGTTCGTCCGCGCATCCGGTCGCGGCAAGGGAATGGGAGCCAGGCTTTTCGCGCATGTCGTCGATGAGGCGCGCGCATCCGGCGCTGATCGTCTCGAATGGCAGACACCGGACTGGAACCGGGACGCGATCCGGTTCTACGAGCGCGAAGGCGGTGTCTGGCATGCAAAGGCCCGCTTCAGTCTCGCGCTCTCCTGACGGCCGAAGCCGAGGCAGGCCGGCATGGCGACGAATTGGGCGCGGGCAATGGGGCTCTGAAGCCGGCCCGCGACGCTACAATCGTTAGCGAGGCGAATAGGCAACCGCGGCACGGCGCTCCAGGTATTTGCTGAACTTCGATAGCGGGAAGCAGATGACGAAATAGATCAGCGCCACGAAGCCATAGACGATGAACGGCTGGAAGGTCGCGTTCGTGACGATCGTTCCCGCCTTTGACAGTTCGACGAAGCCGATGATGGAGGTCAGGGCCGTGCCCTTGACGACCTGGACGGAAAAACCGGCCGTTGGCGGGATGGCGATGCGAAGCGCCTGGGGCAGGATGACGAGGCGCATCTGCTGGACATGGTTGAGGGCGAGGCTTTGTCCGGCCTCCCATTGGCCCTTCGGGATCGATTCGACGCAGCCTCGCCAGATCTCGGCCAGGAATGCGGCGGTCCAGCAGATCAGAGCCGCCGCTGCCGCAAGCCATGCCGGTACGTCGATCCCGAAAAGCCCGAGGCCGAAGAAGGCGAGAAACAATTGCATCAGCAGCGGCGTGCCCTGAAAAAGCTCGATATAGCCGCGCGCCAGATTCCGGACGAATTTCGACTTGCCGATCCGCAGGAACAGGATCGCCAGCGCGACAACGCCGCCGCCGAGGAACGACACCATGGACAGTACCAACGTCCAGCGGGTGGCCAGCAACAGATTGCGCAGGATATCCCAGGTCGAAAAATCGCTCATCGTGCCGGCACTTTCGGGAATATCCGGCGGCCGACCAGGGCGAGCAGCTGGCGCAGGATGATCGCCAATGCCAGATAGATTGCTGTCGAGAGCATGTAGGCCTCGAAAGCCCTGAACGTGCGTGACTGGATGAAGTTGGCCGCGAAGGTAACGTCTTCGGCGGCGATCTGCGAGACAACCGCCGATCCGAGCATGACGATGACGATCTGGGAGGAGAGTGCCGGCCAGATGCGCTGCAACGCCGGCACCAGCACGACGAGGCGGAAGGTCTGGAGGGGCTTGAGAGCAAGCGCGGCCCCGGCCTCGAACTGGCCCTTGGGCGTCGCTTCGATACCGGCGCGGATGATCTCGCAGCTGTAGGCGCCGAGATTGATGATCATTGCAAGATTTGCGGCCTGCAGTTCGGAAAACCGAACCCCCAAAGAGGGCAAGCCGAAGAAGATGAAGAAGAGCTGGATCATGAACGGCGTATTGCGGATCAGCTCGACATAGGCGGCGACCGGCGGGCGCAGCATTCGCGGTCCGAGTGTCCTTGCCCAGGCGCACAGAACTCCGAGAAGGACGCCGACCACGGCGCCAACCAGTGTCAGTTCGACGGTGATGAGAAGGCCGTTGAAGATGATGGGGCCGTATTCCCAGACCCAGCCGAAATCGAAAATGTAGTGCACGGCGCCCGCCTGTGTCTGCAGAATGGGCCGCCGCCCGTCCAGGCGGGCGGCGGTGTCCGGTCAGCCGATCAGAGATCGGCCGGCAGCGACGTGCCGAGCCACTTCTCGGCAATCGTGTTCAGCGAGCCATCCGCCTTGGCGGCGGCGATGATGCCGTTGACTTGTTCGAGCAGGGCGGGTTCGTTCTTGTTGAGGCCCACATAGCAGGGCGAGTTCTTGATGAGGAACTTGGGTTCCGGCCGCTTCGGCGGGTTCTTCTCGAGAATTGCGGCGGCGACCACGTTGCCGGTCGCAACCGCCTCGACCTGTCCGGAAAGGAAGGCGGAGATCGTGCCGTTATTGTCCTCGTAGCGCTTGATGGTGGCGTCTTGCGGCGCGACCTTCGTCAGTTCGAGATCCTCGATGGCGCCGCGGGTCACGCCGACGGTCTTGCCGGCGAGATCGGCGGCCGATTTGATCTCCAGGCCCGCCGGGGCGAAGACACCGTTGTAGAAGGGGGCGTAAGCCGCGGAAAAATCGATCACCGCCTCGCGCTCGGCATTCTTGCCAAGGCTCGATATGACCAGATCGACCTTGTTGGTTTGCAGATAGGGTATGCGGTTGGCGCTGGTCACTGGAACGATCTCGACCTCAACGCCGAGCTTGCCCGCGATCAGCGTCGCCATGTCGATATCGTAGCCCTTTGGTGCCATGTCCGCGCCAACGCTGCCGAAGGGTGGGAAATCCTGCGGTACGGCGACACGCAGCTTGCCGCTGGATTTGATGCTTTCCAGCGCGTCGGCCAAGGCCGGAAGCGGTCCGGCGAGAGTGGCCGCCACGACGGCTGCTGTGGCGAAGGCACGTGTCATGAAGGTTCTGCGTTGCATGTAATGCTCCCTGTTCTGTCTGGAACAGCAGGAGCAATCCGCGTGCCAGTTCCAGAGAACCTGCAAGGGACAGCGGCCCGAACGCTTACGAGTTGTCGAAATTCTCCGGACAACCGGGGTTCTGTGGCTCTCCGATTTCTATTGCATGCCCGTCGGGATCATAGAACCGGAACACGCGTTGCCCCCATGCCTGCCGCTCAACGGGATGTATTAGTTTCACGCGAGGCCCGATTTCTGCGAAAGCCGCGTCAACGTCTTCATGCTCAAAATACAATAGTAGATTTCTCTGGCCATAAGGTTCTTGCGAAGTGGTTGCTTCGCGCCAGACCGTCTGTTCGAGCGACTGCCCCTCGTGTATCGCAAAGCCCGTTTCGAAGAGCACGAAGCTCCCAAAATCCTCCAATACTCTCAGGCCGAGTATATCTTGGTAGAAGGCCTTGGACCGGCCGATGTCGCGGACGAAAGGAATAGGATTGACGAAACGCATCGAATTCCTCTCGCGACGTTCAAGTCTCCGTCACACAAGGCAAAACCCCCGTGCCTCCTGCGACCGCGCCCCGCAATGTCCAAAATCTCCGAAAGCCTGCTGTCGGCAGAAGCAGATGCAGGCCTTCGATGGTCAAGAGATGGGCACGCGGCTCCCGCTCAATGCTCCTCGTACTGCGTGAAGCTCGGGTCGGCGAGATCGGCGAAGCGGGTGTATTCGGCCTGGAAGGCGAGCTTGACGGTGCCGGTTGGCCCGTGACGCTGCTTGGCGATGATGACGTCGGCCGTGCCCTTGACCTTCTCCATCTGTCCTTCCCATTCGGCGTATTTCGGGTCGGCGGGGTCGCGCGGTTCCATGTTCTTCACATAGTATTCCTCGCGGAACACGAAGAGCACGACGTCCGCGTCCTGTTCGATAGAGCCCGATTCACGCAGGTCGGAGAGCTGCGGGCGCTTGTCGTCGCGGCTTTCGACCTGACGGGAGAGCTGCGAGAGCGCGACGATCGGAACGTTGAGTTCCTTGCCGAGCGCCTTGAGGCCCGTGGTGATCTCGGTGATTTCCTGCACGCGGTTCTCGCCGGCCTTCTTGGAGCCGGTCATCAGCTGCACGTAGTCGACCACCAGGCAATCGAGGCCGCGCTGGCGCTTCAGGCGACGGGCGCGTGCCGCGAGCTGTGCGATCGAGATGCCACCGGTCTGGTCGATATAGAGCGGCACCTTCTGCATGGTCTGGGAGAAGCCGACGAGCTTCTCGAAGTCCTGCTCGGTGATATCGCCGCGGCGGATCTTCGAGGACGAGACTTCGGTCTGCTCGGACATGATACGGGTGGCGAGCTGTTCGGACGACATTTCGAGCGAGTAGAAGCCGACGACGCCGCCGTTCCTGGCCTTGAAGGAACCGTCCGGCATGACCTCGGGCTCGTAGGCTGCGGCGATGTTCCAGGCGATGTTCGTCGCAAGCGAGGTCTTGCCCATGCCCGGACGGCCGGCGAGGATGATCAAGTCGGAGCGCTGCAGACCGCCCATCTTCGAGTCGAGCGAATGGATGCCGGTGGAAATGCCGGAGAGATTGCCGTCGCGTTCGAAGGCGGCGCCCGCCATGTCGACGGCCAGTGCCACCGCGTCGCTGAAGGCCTGGAAGCCGCCGTCGTAGCGGCCGTTCTCGGCGAGTTCGAAAAGGCGGCGTTCGGTGTCCTCGATCTGCGCCTGCGGCGGCATGTCGAGCGGCGCGTCATAGGCGATGTTGACGACGTCCTCGCCGATCTGGATCAGCGCGCGGCGCAGCGCCAGATCGTAGATCGCGCGGCCGTAGTCCTCGGCGTTGATGATCGTCACCGCCTCGGAGGCGAGGCGGGCGAGATATTGCGCGACCGTCAGGTCGCCGACCTTCTCTTCGGCCGGCAGGAAGGTCTTGATGGTGACGGGGTTCGCCGTCTTGCCCATGCGGATGATCTCCGAGGCGACCTCGAAGATCTTGCGGTGCAACGGCTCGTAGAGATGGACGGGCTTCAGAAAGTCCGAGACGCGGTAATAGGCGTCGTTGTTGACGAGGATCGCGCCGAGAAGCGCCTGTTCGGCCTCGATGTTGTTCGGCGCTTCGCGATAGAGCGGCTCGGCCTGCTGGGGGGGCGTGATCTTGCGCACAGCGTCGTTCATTGCGGGCTACCGTTTCCCTCGTTCATGCTCGTCGACAGCCAACCGGTTTGACGATCGACGACAGGATAGTCAACAGCAATCGGGCGATTCCACGCCCGCTCGGCGGGCAGACGGTCCGTGCCGGCAGTTGTCCCTTTTATCCACAGGCCGGCGGGTTTCCGTACGGTCCGATTGGGATTCCGCTTGCGCGCCCGCGGGCGGCGGCGAATCGCCCGGCACGGATGATTCTACACCGTGGCGGAAACGTCCGGAGGGAATTCTTCGGCGGCCTGTGGGGCCGGGCCCTCCCGCAAAAGAAAACGCCCGGGCCGCATGGACCCGGGCGTCGAAATCCGGCTTGCGACGGATGTTATTCCTGTTCGCCTTCGAACTCGGCGTCCGGGTTGAAGAAGTCTTCCGGACGCAGGGCGTCTTCGTCGACGCCGTAGATCGCGTCGGCGGAGGTCAGGCTTTCGCCCTTGGCCTGGCGTTCGGCTTCTTCGGCCGAGCGGGCGACGTTGAGCTCGATCGACAGCTCGACTTCGGCATGCAGGTGCAGGGTGACCTGGTGCAGGCCGATCGACTTGATCGGCTGGTTGAGTTCGACCTGGTTGCGCGAAACGTTGAAGCCTTCGGAGGCCAGGATCTCGGCGACGTCACGAGCGGCGACGGAGCCGTACAGCTGGCCGGTTTCGCCGGCCGAACGGACGACGACGAAGGACTTGCCGGAGAGGGCGTCGGCGACCTTCTGGGCTTCCGACTTGCGCTCGAGGTTGCGGGCTTCGAGGGTGGCGCGTTCGGCTTCGAAGCGGGCCTTGTTGGCGGCGTTGGCGCGCAGCGCCTTGCCCTGCGGCAGGAGATAGTTGCGGGCAAAGCCGTCGCGAACCTTCACGGTTTCGCCCATCTGGCCGAGCTTGGCGATACGTTCGAGAAGAATGACTTCCATTTTCGTTTCCTTTCAGTCTTGAAGTTCAGGTGTTGCGGTTGTCAGGTTTGTCGGCGGGTCGCGCCGGCGTCAGCGCCACGGTCCGCCGGGTGTCCGACAGGCCGAGGACGAGAATGAAGAAGGCGGGCAGCACGAGCAGCGCCGAGAGATAGGCGAGCACCAGCGCCGGCGCGCGCCAGTCCTTGCCGCGGGTGCGCAGGTGCAGGGAGGCGAAGCCGGCAAGCAGGAACCCCGCGCCGAAGGTGCCACAGACGGTTGCGCCGACAAGGGCCGGAACCCCGCCGTAGAAGCTCGCGAGAATGCCGGCGAGGAACACGAAGAGCGCGTTGCGGTTCATCCTGAGTGCGGACGGAATGTCCTCGCGCGGGCGCAGGGCGTGGCCGGAGGCGGCGACGATCCGCACGGCGACGTAGTAGGCCGAAAAGAGCATCAGCACCCAGGTGCCGCCCTGCATGACCGGCAGCATCGTCAGCATCATGCGCTTCAGCTGCGCGACGCTTGCGGCATCCGGCGCCATTGCGGGGTTCTCGCCGCCCTGGACCGACTGCAGCAGCGCATCGACCATCTGGCTGACGAGGTCCGGGCCGTAACCGATCATGATCCCGAGCACGACGACGGCGAGCGCAACCAGCGAACAGAGGTGCAGCAGGATATCGGAGAGCGGATACCATGCCATAAGGTGGTCGGGGCCTCCGATCTCGGAGGCGGGACGCGCGAGGTTCGCAAGATGGCTGAGCCAGCCCGCCGGCAGCAGCGTGAAGATCGCCATGGCGAAGGCGAAGAGCGGCGAGACGGCGATCGCGCCGACGGCGGCGGCGGTGACGACTGCGATGATCGCGGCAATGTTGCCCCAGCCGAGGCCGACGATGAGCACGGGAAGGGCGGACGCCGCGTAGAGGAGAGAGGCAAACGACGGCTGCGCATTCGCGCCCAGCACCAGCAGGGCGGCGGTAATGCCGGCGAGAACGCCGGTCAGCAGCAATGTCGCATTCACCTGTTTCACGTCGCTGTCCTGCTTTTCGAAGCAGTTAGGGGAAGATCCGGATTCGATCTGTGAACGTCCGGTCCCCAACATGGGTTTTCAAGGGTGCCGATCCGCGCCCATCGCGGAAGGGCGGTTCCGCCGGCCGAAGCCGGCGGAACGATGTCGGATTACGCTACGACGTAGGGCAGCAGGCCGAGGAAGCGGGCGCGCTTGATGGCCTTGGCCAGTTCGCGCTGCTTCTTCTGGGAAACTGCCGTGATGCGGGACGGAACGATCTTGCCGCGCTCGGAAATGTAGCGCTGCAGGAGACGAACGTCCTTGTAGTCGATCTTCGGTGCGTTCGCGCCCGAGAAGGGGCAGGTCTTGCGACGACGATGGAACGGGCGGCGTGCCGGAGCAGAGGATGCATCAGCCATTGTGTTTTCTCCTTGTGCTCGAAATTACGCGCGGTCTTCGCGCGGACGACGCTCGAAGCCGCCTTCGCGCGGACCACGGTCCGGACGCGGGCCACGGTCGCCGAAGTCGCGGCGCGGGCCGCGGTCGTCGCCTTCGCGGCGCGGACGGTCGTCGCGGTCACGCTTCTGCATCATCGCGGACGGGCCTTCTTCGTGGGCTTCGACGGCGATGGTCATGTAACGAAGAACGTCTTCGTTGATGCGCATCTGGCGTTCCATTTCATGGATGGCGGCCGCCGGAGCGTCGATGTCCATGAGCGCGTAATGCGCCTTGCGGTTCTTCTTGATGCGGTAGGTGAGGGACTTCAGGCCCCAGTTCTCGATGCGCCCGACCTTGCCGCCGTTAGCTTCGATGACGCCCTTGTACTGTTCGACGAGGGCATCAACCTGCTGAGCGGACATATCCTGCCGGGCAAGGAATACATGTTCGTAAAGAGCCATTGTAGACTTGCCTTTCTTGCGGTTGTCGTCACCCGGATCCGGCGCTAAGCCTCAACGACTGCTCTTGGAACTGGAAAATCCAGGCAAGAAAAGCGTTTGATCGAGACGGTCGAGAGCGGAGACACGGGAGGCCGGCAACCCTTCGGTGCCTGCGATCCTTGGTTCAAGGACCTGCCCTCCGTTCAGCCACCAGCCGAAGGACCGGGTGTTTTGAACAGCGCGCTTATACGCATTTTTCGCGGAAAGGCAAGGCTGAAAAGCCGGAAGTGTGCTTCCGTCAGATCGCGAGCGCCAGATAGCCGCCGTAGAGCACGAGCAGCAGGACCCCGAAGAGCCGGTTGACCGGCCGGTCGAGCAGGATCGCCGCGGTGAAGACTGCCGCCGCGGCCAGCATCACCGGCACGTCGAAACGGGAGAAGCGCGGTGCGACGGGAACCGGCAGCACAAGCGCCGTCACGCCGAGGATGAAGAGGATGTTGAAGATGTTCGAACCGACGACGTTGCCGACGGTGACGTCGGACTGGCGGCGGGACGCCGCCACGACGGCGGTCGCGAGTTCCGGCAGGCTGGTGCCGACCGCGACGACCGTCAGGCCGATCACCGCCTCGGAGACGCCGAAGTCGACGGCGAGCTTCGTTGCGCCGCGAACGAGCAGTTCGGCGCCGGAAAACAGCGCCGTAAGGCTTGCCGCGATCAGAATGGCGATCCGCGACCACGGCAGTTCCTCGCCCTCGATCGTCTCGACGATGCGCGTCGACGGATCGCGCCGGGCCTTGCGGTAGCCCTGTCGCAGATAGACGCCGAGGAGAACCACCATCACCAAGCCGGCGATCCGCCCGACGGCGCTGAACTGCACGAGCAGGAGCATCAGCGTGGTGGCGGCGAGCATCACCAGCGCGTCACGCCGGACGGCACCGTCCCATTCCTTCATCGGCGAGATGGCAGCACCGACGCCGATGATGAGGAGCGTATTGGCGATGTTGGAGCCGACGACGTTGCCGAGCACGAGTCCCGGCGACGCAGCGAAGGCGGCGCGTAGCGAAACCAGGAGCTCCGGCAGCGAGGTTCCGAAGCCGATGACGACCAGCGAGACGAGCAGCGTCGGGATGTCCAGCCGGCGGGACAGGGAGACGGTGCCGCGCAGCAGCCATTCCGCGCCGAAATAGAGACAGACCAGGCCGCTCGCTACGAGGAGGTAATCCATATTGCTCCGCTTCGCCGTCCAGACGGTTCCATTGGAGCAGTCCGGACGGCCGTGCGCAATATGAAATGGCAGCTTCTGCGTATGTCGCGATGCCGCGGGGGGCCTCAGATCGGCATGGGATAGAAGCGATGGACCTTGGCGATCTCGGCGAGAACCTCGTCCGAGAGCGCGAGATCTGCGGCCGAGATATCGGTCTTCAGCTGCTCCATGCTGGTCGCGCCGATGATCACCGAGGCCATGAAAGGTCGCGTGAGGCAGAAGGCGAGTGCCATCGCGGACGGATCGAGGCCGTGCTTGCGGGCAATCTCGAGATAGGCGCGCGTCGCCGGCTCCTGGCGGGGCTGCAGGCGTCCGCCGATGTCGCCGTTGATCGAGCCGCGGGAGCCTGCCGGCTTCTGCCCGTCGAGATACTTGCCCGAAAGGATGCCGCCGGCGAGGGGAGAATAGGCGAGCAGGCCGACATCCTCGTGATGCGAGACTTCTGCAAGGTCGAGATCGAAGCTGCGGTAGAGGAGGTTGTACTCGTTCTGGAGCGTCGCCACCCGCGGGAGCCCCTTCTTCTCGGCGAGCGAGAGATATTTGAGCGTGCCCCAGGCCGTTTCGTTGGAAAGGCCGATCGCGCGGATCTTGCCGGCCTTCACGCAATCGTCGAGCGCGGAGAGTTTTTCCTCGATGTCGGCGACAGCCTTCTCGTGATCCTGCTTGAAGGGATTGTAGGTCCACGCCTGGCGGAAATGATAGTGGCCGCGGTTCGGCCAGTGGATCTGGTAGAGGTCGATATAGTCGGTCTTCAGCCGCTTGAGGCTCGCGTCGACCGCCTCGCGGATTGCCGCACCGGTGATCGGGCCACCGCCGCGGATATAGGGCCGGCCGGAGCCGGCGACCTTGGTCGCGAGCACGACGTCCTTCCGCTTGCCGGTCTTTTCGAACCAGTTGCCGATGATCGTCTCGGTGTCGCCATAGGTCTCGGCGGAGAGCGGCGTGGTCGGATAGAGTTCGGCGGTATCGAAGAAGTTGATGCCGCGGTCGAGCGCGTAGTCCATCTGCGCGAAGGCCTCGGCCTCCGTGTTCTGCGAGCCCCAGGTCATCGTCCCCAGGCAGATTTCGGACACGGTGATGCCGGTGCGGCCAAGCCGGTTCATTTTCATCAGATATGCCTCAAGTTATGGAAGGCGGGCCGGAAGGGCCACGGAAGGTTTCCCGTAATGTAGCGAGAAATCGAAGCGCCGCAAGATCGCCGCCTTTCACCTGCTCCACGGGAGGATTCTCCCAGAAGTGCGGGTGCCCGTAAGGGTAGTAACCGGACCTTCATTGTTCGCGTATAACTCCCACCTTCATTAGATGCGAATGTCAGCGGAGGGACGATGGAGCGCGCAACGATCGCCTCACATGTATTTGCGCTAATCTGCACGTCACTCTTGATGGGCTTTGCGGCACATAACGCGCTCAATGCCGAACACATGGCAGAACATATGCTGGAGGTTGGAGCAGTTACGGAAGCACGGGTGCTCGCGGCGAGAGTGACGGGTGGTCGAAAGCACTGCCGATATGACCTGAAATATTCCTTCCGCACGGATGATGGTCAGACAGTCTTCGGCGAAGCCGGGCCTAGATGCCGGAAAAATAGCTGGTTGCCTTGGGCTGCTTCCGACCCGGTGCCGGATGCTCTGAGTGTTGTGTACATGAAGAATGATCCCTCTCGCTTCCGTCTCATGTGGGAGCTGGAGCAGGACTTGAAAATTACCTCGCCTTTCGTTGCTATCCTCGCCTTTCTCGTCTTTTGGGCAGGCCTCTACACGCTTGCTCGTCGGACGATCGCGTGGATGGCAAAACTACCGTAGTTCGGGCGAGATATGTTTGGCGGATGTGCATTAAGCCCGGTCCATTAGCTCAAACACTTGACTTGCAAGGCAAGAGTGTGAATTGAAAGCCGCCAAATGAGGCAATTCAGCGAGGCAGCAATGACAATTGCATTCACCTTTCCCGGCCAGGGCAGCCAGGCCGTCGGCATGGGCAAGGAGCTTGCGGCGACCTATCCCGAGGCCCGCGCGGTCTTCGAGGAAGTCGACGAGGCGCTCGGCGAAAAACTCTCCTCCGTCATGTTCGAGGGGCCGGAAGAAACCCTGACGCTGACCGCCAACGCCCAGCCGGCGCTGATGGCCGTATCGATGGCGGTGATCCGCGTGATGCAGGCCCGCGGCCTCGACCTCAAGTCCAAGGTCGCCTTCGTCGCCGGCCATTCGCTCGGCGAGTATTCCGCGCTCTGCGCCGCCGGCACCTTTTCGCTCGCCGATACCGCACGGCTCCTGCGCATCCGCGGCAACGCCATGCAGGCCGCCGTTCCGGTGGGCGAAGGCGCCATGGCCGCGATCATCGGGCTCGAGCACGGTGACGTGCAGTCCATTTGTGTCGAAGCCTCGGCCGTCGGTCCCTGCCAGATCGCCAACGACAACGGCGGCGGCCAGCTGGTGATCTCCGGCGCGAAGGCCGCGGTCGAAAAGGCGGCAGCGCTTGCGACCGACAAGGGTGCCAAGCGCGCCATCATGCTGCCGGTCTCGGCGCCCTTCCATTCCGCCCTGATGGGCCCGGCCGCCGAGGCGATGCGCGAGGCGCTCGCCAAGGTCGAGAAGAAGGACCCGGTCGTGCCGCTGATCGCCAATGTGCGCGCCGCACCGGTCACCGCCGCCGACGAGATCGCCGCCCTGCTGGTCGAGCAGGTCACCGGTCAGGTCCGCTGGCGCGAGACGGTGGAATGGTTCGCCGCAAACGGCGTCACGACGCTTTATGAACTCGGCTCCGGCAAGGTCCTGACGGGTCTCGCCCGCCGCATCGACAAGTCCGTGAACGGCATCGCCGTCAATACGCCGGCCGATATCGACGCCGCGCTGGCAGCACTTCTCGCCTGATACTCCGTTTCAAAAAAACAAGGATTGCGATCATGTTTGATCTGACCGGCCGCAAGGCTCTCGTCACCGGCGCAACCGGCGGCCTCGGCGAGGAAATCGCCCGCCAGCTGCACGCGCGCGGCGCCATCGTCGGCCTGCATGGAACGCGTGTCGAAAAGCTCGAGGCGCTCGCCGCCGAGCTCGGCGACCGGGTCAAGGTCTTCCCGGCGAACCTGTCGAACCGCGACGAAGTGAAGGCGCTGGGCGAGAAGGCGGAAGCCGATCTCGAAGGCGTCGACATCCTCGTCAACAATGCCGGTATCACCAAGGACGGCCTCTTCGTTCGGATGAGCGACGAGGACTGGGACAGCGTGCTCGAGGTCAACCTGACGGCGGTCTTCCGCCTGACGCGCGAACTCACGCATCCGATGATGCGCCGCCGCTTCGGCCGCATCATCAACATCACGTCGATCGTCGGCGTCACCGGCAATCCGGGCCAGACGAACTACTGCGCCTCGAAGGCCGGCATGATCGGCTTTTCGAAGTCGCTCGCCCAGGAGATCGCGACGCGTAACGTGACCGTCAACTGCGTTGCGCCGGGCTTCATCGAAAGCGCTATGACCGGCAAGCTGAACGACAAGCAGAAGGACGCGATCATGGGCGCGATCCCGATGAAGCGCATGGGCACCGGCGGCGACATTGCAGCCGCCGTCGTCTACCTGGCGTCGAACGAGGCGGGCTACGTCACCGGCCAGACGCTCCACGTCAACGGCGGTATGGCGATGATCTGACGCCTGCGCACGATGTGTGCGGGATTTGCATGTTGAGCAGCCTCTCGCCGGTGATTTTCAGGCTTTGCGAAGGGCTTAAAGCATGTTAAGCGGGCCAAGGCTGTGTACAGTCGTCCCGAAATGACAGGCGGCAGTTATGCCTAGGCTGCTGTTCGTTGTGGATTGGGCTGAACGAGTTTGCCGGTGAGGTTGCAAATGCATCGATCGCCGGTTTGATACAGGGTAGGGGACCGTCGCGGCGCCCCGATACAAAGAAGGTCGAGGAAACCGACATGAGCGATATCGCAGAACGCGTGAAGAAAATTGTAATTGACCATCTTGGCGTTGATGCCGAGAAAGTCGTCGAAGGCGCGAGCTTCATCGACGACCTGGGCGCAGACTCGCTCGACACGGTCGAATTGGTCATGGCTTTCGAAGAAGAGTTCGGCGTTGAAATCCCGGACGACGCGGCCGATTCCATCCTGACCGTCGGCGACGCGGTAAAGTTCATCGAGAAGGCTCAGGCCTGATCGTTGACATGCTAGGCAGGCGGATCGTTCTCGATCCGGCCTGCGGAGGCCCGCTCCTGGCGGGCCTTGCTGTTTTCAGACCGAAAGAACAGGTGGGCTGCGGACTATGAGACGGGTCGTTATCACCGGTACCGGCATGGTATCGCCTCTGGGGTGTGGAACCGAGGTGACGTGGTCGAGACTTCTCGCCGGACAGAGCGGCGCACGCCGCGTGACCGAGTTCGAGGTCGATGACCTGCCCGCGCAGGTCGCCTGCCGCATTCCGACCGAGGGCGAAGGTGCATTC
This sequence comes from Ciceribacter sp. RN22, assembly GCF_024054295.1. NCBI lineage: Bacteria > Pseudomonadati > Pseudomonadota > Alphaproteobacteria > Hyphomicrobiales > Rhizobiaceae > Ciceribacter > Ciceribacter sp. RN22. The sequence goes on from NZ_JAMXLD010000001.1 coordinate 1,303,108, forward strand.
AGTCCGGACGACTGGCTGGAGCTCAAGGAACAGCGCAAGGTCGACAATTTCATCATCTACGCGATCGCTGCCGCCGACATGGCGCTCGAGGATGCCGGCTGGCACCCCAAGAGCGACGAGGACCAGATCGCAAGCGGCGTGCTGATCGGCTCCGGCATCGGTGGCATCGAAGGCATCGTCGAAGCGGGATTCATCCTGCGCGACAAGGGCCCGCGCCGCCTGTCGCCGTTCTTCATTCCCGGACGCCTCATCAACCTCGCGTCCGGCCAGGTTTCCATTCGCCACAAGCTGCGCGGCCCGAACCACTCGGTCGTCACTGCCTGCTCGACCGGCGCCCATGCCATCGGTGACGCAGCGCGCCTGATCGCGCTCGGCGATGCCGACGTGATGGTCGCGGGCGGCACCGAATCGCCGATCAGCCGCATCTCGCTTGCCGGCTTTGCCGCCTGCCGTGCGCTGTCGACTGCCCACAACGACGACCCGACCCGCGCCTCGCGCCCTTACGACAAGGACCGTGACGGCTTCGTCATGGGCGAGGGGGCCGGCATCGTCGTGCTCGAAGAGCTGGAGCACGCCAAGGCCCGCGGCGCCAAGATCTACGCCGAAATCGTCGGCTATGGCCTTTCCGGCGACGCCTATCACATCACCGCCCCGTCCGAAGACGGCGAAGGCGCGCAGCGCTGCATGGCGATGGCGCTGAAGCGCGCCGGTCTGACGCCCGCCGATATCGACTACATCAACGCCCATGGCACCTCGACCATGGCCGACGTCATCGAGCTCGGCGCTGTCGAGCGGCTCGTCGGCGATGCCGCCTCGACGATCTCGATGTCGTCGACCAAGTCGGCGATCGGCCATCTGCTCGGTGCCGCCGGCGCCGTCGAGGCGATCTTCTCTGCGCTCGCGATCCGTGACAATATCGCGCCACCGACGCTCAACCTCGACAATCCCGAAGTGGAGACGGCGATCGACCTCGTGCCGCACAAGGCGCGTGCGCGTGAGATCAATGTCGCGCTTTCCAATTCGTTCGGATTCGGAGGCACGAATGCCTCGCTGGTCCTGCGTCGCTACCAGGGATAACCAGCCGGGAGGCCCGGCGCGCCGGAACGACGCTTTCGGGATGGATGCCGCGTACTGGTTTTCGCCGCAATGTCCGGCGAAAGAGCGGCTGGACCGAAATGGAGAGGAGTGCCGGTGAACGAGATCGATCAGAACAGCGGGAATGAAATCGGCCGCGGTGCGGAAACCGCGTCCAAGGGACCGATCATTCCGAAATCGCCGGCCGAAGCGCTGAAGCCGGAACGGGTTCCCGCACCTCCGAGACGCTCGCGCAAGGCGCGCAGCCAGCTGGTGATCTTCCTCAATTTCCTGATGTCGCTGACGGTCATGGTCTTCGTGATCGCCGTCGCCGGTTTCTATTACGTGATGTCGGCCTACCAGGAGCCGGGACCGCTGCGGGCGAATGTCAATTTTGTTGTTCGTAGCGGCGCCGGTCTTTCCGAGATCGCCAACAACCTCGAACGGAGCGGTGCCGTCACTGATTCCCGTATCTTCCGCTATGTGACGGCCACCTATCTCGATGACAACGAGACGCTGAAGGCCGGCGAATACGAGATCAAGGCGAACGCGTCGATGAAGGAGATCATGGACCTCCTGAAGTCGGGCAGGTCGATCCTCTACTCGATCTCCTTCCCGGAGGGGCTCTCGGTCAAGCAGATGTTCAAGCGGCTCGCCGACGATCAGGTGCTCGAAGGCGAGCTGCCGGCGGAACTGCCGGTGGAAGGGGCGCTCCGGCCCGATACCTACAAGTTCTCCCGCGGGACGAAGCGCGACGAGATCATCAGGCAAATGATCGCGGCGCAGGAAAAGATCGTCGACCAGGTCTGGGAGAAGCGTGCCCCCGACCTGCCGCTGAAGAGCAAGCTCGAACTCGTGACGCTCGCCTCGATCGTGGAGAAGGAGACAGGCAAGCCCGACGAACGCGCCCACGTCGCTTCCGTCTTCTACAATCGGCTGCAGAAGGGTATGCGTCTCCAGTCGGACCCGACGATCGTCTACGGTCTCTTCGGCGGCGACGGAAAGCCCGCCGACCGCCCGATCTTCCAGTCGGACCTGAAGAAGGAAACGCCCTACAACACTTACATCGTCAAGGGTCTGCCGCCCGGGCCGATCGCCAATCCCGGCCGCGAGGCGCTGGAGGCGGTGGCCAATCCGTGGCGCACCGAGGACCTCTACTTCGTGGCGGACGGCACCGGCGGCCACGTCTTCGCGGCGACGCTCGAAGAGCACAACGCCAACGTCAAGAAGTGGCGCAAGATCGAAGCCGAGCGTGGCGTCGAACCCGACGTGGTGATGGACGCTCCGCCGACGAACAACTAGCGGTCCGATTCCGGCGCTCACATTCCCGGGCTTTGCCCGAACCGCGAACGCCGGATAAACGCCTGTTTCCAGAGCCTACGGAGTAGATCGATGGCACTGCAATCCATGACCGGCTTCGCCCGAAGCGAAGGGACGAGCGGGCGCTATCGCTGGGCCTGGGAGCTGCGCTCGGTCAACGGCAAGGGGCTCGATATAAGGCTGCGCCTGCCGAGCGGGATGGAGGCTCTCGAGGTCGAGGCGCGTCATCGCCTGTCCGAGGCGCTCTCCCGCGGCAATCTGCAGGTGACGCTTTCCGTGACCATAAGCGAAAATCGCGTCGAGGCCGTCGTCAACGAGGAGGCGCTCGCCGCCGTCCTGAAGCTGCGCGACGCGCTCGGCTCTTCGGTCGTCGATCCTTCGCCGATGCGCCTCGATGCGCTTCTGAACATCCGCGGGCTCGTCGAGTTCCGCGAGGCGGTCGACAGCGAGGAAATCATCGCCGCGCGTGACGCCGCAATCCTCGACGGCCTTTCCAGAGCAATCGCCGCCCTCGGTGACATGCGCCGGCGGGAGGGTGAAGCGCTCGGCCGCCTTCTTTCCGGGCATGTCGACAAGATCGAAGAGCTCGCCCGTCGAGTCGAGGCCGATCCGTCACGCTCGCCGGAGGAGATCGCCCGCAAGCTCGAGGCGCAGCTTCAAGCGCTCCTGGAGTCTGCACCGTCGCTCGATCGCGACCGGCTGCACGCCGAAGCGGCACTGCTGGCGACGAAGGCGGACCTTCGCGAAGAGATCGACCGATTGAAGGCGCATGTCGCCGCCGCCCGCGAGCTTTTGACCGAAGGCGGCCCCATCGGCCGCAAGCTCGATTTCCTGGCACAGGAATTTAACCGCGAATCGAATACCATCTGTTCCAAGTCGAATGCCGTCGCTGTGACCTCGGCCGGCATCGAGCTGAAGGTCGTCATCGACCAGTTCCGGGAACAGGTCCAGAATTTGGAGTAGGAAATGGGTAAGCCGAAGGGGAGCGTGGTGGAGATCGCCAGGCGGGGATTGATGCTGGTGATCTCGTCGCCGTCGGGCGCGGGCAAGTCGTCGATCGCGCGCACGCTGCTCAGCCAGCCGGACATGCAGATCAGCGTGTCGGTGAGCGTCACCACGCGCGAACGTCGCCACAGCGAGGTGGAAGGCGTTCACTACCGTTTCGTCTCGCAGCGCGAGTTCGAGGCGTTGCGCGCCTCCGACTCCCTGCTCGAATGGGCCGAAGTTCACGGCAACTTCTACGGCACGCCGCGCGACCCGGTGGAGATCGCCATGGCCGAAGGCCGCGACATGCTCTTCGACATCGACTGGCAGGGCGCCCAGCAGCTGCAGGAAAAGATGCCGGCGGACGTGGTGTCGATCTTCATCCTGCCGCCGACCATGGCCGAGCTGCAGTCTCGCCTGCATCGCCGTGCGGAAGACACCGAGGAGGTGATCCAGACGCGGCTTGCCAATTCGCGGTCCGAAATCGAGCACTGGCGGGAATATGATTACGTCATCGTCAACGACGACCTCAACACCGCGATCGATTCGGTGAAGTCGATCATCAAGGCGGAGCGTCTGCGGCGCGACCGGCGCCACGGCCTGTTCGACTTCGTCAACGGGCTCATCACCGAGGCGTAACAGCCGGAGGTAGGCCAGGCCGGTTCATCTGGCTGGCCGGTTCAGAGCGAGTTCGCCAGCCGGACGAATTCTTCCACCGACAGCGTCTCGGCCCGTCTCGCGGGGTCGATGCCGGCCTTGACGAGGAGGGCCTCGCCGCCGAGCGGTTTCAGGCTCTGGCGCAGCATCTTGCGGCGCTGGCCGAAGGCGGCCTGCGTGACGCGTTCGAGCTTTTCGGCAGAACAGGGCAGGGGATCGGCCTTCGGGACGAGATGGACCACCGTCGAGGTGACCTTCGGCGGGGGCGTGAAGGCCTGCGGCGGCACGTCGAAGGCCATGTGGGCGTCGGTCCGCCAGCCACAGAGCACGCCGAGGCGGCCGTAATGGTCGTCGTCCTCGTGTGCCACGATGCGCTGGCCGACTTCCTTCTGGAACATCAGCGTCAGCGACTGCCAGAACGGCGGCCAGGCCTTCGGCAGCAGCCAGTTGACCAGCAGTTGCGTGCCGACATTGTAGGGCAGGTTGGCGATGATCTTGACCGGACCTTCGGGCACGAGCGCCTCGAAATCGGTCTTCAGCGCATCACCTTCGATCACCTCCAGCCGGCCGGGATAATGTTCGGCGATCTCGGCGAGCGCCGGCAGGCAGCGGGCGTCGCGTTCGACGGCGATGACCTTCCTGGCACCGAGCGCAAGAATCGCCCGGGTGAGGCCACCCGGTCCGGGGCCGACCTCGAACACGGTCACGCCCTCGAGCGAACCGGCGGTGCGGGCGACCTTCTGCGTCAGGTTGAGATCGAGCAGGAAGTTCTGGCCGAGTGCCTTGCGGGCGTCGAGTTCATGGCGACGGATGACGTCGCGTAGCGGCGGAAGACCGTCGAGGGCCGCCATCAGGAGGCGGCGCCCGCGCCTGCGGGGCGGGAGATCTCCGAGGCGAGCTTCAGCGCGGCGACGAGGCTGTCGTGGCGGGCGATGCCGGTACCGGCGATGCCGAAGGCGGTGCCATGGTCGGGCGAGGTGCGCACGAAGGGAAGACCGAGCGTCACGTTGACGGAGTCGTCGAAGCCGAGCGCCTTGACCGGGATCAGCGCCTGGTCGTGGTACATGCAGACCGCGACGTCGTAGCGCCGGCGGGCTTCGTCATGGAACATGGTGTCGGCCGGCAGAGGCCCGAAGGCATCGATCCCTTCGGCGCGCAACTGCGTGATCGCCGGATGGATGATCTCTTCGTCCTCGAGCCCGATCGCCCCGCCTTCACCCGCATGGGGGTTGAGCCCGGCGACGGCAAGCCGTGGCGAAGAAAGGCCGAAGCGTTCCTTGAGGTCCCTGGCGATAATGCGGCAGGTGTCGAGGATCAGCGTCTCCGTCAGCGCGGCCGGAACGTCCTTGATCGGGATGTGGATGGTGACCGGCACCGCCTTCAGCTTCGGCCCCGCAAGCATCATCACCGGACGCACGCTCTTTCCGGTAGCGCGGCTCGCGAGATCGGCCAGAAATTCGGTATGGCCCGGAAAGCCGAAGCCGGCCTCGTAGAGTACGGCCTTGGCAATCGGGTTGGTGACCATGCCGCGTACCTTGCCTTCGAAGCACAGCCGGACGGCCGTCTCGATGGCGGCGATCGTCGACCTGGCGGTTGCGACATGCGGGCTGCCCGCCACGACGTCGACACCGGCCGAAATCGGCAGCACGGGAAGTGCGTCGGCGAAGACGGACATGGCGCCGGCGGCGTCGGTCTCCTTCAGCGGAACGTCGATGTCGAGCTGTCTGGCGCGGACCGCGAGAACGGCCGGATCGCCGATGAAGAGGAAGGGCGGCAGGCCATGGACCGACCGCTCCAGCCAAGCCGAAAGCGCGATGTCGGGGCCGACGCCGGCCGGGTCCCCCTGGCTGAGTGCGAGAGGAAGGCTCTCGGTCTGTGTCATCGTCAGTCGGTCCCGGAGATCAGCGGTAGACGATCTGCGCCTTCGAGCGCAGGTCGTCGAGGTACTTCTTGGCGTTCGGATTGTCAGTCGCCTTGTCCTTGCCGAGGTCTTCGGCGCGGAAGACGACTTCCGCCGCGACGTCGTCCGACACCTGGCGCTGGTTGCAGATCGCCAGATATTCGACACCGCGTTCGGTGACGCGGGTTCCGGTCGTGCCGTCCTTCGCCTTCTCGATCAGCGGCTTCCACTCTTCCGGCAGTTCGGGCGCGAGCACCCGGCCGAGGTTGCGGATCGATACGTCACGGTAGTTCTTGGCGAACTCCATCGCCTGGTCGCAGCCGGGGAACTTCGAACGCGAGGCTTCCGCTTCCGACTTGCGCTTGCCGACGATGCCCTTCTTGTTGGCGGGCACGACGAAGATCACCTGCTTCAGGAAGTATTCCGTCGTGACCGGCTTCTCCTTGCGTTCCAGCAGGCGCGTCGCGACTTCCTGGCTCGAAAGCTTGCCACGAGAGCCGTAGCGGGCGTTGACGAGGCGCGGCCAGCTCATCGAGACGGCGATATAGGCCTTGAAGTGGTCGGCGGTGACGCCTGCCTGGTTCAGGATGCCGGTGAGTTGCTGAACGGAGAGCTTGTTCGAACTGGCGAAACGCTCAAAGGCCGCATCGACTTCGTCGGTGCTGACCGACATACCGACGCGCGCAATCTCCTGCCGCTTCAGCGTCTCGTCGACCATCTCCTCTCGGGCAATCTTCTTCAGGTCGCCCTTGCGGCGCTGAAGTCGCAGGAAGGCGATGCGCTTGGCGACGTCGCCCGTGGTGATCGCGGTCTTGTTGACGACCGCGGCGACTTCGCTTGCCGCGTAGGCGGCGGGAACGATGGGTAGAGGACCGGGGCCTGCGGTGAAGGCGAGCGCTGTCGCACAAAGAAGCAGGATACGTGTCTGCTTTTTGCCAAAGGTCATTGGCATTCCTTTCCATCGGGCGCGCAATTGTCGGCGCGTCCCGGCATTTCGTTGGCCACCGAAGTATAATGTGCCGCAGGGATTGCACAATCCGTGCGGCGAAACAATGACATTCGCGCCGGCGCGCAGCTGGCGTTCGTCCTGTATGCTCGAAGGGGGGACCACGATACGCTCATGCCTGACCCGTTCCGCAGCCTCGATCAATCGAAGCCGGCGAGATCGGTCTTGCCGATGCGCACGTCGCCGAGCGTGCGGAAGGTCAGCCGGGCGCCGATCGTCCAGTCGCTTGCGGATTCGTCTGACGGGTCGCGCTTGTCGGAATAGACCAGCGAGAAGATCGTGCACTCGTTGGCATAGGAAATGCCGATCCCCTTGCGGTTGATCGTGGCGTTGTTCAGATCCCAGGTGAGCGAGCCGAAGACCGACCAGTATTCGTCGATCTTGACCGAGCTTGCCGCCTGCAACTCGTCGTTCTTGTCCTGGAAACCGTATTCCGGCTGTGCGGCGATCTGCGTGTAGGTGAGGTTCGCCAGCAGCCGGTCGTTGGTGAAGCCGAGGCTCGCGTCGGTGCGGCGCACGTCGAACGTCCTTTCGTCGAAACGCGCATTGGCACTCAGCGTCAGCCCGTTCGGGATGTCGATCCCGGCCATGCCGACATAGTCGGAGCGGTCGGTTTCGAGACCGGAATCGGCGCCGGCATGGACGAGGTCGTCGGTCGCAAACGAGTTGAGGCCGGCGAGGTGGTACGATTGGCCGAAGATGGCCCGCAGGCCGAAACCGTTGTCGAGCGTGCCGGTATAGCGGATGCCGACATTCGCGCGGGTGCCGCCCTCGACCCGGTCGAAACCGGAGAACTTGTCCCGCTCGAAGAGGTTGGTGGCGTCGAAGACGAAGCTTTGCGCATCCTCGTTCGGAAGCCGGCCCGCGAGCTGTTCGTCGTTGCGCGCATAGATCTGCGCGATCGGCTCGACGATATGGCTGCTGTTGTCGGTAGTGATCAGGATCGGATACCGCGCCTCGAGCCCCGCCGTCAGCATGTAGCGGGTCGCCGTCGCCTCGTTATAGTAGTTGCCGGTGTAACCCGTCGGGCTGTTCATATCGAGCCAGTAGGCGTCACCGCGCGCGGCAAGCAGCGGCGTAAGCTGAAGTCCGCCCGGAACGGAGAAGGTCCGCTTCCATTCGGTTTCGGCGGTGATCCGGCTCATCGAACCTTTGAGGCCGCGGAAACGGTCGTTGATGCCGTCGGCGTTGGCGTCGACCTCGTCCGTCTTGAAGCGCGAAAGCGCGGTGAAGTTGAGCGTGCCGGACAATTGCCCGCCCGCGACCGGTTCCGGCGCGACATAGCTGTAGTCGAGCGACGGCAGCACGACCGGCTGGCGCTTCTCGGCGTTGCTGTCCGGGTCGGCGTCCTGCACGTCGAAATAGTAGCCGTGCAGATCGAAATAGTTCCGCTCGCCGAGGCCGGTCAGATAGACGTCGTTCGTGTGCGTCGTCTCGTCGAGGCCGTCGAGACTGTAGGTGCGGGCGAAGTTGTTGTCGCTCTGCAACATGACATCCCAGCCGAATGTCCAGCGGGGATTGATCTTGAACTCACCCTTGGAGGCGACCATTCCGCGCTGGTCCCGGCGCGCATCGCTGGTGCCGGCGTCGAAATTCTCGCTGTTGAGCTGCTGGATGCCGGCCAAGCGGAGCGTCGCCGTTCCTTTCTCGAAACGCTGGCGAACTTCCGTCTCGAGAAGCAGGCCCTGGCTGGTGAAGCCGGTGGCGCGGATCGTCGCATCGCGCTGGTTCGAAAGCGCGATGTAGTAAGGTACCGTCAGGCCGAAGCCGAGGTTCTGCGAGGTCTGCATTTCGGGGAAGAGGAAGCCCGATTTGCGCTTCACCGTATGATCCGGCACCTCGAGGAAGGGGAGCACCGCGACCGTCCTGCCGAAGAGCTCGAAGCGGGCCTTTTCGAGACGGATCGTGTGGGTCTCGCCGTTCTGGACCACGCGCTCGGCCTTCACCTGCCAGAGCGGCGGACGCTCCGGGTGATCGGCGCAGGGAAGGCAGGCCGTATAGACCCCCTTGTTGAGAATGATGTCCCGGCCACCGACACGCTCGCCGCTTTCGGCGGCAAGCCGGGTGTTGTCGGTCGTCTCGATCCGGAGCGCCTTGAGGAAGCCGTCCGCGAAATTGTCGGTGACGTCCATCGAGTCGGCATAGAGGCGGTTGCCGCCCGGCTCGACCAGTTCGATGTTGCCGGTCGCTGTCATGCGGCCGCTCTTCTGGTCGTATTCGACCTGCCGTGCGACCATCTGGTAGCCGGCATAATTGATCTGTACGGCGCCGCGCGCCACGACGCGCTCGGCGTCACGGTCATAGACGAGTTCGTTGGCGGCAAGCAGAAGCTTCGCGTCTTCGGGAATGCTGGGTTCGAGATTGCGCAACTGTCCGCTGTCCTGCGCGCGCACGGCGACCGTCGAGGACAGGTAGGAGCACACAGCGGCACTCGTCAGCAGGGCCAGAAACAGCCTTCTGATATTTCCGCGGTCTGTTACCGCCACTAACCATCCTCCTGATGAAGCAGGATCGTCGCTCCGAGTGCCATCGCCACGACGACCGGTACCCATGCCGCGACGAATGGCGGCACGACACCGCTGCTTCCGAATGCTTTGACAAGCGTGGTTACAACATAAAGCACGAAGCCCGAAAGGATTCCACCCAGAATCACCGACCGGGACTGGTTGAATCTACTGAATTTTAACGAAACGGTGGCGGCGATCAGAGTCATGGCCACGAGGAGGAACGGTAGCGACAGCAGCGAGTGAAATTGCGTTTCAAGCGCTTTGGTTGAGACGCCGAACGATCGCGCAACTGCAATTTTCTGAGAAAGATCATAAAAAGCAACGGTCTCCGGCTGCGCGAGCCGCTGTTGTACGAATTCCTGTTTCAGATTGGTACTGACCTTCGCTGTCGCGAGCCTTGCCGGAACCTCGCCCGGCCGCGTCTCGGTGACGTCGGTAAGAAGCCAGTAACCATCTTTCAACTTTGCCGACCGCGCATCCTGTCGCAGGATGATCCGCCCGTCGCTGTCGAAGTGTATGAGGACGGCATCCGTGATCAGGGTGCCGTTGTCCAGAACCGTCCTTCCGCCGATGACGACGTCGTCCTTGCCGCTGATCTGGCGCAGCCACGGAACTGCCGTCGTCTCCTTGCGGCGATTGCTCGCCTCGCGCCACGTCGATTCGATATTGAGCGCCTGGCTCTGTCCCCAGGCGGCCATCGGATTGATGACCAGCGTGGTGACGAGGCCGATCAAGAGCGCCCCGACGACAAACGGCATCATGAACTGCCAGACCGAGATGCCGGCGGCGCGCGCGACGACCAGTTCCGACTTGCGGTTGAGGGCAATCAGCGTCGTCATCCCGACGAAAAGGGCGACGAACGGGATGGTCTGCTGCAGGATGAGCGGCAGACGCAGCGCCGTCAGATAGAGGACGCCCGGCAGCGAATAGCCGGTGAGCCCGGCGAACCGGCCCGTCGTCTCGCTGAAATCGATGAGATAGATGATCGACGTCACCCCGATGAAGAACCAGAGCGTCGTCACGATGTAGCGCCGGAAGAAGTAACGACCGAGGGTGAAGATCATGGTGTCTTGCCCTCTTCGCCGGCCTCGTTGCCGGCAAGCCGCACGTTGATCGCCCGCATGGCCCGCGCCGTGCTGTCGGAAAACGGACGCGGCAGGCGCCAGGAACTGCCCCGCCAGAGTTTCATCGCGGCGAGGCCGCTGCTGACGATCGGCAGGAGATAGATGAGCGGCGCATAGGCCTCGTTCTTCTCGGTGAGCTTCACGGTGTAGTTGCCGAGCCAGAAGATGACGAGTGCGATCGTCAGCGCGGTCGCCATCGGCGGAATACGCGCCTCGCGATGGGAGCGGGCATTGCCGGAAAGGGCCAGCGCAATCAGCGAGAAGACGAACGGGAAGGTCCAGCTCGTGAGCCGCTTGTGCAGTTCGCTGCGGTATTCGCCGTAGTTCTTCTTGACGTCCGGATCAGTCATGTCGGGGTTGAAGAGATAGGGCAGGTCGCGGTCGAGGGCATGCAACCGCGCCTGGCCGCGCGTCTGCGTCAGATCCGAAAGGTCGAAGGAGTAGGAATCGAACCGTACGACCGAGACGTTGCCGTCCGGCGCCTTGCGGTGCACTTCTCCGTCGCGCATCACCAGGGCGGTGCCGGTCTCGTCGACCGCGCCTTCGCGGGCGTAGTAGATAAGGTCGTAGGCAGGATCGCGGGAGTCGGCGACCAGCAGTCCCTTGAGTACGCGGCCGGACAGTCGCTCCGAAATCTGCACGTAGAGCCCGTCCTCGATGCGGCGGAAGGTCTTTTCCTCGATGACGGTCGACAGAAGGTCGGCATAGGCGGCCGCGACCATCTCGCGGGCGGCGACCCGCAGCTTGGGCTCGACGAAGTTCGCCATGAAGAAGGAGAATATCGAAAGCAGGATCGTGAACACGATGATCGGGCGATTGATGATGCTGCGCGGGGCGCCCGCCGCGTCGATCACTGCCAATTCCGAATCGTTGTTCATCGCCGAGAGCGTCTGGGTGATGCCGATCACCAGCGCGAACGGCAGCACCGCCGGGATGATGGTCGGCAGGATGAGGGTCGCAAGCTTCATGAACGAACCCACCGACTGGCCGCTGTCGGTCACCAGATTGATTCGCCCAAGCACCTGCGTGGTCCAGATGATCGCCAGGACCGGCAAGAGGGCGGTGAGCATCATCTGAAAGACGCGCCGCAGAATGTAGTGTTCGAGAAGCTTCATTCCATTTCCCGAGGGCGTGACGTTCGGGCCGCGCCGGCGACTGAGGATACCGGGTTCTCTACGACGGTTGCGGCGATTTGGCGACAGGATCGATGCGGATTTTCGTGTCTCTACCGCTCAATTTTCCGTTTTCGCGATATTTCGAACACGGCGAAGACGGCGGCAAAGATCACCAGCGAGGAAAGCCAGCCGAGCACGACGTCGGAGAGATAATGGCCGCCGAAGGCGAGTCTCATCGCCGGCGTCACCAGTGCGACGACGAGGATCGGCGGCGCGAGGACCGGGCGGAGCTTCGCCGGCAGGAAGAGGAGGAGGCAGGCGACCCATCCGGCACCCGCGGCCTCGCCTGAAATGAAGGAGCAGTTGTTGTCGCATTGCCCCATGAACGAGCCCGCCGGGACGAAGGGCAGGTCGCCACCGAAGAGGTCGGTCTGATAGGGGCGGGGCCGTCCGGAAAAGCTCTTGAGCAGCAGGTTCACCAGCACATAGGGGCCGAGGAGGAGAGCGGCGAGCGCGAGGCCGAGTTGCTGCAGCCTTGCCGCACCATAGGCCGCGCTGCGCCGGGCGAGGCCGTTGACGAGAATTCCGAGCAGCAGCGCGCCGGCGGCGGCCGGAACGTAGAAGAAGACCTTCCTCACGGCGACGGCGAGGGGATCCTGGCTCCACGGAAAGCTGCCGCAGACGGTGCTCTGCGCATGGGCCCCGGTGCACGGACCGGGCTCGAAGAAGGCGCTGGCGACTGCAAGGTCGATGTCGGGCCACAGATAGAAGACGAGCAGCAGCGCCCACCAGAGCACGAAGAGGGCGAGGGCGGCGCGCAGCATCTTTCGCGTTCCGGGCTGTTGCAGGTGCCCGCTCTCGGCGGCTTGCAGGTTGATCTTCACGTCGGCTGTTTCCGGTCTTTTCGAGGCGGCGCGACCCTATCCGCTTCCCCGCCCGGCAGGCAAGAGGGAGAGGCCGCAGGACTTGCCAACGGTGCAAAGAGCGGTATGTCGGGACAATTGACGCTTGCGTTCATGACCGAAAGGGCCATGATCCCGGCTTTCGTTTCGACCTTCCCCCGGAGTCTCCATGTCTTCCAAATTCGACATTTCCTTCGCCAAGGACCACCGGATCAGCGGCGGGCTCGCCGTGCTCCTTCAGGTTCAAGGAGCCGACGCGGCCGCCGGCGCCGAGGTTGCGGACCCCGAAGGCGTGATCGCCAGGGCCGCCAAGATCGGCAAGTTCACCGGCAAGGCCCGCGCCGTGCTCGACATCCTCGCACCGCATGGTTCGCCGGCCGACCGGATCGTCGTTCTCGGCCTCGGCAAGACGGCCGAGATCACCGCCAACGACTGGCTGCGCGCCGGCGGCGCCGCGGCCGGGACCTTCAAGTCTGCTGAGAAAGTGACGGTCTTCTTCGACGCGCCGGGTCTCGACGCGAGCGGCAAGGCCGCCGCCGACTTCGCCCTCGGCATGCTGCTGCGCAGCTATGACTTCGACGCCTACAAGACCCGCAAGGGCGACGACAACGGCAACGGCAACGGAAAGTCCGAGCCGAAAGAGGTCAAGGTGACGATCGTCACCGCCGAGGCCTCCGCGGCGCGCAAGGCGTTTGCCGACAACGAGGCGATCGCCCAGGGCGTCGTTCTCGCCCGCGATCTCGTCAACGAGCCCGCCAACGTGCTGGGGCCTGAGGAATTCGCCGACAAGGCGAAGGCGCTGGAAGCGCTCGGCGTCGAGGTCGACATCCTGACCGAGAAGGACATGAAGAAGCTCGGCATGGGCGCGCTGCTCGGCGTCGCCCAGGGCTCCGTCAGGCCGCCGCGGCTCGCCGTCATGCAGTGGAAGGGTGGCAAGCACAAGGACAAGCCGATCGCCTTCGTCGGCAAGGGCGTGGTCTTCGACACCGGCGGCATCTCGATCAAGCCGGCCGCCGGCATGGAGGAGATGAAGGGCGACATGGGCGGTGCCGCAGCCGTCACCGGCCTCATGCATACCCTCGCCGCCCGCAAGGCGAAGGTGAACGCCGTCGGCGTCATCGGCCTCGTCGAGAACATGCCGGACGGCAATGCCCAGCGGCCGGGAGACATCGTCACCTCGATGTCCGGCCAGACGATCGAGGTCATCAACACCGATGCCGAAGGTCGCCTCGTGCTGGCCGATGCGCTCTGGTACTGCAACGACCGCTTCAAGCCCGCCTTCATGATCAATCTCGCGACGCTCACCGGCGCGATCACCGTCGCGCTCGGCAACCTGCACGCCGGCCTGTTCTCGAACGACGACGCTCTTTCGGAGCGATTGCTGGCGGCGGGGCTTGCGACCAACGAGCGCCTGTGGCGGATGCCGCTCGGCAAGGACTACGACAAGATGATCGATTCCAAGTTCGCCGACATGAAGAACTCGAGCGGACGTCAGGCAGGCTCGATCACCGCGGCGCAGTTCCTCAAGCGCTTCGTGCAGGAGACCCCCTGGGCGCATCTCGACATTGCCGGCACCGCCATGGGTTCGCCGACCGACGAGATCAACCGCTCCTGGGGATCAGGCTTCGGCGTCCGGCTCCTCGACGAGCTGGTGCGCGCGCACTACGAAGCGTGACGGGAAGGCGGGCGTCTTGGCCGAGATCCTCTTCTATCATCTGACGGAATCGAAGCTCGAGGACGCCCTGCCACCGCTTCTCGAAAAGAGCGTCGAGCGTGGCTGGCGGGTCGCGGTGCAGGCGGCCGATCCTGCCCGCCGTGACGCGCTCGACGCCCATCTCTGGACCTGGCGCGACGAGAGCTTCCTGCCGCACGGCACCGATGCGGCGGAAGGCGCCGAGCAGCAGCCGGTGCTCATCACCGTCTCTCCGGAAAACCTCAATGCGGCGAGCGTACGCTTCCTCGTCGACGGCGCCGAGCCGCCGGAAGCGCTGGATTACGACCGTGTCGTCTTTGTCTTCGACGGTTACGATCAGGCCCAACTCGAAGCCGCCCGCGCGCAGTGGAAGAAACTGAAGGGTGAGGGCCACGCGCTCACCTACTGGCAGCAGACGGCCGAGGGGCGATGGGAGAAGAAGGCCTGAGACAGGCCTTTCGTCAGGACTGGCGGAGGTCCGTCTGCGAGAATCCGTCGCCGACATAGAGGAGCGGTACATTGGCCGCCCGGCTGCCGGCATAGGAAAAACAGTCGCCGAAGTTCAGCTCCGCCGGATGACGTCCCTTGCCGTAGCGCGCGAAGGCCTCGAGCGCGTTCGCCGCCATCTCCTCGGTGACCGGCGTGACGCGGATGTCGAGGACGTCGAGGAACTCTTTCACCAGCCGGTCGGCCGTCGGCGGCTCCAGCTCCAGCCTCTTGCCGAGCACGGTCGTCGCCTCGAAGACGGCGGTCGGCGTCGTCATGCGCGGCGTGGCGGTGGCGTCGAGCCGTTCAATGAGCGCGCCGGCTTCCGGCGCGTCGATCAGGATGGCGACGATGGCCGAGCTATCGACGAACATCGGCATCTCCCCACATCTGATCCAGGAAGGCCCTGTCGTCGAAGGGGCGCAGGCTCGCATGGTCGGCGAGCGCGTACTTCTCGCGCAGCCGGGTGACCCGTTCGCCGAGCGAGGGCTTTGCCAGCTCCTCGTCGATCACACGCTGAAGCGCAAGGCGGATCGCCTCGGTCTTGGTGGGCGCTTTCAGGATGGCTCGCGCCTGTTCGGCCAGAGCGTTGACGCATTCGTCCCGCACGTAGAGGGGCATGACGGCTCCTTGGGAATATACAACTTACGTATAATGGATATCCCGGACCTGTTCAAACCTCAGCCGGCCATCGCCTCTTCATATTCGGTGGACAGTTCGAGCCACTGTTCCTCGGCGGCTGAGAGCTTTGCCGCGGCCTCGCCGCGCTGCTTTGCCTTTTCCGCTGCCTTGGCCGGATTCTTCTCGTAGAGTGCCGGATCTGCAAGTTCCGCATCAAGCGCCTGAATCAAAGTCTCCAGTTTCTTCGTCAGGGACTCGATTTCATTGATCTTTTTCCTGAGCGGCGCGAGGCTTGCCCGCTTGTCGGCGGCGGCCTTGCGCTGGTCGGCCTTGTTCACCTGGGCGCCTGCATCGGCCTTATCCTTCTCGTCCGGCTTGCGCGCCGCGGTGACCACAAGGCTGCGATAATCCTCCAAGTCGCCGTCGAAGACGCTGACGGTGCCGTTGTTGACGAGCCACAGCCGGTCGACCGTCGCCTCGATCAGGTGCCGGTCGTGGGCGATCAGGATGACGGCGCCGTTGTAGTCGTTCAGCGCCTCGATCAGCGCGCGGCGGCTGTCGATGTCGAGATGGTTGGTCGGCTCGTCGAGAATCAGGAGATTCGGCGCGTGGAAGGCGGAGAGCCCCATCAAGAGGCGCGCCTTCTCGCCGCCGGAAAGGTCCTTGGCGGCGGTCGCCATCTTCTCGGTCGCAAGTCCCATCTGCGCGACGCGGGCGCGCACCTGCGCCTCGCCCGCCTGCGGCATCAGCCGGCGCACATGGTCGACCGGCGTCTCGTTCGGCACGAGGTCGTCGAGCTGGTGCTGGGCGAAGAAGCCGACCGAGAGGTTCGGCGCGAGCTTCATTTCGCCGGCCTGCAGGTTGAGCCGCCCGGCGATCAGCTTGGCGAAGGTGGACTTGCCGTTGCCGTTCGAGCCGAGGAGGGCGATGCGGTCGTCGGCGTCGATCCGCAGATTGATGTTCTTCAGGATCGGCTTGCCGGGCTCGTAGCCGACAGCGCCGCCGGAAATCGCGACGATCGGCGAGGCCGGCTGTCTCTCCGGTTCCGGGAAGGAGATCGGCTGGACGTGATCCTCGATGACGGCCGCGACCGTGCCCATGCGTTCCAGCGCCTTGATGCGGCTCTGGGCCTGCCGCGCCTTCGACGCCTTGTAGCGGAAGCGGTCGATATAGCTCTGCATGTGCTTGCGCGCCGCGTCGCTCTTCGCCTTCGCCTTCATCTGCAGTTCGTCGGCCTCGGCCTTCTGCCGCTCGAACAGGTCGTAGCCGCCCCGATAGAAGGTGAGCTTCTTCTGGTCGAGATGGATGATCGCGTTGACGGCGGTGTTCAAGAGGTCGCGGTCGTGGCTGATGATGATGACGGTGTGTGGATAGCGCCGCACATAGTCCTCGAGCCAGAGCGTGCCTTCGAGGTCGAGATAGTTGGTCGGTTCGTCGAGGAGCAGGAGGTCCGGTTCGGAAAAGAGCACGGCCGCGAGCGCCACGCGCATGCGCCAGCCGCCGGAGAACGACGAGGCCGGGCGGCGCTGCGCCTCGTGATCGAAGCCGAGACCGGCGAGGATCGTCGCGGCGCGCGCCTCCGCCGAATGGGCGCCGATGTCGGCGAGCCGCGTCTGGATCTCGGCGATGCGGTGCGGATCGGTCGCCGTTTCGGCCTCCTTGAGGAGGGCCGCGCGCTCCTTGTCCGCAGCCATGACGATCTCGATCAGCGCCTCTTCGGTACCCGGCGCTTCCTGCGCCACCTGGCCGATGCGGGCGTTCTTCGGGATGGTGATCGATCCCGTTTCGGCGGAGAGTTCGCCGGTGATGATCTTGAAGAGCGTCGACTTGCCGGCGCCGTTGCGGCCGACGAGGCCCGCCTTCGTGCCCTCCGGCAGCGAAACGGTGGCGTGGTCGATCAGGAGCCGCCCGGCGATGCGGGCCGAGATGTCGTTGATGGTAATCATGGCCTTGGCTTTTGGCGGAAGCGCTCGCCAAAGGCAAGACGCGAGCGGCCCCGCCGGCGGTGTGGGTATGCGGGCTCTGCGCCGGGGTGTCCGGCGGGCAACATTTTCCGGCTGTTTTCGCCTTCGGGCGTCAGGCGGCGCGGCGACCCGCGACGCCGGGCGCAAAACACGCGATGGGCGCGCGCGGGTCCACCTTGGCGGCGGCGAGCGCCTGTTCCGCCCGGGCAGTGAGATGTTGCGCACTCTCGGCGTCGTCGCTGAGGGCAATCCCGATCGACAGTCCGAGTGCGCCGTTGTCCTCGCCGTCGGCGGTGGCGAAGACCAGCCCGTTCTCGACCGAATCGTGGATGCGCCCGGCGATCGTCCGAGCGGCGGCGTCATCGACGTCGGCGAAGAGGAAGGCGAACTCGTCGGCTCCGATGCGGGCGACGAAGTCGTTCTTCTTGATCGACTTCCTCAGGATCGCGGCGAGCCGCTTGAGAATGCGGTTGCCGGCCTCCGTGCCGTAGTCGCGGTTGACGGCGGCGAACCCGTCGATGTCGGCGATGAGAAGGGCGGTACCGCGTGGCAGCGCCCCGGACTCGTAGAGGCTCTCGAGGCGGTTGGCGAAGGCGATGCGGTTCGGCAACCCGGTCAGGCGATCGCGCAGGATTGCGGCCTTGGCCGCACGCGTCGCTCGCTCGGCAGCGTCGAGCCGGTCCAGACCGGCCTTCAGCGCCTGCTCGGCCCGGCTTTCGCTTCGAAGAAGTTCGGCGGCGGAGGATTGCAGGAAGTCGACGTCGGTGAGGAGATCCTCGACCCCGCGGTCCCGGTCCTCGCGGATCGCGCGGAGGAGCGTCTCCATGGCGCCGACGAAGGTCTGCTTCTCGCGAATGGCGGCGGACATCTCCTCCGCGGCCCCGGAGAGAACACGCGCGGCCTCCACGCAGGATTTCTCCTCGATGAGCCCGCAATGGCCGGTGAGACGGTAGGCGAGGCCGATCCGGTCGAGCACATGCTGCGGCGGGTTGGGCGCAAGCGAGGTGACGTCGCGGGCGAGCGCCGGATCATGCCCGAAGAGCGCTTCGTGGAAGAGTTCGTAATTGCGCGGCAGGGCGTCGACCTTGAGCCGCGCCATCGCCTGCGTGACGCGCTGCAGCCGGTCCGTCGCCTCGTTCTCCGCCG
This sequence comes from Ciceribacter sp. RN22, assembly GCF_024054295.1. NCBI lineage: Bacteria > Pseudomonadati > Pseudomonadota > Alphaproteobacteria > Hyphomicrobiales > Rhizobiaceae > Ciceribacter > Ciceribacter sp. RN22. Next base: position 1,321,607 of record NZ_JAMXLD010000001.1, read on the forward strand.
ATGCCGTCCCTTCGTTCCGATGGCCCATCCCGCTTTCCCCGTCCAAAGCTCGTTTGCTTCCCTGGCTTCTTCCGGAGACCAGATGAGGCGGAAAGCCTGTGCAATCCGTAAACGATGGGCGCGCCGGCGCGTGATGCGCAACGGAGTTTGCCGGGAGGGTTAAGGGACCGTCTCCAGCCGGGTCAGATCCACTGCTGCCCTTCCTGCCGCTGGAAGTAGACGAGGTCGAGCACGAGCGAGGGCTTGCCGAGCGCCGTCAGCGCCATGTGCGCCTGCCCGCGGTGATGGGTCTGGTGGTTGAAGAAATGTGCGACCGCGGCACCGAGCTTGTGGCTGATCGGCTCCGGCTTGACGATGGTCGTGTAGGAGATGCGGGCGTCGAGCGATGCCTCGTCGAGCCCGTCGACCCAGCGGATGATGCGCTCGTCCTCGACCTGTCGGGCGGCGGCGAGATCGGCGAGCGTTTCATAGGGTCGCTCGTCGAGCGCGCGGGAGGTGGGACCTTCGCCGGTGAAACGCCGCATCCAGATGCGGTCGCCGACGAGGATGTGGCTGAGTGTGCCGAAGAGCGAGCCGAAGAAGGCGCCGGTGTCACGGAAGAGCTCGTCCTCGGTGAGTTCTGCGGCGGCGGCGTAGACCCGCTCGTTGGCCCAGCGGTTGTAGGCGGCGAACATCTGGCAGTGCTGCAGCATTTCGGGTCTCCGGAACGAGTGACGCCTCAGTCTAGGCGAGGGGAACTGAAGTGTGGGTGATGGGTTCGATGAAATTTCCTGATTTGATTGCGCCGCAGCCATGCCCTTGAATGCCGGCGATCATTCTTGGAACAAGGAGCCCCGCGATGTCCAGAACCCTCTACTCGCTTTGCGGCAGTGATCTCTCCCGCCCGTTCTCGCCCCATTGCTGGAAAGTCGTGATGGCTCTGAAGCACAAGGGGCTCTCCTATTCCGAGCGGCCGCTGCCGTTCACGGCCATCCCCGATATCGAGAACGGGGCGACGCGGACGGTGCCGTTGCTGCGCGACGGCGACCGCCTGATCTCCGACAGTTTCGCCATCGCGCTCTATCTCGACGACGCCTATCCGGACGAGCCGACGCTGTTCGGCGGCGAGGGTGGCAAGGCGCTCGCCCGCTTCGTCGAGGGCTTTTCCCAGACGGTGATCCATCCGGCGATCACCCGCATCGCCATCATGGACATCCACGACATGCTCGACGAGGCGGACCGGGCCTATTTCCGCCGAAGCCGCGAACAGCGTTTCGGCGTGCCGATCGAGGAAGTCGCGGCCGCCCGTGACCAGGAAATCGCGGCCTTCCCCGACAAGTTCACGCCGCTGCGCCACATGCTGACCTTCCAGCCGTTCATCGGCGGTGACGGCCCGCTCTTTGCCGATTACATCCTCTTCGGCGCGCTGCAGTGGCTGAGGATCACGACCGGCTCGGTGCACTTGCCGCAGGACGATCCGGCCTATGCCTGGTACGAGCGTTGCCTCGACCTCTACGACGGCGAGGCCAGGAAGGTCGCCTAACGCTCCTCAGCGCCCGTAGGTCACGGTGATCGCGGCCTTGGCGAGTGCATTGGCATTCGTCATGAAGCCGATCAGGGCGCCGCTGGCATTCTGGTCGAGGTCGAGCTTGTCGACCGAGAGTGCGGTCACGGTGAAGATGTAGCGGTGCGTCTCGCCGGCCGGCGGGCAGGCGCCGAGATAGCTTGCGAAGCCGGCGTCGGCGCGGCTCTGCACGGCGCCGTCCGGTGCGCCCTTGTTCGGCGTGACGCCGCCTTCGAGCCCGGTAACCGAGGCCGGGACGTTGAACATCACCCAGTGCCAGAAGCCGGAGCCGGTCGGCGCGTCCGGATCATAGGCGCTGACGACGAAGCTCTTCGTGTCCGCTGGTGCATTTGACCAGGAAAGCTGCGGGGAGATGTTGCCGCCGTCGCAGCCGAAGGTATTCGCGACCTGCGCGTCGGAAAGCGTGCCGCCGTCGCGGATGTCGGCGCTCGATAGCGTGAAGTCCGCAGCCTGTGCGGCAAAGCCGGAGAGGCTCGCGATGGCGGTTGCGAGAACGAGGGATTTCAACATGGTCTGGCTCCTTTGCTTTGGAGCCCTACCGTAGCCGGCACTTCACTCCGCCGCGGCCCTCGGACGCTCGACTTCTGTCCCGGAACGCTCGCCGTCGCCTGCGGCGGAGCGGATGTCGCGCGGCGAGAGCCCGAAGCGGGCGCGGAACCGCGCCGCGAATTTCGACGCCGAGCCGTAGCCGACGTCGAGCGCGACGCGATTGATCGGCAGTTCGCTCGCCTGGAGGAGGGCAAGCGCGGTCGTCATGCGGACGTCGGTAATGATCTCCGTGAGGCTGGTGCCGAGAAGGGCGAGCTTGCGCCGCAGCGTCTGCTCGCTCATCGCAAGCGCGCCGGCGACGGTCGCCGCCGGCCAGTCTGCGGCGGGATCGGTCCGGACGAGCGCGCGGATGCGCCAGACGAGATGTTCGCGCATGTCCGGCAGGAGGCCGATCCCCCGCGCCTGCAGGCGGATCACCAGTTCGCCGAGGACATGGCGATGAACGCTCTCCTGCGTCGAGGCTCCCTCGGCGATGGTTTGCCGTGCACGGGCAAGCGCATCGAGGAAGCCGTCGTCCGGCGCGATGTGGACGGCCCCGGTCGTCGGCCGCGCCGCGGGGTCGGCATAAGCGGCGACCAGCGACGGTGCGAGGCTCAGCGCCTCGGCGTGATAGGCGCCCGTCTCCCCGACGCCGTTGATGATCACGCATTCGAGGCCTTGCGGTACGAAGACCGCTTCGCCCGGGCCGGCGATGACCTCGTCATGGTCCGTGATGACGCGCTTCCAGCCCTGCCTGACGAGGATCAGCGCCGGCTCGTCGATCTGGAACTGCCGGAACCGGCCGGTCGAGGCCTGCAGGATGGAGCAATGGACGGCAAGTCCGGGCAGGGCCGCGGTGAAGCGGCTGGCGCCGTCTGCGGGGCTTTTCATGGAAGGGCTCCTGTCGATTGCCGCGTGGTCGAACCGCTAGGGAACCGCGGCCGGCCATGTCGGCGGGCAATGATATGACGGTCTCGTGAAATTCGTCCATCCCCCTTGTTTTCGGGCCTTGAGGCGGGTAGATACCGCCCACTTTCCCCATAGGACAAAAGGATGAGAACCATGGCGATTGAACGCACGTTTTCGATGATCAAGCCGGACGCAACGAAGCGCAACCTGACGGGCGCGATCACCAAGATGCTCGAAGATGCCGGCCTGCGCGTCGTCGCGTCGAAGCGCGTATGGATGAGCAAGCGCGAAGCCGAAGGCTTCTACGCCGTGCACAAGGAACGTCCGTTCTTCGGCGAACTCGTTGAAGGCATGACCTCGGGCCCGACCGTCGTACAGGTCCTCGAAGGCGAAGGCGCCATCCTGAAGAACCGCGAAATCATGGGCGCCACCAACCCGGCCCAGGCCGCCGAAGGCACCATCCGCAAGACCTTCGCGCTGTCGATCGGCGAGAACTCGGTTCACGGCTCGGACGCCCCGGAAACCGCCGCCCAGGAAATCAAGTACTGGTTCTCCGACACCGAGATCGTCGGCTGAATCAAGTCCTGAGGCCTTAGCCTCAAGCATTTGAAGACATTCGGGAAGCCGGGGCGGAAACGCTCCGGCTTTCTTGCTTTTCCGTGTCCTCGTTCACGTCCCGGAGGCCGGCGCCGGGCAATCCTTGTCCGGATCGAAATCCTGGCTGCCGTCGCCCTTGAAGACCTCGGGATTGGGCGTGTAGATCGGTCCGACCACCAGCGGTTTCGCCGGCAGGATGCTCTGGTCGAGCGTCGAGGTCACGCTCGTTTCGATCGTCTGGATCACCGCGTCCTTGTCGTCGAGGATGCGGATCGTCACCGCATAGGGCTTGTCCTTGACGATGCAGTGGACCGGCGGGCTTTCGAGCGACACCTTCTCCCAAAACGGGAAGATCTTCGAGCGCGTCACGAGCGGCGGGCCGCCGGCCGGGTTCTCGTAGGTCGTCTCGGCGAAGCTCTCCTCCGGCAGCGGGCCATTGCGCGCCAGCGTGATGACGTAGGTCGCAGCGGCGATGCGGTAGTTGAAGATGAAGACACGGCCCGAGACCTGGAGTGGCTCGTTCGCGTCCTCCCGCTGACAGCCCGCGAGCGGCAGCAGCGCGAGCAGGGCGGCCGCGATCCATCGCGTTTTCATGACAAGGCTTCCTTCTTCTTGCGATAATGGCGGTGCGCTTTGGTGCGGTTGCCGCAGACCGCCATGTCGCACCATGTGCGGCTGCGGTTCTTGCTGCGGTCGAGGAACAGCCAGCCGCAATTGGCGCAGATCTTGATCCGGTCCTGTTCCGGCGCCGACACGAGCCGGAGCGCGGAGAACGCGGTTGCTGCATCGAGCGCATCGCCGCTTTCCGCCGCACGCAGATTGGCGGCGATCGCCTCAAGAAGGAAGGCAAGCCGTTTGCGCGTGTCGGGGCCGGCCGCGCGGGCGCGGAAATAGCCGTCGATCTCCTCGCGCAGGCGGATGAACCGCTCCCGGGCGCCAGGCGAAAGCGGCGCGAGCTTTGCAAGGAGATCGTGCTCCGCGCCATGGGTGCGGGCGGCCGGAACGAACAGGTCGAGTTGCGCCGGATCGTCGAAACGATCGACGCGGCGGTCGGGGTCGAAGCGGAGGACGACGCTGTTGGCGACGTCGAAAGCCAGTGTTCCACCGGAGAAGCGATGAGGGGTCCAGGAAAAGGTCATGGCGGAATTATAACTGGCAAAATTAAAAATGATAGTTATAAATCTCTCGAAAGAAGAGGGGGATCATGGCTTATCTGTTGCAGCAACTCGCCAATGCCGTGCCGGTCGCCGCGCTCTATGCGGCGCTCGCCTTCGGCTATTCGCTCGCCTTCGCCATGACGCGCCGTGCCGACATCACCTTCGGTGCGCTCTTCGCCTTCGCCGGACAGATCTATGTCTTCTTCGCCCACGCCGGCTGGAACCAGCTCTATCTCGTGCTGCCGGCGGCGCTCGCCCTCGGCGCCGCGGCCTCCTTGCTCTATACGTTCGGCGCCGCGGTGCTGATCGGCCGCCACGTGATGTTGCCGCTGCGGCGGGCCTCGCCGAACACGGTGATCGTCGCCTCGCTCGGCGTGCTCGTAGTGCTGGAGGAGATGGTGCGGATCGCCATGGAGAGCCGCGGCCTGTGGCTCTCGCCCTTCCTCAACCGCGAAGTCGTCTTCTGGGCCGACGGTGGCTTCAAGGTGACGCTGACGCTCATCCAGCTTTTGAATGCCGCGATAATGGTCTCGCTCGTCTTCGTGGGCCACCTGCTTCTCACACGCACCCGCCTGGGCCGGGTCTGGCGCGGCGTCGCCGACGATCCGCTGGCCGCCGAGATGTGCGGGACGGATGCGCGCGCCGTCTTCGTCTGGTCCTACGTCGCCTCGGCGGCGATCGCCGCCGTCTGCGGTGTGCTCGCGACTTCGTATTACGGCACGATGGATTTCGGGGCGGGGCTGATGTTCGGCCTCAAGGTGGTGCTGGTGGCTGCGGCCGGCGGCTATTCGGTGCCGCTGCGCTCGGCGCTCGGTGCCGCCGCCGTCGCTCTCGCCGAGACGCTCTGGAGCGGTTACGGCCCCATTCTCTGGCGCGATCTCGTCATCGCCGGAGGCTTGGTGACCGTGCTGGTAATCAGCCGGCAAGAACGGGCGATTCCGTAAGGATGGCGCCTATCGCCACTTGTCGAGCGCTTGTGTGTCGGCGTCCTTCGCCGAGACCCAGTCGCCGGCGGAACCGTCGCGCCGGTGCTCTTTCTTCCAGAAGGGGGCGGATGTCTTCAGATAGTCCATCATGAACGCGGCGCCGTCGAAGGCGGCCTGACGGTGCGGGGCAGCAGCGAGGACCAGCACGATGTTCTCGCCGGGGGCGATCTTGCCGTAGCGGTGGATGGCGGTGAGGCCGAGAAGCCCGAAGCGCTCGACGGCGATCCCGGCGATACGGCGCATCTCCGCCTCCGCCATGCCGGGATAGTGTTCGAGTTCGAGGGCGGAAAGGGTGCCGGCTTCGTCACGGCAGAGGCCGACGAAGCTGACGATCGCGCCGATGTCTCGGCGCCCTTCCGTCAACACCGCGGTCTCGGCGGTAGCGTCGAAATCCTCGCGCTGGACGCGGATGCTCGGCGCGGCAGCCATGTCAGCCACCCGTCATCGGCGGGAACAGGCCGATCTCGCGGGCGCCGGCAATCGGCTCGTCATGCTCCACATGTTCCTGGTTCACCGCGACGCGGATCGCCTGCGGAAACTGGAAGGCCGCCTCGTATTCCTCGCCGAGCCCGCTCAGGTACTGGATGAGGTCGCCGGCCGTGACGACGCTTTCCGGCAGGTCGAGCTCTTCCTCGCCCTTGCCGATCCTCTCCCGTACCCATGCGAAATAGACGAGCTTCATCGCGGTCAGTCCACCATGTGCTTCACGCCGGCACGGAAGTAGTCGTAGCCGGTGTAGATCGTCAGCAGGGCCGCGACCCAAAGGAGCGTGATGCCGATCTCTGTCGTATAGGGCAGGACCTTGTCACCGGCGGGGCCGGCGAGCAGGAAGGCGATCGCGACCATCTGGATCGTCGTCTTCCACTTGGCGATGCGGGTGACTGGCACGCTGACCTTGAGCGCCGCCAGGTATTCCCTGAGCCCCGAGACAAGGATCTCGCGGCAGAGAATGGTGATCGCCGCCCACAGCGACCAGCCGGCGATGGTGCCGTCGGCTGCCACGAGCAGCAGGACGGAGGCGACCAGCAGCTTGTCGGCGATGGGGTCGAGCATGCGGCCGATGTTGGAGGTCTGGTTCCAGATGCGCGCGAGGTAGCCGTCGAGGAAGTCGGTGACCGAGGCGATGATGAAGAGCGTCAGCGCCGTCCAGCGGGCCCAGTCGGAGCTCGCGAGTCGTCCCTCGACGAAGAAGCAGAGAACGATGACGGGAACCGCGACGATGCGGCCATAGGTCAGCAGATTGGGGATGTTTAATGCGCGGGACGCCATGAAAGACCTGTGATTTCTCAATTCGGGTGTAGATGACGGTTTTCTCTCTTCACCGTCAACTGGTCACCCACGGGTTTTTTCGTCTTCCGTCACATAGACCTGCGGCGGAACTGAGGTGCTTCCGATTGCGACACCCGCTATTGCCGGCGTACCGGTGCCGGGATCGGCCTCGGGCCACCGGCCCTAGTCGGCGCCGCTCTCGTGGAAGTGATTGTAGATCTGGCGGGCGACGGCCTCGGAAATCCCCTCGACCGATGTGAGGTCGCTGATCGCCGCCCGCGAGACGGCCTTGGCCGTCCCGAAATGCTGGAGAAGCGCCCGCTTGCGGGAAGGGCCGATACCGCCGATCTCGTCGAGCGGGTTTTTTACCATCTCCTTCTTGCGTCGTGCCCGGTGCGATCCGATCGCGAAGCGGTGCGCCTCGTCGCGCAGCCGCTGGACGAAATAGAGCACGGGATCACGCGGCGGCAGGGTGAAGTCGGGTCGCCCCTCGATGAAGAAGCGCTCGCGGCCGGCATCGCGGTCGACGCCCTTGGCGACGCCGATCGCCGTCACGCAGTCGCGGATGTCGAGGTCGTCGAGGATGGCGCGCACGGCCGTCATCTGGCCCTGGCCGCCGTCGATCAGGATGACGTCCGGCCATGCCGGGAAATGGTTGTTCTCTGCCTCGTCGACCGGCGGCTGGCTGCGGTCGGGCTTGCCCTCTTCCTTCAGGAGACGCGAGAAGCGCCGCGTCATCACTTCCCGCATCATGCCGAAGTCGTCGCCGGGGGTGATGTCCGTCGATCTGATGTTGAACTTGCGGTACTGGTTTTTCACGAAGCCTTCGGGACCCGCAACCACCATGCCGCCGACGGCATTGGTGCCCATGATGTGCGAGTTGTCGTAGATCTCGATGCGACGCGGGACGTAAGGCAGGCCGAAGGTTTCGGCAAAGCCCTGCAGCAGGCGCGACTGCGAGGCCGTCTCGGCGAGCTTGCGGCCGTGCGCCTCACGGGCATTGGCGATCACGTGGTCGAGAATGTCCTTCTTCTCGCCGCGCTGCGGCACGAGCACATGGACCTTGTGGCCGGCGCGCTCGGAAAGGGCTGTTGCGAGCAGGTCCTGTTCCTCGATCGTCTCCGAGAGCAGCACCTGCCGCGGGCAGGGCTTGTCGTCGTAGAACTGTGCGAGGAAGGCGCCGAGCACCTCGGCGCCGGAAAGCTGCGGGTCCGCCTTCGGGAAATAGGCGCGGTTGCCCCAGTTCTGGCCGGTGCGGAAGAAGAAGACCTGGATGCAGGAAAGCCCGCCCTCGTGATGGATCGCGAAGACGTCGGCCTCCTCGATGCCGGCCGGGTTGATGCCCTGATGGCTCTGCACGTGGGAAAGGGCGGCCAGCCTGTCGCGGAAGACGGCGGCGCGCTCGAAGTCGAGGTTTTCCGCCGCCTCGTTCATCGCCCTGGCGATCGCCGCCTTCACGTTCTGGCTCTTGCCGGAGAGGAAGTCCTTCGCCTCCCTGACGAGGCCGGCATAGCCCTCGTCGCTGATCTCATGCGTGCAGGGGCCGGAGCAGCGCTTGATCTGGTAGAGCAGGCACGGCCGTGTGCGCGTTTCGAAGACGCTGTCGGTGCAGGTGCGCAGGAGAAAGGCCCGCTGCAGCGAGTTGATCGTGCGGCCGACCGCGCTCGCCGAGGCGAAGGGGCCGAAATAGTCGCCCTTGCGGGCACGCGCCCCGCGGTGCTTGAAGATCGCCGGTGCCCGGCTGTCGCCCGTGATCAGGATATAGGGAAAGCTCTTGTCGTCACGCAGCAGGACGTTGAAGCGCGGCCTCAGCCGTTTGATGAGGTTGGCTTCGAGCAGCAGCGCCTCGACCTCGGTCCGGGTCGTGACGAATTCCATGTGCGCCGTCTCGCGCACCATGCGGGCGATACGGTTGGAGTGCACGCGGCCCTGCGCGTAGTTGCCGACACGCTTCTTGAGGCTGCGGGCCTTGCCGACATAGAGCACGTCGCCCTCGGCATTCATCATCCGGTAGACGCCGGGGCTGTTCGGCAGCTTCTTGACGAATTCGCCGATCAGTTCGGCGCCGGAGAGGCCCTGGTGGTCGATGCCGCCCTCGTTCCAGTCGATCGAAAGCGCGGACACCGGCGATTCGCTCTCGACGACGCCTTCGTCCTCATCCTCCGTGCCGTCATAGAGAACGCCGCCGTCCGGCAGCTTTCCTCCCGTCATTCCACAATCTCCGTGCCCGGCCTCAGCCAGGCAAGATGCTGGCCGCCGTCGACGGCAATCATTTGGCCGGTGATCGACGGCGTGTCAAAAAGAAAGCGGATCGTTCGCCCGAATTCCGCAAGCTCCGGTCCGCGGCCGAGCGGCAGGGCATCGATCTGCGCCTGGAAGTCCGCTTCCTCCTGCCGGGTGCTCCGGAAGGTCGGCCCCGGGCCGATGCCGTTGACGCGGACCTTCGGTGCGAAAGCCTGCGCCATCGTGCGAGTCGCCGCAAGCAGGGCCGATTTCGACAGCGTATAGGAATAGAAGGAGGGCGTGGGTGCCAGCACCCGCTGGTCGACGATGTTGACGATCAGCCCCTGTGCGTCGTCCGGCACCTGCCGGAAGAAGGCCGCGCCGAGGATCGACGGTGCGCGGACATGCAGGTCGAAATGGGCGGAGAAGCTCTCCGCATCGAAGGTGTGGGCCGCGTCTTCCAGGAACACCGAGGCGTTGTTGACGAGCAGTCCGATCGGGCCGAGAGCGGCATTGGCGGCACCCATGAGCGCGGTCGTCTGTCCGATGTCGCGGAAGTCGGCGGCAAGTACTGCTGCCCGCGCGCCGTCGCGCCGCAGGGTGTCTGCAAGCGCTTCGGCTTCGTCCACCGAACCGTTGACGTGGATGGCGACGGCGAAACCTTGGCGCGCCAGATCCTCGACGATCGCGCGGCCAAGTCTTTTTCCCGAACCGGTGACGAGGGCGGTCTTCGCTATGCCTTTTTCCATTTCCGCTCTGCTTTCGACTTCCGATGAACTGCCTCGCATATATGTCGTATCGCTCACTCTTAAATAGGGACTGCAGATTCTTTTCGGCATCCCGTCATTCGTTCTACTTGGTAAGACTGGAGATGTTTTTCGACGTTAATCAGTATTAATCGAAATCACAGCAAACATAGTTAACAAAAAGTTTGTTGCTGATTAGCAACATCTAATTTCTGTCATTTCTGTGCCACAATGAATTCACAATTCGGCTCTTTCAATTCCTCAATTGGCCGCCACATTTACTCTCAGGACGGGCGAGATAACCCGCTCAATTGTTCCAGCCGCCACTTCGATATGTTCGCCTGCGGCAACGGACTGAAAAGGAGACTAGTATGCGTAAACTCGTTATGATCCTCATGGCAACCGCCGCCGGTGTCGCGGCGTTCTCGACCGCTCAGGCCGCCGACGCCGTCGATCAAATCCCCGAGGCTCCTGCCGCGACCGAAAGCTACAGCGCGCCCGTCAGCAACTGGGCCGGTGCCTATGTCGGTGCGACCGCCAACTACGACTGGGGCCGCTTCGGCAGTGGCGACTACAACGCCAAGGGCTTCGGTGGCTCGCTCTATGGCGGCTACAACTTCCAGAACGGTCAGATCGTCTACGGTGCGGAAGCCGACATCGGCTACACCGGTGAAGACGGCAGCGCAGGCACCGGCCTGACCGGCAAGCAGGGCGTGAACGGGTCTGTCCGTGGCCGCGTCGGCTACGACATGAACCCCTTCCTGATCTATGGTACGGCCGGTCTCGCACTTTCGAACAACAAGCTCGAGAGCGCCACGGACTCGGATGAGAAGATCGCTGCCGGCTACACCGTCGGTGCCGGTGTCGAAGCCAAGGTCACCGACAACATCATCGCTCGCGTCGAGTACCGTTACAGCGACTACCAGAAGCGTGACTTCAGCCTCGACGGCACGACCGTTTCGCGCGGTTTCGACGATCACAGCGTCAAGGTCGGTATCGGCGTCAAGTTCTGATCGCTGAAAGACGACATCACGAGAAAAGCCGGGCCCAGCGCCCGGCTTTTTTGTTCTGCGTTGGCGTTGTCGCCGCCGGCACTATACCTGCGGCTTCAGCTCCGCATAATCCTCGAAACGCTTCTCGAACTTCTGCGGCCAGGCGGCAAGTGCCGTGCGTCCATCCTCCCACTCGCCGGGGAAGCGGAGCATCAGGTAGCCGATCAGCGCGGCGAGGGAAAAATGCCCGCCATGGAGCGACTTGCCGGTCTTCGGCAGGTTGGCGTTCAGGTAATCAAGCCCACGGCTCACCTTCTGCCATTGCCTGTCGATATGGGGCTGGTGCACGCGCTCTTCCGGGCGCTGCCGCCGCTCGTAGACGATCGCGACGAGGCAGTCGGTGATGCCGTCGCAGAGCGCCTCCAGCACCTCGGCCTCGGTACGCTTGCGGTTCTTGCGGGGGTAGAGGCCGCCCTTCGAGCGACGGTCGAGATAGTGCATGATGGCGCGGCTGTCGAAGATCGGGCCGTCCTCGCCGGTGAGAAGCGTCGGGATCTTGCCGAGCGGATTGTTGTCGATCAGTTCCGGCGGGTCCTCGGTGGCGGCGACCCGCACCACCTCTGCTTCCATGTCGAGATAGCGGAGTGCCATGCGCACTTTCGAGGAATAGGGCGAGGTGGAGGAGCAGAGGAGCTTCATCGTTCTTCCAGTTCGGTTGTTCACCGTGCCGGCGGCACGGTGACGGAGGGGAGGGAGCAGGCCTGTGCGTCGATCGCCGGGCAATCGCGGAAGGCAAGCTCCGGTGTCAGGCAAACGCGGATTTCCGAGAGCTTGCCGCGTTCGCAGGTGATCGCCAGTGCCTGGCGAGAGAGGCCGGCATTGGCGCGCGTGAACTGCGTTTCGATCGCATCGACGTCGACGGTCATCGTTTTCTCCGCCGCTTTCAGCGCGTCGGGGATCCGGATGCGTTCGTAGGCCGCGCGGGTGAGTGCGAAATAGTCCATCTGGCTGAGTCCGGAACAGGTGCCGTGCTTGCGCCACTGGTGGCCGATCAGTCCCATGCTCGGCATGATGTCGAAGAGCGTGCGTCCGAGCTTGTCCGGCACGCGCCGCGGCTGGTCGGTCGGGCAGTTTTCGGGATAGCCGCGTTCGTTCTGCGGCCAGAGCCCGTGCACAACGAGCCCGTAGCGCTTTCCGTCACCGCACTGGTCCCGGTTGCCGGCGGCCTTGGCGCTTGCGCAGAAGGTCGGCGACCAGGAGAGCGCCAGCACATAGAAGTCGAAACGGGAAGGCTTCGGAGGCCCGTCCGCTCCCGCACCGTTCGGGAGGATGACGATGGCACCGGCGAGAGCGGCCGCGCGCAGCACGTTCAGTCGAGCTGACGTTCGCATCGATTCAGCGCAGGGACGCACAGCGGGCGCCGTAGACGTGCCACGGGTCGAGGCCGTCGGTGCAGAACTCGACGGACGAACCGAGACCCGCAAAGCCCCATGTGCTTTCGATCAGATACCAGAGATTGCGGCCGAGGCCGTCGCTGGTGGTGACCGTCGCATGGCAGAAGCGCCGTTCGACGCGATGTGTCTCGTCGGTCGGCCGGAAACCGGTCTCGCGGATGATGCCGAAGTCGGCGATCGAGAGATCGATCTTCAGGAATTGCCGGTTGTTGCGGGTGAACCGGCTTTCGACCGACCCGACGACGGCGGCGTCGTCGCAACGCGGTGTCGCGGCCTGGCTCTCGGTTGCCGAAAGCGCCGTGGCGACGACCGCGAGGCATGCGCTGACGAGGATTTTCGCACCCATGGCTCTCTCCCGTTTGCGGCAAGAATGTTGTCAAACCGGCAAGAGGTCAAGGGCGATCGACGCCGCAGGAAGCGGCTTCCTCAGTTCTCTCCGCGCAGCCAGAAGCAACGTTGCGAGGCGTAGCGATCCTGCGCGAGGACGCGCTTCAGTTCGGGCAGCAGCAGATGCAATTCGTCCTTCAGCGTGAAGGGCGGATTGACGATGACGAGGCCGGAGCCGGAGAGCCCCGTCGTCTCGCGGTCGCTGCGCACCGAAAGCTCGGCACAGAGCATTTTCGGGATTTCGAGGGCTTTCAGCGCCTCGTGGAATTCGGCGACCGGCGCGCCCTTCTTGATCGGATACCAGAGGCAGTAGGTGCCGGTCGCGAACCGGCGATAGGCCTTGGCGAGGCCGTCGACCAGCCGCTCGTATTCGCCCGCCTCCTCGAAGGGCGGATCGACGAGCACGATGCCGCGCTTTTCCTTCGGCGGCAGGTGCGCCCCGAGCGCGAGCCAGCCGTCGAGTTCGGTCACCCGCACCTGGTAGTCGCCCTCGAAGAGGCGGGCGAGCGCGCGGTTGTCGTCTGGATGGAGCTCCATCGCCGAAAGCCGGTCCTGAGGACGGAAGAGCATTCGCGCGAGCTTCGGCGAGCCGGGATAGAGGGTGATCGGTCCTTGCGGATTGAGCGTGCGGATGGCGTCGAGATAGGGTGCGAGCAGGGCCGCGACGCCCTCCGGAAGATCGGCCTCCATCAGCCGACCGATGCCGTCCCGCCACTCGCCTGTCTTCTGTGCCTCCTCGGAGGAGAAGTCATAGAGCCCGATGCCGGCATGGGTGTCGAGCACGCGGAAGGCCTTGTCCTTCTGCTGCAGATAGACGATCAGGCGCGCCAGCACGGCGTGCTTCAGCACATCGGCGAAATTGCCGGCGTGGTAGATGTGGCGGTAGTTCATCTGTGTTTCCGATGGTTCTTATGAATTCTTGGAATGGACCTTTAAGGCGCCTGCCGCTTGCCATATACATGCGGGCATGAACTTAGCGAGCCCCATCCGAACCCGTTCCGTCGGTCATACGGCCTGTCCGCACGACTGTCCATCCACCTGCGCGCTCGACGTCGATATCGACGAAAACGGCCGCATCGGACGCGTCCGCGGGGCCGCCGACAACGATTACACCGCCGGCGTCATCTGCGCCAAGGTCGCCCGCTACGCCGAGCGGCTCTACCATCCGGGCCGCCTGCTGACGCCGAAGCGGCGCAAGGGCAGCAAGGGCGAGGGCGCCTGGCAGGAGGTTTCCTGGGACGAGGCGCTCGACGAGATCGCCGACGCCTTCGTCAAGGCCGAGCAGGCGTACGGCGGCGAGGCGATCTGGCCCTATTTCTACGCCGGCACGATGGGGCAGGTGCAGCGCGACTCGATCGAGCGCCTGCGCCATGCCAAGCGCTATTCCGGCTTCATGGGCACGATCTGCACCAATATGGCCTGGACCGGCTATGTGATGGGCACCGGGGCGCTGCGCGGCGTCGATCCGCGCGAGATGGCGAAGGCCGATTGCGTCGTCATCTGGGGCACCAATGCGGTCGCCACCCAGGTCAACGTGATGACGCATGCGACCCGCGCCCGCAAGGAGCGTGGCGCCAAGATCGTCGTCGTCGACGTCTACGACAATCCGACGATGAAGCAGGCGGATCTCGGCCTCGTTCTTCGGCCCGGAACCGATGCGGCGCTCGCCTGCGCGGTCATGCACATCGCCTTCCGCGACGGTCATGCCGATCGCGCTTACATGGATAAGTTCACCGACGATCCGGCGGGGCTGGAGGCGCATCTCGAAACCCGCACGCCTGAATGGGCGGCAGCGATCACGGGACTGTCGGTCGAGGAGATCGAGGCCTTCGCGCGGCTCGTCGGCACGACCAAGAAGACCTTCTTCCGGCTGGGCTACGGCTTTGCCCGCAGCCGCAACGGCACGGTGTCGATGCATGCGGCGCTCTGCGTCCCGACCGTCCTCGGCAGCTGGCAGTACGAGGGCGGCGGCGCCTTCCACAACAACGGCGACATCTTCCGTCTGAACAAGGCGGAACTGACGGGCACCTCCTATCTCGATCCCGATGTCCGCGTTCTCGACCAGTCGCAGGTCGGCCGGGTGCTGACCGGCGACGCGGAGGCGCTGCGCCACCGCGGACCGGTGACGGCGCTCCTGATCCAGAACACCAATCCGGCCAATGTCGCGCCGGAGCAGCGCCTCGTGAAGCGCGGCTTCCTGCGCGATGACCTGTTCGTTGCAGTCCACGAGCAGTTCATGACCGAGACGGCCGAGCTCGCCGACATCGTGCTGCCGGCGACCATGTTCGTCGAGCACGACGACATCTACCGTGCCGGCGGGCAGAGCCATATCCTGCTCGGCCCGAAGCTCGTCGAGCCGCCGGCGACGGTGCGCACCAATCTCTTCGTCATCGAGGAACTCGCCAAACGCCTCGGCGTCGCCGACCGTCCGGGCTTCGGCCTGACGGAGCGCGAGCATATCGGCCGCATGCTGAAGGCGAGCGGCAAGCCGGGCCTCGACGTTTTGACCGAGGAGAAATGGCTGGAGTGCCAGCCTCCGTTCGAGGAGGCACATTTCCTCAATGGTTTCGGGTATCCCGACGGCAAGTTCCGTTTCCGTCCCGATTGGGCGGGCGCCCCCGCGCCGAACCGGCCGCCGGCCTCGGTCGGCATTCTCGGGCCGGTCGATCAACTCCCGACCTTCCCCGATCAGGTGGACGTCATCGAGGTGGCGGATGCCGAACATCCCTTCCGGCTCGCGACCTCTCCGGCGCGCAACTTCCTGAATTCGAGCTTCTCCGAGACACGGACCTCGGCCGAGAAGGAGGGCAGGCCGGAAGTGATGGTCAATCCGTCCGACGCCGCACGTCTCGGCATCGAGGCCGGTGATCTCGTGCGTCTCGGCAACCGTCGCGGCGAGCTGCGCATCCATACCCGCGTGACCGAGGCGGTGAAGCCGGGCGTGCTGGTCGCCGAGGGGATCTGGCCGAACAAGGCGCATGTTGACGGCGAGGGCATCAATGTGCTGACCGGTGCCGACGCCGTCGCGCCGCATGGCGGCGCGGCCTTCCACGACAACAAGGTATGGCTCGTCAAGGACCCGGCATGAGCAAGTTCGACCGCACCGGGATCACCGTCCGCAAGGACGAGACGCTCTGGAAGGGCTGGAGCCATCTGCGGCGCGTCACCTTCGACTATCGCCGCGACGATGGCCGTGAGACCGAACTCGTCTGGGAGGTCTTCGACCGCGGCCGCGCCGTGGCGATTTTGCTGTTCGATCCGACGCGCGAGACGGTCGTGCTCGTGCGGCAGTTCCGCATTCCCGTCCACCTGATGGGCGATCCGGCGTTCCTGCTGGAGGTCCCGGCCGGCGGTGTCGAAGAAGACGCACCCGAATCGGCGGTTTGCCGCGAGGTGCTCGAGGAAACAGGCTACCGGATCGACAAGCCCCGCTTCCTGTTCGCTGCCTACACCTCGCCCGGATCGCTCACGGAGAAGGTTTATTTCTACGTCGCGACGGTGACGTCCGTCGACAAGGTAGCCGACGGCGGCGGGCTCGACCACGAACACGAGGATCTGGAACTCTCGGAGATCCCGCTCGACGAGGCGCTCGAAATGATCGGAACGGGTGCGATCTGCGACGCCAAGACGATCATGTTGCTGCAATGGGCGGCCCTGAACCGGGAAAGTCTTCTCCGGGCAGTGGCGTTGCAGGCCGAGCAGGGCTAGCGGAAGGAACAGGGGCGGAGCCTTTCGCACCGCCCCCGAGACCTGTCAGAATGTGCCCTTGAGGCCGAAGGAAATCGACATCGACTGGAAGGTTGCGCCGGCGGCGTCCTTTTCCGAACCCACGAGGGTGTCCGTCGTCGTGTCGTAGTACTTCATGTCGCCATAGGCGTGGAATACCTGCTGGTAGGCGCCGGAGACGTAGAGAGAGGCGCTCTCGGTCAGCGCGTAGTCGACGGAGACCTTGGCGCCGAGCATCGGGGCCACCTTCATGCTGTCATAGAAGCGCAGGTCACGCTGCCAGTGATCGTCGATGTCCTCGATGCCGAAGCTCAGGCCGCCTTCCAGGCCGCCGCTGATCGTGAACTTGCCGACCTTGTGCTCGCCGTTGACGCTGAGGAAGCCGACCGGGATCTGCTGCTGGTAGCTGATGCCCTTTTCACCGGGCGTGAAGGTGCCGGCCAGGTCGCGGAAGAGCGGGTCGCCGCTCGAATAGATGTAGGAGCCGCCGTATGCGGTCCACTTGACGTCCGTGTAACGGAAACCGAGGCCGACGGCGAGATTGGTGCTGTCGTCGCTGTAGACGGCGCGGTCGACTTCCAGCGAGCCGCTGAAATAGTGGTCCAGCTGGGTATCGGGGTGGGTGGAGCGATCGCTCCAGTCGTCGTGCGTCGCGCTCATCCAGTCGTAGTCGACCATGTGGCCGTCGCCGCCGGTGCCGACGTTGAAATCGCCGCGGATGCTCCAGTTCTTGTCGAGCTGGGCGTCGGCTCCGAGGGTGAAGAGCGTGATGCCCTTGCTTTCCCAGTTGAGCTCGCTGAGCTTCTTGCCGTTGTTGTAGACGAATTCGTCGGCCTTGACGTTGGCGAGCCCGACGCCGCCGAAGATCACGAAGCTGCCGTCGGACGAGGAGAACAGTGTGTCCTCTGCGAGCGCCGCAGTCGGTGCGGTGAGCAGGAGGCAGCAGGCCGCTGCCGATTTGAAGTTCCGGTAATGCATTGAAAGACCCCCACGGCTGAACATTTCGTGCATTCTTAATACGAGAGGAAGGCCTTTATCATCAACGGCTTGCAGGGGCCATATCTGGGTTTGTTGCCGTCCAAAACTGGACCTAAACCTACTTTTCGGTGGCAGACGGGACGCAACGGCCCGCTGTGGTGTGTCGTGACAGTTGCTGTTGACGCTCCCGCCGCGGCCGTTATCTTGCGGCATCTCCCTCGATCGGAAGGAAACGGTTATGGCGGACGGCACGCCGAAATGGGCTCTTGTGACGGGAGCGACGGGCGGGCTCGGACGCGCCTTCTGCGAGGCGCTCGCCCGGCGCGGCTATAATCTCGTGGTGTCGGCAAGGCATACGGCCCACCTCGAGGAACTCGCCGAAGCGCTTCGTTCCGGCCACGGCGTCGAGATTGCGGTCGAGCCGGCCGATCTCACCGCCATCGGTGCAGTGCAGGCTCTCAAGCGCGCCGTCGACGCGCGCGGCATCGTGATCGAGACACTGATCAACAATGCCGGCTTCGGGCTCCACGGACGCTTCCACGCCCAGCCGGCCGAGGCAGTCGGCGGCATGGTGGCGGTCAACGTCGGCGCACTCACCGAACTCACCCACGCCTTTGCCGCAGACATGGCCGAGCGTGGCGGCGGCCATGTTCTGCTGGTCGCAAGCACCGCCGCCTTCCAGCCGATTCCCGGTTACGCGGTCTATGCCGCCAGTAAGGCCTATGTGCTCTCGTTTGCGCATGCGCTGCACGAGGAACTGCGCCGGCGCAAGGTCGTCGTCACCGTGCTTTGTCCGGGACCGACGGAAACGGACTTCTGGGCGCGCGCTGGCCATATTCTGAAATGGGGCGCCCGTGCCGACCTCATGCAGCCGGAACCCGTGGTGGACGAGGGGCTTCGGGCGCTCTATGCCGGCAGGCCGGCGGTCGTCACCGGCCTTGCCAACCGCATCATGGCGTTTTCGACGCGACTTGCCCCGCGCAGCCTGCAGGCGAAGGCGGCGGAGGTCTTCATGGGATCACGCAAGAAGAAGGGGTAGCGCGTCGGCGCGCCCCGGCGTCAGGCGGAAACGAGCGTCGCGGACGGATCGCCGGAAAAGCCGGCCCGTTCGACCGTGCCGTCGGCGCGCATGTGCACCTTGCCCTCGGCGACGAGTTTCAGTGCCAGCGGGTAGGTCCGGTGCTCGACGGTGAGCACGCGCGCCGCCAGGCTGTCCTCCGTGTCGTCGGGAAGGATCGGCACCACGGCCTGGGCGATCACCGGCCCTTCGTCCATGCCGGCAGTGACGTAGTGCACGGTGCAGCCGCTGACACGCATACCGGCGTCGATCGCCCGCTGGTGGGTGTGCAGCCCCGGAAAAAGCGGAAGCAGGGAAGGGTGAATGTTGAGGATGCGCCCCTCGTAGGATCGGATGAAATCGGCCGACAGAAGGCGCATGTATCCGGCGAGGCAGATCAGGTCCGGCGCGAGTTCGCCGAGCTTCGCGAGGATCGCCGCCTCGTGTTCCGCTTTCCCTGCATAGGCCTTGCGTTCGAAAACGAAGGTCGCAATGCCCTTCGCCGCCGCCTTGGCGAGGCCACCGGCCGAGGCCTTGTCGGAGATTACACCGACGATTTCGGCGGGAAAATCCGCGGCTTCCGTTGCGGCAAGCAGCGCCATCATGTTGGAGCCGCCACCGGAAATGAAGACGACGACGCGTTTGCGCGGGGCGGTCATAGGGCGAGCGTGCCCTTGTAGACGGTGCCCGGTGCGCCGTCCGCTCGGGCGACCATGCGGCCGAGGGTGACGACCGTCTCGCCTTCGCCGGCGAGGACTTCGGCAACGCGGGTGGCGTCCGTCTCGGCGACGACCACGATCATGCCGATGCCGCAGTTGAAGGTCCGCAGCATCTCGTTCTGGGCGACGCCGCCGGCCTTCGAAAGCCACGAGAAGACCGAGGGTACGCGGAAGGCGCCGAGGTCGATTTCCGCGGCAAGGTGCTTCGGCAGCACGCGCGGAATATTTTCCGGGAAGCCGCCGCCGGTGATGTGGGCGAGCGCCTTGAGGGCGCCGGTCTCGCGGATCGCCTTCAGGAGCGGCTTCACGTAGATGCGGGTCGGCGCAAGCAGCGCCCGGCCGAGGCTTACGCCTTCGGCAAACGGGGCCGGAGCGTCCCAGGAGAGGCCGGAAAGTTCGACGATCTTGCGCACCAGCGAGAAGCCGTTGGAATGGACGCCGGAGGAGGAGAGGCCGAGGATCACGTCGCCTTCGGCGATGTCGCCGGCCGGCAGGAGCTGGCCGCGTTCGGCCGCACCGACGGCGAAGCCCGCGAGGTCGTAGTCGCCGCCGGCATACATACCGGGCATTTCGGCGGTTTCGCCGCCGATCAGCGCGCAACCGGCTTCCCGGCAGCCGTCGGCAATGCCGCCGACGATCGCCGCACCCTGGTCGGGATCGAGCTTGCCGGTCGCGAAATAGTCGAGGAAGAAGAGCGGCTCGGCGCCCTGGACGACGAGGTCGTTGACGCACATCGCGACGAGGTCGATGCCGACGGTGTCGTGGATGCCGGCGTCGATGGCGATCTTGAGCTTGGTGCCGACGCCGTCGTTGGCGGCGACGAGGACCGGGTCCTTGAAGCCTGCGGCTTTCAGATCGAAGAGGCCGCCGAAGCCGCCGATCTCGCCCTCTGCGCCGGGGCGGCGGGTGGAGCGGACGGCGGGCTTGATCTTCTCGACCAGCAGGTTGCCGGCATCGATGTCCACACCGGCGTCGCTATAGGTCAGACCGTTCTTGCCGTTCTCGGACATGGGGCTCTCCAATCGGGTGTCGTCGTTCTCCCGCGCAATGGCATGACCGGGCCGGGGATTCAAGGGAAATACCGGCAAATCCCGGTGAAAAAGCAGGTATGCCGGCGTCTGCGCGGCGGCGGGGGAAGATTTTCGTTCACAAACTGCCGGCCATGAGGTAAGGAGCGCGCCGTAACGCATACCGGTCGCAGCCTACCCGGTCAAAACAAGGACGAACATCATGAAAACCATCGTGGTCTGCTCCGGCGGACTGGACTCCGTTTCGCTCGCCCACAGGATCGCGGCGGAACACGAACTTCTGGCCCTCATCTCCTTCGACTATGGACAGCGTCACCGGAAGGAGCTCGACCATGCGGCCGAATGCGCCGCCCGGCTCGGCGTGCCGCACGAGATCATCGACATTTCCGCCGTCGGCCGGCATCTGAGCGGCTCGGCGCTGACCGACACCATCGACGTGCCGGACGGCCACTATGCCGAGGACACGATGAAGGTGACCGTCGTGCCGAACCGCAACGCCATCATGCTGGCGATCGCCTTCGGCGTCGCTGCTGCCCGCAACGCGGATGCGGTCGCCGTGGCGGTGCATGGCGGTGACCACTTCATCTACCCCGACTGTCGTCCGGGCTTCATCGACGCCTTCCAGGTGATGCAGGATGCGGCGCTCGACGGCTATGCCGCGGTGCGGCTCTACGCGCCTTACGTCAACGCCTCGAAGTCGGACATCGTCGCCGATGGTGCGCGGCACGGCACGCCCTTCGAGCGGACCTGGTCCTGCTACAAGGGCGGCGAGCGCCATTGCGGCCGCTGCGGCACCTGCGTCGAACGGCGCGAGGCCTTCCATCTCGCCGGCGTGAGCGACCCGACGGACTACGAGGACCCGGATTTCTGGGTGGCGGCGACCGGCGCGTTCAGGGCGGAAGAGGTCCGCTGATGTACCGTATCACCAAGGAATTCCATTTCTCCGCCTCGCACCAGTTGAAGGGCCTGCCGGCGGATCATCAATGCGCGCGTCTGCATGGCCACAACTATGTCGTCGAGGTGGAGCTTTCGGCCGCCGAACTCGACGAACACGGCTTCGTGCGCGACTATCACGAGCTGGCGCCGCTGAAGCGCTACATTGACGAGGTCTTCGACCACCGCCACCTGAACGACGTGCTCGGCCACGACAAGGTGACGGCCGAGTGCCTCGCCCGGCATTTCTACGACTGGTGCAAGGTGCGGCTGCCGGAAACCTCGGCGGTCAGGGTAAGCGAGACACCGAAGACCTGGGCGGAATACCGGCCATGATGGAGGCATCTTCCTCGACCGTGCTGGTGAGCGAGATTTTCGGTCCGACGATCCAGGGCGAGGGGGTGTTGATCGGCCTGCCGACCGTCTTCGTCCGCACCGGCGGCTGCGACTACCGCTGCAGTTGGTGCGACAGCCTGCATGCGGTCGAGAGCCGGTTTCGGCACGACTGGAAGCCGATGTCGACGGAGGACATCTGGAGCGAGGTCACGCGGCTGTCCGGCGGCAAGCCGCTCACTGTTTCTCTGTCCGGCGGCAATCCGGCGATCCAGCCGCTCGGTGCCCTGATCGATCGCGGTCATGGCGAGGGCTATCGCTTCGCGCTCGAAACCCAGGGATCGCTCGCAAGGCCGTGGTTTGCCCGGCTCGACACGCTGGTGCTCAGCCCCAAGCCGCCGTCGAGCGGCATGGTGTGCGATCTGGCCGTTCTCGGGGAGTGCGTCGCAGCGGCAGGAGAGGGGCCGCAGACCGTCCTGAAATTCGTCGTCTTCGACGCGGACGATTTCGCCTTCGCGCGCAATGTCGCGGCACGATTTCCGGCGCTCCCGGTCTACCTGCAGCCGGGCAATCACACGCCGCCGCCGGCAGACGGCGAAGGGAACGTCGATATCGACGGGCTGACGGAGCGGATGCGCTGGCTGGTCGACGCGGTGGCAGGCGAGCGCTGGTTTTCCGCTCGTGTGCTGCCGCAACTCCACGTCATGCTCTGGGGCAACCGGCGGGGCGTCTGAACACCTCCTCGTCGGCGGAGATGGGACGGCCGCACTGCGGCGGTGGAAGTGACCAAGGATGGCTTCAGGCGGCCCTTGACCCTTGAGCCCCAGCCATTCTACTTCCTATCCCGACGATCGCAGCGGAGCTTCGAGCATGACCCAGCACATATCCGGCGTTACCCTGAAGCGGCAGGCATTCTTCGGGCTCGCGACGCTTGCCGGTTTCATCCTGTTCCTGTTCCTGTTCCGCACCATTCTCCTGCCGTTCATCGTGGGCATGGCGCTCGCCTATTTCCTCGACCCCGTCGCCGACCGCCTGGAGCGGCTCGGCCTCAACCGGTTCATGGCGACGACGCTCATTCTGGTCGCCTTCATCTTCGTCTTCGTGCTCGCACTGGTGATCATCATTCCGGTGCTCGCCACCCAGCTCAATGATTTCATCCAGCATGTTCCGGGCTATGTCAGCGAGTTGCAGAACTTCATCGCAACCTCCAACGCCCGCTGGCTGCCGGGATGGCTCGACGGCCAGATGGCGACGATCAAGGAGAATTTCTCCAAGCTGCTGACCGAGGGCGCCGGCTTCGCCGCCACGCTGGTGGCGCAGATCTGGAACTCCGGCAAGGCGCTCGTCGACATTGCCGCGCTCCTCGTCGTGACCCCTGTCGTTGCCTTCTATCTCCTGCTCGACTGGGACCGGATGGTGGCGAAGGTCGACCACTGGATCCCGCGCAACCAGGTCGGTGCAGTCCGCGAGATCGCCACCGAAATGGACAAGACGATCGCCGGCTTCGTGCGCGGGCAGGGATCGCTCTGCCTCATCCTCGGCATCTATTATGCCGTCGGCCTTTCGCTGATCGGCCTCAATTTCGGGCTGCTGATCGGCTTCTTTACCGGCATGATCAGCTTCATTCCCTATGTCGGCTCGACCGTCGGCCTGGTGCTCGCCGCCGGCGTCGCGCTCGTGCAGTTCTGGCCCGATTACGTCCACGTCGTCATCGTGGTGATCTTCTTCTTCTCCGGCCAGTTCCTAGAAGGCAACATCCTGCAGCCGAAACTCGTCGGCCAGAGCGTCGGGCTGCATCCGGTGTGGCTGATGTTCGCCCTCTTCGCCTTCGGCGCGCTCTTCGGTTTCGTCGGCGTGCTCGTCGCCGTGCCGGCGGCGGCGGCGATCGGCGTCCTTGTCCGCTTTGCCCTGGGGCGGTATCTTGAGAGCGATCTGTATTATGGACAGGCGCCCGGCCGCGGTGGCGAGCAGGAGCCCGGTGCTTCAGAGAAGTAGATGAGTGAAAACAAGAAGTTTGGGGCGAAGCTGAAAGTGGCGGAGCAGCTTCCGCTGGTGTTCGGCCATGCCGCTGCGACCGGCCGCGACGACCTGCTGGTCTCAGGCCGCCTGGAAGCGGCCGTCGCCATCATCGATTCCTGGCCGCACTGGCCGTCGCCGGTGGTGATCCTCGCAGGCCCTGCCGGCTCGGGGAAGTCGCATCTCGCCGAGATCTGGCGCGAGCAGAGCGGCGCTGTCGATATCCATCCGGTCGCCGGCGCGGAGGCTGCCCTTGCCGCCGCCGCGGGTCCGGTCCTCTTCGAGGATGCCGAGCGGCGAGGCTTCGACGAGGTCGAGCTTTTCCACGTGATCAACAGCGTGCGCGAGAACGGCACCAGCCTGCTGATGACATCCCGCACGTGGCCTCTGTCCTGGGCCGTCGCGCTGCCCGACCTGCGCTCGCGGCTGAAGGCCGCCACCATGGTCGAGATCGGCGAGCCGGAGGAGGAACTCCTTGCGCAGCTCATCGTCAAGCTCTTCGCCGACCGCCAGCTCGTGATCGATGACCGCATCGTCGGCTACATCGTGCAACGGATGGAGCGTTCCTTCGCCGCCGCCCAGGACGTCGTCGACCGCATCGACCGGCTGGCTCTGGCGCGTCGGGCGAAGATTTCGCGGGCGCTGGTCGCGGAGGTCCTCGACGAACTCCACGGCGACGACCATCACGATTGAATTGTCACAGTGACGTCTTGAAGCTGTTATAATGGGCGCCAGAGCGCGAACATCAAGGACGGAATCATGGATCACGTTGCAACCGGGATGGAAACGGTCGGGGCCGATGCGGGTGCCGAAACGGAAGATTTGATGACCAGTCCTTCGCGCTTCATAAACCGCGAATTCTCCTGGCTGCAATTCAATCGCCGCGTCCTCGAAGAGACGCTGAACACGGCCCATCCGCTGCTCGAGCGGGTCCGCTTCCTGTCGATCTCCGCGACCAATCTCGACGAGTTCTTCATGGTGCGCGTCGCCGGCCTCGAAGGGCAGGTGCGCCAGGGCATCACCATCAGGAGCCCCGACGGCAAGACGCCGCTCGAACAGCTCGAGGAGATCCTGAAGGAGATCGACAATCTGCAGATGGAGCAGCAGGCCTCGCTGGCCGTCCTGCAGCAGTATCTCGCGAAGGAGGACATCCTCATCGTCCGTCCGGCCGCCCTCTCTGACGAGGACCGTCTCTGGTTGGAGACGGAATTCGAGGAATCGATCTTTCCGGTGCTGACGCCGCTTTCGATTGACCCGGCGCACCCGTTCCCCTTCATCCCGAACCTCGGCTTCTCGATGGGGCTGCAGCTCGAACGCAAGCAGGGCCGCGAGCCGATGACGGCGCTCTTGCGCCTGCCGACCACGCTCGACCGCTTCATCCGGCTGCCGGACGACAGCAACACGCTCCGTTACATCACGCTGGAAGATGTCGTCGGCATGTTCATCGACCGGCTCTATCCGGGTTACGAGGTCATGGGTTTCGGCACGTTCCGGATCATCCGCGACAGCGATATCGAAGTCGAGGAAGAAGCCGAAGATCTCGTGCGCTACTTCGAGACCGCGCTGAAGCGCCGCCGCCGCGGTTCGGTGATCCGCATCGAGACGGATTCGGAAATGCCCGCGGCGCTGCGCCAGTTCGTCGTCCACGAACTCGGCGTGCCGGAGAACCGGGTGGCGATCCTGCCCGGCCTGCTGGCGCTCAACACGCTTTCCGAGATCGCCAAGGCGCCGCGCGACGACCTGCGCTTCGAACCCTACAATGCCCGTTTCCCCGAGCGGGTTCGCGAACATGCCGGCGATTGCCTTGCGGCGATCCGCGAGAAGGACATGGTGGTCCACCATCCTTATGAATCCTTCGATGTCGTCGTGCAGTTCCTGCTGCAGGCGGCGCGCGATCCGGACGTGCTGGCGATCAAGCAGACGCTCTACCGCACCTCAAACGACAGTCCGATCGTCCGCGCCCTCATCGATGCGGCCGATGCCGGCAAGTCGGTGACGGCACTGGTCGAGCTCAAGGCGCGCTTCGACGAAGAGGCGAACATCCGCTGGGCGCGCGACCTCGAACGCGCCGGTGTGCAGGTGGTCTTCGGCTTCATCGAGTTGAAGACGCACGCCAAGATGTCGATGGTGGTGCGCCGCGAAGAGGGCAAGCTCAGGACCTACTGCCACCTCGGCACCGGCAACTACCATCCGGTCACGGCGAAGATCTATACGGATCTCTCCTTCTTTACCTGCAATCCGAAGATCGCCCACGACATGGCGAACGTCTTCAACTTCATCACCGGCTATGGCGAGCCGGAGGAAAGCATGAAGCTGGCGGTATCGCCCTATACGCTTCGTCCGCGTATCCTCAAGCATATCGCCGAAGAGATCGAACACGCCCGGGCCGGCCGTCCTGCGGCGATCTGGATGAAGATGAACTCGCTCGTCGATCCGGAGATCATCGACGCGCTTTACCGCGCAAGCCAGGCGGGCGTGGATGTCGACCTCGTGGTGCGCGGCATCTGCTGCCTGCGTCCGCAGGTGCCGGGGCTTTCCGACAATATCCGGGTGAAGTCTATCGTCAGCCGCTTCCTGGAGCACAGCCGCATCTTCTGCTTCGGCAACGGCTATGGCCTCCCGTCGGAAAAGGCGCTCGTCTACATAGGGTCCGCGGACATGATGCCGCGCAACCTCGACCGGCGCGTCGAAACGCTGGTTCCCCTGATAAATCCGACGGTTCACGAGCAGGTTCTTTCACAGATTATGCTGGGCAATCTGATTGACAACCAGCAGAGCTACGAGATACTGCCCGACGGTACCTCCCGCCGCATGGAAGTGCGCCCGGGAGAAGAACCGTTCAATGCGCAACAGTATTTCATGACCAATCCCAGCCTCTCCGGCCGGGGCGAAGCGTTGAAATCGAGCGCGCCGAAGCTGATCGCCGGCCTGATATCCGGCCGAAAGAAATAACTGGTACTTCATGACACGATCAGAAGCGCAGGGACGTTTACCCGGTATCGCCCCTGTCTCCGTCATCGACATCGGCTCGAACTCGATCCGCCTCGTCGTCTATGAAGGGCTTTCCAGGTCGCCGGCCATCCTGTTCAACGAAAAGGTTCTCTGCGGCCTCGGCAAGGGGCTCGCTTCGACCGGGCGCATGGATGAGGAAGGCGTGCGCCGTGCGCTCGCGGCACTCCGCCGTTTCCGTGCGCTTTCCGAGCAGGCGCAGGCAACCTCCATCTACGTACTGGCGACCGCGGCCGCGCGGGAGGCTGCCAACGGCCCGGATTTCATCCGCGAGGCCGAAGCGATCCTCGGGCACGGCATCGAGGTGCTGAGCGGCGAGCAGGAGGCGCTCTATTCGGCGCTCGGCGTCGTCAGCGGCTTCCACGATCCGGACGGCATCGCCGGTGACCTCGGCGGCGGATCGCTCGAGCTCATCGACATTCGCGGCCGGGACCTCGGCAAGGGTATCACGCTGCCGCTCGGCGGCCTTCGCCTGTCCGAGACGGCCGAGGGCTCGATCGTCAAGGCCCGCACCATCGCCCGGCGGCTGATCCGGGAAACCACCATGCTGGAGAAGGGCGAGGGGCGCACTTTCTATGCCGTCGGCGGGACCTGGCGAAACGTTGCCAAGCTTCACATGGAGAAGCGCGACTATCCGCTCCACATGATGCAGGGCTACGAACTGCCCTATGACGAGATCGTCCGTTTCCTCGACGAGATTATCGCCAGCGGCGACAACCGCGATCCGGCCTGGCAGGCGATTTCCAAGAGCCGCCGCGCCCTTCTGCCCTACGGCGCGATCGCCATGCGCGAGGTGCTCGACGCAATGAAACCGGCGAAGGTCTCCTTCTCGGCGCAAGGGGTGCGCGAAGGCTATCTCTATGCGCTGCTTTCGGAGGAGGACCGCGCCGCCGATCCGCTGCTCGCCGCCGCCGACGAACTGGCGATCCTGAGAGCCCGTTCGCCGGAACACGCGCGTGAGCTCGCCGACTGGACCGGTCGCATGATGCCCTTCTTCGACATCGACGAGACGGTGGAGGAAGGCCGCTACCGGCAGGCCGCCTGCCTGCTCGCCGACATCAGCTGGCGTGCGCATCCGGATTACCGCGGGCTTCAGGCGCTGAACATCATCGCCCATTCGTCCTTCATCGGGATCACCCATCCGGGACGCGCCTTCATCGCGCTCACCAATTACTACCGCTTCGAAGGGCTCAACGACGACGGTCAGACCGGCCCGCTCGCGGCGATTGCGACCGAACGGTTGCTGCAACGGGCAAAGCTCGTCGGCGGTCTGCTGCGGGTCGTCTATCTCTTCTCCGCCTCGATGCCGGGCGTCGTCGACAATCTCACCTTCGCGCGGTCGGCGAAGCCGGACCTCGACCTCGAATTCGTCGTGCCGCCGCAGTATCGCGGCTTTGCCGGCGAACGGCTCGAAGGACGCCTGCAGCAACTCGCCCGGCTGACCGGCAAGCGTCTGGCCTTCCGTTTCGAGTAGACTCAAGCTCACCGTCCCGCCGAAACGAGCGCCTGCCAGCGGCCGGGTGTCATGCCGTAGGCCTGCTTGAAGTGGCGGGTGAAATGGGGCTGGTCGGAGAAGCCCGCGGCAAGGGCGACCTGCGCCAGTCCTTCGCCGTCCCGGATGAGCGAGCGCGCGAGATCCAGCCGCCGCATCACCAGATAGCGATGCGGGCTCGTGCCAAAGGCGCGGCGGAACTGCCTGGCGATCGTATAGCAGTCGAGGCCGGCGATCGCTTCGAGTTCCGCAGAACGGACCTCCCGCGTACAGTGAGCAGCGAGAAATTCCCGGCAGGCGGCGATGCCTGCCGAAACGCCTCGCGTCACCGATCCACCGCCCTCGTCACAGTGACGCTTGAGGCTATCGGCGATCATGGCGATGACGTCGGAGATGGCGAGTTCCGACGACGTGTCGTCGAGCTGGTTGATTGCGTCTGCAAGTTTGAGGCGAAAGCCCGGATCGTTGACGACGGGATCGGCGACGAAGGGCAGGGAGCCCTTTCTTCCAAGGGCGTCCGAAATCCTCTCGGGAGCGACGTAGATCATCCTGTAAGACAGGCCGCTTTCGGTCCCGGCTGCGCCGTCGTGCAATTCATCGGGATGCAGGACGATGATGTTGCCCGGAAGGCTCGCTCGGCGTGATCCCCGATACTGAAAGGTCTGCACGCCCGAGAGCGTTACGCCGATGCCGTAGGTATCGTGGCGATGCGGGGAGAATCCGTCGCCCCTGAAGGCGGCCTCGATGTGCTCAAGCCCCGCCGAGCCGCCGAGAAGGCGCAAGCGGTCCTCCGTTACCGAGGTGCAGGATCGTTCAAGACCGTCCGTACAGTCCCTCGCTATAGCGGCGGTCCGGCCAGTCTGGCCCATGAAACCGCGAAGGGAATTGTCGTCCATGTTCGATACCAAGATTGTCGTCATCCTCAGGGAGGATCTTGCCAGTTGGCAGAAGCTCAACGTCACCGCCTTCCTGACGAGCGGGATCGTCGCGCAGGAAACGTCCGTAATTGGTGAACCTTACCGCGACGCGGCCGGCAACGTCTACAATGCCATGGCCAGGCAGCCGATCGTCGTGCTCTCGGCGAACACGTCGACGCTTTCGACGATCCACCGCCGCTCGCTCGAACGCGGCGTGACCTCGTCGCTCTACATCGAGGAAATGTTCTCGACGGGTCACGACGCCGCCAACCGGGCCGTCTTCGCCGAGTTTGCGCCCGACAATGCGAAGGTGGTCGGCATCGGTCTCAGGGCCGAGAAGAAGCTCGTCGACAAGATCACCAAAGGCGCCAGGCTGCACGGCTGACGAGCACCGGCCGTTGGGCTCGCAGGCGCTCCGTTATCCTTGCCGTAACCCTGTATCTTTCCTCGAAAGTGCACCCATTTTCGGCCGTTGTGTCTCGCGTCTTGCGGCGTAATTTGCCGTCATCGAACACAGCGAGGTAGTTATCGTGTCGACCTACAGCATCAATTTCAACAACAACGCCGGCTCGTCCGGCATCACGATCTATCAGAGAACTCCGAAGACGGGCGATCAGTCCAGCATCGCCTGGCAGACAATATCGCCGAGCGAAAGCTCGAAAACCCAGGTAGACTGGACGGTGGAGTACACGACGAGCGGTCCCTCGACCGAGCCGGGCGCATCGGGTGCCGCTCTCTACGATCCGAACGGCGCGCTCAAGTCGCTGGAGAGCGGATCGACCTTCGTCCTGAAACTCTGAACCGGGCGGATCGTCAGCATTCGCAGGAGCCGGTGCAGGTCAAGCGCCGGCTCTTTTGATTCCGGCGGTGGCTTTCATGCATCGGTTCACGCGCCGTCGTGGCCGTCGTCTTCCACACTGTCCTCGTCTTGCGGGAGATGGAAGCCGTCGGCCCAGTCGGCCCGCCGCGCCTCGCGGAAAAGGTCGCCGTCGCGCCGGCTGACGACGAGTTCCCCGATGCCGCCGTCCGAACGGCAGAGCTTCAGACCTACGAGGCCGCTTGCGACGCGCGGTGGCGCAAGAATCCGCGCCGGGGGCGGCTCGGCCGGCGTCCGCGAGGCGGCAATGAAAATGTACTTCTCGTCTTCCCAGGGCACGTCCGCCTGCTTCGCCAGCCGGTGAAGGCGGGAGCGCGCCACGCGCCGCGAAAAGTGGCACCAGTCGCTGCCGGCGATCGCACAAGGGGCGGCGTGCGGGCAGGGCGCAACCAGATGGGCGCCGGCCTTGATCAGCGTGTCGCGGACGATCTGGATACGGCGCCAGCCGGCGGGCGTGCCGGGCTCGACGATGACGAGTGTCTGGCCGGTGAGCGCCCAGAGCTTGCCCGTGACGTCCGCAATGGCGCCTTCGGCGATCTCGTCGAGCACATAGGCAAGCGTCACGAGGTCCGCCGGAGCCGTGACGGGAAGCGCGCCCGTGACATCGCCGGCAAGCCATGTCGAGGCGACGGTCGAGGATCTTGCGAGCGCCTCGCCGACAGTGCGGATCGATGCACTCGCCTCGACGATCGTCGCCTGATGGAGCTCCGGCCAGCAGTCGGCGGCCGCCCAGAGCGCGGTGCCGGGGCCGGCGCCGATATCGAGCAGCGTTTGCGGCGCGAAGGTGGACGAGGCCTCGGCCACCATGTCGAGCGCGGCGCGGACGGCGGCAAACGTCGCCGGCAGGCGGGTGGTGAGATAGGCCTTGGCCGCGAGCGCCCCGTCGATATGGAAACGCCCGTCGCGGACTTCGCGGCGGTAGCGGTCGGAAAGGGTCTGGCTGGCGCGGGTCAGGCGGTCGAGCGGTTCGCCTTGGAGGGCATCGTCGACGGCGCGGCGCAGGGCGGCGGGCAGTTCCATGGGGCGACCTTAGCCTTGCCGCGCTGCCCATTCAGGGCGCAAAATTGAGAGATTTATCAGGTTGAAACGACTGCCGTCCGGCCGAAGACCGGCTTCACGCTCAATACCTTCGTGCTGAAAGCCGAAGCGCGCATAAAGCCGTGCGGCTTTGGTATTGCCTTCCACGTGATGTAAATAGAGTCGATGGGCGGTTGTCTCCAGGAACACCTGATTCAGGACCAGCGGCAATAGGGCACTGCCGAGGCCGACTGAGGTCTCTGTCACGATGAAGCGCTGCAGGCACAGATTGCCGTCGCGACTTTCCACGCCGTGCAACAAGGCCAGCCCCATGCCCTCATGCATGAGATAGAGCCAATTCGGGTCGTCGAGGTGGGCACGATGTTCGTTCTCCTCGAATCGTCCGACGGTCCGGTCATAACCGGGCTTCCGCTCGGTCTCGATGATGAACGGGATATCGGCCTGCGTGGCGCGGCGCAGGGACAGCGCCGGCACCGATCAGAACTCCACCGCTTCTACGCGCTTGTCGACAAAGCGCAATGCGACCTTGCCGGCGATCAGCTTCAGCGCCACGTCGCCGAAGAGTTCGCGGCGCCAGCCGTGCATGGCGCCGACATCGGCTTTGTCGCCCTCGGCGGCAATCTTTTCCAGATCTTCGGTGTTGGCTATGACCTTGGTGGCGACGCCGTGCTTTTCCGAGGTGAGACGCAAGAGCACCTTGAGAAGCTCGACGGAGGCGGCCGCCCCGTCGGGCGCATGAGCGTGGCGATGCACATGCGGCATGTCGGCCTTCGGAAGGGCGAGCGCCTCCTTCACCGCCTCGACGATGGCGGTGCCCGCATTCGAGCGTTCCCAGCCCTTCGGGATGGTGCGTAGCCGGCCGAGCGCCTCGGCATCCTTCGGCTGCTGCTGGGCGATTTCGTAGATCGCGTCGTCCTTCAGCACGCGGGAGCGCGGGACGTTGCGGTTGCGGGCCTCGCGCTCGCGCCAGGCGGCGACATACTTGATGACGGCGAGTTCCTGCGGCTTCCGGAGACGCATCTTCAGCCGCTGCCAGGCATCGTCCGGGTGCAGGTCGTAGGTTTCCCGCGATTCGAGGATGTTCATCTCCTCGGTGAGCCAGCCGGCACGTCCTTCGCGCTCGAGTTCGTCCTTGAGCTTCAGGTAGACGTCGCGCAGGTGGGTGACGTCGGCGAGCGCATATTCGAGCTGCTTGTCGGAAAGCGGCCGCCGGCTCCAGTCGGTGAAGCGCGAAGTCTTGTCGATGTGGACGTTCTTCACCTTCTGCACGAGCTGGTCGTAGGAGACCGAATCCCCGAACCCGCAGACCATCGCCGCAACTTGCGTGTCGAAGATCGGGTGCGGGATGAGATTGCCGAGATGGAAGATGATCTCGATGTCCTGGCGGGCGGCATGGAACACTTTCACGACCGAAGTGTCCGCCATCAGCGCGAAGAAGGGAGCGAGATCTATGCCCTTGGCGAGCGGATCGACGATCACTTCGAGGTCCGGGCTCGCCATCTGGATCAGACAGAGTTCCGGCCAGAACGTGGATTCACGCAGGAATTCGGTGTCGATGGTGATGAAGTCGGACTTGGCGAGCTGTTTGCAGGCTTCCTCGAGGGCAGCGGTCGTTTCGATCATGTCGTCTCGGTCTTGATGGAATTTGCGATCCACCTTCCTTCCGCGTTCGCCCCGCGATGTCAATATGAACGGCCGGTTCCGGTCGCCGCAGCGGCATTTCGGGGCGAAGTGACGCGGCAAAACGACAGAAGAAGATCAGCGCGCCACCTTGCGCAGGGCCTCGATGTTTTCCCGGTGCACCTCTTCGTAGGGGGCGAAATAGCCGATCCAGCCCTTTTCGATCTCCGGCGCGACGAAGGCGGCGAGCGGTTCGGTATCGATTGCCGGGTCGTCGAGTCGGGAAAGCAGGCGTTCGAGATAGGCCCTGGTCGCGGAAATCAGGCTGGCCTCGTAGCCGCCGCCGGCGATCACCGCCTCGGCGCCGTGGTTCGGCAGAATGCGGCGGAAGGGAAGGGCCGCCAGCCGGTCGAGTTCGGCAATGTGGGTGCGCGTGTGCTCGGGTTCCGAGACGTAGGTGATGGTGTCCTCCAGCGTATCGCCGGCAAGCAGCACGCCGAGACGGGGAATGAGGATCACGGTGCCGTCGGCGCTGTGGATGTCGAAACGCATCAGCCGCAGTTCGAGCCCCGCAAGGTCGAGCGTGAGCTCGTCCTCGAAAAGGTGCGTCGGAAGGACGAGCGGCGCGATCGGCGGCGTTTCTGCCGCAAGCGCCTCGCGGTTTGCCACCATCGCCTCGTGGGTCAGCCGGTTGGCGATGATCTCGCAATCGGAAAAGACCGCATTGCCGGCGATGTGGTCTGTGTGCCAGTGGCTGAGCACGACCCGGATCGTCTCGACGCCGAGGCCTACGAGATGCGCACGGATCGCGCGGGCATGGTCGAGCGAGACGTGGGTGTCGTAGACGACGGCCTCCTTGCCGGAGACGATCGAGAAACTGGCGATACCGAGCGAATATGCTCCGTCATCGACCCAGTTGCGCTCCGTCGACCAGAGCCGCACGCCTTCGATCCGGCCGTCGTAATAGGCGAAGACGCTGGGATAGGGTTCGTGGATGCGAAGGGTGTCGGTGAGCGACGGCATGGAACGGCTCCGGTCGGGAAGGGCGGGAAGCCCCGCTATACCACCCGCACGAAACTCGTCATACCCGTCTTCTGGTGCTCGATGATGTGGCAGTGGAGCACCCAGTCGCCCGGATTGTCGGCGACGACGGCGAGCTGCACCTTCTCATCGGGAAGCACGAGATAGGTGTCGGAGACGAGCGGCAGGACCTTCCGCGTCGACGAGGAGATCACCTTGAAGTTCATCCCGTGCAGGTGGATCGGATGGGCGTGCGGCGTGACGTTTTCGAGATTGAAGACATAGGTCCTGCCGCGCTTCATTTCCGCAAGAGGCGCCATCGGATCGGCGCTGTCGCCGGGATAGGGCACCTTGTTGATCGCCCAGAACGAATAGCCGAGCGAGCCGCAGATCGAATCCTTCGCCGCCTGTTCGGCGGTGGCGCTGAGGATGAGCGGCACCTCGGTCGCCGTGGAAAGATCGGGCTCGGTCTGCGGATTGGCGGCAAGCGGCGGCACGTCGCCGAGGCTCCGCTTGAGCGATGCTCCGACAGCCCTGAGCCGCGCGACTGTTTTCGGCGTCGACGGCCGGACATCCTCGATTGCGACTGTCGCGCCTTCGTCGTCGGGCATGCGCAGGACGAGATCGAGGCGCTGGCCGGGCGAGACGACCGCCATGTCGAGCGGTATGATCGAAGGCACCGGCTGACCGTCGATGGCGACGATCACCGCCTCAGCACCGGCAAGCCTCAGGTTGAAGATGCGCGTGACGTCGGAGGCGAGGAGACGAAGCCGGATGAGACCGCCGGCCGGTGCATCGTAACTCGGCTCCACCTGCCAGTTGGCGGTGCGGACCGTGCCGAAGGTGCCGGCCTTGGCGGCGTCGCGCGCCCTGAACTGCTCGATGAACTGCGAATTGCCGCCGAGCCGCCAGTCGCGCAGGTTGAGCGCGATCTCACCGTCGAATACGGGGTCGTTCGGGTCTTCGACGACGAGCATGCCGGCAAGTCCACGGCCGATCTGGGTGAGCGTATTGCAGTGGGGGTGGTACCAGAAGGTGCCGGCATCGGGCGGCGTGAAAGTGTAATCGAAGCCGTCGCCCGGATAGACGTAAGGCTGGGTCAGGAAGGGAACGCCGTCCATGGCGTTTGCGATCCGCAGTCCGTGCCAGTGCACGGTCGTCGGCTCCTGGAGCAGGTTCTCGAACCGCACGGAGAACGGCTCGCCGCGCCGCGCCCTGAGAACCGGCGGCGCTACATCCGCCGGCGAAGCGGACGTTCGGTAGCTCATCACGCCCTTGCTCGGGGCCTTGCCGTCGATCATCGCCGTCAGCTCGTAGGCTTCGAGCAGCAGCGGGTCGGTCGTCGCACCGGCGAGTGCGCGGGTGATGCCGGGTGCAAGCGCGACACCCGAGGCATAGGCGCCGCCGACAGCGGCGGCCTTGAGGAGATTGCGGCGGGTCAGCGGGAGCATTCGGGATACCATACGGATGAAGATGTCTCCCTTTTAAAGTTGAGAACGAAATTCATCAATACGGCTTCGGCCGCCAAACTGCCGCAGGCTCGGGGTGATCGGCGCTAGTCCTGTTTTTCGGAAGGTGGTGCCGCAAGCTTGCTGAAGAAGGTCGAGGTGCGCAGGAGGTTGCGGAAGCGCGGTCGCCGCGAGGTGGCCGGCACCCCTTCGCGGACGGTCATCCTGAGCAGCGTGTAGACCATGAAGACGCCGAGCACGACGGTCGTGTAGATGAAGAGCGCCTGCGGCCCGAAGTGATCGAGCATGAACGAGGCGAAAAGAGGCCCGACCACGGCGCCGGCCGACCAGAAGAACAGCGTGCCGGCCGAAACGAGCGCATGCTGACCGGGTGCCGCGTGGTCGTTGGCATGCGCCGAGCAGAGCGAATAGAGCGGCATCGCGAAGGCGCCGAAGATGAAGATGCCGACGTAATTCAGCAGTTCGTTCGAGCCCGCGACGAAGGTGATGAAGAGCCCGGCCGCGAAGGCGCCGAAGGTGGCAACCAGGATGATTCGCCGGCGGTCGAGCTTGTCGGAATAATGCCCGAGCGGATACTGCAGCACGACGCCCGCGAAGATGCCGAGGCTCATGAAGGTGGCGATCGAGGTTACGGAAAAGCCGATGCCGTCGGCATAGACCGGCCCGAGCGAACGGAAGGTCGAATTGGTGAGCCCGACGACGACGCAGCCGACGGTCGCGAGCGGCGAGACCTTCCAGAGCAGTTTCAGATCGAAGCGCACCGCCTCCGGTGGTTCGGGGCTCGATCGGTCGGCAAACGAGATCGGGACGAGCGAAAGGGTGAGTGCCATCGAGACGATCGCGAAGAGTTCGAATCCGCTGATGCCGACGGCAGGGATCAGGTATTGCGCGAGCGTCACGGAGCCGAGGTCGACGAAACGGTAGACGGAGAGCGTGCGGGCGCGCGTGGCATTGGTGACGCGGGCGTTGAGCCAGCTTTCGACCACGGCGAAGAGGCCGGCGAAGCAGAGGCCCTGCAGAAGCCGCATCGCGAACCACGACGCCGGGTTGATCGCGAGCAGCATCGAGATCGAGGCGGCGGATGCGATCGCCGCGAGCGCCGAAAAGGTGCGGATATGGCCAATCGAACGGATGATGCGGGTGACGTAGATGCAGCCGATCGCGAAGCCGATATTGTAGCCAGTGCCGATCACCCCGATGGTGGAGGTGTAAAACCCCTCCTGGAGCGCCCTGAGCGAGATGAACGTGCCCTGCAGGCCATTGCCTCCGATGAGGATGCCGGCGGTGACGAGAAGGGGGATGAGGGGACGGATATCGTTCATGTGGGCCTGAGCGGAGTGGCGTTGCCGTCTTTGAGTCGCTGCCAAGACAGGATGCCATATCTAGACCAGCCGCTTCTGCCGTTATAGCCGAAATAGCGACCATATCTGCTCCAGCCTTGACAAATCGGACGGCACGTGCGCTTTTCCGCCCGATTTTCTCTCGGCAGTTCGGGGCGCTTTTTCGCCTTTCTTGCCGGCGCCCAAGTCCAGGATTTAGCAAAATGCATCGTTACCGCAGCCACACCTGTGCCGCTCTCCGTAAGTCCGATGTCGGCAACACCGTCCGGCTTTCCGGCTGGGTTCATCGCGTTCGCGACCATGGCGGCGTGCTCTTCATCGACCTGCGCGACCACTACGGCATCACCCAGGTCGTCGCCGACCCGGACAGCCCGGCCTTCAAGCTCGCGGAAACCGTGCGCGGCGAATGGGTCATCCGCATCGACGGCCTCGTCAAGGCCCGTTCGGAAGACACGATCAACAAGAACATGCCGACCGGCGAGATCGAGCTTTACGCCCAGGAGATCGAAGTCCTGTCGGCGGCCAAGGAACTGCCGCTGCCGGTCTTCGGCGAGCCGGACTATCCGGAAGACGTTCGCCTGAAGTATCGCTTCCTCGACCTACGCCGCGAGACGCTGCACCGGAACATCGTCAAGCGCACGCAGATCATCGCCGACATGCGCCGGCGCATGGGCGAGATCGGTTTCGCCGAATATTCGACGCCGATCCTGACCGCCTCCTCGCCGGAAGGGGCTCGCGACTTCCTCGTGCCCTCCCGTATCCACCAGGGCAAGTTCTTCGCGCTGCCGCAGGCCCCGCAGCAGTACAAGCAGCTGCTGATGGTTGCCGGCTTCGACCGCTACTTCCAGATCGCCCCGTGCTTCCGCGACGAGGACCCGCGCGCCGACCGCCTGCCGGGCGAATTCTACCAGCTCGACCTTGAAATGAGCTTCGTCACCCAGGAAGACGTCTGGACGACCATGGAGCCGGTCATGCGCGGCGTCTTCGAGCAGTTCGCCGAAGGCAAGCCTGTGACGCAGGAGTTCCCGCGCATCCCCTATGACGAGGCGATCCGCAAATACGGTTCCGACAAGCCGGACCTCAGAAACCCGATCGTCATGGAGAGCGTGACCGAGCATTTCGCCGGCTCCGGCTTCAAGGTCTTCGCGAACATGATCGCCTCCAACCCGAAGGTCGAGGTCTGGGCGATCCCGGTGAAGACCGGCGGCTCGCGCGCCTTCTGCGACCGCATGAACGGCTGGGCGCAGCAGCAGGGCCAGCCGGGTCTTGGCTATATCTTCTGGCGCCAGGAAGGCGCGGTTCTCGAAGGGGCCGGCCCGCTCGCCAAGAACATCGGCGAAGAACGCACGGAAGCGATCCGCACCCAGCTCGGCCTCGATGAAGGCGACGCCTGCTTCTTCGTCGCCGGCGAACCGGCGAAGTTCTACAAGTTCGCCGGCGAAGCGCGCAACCGCGCCGCCGAGGAACTGAACCTCATCGACCGCGACCGCTTCGAACTCTGCTGGATCGTCGACTTCCCGTTCTTCGAATGGAACGAGGAAGAGAAGAAGATCGACTTCGCCCACAACCCCTTCTCGATGCCGCAGGGCGGCATGGAGGCGCTGGAAGGTCAGGATCCCCTGTCGATCAAGGCCTACCAGTACGACATGGTCTGCAACGGCTTCGAGATTGCCTCCGGGTCGATCCGTAACCAGTCGCCGGAGCTGATGGTCAAGGCCTTCGAGATGGTCGGTCTTTCGAAGGCCGACGTCGAGGAACGCTTCGGCGGCATGTACCGTGCCTTCCAGTACGGCGCCCCGCCGCACGGCGGCATGGCGGCCGGCATCGACCGCGTGGTGATGCTGCTCGTCGGCGCGAAGAACCTGCGCGAAGTCACCCTGTTCCCGATGAACCAGCAGGCGCAGGACCTGCTGATGAACGCGCCTTCGGAGGCGACCCCAACGCAGCTGCGCGAGCTGGCGCTGCGTGTCGTGCCGCAGCCGAAAAAGGACTGAACCGATTTTCTTACCGAAATGAGGAAGGCCCCGGAAGCTGTTGCTTTCGGGGCCTTTTCTGTTCTGCGTATCAGCTCTTGGGCAAGGCGTTGTCGAGGAAGAACCACTGGTCCAGGTGTTCGCGGATCACCGGTTCGATCGCGTCGTTGAGGAGCTGGATGTCGTCGAGCAGGCGCTCGCCGGATTTCGTCTCCGGCGGCAGCACGATCGGCGGTAGCGCATACGCCGCGAAGCGGAAGCCGTCGGTGCGCAGATTGTACCATGGACAGAGGGTGGCGCCGGTCATCCGGGCGAGCCGCACGGTCATCGCGAGATTGCCTTCCAGATGCGGCTTGCGGCCGAAGAGGGGGCCGCGCAGCTTGCCACCGACGCCTTCGTCGCAGAAAGCGGACACGATGCCGCCTTTCTTCAGAGCGCTGACGGCAGGGCGGATGCCCTGGAGCCCAGGGGGCAGGAAGTTCAGTCCGTTCTTGCGCCGGACACGCTCCGAGATCCACGCCTTGGCACGGCCAGGTGGTGGTGTGTAATTGATGTAGGGAACGAGACCCGCACGTTGCAGCACGATCGGCCCGATCTCCCAGTTGCCGAGGTGCATGCCCACGAAGATGACCGGGCCGCGTTTGGCGGCGTCGAGCACCCACTCCATGTTGTGGACCTCGATGCGTTCGGGATGTTTCGCAAGACGGTTTACGACCGAAAACTCGGTCATGATTCGCCCCTGCGAGCGGCAGTTCTCGATGAACAGTGCCTCCTGCTCCGCAGGGCTGAGGTGCGGGCAGAGCGCCGCGATCGTCGCACGGGTTCTCTTCTCCGCCGCCTTGTGGAAGCGCGGGATGGCAAAGACGCCGAGCCGTGCACCGAAGGCCGAACATGCGTCCATCGGCAGCAGCTTCAGCCCGAAATGTCCGGCGAGGTGCAGGAGGTTCCAGACGTTGTCCGAAAACCAGTAGCGGACGAAGCGCTTGCGCCGGTCGCCGCCGGCGAGCCAGTCAGCGAATGCGGGCCGTTGTTCCTCGGCATAGACCCAGGCCTTGCGCTTGGCCGCCTTCACATCCGGCGCCTTGTCGTCCGTTGCCATTGTCGACCTCCTTCAGCGCCGATGCAGCGTCACCGGCAGCCCGCCCTTCGGGCGCAGGGTGAGGCGGCAGAGCGGCTCCACCTTGTGGCCGGCATCGACACGCACGCGGAAGCGCTGAGCGAGGACCGCAAGGCAGAGGATCGCTTCGGTAAGGCCGAAATTCATGCCGGGGCAGACCCGTGGGCCGCTGGCGAACGGAATGTAGCTGTAGGGGACCGGCCGGCGGTCGCCGAGGAAGCGCTCGGGCCGGAAGAGATGCGGGTCCTCGAAGAGGCTCGGCGTGCGGTGCAGCAGCCAGGGCACGATGAGCACGAGCGACGCCGGTTCGACCGGCAGGTCGCCGATCGTGTCGGCCTGCTTGGTCTGACGGGCGAGAATCGGCACCGGCGGATAGAGCCTCAGCGTCTCCTCGATCACCGCGCGGCAATAGTCGAGCTTCGGCACATCGTCGATCGTCGGCGTGCGATCGCCGCAGACGCGGGCGATCTCCTCGTGCACGGCCTGTTCCGCCCAGCCGGCACGCGACAGCAGGTACCAGGCCCAGGTGAGCGTCGCGGCGGTGGTCTCATGGCCAGCCATGAAGATCGTTGCCGCCTCGTTGCGCAGCGCGACGAGGTCGAGCTTCAGCTCCGGGCTGCGCTCCTGACGGCGGATCAGGAGTTCTACCATTGAGTTGTGGTCGCCGCGCCCGGCGAGATGGTCCTCGACCACCTTGTCGATGATCCGGTGGATGCGCTTGACCGACCGGCGGAGCGAGGGCGTGCGCAGCACCGGCAGGCCTTCGTCGAAGCCGATGAAATAGCCGAGATTGATGGAGTCGATCAGCGACTGATAGCTCGTGAAGGCGTCGGTGACGGCATCGGCGCTCTCCTTGCCGAGATTGTTGCCGAAGACGCTGCGCGAGATGATCTCGGCCGTCAGTCCGGCCATCTCGTGCAGGACATTGACGCTTGCCCCGTCCGGCATGCTGTTCCAGCGTTCGACGAGCTCGCCGGCGGTCTTCTCCATCACCGGCCCGAAGCTCGGCACACGGTTGGTGTGGACGATGTCGTTGACGAGCGCGCGCCGCTGCTTCCAGGTCTCGCCGTCGGAGATGAAGAGGCCGTCACCGAGCAGGTATTCGAGCGCCCGACGCATCTGCGGGCTCTTGCGCTCGTAGTTCTCGTGGCGCTTCACGACGACCTGACGGATCAGGTCGGGCGCGTTGACGAGCACGATCTGCCGGCCGAGCACGCGGGTGGCGGTCACTCGTTCGGTGAAGTCGGCGGGGCGCCAGATCGACAGGAAATCGACCCGGGCCTGCAAGAGGAGCCGCAGCCAGTCGCCGCTCTTGCCGTCATAATAGGCGGCGTGCGCGGGTTCGAACGAGGTGTCGTTCAGTTTTTCGGTGATTTCGACCGGTCGGGGTCGCCAGGCAAACATTGCGCGATAGATCCATGGTTGTCGATGAGCAACCAAGGATTGACGGGGCGGGTCGGTCCCGTCAATCGCGCGGCGCTGAAACTACCACTATCCGCGACGAAAGGGCGCGGCAAGCCGCGCCCTTTCGAGAGCAACAAATGATTTGCCGAAAAGGCGCGTCAGTCGTTCGCCGTAACCTTGGCGCCGAGCACCTTCGGCAACGTGTCCGGCGCACCCATGGCCGCACCCATGATCATCGGGAAGGGCACGGCCTTTTCCGGCGTGGCGGAGATCGTCAGGCTCTTCGGATCGTCGATATAGCTGTTGACGGCTGCGGAGACCTCGTTGGCGAAGGCGCCGAGATTGGCCTGGGCGAGCATCATCGGCACCATGGCCTTCACCATCTGTGCCATTTCCGCGCCCGAGCTACCCTGCTGCTTGCCGGCGTAGTCCAGGCCGCGGCTGGTGATTCCGTCGTCCTCGAAGCGGATTTCGGCGTTGTTGAACGACATCTGCTGCAGTAGCCCGAGCATGGCGAGGCCGGCGGCCTGCTGCGCCTGCTCGTTCTGCGGCTGGGATTGCATCGTGCGGGCGGTCTCCTGCAACTGCTTGACGAGGTCCATGGTGTAGCCCGAGACGCTGAAGGCGAGGTTCAGCATGCCGATATTGGCGAAGTCGAAGGCGTATTCCTCGACCTTGATTGTACCGGTGGCGAGCTCCCAGCTGCCTTTCATGGTGACGTCGCCGTCGATCGTCTTCAGATTGAGGGCTTCGATGGCTTCCTTGCTCTCGGCGTCCTTGACCAAGGCGAGATCGGCCTTGATGCCGGTGATGTCGGCCTCGAAGCTCATCGACTCCTCGTCCTCGGCGACATCGAGCGTGCCGCTCGCTTCCTCCATGGAGAAGACTTCCTTGCCGTCGAAGATAACCTTGATCGGTCCGCTATGGGCCTCTTCGTAGAGCATCATCGAGGAAAGATCGTTGCCTTCGGTGCTGGCGGGCACCCAGACGCCGGCGAGGTAGAGGTCGTCGACCGTCACGGACGACTTCTCTTCGGTGAAATTGACCGGAGGAAAGTTGATACGCTCGATGGAATAGGCCCCACCGTCTTCCTCGGAGACATTCGTCAGCGTCAGGTCACCGAGATTGACGCTCGACTGCTTCTCGCCGAGCGTCGTAAACTTGGCGCCTTTCAGGACGACGTCGCTGCCATCCACCTCGACCGACTCGGCCGAAATCGTCGCGCTGCCGCTTGCATAGGCGGCATTGATCTTCTTGAGCAGATCCTGACCATCAAGAGCCCAGGCATGGCCGGAGAGAGATGTCAGGAAGGTTCCGGCGAGGAAAAGCTTGGTCGCCCGGGACTGTGTCATAATGAATCCTCTTGAAATCGGTGTAATCATTGAAGCTTTTTCGGCGTCGGAGCCTACTGTCTGTTTCGGGAGAAGTATAGCGGGAAAGTTGGGCCGTTTCGGCAAGGTTAATCGTCCCGCGGACGTCGCTGCGGCGCGTTGTCCAAAACGGCCGTAATCCACAATCGGATCGGCCGGATTCCTTGCCGTCCGGGGCCATCTCCGCTAGCAAGGGGGCATGGGAAAGAGCCTTTTGCCGCCCGGTGACGGTGGCGACAATATTCAACCGGTGGATTTGAGGGCAGCGCTCGAAGAGCGCTACCTTGCCTATGCGCTGTCGACGATCATGCACCGTGCGCTCCCCGACGTGCGCGACGGTCTGAAGCCGGTGCACCGGCGCATCATCCATGCGATGAGCGAGATGGGCATCCGGCCGAACTCGGCGTTCAAGAAGTGCGCCCGCATCGTCGGCGACGTCATCGGTAAGTTCCATCCGCACGGCGACCAGTCAGTCTACGATGCGCTCGTGCGTCTCGCGCAGGATTTCTCGCAGCGTTATCCCGTCGTGGACGGGCAGGGCAATTTCGGCAACATCGACGGCGACAGCGCTGCCGCCTATCGTTACACCGAAGCGCGGATGACCGAGGTCGCGGCGCTTCTGCTCGAAGGCATCGACCAGGACGCGGTCGA
The DNA here is from genome assembly GCF_024054295.1 of Ciceribacter sp. RN22. Lineage (NCBI taxonomy): Bacteria > Pseudomonadati > Pseudomonadota > Alphaproteobacteria > Hyphomicrobiales > Rhizobiaceae > Ciceribacter > Ciceribacter sp. RN22. The sequence goes on from NZ_JAMXLD010000001.1 coordinate 1,364,506, forward strand.
CTTCCGACCGACCTACAACGAGGAAGACGAGGAACCGGTCGTTCTGCCGGGCGCCTTCCCGAACCTTCTCGCCAACGGTTCCTCCGGGATTGCCGTCGGCATGGCGACCTCCATTCCGTCGCACAATGTCCATGAGATATGCGACGCGGCGCTCTATCTGATCAAGAATCCTGGCGCCACCGTCGAGGAACTGATCGCCGATCCGGCGAACCCGCAGCGCGGCGGCATCGAAGGCCCGGATTTCCCGACCGGCGGCATCATCATCGAGAGCCGCGAAAGCATGGTCGAGACGTATCGCACCGGCCGCGGCGGTTTTCGCGTCAGGGCGAAATGGGAGACCGAGGACCTCGGCCGCGGCGGCTACCAGATCGTCGTCACGCAGATTCCCTACCAGGTGCAGAAGTCGCGGCTCATCGAGAAGATCGCCGAGTTGCTGATCGCGCGCAGGCTGCCCTTGCTGGAGGATATCCGCGACGAGTCGGCCGAGGACGTGCGCATCGTGCTGGTGCCGAAGAGCCGCACCGTCGACGCCACGCTGCTGATGGAGTCGCTGTTCAAGCTGACGGAACTCGAAAGCCGCATTCCGCTGAACATGAACGTGCTCTCGATGGGCAAGGTGCCGAAGGTCATGGCCCTGAACGAGGTCCTGACCGAATGGCTCGACCACCGCAAGGACGTGCTGGTGCGCCGTTCGCGCTTCAGGCTCGCGGCGATCGACCGGCGTCTCGAAATCCTTGGCGGCCTGCTGATCGCCTATCTCAACCTCGACGAAGTGATCCGTATCATCCGCGAGGAGGACGAGCCGAAGCCGGTCATGATCGCGAGATGGGACCTGACCGACGTGCAGGCGGAGGCGATCCTCAATATGCGGCTGCGCAATCTGCGCAAGCTCGAGGAGTTCGAGATCCGCAAGGAGCATGAGGAACTCTCCGCCGAGAAGGCCGAGATCGAGTCCCTGCTCGCCTCGGACGACAAGCAGTGGCAGACGGTTGCGTGGGAGATCGGCGAGGTCAAGAAGAAGTATGCCAAGGCGACGGAACTCGGTCGCCGCCGCACCACCTTCTCGAATGCGCCGGAGGCCGATATCGAGGCGATCCAGCAGGCGATGATCGAGAAGGAACCGATCACCGTCGTCGTCTCGGAAAAGGGATGGATCCGCGCCCTCAAGGGCCATATTTCCGACACGTCGAGCCTCACCTTCAAGGAGGGCGACGGCCTCAGGGTCGCGTTCCCGGCACAGACGACCGACAAGATCCTGCTCGTCACCACCGGCGGCAAGGTCTTCACACTCGGCGGAGACAAGTTGCCCGGTGGCCGCGGCCACGGCGAGCCGATCCGCATCATGGTCGACATGGAGAACGATCAGGATGTGCTGACGGCCTTCGTGCACGACCCCTCACGCAAGCTCCTGCTCGCCTCCACGGCAGGCAATGGTTTCGTGATCCCGGAAAGCGAGATGGTCGCCAATACCCGCAAGGGCAAGCAGATCATGAACGTCGGCATGCCGGACGAGACGAAGCTCGTCGTGCCCGTCACCGGCGACCACGTCGCCGTCGTCGGCGAGAACCGCAAGCTCCTGGTCTTCCCGCTCATGCAGGTGCCGGAGATGTCGCGCGGCAAGGGCGTGCGCCTGCAGCGCTACAAGGACGGCGGTATCTCGGACGTGAAGTGCTTCGCGATCGCCGACGGTCTGACCTGGGAGGACAGCGCCGGCCGCGTCTTCACCAAGAGCAAGGACGAACTGGTCGAGTGGATGGGCGACCGCGCCTCCGCCGGACGGCTGGTGCCGAAGGGCTTCCCGCGGAGCGGCAAGTTCTCCGGCTGAGATCAGCGACGGGGCAGGGTGTGATCGGCTAGAAAACGCCGGGCACCGTCCTCGTCGATCTCGCCGGCCGCGACGGCCATGACGAAGGCGTAGAGTTCGGCGTCGGTTGCCTCGATCTCGTAGCCGTTTTCGATCAGAAAGACGGCGGCAGTCACGATCGCGATACGCTTGTTCCCGTCGATAAATGCGTGATTTCTCGCCAATCCGAAAAGGTAGGAAGCGGCCAGTTCGCAAGGGTCGCTGGAGCCGTAATGCGCGCGGTGGACGGGCCGTGCCAGTGCCGACTCCAGAGCCCCGCCGTCACGCAGGCCGTCGGCGCCACCGAAACGCTCGATCTGCATCCGATGCAAGGCCTCGACGAGAGGGCGTGAAAGAAAGACGAAGTCCGTCATTCCGCAAGCTTCTTCAGCGCAGTCTTGTATTTCTCCATGAAACGCTCGGCGTGAGCGATCTGCCGCGCGAAGTCATCATCCGTGGACCTCAGCAGCAAGCCGTCCTGATTTTCGGTAAGCTCGACGATGTCGCCCGCCTTGAGGCCCAGCCGGTCGAGGACTTCCTTCGGGATGATGATGCCTTCCGAATTGCCGATCTTGCGAATGGTGATGTTCATGGCCGAGATCCTGGTGTTGCAACGACGTTATAACATGGCTATCGTCTTGCCGTAAGACAAAGCCACGCCCTTCTGCCTTGCCCTTGTGCAGGGCGCGGCGGTTCGCCGGCTCCGGAATCCGGGCAACTGCCGTTCGGCGGCTCCACCGTCAATATTGCCGGTGAGTTTTCCTCTCGTAGGGGTTGATCGCCGCCGCCGTATCGTTATCCTTCGGTTGTATTGTTTCTCCTTTGATCGACGGAAGGTAGCCGGATGCTGACGCGACGTGGAATCTTGACCGGAGGCTCCGCGGCACTGGCGCTCGGCGGCGCCGGCATCGTCGTGGAGGCGAGGCGCGCGGCCGCTCGCTACGCCCGCTATTCCAGGGATCTGCGCGTTCCGCCGATGCCACCAGTAACGGATCGCGGCCTCGTTCGTTATGCCACGCTCGCAGCCAACGGCCACAATACGCAGCCGTGGCGCTTTCAGATGTCGGATCGCGGCATTGCCATCCGGCCGGACTTCTCCCGTCGCACGCCGGTCGTCGATCCTGACGATCACCATCTCTATGTCAGCCTCGGCTGCGCCGTCGAGAATCTCGCCATCGCCGCGATCGCGACGGGTCGCCCCGGCGCGGTCGCGGTGACGCGGGACGGTAATGAAACGGGAGCATCGCTGGCTTTCATCAGCGACGGTATGGCGGCCGATCCCGATACCTGGAAGATGTTCACCGCCATCCCGAGGAGACAGTCGACACGCAGCGTCTATGACGGCCGGCCGGTGCCATCCGCCGACCTCGAGCGACTCCGCAAGAGTGCCGATGTCGATGGCGTCCATCTGGCTCTGCTGACCGATCAGGGTGCGGTCGGCCGGATGCGGGACCTCGTGATCGCCGGCAACGACGCGCAGATGGCGGATCGTGCCTTCGTCGCCGAACTCAAGCGATGGATCCGTTTCAGCCCCTCGGCGGCAATCGGGAGGGGGGACGGACTGTATGCTGCGGCGAGCGGCAATCCGGCCCTGCCGGAGTGGCTCGGGCCGCACGCCTTCGAGATGGCGTTCAAGCCCCGCTCCGAGGCCGACAAGTACGCGCGCCAGATGGACAGCTCCGCGGGAATTGCGGTCTTCTCCGCCGCGCCGGAAAATCCGGCCGGATGGATCGCCGCAGGGCGCGCCTGCCAGCGCTTCTGCCTGACGGCGACGGCGCTCGGCATCCGGACCGCCTTCGTCAACCAGCCGGTGGAGGTCGCCGCGCTGCGTGCCGATGTGGCGAGTGTCGCGGGACTGGACGGACGCCGTCCCGATCTCGTACTCCGCTTCGGCTATGCGCCGGCCTTGCCCTATTCGCCGCGTCGGCCCGTGGAGGCCGTCATCCTGCGCAACGCCTGAGCCCAGACGCCGGGCTGTCCGCGGCGGCAGATCCGGAACGGCAGCCGGCCGTCACCGGTGCGGTACGGCGGGCGTGGCACGGTTGGGTCTTGTCGCCGGACAAGGAGGAATTTCCGGCGTGGAGCCTACCCCACAACGCCGTTCCGACGCATCCGGCGTAAAGATCCGCCGCGTCCCGAAGGGATATGGCGAAAATCGCTCATGTCGGCGCTGCAAAACCTCGACGGAAACCGGCCCTAGTCTTCGGAGGGTGTGTAACGCTGCCAGCCCTGGCTCAGGAGGTGCTCCTGCGGCTGGAAGCGGATCTTGTAGCCCATCTTGTCGGATCCCTTGACCCAGTAACCGAGATAGACATGCGGCAGGCCGAGCGCCTTCGCCCGGTTGACGTGGTCGAGGACCATCAGTGTGCCGAGCGAGCGTTGCTCCATGGCCGGATTGAAGAACGAGTAGACCATGGACAGCCCGTCGCTCATGAGATCGCTGAGCGCGACCGCGACCAGTTCGCCCTTCGGCTGCGCTTTCAGCCCGTCGCCGGGTGCGCGCAGGCGGTATTCGATGATCCGGGTTTGCACATGGGTGTCCTCGACCATGATTGCATAGTCGAGTGCCGTCATGTCGGACATGCCGCCGCTCTGGTGGCGATGATCGAGGTAACGGCGGAAGAGGCTGAATTGTTCGGAGGAGGGCTGCGCCGGACAAGCCGTCGCGACGATGTCGCGATTGGCGGCGAGCACCCGACGGAAGGATCGGCCGGGCGTGAATTCCTGGGCCAGGATACGCACGGAGATGCAGGCGCGGCAGGATTCGCAGGCCGGCCGGTAGGCGATGTTCTGCGAGCGGCGAAAACCGCCCTGCGTCAGAAGGTCGTTCATCTCGGTCGCCCGTGGCCCGACGAGATGGGTGAAGACCTTTCGCTCCTTCTCACCCGGCAGGTAGGGACACGGCGCCGGCGCCGTGAGGTAGAACTGCGGGGAAGGGGACGTCTGGGTGTTCATCGTGGCCGGGGCCCGATCCTTTCGCGACTACAGTCCATAATACCATGGCGCAAGAATGGAAAACGTCAACCATATGATGACGACGAGCGGTGTGCCCGCCTTCACGAAATCGGCGAACCGGTAGTGGCCAGGTCCCATCACGAGCAGGTTGGTCTGGTAGCCGACGGGGGTCGCGAAGGAACAGTTGGCGGCAAAGATCACCGCGGCGGCAAAGGCGCCGGGCGGTGCGCCGACGCGATGGGCGACGTCGAGCGCGATCGGCATGAAGAGCGCGGCGACGGCGTTGTTCGAGAGGATGTTGGTCAGCACCGCCATCAGCAGGAAGAGCACGGAAAGCAAGACGGCGGTCGGCGCGCCATCCATCAGGGCGATCGTCTCCTGCGCAATCAGCGAGGCCCCGCCGGTATGCTCAAGCGCGGTCGCGAGCGCGATCGCAGTGCCGATCATCAGGTAGATCTGCTTGTCGAAGGCGCGGCTTGCCTGATTGAGCGTCAGGCAGCCAAGCGCGATCATCAGGCCGGCGCCGACGATGGCGTTGACCACGATCGGGGAGATGTCGAACGCCGAGAGCAACACGATGCCGGCGAAGATTGCAGCGGCGATCCTCGCCTTGCGCTTCTGCGGCACGGATTCGGCGGAGTACTCGAGCAGGAGGATGTCGTGGTTGCCCCGCATCGCGGCGAGGGCGTCCATCGTGCCACCGATCAGGAGCGTATCGCCGGCTTCGAGCCGTATTTCGGAAAGGGCGGTGCGCGCCATGCGGCTCTTGCGCTGCACGCCGAAGACGGCGACGTCGAACTGTGCCTGAAGCCCGGAGAGCTGGATCGTGCGGCCTTCGTAGCGCGAGCCGGGGGCGATCACCGCTTCGATGATGTGGTAATGGGCGCCGGGCGGCACGACGTCGATGTTGCTGCTGTAGCCGTCCTCGCCCTCTAGTCCTGTCGTTCCCTTCTCGCCCTTGGCGATTGCATCCATGAAGGCCTTGCGCGTTCCCGTCACGATCAGAATGTCGCCCGGCATCAGGGTGATGTTCTCGAAGGGCGGGCGGATCGGAACGTCGCGGCGCAGGAGCAGGCGTGGCGTCAGATCACGAATTTCCGGAAAGAACCCGGCCTTGGCAGTCATGCCGATATAGCGGTGGCCCGCCGTCAGGAGGATCTCGCCGACGAACTGCGTGCCGGTGACCTGGTTCTCGCGTGACGCCGCCGATATGCGGTCCTTGAGAAGGCGCGGCATGAGGATGAGCACGTAGACGCTGCCGACGGCGGCGAGCAGTGCGCCCATGCCGGTCAGGTCGAAGAAGCCGATCTGGAGGCCCTGCTGCGCCGCGAGCCCGGCCGCGATCATGTTGGTCGAGGAACCGATGATGGTGGTCATGCCGCCCAGGATGGTGATGAAGGAGAGCGGCATGAAGATCTTGTAACTCGGCACCCTTTGTTGCGCCGCGACGACCGTCAGGATCGGAATGAAGATCACCACAACCGGCGTATTGTTGAGAAAGGCACTGGTGGTGCCGGTCACGCCGAGGATGATGGCTATGGTGAGCCATGGCCGGTTGGCGCCGAGATTGCCGAGAACACGGGCAGGGCGCTCCAGCGCATCAGTGGCGAAGAGGCCCTGGCCGACGATCAGCAGCGCGATGACGGTCGCAAGCGCCGGATTGCCGAAGCCTGCGAGCAGCGCGTCCGGACCGAGCACACTGCCGTCCGGGGCGCGCATCGGAAAGGCGCCGAAGATCGCGAGAAGCGTGGCGAGCGAACCGAGCGAAACCGCCTCCACCGAATAGCGGTCGCTTGCGAAGGCGATGATCGTGGCAAGGATGACGACGAAAGTGGCGACGAGATGGAAGTCCGGCATTCATTGGTTCCGCTGCAGGGGCCGGCCGATCGGGCTGTCCGGGCACGGCCCTTTATGTCGATCCAAGGGCGAGCGGAACAGTCCTAGCGTTTCAAATGTCGCGAGGTCCAGGAAATATTCTTGCGCGATGGAGAGCCGAGGCAGGTGTCCTGTGCGCCTGCCACGACATCGCGGCCTTCGTCAGGCCGTGCGGATGGTGGCGGTGCCGACGAGGAAATCGTGGACCAGACGCGAGCGTTCGGTGAAGAGGCCGGCAAGGAGAATCAGCGGCGTCAGCACCGAGTTCAGGATCCAGAAGAGCGCGAGATGCGCGATCGCGGTGACGAAGTCGATCTTGCGACCGTCGACCCTCACCATGGCAACTCCCATGGCGCGCATGCCGGGGGTGGCCTGGAACGGGCCCGCGAGCGATATGCCGAAATAGAGGCCGGCGACGATGAAAAACAGGATCGGATAGAGCAGGAAGCCGAGGCCGAGCGTCAGGATGCCGACGAAAAAGACGAGCACGGCCGCCGGGATCCACAGGAGCGCGATGATCAGGTAGTCGATGATGAAGGCGAAGACGCGCCGCGACAGAACCCCGCTATAGGCCCGCCAGTCGTCCGGGGCCGCATAGAGCGGATTTGGATTGTAGGTCATGACATGCGCTCCTTTCGATTGAAGACGCATATGGGGTGTCGGGCGGACGTTGGCAATCCGCCTCGGCGGGGTATCGCCTTTATTTCGCAAGCTTTCTTGCGACGTCCATCGCGAAGTAGGTGAGGATGCCGTCGCAGCCCGCCCGTTTGAAGCAGAGCAGCGTTTCCATCATCGCCTTCTCTTCGTCGATCCAGCCGTTCATCGCGGCCGCCTTGATCTGCGCGTATTCGCCGGAAACCTGGTAGGCGAAGACCGGCAGGCCGAAGGCTTCCTTCATCCGCCAGCAGATGTCGAGATAGGGCAGGCCCGGCTTCACCATCAGCATGTCGGCGCCTTCCTCGACGTCGAGGGCCGCGTCGCGGATCGCTTCCGTGCCGTTCGCCGGATCGATGTAGTAGCTCTTCTTGTCGCCTTTCAGCAGGCCGCCGGTCGAGATCGCCTCGCGGTAGGGGCCGTAGTAGCAGGAGGCGAACTTCGTCGCATAGGACATGATGCCGACCGACTGGTGGCCGGCGGCGTCGAGGCCGCGACGAATCGCGCCGATGCGGCCGTCCATCATGTCGGAGGGGGCGATGATGTCGGAGCCGGCGTCCGCCTGCAGCACCGCCGCCCGGACGATCTGGTCGACCGTCTCGTCGTTGACGATCTCGCCGTCGCGCAGGATGCCGTCATGGCCGTGGCTGGTGAACGGGTCGAGCGCCACATCGGTGATGACGCCGATATTCGGCACGGCCTTCTTGATTGCCGCGGTCGTGCGATTGATGAGGTTGTTGGCTTCGAGGATCTGTGATCCCGTCTGGTCGCGCAGCTCCATCTCGACATTCGGAAAGGTCGCGAGCGCCGGGATGCCGAGATCGGCCGCCGCCTTCGCCGCTTCCACGGCCTTGTCGACGGACATGCGGTTGACGCCCGGCATTGCTGCGATCGGTTCGACGATGCCGGTGCCCGGAATGATGAAGATCGGCCAGATCAGGTCGTCGACGGTCAGCCGGTTCTCGAGTACCAGCCGCCGCGTCCAGTCGGCCTTGCGGTTGCGTCGCATCCGCCGGTGACCGGTGATCTCGTCGACAAGGTGGGTTTTGTCCTGCGTCATGGCACTCGTCCTCGCTTGGTGGCTCAAACCGCCGGCTGCATAGCACGAGAGCAGAGCCGTGCAAAAGCAAACGTCGTCGCAGCCCCTTCGGACGTTGCGGCGCCGGCTGTCGGCACTTCAAACGATGCGCTGTGGGCGAAGACGGGCAGTCCCCGCCTTTTCACTGGAAGTCGCTGGCGGCGGCTTCGGCGTCCGCCTATGTTTTGCGGATGGAAGCTGATTCGCCGCACGTGCCGAAGCGCAGCCTAACGGAGACCCTGTTCGTGACCTTCCTCCGGTTGGTCGCGGTTTCCTGCCTGTGGTTCGGCCTACAGTATTGGGCGATGCTCGTCGGCTATTCGTTCGGCGGCAGCGCCCGCTTCGATCTCCTGAACCTGCCGTGGAAAGTCGCCGCCAGCAGTCTCGCCGTCGTCTTTCCCGTCGCCGCGCTCGGGCTCTGGCTCGCCGTCTCCTGGGGGCCGGTGATCTGGGTCGTCGCGGCCGGCGCCCAGATCCTGATGTACGGTGTCTGGAGCAGCGTCTACGGCAGCAACAATCTCGTCGTTCCGATGCACTCGGCAGTGGTCGTCGCCTACCTCGCGTTCCGTGCCGCGCTCTGGCTGCAACAGCGCCGCAAGGCCCAGGAGATAAGGGTTGATTTACCCTGATCGACACTCGTGTTTCGGTAAGCTCCTGTTAAGCCTGCATTTTAAATAGAATTTTAGGCGCATTCGATAGTGTCCCTCACAAGGCGGGAAGAAAACCAAAAGCCGCCAGACAAACAGTGAGGCAGATCGACATGAACACGAAACTGAAGCCGCAGCCGGCAACACATGACCCGCATGACGATGCAATCCGCTCGCTCTATCTGGAATCGCTCCACCTGGTCGAGCGGCTGCATCGCCGCCTTCTGGACGTCATCAAGGACGAGTTCGACCGTCAGGGTCGCAGCGACGTCAACGCCGTCCAGGCGCTCCTTCTCTTCAACATCGGCAATTCGGAGCTGACCGCCGGCGAGCTGCGCTCGCGGGGCTACTATCTCGGCTCGAACGTGTCGTACAACGTCAAGAAGCTGGTCGACCTCGGCTTCATAAATCACCAGCGCTCGCGCATCGACCGCCGTTCGGTCCGCATCAGCCTGACCGATAAGGGCCAGGAAGTCGCCGAGACCGTCGCCCGTCTTTACGAGCGCCACATCGGCTCGATCCAGAAGGTCGGTGGCATCGGTTCGGACGAGTTCACCCAGATGAACAAGCTCCTGCAGCGCCTCGACCGCTTCTGGAACGACCAGATCCTCTACCGCCTCTGATCCACAAGGGGCACTGCGAGGTACTGCATTTTCCTCCAGTCATGCAGTCGCACGACGAGGCGCCTGGCGGCAGCAATCTGCCCGCCACGGCGCCTGCGTGCGTTCGATGGCGCAAGGCGACACGGATTCGTGAGTGGCGGCCGGTGACACGAATTGGCCATATTGATATGGGAGCGCCGGGGAGGAAGAAGCGCCGCGTGGCCCTCCTGTTCGGATGGCCGATTTCCGGGATGCCGGTCATGCGCATGCGCGTTTGTTAACCATGCCTGTGTATAGCCTGGCTGTCTGTCCTTTTGGGAAAATGGTAGGGAATATGTCGAATAAGCCTGCAGAACTTGCCATGTCGCGTCGTGCTCTGCTGCGAGGTGCCGCTGTCGCCGGTGTCGCCGCACTCGCCGGGCAGGCGGCCGCGCAGACTGCGATCGACGACGTCATCAACGCGCCGCGCCGGGGTAACTGGGACGACCAGTTCGATGCGCAGGTTTCGCGCGCAAACGCCAACGTCGTGTCGAACACGCCGATCCTCAGCCCCAGCAACGTCATGCATGTGCAGCAGGCGATCGCCAACTATCAGGCAATCGTCGCCAATGGCGGCTGGCCGCAGGTCAATCCCGGCGTCAAGCTGCAGCTCGGAGCCATCGATCCGTCGGTGCAGGTGCTGCGTCAGCGCCTGATGATCTCCGGAGACCTGCCGCGCTCGGCCGGGCTTTCCAACTCGTTCGACACCTATGTCGACGGTGCGGTGAAGCGCTTCCAGGCCCGTCACGGCCTTCCGGACGACGGCGTGCTCGGCGAATTCACCCTCAAGGCGCTCAACGTTCCGGCCGATACCCGCCTGATGCAGCTCAACGTCAACCTGCAGCGCCTGCAGGACGTTGTCAGCAAGCAGCTCGAAGCGCGTTACATCATGGTCAACATTCCGGCCGCCTATGTCGAGGCCGTCGAGAATGACCGCGTCGCGTTGCGCAACACCGCGATCGTCGGCCGCATCAGCCGTCCGTCGCCGCTGGTGAGCTCCAAGGTTTCCGACATCATCCTCAACCCGTACTGGACTGCGCCGCGCTCGATCGTCGAGAAGGACATCGTGCCGCTGATGCAGAAAGATCCCACCTATCTGGCGCGCAACAGCATCCGCCTGATCGACGGCAAGGGCAACGAGGTTGCGCCGGAAACGATCGACTGGTTCGCGCCCAAGGCACCGAACCTGATGTTCCGCCAGGACCCGGGCAAGATCAACGCGATGTCCGCGACGAAGATCAACTTCCCGAGCCCGGAAGCGGTCTATATGCACGACACCCCGACCCAGGGCCTGTTCAACAAACTCATGCGCTTCGAGTCCTCCGGCTGCGTGCGCGTCCAGAACGTCCGCGACCTCATCGTCTGGGTGCTGAAGTACACGCCCGGCTGGAGCCGCCAGCAGATCGAGCAGGTCATCGCATCGCGCGTCAACACCCCGATCCCGGTGAGCGACGACGTTGGCGTCCACTGGGTCTATCTGACCGCATGGTCGGCGAAGGACAGTGTCGTCCAGTTCCGCGACGACATCTACCAGCTCGACGGCAACGTCCAGCTCGCGCTCGAAACCAATATCGGCGTCGAACAGGTCGCCGGCTCGATCTCCGTCGACGACGACCTCGTGCCGCAGCAGTAAGGGCGTTTGCCGCTCTCCTTCAAAGCCGCGCCTCTTTCGAGCGCGGCTTTTTTCGTCGATACGGGGCGTTACCGCTCTTTGATGCTCAAATGTCGTAACCCGTATTGCTCTTGATCCTGCAGGAGGCTAAGACCCCTTGGCATCAACCCGTTCAGGAGCTTTCTATTATGTCGAACACCGATGCCTTCTTCTCCCGTCCGCTTGCCGAGGTCGATCCCGAAATCTTCGGCGCGATCGAGAAGGAACTGGGTCGCCAGCGCCATGAGATCGAGCTGATCGCCTCCGAGAACATCGTCTCGCGGGCCGTGCTCGAGGCGCAGGGTTCGATCATGACCAACAAGTACGCCGAGGGCTATCCGGGCAAGCGCTATTACGGCGGCTGCCAGTATGTCGACATCGCCGAGGAACTGGCGATCGAGCGCGCCAAGAAGCTCTTCGGCGTCAACTTCGCCAACGTTCAGCCGAATTCCGGTTCGCAGATGAACCAGGCGGTCTTCCTGGCGCTGCTGCAGCCCGGCGACACCTTCATGGGCCTCGACCTTAATTCCGGGGGGCACCTGACCCACGGTTCGCCGGTCAACATGTCCGGCAAGTGGTTCAACGTCGTTTCCTACGGCGTGCGTGAAGGCGACAACCTGCTCGACATGGATGACGTTGCCGAGAAGGCCCGCAAGCACAAGCCGAAGCTGATCATCGCCGGCGGCACCGCCTATTCCCGTATCTGGGACTGGAAGCGTTTCCGCGAGATCGCCGACGAAGTCGGCGCATGGCTGATGGTCGACATGGCCCATATTGCCGGCCTCGTCGCCGGTGGCCAGCATCCGTCGCCGTTCCCGCACTGCCACGTCGCGACCACCACGACGCACAAGTCGCTGCGCGGTCCCCGCGGCGGCATGGTGCTCACCAATGACGAGGATATCGCGAAGAAGATCAACTCCGCCGTCTTCCCCGGCCTGCAGGGCGGACCGCTGATGCACGTCATCGCCGCCAAGGCAGTCGCCCTCGGTGAAGCACTGAAGCCGGAGTTCAAGGACTATGCCGCGCAGATCGTCAAGAACGCCAAGGCGCTTGCCGATACGCTGACCGCGGGCGGCGTCGACATCGTCTCGGGCGGCACCGACAACCACCTGATGCTCGTCGACCTCAGGAAGAAGAACGCCACCGGCAAGCGCGCCGAAGCGGCGCTCGGCCGCGCCTACGTCACCTGCAACAAGAACGGCATCCCCTTCGATCCGGAAAAGCCCTTCGTCACCTCGGGCGTTCGCCTCGGTACGCCGGCCGGCACGACGCGCGGCTTCAAGGAAGCCGAGTTCCGTGAGATCGGCAACATGATCATCGAGGTTCTGGACGGCCTGAAGGTCGCCAATTCCGACGAGGGCAATGCCGGCGTCGAGGCTTCCGTCCGCGAGAAGGTCGTGGCCCTCACCGGCCGCTTCCCGATGTATCCTTACATGTAAGGAACGCGGATGCGCTGCCCTTTCTGCGGATCGGACGAGACCCAGGTCAAGGACTCGCGGCCGGCGGAGGACAACACGTCCATCCGTCGGCGCCGCATCTGCCCGGATTGCGGTGGTCGCTTCACGACCTTCGAGCGGGTGCAGCTGCGTGAACTGACGGTGGTCAAGAAGACCGGCCGCAAGGTTCCCTTCGACCGCGACAAGCTGGTTCGCTCCTTCGAGATCGCGCTGCGCAAGCGGCCGGTCGACCGCGACCGTATCGAGCGGGCGGTCTCCGGTATCGTGCGGCGGCTCGAAAGCTCCGGCGAGACGGAAATCTCGTCGGAGGCAATCGGCCTGCAGGTCCTCGAAGCGCTGAAGAGCCTCGACGACGTCGGCTTCGTCCGTTACGCCTCGGTCTATCGCGACTTCTCGCATGCCGAGGATTTCGAGCATGTGATCGCCGAAATCAACGCCAAGATCTCCCGCGACCACGGGATGGAGTGAACCGTGGACGCCGCTTCCGACGACCGGCGGTTCATGGAAGCGGCGCTGCGTCTCGCGCTCACGCATCTGGGACGAACCTCCACCAATCCCTCCGTCGGCTGCCTGATCGTCAAGGACGGTGAGATCGTCGGCCGCGGCGTGACGGCCGAGGGCGGGCGCCCCCATGCCGAACCGCAGGCGCTGGCCGAAGCGGGGGAGAAGGCGAGCGACGCGACCGCCTATGTGACCCTCGAACCCTGTTCGCACTACGGCCGGACCCCGCCCTGCGCCAATGCGATCGTTGCCGCCGGCATCGCCCGCGTGGTGATTTCGGTCCTCGATCCGGACCCGCGCGTCTCCGGGCGCGGCGTGAAAATCCTCGAGGACGCAGGTATCGAGGTCGTCACCGGCGTTCTCGAGGAGGAGGGGCGCCGGGCGCTTGCCGCGTATCTCACGCGTCAGATCAAGAAACGTCCGCAAGTGATTCTGAAGCTTGCCATATCGTCCGACGGAATGATTGGCCGGAAGGATGAGGGGCAGATCGCTATCACCGGGCCCGAGTCGCGCGAGCAGGTGCATGTCCTGCGGGCCGAGACAGACGCCATCCTCGTCGGCATCGGCACGGCGCTTGCCGACGACCCGGAACTGACGGTCCGCTTGCCGGGGCTTGAACGCTATTCGCCGGTGCGCGTCGTCCTCGACCGCAATCTCGACCTGCCGCTCACCTCGAAGCTCGTGCGCTCGGCGCGAAAGGTTCCGGTGATCGCGGTCGCCGGCGAAGGCTCCGCCGAAAGCCTGCAAGCCCGCCGCGCAGCGCTGGAGGCCGAAGGCGTCGAGGTGGTGGAGGCGAACGATCTCGAAAGCCTGCTCTTCGGGCTGGTCTCGCGGGGCATCTCTTCCGTCCTCGTCGAGGGCGGCGCAAAGACCGCGAGGGCTTTCCTCGAGGCGGGGCTGGTCGATCGCATCCTGTTGTTCCACGGACCGAGAACGATCGGTCCGGGCGGTATTGCCGCACCGGTCGACACCGACCATATACCGGAAGGTTTCAAGCACGTGCGTTCGGCCGTTTTCGGCGCCGACCGCTTCGACGACTACGAGAGAGGGATCTGATGTTCACCGGCATCGTCACCGATATTGGCACCGTCGAGTCCGTCACGCCGCTGAAGGAGGGCGTCCGGCTCCGGATCGCCACCAGCTACGATCCGGCGACCATCGACATGGGGGCGTCGATCGCCCATGCAGGCACCTGCCTCACCGTCACCGGCCTGCCGGAGCAGGGCAGCAATGCCCGCTGGTACGAGGTGGAGGCCTGGGAAGAGGCACTGCGGCTCACCACCATCGGCAGCTGGACGAAGGGGACGCACGTCAATCTCGAACGGTCGCTGAAGATCGGCGACGAGCTCGGCGGTCATATCGTCTCCGGCCATGTCGACGGCACCGCCGAGATTCTGTCCGTGGCGCCGGAAGGCGAGGCCGTTCGTATCCGCCTCCGGGTGCCGGAGCATCTCGCCCGCTTCGTCGCGCCGAAAGGCTCGGTGGCGCTCGACGGGACCTCGCTCACGGTCAATGCGGTCGACGGCACCGATTTCGACATCCTGCTGATCCGCCACACGCTGGAGGTCACCACCTGGGGCGAGCGCAAGGCGGGTGACAAGGTGAACTTCGAAGTCGATACCATGGCGCGCTATGCCGCGCGGCTTGCTGAATTCCCCGACCGAACGACGACCGGCTCGGTTTCTGCCGGCTGACCCCGGCGCGCCAGTGCGGGGTATGTCGAAATGCGAAGACGCCCCGCGGGAAGACCCGCGAGGCGCCCTTTGATCCTGCCGCAAGGGCTGGTCAGCGGAGATAGAAGACGAAGCTGCCGTCGGCTGCCCGTTCGGCGCCGACGATGTTGCCGATCTCGACGTTCTCGGCGGTCAGTTGCCGGCGAAGGTTGTGGTTCGACTCGATCGATGCCTGCAGGTCGCGGGCGGACATGGAGGCGGGGCTCACGTCCTTGTATTCCGCAAGGCGCGGGCTGCGATGGTCGAGCGACGACAGCTCGACGACGTTGAACGCGGGGTTCGCCGTGGAGCGGAGCGCGTCGTCGACAGCACGCGGTGTCGCAGCGTGGCTGTACCCGGCGGCGGAAAGAACGGCAAACAGGGTGGCGGAGGCAATCTTGGCAAAGCGGTTCATGACTTTTCTCCTTTGATGAAGTCAGCGGAACGGGAGGGTTTCCGTGGCGCTTACGAAGAGAGATATGAGCCGCTTCCAGATCAACTTCCAATCACTAAGCTGTTGAATTCGATTAAACAATCGTAACGATTGTCGCCATGAAATCGCCTCTTTGGAGGCGTCGTCCGCGCGCCATGTCGGCGTCGACGTTTCGCATTTGGGCAGGGCCGGTCTAAAAACACTTGCCAATGGCGGGCGGGCATGGTTTGACCGCGGTCTGTTCGGGCCGCGCCCGATTTTCCCCGTTTCCAGGATCATACCCATGCCACAGACGCAATCGGCCCCCCATCTTCTGATCGTAGAAGCCCGTTTCTACGACGATATGTCGGATGCGCTGCTCGACGGCGCCAAGGCGGCGCTCGCCGAGGCGGGCGCGACCTATGATGTCGTAACCGTTCCCGGCGCGCTCGAGATTCCCGCGGCGATCGCCATGGCGCTCGACGGCGCCGATGCCGGCGGCACCGAATATGACGGTTTCGTCGCGCTCGGCATGGTCATTCGTGGCGAGACCTACCATTTCGACATCGTGTCCAACGAATCCTCCCGGGCACTGATGGATCTGGCGGTGTCGGAATCGCTGCCGATCGGCAACGGCATCCTGACCGTCGAAAACGAGGCGCAGGCCTGGGCGCGGGCCCGCCGCTCCGAGCTGGACAAGGGTGGCTTTGCCGCCCGCGCCGCGCTGACGATGATCGCGCTCAAGCGGAAACTGGGTGGCTGACCGATGGGCAAGGACGAGAAGCAGCAGCCGACGATCAAGGTCGCGAACCAGCGGGGTGCTGCGCGCCTCGCGGCCGTGCAGGCGCTCTACCAGATGGACATCGCCGGCTCCGGCGTGCTCGAAGTCGTCGCCGAATACGAGGCTCATCGGCTGGGGCAGGAGATCGACGGCGACACCTATGTGAAGGCCGATCCCTCGTGGTTCCGCTCGATCGTCTCCGGCGTCGTCCGCGACCAGACCAAGATCGACCCGCTGATCAGCAACGCCCTGCAGGACGACTGGCCGCTGTCGCGCATCGACAGCACCGTCCGCGCGATCCTGCGCGCCGGCACCTTCGAACTCCTTGAGCGCAAGGATGTCCCGGTCGCCGTCATCGCCACGGAATACGTGGAGATCGCCCGCGCCTTCTTCGAAGGGGAGGAGCCGAAGCTCGTCAACGCGGTGCTCGACCGTATCGCCAAGCAGGTTCGCGGACCTGCCGGAAAGTGACGAACGGGCGATAGGAGCCGAAATGAGCGCTGTCGAAGCAGGCGGGCTGGAAACGCAACTGAGCTCAGCCAAGCGCAACGTCTTCATCCTGACGGCCGCCCAGTCGATTCTCGGCTCGGCCGCACCCCTGAGCTTCTCCGTCGGCGGCCTTGCGGGGT
Organism: Ciceribacter sp. RN22; assembly: GCF_024054295.1. NCBI lineage: Bacteria > Pseudomonadati > Pseudomonadota > Alphaproteobacteria > Hyphomicrobiales > Rhizobiaceae > Ciceribacter > Ciceribacter sp. RN22. The sequence continues at coordinate 1,381,342 of NZ_JAMXLD010000001.1, forward strand.
TCCAGCTTCTCGGCGCCGACAAGTCGCTCGCCACCGCCCCGCTCACCGGTTTCAACATCGGCGTCGCCATCGGCGCGATCGTCGTCGCCCTGGCTTCACGTTTCCTCGGCCGCAGAACGAGCTTCATGTTCGGCGCGCTCATGGGTGCGCTCGGCGGCACCGTGGCGGCTCTCGCGCTGTTCCGCTCTGAATTCTGGCTTTTCGCCTTCGGCCTGCTGCTGATCGGTCTCTCCGGCGGCTTCACCCAGAAGATCCGCTTCGCCGCGGCGGACGCCTCTCCGACCTTCTACAAGGGCAAGGCCATTTCCTGGATCCTCGCGGGCGGCATCGTCTCGGCGATCGTCGGGCCGCAGCTTGCAATCTGGATGAAGGACTACTTCGCCCCGGTCACCTTTGCCGGCGCCTTCACGGCCATGGTGCCGCTGATGCTTGCCGCGATCGGTGTTCTCTCTTTCCTGAACCTGCCGGCCATGGACAGCCGCACCGGCACCGACGGCGCGCCCGCGCGGCCGCTGCGCGAGATCGTGATGACGCAGCGCTTCATCACCGGCATGATCTGCGGCGTCAGTTCCTATGCGCTGATGACCTTCATGATGACCGGGGCACCGCTCGCCATGGTCGTCGGCTGCGGCTTTTCCTCCGATCTCGCGACGCTCGGCATCCAGTGGCACGTGATCGCGATGTTCGCGCCGAGCTTCTTCACCGGCATGCTGATCTCGCGTTTCGGTACGGAGAAGGTGGTCATCGCAGGCCTTCTGATCCTGATGGCCTGTGCCGTCGTCGCCCATATGGGCGTGGAACTCTGGAACTTCTGGGGCGCGCTGGTCTTGCTCGGTATCGGCTGGAACTTCGGCTTCATCGGCGCGACCGCGATCGTCGCGTCCAGCTATCGTCCGCAGGAGGCCGACAAGGTGCAAGGCTTCCACGACATCATCCTTTTCGGGCTGGTGGCGCTTTCCTCGTTTTCGTCGGGCAAGGTCTTCACCGCTTATGGCTGGTCCTTCATGAACCTCGTCATCTGGCCGGTCACCATCGTCTGTCTGGTGCTGGTGCTGCTGCAGATGCGTGCCGCGCGCGCAAGGGCCTGAAAAAACCGCGACATTTCGCCTGTTTCCATCGCGTCGGCTGCAAAATGCGGCTCTTGACGCCATTCGATCCTCCACGCAATCTCGCGTCCGGGCCGATCAGCTTCTGAGGAGGGGCTTGAGTCCGGCGAAGGGACCGCGCGGCGCGACAGTGCGTCCGGGCGAAATTGGAGGTATTGCGAATGACAGTACTTGTGGGCGTTATTCTATGCGGATTGCTCTCGGTCGCCTATGCGATCTGGGCGACCCGCTCGGTGCTTGCCGCCGACCAGGGCAATACGCGTATGCAGGAAATCGCGGGCTTCATCCGAGAGGGTGCACAGGCCTATCTCGCGCGTCAGTACATGACGATCGCCATGGTGGGGGCCGTGGTGTTCATCGGCACCTGGCTTCTGCTTTCGGGAAGCGCCGCAATCGGCTTCTTGATCGGGGCGGTGCTCTCGGGCGCCGCGGGCTTCATCGGCATGCACGTGTCGGTGCGCGCCAACGTCCGCACCGCCCAGGCGGCCTCGGGCAGCCTTTCGGCAGGCCTCGACATCGCCTTCAAGTCCGGTGCGATCACCGGCATGCTGGTCGCCGGCCTCGCGCTGCTCGGCGTCTCCATCTACTTCTACGTCCTGACGGCGGTGCTCGGCCATGAGCCGGGCTCCCGCGAGGTCATCGACTCGCTCGTCGCGCTCGGCTTCGGCGCCTCGCTTATCTCCATCTTCGCCCGCCTCGGCGGCGGCATCTTCACCAAGGGTGCGGACGTCGGCGGCGACCTCGTCGGCAAGGTGGAAGCCGGCATTCCGGAGGACGACCCGCGCAATCCGGCGACGATCGCCGACAACGTCGGCGACAATGTCGGCGACTGCGCCGGGATGGCCGCCGACCTCTTCGAGACCTACGCTGTCTCCGTCGTCGCGACCATGGTGCTCGCAGCGATCTTCTTCGCCGGCACTCCGGCGCTCGAAACGGCGATGATCTATCCGCTCGCAATCTGCGGCGCCTGCATCATCACCTCGATCATCGGCACCTTCTTCGTCAAGCTCGGAGCCAACGGCTCCATCATGGGCGCCCTTTACAAGGGATTGATCGTCACCGGGCTCCTCTCGCTCCTCGGGCTCGGCGCGGCGACGTCGCTCACCATCGGCTGGGGTACGATCGGCACGGTCGCAGGTGCCGACGTTACCGGATGGAATCTCTTCTTCTGCGGCATTCTCGGTCTCGTCGTCACGGCGCTGATCGTGGTGATCACCGAGTACTATACCGGCACGAACAAGCGTCCGGTGAACTCGATCGCCCAGGCGTCGGTGACCGGCCACGGCACCAACGTCATCCAGGGGCTTGCCGTGTCGCTCGAGTCGACCGCCCTTCCGGCGATCGTCATCGTCGGCGGCATTATTTCGACCTACCAGCTCGCCGGCCTGTTCGGGACCGCAATCGCGGTGACGACCATGCTCGGCCTCGCCGGCATGATCGTCGCGCTCGACGCCTTCGGCCCGGTCACCGACAATGCCGGCGGTATCGCCGAGATGGCGGGCCTGCCGTCCGAAGTGCGCAAGTCCACCGACGCGCTCGATGCGGTCGGCAATACCACCAAGGCGGTGACCAAGGGCTATGCGATCGGATCGGCCGGCCTGGGTGCGCTCGTGCTCTTTGCGGCCTATTCGAACGACCTGCAGTTCTTCGCGACCAACAGCGACCGTTATCCGTATTTCGCGGGCATCGGTGACATCTCGTTCAGCCTGTCGAACCCTTATGTCGTCGCAGGCCTGATCTTCGGCGGCCTCATCCCTTATCTCTTCGGGGGCATCGCCATGACCGCCGTCGGCCGCGCCGCCGGTTCGATCGTCGAGGAGGTCCGCCGGCAGTTCCGCGAGAATGCCGGCATCATGCAGGGTACGGTGAAGCCGGATTACGGCCGCGCCGTCGACATGCTGACCAAGGCGGCGATCCGGGAAATGATCGTGCCGTCGCTGCTGCCGGTGCTGGCACCGCTCGTCGTCTATTTCGGCGTGCTGCTGATTTCCGGCTCCAAGGCCTCGGCTTTCGCCGCACTCGGCGCCTCGCTGCTCGGCGTGATCGTCAACGGCCTCTTCGTTGCGATCTCGATGACCTCCGGCGGCGGAGCCTGGGACAATGCCAAGAAGAGCTTCGAGGATGGCTTCATCGACAAGGATGGCGTGAAGCACCTGAAGGGCTCGGACGCTCACAAGGCGTCCGTTACCGGAGATACCGTCGGCGATCCCTACAAGGACACCGCTGGCCCTGCCGTGAACCCGGCGATCAAGATCACCAACATCGTGGCGCTGCTGCTGCTGGCGATGCTCGCCGCCTGACGAAGGCGTGGGCAACCGACAAAAGAAGAACCCGCGGAAAGCGATTTCCGCGGGTTTTCGCTTGTGTCCGTTCCGGAGCTCGGTCGACACCCGCTCGGGCGCCGGCACGAACCGGATCAGAGATTGCTGAACATGTGCTTGACGGAGTTGGCTGCGCCGCCGCCGCCCGACAGGATCTGCTGCAGGAAGGTGAGGTCCTTGCCGCCCGTTGGCGTGGTGCGGGATATGGTGTCGAAGACCTTCCCGTCCTTGAGCGTGTAGTTGGCGCGCTGGGCGACGACGCCGTCCTTGTCGAAATAGATCGCAAGCACCTGCTGGTCGACCAGCTTCGGCTTCATGAAGGCCGCCGAACGGGTGCGCTTCTGCGAGATGTAGTAGAAGACCTCCGCATCGAAGGTCGCGGTCGTCGAAGGCGTGCCGAGCGACAGGAGAACCTGTTCGCGGCTCGAACCCTCAGGGGCCAGGTCGAGAGCGGCCTGGTCGACGATGTAGCCGTTATGGAAGACTTCGGAGGTCTTGCAGCCGGAGAGACCGCCCACTGCGACGGCGAGGGCGAGGGCGGCGCCGAGAAATCGCCTGTCCGATCTGATGTATCGCATTTCCAACCACACGTCTCCCAATGACTTTTCCGTTGGAGCGCCGGGGCGCCCGCGAACCTGTTGCGCTATCATTGTGGCCTTTCCGGGGAAGACCGGCGGCACAACAAAGCTCCTCGCTTCGGCTCGTCCGGCGCATGGCGTGCATGGCAGGCGGCACAAAACGGCATTGCAATTCGCGTCTGCTTCGGTAAACCAGCTTTCGCAATCATGCAACACGACCATGGGCCGGCGAGGATGTTCCCGCGGCCCTTTTTGGCAGAATCGATGCTATTCGGATTTTTCCGGCAGAAAAAGCACAACCGGCAGATCATGGAACGACAGTATGCGGCGCTCACTGCGGCGGCGCGTACACCGTATTTCTATAGTGACCTCTCGGTTCCCGACACGGTGATGGGCCGTTTCGAGATGCTCTCGATCGTGCTGATTCTATTCTTCAGGCGCACGGCGAAATCGGCGCGCAGCGGCCAGGAACTCGCCCAGGAGATCATCGACGCCTTCTTTCAGGATGTCGATCATTCCATCCGCGAACTGGGTGTCGGCGACCCCGGCGTGCCGAAGCGGATGAAGAAGCTTGCCGGCCGGTTCTATGGCCGCGCCGAATCCTACGGTGCCGCGCTCGACAAAGATGACCACCAGCTGTTGGCGCAGGCGCTCGCGCGCAATATATATCCCGAAAGGGGCGATGACGCCCCCGACATGCAAGGGCTGGCCCGCTGGATGATCGAGGAGGAAGCGCATCTGCGCGACGTTCCCGAAGAAAGCGTGGAAACCGGGTCCGTCACAATGGCCGTTCCCGGAGGGCCGCGACTGCAATGAGTTCACATCACAAGCATGCCGGCGACGCGGCCTTCTCCTATCTGGTGAAGGTCGGCCACGTGTCGGCGAATCCCGTTCAGGTCCATGTCGAGGCCGACGAGCGCGAGCGCCGTGCGCTGGCAGCGCTCTGGAACGTGGAAGCGGTCGAGAGTCTCGGCGCCGATCTGCAGATCGCGCGCTGGAAGAAGGACGGCATCCGCATCAAGGGCCGGGTGAAGGCCGAACTGGTGCAGGCCTGTGTCGTCACGCTCGAGCCGGTGGTTTCGCAGATCGACCAGGAGATCGACCAGGTCTTCGTGCCGGAGGGATCGCGCCTGTCCCGGATACTGACGAACGAGGCGGGCGAGATGATTCTCGATCCCGAAGGCCCCGACATGCCGGAAACCTTCACCGGCGACACGATCGATGCTGGCGCACTGGTCTCCGAGTTCACGGCCCTTGCCATCGATCCCTATCCGCGCAAGGCCGGCGCCACCTTCGATGGCCATGTAGAGGACAACGGGGAGAGCGACCGCAAGCCGTCGCCGTTCGCCGTCCTGAAGGACTGGAAGAAGGAATAATCGCGGTTCGCAAACGGAAACGGTCGGCACAAATCGGTTGTGCGGGATCGCAAAAACGGTATTTTGGCCGAAATTTCGCCGGGCAGCGAAAGGAAGGATCAGACGAGAGTGATCAGAATTTCCCTTGATTTGATGGGAGGCGACTTCGGCCCTGAGGTTGTCATTCCCGGCGCCGCCAAGGCGCTGGAACGTCATCCGGGCGTCAGCTTTGTCATGTTTGGCCAGCAGGAGAAATGCGCGCCGATCCTCGCGCAGTATCCGGCGCTGAGGGAAAAGTCGGTCTTCCATCACTGCGAGATCGCCGTCGGCATGGACGAGAAACCGAGCCAGGCACTTCGCCGCGGCCGCTACAAGTCCTCCATGTGGAAGGCGATCGAGGCCGTGAAGGCGAAGGAAGCCGATGTCGCAGTCTCCGCCGGCAATACCGGCGCGCTGATGGCCATGTCGCTCTTCTGTCTTCGCACCATGGCAAACATCGAGCGTCCGGCGCTCGCCGGCATCTGGCCGACTCTCAAGGGCGAGAGCATCGTGCTCGACGTCGGCGCCACCATCGGCGCCGATGCGCAGCAGCTTCTCGACTTCGCCGTCATGGGCGGGGCGATGGCGCGCGCGCTCTTCGAGATCAACCGCCCGATGGTCGGCCTGCTGAACGTCGGCGTCGAGGAGGTCAAGGGCCAGGAAGAGGTCAAGGAAGCCGGCCGGCTGATCCGCGAGGCTGGCCTCGACACGATCAACTATTACGGCTTCGTGGAAGGCGACGATCTCGGCCGGGGAACGGTCGACGTCGTGGTGACGGAAGGCTTCACCGGCAACGTCGCGCTGAAGACCGCCGAGGGTACCGCGCGGCAGATCGCCGAGTACCTGCGTGCGGCAATGTCGCGCACCCTGCTCGCCCGGCTCGGTTATCTCCTCGCCAAGGAGGCGTTCGACCGGCTGCGCGAGAAGATGGACCCGCGCAAGGTGAATGGCGCGGTCTTCCTCGGCCTTAACGGGATCGTGATCAAGAGCCATGGCGGCACCGATGCCGAGGGCTTTGCAGCCGCGATCGACGTCGGCTATGACATGGCCCGCAATGGCCTGACACAAAAGATTGAAAACGACCTGAAAGAATATCATGCACGGCACTCCTCCAGTGCAGGGCCCGAAGCAGCATGATCGGTGGAGTTTGAAAGCATGATCCGTTCTGTCGTTCGCGGTTTCGGGGCAGCGCTCCCGAAGCGAGTGATGCCCAATCGCGAGTTGGAAGACATCGTAGAAACCTCTGACGAGTGGATCGTGCAGCGCACGGGCATTCGTCAGCGTTATGTCGCGGGTGAGGGGGAGACGACTGCGTCCCTCGGCGCCGATGCGGCGCGTGCCGCGCTCGAGAATGCCGGCATGTCTGCCGACAGCATCGACCTCATCATCTGTGCGACCTCAACGCCGGACAATACCTTCCCGGCGACCGCGGTCGACATCCAGAACCGTCTCGGCATCCATCACGGCTTCGCCTTCGACATGCAGGCGGTCTGCAGCGGCTTCGTCTATGCGATGGCGACCGCCGATCTCTACATTCGCGGCGGGCTGGCCAAGCGCGTGCTTGTCATCGGCGCGGAAACCTTCTCGCGCATCCTCGACTGGAAGGACCGCACGACCTGCGTTCTCTTCGGCGACGGCGCCGGCGCGCTGGTACTCGAGGCGGACGAGGGCAACGGCACCAATGCCGATCGCGGCGTGCTCGCCGCGCAGCTGCGCTCCGACGGCGTTCACAAGGAAAAGCTCTATGTCGACGGCGGGCCGTCGTCCACCGGAACGGTCGGCCATCTGCGCATGGAAGGCCGCGAGGTCTTCAAGCATGCCGTCGGCATGATCACCGACGTCATCGAGGCGGTCTTCGAGGCGAGCGGGACGACCTCCGACGACATCGACTGGATGGTTCCGCACCAGGCCAACCGCCGCATCATCGACGCATCGGCCAAGAAGCTCGGCATCCCGATCGAAAAGGTCGTCGTCACCGTCGATCTGCACGGCAACACCTCTGCCGCGTCCATTCCGCTCGCGCTCGCCACGGCAGCGGGCGACGGTCGCATCAAGAAGGGCGATCTCGTCCTGCTGGAGGCGATGGGCGGTGGCTTCACCTGGGGTGCCGTGCTCGTCCGCTGGTAATAGCGGCGACCAAAAATCGGATGTCGAACAAGAGCTTGACCGTCAAGCTCTTCGGCAATACTGTCATCGCGATTTGATAAAATGACTGTTTCAGGCGGGCGGATCACATGGCTGGGAAGACAGTTACCCGAGCGGATTTGGCAGAGTCGGTTTTCCGTAAGGTGGGTTTGTCCCGTACCGAGTCGGCTGAACTGGTCGAGACGATCATCGACGAGATCTGCAACGCCATCGTTCGCGGCGAAACCGTGAAGCTGTCATCGTTCGCCACCTTCCAGGTGCGCAGCAAGAACGAGCGCATCGGCCGCAATCCGAAGACCGGCGAGGAAGTGCCGATCTCGCCGCGTCGCGTGATGACCTTCAAGGCGTCGAACGTGCTGAAGCAGCGCATCCTGCGGTCACATCTTTCCCGCAAGGCCAAGCAGAAGCCGCAGAACCCGGCCTCCTGATGCCGATTGCGGTGGACCGCGGGGACGCCGCGCTCTCCGGATACTTGAAATCTCCTCGATAAACCGTTGAAATGCTCCGAATCATGACCCGGGGTTGTTGCCGCACGGGCCGCTTCAAGGACGGGAGCTGAATCGTGGACAAGAGCCCGGATGCATTTCGCACCATCAGCGAGGTCGCCGACGATCTCGATCTGCCGCAGCACGTCCTGCGTTTCTGGGAGACCCGCTTTCCGCAGATCAAGCCGATGAAGCGGGGAGGCGGGCGGCGCTACTACCGGCCCGACGACATCGAACTCCTCAAGGGCATCCGCCATCTGCTCTATGATCAGGGCTACACCATCAAGGGTGTCCAGAAGCTCCTGAAGACCAACGGCAACAAGTTCGTCATGGCGGTCGCGAGCGGCGACGTCGCGGCGATGGAGGCACTTGTCGCCGCAAGCAGCGGCAAGCAGGAAGAACCACGCCTTGCCGGGCCGGAGGAGGACCAGATCGTCGGCCGTCCGAAAGCACGCAGCACCGGGCGCTTCTTCGGTTTCGGCGGCAACGGCGACGACGTGCCGGAGGTGACGAACGGCAAGGGATCGGTCGGCAAGGAAGACCGTGCCCTGCTGCAGGAGGCGCTCTTCGACCTGCTGGAATGCAAGCGCCTGCTCGACCAGGTGCGCTGACCCATTCTTGTCGGCAAATCCTTTTTGGCGTACTTTTTCCCTTGCACAGCCGTGACCTAGCCATTAAGGAGAACGTGCTTTGCAAGAAGCTGGTCGGGGCGTAGCGCAGCCCGGTAGCGCACTTGACTGGGGGTCAAGGGGTCGCTGGTTCAAGTCCAGTCGCCCCGACCATTTAAAATCTTGATATCCCAGCATAATTTCTAGAGAAACAAGCGAACCGCGACGCTCGGTGAAGCCGCGGGAAAGCGTTTTCCGCAGCCGTGCGGCGACGATCCGAGCCCTTGATGGCCGATCGTCGACGGTGGACGAGCGGTGTCGTCAGTCGTCGTTGCTGGCGTTGAGCTTTTCCGGCGGCATGCCTTCGTCGCCGGGTTCGCGTTTCGTCAGGCGAACCCCTTCACCACCCATCGCGCAGTCGCCGTCGGCGAGGAAGGTGACGCCGAAGCGTTGGAGTGCGCCGTGCAATGCCTCGAGGGCCGCTGCATCGACGGCCTTGCCCGGGACCTGTGATTCGCATTGCAGGATGACGAAAGCGGAGACACCGCTTTCCGCCGACAGCTCATCGACACTGATACCGAGAAGCGCCCTTGCGGCGCGGACTTGTGCAGGCGAGATCGTGTTCGTCATCATGATGCAGTATATGCTCCCGCGTTCTCCAAAATCAAACCGGCAGGTCGCGCGACGAGTTCCCGGTAGACCGACAGGGTCTGGTTTACCATCACGTCCAGCCCGTAGCGGCCGGCGCGGTCCTCTGCATTCGCGGTCAGTCTCGCGCGCGTGGACGCATCGCCGAGCCATGTCATGGCCGCGGCCAGTTCCGTCGGGTCGTCGTCATTGCCGACGAGGATACCGTTGACGCCGTCCTCGAGCACCGTCGTCACGCCGCCGACCTCTGTGAGGATCAGCGGTTTGCCTGCGGTCGCCGCCTCCAGCATGACATAGGACATCGCCTCGTACCGGCTCGGCATCACGAGCGCGTCGAAGGCCTGGATCGCTTCATTTCCGGGAAGCTCGGAGGTGAGGCGGATGCGATCGGAAAAGTCTGATGCGGCGATCTGCCGGCGCAGCTCGGCTTCCATCTCGCCGGAACCGATCATCAGCAGGAACGCCTGCGGCATTCGCGCAGCGATGCGGGCGAAGGCGGCAACCAGCCGTTCCGGTGCCTTTTGCGGCTGCAGTCGGCCGACGAAACCGAAGACCACGGCATCCTCGGAAATCCCCCAGCCGGCGCGCAGTTCGGCGCGACGGTTCGACGGGATCGGTGCGACGCCGTTGACGACGACGCGCAGCTTGTCGGGCGGGATGCCGAGCGAGATCGCGTGATCGTACTCGCTGTTCGAAACACAGATGACGCGGTCGCTGAGATGGCGGCCGAGAAAGCGTTCGACGGCGCCATAGACGAGCCGGCCCTTGCCGCCCAGCGTCGGGTCCATGGTGCGGAAGGCATGCGGCGTATAGACCCGCGGCGTGTGGCGTCCGGGCAGCCTCAATCGGGTGAGGGCGCCCGCCTTCGAACTGTGGCCGTGGATGATGTCGAAGGGACCTTCGCGGCCGATGATCTCCCGCAGGCGCCACCAGGCGACCGCGTCCCAGGGGCCGACGGCGCGCTGCATCGGAAGGGCGATGACCCGGTGAAGGTTGCGGGAGAGGAGGTCTTCGACGAAGCGGGGCTCCGCGCGCACCGGCGAATAGACAGCGGTCACCGCGTGGCCGCGGGTGGCGAGGCCGCCGCAGAGATCGATGACATGGCGGCCCGATCCGCCGCCGCTCGGCTCCAGCACCTGCAGCAGGGAGAGGGGAGCGTTCGCCGGGTTGGGTGTGGGGCTCACAGCATCCGCCTTCCGAGGCTCCTCTGGTGGCGCCGTTCGAGCGCTCCGCATCCCCAGACGATACCGAGCAGCAGGTAAAAGTGGCGCCAGTGATCGATGTCGATGACGTTGCCGATTGCCGCATGGCCGATGATGGTGATCCACGCGATCATGAGATAGGGTTGCCAGGGGCGATCGCGCAGCAGGAAGCGGAAGCCGATCCGCAACGTCCAGATCATGAGGAAGACGAAGCTGACGAAGCCGAGCCAGCCGTAGCTCGTCAGTGTCTTCAGCCAGATATTGTGCTCGTCCTCCGGAAAGATCGTGCTGAAGACCATCGGACCGATGCCGAGCGGCCGCTCCATGGACATCAGGAAGCCGAGGCGATGGCGCTCGAAGCGCCCGAGATGGCCGCTGTCGTATTCCTGGATGCCGGTGCGGCTGAGGAAGAGGTCACGGACCTGCTCCACCTGAAGCGCGATCGCGAGGGCAACCACCAGCACGACGACGGCCGCGAGCGTCAGGACCAGAATTTTCAGGCGGAATGCGCCGGTGCGCTCCTTGAGGAGCAGGACGAAGACCAGGGCGACGGCGGAGAAAAGGAAGAGGGCCCAGGCGGCACGGGAGAAAGACAGGAACACACCGAGCGCAACCACCAGCAGGCCGGCGACCTTGAAGGGCGCGTCGATGAGGCGGCCGGTCAGAAGGCCGTGGATCAGGTAGAGCGAAGGGGCGATCAGGAACGGACCGAAGACGTTCGGGTCCTGGAAGGCGCCCATGGCGCGGTCGTAGCGGGTGAAGACCTCGGCGCCCGGAAAGGCGTGGAAATAGCCGAGGATGCCGAGCATCGACGTGACGATCGCCGCGACCACCCAGGCATCGAAGATCAGCTTGAGCCGCCGCGCGTCGTCCTCGATGGCGGCGGCATAGAACACCGCGGTGAGGGCGAGAAAGGTCGAAACGGCGAGGTACATGGGACCGTCGCCGAGGTCCTGCATGACCGTCAGCGAGAGGATGCCGCCGACGTTGAAGACGAGGAGCAGCGCGAGCAGCGGCGCGGTTCCGCGCGAAATCTTCAGGCCGAAGAGGAACCAGAGGGCGATCTGACCGACCATCCACAGTTCATACGGTGCCGGTTCGGAGATGACGAAGCCCGAGAGGAACACGCCGGCGGCGAGGCTTGCCGTCCCGATCAGCGACACGATCGCTGCGGAGGACGGCGCGCTACGACCGGAAAGGACGTGGTTCGCACTCAATAGGCGTTCTCCGTGTTGAAAAGCCGGATGGGTGTGAGAAACAGGATTTTCAGGTCGAAAAGCAGCGACCAGTTCTCGATGTAATAGAGATCATAGGTGGTGCGCAGCTTGATCTTCTCGTCCGTGTCGACCTCGCCGCGCAGGCCGTTGATCTGCGCCCATCCGGTGACGCCGGGTTTGACGCGATGACGGGCGAAATAGCCTTCGACGATCTCGGAATACTTGCGCTCGTGAGTCTGCGCGAGCACCGCATGCGGGCGCGGTCCGACGAGCGAAAGATCGCCGCGCAGGGCGTTGAAGAACTGCGGCAGCTCGTCGATCGAGGATTTGCGCAGGAACCGTCCGACGGGGGTCACACGCGGGTCGTTCTTGGTGACCGCGCGCTTGGCGGTCGGATCGTTCATTTCCGTGTACATGGAACGGAACTTCAGGACCCGGATGATTTCGTTGTTGAAGCCGTGCCGCTCCTGGATGAAGAAGACCGGCCCCTTGGAGGTCGCCTTGATCGCGACGGCGGCGGCGATCATCACCGGCCAGAGGACGGCGAGCGCGAGCAGGCTGAAGACAATGTCGAAGATGCGCTTGGCGACCGAATCCCAGTCGCGGATCGGCTTGTCCATGATGTCGAGCATCGGAACCGCGCCGACATGCGAATAGGCGCGCGGGCGGAAGCGCAGGCTGTTCGAATGGGCAGCGAGGCGGATGTCGACCGGCAGCACCCAGAGCTTGCGCAGGAGATGCAGGATGCGTTCCTCGGCGCTGAGCGGCAGGGAGATGATCAGCATGTCGATCCGGGCGAGGCGGGCGAATTCGACGAGTTCGGCGAAGGTGCCGAGCTTCGGATAGCCTGCGACCACCGTCGGCGACCGGGCGGTGCCGCGATCGTCGAAGATGCCGCAGATGCGGATGTCGTTGTCCGGCTGCATCTCGAGCGCGCGGATCAGGTCCTTGGCCGGCTGGCCGCCGCCGACGATGACCGCGCGACGTTCCATCACGCCGTTGCGTGCCCAGCGGCGTATCTGGAAACCGAACAGCACACGCTCCAGCAGCAGGAAGGCGCTACCGATCCCGAACCAGACGGTTAGCCAGCCGCGGGACGCGAACGCATGATCACCTGCGAGGAACAGGACGAGCGCCGCGAAGACAGCTGCCGCCGTCCAGGACCCCCAGATGCGCAGCACGGATCGCAGAGGCGCCCTGAGGGCAGGCACCTGGTAGCAGTCGGCGATCTGCATCATCAGGATGGTCGCGCCGGAGGCGAGAACCGCAACGGCGAGGTCGACCCAAAGGGCAGGCGAGGAGGCATCCGCGAGGAAATAGAAGGCACCCAGGCCGAGCGCCAGGAGACAGAGGAACTCGAAGAGCCTCATCTGTCCGATGATGATCGCGGGAGAATAATTACCTTCGCTCAAATGGTCGGCGACCTGCCTCGCAAGAGCGTTGATCTTGCCGCCCTCCTGCGGGGGGGTGGTGGCATCGCCGCCACTGCCCTGCGTGATCTTGCGGCGCAGTCTGTCGATGTCGAATTGCTCGTGCTTTTCCATCTGGTTCATCGCCGGATTGCCCCCCGTCGACGTTATTCTGACAGGAAGGTCCTAAGAATCCTTTAGGGGCTTGCGCACTGTCCCATTCCGGTACGTTCCGGGGGGCTGTCGCTGTGACAGTCTAACCCCACAGCGAAAGGGAAATTTGACTCCGATCAACGAACCATGACACGGATCATGTCTGACATGACTTGCTCGAGCGACAGGACGAAGAGAAAGTGGCGGCCATGGATAAGAAGCACGCGTTCAACATCGGCTATTTCCTGTTTGTCTTCACGCTCCTGCTGGCGTTCCAGGCCTGGCTCGGTTACCGGGACTATGCGCAGCTCTCCTACAGCGAGATGATGCAGATGGCCCAGGACGGCCGGATCGCCTCGGTGACACTGACGGAGACGAGGATCGAAGGAGAGTTCAAGGAGCCGCAGAACAACAAGAAGTACTTCATCGCCAACCGTGTCGATCCGCAACTTGCGGCAATCTTCGAGAAAGCCGGCGTCAAGGTTTCCGGGGCGACGGACAGCAACTGGCTGACGACGCTGCTCTCCTGGATCCTCCCCGTCGTCGTCTTTTTCACGCTCTGGTCGTTCTTCTTCCGCGGCATCGCCGAGCGGCAGGGCATGGGCGGGCTCATCAACATCGGCAAGTCGCGGGCGAAAATCTATCTGGAGCGCAAGACCGGCGTCACCTTCGATGACGTCGCAGGCATCGACGAGGCGGAAGCCGAGCTCCAGGAAATCGTCTCGTTCCTCAAGGACAAGGACCGCTACGGACGGCTCGGGGCGCGCATCCCGAAGGGTATTCTCCTGGTCGGGCCGCCCGGCACCGGCAAGACGCTGATGGCGCGCGCGGTCGCGGGCGAGGCGGGCGTTCCGTTTTTCTCGATCTCCGGCTCGGAATTCGTGGAAATGTTCGTCGGTGTCGGCGCGGCGCGCGTGCGCGACCTCTTCGAACAAGCCCGCGCCGCCGCCCCATGCATCATCTTCATCGATGAACTCGACGCGCTGGGACGGGCGAGAAATTCCTTCGGCGGCTTCGGCGGCAATGACGAGAAGGAGCAGACGCTGAACCAGCTGCTCGCCGAGCTCGACGGCTTCGATCCACGCGTCGGCATCGTCCTGCTTGCGGCGACGAACCGGCCCGAAATCCTCGATCCGGCGCTGATGCGCGCCGGCCGTTTCGACCGCCAGGTGGTGATCGACCGCCCGGACAGGAAGGGCCGCGAGGCGATCCTCAAAGTTCACATGAAGGGCGTCCTGATCGACCAGAATGTCGATGTCGACGATATCGCCGGCCTGACGCCGGGCTTCACCGGTGCGGATCTCGCCAATCTCATCAACGAGGCGGCGATCGTCGCCACACGCCGCGGTGCGGCCAAGGTCGCCATGGAGGACTTCGTCGCCGCCGTCGAGCGGATCATCGCCGGCTCGGAGCGCCGCAGCCGCATCCTCAACCCCGAGGAGCGCGAGCGCGTCGCCTATCACGAGATGGGCCATGCGCTGGTCGCCGCGTCGCTCAAACGCGCCGATCCGGTGCAGAAGGTGTCGATCATTCCCCGTTCGATCGGCGCTCTCGGCTACACCCTGCAGCGGCCGACCGAGGATCGCTTCCTGATCACCACCGGCGAACTCAAGGAGCGCATGGTGGCGCTGCTCGCGGGCCGTGCGGCGGAAGACCTGATTTTCGGTGAGATATCGACAGGGGCGGCCGACGATCTCGCCAAGGTGACCGACATCGCCCGCGAGATCGTCACCCGTTTCGGGATGGACGAATCGGTCGGGCAGGCCGTGCTGGAGCCGCAACGAATGCAGTGGCTGGACGACAATCAATTCCGCATGCGGCCCAAGGACTATTCGGAGGCAACCGCGCGTGAGATCGACCTTGCCATCCGCACGATGATCGAGAAGGCCTATGCCGAGGCGAAGCGCATTCTCGAAGCGAGGATCGACCGGTTGCGCGAGGGCGCGACGCTGCTGCTCGAGAAGGAAACCCTGACGCCGGACGATTACCCGCCGCTCGTCAAGGAGGTCGTTCCGGCAAAAGCCGGGAGCTGAGGCGGTTTCCGTTCAGATCGCCGAAAGCTGCTCGCGGTAGAACGAGAGCATCTTCTCGGCCATGACGGAGGCGGAGAATTTTGCCTTGAATGCGACGGGGTCGGGCATCACGGTTTTCGCCCATCCGGGTGTGGTGAGCGCCTTCGCCATCACGCGCGCGAGATCGGCTGCGTCGCCGCGCTCGGCCAGCGCCTCGCTTTCGGCACCGAGAACTTCCGGGATGCCGCCCACGCGCGAGGCGATGAGCGTCTTTCCGGCGGCCAGCGTCTCTAGCACGATATAGGGCATCGATTCCGCCCGCGAAGGCACCACGACCAGATCCGAGGTCGCGAAGGCGTCCTTGATCGGCATCGCCGGCAGGAGGCCGACGCGACGTCCGAGCCCCTGCTGCACCAGCGTGGTCTCGTATCTGTCCCGATCCGGTCCGTCGCCGATGACGAGGGCGGAGAGCGGGCGTCCGACCAGCCGCTCCGTGCGGGCGAAGGCGTCGATGAAGATGTCGGGCCCTTTCAGGTCGCGTAGCATGCCGACATAGATGCAGTCGACGCTGTCGGAGCGGGTCGGGATCTGCTCGAAATCGGTGTCGCTGATCCCGTTGTGGATCGTTCGCCAGTCGCAGCGAGGCTTGCCGACCTTCTTCTCGTAGGTCCGGTGTTCGAAGTCGCAGACGAAGATCAGCGCATCGCCGAAGCGCTCGAGCAGCCGTTCGAGCGCGAAGATGCCCCGTCCGGAGAAGGTCGCCTGCTCGTAGTGCAGGCTGCCGCCGTGGGGCGTATAGAAGCGGGCGACGCGATACCTTCGGACCCGCAGGGCTGAGCCGACGATGCGGACCAGGGCGCCGCCTTTGGCGCCGTGGCCGTGCAGGATGTCAGGCTGCAAGCTCTTTATTTCTTTGTAGCTGTTGCGGATGGTGGCGAGATCGCCGAAGCCGACCGAACGGCGGATGGGAATGCGTGTAAGGCCGAGGGCGAGGAATGGCCGGATCTGTTCGAAAAGCCGCTCTTCGTGCTCGTTGCCGGTCAGACTGTCGCAGACGATGCCGACCTGATGGCCGGCGCGGCTGTGCTGCTCTGCGAGGTCGCGCACGTGGCGGAAGATTCCGCCCACGGGTGATCGGAAGCAGTGGACGATGCGGAGCGGCGAACCTTCAGGCATGGATCAAAAGAGCCGTTCTCGCACATAGACGGTGTCGCCCGCGAGGACAGGATCGGTGATCGGCACGCGGCCGGTCATGATCTCGCCGTTGACGTTGCGCGTGATATCGACATCTCTCTGGTTAGCTCTGGCCGAGAAGCCTCCGGCGACGGCGACGGCATTCTGAACCGTCATGCCCGGCACGTAGGAGTACTGGCCCGGCTGTCCGACCTCGCCCATGATGAAGATGGACCGGTAGCGGTCGATCTCGATGCTGACGTCGGGATCGCGCAGGTAGCCCTGGCGGAGCTTCTGGGCGATCGTGCCTTCGAGCTGCGCGAGGGTCGAGCCGCGAGCGGCGACCTGTCCGATGAGGGGGAAGGCGATGTAGCCCGCCTGGTCGACGGTATAGGTGTTGGTGAGGGTATCCTGCTCGAAGACCGTTATTCTCAGGCGGTCGCCACTACCGAGGCGATAGGCGCCGATCGTCGATTCATGGAAGGCCTTCGGCGCAGGCTGGTAGCTGCCGCAGCCCGCAAGCGCCGCCAACGTCATCGCGACGACGAAATACATGATCCGCTTTATGACAGCCACTTCCATTGCGCCGTTTGCGCTCCCGAGTCGGTACCTCTGAACTTGCTCTGTTATCCTTCGGTTAGGGTTAATGGCGGGTAAAGAAGCCGTGGCAGAAAGAGGCCCGGGAGAACGGTGGGGCCGCCGGTTAACCCTTGCGTTACCATAGTCGTTTACGTTTGGCCGAAATCCGGACCGGGAGTGCAGTATGTCGAGCGTAGGCAACAGTCGTCAGGACGAGGATATCGATCTTGCCCAGTTGTTCCGTGCCGTCTGGCAGCGGAAGGGGCGGATTCTTGCCGCGACCGCGCTTGCCGCGGGGCTCGCATTCGTCGGCGCGAACGCCATCTCTCCGCGGTATCAGGCCGAAACACGCATCCTCATCGAGGCGCGGGAACCGAACTTCATGGGGCAGGGCGCCAACAGCGCCGACCTGCAGCCGCTGCTCGACGAACTGAATATCGCGAGCCAGGTGCAGATGCTGCGCTCGGTCGATCTCATCAAGCAGGTCGCGCGCGACCTGAAGCTCTACGAACGCGAGGAGTTCGACCCGGTGGCCAGTCCCTCGGCCATGGACGAGCTTCTGATCCTGCTGGGATTGAAGAAGAACCCGCTGGAACGCGCGCCGGAGGACCGTGTCGTCGACACGTTCCTTGAGAAACTCTCCGTCTACCAGGTCGAGCGTTCGCGCGTGATCGCCGTCGCCTTCACCTCCAAGGACCCCGAGCTCGCGGCGGCGATCCCGAACGCGATGGTCGATGTGTACCTGTCCCTGCAGCGCGGCGCCAAGCTCGACTCGAATTCGCAGGCCGCCCGCTGGCTCGAACCCGAAATCGCCAACCTTCGCGAGAAGGTGAAGGAGGCGGAGCAGAAAGTCGCGGACTATCGCGCCGCCCACGACATCGTGCAGACGTCCGACACCGGGACATTTTCGGGCCAGCAGTTGAACGACATTTCGGCCGAACTCGCGCGCGTCCGCAGCGAAATGGCGGACGCGGAGGCCAAGGCAGAGAACGTCCGCGCGGCACTGGCCGCCGGTCGCCCCGCCGACATGATCGACGCAGTCGTCAGCAATGCGACGATCCAGCGTCTGAAGGAAAGTGAGGCCGGCGTCCGCGCGCAGATCTCCGAGCTTTCGATCACGCTGCTCGACGGCCATCCGCGGATCAAGGCCTTGCGGGCGCAGCTCGCGGGCATCCGCCAGCAGATCGCCTCGGAGACAGCGAACGTCGCCGCAAGCCTCAAGAACGACGCAAGCGTTGCCCGGCTGCGCGAGAAACAGCTCGTCGCCAAGCTCAACATGCTGAAGGCCGATTATGCCCAGGCCGATTCGAACGAGGTCGGCCTTCGCGAGCTCGAACGCGAGGCGGCCGCGCAGCGGCAGCTTCTCGAAACTTACCTCTCGCGCTACCGCGAGGCGACCACCCGTCTGGAAAGCGCGGCGAGCCCCGCGGATGCGCGCGTGATCTCGAAGGCGAGCGAACCGATCGAACCCGATTTCCCGAAGGTGATCCCGATCACCATCGTCGCGGCACTTGCCGTTCTGGTGCTGAGTGTCGTTATCGTCATGCTGACGGAGCTCTTCAGCGGCCGCGCCTTCAAGCCGGCCGACGGCAATGGCAATGGCCCGGACGGGGGCCGCGACCGTGAGCGGTTGCCGGAGCGCGAGCACGACCGCTACGACGAGCCTCAGACGGTGCGTCCCCGCCGGGATTTGCCCGCCAATCTGCTGTCGGTCGCACCCGACAAGGCCCTGACCGCCGAGATGGAAGAGGTGCTCGATCTGCCTTCGGCCGCGGCGGCCGCAGCCCCTGCCGTGGACGACAAGGATGAATTCTCGATCGAGTCCGTAGCAGGCTACCTCGTGACGAGCGGCGTGCGGACCGCGCTCGCCATCTCGCCGACGGGTGACGACGGGTCGACCGCGACCGTCATGCTGGCCCGCGAAATTGCCGAAGGCGGCCGTCACGTGGTGCTGATCGACATGACCGGGTCCGGCTGCCCGACGACGCTGATGGCGTCGCGCAAGGACCTGCCGGGCATCACCGACCTCCTCTCGGGAACGGCCGCCTTCGGCGACACGATCCACCCCGACCGGCTCTCCTCCGCCCATATCGTCCCAAAGGGCAACTCCGATATCCGCCGCGCCATGCGCGGCGCCGACCGGCTTTCGATGATCACCGACGCGCTGGCCGAGGCCTACGACCTCGTCATCGTCGAATGCGGTCCGGCGAATGCCGAAGGCGTGGCGCGGCTCAGCCGCAACCATCGCTACGAGATCATCCTTTCGGCGCCACGGCCGGACATGAAGGACCTCGCCGCCATCATGGACGAGTTCGAAAAGGTCGGTTACGCGGATCTGGTCCTGATGACGGCAGGAGGATTGCAGAGCCGGGACGAGCGCAAACGCAGCGCCGCCTGACCCGAGCGGCGATTGCCGACCGCGTCACTCGCTTGCTTCGTTTGTCGGTTCCCTGTCTGCGCGGGCGCGAAAGCGCTGAATGAAGGCGTAGAGCCCCGGGTGGCGCTTGATGGCCGCCTTCGTCCTCGTTACCAGCTGAAGTCCCGCCGCGGCGATGCGACCCTTGCCGGAGATCGGCAGCAGGACGTCGCGCTGCACCGTCTCGATCGTGCACCAGCGGCGCTTGTAGCACTGGTCGCCGACCCCGAAATCGAAGATCGCAGCACCTTCGTCGATCACCTTCTCGATCATCAGGAAGAAGAGCAGTTCGCCGGGACTGGTGTCCGGGACCAGACGCTCGTCGATCGAGCCGAACTGGCAGATCACGTGGTCGTTCTTGCGCGAAAGACCTGCAATCGCGGCGATCTTGCCCTCGTTTTCGCCGTTGAGGCGGATCGCGTGCAGTTGCAGCGGGGTGTCGCAGCCGTTCGGCGCGACCTGTAACAGGTTGCGGAAAAAAGCCTGGATCTCGTCGGGCCGGAAGACGTTCGGAAGGCCCTGTGCCTCGAAACGAATAGCCTTCTGGCGGAAGAAAAGGTCGATCAGTGTCGCCTTCTCCGCAGAGGTCGCGGCGACGACGTGTTCGAAGCCGCCATGCGCTTCCATCTTGCGGCACTGGTTGCGATACATCTTGCGGCGGCGCTTGGCATTCAGTTGGCGTATCGTCGCTTCCATGTCCGCGGCGAGCGCCAGCTGAAAGGCATGGTTCTGGTTCTCGACCGACGGCAGCGCCGCAAACGGATGGCGCTCTCCCCGCCAGTCGAATGGCATGTTCTGCAGCCAGACCAGATCGGCACGCCCGCTGAGCGCTCGAACGATCGCGTGCGCTACAGATCGGGCGACTTGCGGACTGCAGCGATCACGGAAGGCGGGCATGAAAAGCCCGTTGTTGATGTTGTTGAACGGTCCGGCGATATAGCGCGCGATGCGGACGGAGCGCGCGGTGACGATCTCGAGCGGGAGGATGAAGTACGTCTCGCCCGCGATCGAGCCGCGCACGACGGCGAGTGGATGGCCGTGGCTGCGTGCCCAGGCATCGCACCAGTCATAGCCCTGGTGAAGCGAGGTAAAGGAATCACGCTGCAGGCGCCGCCATTCGCTTTCCAGCGGCTCCATGCGGTCGAAGATTTCGATTTTCACATCCTCGGCGACGCCGATAGTCATGGTCCTGTCGGCCCCCACAGCCCTCGGTTTCCCCGGCGACAGAGGTTCGGCAGCCATACGGTGGTTGTCAAGGATCGAGGTCTGCAAGGGTTTCTCCGACGCGGAAAATTCGTGCCGAACGTTAGTCCTTCGCAGCCGTACAAACACTTAAGCGTATGGCGCGATCCGCAACTTCCGCGGAACGCGGTTAGCGAGTGGTAACTTGACGTGGTGGAAAGGGCTATTTCCGGACGGGACCTGCCATCCACTTGATGATCAGCATGGCCGGGAGCACCCAGAGAAGGCCCGAAAGCAGGAAATAGAGGAAGTGGACCCACCAGGGCGAGGTGGCAAGCAGCGCCGAGGCGATCGTGGTGGCGACCAGCGCGTAGAGAATGACGAGGCAGATGATCAGGATCGTCCCGATGAATGAACGCAGTTTCGCAGGCATCGTCACTTGTCCTCTGTTCCGGATGCGTCCGCCGGCGGGGTGTTTGGTCACGAATGCCGGAGCGGTCGGCCGTCGCCACCATCCGGGGCTTGTTTTGCACGGGGAACTCGGGCAAATCAACAGCCGATGAGAGGAAGCGATATGGCAAGCACGACCAATCCTGTTGAAGCAAGTGTGCTCGAGACGATCGAGCGGGGAGAGAGGAACCGCCGGGCGATCCGCATCTGGCTGGCCTTCGTGCTCTTTGCGCTGTTCTGTCTGGTGCTTGTCGGCGGCGCGACGCGGCTCACCGATTCGGGCCTCTCGATCACCGAATGGAAGCCGATCCACGGCGTCGTCCCGCCGCTCAATGCCGAGCAGTGGGAGGAGGAATTCCGCCTCTACCAGCGGATCCCCGAGTATGCGCAGATCAACAAGGACATGACGGTCGAGGAGTTCAAGCGGATATTCTGGTGGGAATGGGCGCACCGGCTGATCGCCCGCGGCATCGGCGTGATCTTCGCTGTTCCGTTGTTCTTCTTCTGGGTGACCGGCCGCATCGAGCGGCGGCTCAAGGGTCCGCTCCTCGGCATCCTCGCTCTCGGGGCCTTCCAGGGCTTCATAGGCTGGTGGATGGTCTCGTCCGGGCTCGCCGAGCGCGTCGACGTCAGCCAGTACCGGCTGGCGACCCATCTCGTGATGGCCTGTCTGATCTTCTCGTCCTGCATGTGGATCATGCGTGGGCTGGCGCCGCATTCGAACGACGAGCCGCCGACGGAGAGCTCCCGCACCTGGGCCGCGGCGATTGCCGTCCTCGCGCTCTTCCAGATCTATTTGGGAGCACTGGTCGCCGGTCTCGACGCCGGGCTCACCTACAACACCTGGCCGCTGATGGATGGCGCGATCATTCCCGGCGACCTCTTCATCCAGCAGCCCGCCTGGATCAATCTCTTCGAAAACCCGAAGACGGTGCAGTTCGTCCACCGGATCGGCGCCTATGTGCTCTTCGCCGCCGCGCTCATGCATATGATCGGATCGCTGCGGGCGGCACCGGAAACGACCCACGCCCGGCGCTCGGTCGTGCTCTTCCTGCTGGTCACCGTCCAGGCAGCCTTGGGTATCACGACACTGCTCACGCAGGTTCAGCTCCATGCCGCGCTCACCCATCAGGCGGGCGCGCTGATCGTGCTCGGCTTTGCGGTCGCGCACTGGAGGGGCTTCGTCGGCGCGTACCCGCCGGAAGTGGCGATCGCCGTCCGTGACTGACGCCCGCCTGCTCCTGAATTAGCCGAAGCGGTAGCCCGAATAGGGCTTGCCGCGGAACTCTCCCCGGAACACGTGACGGCCGGCATCCGCACCGGCCGCGCCGACTGCGACGAACAGCGGAACCAGGTGGTCGTGGTCGGGAACATGGCAGGCAAGCGCGTCCGGGTTGCGGTCCCAGGTCGCAAGCCGCGCCATCCTCTCGCCGGGGTCGGCAATGCCCACAGTCTCGCTCAGCCAGTCGTCAAACCGGATTGCCTGCTGCCTGTGCTCCGGTGTGTCGCGGAAGAACATCCGCATGTTGTGGTAGCTCATGCCGGAGGCGAGGATCAGGACGCCTTCGTCGCGCAGCGGCTCCAGCGCCTTGCCGATCGCCACATGGCTCTCGACGTCGAGCGTGTTCTTCAGCGAAATCATCACCACCGGCACGTCCGCATCGGGATAGGCGACCATCAGTGGCACGAAGACGCCGTGGTCGAAGCCGCGGGTCGCGTCCTCTGCGGCCGGAATGCCCGCCTTCTCGAGAAGGGCCTTCGCGCGGCGCGCCACCTCGGGGGAACCGGGGGCCGGGTAACTCAGGCGATAGGTTTCTTCCGGAAAGCCGGAATAGTCATAGAGCATTCCGGGCCGGGCCGCCGTGGAGACGGTCGGAACCGGCTCCCTCTCCCAATGGCCGGAGACGACGAGAATGGCCTTCGGACGGCGGCCGATCTCGGCATCGAACCCCTTCAGGAAGGCGTCGAGATCGCCCCAGGGCTTCTTGCCGTCGGGACCCGCCGGAAAATCCATGAACGGCCAGGGGCCGCCGCCGTGGGGGATGAAATAGACCGGAAAACGTTCGTTGCTCATGTCGTGCCTCATCTGTTGTTCAACAGATATAGCGATCGGCCCGCCGCGTGACGATGTGTCGTTGCGGCGACGAATTGTTCGACGTTTTCGAACGTAGAACCCGCCGTGCCGGGTCAGGAAATGAACAGTGGCGAGACGAACGGCTCGGGCGGTTACGCCGGCGCGTGACAAACCGCCTCGATGTTGTGGCCGTCGGGATCGAGCACGAAGGCGGCGTAGTAGTCCGGATGGTAATGCGGCCGTAATCCGGGTCCGCCATTGTCCCGCGCCCCGGCCGCCATGGCTGCCGCATAGAAGGCATCGACCGCCGCGCGGTTCGGCGCGGCGAAGGCGATGTGGACCTGTCCCGTGCTGCGCCCGCCGGTCCCGATCCAGAAGGACGGCTTGCCGGCGGAACCGTAGCCGGCGCCCTCGTAGGTCCCGTCGGTCTCCTCCGCCGTCACCGCCATGATGCAGGAGGCCCCGATCGACGGCATCACCGCGTCGTAGAAGGCCTTTGACTTCGGATAGTCCGAAACGGAAAGTCCGACATGGTCGAGCATCGTAGACTCCTTTTCGTCGTTGCGATGCCCGCCGCCGGGATCAGGCCGAGAGCATCAAGTCCATGTTCTGCACGGCAGCTCCCGAAGCGCCCTTGCCGAGATTGTCGAGCAGGGCGACGAGGTTGACATGCGCACCGCCTGCGGTGCCGAAGACGAAGAGCTTCATCGTATCCTGCCCGACCAGTTCCTCGGCGTCGACGCGGGCAAGTGCCGCACTCTCCTCGAGGGAAACGACACTGACGATGTCCTGGCCGGCATAATGCGCGACGAGGGCGGCGTGGATCGCTTCGATTGTCGTCCCTTCCTTCAGGCCGTCGATGAAGAGCGGCACCTGGACGATCATGCCCTGGGCAAAGCGGCCGACGGAAGGCGAGAAGAGGGGCGCGCGGTCGAGAAGGCCGTGTACCTTCATCTCCGGTACGTGCTTGTGCTTCAGCGTCAGCCCGTAGAGAAAATTGTTGGCGGTGATCGCGTCGGGACGGCTCTGGTCTTCCATCTGGGCGATCATCTGCTTGCCGCCGCCGGTGTACCCGGACACGGCATTCACCGTCACCGGATAGCCGTCCGGCAGGATGCCGGCAGCCCTCAGCGGACGAATAAGGCCGATGGCGCCGGTCGGATAGCAGCCGGGATTGGAGACATAGCGGGCGGAGCGGATCTTCTCCTTCTGCGCCCTGTCCATCTCGGCAAAGCCGTAGGCCCAGTCCGGATGGACCCGGAAGGCGGTCGAGGCGTCGAGGAGCCGCACGTTGTTGTTCGCTGCCGTCATTTCATAGGCTTGCTTGGAGGCGTCGTCCGGCAGGCACAGAATCGCGATGTCGGCGCTGTTCAGCAGGTCCTCGCGCATCTTCTCATTGCGCCGCTCCGACTCCGGGATCGACAGCAGCTCGATGTCGCGACGAGCGGCCAAGCGCGTGCGGATCTGCAGACCCGTGGTGCCGTGTTCGCCGTCGATGAAGATCTTCGCTGCCATTTTTCCTGTCCTGTCAGTGCTTTGGATAAGAGTTCGGACTCTGTTTCTGAGTGTGTTGAATCAATGTGTCAGGCGCGTGTCGCAAGCTTTTCCGCGCGCAGTCCGAGCATATACATCGCAACCGTTGCGCCAGCAATTGCGGTGATGTCGGCGTGGTCGTAAGCCGGCGCCACCTCGACGATGTCCGAGCCGCGGATGTCGAGGGCGCCGAGCTTGCGCAGCACCGAGAGCATCTTCGCCGACGAAGGCCCGCCGGCGACCGGCGTGCCCGTTCCGGGCGCATAGGCAGGGTCGAGGCAATCGATGTCGAAGGTAACGTAGCAGGGACGGTCGCCGACATGGGCGAGGATTGTGTCGGCGATCGCCTGGGCGCCCATGTCCTCCACTTCCCATCCGTGGATGATCCGGATGCCGAAATCCTCCGGTGCATGGGTACGGATGCCGATCTGGATCGAACGGGCCGGATCGATCACGCCCTCGCGCACCGCGCGACAGACGAAGGAGCCGTGGTCTATCCGCTTGCCGTCGTCGTCCCACGTGTCCTGGTGGGCGTCGAAGTGGACGAGCGCCAGCGGCCCGTATTTCGCGGCGTGCGCCTTCAGGAGCGGCCAGGTGACGAAATGGTCGCCGCCGAGCCCGAGCAGATAGGCGCCCGAGGCGATAATCTTCGCGGCTTCCTTCTCGATCAGGCCGGGCGTCTTCTGGTGATTGCCATAATCGAGCAGGACATCGCCGTAGTCGATCACGGCCATCTGCTCGAAGAGATCGCGTGCGAAGGGATATTGCGGATCGTTGTCGAAGATGGCGGAAGCCCGGCGGATCGCCTGCGGCCCGAAGCGAGCGCCCGGACGGTTGGAGACGGCGGCATCGAAGGGAATGCCGAGCACGACCGCGTCGACACCCTTCAGCGTCTTGGAATACTTCCGCCGCATGAAGGAGAGGGCCCCGGCATAGGTCGGGTCGGTGGCCGCGCCGCGAATGGTTCTGGCGGTGAAGGCGTTGTCGATGGATTTGCTGACCATGGAGTCTCTCGAGGGGGCGTTGCAGTACGCTTCGGATATTAGGGGCGGGAGGAGCGAATGCCAGAGGTTTCTTCCGGCGGCCGCAGGCCGCACAAACGAAAAAGGCGGAGCCGAAGCCCCGCCTTGATTTCCGTTTCCGGTTTCCCGCGATTAACGCTTGGAGAACTGGAACGAACGACGGGCCTTGGCCTTGCCGTACTTCTTGCGTTCGACGACGCGGCTGTCGCGGGTCAGGAAGCCGCCCTTCTTCAGGACCGAGCGCAGGCCCGGCTCGAAGTAGGTCAGCGCCTTGGAGATGCCGTGACGAACGGCACCGGCCTGGCCGGAAAGACCGCCGCCGGTAACGGTGGCGACGACGTCGAACTGACCGGTGCGGGCAGCGGCGACGATCGGCTGCTGCAGGATCATCTGCAGGACCGGACGGGCGAAATAGGTGCCGAAGTCACGACCGTTGACGGTGATCTTGCCGGTGCCCGGCTTGACCCATACGCGGGCGATCGCGTTCTTGCGCTTGCCGGTCGCGTAGGAGCGGCCGAGCGAATCGACCTTGCGGACGTGAACCGGAGCGGATGCTTCCTGGGTCGTGCCGAGGTCCTTCAGGGAAGAGAGATCAGCCATTATCAGGCGCTCCTTACGTTCTTGCTGTTCAGCTTGGCCACGTCGAGAGCGACCGGCTGCTGCGCTTCATGGGGATGGTTGGAGCCGGCGTAGACGCGCAGGTTCTTCATCTGGCGACGGCCAAGCGGGCCACGCGGGATCATGCGTTCGACGGCCTTTTCGAGGACGCGTTCCGGGAAACGGCCTTCGAGGATGGCGCGAGCGGTACGTTCCTTGATGCCGCCCGGGTAACCGGTGTGCCAGTAGTACTTCTTGTCGGAGTACTTCTTGCCGGTGAAGACGACCTTGTCGGCATTGATGACGATGACGTTGTCGCCGTCGTCAACGTGGGGGGTGTAGGTGGCCTTGTGCTTGCCACGCAGGCGCATGGCGATAAGGGTGGCGAGACGACCGACAACGAGGCCTTCGGCATCGATGAGGATCCACTTCTTCTCCACCTCTGCAGGCTTCTGAACGAAAGTAGACATCTTTCTTCACTTTCCGTTTTGGAACCCCTCCACGCGAACCGCGTCAGGGGCGTTTCTTGTTGCTTGGTTTCGCGGACCCGAAGGCCACGAAAAAGAATGCAGCCCGGAAGGGCCGCAGACTGCGCAGGCTTATACTGTGGCGGTCGGAAGCGGTCAAGACAGTCGTTTCTGCCGACCTTAGAATTATACGTGTGAAATCAATGAATTACATATGTGGTAAAATGATACCGCATTATTTCGCACCGTTATGCGGTCGAATGCGGCGTCAGGGTCTCCCTGGGGGGGATCGAATAGGTGGCCGTCGCCTGGGCGATCAGCGTCTCCGGGTCGCCCTGATGGAGGAGGGCGTCGACCACGGCGAGCCGCTTGCCGAGCTTCAGGATACGGCAATCGCAGGTGATCGGCTCCGGCTTCGGTAGCCGGAGGAAATTGATGTTGAGGCTCGTCGTGACGGCGAGCGCCACAGGTCCGATATGGGCGAGGATCGCCACATAGGCGGCGACGTCGGCGAGCGCAAACATCGACGGGCCGGAGACGGTTCCACCCGGACGCAGGTGGCGGTCGGTCGGGTCGAACCGCATCGTGGCGCTGCCGGGCGCAATTGCGGTGACGGTGAAGACACGCCCGTCCGTATGGATCTGCGGGAAGTCCGTCTCCAGGAAGGCGGAGATTTCCTCGACGGTCATGACAGGCTGCATGGCGGGCTCCGTCCGGTTCTGCTGCGGTCAAAGATGCACTGGTGCGCCGGCGCGCTTTTATGGCAGGCTTCGGCGACGATGCAAACACGACGAAGGGAGAGGTCATGTCCGAGGTTGTGCCGTTGAGGAGAGATGGGGGAGAGGAGCGGCGTGGGCCGGTTCTCGCCGATTTTGCCGATGGGGTCCTGCGTCTGACGCTCAGCAATCCGCCGGCGAACGTCCTCTCGATCGCCCTCATGGAGGCCTTGGCCGCGGAACTAGACAAGGCCGCCGCCGAGAAGACCGTGCGCGTCGTGGTGATCGCTGCCGCCGGCAAGCTCTTTTCTGCCGGCCACGACCTCAAGGAAATGACCGCCCATCGCAGCGATCCAGACCGCGGCCGTGATTTCTTCGACAGGACAATGCGCCTGTGCGCCGCCCTGATGCTGAAAATCACCCATCTGCCGAAGCCGGTCATCGCCGAAATCGACGGACTGGCGACCGCAGCCGGCTGCCAGCTCGTCGCCTCGTGCGATCTTGCCGTCTGCACGGACACGTCGCGGTTCTGCACGCCGGGCGTCAACATCGGCCTCTTCTGTTCGACGCCGATGGTCGCCGTCAGCCGCGCCGCTCATCGCAAGCAGGCGATGGAGATGCTGCTGACCGGCGAGACGATCGACGCCTCGACCGCCAAGGATTTCGGCCTCGTCAACCGGGTCGTGCCGAAAGAGTATCTCGGGCAGGTCGTCGCAAAATATGCCGCCGTCATTGCCTCGAAATCACCGCTTACTCTGAAGATCGGCAAGGAGGCCTTCTACCGCCAGATCGAGATGCCGCTCGAAGAGGCCTACGACTATACCGCACGGGTGATGGTGGAAAATATGCTCGCCCGGGACGCCGAGGAGGGGATCGGGGCATTTCTCGACAAGCGCCATCCGGAATGGAAAGGGGAATAGCGACGTTGCAAAACAGGCACGTCCGCAGCGACGCCATCGCGCCGCATCGCCTGAAAGGTTGTTCGAAATTGATTACTGTCAAAAACTGTCGGATTTTGCGCGCTTACACATAAGAATTACCTAATGTGACTGTGAACGAACGGAATACATAGGGAGAACGAAGTATACTTCGTATCCTGTGAAATGGAGAGTGTCATGACGTTGGAACGGCGCATTTCGATCGTTACCCTGGGCGTCGAGGATCTGGGGCGCAGCACCGCCTTCTACGAGAGACTCGGTTGGGTGCGCTCGCCGGCCTCGCAGGAGGCCATCACTTTCATAAAGCTCAAGGGAGCCGTGCTGGCGCTCTTCTCGCGGGAGGCGCTGGCGGCGGATGCAGGCGTTCCGGCCGGCGTCGGCGGTTTTTCCGGCGTGACGTTGGCGCAGAACGTCGAAAGCCCGGCGGAAGTCGACCGGATCGTCGATTTCGCCGTCTCCTGTGGCGCCAGCCTGGTCAAATCGCCCCGAAAGGTCTTCTGGGGCGGTTATTCGGGCTACTTCGCCGATCCGGACGGCCATCTCTGGGAAGTGGCGCATAATCCCTTCTTCCCTCTCGACGAAGAGGGGAACCTTGTTCTGCCTGGATGACGGCCGGCCCCCGGGTCCGCCTCGGGGGCCGCACCCGCATGTGACGCCCGCACCGTCGGTACGCAGTGTCACATGAAGCTGCCCAACATGCCGTCGGGCGTTCAGAGGAGCCCGTGGGTCGGATCGTTCGGCTGCTGATCCCTTTGCTGCTGCTCGCGCATCTGCTCCCGGTCGGGCTTGCAGGTCAGGACCCGACAGAACCGCAGATCGCGGCTCGGGACACTGACGCGGTCGGTGATCTCGCCCGGTCGGCAGAACTGGCGGCTGGAGACATAGGTGTCGTAAAGCATGTGACCGCGCAGACGCTCCGACGGATAGGTTAGAATGACGGCTCCGTGGGCGCGAATGGTCTCCTGGACCTGCGCACAGGTCATCTTGGTGGAGGTATACTTGGGCAGCGCGAAGGCCGAAGTGGCCAGGGCGACGAGTGGAATGGCAAGCAACAGCGGTCTCATCTTCGTCTTCCTTTCAGGCGTTCGATTCTCGTCATGCGTTGTCTTGAATTACAGTGCCCAACAATTGCTATTGTAGTTTAGAAAGCAAGAATAAGCTAATAAAAAAGAGAAAGAAAGGAACCGCGAACTCATGAACCACGACCGGTATGACGACACCTACATCTCCGATATCCTGACCAGGACACGGACCATCGCACTTCTCGGCGCATCTCCGAACGCGGCGCGGCCGAGCTACGGTGTCATGCGCTTCCTGCTTTCCAGGGGCTACAAGGTCATTCCCGTCAACCCGGGGCAGGCGGGCAAGGAAATCCTCGGTCAGCCCGTTGTCGGACGGCTCGCCGAAATCGAGGAGCCGCTCGACATGATCGATGTCTTTCGCGCCGCCGAGTATCTCGATGCCGTCGTCGACGAGGTGCTTCAGATGAAGCCGCTGCCCAAGGTCCTGTGGGGGCAGCTTTCCGTTCGTGACGATGCCGCAGCCGGGAGGGCCGAGGCCGCCGGGATCAAGGTCGTCATGGACCGTTGCCCGGCGATCGAGATTCCCCGCCTCGGCCTCTAGTGCAGGCGAACCTCGGGGATCGCCCTCAGCACGTTGAGATCGTCGGAATTGCTGCAATAGTCGACGAACTCGGTCGGCGCCGTTCCGTCCTTGAGGTCGGCGCGGCACTGGCGCTTGGCATGGCATCGCGAACAATTGATCTGCATATCGCGGAAGAGGGCGCGGAAGCGAAGCTCGACCTCGGTCGGGTCGACGAGCAGTGCCCGCATCATCTCCGGCATCTCGTCGGCCGCGTGAGGCCCGGCCTTGGCGAGTTCGACGAGCTGTTCGGGCGATATGCCGCAGTCATGGGCGATGTCGCTGATCGTCTTCTCGTCGAGCGCGGCGATCATTTCCGCTTCGCTCGCGCCTTCCCAGCCTCTCGTAATCCATTCGACGATCCGGGCGATCGGCCCGCGGGAATGGTCGTTCGTTATCTGGCCCATGGCAAACCTCCATCGTTTGATGAGATGATCTGCCGCGACGGGGGAGTTGCATTGATTTCGATCAATATTCGTCGATTGTGCCGCCTTGCGGGAAAGAGGAAATCGCGATTAACTCGCGCCGGCAGCCGTTAAGACAGACTGGATTCCAGAAAAGGGAGGCTCGAATGCCTGACAGAAACCCGGGATTTTCGACTTTGGCGGTGCATGCGGGAGCGCAGCCGGATCCTGCGACCGGCGCCCGTGTCACCCCCATCTACCAGACGACGGCCTACGTCTTCAACGACGCGGACCATGCGGCAGCGCTCTTCGGGCTGAAGCAGTTCGGCAACATCTACACCCGGATCATGAACCCCACCCAGGCGGTTCTCGAAGAGAGAGTCGCCGCGCTCGAAGGCGGAACCGCGGCCCTGGCGGTCGCCTCCGGCCACGCCGCGCAGATGCTCGTCTTCCACACGATCATGCAGCCGGGTGACAACTTCGTCGCGGCGAAGAAGCTCTACGGCGGTTCGATCAACCAGTTCGGCCACGCCTTCAAGAGCTTCGGCTGGCAGGTCCGCTGGGCCGATACCGCTGATCCGGAAAGCTTCGAGGCGGAGATCGACGACCGCACGCGGGCGATATTCATCGAGAGCCTCGCCAATCCCGGCGGCACCTTCGTCGACATCGCGGCCATCGCCGAAGTCGCCCGCAAGCACGGCCTGCCGCTGATCGTCGACAACACCATGGCGACGCCGTATCTCCTGCGGCCGCTCGAGCACGGTGCGGACATCGTCGTCCACTCGGCGACGAAATTCCTCGGCGGCCACGGCAATTCCATGGGCGGCATCATCGTCGATGGCGGCACGTTCGACTGGTCGAAGTCCGGCAACTATCCGGCTCTGTCGGCGCCGCGGACCGAATACGGCGGTGTGGTTCTGCACCAGGCCTTCGGCAATTTCGCCTTTGCGATCGCCTGCCGCGTGCTCGGCCTGCGCGATCTCGGCCCGGCGATTGCACCGATGAACGCCTTCCTGATCCTGACCGGCATCGAAACGCTGCCGCTGCGCATGCAGCGCCATTGCGACAACGCGCTGAAGGTCGCGACCTGGCTGAAGCAGCATCCCAAGGTCGCCTGGGTGAGCTACGCCGGTCTCGGGACCGACCCGAACCACGCCCTGCAGCAGCGCTATTCGCCGAAGGGCGCCGGCGCCGTCTTCACCTTCGGCGTGAAGGGCGGCTATGCCGCCGGCAAGGCACTGGTCGAAGGGCTGCAGCTCTTCTCCCACCTCGCCAACATCGGCGACACCCGCTCGCTGGTCATCCATCCGGCTTCCACGACACACGCCCAGCTCACCGAGGCGCAGCAGATCGCCGCCGGTGCCGGGCCGGACGTGGTGCGGCTCTCGATCGGTATCGAGGACGCGGCCGATATCATCGCGGACCTCGAGCAGTCGCTCGCCAAGGTTTGACAGGCAGCAGGAAACGCCGTGTCCGGAGGGGCGCGGCGAAGGACGGTAATCCATGAGTCATGCTCTCGCATTCGACATCTCCGCGGTCGAGCCGGAGGAGGGGGCGCCTGCGCCCGGCCGGCTGATTTCGGGTGATCCGCATTTCCTCACCTGGAATCTCGAGGAAGCGGAGGGCGGCGTCTACGCCGGCGTCTGGCAATCGACGCCGGGCAAATGGCGCATCCTCTATGACGAGTGGGAGTATTTCCACGTTCTCGAAGGGCACTCGATTGTCACAGAGGACGGCGGCGAGCCGGTCCATCTCAAGGCCGGCGACCGCATGATCCTGAGACCGGGCTTCAAGGGAACCTGGGAAGTCGTTGAAACGACTCGCAAGGACTACGTGATCCGTCTCTGAGCGGAAACGCCGGCCCGACCGCTGCCGGGCCGGCGGATGTCAGGCCGCCGCGCCGGTTTTCCGTTCGGCTTCCGCCTGGTGTTCGGCGGCCATTGCCGCATCCTCTGCCGCAACCCGCCCATAGGCGTCACGCCCGGTCATCCGGTCGATGTAGCGGCGGAAGACCGGACGATCCGGCACCAGCCCGAACATCGTCGTCCAGTGAAGCGCCACACCCCAGAGCAGGTCGGCGGCTGTCATTCGTTCGCCGAGGAGGTAGGGGCCGGTCTTCAGCGCGTCCTCCAGTGCGTCCAGCATGTCGTCGTAGCTGCTGTACGGCGTTTCGTTCGGGCTCGCCGGTTCCCGCTTAAGATACCGATCGATCAGGGCCGGCTCGAAGCAGCTGCCGTAAAAGACCATCCAGCGGAGATAGGTTCCACGGTCGGGGTCGTCGATGGCGGGTGCGAGCCCCTTCTCCGCGAAGAGGTCTGCGAGATAGAGGTAGACCGCCGCCTGTTCCGTGACGAGTGTCCCGCGGTGCAGGATGGCCGGAACCTTTCCGAGCGGGTTGACCGCCAGATAAGCGGGATTCCGCTGTTCGCCGGCTTTCATGTTGAGCACGTGGAGTTCGTAGGGAACGCCCAGTTCCTCGAGAAGCAGGCGCGCGCCGGTGGCACGGGTCTGCGGCGAATAGAAGAGGGTGATCGGTTCGTGCTTGGTCATCGGTCTTCTCCTTCATGGTTTGAGGCGATGAAGGCAGTGTGGCGCACCATACCTGTCAGTTTTTGTCAGGTTGATTTAGGATGATCGCCGCAACGGAGATTTTTGCGATGCGCGCCGTGCGGCTGATCAACATCCTGACGACCTTGCAGGCGAAGGGCTTGGTGACCGCAGAGGCGCTTGCCGCGGAAAACCACGTATCGGTGCGGACGATCTACCGCGACATCGACGCGCTGTCGCTCTCCGGGGTGCCCGTGTACAGCGAGCGCGGGTCCGAGGGCGGTTATCGCCTGCTCGACGGTTATCGCGTGCGCCTGAACGGCCTCTCGCCGGGGGAGGCGGAGGCGATGTTCCTGTCCGGCGTTCCGGATGCCGCTGCAGACCTCGGCCTAGGCTCGCTGATGGCGGGCGCCCAGAAGAAGCTCACGGCGGCGCTGCCGGAGGATCTTCGCCAGAGCGCGGCGCGCATGCAGGGACGTTTCCATCTCGACGCGCCGACCTGGTTCGGGGAGAGCGAGCGCCCGGCACATCTGCAGGCCATCGCCGACGCGGTCTGGAATTGCAGGCTCGTCCGCATGCGCTATCGCAGCTGGAAGGCAGAGAAGAACCGTGAGGCCGAGCCGCTCGGCGTCGTTCTGAAGGGCGGTGCCTGGTACATGGTGGCGCGGGTCGACGGCGAGGTACGGACCTATCGCATCGCCCGTATTCTCGACCTCCTCGTCACCGAGGAGAGATTCGAGCGTCCGGAGGATTTCGACCTTGCCGGCTACTGGACGGAGAACACCCTGAGGCTGGAGGCGGAACTTCATCCGAACACAGCGACCCTCCGCGTCTCCAAATGGGGTTTGCGGCTTCTGGAGCACATTTCTCCCTCCTATGTCCGTGCGCGCATGGAGGCAGAGAAAGACGAGCGGCACGAAGACCGGTGGATCGTCACGCTGCCCTGCGGACAGGCGCAACACGCCATCTCGGAATTCCTGCGGCTCGGCGCCGAGGCCGAGGTGCTGGCGCCGGACACATTGCGCGACGCGATGCGCGAAGCACTGGAGAGGCTGGCCGGATTCTACGCCCGCAGCGTTTCGTGATCCGCTGAGGGTATCGGGTAGAGCGACATGATCTTGTCGAGGAGTCCCGGAAAACGAGCCTCCAGATCCTCCGTGCGCACGGCATTGATGTTCTCGACGCCCTGCTTGTGGGTGCGGATGAGACCGGCCTCCCGCAAAATCCGCAGCTGATTGGAGAGCGTCGAGCGCGGCATGTCGTTGCAGGGAGCGATCGAACCGCAGTTCTGCCCGCATTCGGCGTGCATCAGCTTGCGCATGATGCCGATGCGTGCGGGATCACCGAGCGCGGCGAGAACGGCGGTGAGCGAAAGATCCTCACGGCTGGGATGAAAGAACTGGGCCATGCACAGCCTCTACCATTTCCGTTGACAGGCTTCAATATTTCAATAAAACCGAAATACCGAATAAGGGTATTAATGAAATACGGAAATTCAGGAGACGCAAATGGACATGCATTTCGACGGCAAGGTCGTGGTCGTCACGGGCGGTTCGACCGGCATCGGCTACGCCGCGGCAAGGCTCTTCCTCGAAGCGGGCGCAGCGACGGTCTATGTGACCGGGCGCAACGGAGCCAAACTGAGCCAGGCCGTCTCGGCGCTGGGAGACAAGGCGGTTCCGGTCGTCGCCGATTCGGCGCAGATCGAGGATCTGGAACATCTGCGGGCACGTATCGAAGCAGACGGACGCAAGATCGACGTGCTTTTCGCCAATGCCGGCATCGCCGAGAACAATGACATCGGCACGACCGACGAAGCGCTCTTCGACCGCATCTTCGACGTCAACGTGAAGGGCGTGTTCTATACCGTGCAGGTTCTGCTGCCGGTCATCCGCGACGGCGGCAACATCGTGCTCACGGGTTCCATCGTCGGCAACAAGGGCATGGAGAGGCTGAGCGCCTACAACGCATCGAAGGCGGCGGTCCGCTCGTTCGCCCGCAGCTTTGCCAATGACCTGAAGGGCAGGGGCATCCGCGTGAACACGCTGAGCCCGGGCGTTACCCGCACGCCGATCATGGAGAACGGTCTGAAGATGGACGAGGAACGGATCGCCGGCTTCGAAGCCTACCTGAAATCGGCCTCTCCGATTGGCCGCATGGCGCATCCCGACGAGATCGCCGAAGCGGCCCTTTTCCTGGCTTCGTCGAGGGCAAGCTACATCAACGGTGTGGAACTGTCGGTCGACGGCGGTTTCGCCCAGATCTAGGCCCCGTCGGGGTGACAGCGGCGTGCCGGGCGGCCTTTGCTAGGTCAGGCCCCGGCGCGCTACCATTCGAGATCGAGCCGCTCCAGTCCGTGGAAGTGGTAGACGTCCTTGACTGTTGGGCGGCGGGCAAGCCGCAGGCCCGGCAGACGTCGGAAGAGGATCGGCAGCACGAGATTGAGTTCGAGGCGCGCGAGTGGCGCGCCGATGCAGAAATGGATGCCGGCCCCAAAGGAGAGGTTCACGCCCTCGTCGCGGTCGGGCCTGAAGGTCAGTGGGTCGGTGAACTTGGCTGGATCGAGATTGGCGGCGGCGAGGTTCAGGCTCACCTTGTCGCCGCGCTTGAAGGAGACGCCGTCGACTTCCGCCGGCTCCAGGCAATAGCGCTGGAAGATGTGGACCGGCGCGCAGATGCGGAGCGTTTCCTCGACGGTACGCTCCGTGGTCTTCGGATCGCAGAAGAGCGTCGCAGGCTCGATGCCGCTTTCGAGGATAACCCGCACGGAATTGCCGATCTGGTGCACCGTCGCCTCATGTCCGGCATTGAGCAGCACGATCGTCGTCGAGATAAGTTCGTCCTCGGTGAGGAGCTGCCCCTTGTGCTCGGTGTGGATCATGTGGCTCAGGAGATCGTCCCGGCGTTCGGCCCGCCTCTCGGCGATCATCGCGCGGACGTAATCGGCGAATTCACGCGCCGAGCGATCCGCAGCCTCCTCGTCGGCGCGGCTGCGCTTGAACATGTACATGCCGACATAGTCGTGGCTCCACTTCAGGAGCTGCGGCCCCATCTCCTCGGGAATGCCGATCATGCGGGCGATCATCGTGACCGGAATGATGTCGGCGAAGGAGGAGAGAAGCTCGGTCTTCCCGTCCTTTTCGAACCCGTCGATCAGCCGGTTCGCGAGCGCCTCGATCTCCGGGGTCATCTTCTCGATGTGCCGGGAGACGAAGGCCCGGTTGACGAGTGTCCTGAGCCGCGTGTGCTCGGGCGGCTCGAGTTCGAGCAGCGAATGCGCCTCGGCGGCATCGAAATGGCAGGTATGGGCGAGCGGCTCGGGCATACCGAGCTCCTCGCGGGTCGCGATATGAAGGATCTGCCGGCCGAAACGCCGGTCCCGAAGCAGCGCGTTCACCGTTTCGTAGCCGGTGCAGAACCACTGCCGCTGTTCCTCCCAGTAGAAGGTCGGGCATGCGGCGTGCAACGCCGCATAGACACGGTTCGGATCGCTGTAGAAGGCGGGATTGCGCGCGTCGAGGAAGACGCGGCGGGTTTCGGGATCGATGCGGAGGAAGGACGAGAGACTGGACATGTCGATCGGCCTAGCGCAATTCGTCGCGATCCGAAAGCCCGCCCAGGCCTTCTCCGTTACTCCCCGAGAGCGACACCCTCCCGGCGCGGATCGGCGCTGCCGGCGAGCCCTTCCGCGGTGATCTCGATCGCGTGGAGGCCGGACGTCATCTCGCCCGCCTTGATCTCGTATCCGAGCGCCTTCAGCGGCTCCGCCATCTGTTCCGCTGTCGTCCCGGCTTCGAGCTCGTAGGGGCCGAAGCGGTTTATGAAGTGGGGCTGCGCAACGATCTTCTCGACCGGCATGCCCCAGTCGACATACGCGATCAGCGCCTGGGCGACGTAGCCGATGATCTGGCTGCCGCCCGGCGACCCGATCGCCAGCAGGGGTTTTCCGTCCTTCAGGACGATGGTCGGCGACATGGATGAGCGCGGACGCTTGCCCGGCTCGACGCGGTTGGCGACCGGCAGGCCGCCGTCATGGGTCTTGAAGGAAAAGTCGGTGAGCTCGTTGTTGAGCAGGAAGCCGTTCGTCATCAGCCGCGAGCCGAAGCCGCTTTCGATCGTGGTGGTCATCGAGACGACGTTGCCGTCCTTGTCGACGATCACGAAATGGCTGGTCGAGGGAAGCTCGATCGCTTCGCCGCGGCCGAAGAGCAGGGCGTGATCCCATTCCGGTTCTCCGGCCGTCGCCGCATCGGGGGCGAGCGCCTTGTCTCCGTCGAGAAGCGCTGCGCGCCGGCCGAGATAGTCCTTGCCGATGAGCCCCTTGATCGGCGAGGGGACGAAATCGGTGTCGGCGAGATAGCGTTCGCGATCGGCGAAGGCGAGACGCTGCGCGTCGCCGATGATGTGCCAGCTCTCGACGTTGTCGGCGCCGAGTGCCTTGAGGTCGAAATTCTCGACCATTCCCAGGATCTGCCCGACGGCGACGCCGCCGGAGGAGGGCGGCCCCATGCCGCAGACGTCGAGTGCCCGGTAGGTCACGCAGACCGCCGCGCGTTCGACAATTCGGTAATTAGCGAAATCGTTAAGTGAGAGGGCGCCGGGATTGTCGCTCGCTTCACGAACGGTTCTGACGATCGCTTCGGCGATCGGTCCGGAATAGAAGGTGTCGGCGCCACCCTCGGCGATCGCCTTCAGGGTTTCCGCGTAGGCCGGGTTCTTGAGGATTGTGCCTTCCTTCAATGGTGCGCCGGAGGCATCGTAGAAGTAGTTGCGCGGCCCGTCGTATTTCTTGAGCCGCTCGCCTTCCGCCGCAACCAGTGAGGCGAGACGAGGGGAAACGGCAAAGCCGTCGGTGGCGAGCTTCTCCGCAGGTTCGA
The DNA here is from genome assembly GCF_024054295.1 of Ciceribacter sp. RN22. Classification (NCBI taxonomy): domain Bacteria; kingdom Pseudomonadati; phylum Pseudomonadota; class Alphaproteobacteria; order Hyphomicrobiales; family Rhizobiaceae; genus Ciceribacter; species Ciceribacter sp. RN22. Next base: position 1,419,236 of record NZ_JAMXLD010000001.1, read on the forward strand.
ACAGTTGTGCCCAGTCCGTCTTGCCGTAGCGCTTGTGCACCTCGGACAGGAGCTTCACGGTGCCCGGCGTGCCGACGGAGCGTCCGCCGACGACGGCATCCATGAATTTCAGCGGCTGTCCCTCGGCATCGAGGAAGAGCTTCGGCGTGGCCTCCATGGGCGCGGTCTCGCGTCCGTCGAAGGTCGTCATCTTGCCCGACGCGGCATCGTAATAGACAAGGAAGGCGCCACCGCCGAGGCCGGAGCTCTGAGGCTCGACGAGCCCCAGTACGGTCTGTACCGCAACCATCGCGTCGATCGCATTGCCGCCCCGTGCGAGCACCGTCCGCCCGGCCTCCGCGGCGAGAGGGTTGGCGGCGGCGACCATGAAGCTCTTCGCCTCGGTGCGCGTGGCGGCGGCAAATCCCGTCGCGCGTTCCGGCGCAACGGCGTCTGACGCCTGCTGGGCGAGGCCGCTGGCCGGCAGGACGAGGAGGGAAACGAAGGCGCTGTTGAGAAGGAATTTCCGCATGACCACTCCGTTCTCCCGATCATCCCGACCGGGTTCGTTTCTTCACACGTGAGGATTGTAGGTCGCGGTCGTTCGACGGCAAGGCTTTTGCACGCACCCAACGCATCTTTGTTGAAGATGGCTTCTGTCGCGCCATCGTACGGGCGAGAGCAGGCGGGCTCAGGAGCCGAGTGCGTCGTGCTCGTCCGACGCCGCCTTGGCGAGTATGCGCAGGGCCGCCACCTGGCGGTCCGTCTGGTCGTCGATGAGATCGGCCGTGTCGGTGTGCACGGAAAGGATCCTCTCCCCGGTCCAGACCGCGCAACGGTTTCGGCCCTTGTCCTTTGCGACGTATAGCGCCCGGTCGGCGCCGCTCAGCAGGCGGTCGAGATCGGCACTTCCGGCGGGCATCGTCGCGATCCCGATGCTCGTCGTCACCTCGATTGCGGCGGCATCGGTGGCGACGGGGCTGGTGGCCACCGACTGGCGGATGGTCTCGGCGACCAAGGCGGCGTGGCGAGGTTCGCCCACCCGCAGGATGGCAGCGAATTCCTCGCCGCCGCTCCGACCGAACACGCCGCCCGCCGGGATCAGGCCGGCCGCCCTGCGGGCGAATTCGACGATGACCGCATCACCGGCCTGATGGCCGTGGGTGTCGTTGATCTGCTTGAAGTGGTCAAGATCGAAGACGATGACTGCAAGCACCGGACGTTCGCGGACGGGGATGGAGCGCAGGCGCTCGTAGACCTCCAGAAGACCTCGTCTGTTGTAGATGCCGGTCAGCGGGTCGGTGCGGACGAGTTCCTTCAGGCGCTCCTCCGAACGGTCGATCAGCAGCTTGGCGAGGATCATGATCGCCGTGACGAAGCCGATAATGCCGACAATACTGACAAAGCTATTGGCGCCGACATCCTGAAAGCCCTGCGGGTTCTGTTGCCAAGTCCGCAGGGCAAACAACAGGTTGCTCGCCACATGAATCGCCCAGACTCCGCTCAGAATATAGCGGTAGCGTCGTGAGCTCGTGCCGCCGCGTGCGATGACGAAGCTCATCAGGGCGAAGCCGAGCGCCGCGCTGACGCTGTAGAGCATGACGCGGTTGGAGAAATCGTCACGGATGAACGGAAAGAGGTTTCCGGTAATCCAGAGAAGCGGCGGGAGGGTGGCCCAGGGCGGTGTGGTATTGCCGTCGAACCTTCGGAGCGCGGCGACGAAAAAGGCGAAGGCCGTGAGGGTGACGCCGTTGGCGACCTGTATGGAGAGAAAGTCCGGGATCATCCCGCGCGCACCGACCAGCGCCAGGCCCGATGCATGGGAGATCAGCCCCAGTCCGAACAGCAGGAAGTGTCTGTCCTTCAAGCCGTGTAGCCACACGACGATAAGGAGCGCGCCCATCGAGGCGGCCTGTATGGTCCAGAGGAGCAACCCCGTTCTGAAGTCGAGCACAGCCGTGAGCCCTGGTGAGGATGAAAGGATATTCCAAGCAAGGTGATCAATACTCGTTAAACAGTTGCTACCAATCGCCGACTGTTTTTGCCTCCGATCCGGTTTCTCCGACGTGTTCGGCGATTTTTTACTTGCCGTTTACCATAGGATGCCGTTCCTGTGCAGGACGGTCGCGCCATACTTCCGCCCGTAAAGGGGTCGATTGCACCGGCTTGTGTCTGCCGACCTTGTGGCGATCGGACGGGGTAAGCCCGACCACACCGTGGCGTAGCTCGTCGTTCCGGCTGCGCGCGGAGCGCGGCAAGCCGGCCGGAGAGGGGGATGCGCGGCTATCCATTGGTCCCCGTCACATCCTGCGGCGGTTAAGGATATCGGCGCCTCACGTCTTGAAGTCCGGGGCTTGGACACTCTATGTAGGGATTGACACGACAATACATGATTCCCGCGGCGGCTTCCGTGTCCGGGAAGACAGTGCGAAGAAGGACGGACATGACAAATCCAGTTGATACCGCCATGGCTCTGGTGCCGATGGTTGTCGAGCAGACCAATCGCGGCGAGCGGTCCTACGACATTTTCTCGCGCCTGCTGAAGGAGCGGATCATCTTCCTGACGGGCCCCGTCGAAGACCAGATGGCGTCGCTCGTCTGCGCGCAGCTGCTGTTCCTGGAAGCGGAAAACCCGAAGAAGGAAATCGCGCTCTATATCAACTCCCCGGGCGGCGTCGTCACCGCGGGTCTCGCAATCTATGACACCATGCAGTTCATCCGTCCGGCCGTATCGACGCTCTGCATCGGTCAGGCGGCCTCCATGGGATCGCTGCTGCTGGCTGCCGGCGAGAAGGGCATGCGCTTTACCACGCCCTATTCCCGCATCATGGTGCATCAGCCTTCGGGTGGCTTCCAGGGGCAGGCGTCCGACATCGAGCGGCATGCCCGCGACATCATCAAGATGAAGCGCCGCCTGAACGAAATCTATGAGAAGCACACCGGCCGCACCTATGACGAGGTTGAACAAACCCTCGACCGGGACCATTTCATGGAGGCGAGCGAGGCGAAGGATTGGGGTATCGTCGACAAGATCCTGACCTCCCGCCAGGAAATCGAAGGAATACCGGCGGCCTGACGGCCGCCCGTTTGCGCGGTTCGGGATGGACCGTTGACCCCCTTGTGAACGAAGGAGGGGGTTTAATCTCCCGGGGAACGCGCTAATAGTAGCAATTAAGGCTGTGTTGAAGTTTTGTGACATAGCCTTGCGGTTTGAAGGGGTTTTCGTTGCCGCCGGTCAACAGGCGCATAGTGCGTCTGCCGGTTAGTACCCCCAGATCGAACTGGCTCCAGCCGATTGCGGCGTTTTGTGGTTGGGGCGGTGTAAGTGGTCCGTGTTCCGTTTCGAGGGCGGCGCGGCGTGCTGGAAGGAAAGAGACATGAGCAAGGTCAGCGGAAGCAACGGCGGTGACTCCAAGAATACCCTCTATTGTTCGTTCTGCGGCAAGAGCCAGCACGAAGTCCGGAAGCTGATTGCCGGACCGACGGTGTTCATCTGCGATGAATGCGTCGAATTGTGCATGGACATCATCCGCGAGGAGAACAAGAGCTCGATGGTGAAGTCCCGCGATGGCGTCCCGACGCCCCAGGACATCATCAAGATTCTCGATGAATACGTCATCGGGCAGCAGCAGGCGAAGAAGATCCTGTCGGTCGCCGTGCACAACCATTACAAGCGCCTGGCGCACGCCTCCAAGGGCGGCGATGTCGAGCTCGCGAAATCGAACATCCTGCTCGTCGGCCCGACCGGCTGCGGCAAGACCTATCTCGCCCAAACGCTCGCACGCATCATCGACGTGCCGTTCACCATGGCGGATGCCACGACGCTCACCGAAGCCGGCTATGTCGGCGAAGACGTCGAGAACATCATCCTGAAGCTCCTGCAGGCCGCTGACTACAATGTCGAGCGCGCCCAGCGCGGCATCGTCTACATCGACGAAGTCGACAAGATTTCGCGCAAGTCCGACAACCCGTCGATCACCCGCGACGTCTCGGGCGAGGGTGTTCAGCAGGCGCTCCTGAAGATCATGGAAGGCACGGTCGCTTCCGTACCCCCGCAGGGTGGACGCAAGCATCCCCAGCAGGAGTTCCTGCAGGTCGACACCACGAACATCCTGTTCATCTGCGGTGGTGCCTTCGCCGGTCTCGACAAGATCATCTCCGCCCGCGGCGAGAAGACCTCGATCGGCTTCGGCGCGACGGTGTCTTCTCCGGAAGATCGCCGCGTCGGCGAGGTCCTTCGCGACCTCGAGCCGGAGGATCTGGTGAAGTTCGGCCTCATCCCGGAATTCATCGGCCGTTTGCCGGTGCTGGCGACGCTCGAGGACCTCGACGAGGATGCGCTGATCCAGATCCTGTCGGAGCCGAAGAACGCGCTCGTCAAGCAGTACCAGCGCCTCTTCGAGATGGAGGACGTGGAACTGAACTTCCACGAGGACGCCCTTCGCGAGATCGCCAAGAAGGCGATCGTCCGCAAGACCGGCGCCCGCGGCCTGCGCTCGATCATGGAGAAGATCCTGCTCGACACCATGTTCGAACTGCCGGAACTGGAAGGCGTCCGCGAGGTCGTCATCTCGGAAGACGTCGTGCGCGGCACGTCCCGCCCGCTCTACATCTATGCCGACCGGCAGGAAGAAAAGGCGAACGCCTCTGCGTAAGGCGTGCCGGCTGCAATCAGAGTTTGTCGAAGAGGCCCGCATTCCCGCGGGCCTCTTTCGTTTTTGGGCGAATCCGTCGAGAATCTGCGCCAGAACACTGCCTTTATATTCCGTGCCGGTTTCGCCTGCCTCGGACATCGGCTAGAAAACACGAGCGACATGCATGTGTCCGAGTGGCGTGCCCGGCCCCGAATCCGGTATCCTGCGTCACCAGCACATGCGGTATTCGCCCCGGCTTCAGCCTCGGACTAGCTCCGGGCGTTACCCGGGGTGATGACTTTCTATTTGTAACGCTTCCGTCACAAACTGGACCGGCGGTGTTTAAGCAGGCTTGAATTCACCTCCGCGCCTATCCACTTGTTGGGGGAGCAAAAAAAGGAATGCCCGTCCGGCCTTTGCCTTGCGGGAGCAGTCCCCCTCGCAGGGGGACTATGGAAAGGAAACAACATGACCGAAGTTACGTCTGTCGCGCCCGAGAGCAATACCTATCCGGTGCTGCCGCTGCGCGACATCGTGGTCTTCCCGCACATGATCGTGCCGCTGTTCGTCGGCCGCGAGAAGTCCATTCGCGCGCTCGAGGAAGTCATGGGTTCCGACAAGCAGATCATGCTGGCGACCCAGATCAACGCCGGCGATGACGATCCGGAACCCTCGGCGATCTACCAGGTCGGGACCGTCGCCAACGTCCTGCAACTGCTGAAGCTCCCCGACGGGACTGTGAAGGTGCTCATCGAAGGCCGCGCCCGCGCGAACATCGAGGAATACACCGGCCGCGAGGAATTCTACGAAGCCCGTGCCCATATCCTGGCCGAGCCCGCCGAGGATGCCGTCGAGATCGAGGCGCTGAGCCGCTCGGTGGTCTCGGAATTCGAGAACTACGTCAAGCTCAACAAGAAGATCTCGCCGGAAGTCGTCGGCGCCGCAAGCCAGATCGAGGACTACTCGAAGCTCGCCGACACGGTCGCTTCGCACCTGTCGATCAAGATCACCGAGAAGCAGGAAATGCTCGAAACGGTGAGCGTCAAGGCGCGCCTTGAAAAGGCTCTCGGCTTCATGGAAGGCGAGATCTCCGTTCTGCAGGTCGAAAAGCGCATCCGCTCGCGCGTCAAGCGCCAGATGGAGAAGACCCAGCGCGAGTATTACCTCAACGAGCAGATGAAGGCGATCCAGAAGGAGCTCGGCGAGGGCGAGGACGGCCGCGACGAGATGGCCGAACTCGAGGAGCGCATCAACAAGACCAAGCTTTCCAAGGAAGGCAAGGAAAAGGCCGAGGCGGAGCTGAAGAAGCTGCGTCACATGAGCCCGATGTCGGCGGAAGCCACCGTCGTGCGCAACTATCTCGACTGGCTGCTCGGTCTGCCCTGGGGCAAGAAGTCGAAGGTCAAGATCGACCTCAACGCCGCCGAGAAGATCCTCGACGAGGATCATTACGGCCTCGACAAGGTCAAGGAGCGGATCGTCGAATACCTCGCCGTGCAGGCGCGTGCGACGAAGCTGAAAGGCCCGATCCTCTGCCTCGTCGGCCCTCCGGGCGTCGGCAAGACCTCGCTCGCCAAGTCGATCGCCAAGGCCACCGGCCGTGAATACGTCCGCATGGCGCTCGGCGGTGTCCGTGACGAAGCCGAGATCCGCGGTCACCGCCGCACCTACATCGGCTCGATGCCTGGCAAGGTCATCCAGTCGCTGAAGAAGGCGAAGCGCACGAACCCGCTCTTCCTGCTCGACGAGATCGACAAGATGGGCATGGACTTCCGCGGCGATCCGTCGGCAGCGCTGCTCGAAGTGCTCGATCCGGAACAGAACGCGACCTTCATGGACCACTACCTCGAGGTCGAATACGATCTGTCGAACGTGATGTTCATCACCACGGCGAATACGCTGAACATTCCGGCGCCGCTGATGGACCGCATGGAGATCATCCGTATCGCCGGCTACACCGAGGACGAGAAGCTGGAAATCGCCAAGCGGCACCTGCTGCCGAAGGCGATCAAGGAACACGCCCTGCGCCCCGAGGAGTTCTCGCTTTCGGATGACGCGATCGTGTCGATCATCCAGCAGTACACCCGCGAGGCCGGTGTCCGTAACTTCGAGCGCGAGCTGATGAAGGTCGCCCGCAAGGCGGTCACCGAGATCATCAAGGGCAACGTGAAGTCGGTCGCGGTCACCGCGCAGAACATCCACGACTATCTCGGCGTCCCGCGCTTCCGTCATGGCGAGGCCGAGGGCGAGGATCAGGTCGGTGTCGTCACCGGGCTGGCCTGGACCGAGGTCGGCGGCGAACTGCTGACGATCGAAGGCGTGATGATGCCGGGCAAGGGCCGCATGACGGTCACCGGCAACCTGCGCGAGGTGATGAAGGAGTCCATTTCGGCGGCGGCGTCTTATGTCCGCTCGCGCGCCGTGGACTTCGGCATCGAGCCGCCGCGCTTCGACAAGTCGGACATCCACGTCCACGTGCCGGAAGGCGCCACCCCGAAGGACGGTCCTTCGGCCGGTGTCGCGATGGCGACCGCCATCGTCTCCGTGATGACCGGCATTCCGGTCCGCAAGGATATCGCGATGACCGGCGAGATCACGCTGCGCGGGCGCGTCCTGCCGATCGGCGGGCTCAAGGAAAAGCTCCTCGCGGCGCTGCGGGGCGGCATCAAGAAGGTTCTGATCCCGGAAGAAAACGCCAAGGATCTGGCGGACATTCCGGACAACGTGAAGAACAGTCTGGAGATCGTTCCGGTTTCGCGGATGGGCGAGGTGATCCGCCAGGCGCTGGTCCGGGTTCCCGAGCCGATCGAGTGGGACGGCACCGTCGAAGGCCCGACCGTGGCTGCGGTCGACGTCACCGACGACGCCGGGCAGACCATCGCTCACTGAGGACTTTCGGCCATAGTCTCGTCAAAATGGCACATCGACATCGAAAAGGCTGGCATTTTTGCCAGCCTTTTTTGTGTAAATAAGCCGAAACCCCTTGTTTTCCGGGCGATTGCGGTGCTTTTGGGTTGCTCAGGGCAGATGCTTACGTATTCTCCGCCTGACTTATCCATTGAGTCGTTTCATACCAATCAGAAAGGGTGGAAACATGAATAAGAACGAACTCGTATCCGCGGTTGCCGAGAAGGCCGGTCTGACCAAGGCTGATGCCGCTTCTGCCGTCGACGCCGTTTTTGAAACGGTCCAGGGCGAGCTGAAGAAGGGCGGCGACGTTCGCCTCGCTGGTTTCGGTGCCTTCACCGTTTCCCGCCGCGAAGCTTCGAAGGGCCGTAACCCCTCGACCGGCGCGGAAGTCGACATCCCGGCGCGCAACGTTCCGAAGTTCACGGCCGGCAAGGGCCTGAAGGACGCCGTCAACAGCTGATTTCCGCCCGCGCAGGCGGATGGGCCCCGGCGTCCTCCGCAAGCGCCTGGAATCGACCTGACGAAGCCCGGCCTCGACGGCCGGGCTTTTCCTTTTCCTGCGATTGCATATCGAGCCACTCTGGCCTATCCCTTCTTGGCCGGTCGAAGACCGGCAATTCGTTCTCAGGGCGGGGTGAAATTCCCCACCGGCGGTATGAGGTTCGCCCTCGAGCCCGCGAGCGCCGCTTTCCGATGAGGGCGGGTCAGCAGATCCGGTGCGATGCCGGAGCCGACGGTCACAGTCCGGATGGAAGAGAATGAGGATGTGGCAACTGTCGGTCCCGGCGTTCGGGACGAACGGTTCGCTTCGTGCACGGGAAGGCGCGACGGCCGTGGGTCGTAGCGTCGTCCACACGCCTGTGCATCACCCCTCATGCGTCCTGGTTTGTGCTGGTCCTTTGTGTCGAAGGGAAAAGACATGAATCAGAGCCCCCTTGCGCTCACCCGGTCCGGCGCTTTTGCCGGCGCAGCCTTCATGGTTCTGGCGGGCATCGCCTTCGCCGTCGTCAATGTCGCGACCCAGTGGGTGGCGATGGTCGAGGGCTTTCCGGCCACCTCGATCGCCTTCTGGCAATATGCCTTCGCGCTCGTCCTGTCGGTCCCGCTGCTGCGGCGGCTCGGCCTGCGCGCCATGCGCACCCGCTTTCCGGGCCGTCACCTGGCGCGCGTGCTGCTCGCGGCCTTCGGCGTCCAGGCCTGGGTGGAGGGGCTCGCCACCGTGCCGATCTGGCAGGCGATCGCGCTCGTGATGACCTCGCCCTTCTTCATCATCGTCGGCGCGAAGCTTTTCCTCGGAGAGGAGGTCGGCTGGAAACGCTGGGCGGCGACGCTCACCGGTTTTTCAGGTGCGATGGTCATCCTGCAACCGTGGTCGGAGGCCTTCACCATGGCCTCGCTGCTGCCTGTGGTCGCTGCCCTGCTCTGGGGCGCGTCCTCGCTGCTCGTCAAGGACCTGACCGCGCATGAGCGGCCCGAGACGATCACCATCTGGCTCCTCGCGCTGCTGACGCCGATCAATGCCGGACTTGCAGCGGCCGCAAGCTTCGCCGTCCCGACCGGCAGCGGGCTCGCCGTGCTCCTCGTCGCCGGCCTGCTGACGGCGGCCGGACAGTATTTCCTGACGGCGGCCTACAAGGCGGCCGACGCCGCCTACGTCCAGCCCTTCGACGATCTGAAGCTGCCGCTCAACGTGCTCGCCGGCTGGATCGCCTTCGGCTACGCGCCTGCCGGCTATCTCTGGGCGGGGGCCGCGATGATCCTCGGCGCTTCGCTCTTCCTGATGGCGAGCGAATTTGCCGGGGAGAAGGGCAGGGGATAAGCCTCGACGTGGGCACGACGCAATATCCCGGCATTTCGGCGGGGATGTCACAGGCGTGTAACGGGAAACGCGCACAAGCCTCCTGTCTCATTTGAGGAAGCAGGAGGTTTTCCGATGAAGTACCGCATTTCGCGCGCAGCATTCATGACTGCGCTGCTGACGTCCGTGGCCATGCCCGCCGCCGCAGAACAGGTTTTCAATCGTATCGCATCCTTCCCGGTCGCCGCCAATCTTGCCGCCGACAAGGAAAAGTCCACCGTCACCTCGGCGGAGATCATCGCCGCGACGGAGGACGGCAACACGCTCGTCTATTCCGACAGTCCGCTCGGTGCGATCGGCTTCATCGACATTTCGGATGCCCGTGCTCCGAAGGCCGGCGGCGCGTTGATGATAGACGGCGAGCCGACCTCGGTCGCCGTCGCCGGCGGCAAGGTGCTCGCGGCAGTCAACACCTCGGAAAGCTATGTGAAGCCCTCGGGCAAGCTCGCGATCGTCGATATCGCCTCGAAGACGGTCGAAGCCAGCTGCGACCTCGGCGGACAGCCCGATTCCGTCGCCGTCTCCCCTGACAAGAGCTTCGCCGCCATCGCCATCGAGAACGAGCGCAATGAGGAGCTGAACGACGGCAAGCTGCCGCAGATGCCGGCGGGCGATCTCGCAATCGTCGCGCTGAAGGACGGTGCTGCCGATTGCGCCACGATGAAGCACGTCACGCTGACCGGCCTTGCCGAGGTCGGCGGCGACGACCCGGAACCCGAATTCGTCTCGATCAACGGCCGCGGCGAGATTGCCCTGACGCTGCAGGAGAACAATCACATCGTGATCGTCGACGGCAAGACCGGTGCAGTCGTGTCGCATTTTTCCGCCGGCACCGTCGATCTCGAAGGCATCGACACCAAGTCGGACGGCGCGCTGAACTTCACCGGCAAGAAGGCGGGCGTCAAGCGTGAGCCGGACGCCGTCAAGTGGCTCGACGACGACCGTCTCGTCGTCGCCAACGAGGGCGACTACGAAGGTGGCTCGCGCAGCTTCACCATCTTCGACAAGACCGGCAAGGTGCTCTTCGAGTCGGGTCCTTCGCTCGAGCGAGAGATTGCCGCGATCGGCCATTTCCCGGACAAGCGCGCGAAGTCGAAGGGCGTCGAGCTTGAAGGCCTGGAGGTCGCAAGCTTCGGCGACGACCGCTACATCTTCGTCCTTTCCGAGCGTGCCTCGGTGGTCGGCGTTTACAAGGACACCGGCGCCGAGCCGCAGTTGCTCGGCCTGCTGCCGTCCGGCATTTCTCCGGAGGGAGCGGTCGCCATTCCCGGCCGCAATCTTCTCGCCACCGCCAACGAGGCGGATCTCATCGAGGACGGCGCCGCCCGCTCGCACGTGATGCTCTACGAACTCGGCGAAGGCGAAGCCGCCTATCCGACGATCCGTTCGGAAACGGTCGACGGCAACCCGATCGGCTGGGGCGCGCTCTCCGGCCTCGCCGGCGATGCGGAAAAGGCAGGTCAGCTCTATGCCGTCAATGACAGCTTCTACAGCATGCAGCCGCGGATCTTCACGATCGACGCGACCAGGAAGCCCGCTCGGATCACCGATGCGCTCGCCGTGACCCGCAATGGCGAGCCCGCCCAGAAGCTCGACATCGAGGGCATCACGCTCGACGGCGAGGGCGGCTTCTGGCTCGCCTCGGAAGGCAACAGCGAGAAGCTGGTGCCGCATGCGCTCTACCATGTGAACGCCAAGGGTGAGATCAAGGAAGAGATCGCGCTTCCCGCCGAACTGCTGAAGGGCGAGACCCGCTTCGGCCTCGAAGGCGTGACGCGGGTCGGCACCGGCGACGACGCGGTGCTGTGGATGGCCGTGCAGCGCGAGTGGAAGGACGACGAGAAGGGCACCGTCAAGCTCCTCGCCTACAAGCCGGAGGCCAAGGAATGGGGCGCCGTGCGCTATCCGCTGGAGAAGACCGAAGCCGGCTGGGTCGGCCTTTCGGAGATCACCGCTCATGGCGACCACCTCTACCTCATCGAGCGCGACAACCAGATCGGCGACCAGGCGAAAATCAAGAAGCTCTACCGCGTCGCTATCGCCGACCTGAAGCCGGCCGCGATCGGCAGCGCGCTTCCCACCGTCGCCAAGGAAGAGGTCCACGACTTCGTTCCGGACCTGAAGGCCGCCACCAACGGCTATGTCGTCGACAAGCTTGAAGGCTTCGCCTTCGACGCCGCCGGCACCGCCTACGCCGTCACCGACAATGACGGCGTCGACGACTCGTCCGGCGAGACGCTGTTCTTCGCAGTCGACCTCAAGGGCACCAACTGATCATCGTCCTCCCAAGACGATTGGAGGCCGGGTGAGCGATCACCCGGCCTCCGCCTTTTTTTCGGACTGTCGCCGGAAGTCTTACCAGCGGTGATGCACGTGCGGTGCGACCAGTCTGTCGTAGGTGTCGCGGGCAGCCTTCATCACGTCCGCCGAAAGCGCCGGCAGCTCGGCCGCCGCCGCATTGGCGCGAGCCTGCTCGGCATTGCGGGCGCCGGGGATGACCACGGTCACGGCCTCGTTCATCAGGATCCAGCGGAGCGCAAAGGCCGCCATCGATGCGCCTTGCGGCACCAGCTTGCGGATTTCCTCCACCGCCTGCAGGCCGACCTCGAAGGGAACGCCGGCAAAGGTCTCGCCGACGTCGAAGGCCTCGCCGTGGCGGTTGAAGCTGCGGTGGTCGTCGGCGGAGAAGGCGGTCCCGGCGGTGATCTTGCCGGAAAGCAGGCCGCTTGCGAGCGGCACGCGGACGATGACGGCGATGTTCTTCCGCTTCGCTTCTTTGAAGAAGAGGTCGGCGGGCCGCTGGCGGAAGATGTTGTAGATGATCTGGACGCTGACGACGCCCGGATAATCGATCGCCTTCAGGGCTTCCTCGACGCGCGCGACACTGACGCCGTAGTGGCGGATCTTGCCGGCCTTGCGCAGTTCCTCCATGCCCTCGAAGAGTGCCGGATCGTAGTAGACGTCCTGCGGCGGGCAGTGGAGCTGCACGAGGTCGAGCGAATCGACCTCGAGGTTCGTGAGCGAGCGATCGATGAAGCGCTCGATATTGGCCTTGGTATAGCCCTCCGCAACATGCGGATCGAGGCGGCGGCCGGCCTTGGTCGCCACCATCGGGCGCTGACCGCCGCGCGACTTCAGCACGTCGGCGATGATCTTTTCCGAGCGTCCGTCGCCGTAGACGTCGGCGGTATCGATGAAGGTGACGCCGGCGTCGAGCGCGGCGTTGAGCGCCGCGCGGCCGTCGGCCTCGGAGACGTCGCCCCAGGAGCCGCCGATCTGCCAGGCCCCGAAGCCGATCTCGCTGACGGTGAAGGGCGTCTTTCCAAACGAATGGTGTCGCATAGTGTCTCCTCTATGTCTCCGGTCCTGCCTGCCAGTAGCAGGCCGAAAGGGCCGGAGCAAGGCGGCCCAGGGGTGAGGGCGCTCCGGTGGCGCGCCGGTCACAGCAGGGCGCCGTTTTCCGCCTGCGGCAATGCGGTGGGGCGGCGAGCGCTGGACAGGCGGCTGCAACCGGGGCTAATGCCCTCTTGCCCCTCTTTTCAGGGCAAACGTGCGGGCGGGTCGGCCCGGCGGGACCGTTTTTTCTCTTCGAGGTCACATCATGCGTTATTTCATCACGGGCACCGCCGGCTTCATCGGCTTCCATCTGACGCGCCGGCTGCTGCAGGACGGCCACGAGGTCGCGGGCTTTGACGGCATGACCGCCTACTACAATCTCCGCCTCAAGGAGGCGCGGCATGCGGCGCTCGCACAATTCCCGTCGTTCCGCCCGACGCTCGCCATGCTGGAAGACCGCGCGGCGCTCGAAAAGGCGATGGTCGACTTCCAGCCGGACGTGATTATCCATCTCGCCGCCCAGGCGGGCGTGCGCTACAGCCTCGAAAACCCGAAGGCCTATCTTGATTCCAACCTCATCGGCTCCTGGAACATCCTGGAACTCGCGAAGGTGCTGAAGGTCGGTCACCTGATGCTCGCCTCGACATCGTCGGTCTATGGCGCGAACCCGGACGTGCCCTTCCGCGAGACTGACCGCGCCGACGAGCCGCTGACCTTCTACGCCGCCACCAAGAAGGCGACGGAGCTGATGGCCCACAGCTACTCGCATCTCTACCGGGTGCCGACCACGGCCTTCCGCTTCTTCACCGTCTACGGCCCCTGGGGACGCCCGGACATGGCGCTCTTCAAGTTCGTCAAGGCGATGATCGAGGAGCGCGAGATCGAGGTCTACGGCGAAGGCAAGATGAGCAGAGACTTCACCTATATCGACGACCTCGTCGATTCGATCGTCGACCTCTCGCGGATCGCGCCGTCGGAGGAGAATCGTGTCGAAGGAAGCGTGAAGGACACGCTCTCGCACCAAGCGCCGTTCCGCGTCGTCAACATCGGTGGCGGCCAGCCGGTCGGGCTCCTCGATTTCATTGAGGTGATCGAGAGCGTCATGGGCAAGCCGGCGAAGCGCAAGATGCTGCCGATGCAGCAGGGCGACGTGCCGCGCACCTATGCGAGCCCCGACCTCCTCGTCGCGCTCACCGGCAGGAAGCCCGAAACCGGCGTCGACACCGGCGTCCGCCGCTTCGTCGAATGGTATCTCGAACACCGCGAGGAACTGGGGCTTTAGGGGGAGGGGAAAGAACGGCAGCGCTCCGTATCAGGGAAGATATTGTCGATGGAATCTGAGCGTTATCGAGGTGTAGATCAGATCCTGTTCACAAGGTGGAGGAAATGATAGCCGCCTAGGCAGATTGAGGCGATCGACCCCGTTGTAAGCACTACGGCTGACCACCTGCAGACATCGCCAGTTTTTTTGTAGAGACGTGATCGTGGAGTATCGTCCACGAACGGATGATGCCAACAGAACGTCTTTTCTGCTATGCTCGCCGCATACGAAAGTTGCGAAAAATACGCGAGGCCGGGCGCAGCGATCGTCATCAGCAGCCCAAGAAAGAGCCAGAACAACACAGAGTTAAAGTCTGTCAAGTTGGATGCATCAGCCGTCAGTCTCGCGTAATTCGCACTGTAGAAGCCAAGGGCCGCCGCGACGCCGCCTGCGGCAACAAGTGCGGGCGATTTCATGCCTAGCAGTGCAAATGCTTCAATCTGCCTGTGATGCTGTTCCATGCCTTTTTGCTGCCAGTCATGCGCCCGTTCAGCAGAAGCGATTCTTCTGTCAAATTCCTCATTGCTTTCCATGCTGTTTCGACCTTTGATTTCTTCAAACATAGACAAAATCGCGATCAGCTTTTCCGGCAATGCGACAATTATGAGCCGCACTGGGTTTGCCAGAGACTATTTGATTCAAGCTACGCTGCTGTGGTTGGTTCGTCCAGCGTCGCATAGCGGCCTGCCGCCTCTCCGCTCCTATCTGTACACGCCAACATTCTTGGAGTGTCGGAAAAAGGCTGCAGCATCACACGCCCGGAGCGAGAAGAGCTCCAATGGAACATCTAATACAGATAGCACTATTCTTGTGATAGTATGGTGGGCGATGAGAGACTCGAACTCCCGACATCCTCGGTGTAAACGAGGCGCTCTACCAACTGAGCTAATCGCCCTTTCGCGGAAGCGGGTCTGGTGCCCGCCGCGTCGGTGGCCGTGATCTATGCGGATCGCGGAAAATCCGCAAGAGGATTTTCGAAGTTTTTTTGTCTTTTTTTCTGCCTGCCGTGGTTCCTTCCGGCAAAAGGCCCGGATTTACGGGGCTGCGGCGGGGGAGGGCGCGCGGCGCGGCAGGCTGTGGATTTGAGTGCTCCGACCGGCGGGCCGAACAATTTTCGTTCCGTCATTGTTTTGTCTTCGAACGCGCTTGACACCCATTCGCGAACCCCTTAGTTAGCCGCTCATCGAACGGTCGAGGCCGCTCGGTCGGGCCGGTTCGCCGGTATCCGTCAGGAAGTGCGGGTGTAGCTCAGTCGGTTAGAGTGCCGGCCTGTCACGCCGGAGGTCGCGGGTTCGAGCCCCGTCACTCGCGCCATTCCTGGACATGTTTCTGATGACGTCGCGATGTGGTAGATTGCCAGTTGTGATGTCGGGTTCCGCTTTCGTTGCGGAGCACATGCGCGGGTGTAGCTCAGTCGGTTAGAGTGCCGGCCTGTCACGCCGGAGGTCGCGGGTTCGAGCCCCGTCACTCGCGCCACTTTTTTCTCTCAGAAATGCGTTTGCCGGAAACACGAAGGTGTGATCGGGCGTTTCGTTTTTGTCGTTCTAAAGTCGGCTCAGAAAGTCGGGATGCGGCACGTGAAAAGGCCTTTGCGGTCTTGCACTGGGGCGGCACCTGCGCTAACCACGGCGCGTTACAACTCTCTTTTCGGCTTGTCCGCCTTCGGGCACGGTGCCTCCCGGCATTACACAGCAAGCAGGGATGGATATGATGACTGAACTGCTCAGTTCCTACCTTCCGATCGCAATCTTTATCGGCATCGCCCTCGTCATCGGCCTGGCGCTGTTGATCGCGCCGTTTGCCGTGGCCTTCAAGGCGCCCGATCCGGAAAAGCTTTCGGCCTTTGAATGCGGCTTCAACGCTTTCGATGATGCCCGCGTGAAATTCGACATCCGTTTCTATCTGGTGTCGATTCTGTTCATTATCTTTGACCTGGAAGTTGCCTTCCTTTTTCCCTGGGCGGTGTCCTTCGGCGATCTCGGCTGGTTCGGGTTCTGGTCGATGATGGTGTTCCTCGCCGTTCTGACTGTCGGCTTTATCTATGAATGGAAGAAGGGGGCGCTCGAATGGGATTAGTGCAGGACAAGTCGACCCTGGTCGCACCTCAGCCCAAGGGTATCGTCGATCCCGCAACCGGCAAGCCGATCGGTAGCGACGACGCCTATTTCGGTGAGATCAACAACGAATTGGCCGACAAGGGCTTTCTGGTCACCTCGACCGACGAGCTCATCACCTGGGCCCGTACCGGCTCGCTGATGTGGATGCAGTTCGGCCTGGCCTGTTGCGCCGTCGAGATGATGCAGGCCTCCATGCCGCGCTACGACATGGAGCGCTTCGGTTTCGCGCCGCGCGCCAGCCCGCGCCAGTCGGACGTGATGATCGTCGCCGGCACGCTCACCAACAAGATGGCGCCGGCGCTGCGCAAGGTCTATGACCAGATGCCGGAGCCGCGTTACGTCATTTCCATGGGCTCGTGTGCCAATGGCGGTGGCTATTATCACTATTCCTATTCCGTCGTACGCGGTTGTGACCGTGTGGTGCCGGTGGATATCTACGTGCCGGGCTGTCCCCCCACGGCGGAGGCCCTGATCTATGGCGTTCTCCTGCTGCAGAAAAAGATCCGCCGCACTGGAACGATCGAGCGCTAAGGGCAAAGGACAACAAGATGAGTGAAGCCCTGAACGAGCTTGCGTCCTACCTGAAGGAAGTGCGAGGCTCGCTGATTTCCTCGGCTGAGGTGGCGTACGACGAACTGACGCTGGTCACGACGCCGGATTCCATCATTGATCTGCTGGCGTTCCTGCGTGACGACGTGCAGTGCGGTTTCGTCTGTTTCATCGACATATGCGGTGTCGATTACCCGGAGCGCGAAAAGCGATTCGATGTCGTCTATCATCTGCTGTCGCCGCGCCAGAATGTCCGCATTCGGGTGAAGTTGGCGGTTGCCGAGGACGAATCGGTTCCCTCGGCAACGGCGGTCTATCCTGGTGCCGACTGGTTCGAGCGCGAGGCCTGGGATCTTTATGGAATTCCGTTCTCCGGTCATCCGGATATGCGTCGCATCCTTACCGACTACGGTTTCGAGGGGCATCCGCTCCGCAAGGACTTCCCGACGACGGGTTTCGTCGAAGTACGTTATGACGACTCGGCCAAGCGCGTGATCTACGAGCCGGTCGAACTGAAACAGGAATTCCGTAGCTTCGACTTTCTCTCGCCTTGGGAAGGCACGGATTACGTGCTGCCGGGCGACGAGAAGGCGGACAAGTGAGCGGAAGGTTAGTGCCATGAACGAACATAACGTCCGCAATTTTACGATCAATTTCGGCCCGGAGCACCCCTCCGCTCACGGCGTTCTGCGTCTCGTGCTCGAACTCGACGGTGAAGTTGTCGAGCGCGTCGATCCGCATATCGGCCTGCTTCATCGCGGCACGGAAAAGCTGATCGAAACCAAGACCTATCTGCAGGCCGTTCCCTACTTCGACCGGCTCGACTACGTCGCGCCGATGAACCAGGAGCACGCATTCGCGTTGGCGGTGGAGAAGCTTCTGGGGATCGAAATTCCGATCCGCGGACAGTTGATCCGGGTTCTGTATTCCGAAATCGGGCGCATTCTCAATCACCTGCTCAACGTTACGACGCAGGCCATGGACTGCGGTGCGCTGACGCCGCCGCTCTGGGGCTTCGAAGAGCGCGAAAAGCTGATGGTGTTCTACGAGCGCGCCTCCGGCGCGCGCATGCATGCGGCCTATTTCCGTCCGGGCGGTGTCCATCAGGATCTGCCGCCGGAGCTCGTGGACGATATCGACAAGTGGTGCGACCAGTTTCCCGCCCGGCTTGCCGACATTGACAAGCTTCTGACCGGCAACCGTATCTTCAAGCAGCGCAACGTCGATATCGGCGTCGTGTCGCTGGAAGATGCCTGGGCCTGGGGATTCTCGGGTGTCATGGTCCGCGGTTCGGGCGCGGCCTGGGACCTGCGCAAGTCGCAGCCCTACGAATGCTATGCCGATTTCGACTTCGACGTTCCGGTCGGCCTGAACGGCGACTGTTACGACCGCTATCTCGTCCGCATGGAGGAGATGCGCCAGTCCGTCAGGATCATGAAGCAGGCGCTCGCGCGCTTGAAGGGCGAAGCGAGGAACGGTCCGGTCTCCTCGCTCGACGGCAAGGTCGTGCCGCCGAAGCGTGGCGAAATGAAGCGTTCGATGGAAGCGCTGATCCACCACTTCAAGCTCTACACCGAAGGTTATCACGTTCCGGCAGGCGAAGTTTATGCTGCGGTCGAAGCGCCGAAGGGTGAGTTCGGCGTCTACCTGGTGTCGGACGGCTCCAACAAGCCGTACCGCTGCAAGATCCGCGCTCCGGGTTACGCCCATCTCTCGGCCATGGATTTCCTTGGCCGCGGTCACATGCTCGCCGACATGGCGGCGCTGATCGGTTCGCTCGACATCGTGTTCGGAGAGGTGGATCGGTAATGCGCCGTGGTTTGTTGACGCTTGCCCTTCTGGCCGTTGCTCCGGGCGTTTTCGCCCAGGACGCCGCGGTCTCGTCGCAGGGCTCGTCGACAACCATGGCGGAACTCATCAAGCAGGGATACGAGATCAAGGCGGCCGTCCCGAACGGCTCGAAGTTCATCGTGTTCCTGCAGAAAGAGAACTCGGCCTACGCCTGTGAATTCGCGTCTTTGCAGAATTCCAGGTGTGGATCCATAAACTGAGACAAGGCGTGAGGAAGAATGTCCGTTCGTCGACTAGCCGAAGATCGCGTCCAGCCCGCCAGCTTCTCCTTCAACGAGGAGAATGCGGCCTGGGCCGAGAAGACCATTCGCAAATATCCTGAGGGCCGCCAGCAATCGGCGGTCATCCCGCTGCTCATGCGGGCACAGGAACAGGAAGGATGGGTGACGCGCGCGGCGATCGAACACGTCGCCGACATGCTCGCGATGCCGTATATCCGCGTGCTGGAAGTGGCCACCTTCTACACCCAGTTCCAGCTGAAGCCGGTTGGCACCCGCGCCCACATCCAGGTCTGCGGCACGACGCCCTGCATGCTGCGCGGCGCCGAGGAGCTGATCGAGGTCTGCAAGCACAAGATCCACCACGATCCCTTCGAGCTCAATGCCGACGGCACGCTGTCGTGGGAAGAGGTCGAGTGTCAGGGCGCCTGCGTCAACGCGCCGATGGTGATGATCTTCAAGGATTCCTACGAAGACCTGACCCCGGAACAGCTCGAAGACATCATCGACCGCTTCGAGGCGGGAAGGGGTGCCGAGGTGAAGCCGGGTCCGCAGATCGACCGCGTCTATTCGGCGCCGGCCGGCGGCCCGACCACGCTGCTTGACGCTGCATCCGCCAGGAAAGCACCGGCAAAGGCCGCTCCGGTCAGCGACGAAGTCAAGGAAGTCGTTTCTCCGGCCAGCGCCGCCGGCGACAAGAACCGTCCGGCCGGGATCGAGAAGCCGGCCACCCCGGACGACCTGAAGATGATTTCCGGCGTCGGTCCGAAGATCGAAGCCATTCTCCACGAGCTCGGCATCTACACCTTCGCGCAGATCGCCTCCTGGAAGAAGGCCGAGCGCGAATGGGTCGACGGCTATCTGAAGTTCGGCGGCCGCATCGAGCGGGACGACTGGGTCAAGCAGGCCAAGGCGCTCGCCAAGGGCGGCGAGGCCGAATACATCAAGGTCTTCGGCAAGAAGCCGCGGTAAGAGGTTAGGACATGTTGAAGGATCAGGATCGCATCTTTACCAACATCTACGGCCTCAAGGACAAGTCCCTGAAGGGCGCCATGAGCCGTGGTCATTGGGACGGAACCAAGCAACTGCTCGAAAAGGGCCGTGACTGGATCATCAACGAGGTGAAGGCGTCCGGCCTGCGCGGCCGCGGCGGCGCGGGCTTTCCGACCGGCCTCAAGTGGTCCTTCATGCCGAAGGAATCCGACGGTCGCCCGCATTACCTGGTGGTCAATGCCGACGAGTCCGAGCCCGGCACCTGCAAGGACCGTGACATCCTGCGCCACGATCCGCATACGCTGATCGAAGGCTGCGTGATCGCATCGTTCGCCATGGGCGCCCACCATGCTTTCATCTACGTTCGCGGCGAGTTCATGCGCGAGCGTGAAGCCCTCCAGGCTGCGATCGACGAGTGCTATGAATACGGGCTGCTCGGCAAGAACAACAAGCTCGGCTACGACATCGATATCGTCGTCCATCATGGCGCCGGCGCTTATATCTGTGGCGAGGAAACCGCGCTGCTCGAAAGCCTGGAAGGCAAGAAGGGCCAGCCGCGTCTGAAGCCGCCGTTCCCGGCGAACATGGGCCTCTACGGCTGCCCGACGACGGTCAACAACGTCGAGTCGATTGCCGTCACGCCGACGATCCTGCGTCGTGGCGCTGGCTGGTTCTCCAGCTTCGGTCGCCCGAACAATGTCGGCACCAAGCTCTTCATGATCTCGGGCCACGTCAACACGCCCTGTACGGTCGAAGAGAGCATGGGCGTCACTTTCCGCGAGATGATCGAGAAGCATGCCGGTGGCATCCGCGGCGGTTGGGACAATCTCCTTGCCGTCATCCCCGGTGGTGCGTCCTGCCCGGTCGTCAAGGCCGAGGACATGATGGACGTGACGCTCGACTTCGACGGTCTTCGCGAGGTCAAGTCTTCCTTCGGTACCGGTGGCATGATCGTCATGGACAAGTCCACCGACATCATCAAGGCCATCTGGCGCATCGCGGCATTCTTCAAGCATGAGAGCTGCGGCCAGTGCACGCCGTGCCGCGAAGGCACCGGCTGGATGATGCGGGTCATGGAGCGCATGGTGAAGGGCAACGCGCAGAAGCGCGAGATTGACATGCTGTTCCAGGTGACCAAGCAGGTCGAAGGCCACACCATCTGTGCGCTCGGCGACGCCGCCGCTTGGCCGATACAAGGCCTCATCCGGAATTTCCGTCCGGAGATCGAGGCGCGTATCGATCAGTATACCCGTAACGCCATGGCCCATGGCGTGGTGATGGAAGCCGCCGAGTAAGGATAACCGGACGATGGCAAAGGCAAAGGACAAGACACGGGAGGAAGTTGCGGCAAAGCCGGCCGACTTCGGCCGTGCGTCCTATGCCGTGCCGGAAGCGTCCGGTCTGCCGCTGCACCCGCTGATGGCGCATCCCGCCGCAGCGCTCGCGGCGATGACGGCGGTCGGCTTCGGTTTCGCGACCCAGATGGCGAGCGCCTTCCTCGGCTCGCTCCAGGGCGCGCTGGAGGCGACCGAGACGCTCGCCCGCAAGACCGAGGACGAGAGGGCGCAGGATAAGCGTCCGGCAGCGCCGCCTGAGCCGGCCGCGAAGTCGGTCACCCAAGAGCCTGCTGTGAAGGCAAAGCGTACCGCCAAGGCTCCGGCCGCTCCGGTAAAGAAGACGGCTGCGACGAAATCCGTGAAGGCAGCGCCCGCCGCTGCAGCGTCTGTCGCTCCGAAGGCTGCAACGCCGAAGAAGCCTGCCAGGGTAGTCTCGAAGGGACGCGGCAAGGCCGACGACCTGAAGAAGATTTCCGGCGTCGGGCCGAAGCTCGAGCAGATCCTGAACGGCATGGGTATCACCCGCTTTGCCGACATCGCCGGCTGGAGCGACGAGGACGTGGCGCGCATCGACACCGAGATCGGTCTCGGTGGCCGCATCGTCCGCGACGGCTGGGTGGCACAGGCGAAGGCACTGAAGGAGGGCGGGGCGTGACGCAGCACCTCGCCGAACTCAACATCGCGCGGCTGCGCTACCCGCTGGAGGACCCGCGGGTTGCAGCCTTCGTCAAGGCGCTCGACCTCGTCAACGGCATCGCCGAGCGGTCCGAAGGCTTCGTCTGGCGGCTGAAGGACGAGAGCGGCAATGCGACCGCGATCGACGGTTTCGGCGATCCGCTGGTGATCGTCAACATGAGTGTCTGGCGCGACGTCGCGTCATTCGAGAATTTCGTATGGAAGACCGTTCACCGGCAGTTCTATGCCCGCCGCGCGGAATGGTTCGAGATCATGGAAAAGCAGCATTTCGTCATGTGGCATGTCGCTGCGGGAGAGATCCCCACGGTGGCCGAGGCGAAAGGGCGGCTCGACGAATTGAACAAGCACGGCAACAGCGACAGAGCCTTCGGGTGGTCGCACTTGCCGGAGGTGAAACTCTGGCAACAAGCGCGGTGTGCGTGAGGCAGGAAGGCGAATATGGCAAAGCTGAA
Organism: Ciceribacter sp. RN22; assembly: GCF_024054295.1. Classification (NCBI taxonomy): domain Bacteria; kingdom Pseudomonadati; phylum Pseudomonadota; class Alphaproteobacteria; order Hyphomicrobiales; family Rhizobiaceae; genus Ciceribacter; species Ciceribacter sp. RN22. The sequence goes on from NZ_JAMXLD010000001.1 coordinate 1,441,487, forward strand.
AGTCGACGGTAAAGAGATCGAAGTTCCGGATCATTTCACGCTGTTGCAGGCGTGCGAGGAAGCCGGTGCCGAAGTCCCGCGCTTTTGTTTTCATGAGCGGCTGTCGGTCGCCGGCAATTGCCGCATGTGTCTCGTCGAAGTGAAGGGCGGCCCGCCGAAGCCGGCTGCCTCCTGCGCTATGGGCGTGCGCGATATCCGCGGCGGCCCGAACGGCGAACTGCCGGAAGTCTTCACCAATACGCCGATGGTCAAAAAGGCCCGCGAAGGCGTGATGGAGTTCCTGCTGATCAACCATCCGCTCGATTGCCCGATCTGCGACCAGGGCGGCGAATGCGACCTGCAGGACCAGGCAATGGCCTTTGGTGTCGACAGCTCGCGCTATACGGAAAACAAGCGCGCCGTCGAGGACAAGTATATCGGCCCGCTCGTCAAGACCGTGATGAATCGCTGCATTCACTGCACGCGTTGCGTCCGCTTCACGACCGAAGTCGCCGGCATTGCCGAGCTCGGCCTGATCGGCCGCGGCGAGGATGCCGAGATCACCACCTATCTCGAGCAGGCAATGACCTCCGAGCTGCAGGGCAACGTCGTCGATCTCTGCCCGGTCGGCGCGCTGACCTCGAAGCCCTTTGCCTTCACCGCCCGTCCGTGGGAACTCGGCAAGACCGAATCGATCGACGTCATGGACGCCGTCGGCTCGGCCATCCGTGTCGACACCCGCGGTCGCGAAGTCATGCGCATCATGCCGCGTGTCAACGAGGCGATCAACGAAGAGTGGATTTCCGACAAGAGCCGCTTCATCTGGGACGGCCTGAAGACCCAGCGTCTCGACCGGCCTTACGTTCGCCGTGACGGCCGCCTGCAGCCAGCGACCTGGGGCGAGGCTTTCGCCGCCGTCAAGGCCGCCGTTGCCGCGACCAAGGGCGACAAGATCGGCGCGATTGCCGGCGACCTTGCCTCAGTCGAGGAAATGTATGCGCTGAAGGAACTCGTTTCCGCGCTCGGCTCGGCCAATATCGACTGCCGCCAGGACGGCGCCGCTCTCGATCCGTCGCTCGGCCGCTCGACCTATATCTTCAATCCGACGATCGAAGGCATCGAAGCTGCCGACGCGCTGCTCATCGTCGGCGCCAATCCGCGCTTTGAAGCGGCCGTCCTGAACGCCCGCATCCGCAAGCGCTGGCGCCGCGGCGGCTTCCCGATCGGCGTGATCGGCGAAGGCGGTGAACTGCGCTACCAGTACGACTATCTCGGCGCTGGCTCCGAGACGCTCGCCGACCTCGTCGCCGGCAAGGGTGCCTTCGTCGACGTACTGAAGAATGCCAAGGCCCCGATGATCATCGTGGGGCAGGGGGCTCTCGCCGGCGAAAACGGCGCGGCCGTTCTTGCGAATGTCGCCAAGCTCGCGGTTTCCGTCGGAGCCGTCTCGCCCGAGTGGAACGGCCTTGCCGTCCTGCACACCGCAGCCGCGCGCGTCGGCGGGCTCGACCTCGGTTTCGTGCCGGGTGCGAACGGTGCATCGGCCGGCGCAATGTTGGGCTCCATGGACGTGCTCTTCCTGCTCGGCGCGGACGAACTCGACTTCGCCAGGAAGGGTTCGACGTTCACTGTCTACATCGGCAGCCACGGCGATGCCGGCGCTCACAGCGCCGATGTCATCCTGCCGGGCGCCGCCTATACGGAAAAATCCGGCACCTGGGTCAACACCGAAGGACGTGTCCAGATGGGCAACCGCGCCGGCTTCGCGCCGGGTGAGGCCCGCGAGGACTGGGCGATCATCCGCGCCCTTTCCGACGTGCTCGGAAAGAAGCTGCCGTTTGATTCGCTGCAGGCTCTTCGCGCGAAACTCTATGCCGCTTACCCGCACTTCGCGGAGATCGACGAGATCGCCGCAGGTTCGGGTGACGAAATTGCCGCGCTTGCGAAAAAAGCCGGGCAGATGACCAAATCCGGGTTTGCGTCGCCGATCAAAGACTTCTATTTGACGAACCCGATCGCGCGTGCTTCGGCCGTGATGGCCGAATGCTCGGCATTGGCCCGCAACAATTTCAAGGCTGCGGCAGAGTAAGGGCAGGGGAACATGGATTCTTTCGTTTCAACCTATGTCTGGCCGGCGGCCATCATGATCGCCCAGTCGCTGCTGCTGCTGGTCGCCCTGCTGCTGTTCATCGCCTATGTCCTGCTTGCCGACCGCAAGATCTGGGCGGCGGTGCAGATGCGCCGCGGTCCGAACGTCGTCGGCCCGTGGGGTCTCTTCCAGTCCTTCGCCGACCTGCTGAAATTCGTCTTCAAGGAACCGGTCATTCCGGCCGGCGCCAACAAGGGCGTCTTCCTGCTCGCACCGCTCGTCGCGGTGATGCTGGCACTCGCCACCTGGGCGGTCGTGCCGCTCGCCGACGGCTGGGTGATCGCCAACATCAATGTCGGCATCCTCTACGTCTTCGCGATCTCCTCGCTCGAGGTCTACGGCATCATCATGGGCGGCTGGGCTTCGAACTCGAAGTATCCGTTCCTCGGCGCGCTGCGTTCGGCCGCGCAGATGGTGTCCTACGAAGTCTCGATCGGTTTCGTGATCGTCACCGTCCTGCTCTGCGTCGGTTCGCTCAATCTCTCGGACATCGTCAACGCCCAGAAGGACGGCCTCGGCACCATGCTCGGCATGCCGAGCTCCTTCCTCGACTGGCACTGGCTGGCGCTGTTCCCGATGTTCATCGTCTTCTTCATCTCGGCTCTCGCCGAGACGAACCGCCCGCCCTTCGACCTTCCGGAAGCGGAATCGGAACTGGTGGCCGGCTTCATGGTCGAATACGGCTCGACCCCGTACATGATGTTCATGCTCGGCGAATACGCTGCGATCGTGCTGATGTGCGCGCTCACGACCATCCTGTTCCTCGGTGGCTGGCTGCCGCCGGTCGATATCGCCATCCTCAACTGGGTACCCGGCATCGTCTGGTTTGTGCTCAAGGCCTCGATGGTGTTCTTCATGTTCGCGATGGTGAAGGCCTTCGTGCCGCGCTATCGCTACGACCAACTGATGCGTCTCGGCTGGAAGGTTTTCCTGCCGCTCTCGCTCGCCATGGTCGTCATCGTTGCATTCGTGCTGAAGCTGATGGGATGGGCATGATGATGTCCGTTCCGTCCCTCGGCAGATTTGGAGGTTAAGATGGCTGGTCTCTCCCAGGCTATCAATTCCCTGTTCCTGAAGGAGTTCGTCGGCGCCTTCTTCCTGTCGATGCGCTACTTCTTCGCGCCCAAGGCCACGATCAACTATCCCTTCGAGAAGGGGCCGTTGTCGCCGCGCTTCCGTGGCGAGCACGCACTGCGCCGCTATCCGAACGGCGAAGAGCGCTGCATCGCCTGCAAGCTCTGCGAGGCGATCTGTCCGGCCCAGGCGATCACCATTGAGGCCGGTCCGCGCCGCAACGACGGTACCCGCCGTACGGTGCGCTACGACATCGACATGGTGAAGTGCATCTATTGCGGCTTCTGTCAGGAAGCATGTCCGGTCGAGGCGATCGTCGAAGGGCCGAATTTCGAATTCGCCACCGAGACGCGCGAGGAGCTTTACTTCGACAAGGCGCGGCTCCTGGACAACGGCGATCGCTGGGAACGGGAAATCGCGCGCAACATCGCGCTGGATGCTCCGTACCGCTGATCGGCGGGCGACATCGACCGTGGGCGATGCCGGCAACCGGTGTCGCCGCGGTACATGAGTTTTGAACAGGGGCGTCCAGCCGGTAGGGGACTACCGGCAGCGTCCCATCGGACGGCGGCGCGGACGCGCGTCCCGGGGAAGATGAAAAGGCACCAACATGGGTCTTCAGGCTCTTTTTTTCTATCTCTTTGCCTTTGTCGCCGTGGCTTCGGCGTTCATGGTGATTTCGGCACGGAACCCGGTCCACTCGGTTCTGTTCCTCATCCTCACCTTCGTTAACGCCGCCGGCCTGTTCCTCCTGACGGGCGCGGAATTCCTGGCGATGATCCTGCTGGTCGTCTATGTCGGCGCCGTGGCGGTGCTCTTCCTCTTCGTCGTCATGATGCTCGACATCGACTTCACCGAGCTCAGGTCCGGAGCGCTGAAATATGCGCCGATCGCCACGCTCGTCGGTGTGGTTGTGGCGGCGGAACTGGTGCTCGTCATCGGCGGCAGCGTCATTTCGCCGGAAGCGATGAACGCAGTCACCATGCCGATCCCGGCGCTTGCGGAACGCCAGAACACCGCAGCCCTCGGCGATGTGCTCTATACGAACTACGTCTATTTCTTCCAGATTGCCGGCCTGGTGCTGCTGGTGGCAATGATCGGCGCGATCGTGCTGACGCTGCGTCACCGCACCAACATCAAGCGGCAGGACATTTCCAGACAGGTTGCCCGCACGCCCGCGACCGCCGTCAAGGTGGTCAAGGTCAAGCCGGGGCAGGGCGTCTGAGGCAGCACGAGGTCAAGGAACAGAAAACATGGAAATCGGTCTTTCCCATTACCTGACGGTCAGTGCCATTCTCTTCACCCTCGGCGTGTTCGGCATTTTCCTGAACCGCAAGAACGTCATCGTCATCCTCATGTCGATCGAGCTCATCCTGCTCGCGGTCAACCTGAACATGGTGGCGTTCTCCGCCTTCCTCAACGACATGGTCGGCCAGGTCTTCGCCCTGTTCATCCTGACCGTCGCTGCGGCGGAAGCGGCGATCGGTCTTGCTATTCTCGTTGTCTTCTACCGCAACCGCGGCTCCATCGCCGTCGAAGACATCAATATGATGAAGGGCTGATAAAGCTATGATTTTGTATAAGGCTATCGTCTTTCTTCCGCTGATCGGCGCGCTGATCGCCGGCCTGCTCGGTCGCCAGATCGGCGCCAAGGCCTCCGAATACATCACCAGCGGCCTGATGATCGTCACGGCGGTTCTCTCGTGGGTCGTCTTCGTCAACGTCGGCTTCGGCGAGGGGCACGAGGTCATCAAGGTCTCCGTGCTACGCTGGATCCAGTCCGGCGGCATCGACGTCGAATGGTCGCTGCGGATCGACACGCTGACCGCCGTCATGCTGGTCGTCGTCAACAGCGTCTCGACGCTGGTCCACGTCTACTCGATCGGCTACATGCACCACGATCCGGACCGGCCGCGCTTCTTCTCCTATCTGTCGCTGTTCACCTTCGCCATGCTCATGCTGGTGACCTCCGACAACCTGCTGCAGATGTTCTTCGGCTGGGAAGGCGTCGGTCTCGCCTCGTACCTGCTCATCGGCTTCTGGTTCAAGAAGCCGTCGGCCTGCGCCGCGGCGATGAAGGCCTTCATCGTCAACCGCGTCGGTGACTTCGGCTTCATCCTCGGCATCGCCGGCGTCTTCGTGCTGTTCGGCTCGATCAACTTCGAGACGATCTTCGCCGCCGCGCAGAGCTATCTGCCAGCCGAGGGTGCGGAAGGCGGCGAAGCCGTCATCAATCTCTTCGGCATGAGCCTCGACAAGGCACATGCGATGACCGCCGTCTGTCTGCTGCTCTTCATGGGCGCGATGGGCAAGTCGGCGCAGTTCCTGCTGCACACCTGGCTGCCGGACGCGATGGAAGGCCCGACCCCGGTTTCGGCCCTCATCCATGCCGCCACCATGGTCACCGCCGGCGTCTTCCTCGTCGCCCGCATGTCGCCGCTTTTCGAACTCTCGCCGAACGCTCTGACCTTCGTCACGCTGATCGGTGCGATCACCGCCTTCTTCGCGGCGACCGTCGGCCTCGTGCAGAACGACATCAAGCGCGTCATCGCCTATTCGACCTGCTCGCAGCTCGGCTACATGTTCGTGGCCCTCGGCGTCGGAGCCTATGGCGCGGCGATCTTCCACCTCTTCACGCACGCCTTCTTCAAGGCACTGCTCTTCCTCGGCGCCGGCTCGGTCATCCATGCCGTCGACGGCGAGCAGGACATGCGCTACATGGGCGGCCTCAGGAAGCACATTCCGCTGACCTTCTGGGCGATGACCATCGGCACGCTGGCGCTGACCGGCGTCGGCATCCCGGGAACGATGATCGGTTTCGCCGGCTTCTTCTCGAAGGACGTCATCATCGAGTCGGCCTACGCCTCGCATTCGGCGGTCTCGGGCTTCGCGTTCGCGCTGCTCGTCATCGCGGCGCTGTTCACCAGCTTCTATTCCTGGCGTCTCGCCTTCCTCACCTTCTTCGGCAAGCCGCGGGCGTCCGCCGACGTCATGCACCACGTGCATGAATCGCCGATGGTGATGCTGGCGCCGCTCGCGTTGCTTGCGCTCGGTGCGGTCTTTGCCGGCGTCGCCTTCGAGGGCTACTTCTTCGGCCACGAATACGGCGAGTTCTGGAAGGGCGCGCTCTTCACGCTGCCGGAAAACGAGATCCTCGAACAGTTCCACGGTGTCCCGACCTGGGTGAAGTGGAGCCCCTTCGTCGCCATGCTGACCGGTTTCGCGACCGCCTGGTACATGTACATCAAGTCGCCCTCGACCCCGAAGGTCCTGGCCGAGCAGCACCGCGTGCTCTACCAGTTCCTGCTCAACAAGTGGTACTTCGACGAACTCTACGATCTGCTCTTCGTCCGTTCGGCGAAGGCCCTCGGCCGGTTCCTGTGGAAGAAGGGTGACGTCGGTGTCATCGACACCTACGGCCCGAACGGCGTCGCCGCGGCCGTCGTCGACGTGACCCAGAGGGTCGTCCGCCTGCAGTCGGGTTACCTCTATCACTATGCCTTCGCGATGCTGATCGGCGTTGCGGCCCTCATTACCTGGATGATGCTCGGGAGTTCCTTCTGATGACCGATTGGCCCATTCTTTCAACGGTCACCTTCCTGCCGCTGGTCGGCGTGGCACTTCTCCTGCTGACCCGGGAGGATACCGCCCTCGGCCGCCGCAATATCCGCAACGTGGCGCTGCTGACGACGGTCTTCACCTTCGTCGTCTCGCTCTTCATCTGGACCGGCTTCGACAATTCGAACCCCGGCTTCCAGATGGTGGAAAAGCACGCCTGGCTCGGAACCGGCATTTCCTACCATGTCGGCGTCGACGGCATCTCGATGCTGTTCGTCATCCTGACGACGCTGCTCATGCCCTTCTGCATCCTCGCGAGCTGGGTCTCGGTCGAGAAGCGCCTGAAGGACTACATGATCGCATTCCTGCTCCTCGAAACCCTGATGATCGGGGTGTTCGTGGCGCTCGATATCGTGCTGTTCTACGTCTACTTCGAAGCAGGCCTGATCCCGATGTTCATCATCATCGGCGTCTGGGGCGGCAAGGATCGCGTCTACGCGTCCTACAAGTTCTTCCTGTACACGCTCGCCGGTTCGGTGCTGATGCTGATCGCCATCATGGCGATGTACTGGGATGCCGGCACGACCGACATCACGCAGCTGCTCGCCCACAAGTTCCCGGCGCAGATGCAAACCTGGCTGTGGCTCGCCTTCTTCGCCTCCTTCGCGGTGAAGATGCCGATGTGGCCGGTCCACACCTGGCTGCCGGATGCGCACGTGCAGGCCCCGACCGCCGGCTCGATGATCCTGGCGGGCATCCTGCTGAAGCTCGGCGGTTACGGCCTGCTGCGCTTCTCCCTGCCGATGTTCCCGCTGGCGTCGGACTACTTCGCGCCGCTCGTCTACACCATGTCGGTGATCGCGATCATCTACACCTCGCTGGTGGCGATGATGCAGGAAGACATGAAGAAGCTGATCGCCTATTCGTCGATCGCGCACATGGGCTATGTGACCATGGGTACGTTTGCGGCGAACATGCAGGGCGTGCAGGGGGCGATCTTCCAGATGCTGAGCCACGGCTTCGTGTCGGCCGCGCTCTTCTTCTGCGTCGGCGTGATCTACGACCGCCTGCATACCCGCGAGATCGCGGCCTATGGCGGGCTGGTGAACAACATGCCGAAGTACGCCGTCGCCTTCATGGTCTTCACCATGGCGAATGTCGGCCTTCCGGGCACGTCGGGCTTCATCGGCGAGTTCCTGACCCTGATCGGCGTCTTCCGCGCCAACACTTGGGTTGCGCTTTTCGCAGCGACCGGCGTCATCCTCTCGGCCGCTTACGCGCTCTGGCTCTATCGCCGGGTCGTGTTCGGCGCGCTCGAGAAGGAAAGCCTGAAGGCCATGCTCGACCTCTCGCTCCGCGAGAAGTTCATTCTCTATCCGCTGATTGCGCTCACCATCTTCTTCGGCGTCTACCCGGCTCCGATCTTCGATGCCACGGCCGCTTCGGTCGAGCTTCTGGTGAACAACTATTCGGCAGCATTGCAGGCGGCGCAGAACGTTGCGCTCACGGTGAATTGACGACAGGACCCTTTGGACATGAACGCTGAAACACTCGTTGCAAGCCTGCATCTCGTCACACCGGAACTGATCCTCGCGGTCGGTGCCCTGGTGCTGCTGATGGTTGGCGTATTCTCCGGAGACAAGTCCACGCCGACGGTGACCGGACTTGCCGTGGCGCTGCTGATCGCCTCGGGCCTGTGGATGGTGCTCATACCCGCAGAAGGTTCCGCCTTCGGCGGCGCCTATCTGGCGGACGGTTATGCCCGCTTCATGAAGGTCCTCGCGCTGATCGGTTCGGTGACGGCGATGATCATGGCGGTCGGCCACGCCCGCTTCGACCATCTCGACCGTTTCGAATTCCCGGTCCTGCTGGTGCTGGCGACGCTCGGCATCATGCTGATGATTTCGGCGAACGACCTCATCTCGCTCTACCTGTCGCTGGAACTGCAGTCGCTGGCGCTCTATGTCGTCGCGGCGATCAACCGTGACAGCCTGCGCTCGACGGAAGCCGGCCTGAAGTATTTCGTCCTCGGCGCACTTTCCTCGGGCATGCTGCTCTACGGCATGTCGCTGGTCTACGGTTTCACCGGCAACACCGGCTTCGACGAGATCGCCAAGGTCCTGATGGCGGGCAAGCCGCAGCTCGGGCTGATCTTCGGCCTCGTCTTCATCCTCGCCGGCCTCGCCTTCAAGATTTCCGCCGTTCCGTTCCACATGTGGACGCCGGACGTCTACGAAGGCGCGCCGACGCCGGTCACCGCCTTCCTCGCCGCCGCCCCGAAGATCGGCGCGATGGCGATCTTCGTCCGTCTGGTCATCGGCGCGTTCCAGCCGATCTTCGTCGAATGGCAGCAGGTCGTCGTCTTCATCTCGCTCGCCTCGATGCTGCTCGGTTCGTTCGCCGCGATCGGCCAGCGCAACATCAAGCGACTGATGGCCTATTCCTCGATCGGTCACATGGGCTACGCGCTCGTTGGTCTTGCGGCCGGCTCGAAGACGGGTGTGACGGGCGTCATCATCTACCTGTCGATTTACCTCATCACCACGCTCGGCACCTTCGCCTGCATCATGGCGATGCGCGTCAAGGAAGGCGGCAATGTCGAGAACGTCGACGACCTCGCCGGCCTTTCCACCACCAAGCCGTTCATGGCCGTGGTGCTCAGCGCGCTGATGTTCTCGCTCGCCGGCATCCCGCCGCTCGCCGGCTTCTTTGCGAAGTACTTCGTCTTCGTCGCAGCGGTCGAGGCGCAGCTCTATGGTCTCGCCATCATCGGCGTGCTCTCGTCGGTGGTCGGTGCCTACTACTACCTGCGCGTCGTTAAGGTCATGTGGTTCGATGATGCGAAGGTCGAGTTCACCCGTATCGCTGGCGAGCTTCGCCTGGTCTTCGGTCTGTCGGGTCTCTTCGTTGTCGGTTATCTGCTGGTCGGCGGTCCGCTCGACGTCATGGCCGAGGCCGCAGCCAAGACCCTCTTCTATTGAGCGGGCACGACACCTGCCGGCGGTTGTCGGTCGACGACTTCCGGCACGAGGCGCACCGCGTCCTCGCCTCCACCAACAGTGAATGTCTCGCCCGCGCTCGCGCGGGCGATTCCGGTTTTCTGTGGCTGACCGCCGAAAGCCAGACCGGCGGTCGCGGCCGGCGCGGCAGGGCATGGGTCTCCGAGCCGGGAAACCTCTACGCCTCGCTGCTTCTCGTCGATGCGGCACCGATGGAGCGTGTCTCGTCACTGCCGCTTGCCGTTGCCCTTGCCGTGCACGACGCAATCCGTGCCGTGCTGCCGGCGGATGCGCTGCCGCTCGAGATCAAGTGGCCGAACGACATCCTGATCGGCAGGGCGAAGACCTGCGGCATCCTGCTGGAAGGGGAGGCGCTGCCCGACGGGCGCCATGCGATCGCGATCGGGATCGGCATCAACATTGTCCGGAAACCGGACGGCACGGCCTATCCCGTTACTTCGCTTGTCGAGCACGGGGTGGCGGTTTCGCCGGAAGAACTCTTCGCTCGATTGTTCTCTTCTATGGCCGAGGTGCTGAACCTCTGGAACGCGGGACGGGGAACGGCGGCGGTCGTCGAACGCTGGCGCCGGCATGCCTGCGGGATCGGCGAAAAAATCACCGTGAACCTGCCGGACCGGTCGATTTCCGGTTACTTTGCAGGAATTGATGATAAAGGCTATCTCCTGCTCGATCGCGGCCCGGAAGGGCAGATGGCGATCGCGGCCGGTGACGTATTCTTTGGTTGAACTGGTACAAGGGAAGAATGGCAAAGCAAGAAGAACTGGTGTTCCTGCCGCTCGGCGGCGTCGGCGAGATCGGCATGAACCTCGCACTATACGGCTATGGAACGCCGTCGAACCGCCAATGGATCATGGTCGACTGCGGGGTCACTTTCCCCGGGCCGGACCTGCCGGGCGTCGACCTCGTGCTTCCCGACATACGCTTCATCGAGGCGCAGAAGCGCAATCTCAAGGCCATCATCATCACCCATGCCCATGAGGACCACTACGGCGGCCTGAACGACGTCTGGCCGGGCCTCAACGTTCCGGTCTATGCCTCTGCCTTCACCGCCGGGATGCTGGAAGCCAAGCGCGACTACGAGGGTAGCCGCGCTGATATTCCGGTAACGCCCTTCAAGGCGGGCGACCGGATCAATGTCGGGCCGTTCAGCATCGAGGCGGTCGGCGTCAACCACTCCATTCCCGAACCGATGTCGCTGGTGATCCGCACGCCGCTCGGCAATGTGATCCACACGGGCGACTGGAAGATCGACCATGCGCCCTCGCTCGGGCCGCTGACCGACGAGACGCGTTTCCGCGAGCTCGGCGACGAGGGCGTGCTGGCGCTGATGTGCGACAGCACGAACGCCATGCGCGACGGCGTATCGCCGTCCGAGCAGCAGGTGTCCGACGGTCTCCGCCAGATCATCGAGACGGCGGAAGGGCGCGTCGCGATCACCACCTTCTCGTCGAATGTCGGGCGCATCCGCTCGATCGCGCAGGCCGCGGAGGCGGCTGGCCGCGAGGTTCTCCTGCTCGGCAGTTCGCTGAAGCGCGTCGTCGCCGTCGCCGCCGATATCGGGCTCATGGAGGGTGTGAAGCCTTTCATCGCCGAAGACGAGTTCGGCTATATTCCGCGCGACAAGGTGGTGGTCATCCTGACCGGCAGCCAGGGCGAACCGCGGGCGGCGCTCGCAAGGATTGCCCGTGACGAAATGCGCAATGTCGCCTTCGCCGCCGGCGATACGATCGTCTTCTCCTCGCGCACGATCCCGGGCAACGAGAAGGCGATCCAGGACATCAAGAACGGCCTGGTCGACCAGGGCCTCCACATCGTCACCGACAGCGAGGCGCTGGTCCATGTCTCCGGCCATCCGCGGCGTAACGAGCTGCTGCAGATGTACGAATGGACCCGGCCGCAGATGGTCGTGCCGGTGCATGGCCAGGCAGCGCACCTGACGGCGCAGGCCGAGCTCGCCCTGCAGTCCGGCGTCAAGACCGTTCCGAAGGTGCGCAACGGCGACATGCTTCGCCTGGCACCCGGTCCGGCCGAGGTCATCGACCAGGCGCCGTTCGGCCGCGTCTACAAGGACGGCAAGCTCGTCGGCGACTTCGAAGAGATGGGGATCGGCGAACGCCGCAAGCTTTCCTATGTCGGCCATGTCTCGGTCAACGTGCTGCTCGACAGCCGTTACGACTTCCTCGGCGATCCGGACGTTGTCGCCTGCGGGCTGCCGGAAGTGGACGAGGAGGGTGAGGACATGGAAGACACCCTCTATGACGCCATCCTCGGCGCGGTGGAGAGCATTCCGCGGGTGCGGCGCAAGGACCTCGATGTCGTGCGCGAGAGCATCCGCCGCGCCGTTCGTGCCGCAGCCAACGAGGCCTGGGGCAAGAAGCCGGTGGTGACCGTGTTCGTGACGAAAGTCTGAGTGACGGGCGAGCGGTTCCCGGTATAGGGTCCGCCGCGTCCGCAATCTCTGTTTCGTTCGAAGGGAGTATTCCATGCTTGGACGGGTCAATCACGTCGCCATCGCCGTACCGGATCTCGAGGCTGCGACGGCGTCCTATCGCGACATGCTGGGCGCTACCGTCTCCGCGCCGCAGTCCCTGCCGGAACATGGCGTCACGGTCGTCTTCGTGGAACTGCCGAACACCAAGATCGAGTTGCTCGAGCCGCTCGGCGCCGACTCGCCGATCGCGGCCTTTCTCGCGAAGAACCCCGCCGGCGGCATGCACCACATCTGTTACGAGGTCGATGACATTCTCGTTGTTCGCGACCGGCTGACGGAAAGCGGTGCGCGCGTGCTCGGCGGTGGCGAACCGAAGATCGGCGCTCACGGCAAGCCGGTGCTCTTCCTTCATCCCAAGGATTTCAACGGAACGCTGATCGAGCTCGAACAGCTCTGACCTTTCTGCGTTTGTGCCTTCCGGCCGCGTGAAGCGCCCCGGCGATCATTGCCTCGGGGGTTTGTGCCGGCGATCCGTTCGGCCTATAAGGTGCCGACGCGGCGAGGCCGCGGCTCGAAAAATGACGACGCCCGGGCAGGGCGTCCCGGAGTTCTCGACATGACGTTCGTCTCGGCCTTCGCCGTCTATTTCATCATCTGGTGGATCACCCTGTTCGCCGTTCTGCCGATCGGGCTGAAGACGCAGGACGAAGAGAAGGACGTGGTGCCCGGTAGCGTCGGGAGCGCGCCGGCCCGGTTCCGCGGTGGCCGTGTCGTCCTTCTGACGACGGTGATCTCGGCCGTCATCTACGCGGGGTGGTTCATCGCCTCGACCTATTTCGGGATCAGTGTCGACAGCCTGCCGCAGATCATGCCGCGTTTCGATTGAGGTGTCTGGCGTCCGAGGGCGAGCTTGACAGCCCTGGAAGCGTGCTTTCGAGCATCTTCGACTCGTGCTCGTTGTCTGGAAAGCAAAAAAAAACAAGGTCGTATGACCTTGTTTGAAAGTATCGCGTGATCCTTAACCTGTTACGGGGCAGCGAACGAGCGCGCCAAAGATCTGATCCTCCCAAGATTTAACCGCGAGTGCGGCAAGAATTTAAGCTTCCTGCCTGTTTTGTGGGCTCACGCTAGCCCAAAGTTTAAACGTTGTCACGTCCAATTTTTGTATTTTTGCTACAGTCCGCGAAAAAAATCGATGATGCCCAAATGTCGCAGGCCGAGCGAGCAAAACTGGCCTGCCGACAGCCTGTGGAGGCCGCGCAGACAGGCGATGTGGCGGGTGCGGGCGCCGACGGGTAGGCGCGTCGGATGGCAGGCGGGTTGCGGGTTTTCATCCCCTCCGGAAACAGCTATGAACGCAGCCACACCAACCGTTGTCACGGCTGATTCCGCGAAAAATGCGCGGGCGCCACTACCTGTCTGGAATTCGTTATGCGTCTGTCACGCTATTTTATGCCCATCCTCAAGGAAAATCCGAAGGAAGCGGAGATCGTCTCGCACCGCCTGATGCTGCGTGCCGGCATGATCCGACAGCAGAGCCAGGGGATCTATTCCTGGCTGCCGCTGGGCAAGCGCGTGCTCGACAAGGTCAACAAGATCATCCGCGAGGAGCAGAACCGCGCCGGCGCCATCGAGATCCTGATGCCGACGCTGCAGTCGGCCGAACTCTGGCAGGAGAGCGGTCGGTATGATGATTACGGCAAGGAGATGCTGCGCATCAAGGACCGGCAGGACCGGCCGATGCTCTATGGCCCGACCAACGAGGAGATGGTCACCGACATCTTTCGCTCCTACGTCAAGTCCTACAAGGACCTGCCGCTGAACCTCTACCATATCCAGTTGAAGTTCCGCGACGAGATCCGTCCGCGCTTCGGCACCATGCGCTCGCGCGAATTCATGATGAAGGACGCCTATTCCTTCGACCTCACCATGGAAGCGGCCGTGCACTCCTACAACAAGATGTTCGCGGCCTATCTGCGCACCTTCGACCGGCTCGGGCTCCGGGCGATCCCGATGCGCGCCGACACCGGCCCGATCGGCGGCAATCACAGCCACGAGTTCATCATTCTCGCCGAGACCGGCGAGTCGGAAGTCTTCTGCCACAAGGATTTCGTCGATTTCGACATTCCGGGCGTAGACACCGACTTCGACGATGTAAGGGGCCTGCAGGCGATCTTCGACAAGTGGACCTCGCTCTACGCCGCGACCTCCGAGATGCATGACGAGGCGGCCTTCGCCGCAGTTCCGGAAGGTGAGCGCCTCTCCGCGCGCGGCATCGAGGTCGGCCATATTTTCTACTTCGGCACCAAGTATTCCGAGCCGATGGGCGCGAAGGTTCAGGGCCCCGACGGCAAGGAGCATACCGTGCACATGGGATCCTACGGCATCGGCCCGACGCGCCTCGTCCCGGCGATCATCGAAGCCTCGCACGACGACACCGGCATCATCTGGCCGGCCTCGGTCGCGCCCTTCGATGCGGTCGTGATCAACATGAAGGCCGGCGACACGGCCTGCGACGCTACCTGTGACGCGATCTACGCTGCGCTTTCGAACGCGGGCAAGGACGTGCTGCTCGACGACACCGACGACCGGGCCGGTACCAAGTTCGCCACCGCGGACCTCATCGGCGTTCCCGTCCAGGTCATCGCCGGCCCGCGCTCCGTCGCCAACGGCGAGGTCGAGCTCAAGGACCGCAAGACCGGCGCGCGTGAAACAATGACGGTAGAAGCGGCCATCAACAAGCTGGTCGGCTGATTGCCGGTCGAGGAGGCGAGATGACAAGCGCAGTCGAAGGCCGCGAGGCGGACAAGGTCACCCCGAGCCCGTCGGCGCGGCCGTTCTCCGCCTTCGAGCGCATCGTCGCCTGGCGCTATCTGCGCGCCCGGCGGAAGGAAGCGTTCATTTCGGTGATCGCCGGCTTCTCCTTCGTCGGCATCATGCTCGGCGTCGCGACCCTCATCATCGTCATGGCGGTGATGAACGGCTTTCGCACTGAACTCATCTCGCGAATCCTCGGCATCAACGGCCACATGATCGTGCAGCCGGTCGACGGGCCGCTCGACAACTATGCGGAGCTTGCCGACAAGTTCTCCGGCATCGCCGGTGTCACGATGGCGCTGCCGCTCGTCGAGGGGCAGACGCTTGCCTCCGGCCGTGGCGGGGCGGGAACCGGTGCGCTGGTGCGTGGCATCCGCGCCGACGACCTCACCAAGCTCAAGACGGTCTCGAACAACATCCGTGCCGGCGACATGGTCGGCTTTGCGGCGGGGCAGGGCGTCCTGATCGGCTCGCGCATGGCGAACGAACTCGGGCTCACGGCCGGCGATACGATCACGCTCGTCTCGCCGGAAGGCGATGTCACGCCACTCGGGGTCAATCCGCGGGTGAAGTCCTATACCGTCTCCGGCATCTTCGAGATCGGCATGTCGGAATACGACGCCTCGATCATCTACATGCCGCTCGAGGAGGCGCAACTCTATTTCAATGCCGAGGGCATCGTCCAGTCGATCGAGCTTTTCGTCGCCGATCCGGACCTCGTCGACGAGCTGCGGCCGAAGGTCGAGGAAGCGGCCGGGCGACAGATCTTCATCACCGACTGGCGCCAGCGCAACCAGACCTTCTTCTCGGCCCTGCAGGTCGAGCGCAACGTGATGTTCATGATCCTGACGCTGATCGTGCTCGTCGCCGCGCTCAACATCATCTCGGGCCTCATCATGCTGGTGAAGGACAAGGGAAGCGACATCGCGATCCTGCGCACCATGGGTGCGACCGCCGGCTCGATCATGCGCATCTTCTTCATGACCGGCGCGGCGATCGGCGTCACCGGCACCTTCGCCGGGGTGGCCCTCGGTGTCGTCGTTTGCCTCAACATCGAATCGATCCGCGGCTTCTTCTCCTGGGTCAGCGGCACGGTGCTCTTCGATCCTGAACTCTACTTCCTGAGCCAGCTTCCGGCCGATATGAACGTCGGCGAGACGATGTCTGTCGTCATCATGGCGCTGACGCTCTCCTTCCTGGCGACGCTCTTCCCCGCCTGGCGCGCCTCGCGGCTCGACCCGGTACAGGCCCTCCGCTACGAATAAGGATGCCGCTTTCCATGGCCACCGACAAAGTCCTCGCGCTTACCGGGATCGATCGCAATTACGGGCAGGGCGAGACGCTGCTGAGCATCCTGAAGGGTGCCGAATTCAGCCTCGAGAGCGGCGAGACGGTGGCGCTTGTCGCCCCGTCGGGAACGGGCAAGTCGACGCTTCTGCACGTCGCTGGCCTGCTCGAGCATCCCGACGCCGGCGAAGTCGTGATCGGCGGGGAAGCCTGTTCGGGGCTCTCCGAGGACCGCCGCACCGCCGTGCGGCGGCGCTCGATCGGCTTCGTCTACCAGTTCCACCACCTGCTGCCGGAATTCTCTGCCCTCGAGAACATCATGATGCCGCAGCTCATCGCCGGGCTTTCCATGGCCGAGGCCAAGGAGCGCGCCGCGCAGCTTCTCGATTACATGCGGATCGGCCACCGTGCCGATCATCGTCCGGCGGAACTCTCGGGCGGCGAACAGCAGCGTGTGGCGATCGCCCGCGCCGTCGCCAACGCGCCGCTCGTGCTGCTCGCCGACGAGCCGACCGGCAATCTCGACCCGGAGACGGCATCCTACGTCTTCTCCGCTCTGCGTGCGCTGGTCCGCCAATCGGGGCTCGCCGCGCTGATTGCCACCCATAATCACGAACTGGCCCAGCGCATGGACCGCTGCGTGACGATCGTCGACGGCAAGATCGTCGATTACGCGGTCTGAGACGCTTCCGGACGGCCGCGGCGATGACGGCCGCGGTGCCGGCGCAAACTGCCGCCAACGTTCCCGCTCCTTTGTCTTCGCCCGGCGAGAGCCCCTGCAGGGGCGCGCCGTAGTCGCGTTACCCCTATGTTCCCGCGTATTCGCGTCGTTGATGGAACCATATGACCCTTTTTGGGTTGACAAAGGAACAAAGAGGGAACAAACTAAAAACATAACGAGTAAGGAGTGAGCCATGACTGATGTTTTCCGTGATGTCGCCGCATTCGCCTCGATCCTCATGTTCGTCACCGGCTTGTCGGTGATCGTCTCGGCGATTTGAGGTTCCTGCGCCTATCCTGTAGAGAGTGACCCGTATCCGGCCGACAAGGCTGGACTTCCCTGTCGGGGCGATCGAAAATCGCACCGATTCATCGGATGCGGGTAATGACGGATATGGGCGAAGCAGTTGACGAGGGCGGGCGCGAGGCAAGTTCGCCGGGTTTTGTGCATTTGCGCCTGCATTCGGCCTATTCGCTTCTCGAAGGCGCATTGCCGCTGAAGAAGATCCTCCGGAAGGCTGCCGCCGACGGCCAGCCGGCGATCGCGATCACCGACACCAACAATCTCTTCGTCGCGCTCGAATTCTCGCAGTATGCCGTCGGCGACGGGCTGCAGCCGGTCATCGGCTGTCAGGTGTCGATCGACATGGAGGATGCCAGGGATGACAAGCGGTCGTCTCATGCTCCCGCCAGATATCCGGCGATCGTGCTGCTCGCGGCGAACGCGGCCGGTTACGAGCGGCTCGTCGATCTCGTCAGCCGGGCCTATCTGGAAGGCGAGGGGCACCAGGCGGTGCATGTCACTGCGTCATGGCTGGAGGAACGCGGGACGGAGGGGCTGATTGCCCTGACCGGAGCTTCGGGCGGGCCAGTGGACGTCGCGCTTTTGGAAGGACACAGCGCGCAGGCGGAAACGAGGCTTTTGACGCTGAAGCGGCTTTTCGGCGACCGGCTCTACGTCGAGCTGCAGCGCCACGGCGACTACGATCGTCGGCACGAGACCAGGATGGTTCAGCTCGCCTACCGTCATGAACTGCCGCTGGTTGCGACCAACGAGGCCTTCTTCCTGACGCGGGAGGATTACGACGCGCATGACGCCCTGATGGCGGTCGCCCACAATGCGATCGTCTCCGACGACAACCGCTTCCGCCTGACACCTGACCACTATCTGAAGAGCCGGGCCGAGATGCAGGCGCTCTTCGACGATCTGCCGGAGGCGATCGAGAACACCGTCGAGATCGCCATGCGCTGCTCCTTCGTGCTCGGCACGCGCAAGCCGATCCTGCCGCGCTTTGCCGGCGTCGGTGCCGATCCGGAGGAGGCGGAGAAGGCCGAGGCGGAGGAACTGAGGCGGCAGGCGGTCGAGGGCCTCGACCGGCGGATCGCGGCGCTCGGAATGGCGCCGGGCTACGAGGAGAAGGATTACCGCGAGCGGCTGCAATTCGAGCTCTCGATCATCGAGCGCATGAAGTTCCCCGGTTACTTCCTGATCGTCTCCGACTTCATCAAGTGGGCCAAGCAGCATGACATTCCGGTCGGCCCGGGCCGTGGTTCGGGTGCGGGCTCGCTGGTCGCCTATGCCCTCACCATCACCGACGTCGACCCGCTGCGCTTCTCGCTGCTCTTCGAACGCTTCCTCAATCCGGAGCGCGTGTCGATGCCGGACTTCGACATCGACTTCTGCCAGGACCGGCGCGAAGAGGTGATCCGCTACGTCCAGAAGAAGTACGGCCGCGAACAGGTGGCGCAGATCATCACCTTCGGTTCGCTGCAGGCGCGCGCGGCGTTGCGCGACGTCGGCCGCGTTCTGGAGATGCCCTACGGACAGGTCGACAAGATCTGCAAGCTGGTGCCGAACAATCCGGCGAACCCGACGCCGCTCTCCAAGGCGATCGAGGAGGAGCCGAAGCTGCGCGAGGAGGCGGAAGCCGAGCCGGTCGTCGCGCGCCTTCTCGACATCGCCCAGAAGATCGAGGGCCTCTACCGCCATGCATCGACCCATGCCGCCGGTATCGTGATCGGCGACCGGCCGCTGTCGAAGCTGGTGCCGATGTATCGCGATCCGCGCTCCGACATGCCGGTCACGCAGTTCAACATGAAGTGGGTCGAGCAGGCGGGCCTCGTCAAGTTCGACTTCCTCGGCCTGAAGACGTTGACGGTCCTGAAGACAGCGGTCGATTTCGTCGCCCGCCAGCGCGGCGTCACCGTTGATCTCGCGTCGATTCCGCTCGACGACAAGGAAACCTACGCGATGCTCTCGCGCGGCGAGACGGTCGGCGTGTTCCAGGTTGAAAGTGCAGGCATGCGCAAGGCGCTGATCGGCATGCGGCCGGACTGCATCGAGGACATCATCGCGCTGGTGGCGCTCTACCGCCCGGGCCCGATGGAGAACATCCCGGTCTACAATGCCCGCAAGCACGGCGAGGAAGAGATCGAGTCGATCCATCCGAAGATCGACTATCTCCTGAAGGAAACGCAGGGCGTCATCGTCTACCAGGAGCAGGTGATGCAGATCGCCCAGGTTCTGTCGGGCTATTCGCTCGGCGAAGCCGACCTCCTGCGCCGCGCCATGGGCAAGAAGATCAAGGAGGAGATGGACAAGCAGCGCGCCCGCTTCGTCGACGGCGCAGTGAAGAACGGCGTGTCCAAGAACCAGGCGGACATCATCTTCGACCTGCTCGCCAAGTTCGCCAACTACGGCTTCAACAAGTCGCACGCCGCCGCCTACGCGATCGTCTCCTATCAGACGGCCTACATGAAGGCGCATTACCCGGTCGAGTTCCTCGCCGCGACCATGACCTACGATATGGCCAACAGCGAGAAGCTCAACGACTTCCGCCAGGATGCGGGGCGCCTCGGCATCAAGGTCGTCCCACCGTCGGTCCAGACCTCGTTCCGTCATTTCCAGACCGGCGACCGCTGCATCTACTATGCACTCGCCGCCATCAAGGGCGTAGGCGAGTCGGCCGTCGACCACATCGTCGAGGTCCGCGGCGACAAACCCTTCGAGAGCCTCGAAGACTTCTGCCTGCGGATCGATCCGAAGCAGATCAATCGCCGCGTCTTCGAAAGCCTGATCTGCGCCGGTGCCTTCGACTGCTTCGGTCACGACCGGGCGGAACTGATCGGCGGGCTCGACCGCATTCTCGGCTATGCGCAGCGCGCGCAGGAGAATGCCGTCAGCGGCCAGTCCGACATGTTCGGCGCCGGTGGCGCGACAGGACCGGAGAAGATCGTCTTCCCGGCCTACACCCCCTGGCTCGCCTCGGAGAAGCTGCACCGCGAATTCCAGGTGCTGGGCTTCTACCTCTCCGCCCATCCGCTCGACACCTACCGGTCGCTCCTCGAGAAGATGCGCGTCCAGACCTTTGCCGATTTCTCCGCTTCGGTGAAACAGGGGGCGACCGCCGGACGCCTCGCCGGCACGGTGACGGGGCGCCAGGAACGCAAGACCCGCACAGGCAACAAGATGGGCATCGTCACGTTTTCGGATTCCTCCGGCCAGTTCGAGGCCGTCCTGTTTTCCGAAGGCCTGAACCAGTACCGCGACCTCCTGGAATCCGGCAAATCGGTGGTCATCACGGTCGCCGCGGAAGAGCGGCCCGAGGGTATCGGGCTCAGGATCCAGACGGCGCAGTCGCTCGAAGAAAAGTCGCTGCAGATGCAGAAGGCGCTACGCGTCTATGTCCGCGATTCCGGTCCGCTGAAGGCGGTCGCCGCCCATCTCAACACGAAAGGCGACGGTCTCGTCTCCTTCGTCGTCATCAAGGAAGACGGCCAGCGCGAGATCGAGGTCGAGCTTTCGGAAAGATATCGCATCTCGCCCGAGATCGCGGCAGCGCTACGCTCGGCGCCCGGCATCGTCGACGTCGAGCTGGTGTAGCCGCCGCCGTTTGGCGACAGCGTGACTGGGTCAGCCGCGCGGTACCTCGCGCGTCACGGTGATGAAGTCGGTTCCGTCGCCGGTCTCCGGCCCAACGCCTGCGTCGGAAATGGTGATCGAGCTGCCTTCGCCGAGCATCGGCTCGATCTTGCGGCGCACCGCGTCGGGGATCGAGATGCGGTCGAGCGTCTCCGCAAGCGTCGGCGTGAGCTCAGCGGCCACGGGGGCTTCGATGCCGAGGCGCTTCATCGTCTGACTGGAGAGATGGTTCTCGAGCGTGACACCACGCCATTCGGCGCTGCCGGCGAGCATGTCGACATGCGTCGCCTCGATGAAATGGGTGCCGAGCGGCTTCTGCGGATCGGCGATCGAGACCGCAGCCTCGAAGACCGGTTTGAATTTCTGCCGCACCATGATCTGGCCGAGCGGCGGTGCACCCTTTCCGGCGCTTGCATAGATTCGGGTCAGGAATTCGGGCGACAGGATTTCGCCCCTGGTTTCCAGTCCCTTCCACCGCTTGTAGCCGTCAATGGCCGAGATCGTCTGTCGGCCGAGATAGCCGTCGACGGGACCGGCGTCGAAACCGAGCTCGGTGAGCATCGCCTGCACGTCCATCAAGGTCTCGCGCTGGCCGCGCCGGGTGATGAGGATGCGTACCGGCGGAATGTCGGCGAAGACGTCGGCTGACTGCACCGGGCTCGTCGCCTCCTTTTCGACCATGGCGACCTGCACAGGCCTCCGTCCCGCCTCGATGGTGGACGGCCGCAGTTCGGCATCGGAAAGCAGCTGTCCTTCATCGATCGCCCTGCGCGGCTGAAAGAGCGTCGCGTGCCGGACAGGCGCCGGGGTGACCGGTTCGTCGGTGATGATCACGTGGGCGCCGCGCTCGGTCATCTGGTAGAGCGCTTTGGCGAAGGCGCGCGGCAGCCGCACACAGCCGTGCGAGGCCGGGTAGTTCGGCACGCTGTTCGATTCGTGGAGCGCGACGCCGGACCAGGTGAGCCGCTGCATCCACGGCATCGGAGCGCTCGAGTATAGGTTGGACTCGTGGTAGCGCTGCTTCTCCAGGATCGAGAAGATGCCGGATGGCGTCGAGTGTCCGGGTTTGCCGGTCGAGACATGGGAGGTGGCGACCACCTGGTCGCCGTCATAGACCGTCAGGCTCTGTTCGGCCTTGGACACATAGATCTGCAGCGAGCCGCCGTCCCCAGCGAGACTCTGGGAGGCAAGCGTTGTCGCGGAAAGCAGACACGCGACGTGCAGGAACTTCAGCATGCGATTTCGTCCTCAACGCGAAACTGACCGGGCGAGTATTGATGCAGGTCTCTATAATAACGGCTGAAGTTTAAGGAAAGTTTTCTTCTTTGGACGGTGCCGATCACAAGTTTGTGTGGCTCCGGTCGTCGCATGACACGATGTCCGGGGCGAATGCCGGTCGTTATCGCCCGACCGACGGAACCGCACTTCCGCAGCCGCAGAAGCCGGTGCTGCAGCGGCCCGCGCGGCGTTCGGGAACGTTCGGCATTCCCCGGCACCTGCGCGCCTGGGCGTCCTACTTTCGCCGCCCGAAGGTGTAGCCGGTCTCGACCGTCGACTTGCCGAACTTGTCGCGCAGCTTGTCCATTGCAGCCTCGGCGGCGGCTCGTCGGCCGGCCTGCCGGTCGACGAGGTCCGGCGGGTCGGCGACAGAGGCTTCCTTGAGGTCGGTGACGCCGATGCCGATCAGCCGGAAGCGCGTGCCGTCCGTCTCCTTTTCGAGCAGCGTCAGGCCGGTGCGGAAGATGCGGTCGGCGAGCTGGGTCGGATCCTCCAGGCGCCGGTTGCGCGTGCGGCCCTTGAAGTCCGCCGTCTTGAGTTTCAGGACGACGGTTTGTCCCGATATTCCGTGCTTCTTCAGCCGCCAGGCGACCTTTTCCGAGAGTGCCCGCAGGTGGATGACGAGATCGTCGTGGCGGCTGATGTCCTCGAAGAATGTGGTTTCGGCGGAGACGCTCTTCGCCGCCTCGTTCGGGTGGACATCGCGATCGTCGATGCCGCGGGAAAGCCTGTAGAGCCGCTGGCCGATCGAGCCGTAGCGGCGCATGAGATCGGTTTCCTCCATGCTCTGCAACTGTCCGACGGTGCGGATGCCGTCGCTTTCGAGCGTCGTCGCGAAGGCCTTGCCGACACCCCAGATCGTCGTCACCGGGCGCGGAGCGAGGAAATCCAGCGCCTCCGCCTGGCCGATCACGGAAAAACCGCGCGGCTTCTGCAGGTCGGAGGCGACCTTCGCCAGAAACTTGCAGTAGGAGAGGCCGACGGAGACGGTGATGCCGACTTCCTGCTCGACGCGGCGGGCGAAACGGGCAAGCACGCGTGCCGGCGGATCGTGGTGGAGCCGCTCGGTGCCGGAAAGCTCGAGAAAGGCCTCGTCGATCGAGAGGGGTTGAACGAGCGGGGTCAGTTCCTCCATCATCGCCCGCACTTCGCGTCCGACGCGGGCGTATTTCTCCATGTCCGGCTTGATGACGACGGCCTGCGGGCAGGCCTCCAGCGCCTTGAACATCGGCATCGCGGAACGCACACCATGGATGCGCGCGATATAGCAGGCCGTCGAAACCACGCCACGCTTGCCGCCGCCGATGATCACCGGCTTGTCGGCGAGTTCCGGATTGTCCCGCTTCTCAATGGAGGCATAGAAGGCGTCGCAATCGATGTGGGCGAGCGTGAGCCTGTAGAGTTCCGGATGATAGACGAGCCGGGGGCTGCCGCAGCCGCTGCAGCGACGATTGCCCTGCGGCTGCCCTCTGAAGCAGTCGCGGCAGAAGCCTGGATACGCGGTCGGGTCGGTTGTCATTGCCGGAACAAATGTTGAACATTCGCGCGTTTAGCGTTACTCTTCCCGGACTCGGCTGGCAAGGGAAATGCGATGAACGAACGATTCCGTGCCCAACCTCTCACCACCGACCGCTGGGACGACTTCGAGGCCGTCATGGGGCCACGAGGCGCCTGCTACGATTGCTGGTGCACCTATTTCCGCCTGTCGCCTGCCGAGCGGAAGAGCCTCGCCGGCAGCGAGAAGAAAGACTTCATGCACCGGCGCGTGAGCGCCGGGCCGGCGCCGGGCCTCATCGGTTACCTCGGTGACCGGCCCGTCGGCTGGGTGCAGGTGGGGCCGCGTGCCGACGTGCCGAACTGGAATTCGCCGCGCACCGTCTCGCGCCCGCTCGATGAGGCGGACGCGGAAGACCCGACCATATGGGCGGTGAGCTGCTTCTTCATCGTGTCGAAGGAGCGCGGCAAGGGCTTGAGCCATCAGATGCTCGCCGCCGCCGTTGTCCATGCCCGTGCTGCCGCGGCGCGTGTCGTCGACGCCTGTCCGATCGAACGAACGAAACAATCGAAGTCGGTCGGGCTTTATGTCGGATCAAGGCGAATTTTCGAAGCCGCCGGATTTGCGGAGGTGGCATCGCGAAAGGAGGGAAGGCCTCTGATGCGGCTGGTGCTCTGAAGGTCTCAACTTCGGGTGCCGTCTCAATACTCGCCCGAATCAAGTCCGGGGCCGGAATAGTGCCGCCACGCCTTCACGACGGTTTCAGGCGCGATGCCGGAGGCCTCGCAGAACGCAATGAGCGTGGGCTCGTGGCCCATGAGGAAGTCCAGCATACCGGCGAGAAAGCCGGGATCGTCGACCGCCTGGCGAAGCTGATCGGCTCTTGTTCCGGTCAGCGCCAGGAAGCGACCGAGCATTTCCGGTTCGCCCGCCAGCCAGGCGAGGACGGCAATCGCGGTTTCTTCCGGGCCGGGCGGCAGTTCGAGAGGTTTCATGTCGTGTTCCGAGTTACCGTTTTCTCAACCAAATGAACTTAATATGCCATCGAGGGGAAGGTGCAACAGCCAACCGCCATTTACCGCGGCGGCTGGGACCGCCGGGACTGAAGGGTCGTATCGTATGCCGAAGAAGGTCATGATCGTCGAAGACAACGAGCTCAACATGAAGCTCTTCCGCGATCTCATCGAGGCTTGCGGCTACGAGACCATCCAGACCCGCAACGGCATGGAAGCGCTTGATCTTGCGCGCCGCTACCGGCCCGATCTCATCCTGATGGATATCCAGTTGCCCGAAGTGTCCGGCCTCGAAGTCACCAAGTGGCTGAAGGACGACCCGGAACTGCATGTCATTCCCGTCATCGCCGTTACTGCTTTCGCCATGAAGGGGGATGAGGAACGCATTCGCCAGGGTGGCTGCGAAGCCTATGTATCAAAACCCATTTCTGTGCCAAAATTTATCGAGACGATCAAAGTCTATCTCGGTGATGCCTGAAACACCGGACAAATTGTCATGACCGCCAGAATTCTTGTCGTCGATGATATTCCCGCCAACGTGAAACTGTTGGAAGCGCGGTTGCTTGCCGAGTATTTCGATGTGCTGACCGCCGACGACGGCTATGCCGCACTCGATCTTTGCGAGAAGACCCATGTCGACGTCATCCTGCTCGACGTGATGATGCCGGGCATCGACGGGTTCGAGGTCTGCGAGCGCCTCAAGGCAAATCCGCGGACATCGCATATTCCCGTCGTGATGGTGACGGCGCTCGACCAGCCGTCCGATCGCGTCCGCGGCCTGAAGGCGGGTGCCGACGACTTCCTTACGAAGCCGGTCAACGACCTGCAGCTCATTTCGCGCGTGAAGAGCCTCGTGCGCCTCAAGACGCTGACGGACGAACTGCGTATCCGCACCGAGGCGGCGCGCAACATGGGCGTGGAGGACATGTTGCGGACCGGGGATGGCCGGATCGATGAGATCGCCCAGGTCCTGCTCGTCGACGGGCGTGCCAACAGCCAGGAGCGTATCATCAAGGCGCTGAAGCCGGTGGCGGCAGTGACGGCGAGTTCCGATCCGCAGGCCGCCCTGTTCGAGGCGGCGGAGAATGCCTTCGACTTGGTGATCGTGAATGCGAACTTCGATGATTACGACCCGCTGCGCCTCTGCTCGCAACTGCGCTCGCTCGAACGCACGCGCTTCATCCCGATCCTGCTTGTCACCGACAGCGGCGATGAGCCGATGATCATCCGTGCGCTCGATCTTGGCGTGAACGACTATCTGGTACGCCCGATCGACCCGAACGAACTGGTGGCGCGCACGCTTACCCAAATCCGCCGCAAGCGCTACAACGACCGGCTCCGCACGAGCGTCAGGGAGAGCATCGAGCTTGCCGTCACCGACGGGCTCACCGGTCTCCACAACCGCCGCTATCTCGACAGCCACCTGAAGGTCCTCTTCAACCGTGCGCAGGCGAGGGGGCGTCCACTCTCGATCTGCATCACCGACATCGACCGGTTCAAGCAGGTGAACGACACCTACGGGCATGATGCTGGAGACGATGTGATCCGCGAATTCGCAACCCGCATCCGTTCGACGGTGCGCGGGGCCGATCTCGCCTGTCGCTATGGCGGTGAGGAATTCGTGGTGGTGATGCCGGATACCGCCGCAGACGCGGCCGCGCTCATCGCTGAACGCCTGCGGGGTATGATCGAGCACCGCCCCTTCGCCCTGAAGGCCGACGGGTCGTTCCTCGACGTGACCGCATCGATGGGGATCGCAACGCTGACCCCGGGCACCGATACGCCGGAGCAGCTCCTGAAGCAGGCGGATCGTGCCCTCTATCAGGCGAAGAGCGCCGGCCGCAACCGGGTGGTCGCTGCCGCCGCCTGATTTCACAGCACCTCGATAAGTGGTCACCGGGCGCCGGAGGCATTGCCTCCGGCCGTATGCATATCCGGGACGACTGCGAAATCTGACCCGCTTCCGCACATGATTGCCGCATCAACCGGGGATCAAGACAATGGAAGTATTCGTCTTTTGTTGTTCTGTGCCGCGCCCGGTATAGTCGAACTCACTGCTATTATTTGCCCCACGTGAATTTGCAGGTTTTAACCATAGTTTCCGACAAAGAAGGAAACGGTTAAGAAAATGTTGCTTTTTTTTTCGAGTTGCGCGAGTTTGACGTCACCGAAGAACAAGGCCTCGGGAGAGGCCGGATATACCCCATGATGCTCAGGTCCGCCGCATCTCCTGGGTCGTGGGGTCGGTCGGTTGGCATGCTACAAACGCGGTTCCTCGTACCGCAGGCATGCTGGCCGACCCCCAATCGAACGAGAAAGCACCGCGATCCGGTTACGGAGCGGTGCTTTTTTGTTGGCGGAAAGGGAACGCCGAGATAACGGAAAACGAAAAAGGCGCGGGGCCGGAGCCGCGCGCCTTCTAAGGTACGGAAGGGATCAAGTCTTACTTGATCTTGGCTTCCTTGAATTCGACGTGCTTCTTGACGATCGGATCGTACTTCGTCTTCGTCATCTTGTCGGTCATCGTGCGGCTGTTCTTCTTGGTAACGTAGAAGAAACCGGTGTCGGCTGTCGACAGCAGCTTGATCTTGATCGTGGTCGCTTTCGCCATGGTCGTCCTGCCTTTAATAACAATCAAGCCGTGGACGACCAGAGCAGCCCACGGCAAATTCTGGCGCGAAACTACAAATCACGCCCGAAAAGTCAAGCCTGTTTCGGTTTAAAAAGCAGTCTCGCCACCGAAACGAGGACATAGAGGCCGAAGAAGCCGGCAATCGCCCATGCGAAACCGTGGTTTCCGGCAAGATCGATGGCGGCGCCGATCCCCTGCGGCCCCGCGACGGTGCCAACGGCATAGCAGAAGACGAAGGCGGCGTTGGCGGCTGCCAGGTCCGCGCCGGTGAGTCGCGAGCCGAGATGGCTGAGACCGACCGTGTAGAGACCGGAGACGCAGCCACCCCAGAAGAGCAGCACGAGCGCCATCAGTGCCCAGCTCTGTGACAGCCAGGGCAGCGCCAGCGATCCGCAGAGACCGATGACCGCCATGATCGAGAGCAGGAGCCGGCGGTCCTTCAGCTTATCGGAGAGCATTCCGAGCGGGATCTGGAACACCATGTTGCCGATCCCCATCACGGTGAGCAGCAGGGCTGCCTGGGCCTCGGTGAACCCCGTGCGCGTCGCATAGATCGGGAAGAGCGACAGGCCACCCGCTTCCACGGCGCCGAACACGAAGACCGCGACGGTTGCCGTCGGCACCAGGAAGATATAGCGGAAGAAGTGCTGCTCCGGCTTGCTGTCGAGGACCGGGCTCTCGCGGCGGGCGATGAAGATCGGCACGGCGGCGACGAGGATCGCCAGCGCGCCGACGACGAAGGGCAGAACGCCCTCACTGCCGAGCACGGAGAAGAGCAGGGGGCCGCAGGCGAAGCCGACCGAAAGCACCGTCGCATAGATTCCGAGAACGAGACCGCGGCGGGAGGGCGGGGCTGCCGCATTGATCCAGAATTCGGACAAGATGAAAAGCGTGGTCGTTGCGCCGTGGAAGACGAGGCGCAACGGAAACCACATCCAGTAGGCCTCTGCATAGTAGAAGCCGAGCGCGCTCGCAGCGGAGAGTACCACCGCCCAGAGCATGGTGCGGGCGACGCCGACATCGTGGGCGAGCTTGGTCGTCACCGGTGCTGCAACCATGGCGGCGATGCCCGCCATGGCGGAGTTGAGCCCGATCAGCGTCGAGGAAATGCCCC
Organism: Ciceribacter sp. RN22; assembly: GCF_024054295.1. Lineage (NCBI taxonomy): Bacteria > Pseudomonadati > Pseudomonadota > Alphaproteobacteria > Hyphomicrobiales > Rhizobiaceae > Ciceribacter > Ciceribacter sp. RN22. Next base: position 1,469,976 of record NZ_JAMXLD010000001.1, read on the forward strand.
GTTTCTCCAGGATGATGCTGAGGAGCGGAAGACCGAGGCCGATCGCGATGCCGACCGCCGTGATGGCCGAGATGGCGGCGACCAGCGAGGGCCAGTGGATGTCTTCGCGGTGACCGTTGGCGCCGTTCTTCGGCTTGGACATGGCATTTCCTCAGATGTCGCCGCGGAACGTTTGTCCGCGGCGGCTGTAGTAGAAGGGACCCGGGCTTCCGAATGGCAAGCACGGATCGGCTTTGATCCGGCCGACGACGTCTTCGAGAATGGTCCTTGTGATCAGCGGCATGTTCAGACCCGATGACGCCTCGATGTCAAGCCATGTGAGGTCGTGTAGTTCCGCCGAGTCGCGAACATGCTGCGGGTCGATACCCGCCTCGTCCGTGAAGGTCAGAAAGAACCGTGTGTCGAAACGGCGGACATTGCCGGGGGGCGTGATGGCGCGTGCGACGTAGCGCAGGCTAGCGAGATCGGCGGCGGTATCGCCATCCGACAGCCTCCCTATGTGCAACCCTGTTTCTTCCCGGAGCTCGCGTACGGCCGCGAGCGCGAGCGCACGGCCACGCCGCAGTGCCGCCGGATCGGTACGGCCGGCGGCGAGCCTTGCCAGAACCTCTGGATGGAGATCGTGGGTGTAGGGCAGGGCGTGGTCACCCCGATCTCTCCGTCCCCCCGGAAAGACGTAGAGGTTCGGCATGAAGACGTGGCGCTCGCCACGCCTGCCGAAGAGCACGCGCAGGCGTCCGTCCGTGCGGTCGACCACGATCAGGGTCGCCGCGTCCTTGGGCGTCAGGCGCGGCGCCGGCGAAACGGCGGCAGTCGGGTCGGGAAATGCGGTACGGCTCATTGATCCTTCGGCAGCGGATCGTATTCGGCCGGATCGTCACTCTCGCCACCAAAGCCGTGCATGCGCAGCGCCCATTGCAGGCCGATGACGCCGCCCTTGATCGGCTGGATGGCCAGTAGCGTGGTGATGATGCCGAGAGGCGCCCAGATGGCAAGGTGCACCCAGTCCGAGGCGGGGAAGATGAGATCCGTCATCATGAAGCCACCGAGCAGCACGTGGCCGAGAACGAGGATCGCCAGATAGGGCGGCAGGTCGTCGGCGCGATGATGGAACATCTCCTCCTGGCAGGCGGCGCAGCGGTCGACGGGCTTCAGGAAGGCCCGGAAGAGCTTGCCGCCGCCACAGGCGGGACAGGTGTTCAGCATGCCGCGCATGATCGATTGTCCGACAGGGCGGTTCGCTTCCTGTCCGCCGAGGTGAAGCACCGTATCGGCCGCGTTGTCTTGCATGTCGAGCTTCCTTTCTCGTCGGGCGCCGTCAGTGCCGCCCGCGCCGTGCCCGCGTGCCCGGCTGCTTCTTGCCGCGACGGGTGGTCTTGTGGAACGAGCGGATTGCCGTCGGCATTTCGCGGCCCTCGCTCAGCATTTCGAATCGCAGCGCGCCGGCGAGCGGCACCGCTTCGACGAGCTTCACCAGGACTGCGTCTCCGAGCCGGTAGCCGAGACCGGTCTTCTCACCGGAGAGCGCCTGGTGTGCCTCGTCGTAGATATAGTAGTCCCGCCCCAGCGTTGACACCGGCACGAAACCATCGGCGCCGAACTGCGGCAATGTGACAAATAGGCCCGCCTTGGTCACACCCGAGACGCGGCCGTCGAATTCCTGGCCGATGCGGCCGGCGAGATGGTGGGCAATGAGCCGGTTCACGGTATCGCGCTCCGCCGCCATCGCCCGCCGTTCGAAGGTGGAGATCTCGGCGGCAATATCGTCGAGCGCGGCTTCCTCGTCAGGGGTGATTGCGCCTTCTCCGAGGCCGAGCGAGCCGATCAGCGCACGATGCACGATAAGGTCGGCATAGCGCCGGATGGGCGAGGTGAAGTGGGCATATTTCAACAGGTTGAGGCCGAAATGTCCGATGTTTTCAGGACTGTAGATCGCCTGGCTCTGCGAGCGCAGCACCATCTCGTTGACCATGGTCTGGTGCGGCGTGTCGAGGGCGCTCGCCAGAATGCCGTTGAAGCTGTTGGAGCGCAGCTGCCCGCCCTTCGCCATGTTGATGCCGATGGTCGCGAGGAATTCGCGAAGCGCCTCCTGTTTGGAAAGCGCCGGCGCGTCGTGGATGCGGTAGACGAGCGGCTGGCGCTTCTTTTCGAGCGTCTCGGCAGCGGCCACGTTCGCCTGGATCATCATCTCCTCGATGAGCTTGTGCGCATCGAGCCGTTCGGGAATGAAGACGCGATCGACGGTGCCGTCGGGCTTCAGCAGGATCTTGCGCTCGGGCATGTCGAGCTCGAGTGGCTGCCGGCGGTCGCGACCGCGCTTCAGAACGTCGTAGGCGTGCCAGAGCGGCTTCAGGATCGTGTCGAGCAGCGGTCCGGCCTTGTCGTCCGGCGTGCCGTCGATCGCCGCCTGCGCCTGCGCGTAGGAGAGCTTTGCCGCACTTCTCATCATGATCCGGTGGAAGGTGTGGCCGGCCTTGCGGCCTTCCTTCGAGAAGACCATGCGGACGGCGAGTGCCGGCCGGTCGACACCCTCCCTGAGCGAGCAGAGATCGTTCGAGATGCGTTCGGGCAGCATCGGCACCACGCGGTCGGGGAAGTAGACCGAATTGCCGCGCTTCAGCGCTTCGCGGTCGAGCTGCGATTTCGGCCGCACGTACCAGGAGACATCGGCGATCGCGACGGTGACGATCACACCGCCGGGATTGTCCGGCGAGGTGTCGGGCTCGGCATAGACCGCATCGTCGTGGTCCTTGGCGTCGGCCGGGTCGATGGTGATCAGCGGCAGATCGCGCCAGTCCTCCCGATGCGACATGCCGGCGAGCTTCACCGTTTCGACCTCGGTGAGGACGACGGGCGGAAAGATGTGCGGAATGCCGTGCGCATGGATCGCGATCATCGAGATCGCCCTTTCGGACGCGACGGAGCCGATCACCGAAAGCACGCGGCCGCGCGGCAGGCCGAACCGGCTGCTGCGGGCGATTTCCGCCTCGACGAGATCGCCGTCCTTTGCCTCGGCCCGGTCGGCACTGTCGATCAGCATTTCCTCGTCGCGCCGGTCGATCGGCATCAGCCGTCCGCCGCCGCCCGGCGTTTCGCGGAAGACGCCGAGCATGGCGTTGCGGCGCTTGTCGAGTATCTTGATGACCCGTGCGGTGTAGGCGGGGCCTGCACGATCCTTCGCGGGAAAGATCTTGGCGAGAACCCGGTCTCCGAGCCCGCCGACGGGCGCCTTGCCCTTGGCGCGATCGGAGCTCGACTGGCGGATTGCGACGGCAGGTGCGACACCGAGCTCGTCCGCCCATTCGGCAGGCCGGGCGATCAGCTCGCCGTCCTTGTCGCGGGTGGTGATGTCGAGAACCGCGACCGAGGGCAGGGCGCCGGGACGCATCAGCGTTTTGCGATTCTTCTCGACGAGGCCGTCGTCCGCGAGCGCGCGCAGCACGTCCTTCAGCTCGACACGCGCCTCGCCCTTGAGGCCGAAGGCCTTGGCGATCTCGCGCTTGGAGGCACGATCCGGGTTCTCCGCGATGAAGCGCAGCAGCACTTCGCGCGAGGGAACGGCTCCATGGATGATCGGCAGGTCATCGCCTGACGTCTCAGTCTCTCCCCGCTGGGTCTTGCCTCGGCGGGTGGTTGCGGAGCGGCTCGTGTCGCGCGTTGGCTTCTTCAATCGTCAGCTCTTCTTCGCTTTCGAGGCCGTCTTGGCCTTCGGTTTCGCCGCTGTCTTCGTCTTGGCGGCCTTAGTGCCGCCTTCGGACTTTGCCGCCTTGGTCGAGGTCTTTTTCGCCTTGGTGCCGGCCTTGCCGCCGGACTTGCCGGCCTTTTCGGCGATCAGCACCAGCGCTTCCTCGACGGTGACAGACTGCGGGTCCTTGCCCTTCGGCAGGGTGGCGTTCACCTTACCCCAATTGACGTAAGGACCATAGCGTCCGTCGCGGACCGTGATCGCGCCGCCATCGGGATGCTCGCCGAGCTCCTTGAGTGCCGCCTGGGCGGTTCGTCCGCGGCCTCCGGGTCCCTTGCTCTGCTTTTCCGCCAAAACTGTGACCGCACGGTTGAGGCCGATCGAGAACACGTCCTCGATGCTGTCGAGATTGGCGTAGGTGCCGTCATGCAGCACGAACGGTCCGTAGCGGCCGAGGCCGGCCGAAATCATCTTGCCGCTCTCGGGGTGCCTGCCGACGTCGCGCGGGAGCGAAAGCAGGGCCAGCGCCTTCTCGTAGTCGACGGCTGCCGCAGTCCAGCCCTTCGGCAGGGAGGAACGCTTGGCCTCCTTGCCTTCTCCGCGCTGGACGTAGGGGCCGAAGCGACCGCTGCGAAGCGTGATCTCCTCGCCGGTAACGGGGTCCTTGCCGAGGTTCTTCGTCTCGGGAACGCCCGAAGCCTCGGCGTCGGCACCACCCTCGGAGGAGAGCTGGCGGGTGTAGTTGCACTCCGGATAGTTGGAGCAGCCGACGAAGGCGCCATACTTGCCGAGCTTCAGCGACAGCTGGCCGGTGCCGCAGACCTGGCAGATGCGCGGGTCCGAACCGTCGTCGCGCTTCGGGAAGACCAGCGGTGCGAGGGCTTCGTTCAACGCGTCGAGCACATTGGTGACGCGCAGTTCCTTGGTGTCTTCGATCTGGGCGAAGAAATCGCGCCAGAAGTCCCGCAGCACGTCCTTCCAGTTCAGTTCGCCGGCGGAGATCTGGTCCAGCTTCTCTTCGAGATCGGCGGTGAAGTCGTACTCGACATACTTGGTGAAGAAGCTCTCGAGGAAGGCCGTCACCAACCGACCCTTCGCCTGGGGGATGAGCTTGCGCTTGTCGATCGTCACGTAGTCGCGGTCGCGGAGCGTGGCGAGCGTCGCCGCATAGGTCGACGGGCGGCCGATGCCAAGCTCTTCCATCTTCTTGATCAGCGAGGCTTCCGAATAGCGCGGCGGCGGCTCGGTGAAGTGCTGGCTGGCATTCACCTTGCGCTTTTCCAGCATTTCGCGGGCGTTGATTTCCGGCAGGCGACCGCTTTCGTCGTCGTCCTCGCCGGTCTCGTTCTCGTCGCGCTGATCGGTATAGGCGGCCAGGAAGCCGTCGAAGCGGACGACGGAGCCGACGGCGCGCAGGCCCGCCTTCTCACCGTTGCGATCGGCGAGGATTTCCGCGGTCGTGCGTTCGATCTCGGCCGAGGCCATCTGGCTGGCGATGCCGCGTTTCCAGATCAGTTCGTAGAGCCGCAACTGGTCGGAATCGAGGTGGCTGCGAACCTTGGCCGGAATCCGGTTGAAATCGGTCGGACGGATCGCCTCGTGGGCTTCCTGCGCATTCTTCGCCTTGGTCGAGTAGAAGCGGGCCTTCTCGGGCAGGTAGCGGGGACCGAACTGGTCGCCGATCGCGTGGCGTGCCGCGTCGATCGCTTCCGGTGCCATCTGCACGCCGTCGGTACGCATATAAGTAATGAGACCGACCGTCTCGCCGCCGATGTCGATACCCTCGTAGAGTCTCTGGGCGACCTGCATGGTACGCGAGGCGGAGAAGCCGAGTTGGGATGAGGCAGCCTGCTGCAGCGTCGAGGTCGTGAAGGGCGGCCCCGGATTGCGCTTGACGGGCTTTGCCTCGACACTTTCGACGACGTAGCGGGCGCCTTCCAGCAGGTCCTTGATCCGTCCGGCGGCTTCGCCGTTCTTGATCGAGTTCTTCTGGATGCGCTTGCCGTCGGCGGAAACGAGGCGCGCCTCGAACTCGTCGCCGCGCGGCGTCTTCAGGAGCGCGGAGATCTGCCAGTACTCTTCTGCGACGAAGCGCTCGATTTCCGTTTCCCGGTCGCAGACGAGGCGAAGCGCCACCGACTGCACGCGGCCGGCCGAACGTGCGCCCGGAAGCTTGCGCCAGAGAACCGGCGACAGGTTGAAGCCGACGAGATAGTCCAGCGCCCGGCGGGCGAGATAGGCGTCGACCAGTGCCTCGTCGATGTCGCGCGGCTGCGCCATCGCGTCGAGCACGGCCTTCTTGGTGATTGCGTTGAAGACGACGCGCTTGACCGGCTTGCCGTTCAGCACCTTCTTCTTCTTCAGAAGATCGAGAACATGCCAGGAAATAGCTTCCCCTTCGCGATCCGGGTCGGTCGCGAGGAAGAGGCCGTCGGAGTTCTTGACCGCGTCGGCGATGTCCTTCATCCGCTTCGCGGAGGCGCCGTCAACCTCCCACACCATTTCGAAGTCGTCGTCCGGTCGCACGGAACCGTCCTTGGCCGGCAGGTCGCGGACGTGACCGAACGAGGCGAGGACCTTGTATCCCGAACCGAGATACTTGTTGATCGTCTTGGCTTTGGCTGGAGATTCAACGACTACGACATTCATGCTTTTTCTCTGTACAAGCCAGCGGACCTTTGATCTTCAGCACGGCTGAAACCGGTACGTTGCGTTATCGGCTCCCCGACATGGACAGGGATTCGCCTCCGGTCAAGGGGGAGGTGTCATTTTCTCAGGTTCAACGCAGTGCAACCAAAGGGAGCAATCGTTAAAGTTGCAATTCTAGATAAATTGTCTATCCTCATCTTTGTTGATGTGCAGCCGTCCGGCGTGACCGGGCATTTTTGGATCTGGGGGATAGGACAATGGTTCCGAATTTTCTTGACGGCAACGGGGACGGCTTGCGGGTACGCGAAAATATGGCCTATGTCCGCCAGATACTTGGCGAACTGCGCAACGTGGCGCAGCGGGAAGGTGCAGACATGCTTTGCTACCTGATCGAGATGGCCTACCTGGAGGCGGGCGACATTCAGGCCGGGCGAAGGGGCCTTTCAGTCCGTCATGGCCAGGGAGACTAGACCGCCGGCATGGCGATGAAGCCGTCCGGCGATATCGAGTTCCAGCAGCACCAGATAGACCGACGACGCGGATAGCCCGGTGTGGCGGATGATGTCGTCTATCTCGACAGGTGTCGGGCCCAAGGCGTCGATGATGCGTGTCCGTTCGTTCTCGGTCGGTGGCGGCTGCAACACCTTCTCCTCTCCGTCTTCTCCTTCCGGCTCGTCGGCTCGTGGCGGCGTGGCGTTCTCCACGCCCGCGATCGGCGCCAGCGCCTGCAGGATGTCCTCGGGGCCGGTGGTCACGATCGCTCCGTCCTTGAGAAGACCGTTGGTGCCGTGACATCGCGGATCGAGAGGGGAACCGGGCACCGCGAAGACGAGCCGGCCGAACTCGCCGGCAAGCCGTGCCGTTATCAGCGAGCCGGAGCGGCTCGCCGCCTCGATGACGACGACCCCGAGGGCTGCGCCGGCTATCAGGCGGTTGCGGCGGGGGAAGTCGCGCGCCCGCGCCTCCCAGCCGAACGGCATCTCGCTGATGGCGAGCCCGCGGCCGTTACAGATTTCGTCGAGAAGAGCGGCGTTTTCGGGAGGGTAGGGGCGATCGAGCCCGCCGGCCATGGCGGCAATCGTTCCCGTGTCGAGGCTTGCGCGATGGGCGGCGGTATCGATGCCGCGCGCCAGTCCGGAAATGATGCCGTAGCCCGCCCTGCCGAGTTCACGCGCGATCAGGCTCGCGAACTTGACGCCGGCGATCGAGGCGTTGCGCGAGCCGACGATGCCGACATAGGCAAGCCGGGTCGCCAAAAGGTCGCCGCATGCCGCAAGGAGGGGCGGTGCGCCGTCGATCTGTCGCAGTGCCGGCGGATAGTCCGGCTCGCCGATGCCGACGAAGGTGGCGCCGAGGCGCCGGGCCGTTTCGAGTTCGCGGATCGCGTCGGCCTCGCTGGCGATGCGGATAGTCCGCGTCGAGCCGCCGCGGCGTGACAGCTCCGGCAGGGCGGCGAGCGCCGCCTCGGCATTTCCGAAATGGTTGATGAGGTCGCGAAAGGTCGCGGGCCCTACATTATCGCTTCGGATCAGCCGCAGCCAGGCGATCCGTTGTCTTTCCGTCAGCGCAATCCCGTTCCGTCTTGCGCTGCGCTCGGGCATGCGCCTATCCCTTTTGTCCGATCCGGCTTTCCGTTCCCGCGATCAGGCGCTCGATATTGGCCTTGTGCCGCCACCAGGAAACGACGGTCATGATCGCGGTCACGATGGCGGCTTCCTCGGCGCCAGTAATCCACAATACAACCGGAATGACAAGGGTTGCAACCAAAGCGGACAACGAGGAGTAGCGGGTGATGACCGCGATCGACAGCCACACGACGGCAAAGACGGCGACCATCAGCGGCATGACTCCGAGCAGCGTGCCGATATAGGTTGCGACACCCTTGCCGCCCTTGAAGCCGAGCCACACCGGGAAGAGGTGCCCGATGAAGGCGGCAAAACCGGCTAGGAGCCCCGCATTGGCGCCGAACACCGCCTGGGCGGCCACTGCGGCCGCGGTCGCCTTCAGCGCGTCGAGCAGCAGGGTCGCCGCCGCGAGCTTCTTGTTGCCGGTCCTGAGCACGTTGGTGGCGCCGATATTGCCGGACCCGATCTGCCGCAGGTCACCGTGGCCCGCCATACGGGTGAGGATGAGGCCGAAGGGGATGGAGCCCAGGAGATAGCCCAGACTCAGCACCGCGATCAGTGCCGGCAGGCCGATTTGCAGGAAATTGACGTTCGCCACTGTGTCCCCCCGTCTTTTGTTCTAAAGCGAATGCGCGCACCGACCGCGGACATAGGTCGATACTGCCCGTCCGGAAAAGCGCGCGTCCTCGAACGGCGTGTTCTTGGAACGCGAAACGATCGCTTCCTTGGAGACGAGCCAGGGCTCGTCGAGGTCGATGAGCGTGATGTCGGCCGGAGCTCCCGGCTTCAGTGTGCCGGCGTCGAGCCCGAAGATACGGGCCGGCCGCGTCGACATGGCATCGATCAGCCGCATCAGCGACACCTGGCCGCTATGGTGCAGGCGAAGGGCGGCGGACAGCATCGTTTCGAGCCCGATCGCACCGTCGGCGGCGTCGGAGAAAGGCAGGCGCTTGGTGTCGACGTCCTGCGGGTCGTGCGAGGAAACGATGATGTCGACAGTGCCGTCGGCGATCGCCTCGACCATGGCCATGCGGTCGTCCTCCGAACGCAGCGGCGGCGAGAGCTTGAAGAAGGTGCGGTATTCGCCGATGTCGTTCTCGTTCAGCGACAGGTGGTTGATCGAGACGGCGCAGGTAACATTCGCCCCGCGTTCACGGGCGACGCGGATCGCCTCGGCCGACTCGGGGACCGAGATCTTCGCCGCATGATATTTCGCGCGGGTCAGCGTCGCGATCCTGAGGTCGCGTTCGAGCGGGATGATCTCGGCCTCCTTGGGAACGCCGGAAAGCCCGAGCCAGCTCGCAAGCAGGCCCTCGTTCATCACGCCGTCGGCACCGAGATACTTGTCCTTCGGCTCAAGCGCGATGACGGCGGAAAATTCCCGCGCATAGGTCATCGCGCGCCGCAGGACCTGCGTGTCGTGGAGCCCGTGACGACCGTTGGTGAAGGCGACGGCACCTGCTTCCTGCAGGAGGCCCATCTCGGTCATTTCGACGCCATCGAGCCCCTTCGTCAGGGCCGCCGCCGGGTAGACGTTGACGAGCGCGGTGTCGCGGGCGGTCTTGCGTACGAATTCGAGCAGCGCAATGTCGTCGATCACCGGGTCGGTGTCCGGCATCACGATGAAGGAGGTGACACCGCCCGCGGCCGCCGCACGGCTGGCCGAGGCAATGGTTTCGCGGTGTTCCGCGCCCGGCTCGCCGGTGAAGACGCGCGCGTCCACGAGACCCGGAACTGCGGTGAGCCCGCGGCAGTCGCGCACCTCCGCGCCGTCGGGTGTGCCCTGGTTCAGCGCGTCTGCGCCGGCCGCGGCGATGCGGCCGTCGGCCCCGACGATGATCGTCCCGACCTCGTCGATGCTGCGGGACGGATCGACGATCCGGACATTCTTCAAGACGAGGGGCGTGGTCGTGCTCATGCGCCCATTCCTTCCGTTCTCGGACCCTGGTTGCCGGAGACGAGCAGGGCCTCCATCACAGCCATGCGCACCGCGACGCCCATTTCCACCTGCTGCTCGATGACGCTCTGGGGGCCGTCGGCGACTTCCGAAGCGATTTCTACGCCGCGGTTCATCGGTCCGGGATGCATGACGAGCGCATCTTCCTTCGCGGCCTTCAGTTTTTCGGCGTCGAGCCCGTAGAAGTGGAAATATTCGCGGATCGACGGCACGAAGGCGCCCGACATGCGCTCGCGCTGCAGGCGCAGCATCATCACGACGTCGGCATCCTTCAGGCCTTCCTTCATGTCGTGGAAGACTTCGACGCCCATCTGGGCGATGCCGGCGGGCAGCAGCGTCGCCGGCGCCACGACCCGCACGCGGGCGCCCATGGCGTTCAACAGCAGGATGTTGGAGCGGGCGACGCGCGAATGCAGCACGTCGCCGCAGATCGCGACGATGATGCGCGAAAGCTTGCCCTTGGCGCGACGGATCGTCAGCGCGTCGAGGAGCGCCTGCGTCGGGTGCTCATGCTGGCCGTCGCCGGCGTTGACCACCGAGCATGCGACCTTCTGCGAGAGGAGAGCGGCGGCACCGGCGGAGGAGTGGCGGATGACCAGCACGTCCGGCCGCATGGCGTTGAGCGTCATCGCCGTGTCGATCAGCGTCTCGCCCTTTTTGACCGAGGACGTGCTGACGGACATGTTCATGACGTCCGCGCCGAGCCGCTTGCCGGCGAGTTCGAACGAGGACTGCGTCCGCGTCGAGGCTTCGAAGAAGAGATTGATCTGGGTGAGGCCACGCAGCGTCGAGGTCTTCTTTTCCCTCTGGCGGCTGATCTTGACGGCTTCGTCGGCCTTGTCGAGCAGGTAGGTGATATCCTGTTCGGTGAGGCCCTTGATGCCAAGGAGGTGGCGGTGGGGAAAGAAGACCATGGGACTGTCCTCCTGAGATAGTCACGCGGTCTATAAAGATTGCCAGCCGGGGGGGCAAGCATGTGCTATGTGGATCGGACTTTGTTCCCCATGTTAAACGAATCACATCCTTCAAAAGACAAAAATGAGCGAAATGAGCCGGACAGAAGACAAACTCGCTGAACTGAACCAGCCGAAACCCTGGTCCGGCGTCAATGCCTACCGGTCGGATCCGCTGATCGTCGATCTGAGCTCTGGGCTTCATCGTTCGCTTCGGGAAGAATATGACGCGCTCGGCCGCTACGTGACATCGCCGGAGGCGCAGGAACTGGCGCGCATGGCGAACCAGAACGTGCCGCAATTGCGCACCCACGGCGTGCGCGGCGAACGGCTGGACGTCGTCGAGTTCCATCCGGCCTGGCATGCGCTGATGCGCCGCTCGATGGCGAACGGGTTGCATTCGTCGGCCTGGGAGAGCCATCCCGATACCCGCGGGAACGAGCACAGGGCCCGCGCGGTCCGTTTCTTTCTGACGGCCCAGCTCGAATGCGGGCACCTCTGCCCGCTGACGATGACGAGCGCTTCCGTCGCTGCCCTGATGGCTTCGCCGCAGGTGCAGAAAGAGTGGGTGCCAAGAATCCTCTCCCGCAAGTACGACTCCTCCAACAAGCCGCCGATGCAGAAGACCGGAATCACGCTCGGCATGGGCATGACGGAGAAGCAGGGCGGCACAGACGTCCGCGCGAACACTTCGCGCGCCGAGCGGGCGGGTGAGGGCATCTATCGCCTTTCCGGCCACAAGTGGTTCATGTCCGCGCCGATGAGCGATGCCTTCGTGATGCTCGCGCAGACGCCGGAGGGGCTTGGCTGCTTCCTTGTGCCGCGCCTTCTCGAAGACGGCTCGGCCAACGGGCTCCAGTTCCAGCGTCTGAAGGACAAGATCGGAAACCGATCGAACGCCTCCTCGGAGGTCGAGTTCGAAGGCGCGTTCGGCTACATCCTCGGCCAGCCCGGCGACGGCATCCGTACGATCCTCGACATGGTGACGCTGACCCGCCTCGACTGCGCCGTCGCGTCTGCCGGCATCATGCGCGCCTCGATGGCGGAAGCCGTCCACCATGTGCGCGGCCGTAGCGTCTTCGGCAAGACGCTGATCGACCAGCCGATCATGACCCGTGTGCTCGCCGACATGGCGCTCGACGTCGCGGGCGCGACCGCACTCGTCTTCCGGCTCGCGCAATCCTTCGACCAGGCCCGCGACAACCCGGCCGACGCCGCCTATGCGCGGGTGATGACGCCGGTCGTCAAGTACTGGGTGTGCAAGATGGCACCGGCGCTGATCTACGAGGCGATGGAATGCATCGGCGGCAGCGGCTACATCGAGGAGCGAGCGATCGCTCGCCACTATCGCGAAGCCCCGGTCAATGCGATCTGGGAAGGGTCGGGCAACGTCATGGCGCTCGACGTGCTGCGGGTGCTGAACCGCGGCAAGGATCTCTTCGAAACGATCTTTGCCGGGCTCGAACGCGACCTTGGCGTCTCCGGCAAGAAGACCGTCGAAGTCCTGCGGGCGGCGACTGCTCTGGCTGAGCGCGACGAGGCCGCGGCAAGGCTGCTCGTCGAGCAACTGGCGCTCGCGGCCGCGGCGGCGGAACTCTACCGGCTGGGCGCGGGCAAGATCGCCGACGCTTTCCTCGAGACGCGCCTCGCCGGCGGCTGGCGCCACACCTACGGCGTCATCGATGCCCGCTTCGACGCCCGCTATGTCCTCGACCTCCTCTATCCGGCAGCAGGGTAGGACCGCGGTCGGCGGCCATGCCCACGATGGCTGGGTGGCGGGATACGTTTCGTCGAATTGATAATTAGCTTTGCAGTTAAATAACTAATTGCACCTCGTGCCGATCTCGCTGGAGGGGGCCGTTCGGGAGGCGATGCTCCCGTTATCCCCAGGGTGCGTTAACCTTAACAAATGGTTTACGTTGCGCGAGGCCGGTTAACGCGCCAGTTTCGGGCCGGATAATGCCGGAGCCGATGGCAAGATGGTTAACAGCGCCGCACGGATCGCGAGAATGCTGATGGTGATGATGTTCTTCGCCGGCCTGGCGCTCGATATTGCGGTACCTGCCGTCGTGCTCAGTGCGATGGCTCTGGCGACATGGCTCGTTCGCAACTGGGCGCCGCCGCAAGAGTGGAGGGGGAGGGCGGCATGAAGACGTTCCTGATTTTCTGGGCGACGCCGATCGTGCTGCTCGGAGGCTGGTATGGCCTTTCCTACAACGACATCAGCTTCGGCTTCTTCATGCTGACCCGTCAGGCGCATGATATGGTCTTCCAGATCTACGGGAGCATCCTCGGCATTCCGCCGGAGACCATTCCGCCGCTGGTCGCACGCGCGATCGTGTTCGATAGCCTGTTCGTCTTCGCGATCATCGCCTTGCGCAAGCGTCGCGCGATTGCCGGCTGGTGGCGGGCGCGTCAGGGCGCGTCTGTGTCCGAGGTGCCTGTCCTCGACAGCGCGGAGAGCCTGTCGAGGGCACCTTGAAGAATGAAGGCGGCGGCGGCCGAGTCGATGCGCTCGGCACGCTTGGCCCGTGAGACGTCCATTTCGAGAAGCGCGCGTTCCGCCGCGACCGTCGAAAGCCGCTCGTCCCACAGGATGAAGGGAATATCCGTCTTCTCCGACATCGTGCGCACGAAGGCCCGTGTTGCCTGAACGCGTGGTCCCGACGAGCCGTCCATGTTCATCGGCAGGCCGATGACGAAGGCGGCCACCTTTTCCCGCGCCGCGAAATCGAGCAGCACCTCGGCGTCCTTGGTGAACTTGACGCGCTTGATGACGGGACGGGGTGTGGAGAAGCGGCGACCGAGGTCCGACATCGCGACCCCGATCGTCTTGGTGCCGAGATCGAGGCCGGCAATCGCCTGGCCGGGCTTCAGGAAGCCTGCGAGTTCCTCGATCGTCAGCGTGGCCATGCTGTTCTCTTACCGCTTGCGCAAGAATTCGGTGCGCAGCACGAGGCCCTTGATGGCGTCGTGGCGGCAGTCGACCTCCTCCGGATTGTCGGTGAGGCGGATCGATTTGATGACGGTCCCCTGCTTCAGGGTCGTGCTGGTGCCCTTGACCTTGAGGTCCTTGATGAGGGTGACGGAATCACCGTCGGCGAGCACGTTGCCGGCGCTGTCGCGAACCTCGGCCGCGGCTGCGGCCTGCGCCGCCATTTCGGAGGCCGGCCGCCATTCGCCGGTTACTTCGTCGTATACATAATCATCGTCGGACATTCTTGCCTCCTTGCGGCCATCACGCGAAAACCCGATGAATGGCGCCGCTTGCGCCGCAAAGTCCGTCCATCGGGGGATGATGTCGCATATCCTACCGGGCAGGGCAGCGCAATACGAGCGCGGAAGGCGTCGGCAGACTTGGCCCTGCTGCCGCCGTCGGTCAAAATACACTAATGAGATCGTCGGCCATACCGCAGAAGATTCGAAAGGAAGAGACGACAATGAAAATCACCTGGCTCGGACATTCCGCCTTCCGCATCGAAACAGGCAAGGCCCGCATCCTCATCGACCCCTTCTTCACCGGCAATCCGGGCTTTGGGGGTCTCGATCTCAAGGAGGCCGCTGCCGACGTCACCCATATCCTGTTGACCCACGGCCACGGCGACCATGTCGGCGATACGCTTGCGATCGCGAAGGAGAGCGGTGCGACGGTCGTCGCCAATTTCGACCTTTGCATGTGGCTTGCCCACAAGGGGCTGGAAAACTACTCGCCCGGCAACACCGGCGGCACCATCGACATGGAGAGCTTCACCGTTACCTTCACCAACGCGCTGCATTCCTCCGCCTCGATCACCGAGGACGGCGTCTCTCACTCGCTCGGCAATCCGAACGGGCTGATGCTGCACTTCGACGACGGCGCCTCGCTGCTCCATATGGGTGACACCGACATCTTCTCCGACATGGCGCTGATCAACGAATTGCACCGCCCCGACATCGGCATCGTGCCGATCGGCGACCGCTTCACCATGGGCGGTGCCGTTGCCGCGCTCGCCTGCCAGCGCTTCTTCAACTTCGAGGTCGCGCTACCCTGTCATTACGGTTCGTTCCCGATCATCGACCAGACGCCGGAGAAGTTCGTCGCCGGCATGGAGGGAACGAAGACCAGGGTCGCCACGCCGAAGCCCGGCGAGAGCCTCGACCTCTGACGATTTCCCCCGTTGCGCATGCGTCCCGCGGCCATTATAGCGGGGGAAACAGTCTGTCTGGAGAATGCCCATGTCCGTTGATCTCGCCACCGTGAAGCGTGTTGCGCATCTTGCCCGCATTGCCCTCAGCGATGAGGAAGCGGAGCGGATGATGGGTGAGCTGAACGGCATTCTCGGCTTCGTCGAGCAGCTTTCCGAAGTCGATGTCAGCGGCGTCGAGCCGATGACCTCGGTGACCCCCATGACGATGAAGAAGCGCAAGGACGAGGTCACCGACGGCGGCAAGGCGGACGATATCGTCGCCAATGCGCCGGAGACCGATCGCAATTTCTTCCTCGTGCCGAAGGTCGTGGAATAACCGCGGTCCCAGTCTCGAGGTGGTGTCTGCGGACGCCGCACCCTGCATTGATGCGCTGCCAAGGCGCCTTTCATTTTTGAAGTGAACCGATCATGAGCGAACTGACCAGCCTGACCATTGCCGAAGCCCGCGCCAAACTGGCGGCGAAGGAATTCAAAGCCGTCGAGCTGACCGAAGCCTATCTGCAGGCGATCGAGACCGCGAACGATGCGATCAACGCCTATGTGACGGTCACGCCGGAAAAGGCGCTGGAGATGGCGAAGGCCTCCGACGAACGCATCGCCGCCGGCAAGGCCGGGGCGCTCGAGGGCATTCCGCTCGGCGTCAAGGACCTGTTCGCAACCCGCGACGTCCACACGCAGGCCTGCAGTGCGGTCCTCAGCCGGTTCAAGCCGAAGTATGAATCGACCGTCACCCAGAATCTCTGGGACGACGGTGCCGTCATGCTCGGCAAGCTCAACATGGACGAATTCGCCATGGGGTCCTCGAACGAGAGCTCCCACTACGGGCCGGTGACCAACCCGTGGAAGGCGAGCGGCTCCGATCTGCGCCTCGTTCCCGGCGGGTCCTCGGGCGGCTCGGCGGCTGCGGTCGCGGCCCATCTCTGCGCCGGCGCGACGGCCACCGACACCGGCGGCTCGATCCGCCAGCCCGCAGCATTGACCGGCACCGTCGGCATCAAGCCGACCTATGGCCGCTGCTCGCGCTGGGGCGTCGTGGCCTTCGCCTCCTCGCTCGACCAGGCCGGCCCGATCGCCCGCAACGTGCGCGATGCCGCGATCCTGCTGAAGTCGATGGCGAGCGTCGACGACAAGGACACGACCTCGGTTGATATTCCGGTTCCGGACTACGAAGCCTCGCTTGGTCAGTCGCTGAAGGGCATGCGGATCGGCATTCCGAAGGAATATCGTGTCGATGGCATGTCGGATGAAATCGAGAAACTCTGGAGCCAGGGTGTGGCCTGGCTGAAGGACGCCGGTGCCGAGATCGTCGACATTTCCCTGCCGCACACTAAATACGCACTGCCGGCCTACTACATTGTGGCGCCGGCGGAAGCCTCGTCGAACCTCGCCCGCTACGATGGCGTCCGCTACGGTCTGCGCGTCGACGGCAAGGACATTGCCGACATGTATGAGAAGACCCGCGCCGCCGGCTTCGGCACCGAGGTCAAGCGGCGTATCCTGATCGGCACCTATGTGCTGTCGGCCGGCTATTACGACGCCTATTACCTCCGGGCCCAGAAGGTCCGCACGCTGATCAAGCGCGATTTCGAGCTCGCCTTCAACGAGGTCGACACCGTGCTCGCGCCGATCACGCCGTCGTCCGCCTTCGCCATCGGCGACAAGGAACTCGCCGCCGATCCGGTCAAGATGTACCAGCAGGACGTCTTTACGGTCACGGTGAACATGGCCGGGCTTCCGGGCCTTTCCGTTCCCGCCGGCCTCGACGCCAAGGGCCTGCCGCTCGGCCTGCAGCTCATCGGCCGGCCGTTCGAGGAAAGCACGCTCTTCAAGGCCGCCCACGTCATCGAACAAGCCGCCGGCACCTTCCGCCCGGCGAAGTGGTGGTAAGGCGGGTCCTGATCCGGCCGATGACCGAGGCTGACGCCGAGAGCGTCGGCGAAGTCGGATTTGCCGCATGGGCGGCAAACCGCATCTTGAACGACTTCGGCACCGAGATGCCGGAGCGCGTACACCGTGCCTTCTGTGATTTCGCCGCGACCGGTTCGCCGGTCATTCTTGTTGCCGAATGTGAAGGCGAGATCGTCGGCTGGACCGCCCGCGATGGCGGGCCCGACTATGTCTCGGACCTGTGGGTTCGTCCCGATCATCAGGGAAAGGGCGCCGGCAGGGCGCTTCTCGAACACGTCTTCTCCTTGATGCGGAGCGAGGGAATAGAGCGCGCGCGCATCGCCACCCATGCCCGCAACATCGGCGCCATTCGACTGTACGAGCGCTGCGGCTTCGTCCTCATCTGGCGTGGTATGGAGCGGTCGGAGGCAATGCAGATGGACGTCGAAAAGGTCCATCTGGAAAAGGCGCTGTAGCTGCCGACCTTCGCGAGGAAGGCCGGCGCCGTCTTCCTCCCGGCGAAGTGGCGGTGACTGACTGAATAAGCGCCGGAGCCGGAAGGCGAAACCCCTGACGCGCATACCATCGTGACCGCCTGAAACGCCTTCTGCCTGCCGTCCGGAGAGCGCGGGCGGCACGCCACCACTTGTTCGTAGTCCTCCGCGTCCGGCGTAGATCCCCCCCCC
>NZ_JAMXLD010000001.1:1487646-1925045 GCF_024054295.1 Ciceribacter sp. RN22
ATCGGCCTTGATCCGGGTTGCGGCGCGGCAGGGGATTGTTCGAGCGTGAACGTCATAGGAGGACGGCTATGAAAGAACTGACGACAATAGTGGTCGCGCTTTGCACCATCGTTTCTTCGACGCTGATGACGTACCATCCGGCCGTTGCCGGCGACTATGTCGGGGTGCGTGAGATTGCGGTTCCCTCCAGGGAACGGGGCCGCGATCTTGCCGTTACCGTCTGGTATCCTGCGAACGCGGAGGGCGATCCTGTGACGCTTGGCGAGAGCATCTTCTTTGTGGGGACGCCCGCCTGGCTCGACGGTCCGATCTCGGATGGAAGATTTCCTTTGATACTGCTTTCCCACGGTGCCGGCCTCGCGGGAAACGCGCAAGCCTTGAGCTGGATTGCTGTGCCCTTGGCGCAGCAGGGTTTCATCGTGGCGGCTCCCACGCACCCCGGAAACTCAGGTGCCAGCAGGTCTGCGGCGGAAACGATGAAGCTCTGGCTGCGCCCAGCCGATATCACCGAAACACTGAATGCGATGGAGGACGCCCCTCTCTTCAAAGAACATCTCGAGTTCGATAAGACAGGTATCCTCGGGCTCTCGATGGGAGGCGGCACGGCGTTGGCGATCGCCGGTGCTCGTATCGACCCTGAACGCTTGGCAAGCTATTGCGATACGGATGCTCTCAACCCTTCGCTCTGCGATTGGGTCAGGCAAAGTGGTGTCGATCTGCACGCGATGGATCTACGATCGGCCGGACGGGATAACCATGACGCGCGCATCGGATTTGCCATGGCAATTGATCCGGCGCCTGCCGATGTCTTCGAAATCGACAGCCTTTCTCGAATCTCAATTCCCGTCGCGCTCGTGAATCTGGGTCAGCCGGGCAAAATCCCTCCCACCCTGCGGGCGGACGAAATCGCAAATGTCATTCCAAACGCAAAATATTCCACGATCGAGGATGCAAGCCATTACAGCATGTTTGCCGAATGCAGACCCGGGGCGGCCGAGATAGCCGAATCCGAAAAGATAGGCGATCCAATCTGCTCGGATGGCGGGGGACGCTCACGCCGCGAAATCCACGTGCAGCTCATCGATATGGTCGTTGCCGCTTTCAGCCGAGCATTGAAATAGGGTCCTTAAGCGCGCTTGCCGGACGTTATTTCACACTTTCGCCAGGGTGCGTCGGATCTCTGCTGTCGAGCGCGTTCAATACTCAGGTTGGAGAGCGGCGCCGGAAGGCGCCGCTTTGAGTTTATAGTCACCTGTTGTCCAGTTCCGCCCTCACCAGCTGCAGACCTCTTTCGGTGATCCGGTAGGGGCGTCCGGCCTTCGAACTGATCGCCTTCAGGCGCTTCAGTTTTCGGAAGAGGAGAAGATCGAAGCCGGGATAGAGCCAGCCGTCGCGCGAGAAGCACCGGGCGTTCTCGATCTTGCGGCTGTCATTGCGGGAAATTTCGATCCGCCCGCCTTGGGCGAGCAGGTGAAGGATGCGCTGTTCGGTGCGCGAAATGTCCATTGTCGTTGATCCGGTGTTCGCGTCCTTCGGAAGGACGCACGAAAACGTATCCGGTGCCGGTCAGGCATCGGGGTTCTGTTCTCGTCGGGCCCATGCGCGCAGATCGTAATCGATCGCGGGCAGGGCCTTCACCGGGTCTGTGACAAACCGTACATCAACACTCCATCGTGCGGAGCTGTTTTTGCCGCATGCCTATGCGCGCGTCAAGCGCACGGCGACATCCGCCTCTCAATCCTTTGGCGAATCAGGCAATCGCTCTTCCAAGGATCCCGTAACGTAATGCTCGGATGCAAAAGGGAGCGTAGAGAATTGTATATAAAGGACATTCCCTAACTCCGCATCAGCCACTGGCGGCGGGCTGGTAAATCCGCATCGGCGGTGTTCTACTGATGCAAAGCGGGGGGGCACTTCATGATCACGATCCGCAGTGCACGGCAGGACGAGGCGGTGATCCTTGCCGATGTGGGGCTGCGCGCCTGGGAAAAGGCGATGATCCCCGTCGGCGAAACGAAAGCCATGGTCGAGAATGCGCGCGCCGCCTTCTGGAACTTCGTCAGCTCGGATTGGCTCACGATCACCGTGATCGAGCAGAACGGCGACGTCGCCGGCTGGGCCGCGCGCGAAAACCTAGATGAGGACATCACGGACTTCTGGATCGATCCGGTCTTCCAGGGGCAGGGCCTCGGCACGGCACTGCTCGAAGCCGTCGAGAAGGAAATTCGTCACCTCGGCTTCGAAAAGGCGACGCTCGAGACCCACGCGATGAACCGCGAGGGGCTGCATTTCTTCGAGAAACACGGCTATTCCGTGCACTGGCTGACGGTCGCCTACAACCCCAAGCTCGATCGCGACATTCAGACGGTCGGTCTAGCAAAGCTCTTTGTCGCGCCCGAACCGGTCGGCTACGGCCAGGAATTCTGAACTTGCCCCGAGGCGTCGCTTAACGACGGTCGCGACCGCGTCGAGCCTTGCGCCGCCGCGCCATTTGCTCTACCCAACGGGGTCAGAAATCCCAAGCATGACAAGAGCTCCAGATGACCATTGTTGACACGCGCACGCCTGACCCGAAACGCTTGATCCCCGGCGCCACCGGCGATTGGGAAGTGGTGATCGGCATGGAAGTCCATGCCCAGGTGACCAGCAACGCCAAGCTCTTCTCGGGGGCCTCGACCACCTTCGGAAACGCACCGAATTCCAACGTCTCGCTCGTCGATGCGGCGATGCCGGGCATGCTGCCGGTGATCAACGAGGAATGCGTCAGGCAGGCGGTCCGCACCGGCCTCGGCCTCAAGGCCAAGATCAACAACCGCTCGATCTTTGACCGCAAAAACTATTTCTATCCGGACCTGCCGCAGGGCTACCAGATCTCGCAGTTCAAGGACCCGATCGTCGGCGAGGGCAGGATCGTGATCTCGCTCGGCCCAGATCGCCAGGGCAATTTCGAGGATATCGAGATCGGCATCGAGCGCCTGCATCTCGAGCAGGATGCCGGCAAGTCGATGCACGACCAGCATCCGACCATGTCCTATGTCGATTTGAACCGTTCGGGCGTCGCGCTGATGGAGATCGTGTCGAAGCCCGACATGCGTTCCTCCGACGAGGCCAAGGCCTACATGACCAAGCTGCGCTCGATCGTGCGCTATCTCGGCACCTGCGACGGCAACATGGACGAAGGCTCGATGCGCGCCGACGTCAACGTCTCCGTGCGCAAGCCGGGCGGCGCCTTCGGCACGCGCTGTGAGATCAAGAACGTCAACTCCATCCGCTTCATCGGCCAGGCGATCGAATACGAGGCCCGTCGCCAGATCGCCATCCTTGAGGACGGCGGCGAGATCGACCAGGAAACCCGCCTCTTCGACCCCGGCAAGGGCGAAACCCGCGCCATGCGGTCGAAAGAAGAGGCGCATGACTATCGCTATTTCCCCGATCCGGACCTCCTGCCGCTTGAATTCGACGATGCCTTCGTCGAGGCGCTGAAGAAGGACCTGCCGGAGCTGCCCGACGACAAGAAGGCTCGTTTCGTCGCTGATCTCGGCCTCTCGGTCTATGACGCTTCCGTGCTCGTCTCGGAAAAGGCGATCGCCGACTATTTCGAGGCCGTGGCCGAGGGCCGCGACGGCAAGGCCGCTGCCAACTGGGTCATCAACGACCTGCTCGGTGCGTTGAACAAGGCCGGCAAGGGCATCGAGGAGACGCCCGTCTCGCCCGCTCAGCTCGGCGGCATCATCGACCTCATCAGGGACGGCACGATCTCCGGCAAGATCGCCAAGGATCTCTTCGAGATCGTCTGGAACGAGGGCGGTGACCCGGCGGCGATCGTCGAGAGCCGCGGCATGAAGCAGGTGACCGACACCGGCGCGATCGAGAAGGCGGTCGACGAGATCATCGCCGCCAACCCCGACCAGGTCGCCAAGGTGCTGGCCAAGCCGACGCTTGCCGGCTGGTTCGTCGGCCAGGTGATGAAGGCGACCGGCGGCAAGGCCAATCCGCAGGCCGTGCAGGCGCTCGTCAAGCTGAAGCTCGGAATCGAGGAGTGATGGCAGCGATGTTCTTCGTCCGCACGGCCAGCGAGCGCGATGTCGAAGCGCTACGCGGCCTGCTGGCCGAGACCTTCCATGCCACCTATGACGGCTTCTACGGGCCGGAGAAGGTGCAGCAGCTCGTCGATGCCTGGCATTCGCTGCCGGCGCTCCGAGCCCGCGTCGCCCAGAAGGAAGGCGAGTTCCTCGTCGCCGACGATGGCCGGCGGCTCGGCGGCATGGCCTATGCCGCCATGTCGAAGACGATGACCAAGACCGCCATGCTGCACCAGCTCTACGTGCGTCCGTCCTGCCAGCGCGCGGGGATTGGCCGCGATCTCTTTGCCGAGCTGGAAACCTGCTTTCCGGATGCCGAGATCATGCGTCTGGAGGTCGAACCGCGAAACGCTGCGGCGATCGCCTTCTACGAGGCGCACGGCTTCGTCGAGGTCGACCGCACGACGAGCTGCGGAGGCCCCGATTCGGGACTGCCGGCGATCATTATGGAAAAGCCGCTCGGCTGAGCGTCCTCACTCCTGAGGGACTTCCTCGCCATTGCCATCCTCATCGTAGAGGAACACGGCCGCGCACTCGGCAAGGTCCGGACGCCGTTCCCGGTCGCAGGCGACCTTCGCCGCGGCCAGCGCCGCTTCCTTGCTCTCCCAACCGCAATAGAACTCTTCCCAATGGAGGCCTTCCTTGTGCAGGATCGAGACCTCGACGCTGTAAAGCGCCGGGAAGCAATAGCTCATCGCGACGCAATCCTCGTCCGTGCCGCCGCCGTCGACGCACTGCTTCCGGGCGCAGGCGAACGCCTCGTCCGCATTGGCTCCGGTGCAGACGCCGCTGCTCATCTCGGGGGCCTGTACGAAGGCGATGCCCTTGCGGCCGCCTTCCTCGGCCTGCACTGCCGACACGGATAAAAGTAGCGCAAGAAAGAGCGTGCAAGCGCTGCGGCCGATCATGTAAGTCTTCCCCCAGTTCCCCTGATTTGCGGGTCTCCCCGCGCGCGAAGGACGATACATGGAAACCGAGGCTGTTACCATCAGGAAGGCCGAGCACGGGGATGTGCCGGCGATCGTCGCGATGTTCGCAAGCGATTCGCTCGGTGGCCACGGCGATACGACGGACCCGGCAGCGCTTCCCGGTTATATGGCGGCATTCCGCCGCATCGAGAAGTCCCCGAACGAGACCCTCTACGTGGCCATAAAAGACGGGGAGGTGGTCGGGACCTTCCAGACCCTGATCACCACGACCCTGACCGGCCGCGGCGGTTCCTCGATGATCGTCGAGGCAGTGCATACGCGCACGGATTGCCGGGGGCAGGGGATCGGCGAGGCGATGGTCCGCTTCTGCCTCGAGGAGGCGCGTCGGCAGGGCTTGCGGAAGGTTCAACTGACCTCCAACGCCAAGCGAACGGACGCCCACCGCTTCTACGGGCGGCTGGGTTTCGAGGCGAGCCATCTCGGCTTCAAGTTGACGCTGAAATGACGGTTGAAGGCCCGCGAAACACTGGACAATCGGCCCCCGAGGCGGCATAAGCGGGAAACTGTTGAACCCGAGCGCCGTTCGGGTGTCGGAGCCGAAGGACGAGACATGAAGCAGCTTCTGTTGCAAATTTTCACCTGGTGGAACGGCCAGACCATGGGCACGCGCTTCTTCACCTGGCGCAATGGCAAGCGCGTCGGCGAAGACGAGTTCGGCAACGTCTACTACGAGGGCGGTATGACCTCTTTCGGTCTTCCGCGCCGCTGGGTCATCTACAACGGCTATGCCGAGGCTTCGAAGATTTCGGCCGACTGGCACGGCTGGATGCATCACCGCACGGACGTTCCTCCGACCAAGGAGGACTACAAGGCCCGCGAGTGGCAGAAGCCCCATCGCCCGAACTACACCGGTTCCTCGCTCGCCTATCGTCCGCAGGGCTCGATCGCCGTTCCGGGCGAGCGTCCGCGCGTCACCGGCGACTACGACGCCTGGACGCCCGGCAACTGACACCGGTTTTGGCCACAATTGACGTTTAGCCGCTTTGGTGGGCGTTGCCTTCTCCCGGAGGAGCAGCGCCGACAGGACGGCTGGAGACTGGAGATATGAAGCTTTTCGGAAACGGCATCGGGCTTGGCGCGGCCTCCTTTCTTGCGCTGACGACCGCCGTTTCCCTGCTGTCGGCCGCAAGTGCGGCGAGAGCGGAGCGTATCGCCAATCCGGTTGCGCAGTTCGCCGGCATCGACAAGATCACCGGGCGCATTACCTCGTTTGATGTCTACGTCAACGAGACCGTGCAGTTCGGCGCACTGCAGGTGACGCCGAAGGTCTGCTATTCCCGTGACGACGCGGAGGCCCAGAAGATCGACGCGTTCATCGAGGTCGACGAGATCACCCTCGACCGCAAGATTCGTCGCATTTTTTCCGGCTGGATGTTTGCCGACAGCCCGGCGCTGAACGCCGTCGAGCACGCGATCTACGACGTGTGGCTGACCGGCTGCAAGCCGTCGTCGGACGTTCCGGCGCCAGAGGGCGTCGAGGCTGCTCATCCCGCTCCCGTACCGGTTTCGGAGGCACAGAAGGCCACCGAGACGCAGAAGGCGGCCACAAGTTCGGAAAGTCAGGCGATGCCGCAGGTGAGCGAACAGCCGCAGCCGGCAGAAACTGCGCCCGCCCCGCAGGACAGCGGCACGCTGCAACCGCCGCAGCAGGACGCCATTCCGCCGCTCGGTGCCCCGCGGGAAATCCCGGACAACGCGCCCGGCGACGCCTTGCCGCCGCTCGATGATTCTCAGCAGATGCAGGATGTCGCGCCGGACGAAGCGTTGCCGTCGCTCGAAGAACTCCGACCGGTGCCGGACAATGCGCCGGGAGACCTCCTGCCGCCGCTCGATATTCCGCAGGGTGCCGAAGAGATGCCGCAGGGGCAGCCCGTGCCGCAGTCTCCAGTGACGAAGCCGGGAAGTGTCGGGCTGTTCTGACGTCCTGATGCCTGCGTCGTCGCGTTAGACGAACGCGACATCCGGTCCGGCCACCGCCTTCTCCAACAATTGCCCATACTGGTCCTTCGGCACGTCGATCGCGCCGAAGGTCTTCAGGTGCTCTGTGGTGAACTGCGTGTCGAGCAGTGTGAAACCACGTTCCTTCAGGCGTTCGACGAGGTGGACGAGGCAGATTTTCGAGGCGTTGGTGCGCCGGGCGAACATGCTCTCACCGAAGAAGGCAGAGCCGAGAGAGACGCCGTAGAGCCCGCCGACGAGTTCGTCGCCCTCCCAGGCTTCGACGCTGTGGGCATGGCCCATCCGGTGAAGCGCGCGGTAGAGATCCTTGATCGTCTGGTTGATCCAGGTGCTCGGCCGGTCTTCCGCCGCTTCGGCGCATTTGTCCAGGACGAGGTCGAAGGCGGTATCGTAACGGATATCGAAGGGCCTGTGGCGGATCGCTTTCGCAAGGCTCTTCGAAACGTGGAACTGATCGAGGGGAATGATGCCGCGGAGTTCCGGCTCGACCCAGAAGATTTCCGGGTCGTCCGCCGATTCCGCCATCGGAAAGAGGCCGATGGAATAGGCGCGCAGCAGGATCTCCGGAGTGATCGAATGGTCCCTGCTGCGCGGCCCTGCCATTGGCGTTCTTCAGGCGGAGGTTCTGGCCAGATAGTCCTCCAGCCAGTGGATGTCGTAGTCGCCATTCGCGATGTCCTGATTGGCGATCAGGTCCTGGAACAGCGGCAGGGTTGTCTTGATGCCGTCGATGACGAATTCGTCGAGCACGCGGCGCAGGCGCATCATGCATTCGACGCGGGTGCGCCCGTGCACGATCAGCTTGCCGATCAGGCTGTCGTAATAGGGCGGGATCTTGTAGCCCTGATAGGCACCCGAATCGACGCGCACGCCGAGACCGCCCGGTGCATGGAAGTGCGTGATCGTGCCGGGGGAGGGCACGAAGGTGCGCGGATCCTCGGCGTTGATACGGCATTCGATGGCGTGGCCGGAGAAAGTCACCTCGTCCTGCGTCACCGAGAGACCGGCGCCCGACGCGATGCGGATCTGCTCGTGCACGAGGTCGATGCCGGTGATCGCTTCGGTGATCGGATGCTCCACCTGTAGACGGGTATTCATCTCGATGAAGTAGAATTCGCCGTTCTCGTAGAGGAATTCGACCGTGCCGGCGCCGCGATACTTCATCTTCTTCATGGCGTCGGCGCAGATCTGGCCGATCCTCATGCGCTGCTCGACGTTGAGGGCTGGAGAATTCGCCTCTTCCCAGACCTTCTGGTGGCGACGCTGCAGCGAGCAATCACGTTCGCCGAGGTGGATCGCGTTGCCTTCACCGTCGCCGAGCACCTGGATCTCGATGTGCCGCGGCTTGCCGAGGTACTTTTCCATGTAGACGGCCGGGTTGCCGAAGGCAGCCGCCGCTTCGCTCCGGGCGGTGTTGAAGGCTTCCTCGAGCTCGCCTTCGGTCTTGGCGACCTTCATGCCACGGCCGCCGCCGCCGGCGGTCGCCTTGATGAGAACCGGAAAGCCGATCCGGTGCGCGGTGGCCATCAGGTTGTCTTCGGTCACCTCACCGTCGGAACCCGGAACGACCGGAATGCCGAGTTCCATCGCCGTCTGCTTGGCGGTGATCTTGTCACCCATCAGGCGGATGTGCTCTGCCGTCGGCCCGATGAAGGTGATGCCGTGCGCATCGAGGATATCGGCGAACTTGGCGTTTTCCGAAAGGAAGCCGTAGCCCGGATGGACGGCGTCGGCACCGGTGATCTCGCAGGCCGCGACGATCTGGTGGATGTTGAGATAGCTTTCGCGCGAGGGCGGCGGGCCGATGCAGACGCTCTCGTCGGCGAGACGGACATGCATTGCGTCCGCATCCGCCGTCGAGTGTACGGCCACCGTGGCGATGCCGAGCTCCTTGCAGGCGCGCAGGACGCGCAGGGCGATTTCGCCGCGATTGGCAATCAGGATCTTCGAAATACCGCTCATGGGCCTCACTCGATGATCAGCATGGGCTCGCCGTACTCGACGGGCCGGGCATCCTCGATCAGAATTTCCACGACCTTGCCGGAACGCGGGGCCGGGATCTGGTTCATCGTCTTCATCGCTTCGATGATGAGAAGTGTCTGGCCTTCCTTGACGATCGAGCCGACCTCGACGAAGGGACGGGCGCCCGGGGCGGGGGATAGATAGGCGGTGCCGACCATCGGCGCGGTGACCGCATTCGCAAGATTGCGTGCCGGCTCGGCGGCAACTGCCGGAGCGGCGGCAACCGGGGCCGGGGCGGCCGCGGGAACCTGGTAGGCCGGGGCCTGCTGCATGGCCACCATCTGCGGACCGGAGCGCGAGACGCGGATTCTCAGGTCGTCCTGTTCGACTTCGATCTCGGTCAGATCAGTCTCGTTGAGGATGTTCGCGAGGTCACGGATCAGCGCCTGATCGATTCCCGATTTCTTTTCAGCCATGGATGAGGTCCTATATTCTTGTTATTGCGTGATGTTTTTCAGCGCGTGCAGCGCCAGGATGTAGCTGTGGGGGCCAAAGCCGCAGATCATGCCCTTGGCGGCCGGCGCGATCATCGACTTGTGGCGGAATTCTTCCCGCGCGTGGATATTGGAGATGTGCACTTCGACGACCGGCACGGAGATCGCGCGGATGGCGTCGTGCAGTGCGATCGAGGTATGTCCGTAGGCGCCGGGATTGATCGCGACGCCGACCGCCGCGTCATTGGCCTCGTGCAGCCAATCGACGAGCCTGCCCTCGTGGTTGCTCTGGCGGAAGTCGACATGGAAGCCGAGCGCGTCACCGGCTTCCTTGCAGTCGGCCTCGATATCGACGAGGGTCTTGCCGCCATAGATGCCGGGCTCGCGTTTGCCGAGCATGTTCAGATTGGGGCCGTTCAGCACGAAGATCGTTTTGCTCATGAGGGGTCCGTCTCTCTTCAACCGCCTCCTATAGACTGAGAGGCCCGCAAGGGAAAGCCCCCTGCGGGCCAGACACTGGAGTTCCCCCGACTTTGCGGGGGAGAGAGGTGTTGAGACGTCTCTCCGGCACTCAGCAGGCGGTGCGGCCGCAGCTGCGGACGTTCGCGACCTTCTCCTCGATCGCGTTCGAGCCGATGGCGCCGAACACCGCTTCGTTGCCGACGATATAGGAGGGGGTGCCGGTGATGCCGAGGCTGGTCGCGAGCTGATAGGCCTCGCGGACGGATTCGTCGTTCGGGCTCTCGGCCATCTTCTTGCGGATATCGGCCTCTTCGACACCGAGCGAGGCGGCGACTTCGATCGCGCGCGCCTCGTTGGCACGGCCTTCGCCGCCGAGCAGCGCGCGGTGGAACTCGCCGTACTTTTCCGGCGCGATCTTCCGGAAGGCATCCGAGACCTTGTGCGCGGCTTCCGAATCCGGCCCGAGGATCGGGAATTCCTTCAGCACGAAGCGCACGTTCTTGTCGGCTGCGATGATGCTGTCCATGTCGGAAAGCGCGCGCTTGCAGTAGCCGCAATTGTAGTCGAAGAACTCGACGATCGTGACGTCGCCCTTCGGGTTGCCGAGCGAAAGATCGTATTTCGAGCTGAAGAGGGCATCCTTGTTGCTGTCGACGGCGGCCGAGGCCTGCTGCTGGCGTGCCTCCTGCTGCTTCTTTTCGAGTGCGTCCTGCACGTCGAGCATGATCTCGGGGTTCTCGATCAGGTATTCCTTGATGAACTCGCCGAATTCCTTCTTCTGCTGTTCGTCGAGCGCATTCACCGTCGTCGGCAGTGCTGCGGGCAGGAGGGCGAGGGCCGCAACGGCGAGATGTTTGAACGTCAGGGGCATGTCATTCCTCATAAGGACCGTCGGCGCGCTGCCGACAGCCGGCTGGTTCCATCGGAACCGATTGGATTCGTCATCAATGTAGTGTCTGGAGCACGGAATGGAAGCTCGAAAAATGGCCCCTCCGCGCCAATCTCACCATTGTGAACACTGCAATAATACGGCAAATGTCGGGCGCCCCTCCTGATGCGAGAGAATTGCCCGTGGTCACCATCTCCAAACGCAGTGCCGTCGAACCCTTCCACGCCATGGATGTGCTGGCCGAAGCCACCAGGCGCCGGCAGGCCGGCAAGCCGGTCATCTCCATGGCCGTCGGCCAACCCGGTCATCCTGCTCCGCAGGCGGCTCTTGCCGCGGCCAGGACAGCCCTCGATCATGGCCGGATCGGCTACACCGACGCGCTCGGCACCAGCGAACTGCGGCAGGCGCTTGCCGACTACTATCGCCGGCGGCACGGTGTTGCCGTCGATGCCGGACGGATCATCGTCACGACGGGCTCGTCGGCCGCCTTCAATCTCGCCTTCCTCGGTCTCTTCGATGCGGGGGATGCCGTGGCGATTGCAAGGCCCGGATACCCTGCCTACCGCAACATCCTGAAGGCGCTCGGCCTGACCGTCGTCGAAGTGCCGGTCAATGCCGGAACGCACTTCACCCTGACACCCGAAAGCCTCGAAAACGCGCAGCGCGAAGCCGGGCTGCGGCTGAAGGGCGTTCTGCTCGCAAGCCCGGCCAATCCGACCGGGACTGTGACCGGCAAGGCGCAGCTCCGAGACCTGGCGTGCTATTGCGAGGGGGAGGGGATCAGTCTCATCTCCGACGAGATCTACCACGGCCTGACCTTCTCCGGCGACGAGGCGAGTGCGCTGGAGATCGGCGACCGTACGGTCATCATCAACTCCTTCTCGAAATACTACTGCATGACCGGCTGGCGCGTGGGCTGGATGGTGGTTCCGCCGGAACTCGTCCGCCCGCTCGAATGCCTGGCGCAGAGCCTCTATATCTCCGCTCCGGAACTCTCGCAGATCGCGGCGGTTGCGGCTCTGGGCGCCGGCGAGGAACTGGAACACTACAAGGCGAGCTGCCGCGCCAATCGCGACTATCTCATGGAGAGGCTGCCGACGCTCGGACTGCCCTTGCTGTCGCCGATGGACGGGGCCTTCTACGCCTATGTCGACGTCAGCCGTCACACCAATGACAGCATGGCCTTCGCCCGCGAGATGCTTTCGGCAATCGACGTCGCGGCGACGCCCGGCCTCGACTTCGATCCGGTGGAGGGCCACCGCGCGATGCGTTTCTCCTATGCCGGCACCATGGCGGAAATGATCGAAGCGCTCGACCGCATCGAGCACTGGCTGTAGTAGCGATCGCCGGCAGCCTGCGCCTTTGATCTCTTGCCGCGACAGCCCAAGTCAGGCTCTAACGTATGGACCGGAGATTTGAGCGAGGCAGGAGGTGCGGATGACGGCATGCTGGGTAAGGCGATCATTGCCGGAGGCTCCCGAACTGTTGACGGAGCGCACGCGACTACGCGGGCATCGTGTTTCCGACTTCAACGCGCTCGCCCGCATGTGGGCCGATGAAGACGTCGTCCGCTACATCAGCGGAAAGCCATCCACGCGGCAGGAAAGCTGGGCACGCCTGCTGCGCTATGTCGGCCACTGGCGCCTTCTCGGTTTCGGCTACTGGGCGATCGAGGATCGTCACACCGGCGAATACCTGGGCGAACTGGGCTTCGCCGACTTCAAGCGGGAGATGACCCCTTTGCTCGACGGGGTCCCGGAGGCGGGCTGGCTCCTTGCGCCGGAGGCACAGGGACAAGGAATTGCGACCGAAGCGCTGACGGCGGTTCTTCGGTGGGCGGATGGCAATTTCGTCAGCGACAAGATCGCCGCCATCTTCGATCCCGCACACAATCGCTCGATCCAGCTGGCTGAACGGTGCGGCTTCACCCTGCAAGGCGAGGCGACGGTCGCCGGCACGCGGGCCGTTTTGATGTCGCGACAAAGGCCAGTTCTCTGACGCCTTGCCAAGTCCGAAGGTCCAGCGAGCCCATGAATGCGAAACGGCCGCCCATTGGGCGGCCGTTTCGTGTTCAGACCTGGAAGCGGCTATCTCAGAAGAAGCCGCGCTTCTGCCACCAGCCACCCTTTTTCGGCTTTTCGCCTTCACCTTCCGGCGTCGACGATTTCACCGATGTGACGACTGGTTCGGAGGAGGCGACGTTCGACTGGCGATTGGCACGAGCCGGCTTTGCCGGTTCCGCAGCCTCTTCGGTGACTGCCTCTTCGGCAACAGGTTCCTCGGCGAGCGCTGCGCTCTTCTCCGCGACCTCGGGTTCGACCGGCGCCTCTTCGGCGAGGATCGGCTCCTCGACCGGCGAGACGGCGACCTTGGCCTTGCGGGTGCGGCGCGGCTTGCGGGCTGCAGGCTCCTCGGCCGATTCGATCGCCGCCATGGCGGACGGCTCTTGGGCCTCCGTTTCTTCGGCGATCGCCTCGCTCACTTCGGCGGTGGTTTCTTCATCCTCCGCCTCCGTTTCGTCGCCTTCTGCGCCTGCGGCTTCCGCCGTACCTTCCTCGCCCGGACGGCTGCGGCGGCCACCGCGCTTGCCGCGACGGCGACGCTTGCGCTTCTGACCTTCTTCGGACGTTTGCTCGTCAACCTCGGCGGAGGCGGCTACGGCGCCTTCCTCTTCGCCCTCATCCTCGTCTTCGTCCTCATCGAGGCCGTTGTGCGCGGATGCAGAGGCGGTCTCACCGTTACCGTTTCCGTTGCGGCCACGCCGGCGGCGACGGCGCTTGCGCTTGCGGCCCTGTTGCTCCTCGCCGGCGCCTGCCTGCGGGGCCGAGGCCGCTTCCATAGCTTCCTCTTCTTCCTCTTCCTCCGGCTCGATGTAGATTTCCTCCTCCTCTTCGGGTTCGGAGATCACCGGCATCAGGCTTTCGATCTTGACGGGATTGAGAACCGGCTCGCCACGGTCGATCGCAAAATGCTGCGATCCGACGCTGTCGTCGGAGTCAACCACGATCGAAACGCCGAATCGGTGTTCGTAATCGACGATGGTGCCGCGCTTGTGGTTCAGGAGGTAGAGCGCCGTTTCCGGCGTCGTGCGCACGGTGATGTCGTGCGTCGTGCTCTTCAGGAGATATTCCTCGATGCCGCGCAGGACATGCAGCGCGACGGAGGACTGCGACCGGATGAGTCCGGTGCCGCCGCAGTGCGGGCAGAGCTGCGTCGTCGATTCGAGAACCGAGGCGCGGATGCGCTGGCGCGACATCTCGAGCAGGCCGAAATGCGAGATCCGGCCGACCTGAATGCGGGCACGGTCGTTCTTCAGGCAATCCTTCAGCTTCTTCTCGACGGCGCGGTTGTTGCGCTTTTCTTCCATGTCGATGAAGTCGATGACGATGAGGCCGGCAAGGTCGCGCAGACGGAGCTGACGGGCGACTTCCTCGGCCGCTTCGAGGTTCGTCTGCAGTGCAGTGTCCTCGATCGAGTGCTCGCGCGTCGAGCGGCCGGAGTTGACGTCGATCGCCACCAGCGCTTCGGTCTGGTTGATGATGATGTAGCCGCCGGACTTCAGCGTCACCTGCGGCTGCAGCATGCGGTCGAGCTGGGCCTCGATGCCGGAACGCGAGAAGATCGGGTGAATGTCGCGATAGGGCTGAACGACCTTTGCATGGCTCGGCATCAGCATCTTCATGAAGTCTTTCGCTTCACGATAGCCGTCTTCGCCGGCGACGACGATCTCGCCGATATCCTTGTTGTAGAGGTCACGGATCGATCGCTTGATGAGCGAGCCTTCCTCGTAGACGAGGCAGGGCGCGGTCGAACTCAGCGTCAGCGTCCGGACGTTTTCCCAAAGCCGCATCAGGTATTCGAAGTCGCGCTTGATCTCGACCTTGGTGCGGTTGGCGCCGGCCGTGCGCAGGATGACGCCCATACCCTGCGGTACTTCGAGACCGCGGGCGATTTCCTTCAGCCGCTTGCGGTCGGCCGGATTGGTGATCTTGCGGGAGATGCCGCCGCCACGTGCGGTGTTCGGCATCAGCACGGAATAGCGACCGGCGAGCGAAAGGTACGTGGTGAGGGCCGCGCCCTTGTTGCCGCGTTCTTCCTTGGCGACCTGCACGAGCAGGATCTGCCGACGCTTGATGACTTCCTGGATGCGGTACAGCTTGCGGGGCTTGCGCACGACGCGATCCGGAACCTCTTCCATCGCGTCCTCGGCGCCGACGGATTCGATTTCTTCCTTCTCGCCGTCGTTGTCGCCGTCATCGTCGTCATCGAAATCGTCATGGCCGCGGCGACCGCCGGCCTCTTCGGAGATTTCGTCCATGTCGACCATGGCGGCCATGGTGTTGCCGCCTTCGCTGCCGCCGTCTTCGTCCGTCGCCTGCGCACCGGCTTCTTCCGGCTGCTCGGCTGCGGCCTCCGTGGCTTTCTTGCCGCGCGGCTTGCGGGCACGCCGCGCCTTCGGCTTGGCGGCAGGCTCCTCGGCGGCCTCGGCCGGGGCTTCTTCCGCCGCGGCCGGTTCAGCGGCGAGTTCCGCCTCTTCGGCCGGAGAGGAGGCTTCCGCGGCTTGCGCTGCGGCCGGCGCTTCTTGTTCCGCATCGCCTTCGTCGGCGCGGCGGTGTTCTTCTGCCTCGGCGCTCAGGAGCGCCTGGCGATCTGCAAGCGGGATCTGGTAGTAATCGGGATGGATTTCGGCGAAGGCCAGGAAACCGTGGCGGTTGCCGCCGTAATCGACGAAGGCGGCCTGCAGGGAGGGCTCGACCCGCGTAACCTTTGCCAGATAGATGTTGCCCCTGATCTGCTTCTTATGCTGGGACTCGAAGTCGAATTCTTCTATCCGGTTACCACGAACGACGACAACGCGCGTCTCTTCCTCGTGAGACGCGTCGATAAGCATTCTGTCTGCCATGTAAGTTGTGCTCCTCGGCGCCTTCGCGGCAAGATCGAGTCGCACGTTGCTGGAACGAGCGAGAGATATCTTGGGGATGCGCCGGATATAGATGTCTTCGTCCGGTGGGGTGAGCGAGCAGCAACTGAACAGCTTCCGGGGCGCCGAGCGCTCCAAATCCGCTGATGTTTCTGACTACCTGCTGCAACGACATCAAAGACCGAACAAAAACGACAATGCCATAGGCCCTTGGGCCCGATGAATGCTCACAAAGAGCGTTTGGTGGTTACCCACCAGTAGACGAAACCGGCCGAATGCCGGCTTGTGATCCAGTTTCAGGACAAAGCTGCAGAGACGACGGATGAATGTCCGGCAAGCTGGCGCCAAACCTTTTGTGGCTGGCAGCCGCGGCGATGATTCTATCCCGTGGGCATCTCTATCCCTCGGTTGCGTTGTATGTTTTCTCCACCGCAATAGCAAGGGAAAACCCATTTGTGCCATAATACCCATGGATTAGTAGTGTTTAGCACGCCGAGGTGATTCTCTTGTGGAGGATGGGCGGCGGGCTCTGCCATATCATCGAAAGGGGTGGGTGTTGCGTCAGTCTGGAATCGGTGGACGATGGTCGCGCCGGAGTGCGTCGCTGTTCTGGTTCTTGGTCGCGGCGCTGCTGTCGCTGACAGTGCCGGAGCGGGCGCCTGCCGCCGACGAAGACCGGGAGCCGCCCGTGCTTGCCTACGCCGCGAGGATCGCCGGCGACCGTGCCCGGACCCGCATCGTCATCGATCTCGACCGCAAGCCGACCTTCGAGGTTCGCTATCTGGAACGACCGGACCGGATCGTCGTCGATCTGCCGGCCTTCACCTTCGCCTTCGCCGCGGACGACCTCAAGGCGCGCGGTCTCTTCAAGGACGTCCGCTTCGGCGCGGTCGACGCTCGCTCCGCACGAATCGTGCTGACGACCGAACGTCCGGCGCAACTCGCGCTCGCAGAAGTCCAGGCCGACGAGGCCGGCAAGGGCTTTCGCCTCGTCCTTGATGCCGAAATGGTGAAGAGGGAAGTCTTTGACGATCTCGTAAAGCGTCAGGCCTGGAGCGGCGGCAAGGCGGCAGTCGGCGCGGAAGCCTCCGAGGCGGCGGTCGCTGCCGCGCGCGGGGACCGGCTCGGAACGTCGAGCCCGGAGCCGGGCGGCGCCTTCGTGATCGCGATCGATGCCGGCCATGGCGGCATCGACACCGGTGCGATCGCCAGCGAGACCAAGACGCCGGAGAAGGACATCACGCTCGCCTTCGCCAAGGCTCTGCAGCGGCGCCTCGCCAGGGAGCCGGGGATCTTCGCCTTCCTGACGCGCGAGGGCGACGAGTTTCTGTCGCTGTCCGAGCGGGTGACGATCGCCCGTCAGCACCACGCGAACCTCTTCGTCTCGCTCCACGCCGACAAGCTGCGGCAGGACAACATCCGTGGCGCGACGGTCTACACGATCTCCGACAAGGCTTCCGACCGTATGGCCGCCGAACTCGCCGAGCGGGAAAACCTCGCCGACGCGATCGGCGGCGTCGGCTTCGCCAGCGAGCCGGCCGAAGTCACCGACATCCTTCTCGATTTCACCCGACGCGAAACCCAGGCCTTCTCGGTCGCGATGGCCGACTCGGTGGTGTCGTCCTTCGAAGGACAGGTCGCCCTCATCAACAATCCGCATCGTTTCGCCGGTTTCCGTGTCCTGCAGGCCCACGACGTCCCGTCGATCCTGCTCGAGCTCGGTTTCCTCTCGAACAAGGAGGACGAGAAGGTGCTTCTCGACGAGAGCTGGCGGGAGAAGATCGCCGAACTGCTGACCGCGGCGATCAGGCGATATCGCGAGCCGGTGCTCGCAAACGGTGGCTGAGGTGAACACTCGCCGCGCCGCGGCTATACGGCACGGCGCGGGTGGTGGCGAAATTTGCTGCCCTCCATGCGGAATGAATGCGGGACGGAAGGCGCCCGGCCCTATTTTCCTCACAATCGCACCTTTACTCCGGGGTGGTTTCGAGGAGTGCGGCCATAGCGGCCGCCTGTCCGTCCCCGAAGCCTTGCCAATGGGCGCCCGACGTGCAAAACGCGACGACATGTGCGATGTTTGCCATTGCGCGCCGAACCGAAAGCGAACGCCGGTAGCTCGATTATGATCAGACTGATTGGATACTTCTTCGGACTTGCCTCCGTGCTCGCGCTCGCCGTGGCGGTGGTGGTCGCCATCTATCTGACCAATCTCACGAGGGATCTGCCGGACTTTGCGGTCCTGTCGAGTTACGAGCCGCCGGTCGCAACGCGCATCCATGCCGACGACGGTTCGCTGATGGCCGAATATGCGCGTGAACGTCGCCTCTTCCTGCCGATCCAGGCGATACCGGACCGTGTGAAGGCAGCGTTCCTTTCGGCTGAAGACAAGAATTTCTACAATCACCCGGGCGTCGACATTTACGGTCTCGGCCGCGCGATCCTGGTCAACCTGCAGAACTTCGGTTCCGGCCGCCGTCCCGTCGGCGCCTCGACGATCACCCAGCAGGTCGCGAAGAACTTCCTGCTGAGTTCGGACCAGACGATCGACCGCAAGGTGAAGGAAGCAATCCTCTCCTTCCGCATCGAGCAGGCCTATTCTAAGGACAAGATTCTCGAACTCTATCTGAACGAAATCTTCTTCGGCATGAACGCCTACGGCATTGCCGGGGCGGCGCTCACCTATTTCGACAAGTCGGTGACCGAGCTTACGGTCGCCGAGGCGGCCTATCTCGCCTCGCTGCCGAAAGGCCCGTCGAACTATCATCCGTTCCGCCACCCCGACGCCGCACTCGAGCGCCGCAACTGGGTCATCGACCGCATGGTCGAGAACGGTTTCGTTTCCCAGGAGGATGGTGCGGAGGCGAAGAAGCAGCCGCTCGGCGTCACCCTGCGCCGTACCGGCTCCCATCTTTTCGCGTCGGACTACTTCGCCGAAGAGGTCCGCCGGCAGATCATCGAACGTTACGGTGACAAGGCACTTTACGAAGGCGGGCTCTCCGTCCGCACCTCGCTCGATCCGAAGATGCAGGTCTTTGCACGCAAGGCCTTGCAGAAGGGGCTGATCACCTATGACGAGCGCCGCGGTTATCGCGGCCCCGTGAGCCAGATTGACATTTCGGCCGACTGGGGTGCGCCGCTGGCCAAGGTGGCGGGCTTGAGTGACGTTCCGGAATGGAAGCTCGCCGTCGTGCTGGCGGTCTCCAGTGATCGCGTGGACATCGGCCTGCAGCCGGCGACCGAAGCCGGCGGCAAGGTGGCGGCCGAGCGCCAGACGGGCAAGATCATGGCCGGGGACATGGACTGGGCCTATCGCTCCGCGACCGGCGATCGCAAGACGGCGAAGTCTCCCGAGGGCGTGCTGAAGTCCGGCGATGTCGTTTACGTCGAAGCGCTCGAAGGGGAAGGGAACAAGGATCGTTATCGCCTGCGCCAGCCGCCGAAGGTACAGGGTGGCCTCGTGGCGATGGATCCGCATACCGGCCGCGTCCTCGCCATGGTCGGTGGCTTCTCCTACGCACAGTCGGAATTCAACCGTGCCACCCAGGCGATGCGCCAGCCCGGTTCGTCGTTCAAGCCGTTCGTCTATGCCGCCGCGCTCGACAACGGCTATACCCCGGCGTCAGTCATCATGGACGCTCCCATCGAGATCGTGCAGGGCGGCCAGGTCTGGCGCCCGCAGAACTACGGCGGCGGCTCGGCTGGTCCTTCCACGCTCAGGCTCGGCATCGAAAAGTCGCGTAACCAGATGACCGTGCGCCTTGCCAACGACATGGGCATGAACCTTGTCGCGGAATATGCCGAACGCTTCGGCGTCTACGACAAGATGAACCCGGTTCTGGCGATGTCCCTCGGCTCGGGCGAAACGACGGTGCTGCGCATGGTTTCGGCCTATGCGGTGCTCGCCAACGGCGGCAAGCAGATCAAGCCGACGCTGATCGACCGCATCCAGGATCGCTACGGCAAGACGATTTTCCGTCACGAGGAGCGCGTCTGCGAAGGCTGCAATGCCGACGGCTGGAACAATCAGGAAGAGCCGACGGTCGTCGACAATCGCGAACAGGTGCTCGATCCGATGACGGCCTATCAGATCACCTCGATCATGGAGGGGGTCATCACGCGCGGCACCGCAGCCGGCAAGGTCAAGCTCGACCGCCCCGTTGCCGGCAAGACCGGCACCACGAACGACGAGAAGGATGCCTGGTTCGTCGGCTACACCCCCGATCTCGTCGCGGGTCTCTACATCGGCTACGACAATCCGGCTCCGCTCGGCCGCGGCGCGACCGGCGGCTCGCTGTCCGCCCCGATCTTCAACGAATTCATGCAGGCCGCCGTCGCCGGTACGCCGCCCGGCAAGTTCCACATTCCGGAAGGCATGAGTCTGATTGCGATCAACCGCAAGACCGGCATGGCGGCGGTTCAGGGCGAGCCGGATACCATCATCGAAGCCTTCAAGCCCGGCACCGGTCCGGCCGACAGCTTCTCGGTCATCGGCATGGACGAATACATGGCGCCCGAGGAAATCCTTCGCACGTCGCCGCAGGCCAACGAGGCCGTGACCTCCGGTTCGGGCGGTCTCTTCTAAGATGCTGGACGCGTGCTCGCCGCCCCTTTACAGGAGCGGCGGCCGCAACTATGCACGGGGCTCCTTTTCAGCGAGGTGAAAAAGCAAGCACATGCGTACGGAAATCGAGAACGTCGTCGACGAAATCAAGCAGGCCATAAGCCTGCTGAGGAGGCATCTTTGACTGGGACCAGGCGATAAGACGACTGGACTGGTTGAACAACAGGGCAGAGGATCCGAACCTCTGGAATGATGCCTCCGAAGCTCAAAAGCTGATGCGCGAACGCCAGCAGCTCGACGACAGCGTCAACGGCGTGAAGGCGCTCGAGCGGCAGCTCACCGACAACGTCGAACTCATCGAAATGGGTGAGGAAGAGGGCGATCAGGAGATCGTCACCGAGGCCGAGAACGCTCTGAAGGCACTGAAGACCGAGGCCGGCCGGCTCCAGGTCGAGGCCATGCTGTCGGGCGAAGCCGACGGCAACGACACCTATCTCGAAGTCCATTCGGGTGCCGGCGGCACGGAGAGCCAGGACTGGGCCAACATGCTGCTGCGCATGTATATCCGCTGGGCCGAGAAGCAGGGCTTCAAGGTCGAGGTCCTCGAAGTGCACGAAGGCGAAGAGGCGGGCATCAAGTCGGCGACGATCCACGTCAAGGGCCATAATGCCTATGGCTGGCTGAAGACGGAATCGGGTGTGCACCGTCTGGTGCGTATCTCGCCCTATGATTCGAACGCGCGGCGCCACACGTCGTTCTCGTCCGTCTGGGTCTATCCGGTGGTCGACGATTCGATCCAGATCGAGATCAACGAGAGCGATTGCCGCATCGATACCTACCGCTCCTCGGGTGCTGGTGGACAGCACGTCAACACCACCGACTCGGCTGTGCGCATCACCCACATTCCGAGCGGCATCGTCGTT
This sequence comes from Ciceribacter sp. RN22, assembly GCF_024054295.1. NCBI lineage: Bacteria > Pseudomonadati > Pseudomonadota > Alphaproteobacteria > Hyphomicrobiales > Rhizobiaceae > Ciceribacter > Ciceribacter sp. RN22. The sequence goes on from NZ_JAMXLD010000001.1 coordinate 1,508,889, forward strand.
GCCTGCCAGCAGGAACGCTCACAGCACAAAAACCGCGCCAAGGCCTGGGACATGCTGCGTGCACGCCTTTACGAAGCGGAACTCAAGAAGCGGGAAGAGGCGGCGAACGCCGAAGCCGCGTCGAAGACCGACATCGGCTGGGGACACCAGATCCGCTCTTACGTGCTGCAGCCGTACCAGTTGGTCAAGGACTTGCGCACCGGCGTCGAGAGCACCGATCCGGACACCGTTCTGAACGGCGACCTGAACGAGTTCATGGAGGCGGCACTCGCCCATCGCATTTCGGGTGGCGCCGACGTCGAGGTCGCGGACATCGATTGAGGTTCGGCAGTTCGCAGAAATGAAGAGGCGGCGGGACGAAAATCCCGCCGCCTTTGCGTTTCATGGGCGTTCTTCTGCCGGCCGGGCAGCTGCTGCGGGCCGCAATGTCAGTGCGGCAAGGAAGAGCACCATGAGCGAGCAGGCGGCGATGGTGGTTACCATCGGCAGGGCCGTGCCGTCGAAGAACAGGCTCGCCACCCCGATCACGCTTGATGCCGTGACGAATTGCAGTGTCCCCATGAGAGCCGAGGCTGTTCCGGCTATCCGTCCGTGACTTTCGAGCGCAAGCACCGCCGAGGTCGGGATCACCATGCCGAGGAAGCCGTAGGCGACGAAGAGCAACGCGGAGAGAACCGGCAGGCTGCCGAAGCCGGAGGCAAAGGCCGCGAAGAGCGCTGTCGATGCGAGCGCGAAGCCGGCGACCGCGAAGCGGATCAGCCGCCTCAGGCCGAACCGGCGCGAGAGCCGGCCGTTCATCTGCGATGCGCCGATGAAGGAGACGGCGTTCATCGAAAAGACGACGCTGTAAAGGCCGGGCGAGAGCCCATAGTGCTCGATCAGCACGAAGGACGAGTTGGCGACGTAGATCATGTAGCTCGCCATGCCGAAGGAGGCGATGAGGACGAGCCCGAGGTAATAAGGATCGCGCAGAAGAGTTCCGTAGGAGGCGAGGGCGCTGCCGATGCTGCTCTGGCTGCGGGCTTCTTCGGAACGGGTTTCCGGGAGCCGTAGTGTGACAAGCACGGCCCCGATGGCGGCGGCGAGGACCATCACCCAGAAGATGGCGCGCCAGCTTGCTGCGAGCGTCACGCCACTGCCGGCGAGCGGCGCCAGAATCGGCGACACGCTGAAGACCAGCAATAATCGCGACATCAGCTGGGCTGCCGCCACGCCGGTGAAGAGGTCACGGACGATCGCGCGGCAGATGACGGCTCCGGCGCAGGCGCCGACGCCCTGAAGCGCGCGGAAGCCGACGAGCCATTCGATCGAGGGGGAAAGCGCGCAGCCGACCGCGCCGATGGAGAAGAGCGAAAGACCAAAATAGAGCGGCTTCTTGCGGCCGATCATGTCCGAGACCGGGCCGTAGACGAGCTGGGAGAGCGCCATGGCGACGAAGAAGGAGACGAGGCTTGCCTGCACGGCGCCGCTGCCGGCGTGGAGCCCTTCGCCAATCTCGGGAAGTGCCGGAAGATACATGTCGATCGCGAAAAGGCCGATGGCGGTGAGCAGGCCGAGGACGACGGGGAGGGATGCCTTGATGTTCTGCTGCATGGAAAAAACCTTCGTTGCTCCGCGGCATGCGCCGCGTGGAGGTTGAATCGGATGCGGAATGAATGAATGAGGCGCGTCGGGCTATGCCGCGCTGTGACTATGATGTATAAATTATTGGACACAATTGTCCAATTCGTCAAGCCCCCTTATGGTGAGGCATGGATCAGATCTCGGATCATCGAAAATCATCGGACGGGCACCGCGCCGGCGCGCCGGGCAAGCGCGCCGCAATCATCGACGCGGCGGCGGCGATTTTTGCCGACAGCGGGTATTCGAGCGCCAGCATCGATGCGATCGCGGCCCGCGCCAAGGTCTCCCGCCAGACCGTCTACAATCAGATCGGCGACAAGGATAAGGTTTTCAAGGCGGTGGTGGAGGACGTCACGCAGCGCTCCAGCGCCCGCTTTTTCGCCGTTCTCGACAGTTTCCCCGACGCGCCGACGGATATCGAGGCGGATCTCGCCGCCTTCGCCAAGCGGCTGCTGAAGGTTGCGATCTGCGAGGATTGCGGGCGCTGGCTTTTCCGTATCCTGTCGCTCGAAGGTGCACGGCATCCGGAGCTTTTCACGAGCTGGCGGGAATACGGCCCGGGACGCAAATACCCCGCGCTCGCCGCCCGTTTCGCGCAGCTCGCCCACGGCGGCTATCTCCAGCTCGATGATCCGTCGCTCGCGGCGCGCCAGTTCATGGCGCTCGTCATGGCCGACGTGCGCGCCGACCTGCAGCTCGGCTTGCCGATCGCGGAAAGCGAGCTGGACGGGCTCGCACGCAATGCCGTGCAGACCTTCCTCAAGGCGTTCGCAAAGCGCTGAGGGTGAGGCGCCTGCCGCGCTATTCGCGGCCGGTCAGTTCGTGGCCTTCTCGATCTTGATCTCGCCGAGCTCGTCGATCAGCACCGTCCAGCTCTCCGGTTCGGTCGCTGCCGGATCGGTCTTCAGGTAGACGGTGGCAAAGAGCCCGGGCTGCCGGCTGATGCCGGTCGAATCCTCCGGCCGGATGTCGGTGACATAGGGTTTGATCGCCGTGAACTCTTCGAGTTCGACGCTCTCGACCACCTGGGGGCCCGTCTCGTCGACCGCGATCTGCTGCAGGTAGACCTTGGCGGTGCGATCCGGCTGGCGAATGGCGACGAGCTTGTAATAGCCGCGGCGCGTTGCTGTGCCGGCTGCTGTGCTGTCCGTGCCGGTCGCACTCTTGGCTTCGGCCTTGCCACTCGGCTCGCCGCCGGCCTCCTCCCAGAAACCCGTGCTGACGACGAAGGTCGCCGTGACCGGAAGCTCGTCGATGTCCCCGGCGAAAGCAGGGGCGGCGGCCATTGCCAGTGCGGCGAGGGCCAGTCGGGAGAAGATGTGTACAGCCATCCGGAAACCTCCCTAGTTGGAAAACTGTTCGGCCAGAATACGGTCGGACCAGGAGCGGTCGGGATCGGAGAGGATCCGCGCTGTCGTGTCCTCGGACTGGGCGATCTGCACCCTGGTCACGGATTTTACCTCGGTGTGGTCGGCGACCGCGTTCACCGGCCGTTTGTCGGCTTCGAGCACATGGATGTCGACGCTCACTTTATTCGGAAGCAGGGCGCCGCGCCAGCGCCGCGGGCGGAAGGCGCTCACCGGTGTCAGCGCGAGCAGCGGCGCTTCCAGCGGCAGGATCGGCCCGTGGGCCGAGAGATTGTAGGCGGTGGATCCCGCAGGCGTCGCGACCATCAAGCCGTCGCAGATGAGCTCGTCGAGCCGCACCTTGCCGTCGATGATGACGCGGAGCTTCGCCGCCTGGTAGGACTGGCGAAACAGCGAGACCTCGTTGATCGCCAGCGCCACCGACGTCGTTCCGTCGGCACTTTCGGTCGTCATCTTCAGGGGGTGGCAGTCGTTCTCGACGGCCGCCGCGATGCGTTCGCGCAGCTTGTCCATGTGGAAATCGTTCATCAGGAAGCCGACCGAGCCGCGGTTCATCCCGTAGACGAGCTTGCCCGTGTTCATCGTGTCGTGCAGCGTCTGCAGCATGAAGCCGTCGCCCCCGAGCGCGACGATGACGTCGGCCTCCTTCGGCTCGACATTGCCGTAGACGCGAATCAGCTCCTGCCGGGCGGCCTGCGCTTCCGGCGCGCTGGACGCTATGAAGGAAAGTGACTGGAAGGAACGAGACATCGGGGGCCCTCGGTGACGGGCTCTGTGGTACATGAAAAAGGCCGAGAGCGACAAGGTGTTTCGCTGCCCCGTTTGCCGGTCCCGACAGTCGGATGGGACCCGGCAAGCGTCTGCCGCGGCGCAGAAATTGCTTTACAGCCGGCCAAAATCTGCTTATCCGACGAGGCTCATGATGCCCTTGTAGCTCAGTTGGTAGAGCACCTGATTTGTAATCAGGGGGTCGCGGGTTCGAACCCTGCCGGGGGCACCATTTTTTCTTCGGGTCCGTTCTTTGCGGCCCGGTTCCACTCCTAGCACTTCTTGACGTTTGTCGTATTCCTGCCGGCCGCCTTGCGCTATGATCGCGAAAGTTGCGGGGAGGTTCCAATGACCCGACGGTTGCGAGTGATTGCAGGATTGGTCGCATTTGCCGTGCCGGCGATGCCGGCCATGGCCGAGGATGTGCCGACCGCCATTTACAAATGTGACGGCGGCAGCACGTTCACGGCGCGCTTCGAGAACGACACGGCCTATCTTACCTTTCCGGACGGCAAGACATATGATCTGCCGGTCGCGATCTCCGCCGACGGCTTCCGCTACGAGGCGGATGGTGTCGAACTGCGGGGCAGGGGCGAGGACGCGACCCTGACGGTGCCGGGCGCAGAGCCGCTCGTCTGCCGGGCGGAAGACGCCGATTAGCGGCGCCTCCCCTTACGCTTTCGTCCTTCAGGACTGGCCGTGGACGCCTAAGACGCAGCCTTCGCGAGGAACTGCCGCGAGGCATAGAGCGCGATGGCCGCGGCATTGGAGACGTTGAGCGACTTGATCGCCCCCGGCATGTCGAGCCGGGCGAGCGCATTGACGATCTCCCGCGTCTTCTGGCGCAGGCCCTTTCCTTCCGAACCGAGCACGAGCGCGATCTTCCCGCCTTGGAACGTGCCCTCGAGCGGGGCTGGCCCCTCCGAATCGAGACCGATCGAATAGAAGCCGAGCCGGTGCAACTCGCCGAGCGCATCCGCCAGGTTGGTGATCTGGATATAGGGGATGAGTTCGAGCGCGCCGGAGGCCGATTTTGCAAGCACGCCCGATTCGGTCGGGCTGTGACGCTGGGTGGTGATCACCGCGCCGGCATTGAAGGCGACCGCCGAGCGCATGATCGCGCCGACATTGTGCGGATCGGTCACCTGGTCGAGCACGAGGAGGAGCGGACTTTCCCTCAGCGCCTCCAGACGCCGGACGGGCAGGGGACGTGTCTCCAGCATCACGCCCTGGTGGATGGCGTCAGGGCCGAGTACCCGGTCGATCTCCTGCGGCGAGACGATTTCCACAGGAAAGGACAGTGTCTCGGCCGGGCCGATCTCGAGCCGGGCCAGCGCGTTCTGGGTCACCGAGAGCTTGATGATCCGGCGCTCCGGATTGTCGATCGCCGCGCGTACCGTGTGCAGACCGTAGAGATAGATCTGCTCGGGGGCGAGCTGCGGCGGCGTCCAGCCTTCGGCGGACTTCTTCCGCTTCTGCGGCGCCGGAGTGGGGATTTCGCCCCTCTCGCGCTTGGCGTCGCGCACCTGCCGGCGCAGGGTGGCGTAGTGGGTGTCGCGGGCGGATCTGTCTTTGGAAGTGTCTTTGGCCATGCGGCTTTATAGCGGCGAAGTCTTCCGGCGGATAGAGGTGCCCGGCGGCGAGGGTGTTTTTGCGAGGTGCGGAAAAATTTCGAAAAAATTCATCGGACATCGTGTTGACATCGACCTGCAGGGCCGTCATATACCCGCCGCAGATCACGGGGCGTCGCTCCCGAGGATCTGGAGAAAGCTTGGTCGCTTGATCCGGTCGGAGACTGGAGGGATGCCCGAGTGGTTAAAGGGGACGGACTGTAAATCCGTTGGCTCAGCCTACGTTGGTTCAAATCCAACTCCCTCCACCATTCCGACATCGGATCGAACACCGCGGGTATAGCTCAATGGTAGAGCAGCAGCCTTCCAAGCTGAATACGCGGGTTCGATTCCCGCTACCCGCTCCAATCGCACCGCCCGCCCGAAATTGCTGAATTTTCTGGCCTGTCGCCTCCGCAGTTCATGTCCCACCTTCGTTTGTACAGGGCGCCGGCCGTGTCGGCATCGCGCGTGCAGCGGCCTTTGTCGCACCGAGCAAATAGGTCTTGCGCAATTGCTGCGAAAGCCTTAAACGGCGGCACTAAACCCGTTTGCCGGGTCAACCATTTACGATCATAGGAAGCATTCAAATGGCAAAGAGTAAGTTTGAGCGCAACAAGCCGCACGTTAACATTGGCACGATCGGCCACGTTGACCATGGCAAGACGTCTCTGACGGCGGCGATCACCAAGTACTTTGGTGAGTTCAAGGCCTATGACCAGATCGACGCGGCTCCGGAAGAAAAGGCTCGTGGTATCACGATCTCGACGGCGCACGTCGAATACGAAACGGCGAACCGCCACTACGCGCACGTCGACTGCCCCGGCCACGCCGACTACGTCAAGAACATGATCACCGGTGCTGCCCAGATGGACGGCGCGATCCTGGTTTGCTCGGCTGCCGACGGCCCGATGCCGCAGACGCGCGAACACATCCTGCTCGCCCGCCAGGTCGGCGTTCCGGCGATCGTGGTGTTCCTGAACAAGGTCGACCAGGTCGACGACGCCGAGCTTCTCGAACTCGTCGAGCTCGAAGTTCGCGAACTCCTGTCTTCGTACGACTTCCCGGGCGACGACATCCCGGTCATCAAGGGTTCGGCTCTTGCTGCCCTCGAAGACTCCAACAAGGAAATCGGCGAGAACGCGATCCGCGCGCTGATGGACGCTGTTGACGCCTACATCCCGACGCCGGAACGTCCGATCGACCAGCCGTTCCTGATGCCGATCGAAGACGTGTTCTCGATCTCGGGCCGTGGTACGGTTGTGACCGGCCGCGTCGAGCGTGGCATCATCAAGGTCGGTGAAGAAGTCGAGATCGTCGGCATCCGTCCGACCATCAAGTCGACCTGCACGGGCGTTGAAATGTTCCGCAAGCTGCTCGACCAGGGCCAGGCCGGCGACAACATCGGCGCGCTGCTTCGCGGTGTCGACCGCAACGGCGTCGAGCGTGGCCAGATTCTCTGCAAGCCGGGTTCGGTCAAGCCGCACAAGAAGTTCAAGGCCGAAGCCTACATCCTGACGAAGGAAGAAGGCGGCCGTCATACGCCGTTCTTCACGAACTACCGTCCGCAGTTCTACTTCCGCACGACGGACGTGACGGGCATCGTGACGCTTCCGGAAGGCACGGAAATGGTCATGCCTGGCGACAACGTCACCGTTGACGTCGAGCTGATCGTTCCGATCGCGATGGAAGAAAAGCTGCGCTTCGCTATCCGCGAAGGCGGCCGTACCGTCGGCGCCGGCATCGTCGCCTCGATTATTGAATAATAATCGAGCGAGAGGCCGAAAGCTGCCGACGCATTGAAGTGGTGCAAATGGCGCGCAAGCGCGATTTGCACGCGGCGCCGGCATCATCGCCTCGGTCATCGAGTAAGTTTCGGTTCCCGCAATGGACCGACAGAACCCCGCCGGAAACGGCGGGGTTCTTGCGTTTGAGAGTGAATAGAACGCTGACGGCGTTTTGCGGCTGGATGCGGATGATGCGACAGGCCACCTGCGGGACGCATGGCTGCATTGGCATGCGGATATTGGCCAAGCCGGCGAATTGTGTGTAGAAGAGTGACTCCCAATCGTTCTGCCCGTCGACAAGTCGATGTCGATCTCGCGGGCCATCAATCTCACTCGATTTCAGGAGAACGGAATGCTGGATAAGACTGCGCGCATCTATATCGGTTTCGACTCGAACGAGGTGGCCGCCTATCATGTTCTGGCGCAGAGCATCATTCAGCATTCGACGATCCCCGTCGTCTTCTCTCCGATCGTGCTCGGCCATCTCGGCGGACTCTTCGAGCGCGAGCGCAATTCCCTTCAGTCGACGGAGTTTTCGTTCTCGCGCTTCATGGTTCCCTACCTGAGCGACTACGAAGGCTGGAGCATGTTCATTGACTGCGACATGCTCGCCAGAGCGGATATCGCGGAACTCTGGGCCTTGCGAGACGATCGCTATGCCGTGATGTGCGTGAAGCACGACTATCAACCGAAGATCGACACGAAGTTCCTCGGGCAGACTCAGACCAAGTACGAGAAGAAGAACTGGTCGAGCGTCATCCTTTTCAATAATGCGAAGTGCCGGGCGCTGACGCCGGACTATGTGAACTCGGCGACCGGTCTGCAGCTGCATCAGTTCAAATGGCTCGAGAGTGACGACCAGATCGGCGACCTGCCGGTTACCTGGAACTATCTCGTCAACGAATACGAATACAGGCCCGATGCCAAGATCGTCCATTTCACCGATGGCGGCCCGTATTTCGACGAATACCGTAACTGCGACTATGCCGAAGAGTGGTTCGCCATGCGGGACCGTGTTCTTTTCGTTCGCCAGCGAGAGTCCTGATTGATGTCTGCTGATTCCGTTTCGTCCGCCGCGGCGCCCGGCGCCGCCGAGATCGCCGACTGGTCTGCGTTCTTTTCGCGATATTCGCACATCGTCCTCGTCGCAAACAGCGACCAGGCGCAACTCGGGAAAATGAAGGCGAGCCTGCCGGACACGGCGCTGTTCGTGTTCTTCAACAAGGTCTACAAGGTTCTCGACGCGCCGTTTGACGGGAACGCGCTGCTCGTCGCCCGAAGCGGCTCCGTCGGCGCCAATATCGTCTATCGCCGTGAAGTGGCGGAGGTTCTGGGATATTTCCCCGGTGATCGCTTTGCCGGCGTCGTCAATCTTCGCGTCGATCCGGGTGAGCGATTCAGCCGTCCGGAAGAGTTCGAAGGAGCCTCCGTTCGGCATCTCGATCTCGCGTCCTACTTTTCCGACTTCTATTCTCCGGGCCGAATACCGACCAGCGGCTTTGCGCTGGCTGTCTGGCTGGCGGAGCTTAGAATGGGCCGGCCGGTTATGATCACCGGCTTCTCCGCTCGTAGAAGTGCGAGATGGAAACTCTTCCACCAGCACGACTGGACGCTGGAACAGGTGATCCTGCGTCTGTTGATCCGCGGTGGTCTCGTCGTTTCCTCCGAGAAAACCGACATCAACCCCTACGCGGCGCTTGCGCTGCGCTTTCCGGAACTGAATGCGACCGAGGCTGTATTCACCGGCGTCGAGGTGCTGTCGGAGAGGCTGGAGGGGGCCAATCACGAGATCGACCGGCTATTCTCCTACACCAAGGTCGGTCGCGCCATACACACCTTCAGCCGTTGGCTGAAGCCAAAGAAGCGGAAAGTCAGGCTGGCAGAAAAGTTGCGCGCCACCGAGCAGAACGGCGGCGCTTGATGTTCGGTTCGGCCGTATGACGGGCTGCACTGTCGGAAATCCGACGCGACAGCGAAACCGGATACAGCGCTGAAGTCTGCCTGCCTTTCGGTAGGGTGCGTGCCGACGAAGACCGGCCGCTCATCTGGAATGTCTCGAAGGGTAGGGGATTGCGCCTTCTGGTTCCGGACCGGGTTGCGCTGGTCCGGCAGGCGCTTTCGCTTTCGTAGAGCGCGCAGTGGTCGGCGACGCCCGCAGTCGACGTTGCCGCTTTCCGGGCGCTGGAGGCGAATACCATCGCCGGGCAGTCGGTCGGCTTCGTCGCGCGGCAATCGGTGAACTTTGATCTCGCCGACATCGGCTCGTCCTTGCGAATGGACGGCTTCCTCGATGGACGTAGCCGCGCTGCCCATGCGAAACTGGGTGTGGAAAAGAAGCGGTCGAGGGGCGTGACGCTCTCCGCCGACCTCTCCGACCCGTTCAACTCGACCGTCGCCACGCTCGGCGCCCGCGTCCAGCGTCACTGGTGGGCGTCAAAGATCGTTTCGGCCTGTCGAAAAAGAAAAAACAGGCTTGCCAATCGTTTCGGCTCACCTTAAAGGGAGCGCCATGCCAGCGCGCAGGACGTGGTTTGACGCCGCGTCGGTGCCGGATCTAGGGGTATAGCTCAGTTGGTAGAGCGGCGGTCTCCAAAACCGCAGGTCGGGGGTTCGAGCCCCTCTGCCCCTGCCATGTCCCTTTCGAAGAGGACGAAGAACCGCGTGCCCGAGAGTTTCGGGCGGGCCGGCAAAAATTTGCATGATATCGATTTCGCTCTTGTGAAATGCGGAATCGGTGTTTATGTAGGGTGAAACAGACACGCGGTGCGTGGGGCTGATATAGTCGGCTTTACGCGCCGTAAAAGCGTGGGCAATAGATGGCATCCAAGACAAATCCGTTTGCGTTTCTGCAGCAGGTTCGCTCCGAGACGAACAAGGTGACATGGCCCACTCGTCGCGAGACGATGATCTCCACGGCCATGGTCCTCTTCATGGTGCTTTTTGCGGCGCTGTTTTTCTTTTCGGCGGATCAGATCATCGGTTGGCTTATCGGCCTGGTGCTGAGCGTCGGTAACTAATCGGGCGGAGACGGACATGGCGGCGCGTTGGTACATCGTCCACGCTTATTCGAATTTTGAGAAGAAGGTGGCTGAATCCATTGAGGAGAAGGCCCGGCAAAAGGGGCTCGAGCATCTTTTCGAGAAGATCCTCGTGCCGACCGAGAAGGTGGTCGAAGTGCGGCGTGGCCGCAAGGTCGACAGCGAGCGCAAGTTCTTTCCGGGCTATGTCCTGGTGCGCGCCGATCTGACCGACGAGGCCTATCATCTCATCAAGAATACTCCGAAGGTGACGGGGTTCCTCGGTTCCGACAATAAGCCGGTTCCGATCCCGGATTATGAGGCTGAGCGCATCCTGGGTCAGGTCCAGGAGGGTGTCGAGCGTCCGAAGTCTTCCGTCTCCTTCGAGATCGGCGAGCAGGTCCGCGTTTCCGACGGTCCTTTCGCCTCGTTCAACGGCACCGTTCAGGATGTCGACGAAGAGCGTTCGCGCCTCAAGGTGGAAGTGTCGATCTTCGGTCGCGCCACCCCGGTCGAGCTCGAATATTCTCAGGTCGAAAAGGTCTGAGTGTCGGGGCGGTTATCCGCCCTGTTCCGCGTGGGAGGATGAGGACCTGAAGCCGGGTCTTTCAGACGGACCACGCAACCGCAGCCGCCGATGCAAATCGGCATTTTCGGGCCGGGCGACCGGTCCTTAAGGAAAGGCAGAGAGAAATGGCTAAGAAAGTTGCAGGCCAGCTCAAGCTGCAGGTCAAGGCAGGATCGGCAAACCCGTCCCCGCCGATTGGTCCCGCACTTGGTCAGCGTGGCATTAACATCATGGAATTCTGCAAGGCGTTCAACGCCGCCACGCAGGAAATGGAAAAGGGTATGCCGATTCCGGTCGTCATTACCTATTACCAGGACAAGTCCTTCACCTTCGCGATGAAGCAGCCGCCGGTCACCTACTGGCTGAAGAAGGAAGCAAAGATCACCTCCGGCTCGAAGACGCCGGGCAAGGGTGCGAAGGTCGGTACCATCACCAAGGCTCAGGTCCGTGCGATCGCCGAAGGCAAGATGAAGGACCTCAACGCAGCCGACGTCGAAGGCGCAATGGCGATGGTCGAGGGCTCTGCCCGCTCCATGGGCCTGGAAGTGGTAGGTTGATCATGGCTAAGCTCGCAAAGCGCATTCAGAAGATCCGCGAAGGCATCGATCCGTCGAAGCTCGTGGCCTTGCCGGAAGCAATCGCTCTCGTGAAGGAGCGTGCCGTCGCCAAGTTCGACGAAACCGTCGAAATCGCGATGAATCTCGGCGTCGACCCGCGTCACGCCGACCAGATGGTCCGTGGCGTCGTTAACCTGCCGAACGGCACCGGTCGCGACGTTCGCGTCGCCGTCTTCGCCCGTGGCGCCAAGGCTGATGAAGCCAAGGCAGCCGGCGCGGATATCGTCGGTGCGGAAGAACTCGTCGAGATCGTCCAGGGCGGCAAGATCGACTTCGACCGCTGCATCGCCACCCCGGACATGATGCCGCTCGTCGGCCGTCTCGGTAAGGTTCTCGGCCCGCGCGGCATGATGCCGAACCCGAAAGTCGGGACCGTCACCATGGACGTCGCCGGTGCCGTCAAGGCTTCCAAGGGCGGCGCCGTCGAGTTCCGCGTCGAGAAGGCCGGTATCGTTCATGCCGGTATCGGCAAGGCTTCCTTCGACGCCAAGGCGCTCGAAGAAAACATCAAGGCCTTCGCTGACGCCGTTATCAAGGCGAAGCCCGCCGGCGCAAAGGGTAACTACGTCAAGCGCGTAGCGATCTCCTCGACCATGGGCCCGGGCGTCAAGATCGACCCGGCTTCGGTCACCGCGGCCTAAGAATTCTTTCGGAGCCCCAGAGGCTCCGGAAAACAGTGATTTCCGGCCCGAAAGGGCCGGGAATTTCCGGGGAAACCCGGAACTCCTGTCCGAGATTGCAGGCGGCTTCGGCCTTAATCGTCATGGTCTGCATGAGACGGGTAAGACCCGGATTTGGAAAGGCACCTGGTGTCTTGAAAGAGTCGGTTCGAGCCTAGTGTGCCTTGTGCCTGGAACCAAACGGTGACAGTGCGAGGGGACAGGATCCTCAAGCGTCGCTTGGGGTCCGATCTGAAGGATCCCTTGAGGCAAAGGCAAACCGGCAGGGTCCGAGATATCGGTCCTGCCAACTGGAGACAGACAGTGGAAAGAGCGGAAAAACGCGAATTCGTCACGGAGCTGAACGAAGTCTTCAAGGCTTCCGGTTCGGTTGTCGTGGCCCACTATGCTGGTGTCACAGTCGCGCAGATGAACGACTTCCGTTCGAAGATGCGCGCTGCTGGCGGCACCGTCAAAGTCGCGAAGAACCGTCTGGCCAAGATCGCTCTTCAGGGTACGGAGTCGGAAGGGATCTCTGATCTCTTCAAGGGTCAGACGCTGATCGCATACAGCGAAGACCCGGTTGTGGCTCCGAAGGTCGTCGTGGATTTCGCCAAGACCAACGACAAGCTCGTTGTTCTCGGTGGCGCCATGGGGGCAACCGCTCTCAACGCGGACGCAGTCAAGTCGCTTGCGACCCTGCCTTCGCTCGATGAGCTGCGCGCGAAGCTGCTGGGCCTTCTCAACGCCCCGGCTACCCGCGTCGCTACGGTTGTCGCAGCACCGGCAAGCCAGCTTGCCCGCGTGTTCTCGGCCTACGCCAAGAAGGACGAAGCCGCCTAAGGTGGTTTTTCGCTGTTAATATCGAACCAGTTCGAACCGAACAAAAGGAACTAGTAAAATGGCTGATCTCGCAAAGATCGTTGAAGACCTCTCCTCGCTGACCGTTCTGGAAGCCGCTGAGCTTTCCAAGATGCTCGAAGAAAAGTGGGGCGTTTCCGCTGCTGCTCCGGTAGCAGTTGCTGCTGTTGCTGCTGGCGGCGGTGCCGCTGCTGTTGAAGAAGAAAAGACCGAATTCGACGTCATCCTCGTCGACGCCGGCGCCAACAAGATCAACGTCATCAAGGAAGTCCGCGGCATCACCGGCCTCGGCCTCAAGGAAGCCAAGGATCTGGTCGAAGGCGCTCCGAAGCCGGTCAAGGAAGGCGTTTCCAAGGGCGAAGCTGCTGACCTCAAGAAGAAGCTTGAGGAAGCCGGCGCCAAGGTCGACGTCAAGTAATATCGGAACAGCTTGTGGGAGGGGACGTTTTGTCCTCTCCCATTCGCCGTTTCTCGAGAACAGATTACCCAAAAGCCCGTCAAGACGGCTTTTGGGTAATGGGTTCTTCAAGAGGATGGTTCCAATCCGACCCGCCAGGCAATCCGGCCGGCCGTTCGGAGACAGGAACGAGGTTGAACGTTTCCCATTGATTGACGGACCTGAATGGCCAGCAGGTTCCGTCTGTTGCAGGCCCGGATGCACAAATTGACAAGGAGCGACGATGGCTCAGACCCTTTCCTTTAATGGTCGCAGGCGCGTACGCAAGTTTTTTGGAAAAATTCCAGAAGTGGCGGAAATGCCGAACCTCATCGAGGTTCAGAAGGCTTCCTATGACCAGTTCCTCATGGTCGACGAACCCCAAGGGGGGCGTCCCGACGAGGGACTTCAAGCCGTTTTCAAGTCCGTCTTCCCGATCACCGACTTCTCGGGCGCTTCGATGCTCGAATTCGTGTCCTACGAATTCGAACCGCCGAAGTTCGACGTCGACGAATGCCGCCAGCGTGACCTGACCTACGCCGCGCCGCTGAAGGTGACGCTGCGTCTCATCGTGTTCGATATCGACGAGGACACCGGCGCCCGTTCGATCAAGGACATCAAGGAACAGTCGGTCTACATGGGCGATATGCCGCTCATGACCAACAACGGTACCTTCATCGTCAACGGTACCGAGCGCGTCATCGTGTCCCAGATGCACCGTTCTCCGGGCGTGTTCTTCGATCACGACAAGGGCAAGAGCCATTCCTCCGGCAAGCTGCTGTTCGCCGCCCGCGTGATTCCGTATCGCGGTTCCTGGCTCGACATCGAGTTCGACGCCAAGGACATCGTTCATGCGCGCATCGACCGTCGCCGCAAGATCCCCGTGACGTCGCTGCTGATGGCGCTCGGCATGGACGGCGAAGAAATCCTGTCGACCTTCTACTCGAAGTCCGTCTATCAGCGTGACGCAGGCGGCTGGCGCGTTCCCTTCAGCCCGGAAGCGCTGAAAGGTGCCAAGGCCATCTCCGACATGATCGACGCCGACACCGGCGAAGTGGTTGTCGAGGCGGGCAAGAAGCTCACCCCGCGTCTGCTGCGCCAGATGCAGGAAAAAGGCCTCAAGGCCCTCAAGGCCACCGACGACGATCTCTACGGCAACTACCTCGCCGAAGACATGGTCAACATGGCGACCGGCGAGATCTATCTCGAAGCCGGTGACGAGATCGACGAGAAGTCGCTGCAGGTGATCCTGGACTCCGGTTTCGACGAGATCCCGGTTCTCGGCATCGACCACATCAATGTCGGCGCCTACATCCGCAACACGCTTTCCGCGGACAAGAACGAGAACCGCCAGGATGCGCTGTTCGACATCTACCGTGTCATGCGTCCGGGTGAACCGCCGACCATGGAATCGGCCGAAGCCATGTTCCAGTCGCTGTTCTTCGACGCCGAGCGCTACGACCTGTCGGCCGTCGGTCGCGTCAAGATGAACATGCGTCTCGACCTCGACTGCCCGGACACCGTGCGCGTCCTGCGCAAGGACGACATCCTGGCGGTCGTCAAGATGCTCGTCGAGCTGCGTGACGGCAAGGGCGAGATCGACGACATCGACAACCTCGGCAACCGTCGCGTTCGCTCCGTCGGCGAACTGATGGAGAACCAGTACCGTCTCGGTCTGCTCCGCATGGAGCGCGCGATCAAGGAACGCATGTCCTCGATCGAAATCGACACGGTGATGCCGCAGGATCTGATCAACGCGAAGCCGGCGGCTGCCGCTGTTCGCGAATTCTTCGGCTCCTCGCAGCTGTCGCAGTTCATGGACCAGGTGAACCCGCTTTCGGAAATCACCCACAAGCGCCGTCTTTCGGCTCTTGGCCCGGGTGGTCTGACCCGCGAGCGTGCCGGCTTCGAAGTCCGCGACGTTCATCCGACGCACTACGGCCGTATCTGCCCGATCGAAACGCCGGAAGGCCCGAACATCGGTCTGATCAACTCGCTCGCCACCTTCGCCCGCGTCAACAAGTACGGCTTCATCGAAAGCCCGTACCGCAAGATCGTCGACGGCAAGGTGACCAACGAGGTCGTGTACCTGTCGGCCATGGAAGAGGCGAAGTACTACGTCGCCCAGGCGAATTCCGAGATGACCGCCGACGGCGCCTTCGTCGAAGAATTCGTCGTATGCCGTCATGCCGGCGAAGTCATGCTCGCGCCGCGCGACACCATCAACCTGATGGACGTCTCGCCGAAGCAGCTTGTCTCGGTCGCGGCCGCGCTCATTCCGTTCCTGGAAAACGACGACGCCAACCGCGCTCTCATGGGCTCGAACATGCAGCGTCAGGCCGTGCCGCTTCTGCGGGCGGAAGCACCGTTCGTCGGCACCGGCATGGAGCCGATCGTCGCCCGCGACTCCGGTGCTGCGATCGCGGCTCGCCGCGGCGGCGTGGTCGACCAGGTGGATGCGACCCGTATCGTTATCCGCGCCACGGAAGACCTCGATCCGTCGAAGTCTGGCGTCGACATCTACCGCCTGATGAAGTTCCAGCGTTCGAACCAGAACACCTGCGTCAACCAGCGTCCGCTGGTCACCGTCGGTGACGTGCTCAACAAGGGTGACATCATCGCGGACGGTCCGTCGACCGATCTCGGCGATCTGGCGCTCGGCCGCAACGCGCTCGTCGCGTTCATGCCCTGGAACGGCTACAACTATGAGGACTCGATCCTCATGTCCGAGCGTATCGTGAGCGAAGACGTCTTCACCTCGATCCACATCGAGGAGTTCGAGGTCATGGCCCGCGACACCAAGCTGGGTCCGGAAGAAATCACCCGCGATATTCCGAACGTTTCGGAAGAAGCGCTGCGCAACCTCGACGAAGCCGGTATCGTCTACATCGGTGCAGAGGTTCAGCCGGGCGATATCCTGGTCGGCAAGATCACGCCGAAGGGCGAAAGCCCGATGACGCCGGAAGAAAAGCTTCTGCGCGCCATCTTCGGTGAGAAGGCGTCCGACGTCCGCGATACCTCCATGCGCATGCCTCCGGGCACGTTCGGCACCGTCGTCGAAGTTCGCGTCTTCAACCGCCACGGCGTTGAGAAGGACGAGCGCGCGATGGCGATCGAGCGCGAGGAAATCGAGCGTCTCGCGAAGGACCGCGACGACGAACAGGCGATCCTCGATCGCAACGTCTACGGTCGTCTGCTCGACATGCTACGTGGCCAGATGTCGATCGCCGGTCCGAAGGGCTTCAAGAAGGGCGTCGAGCTCTCCAACGCCGTCGTCTCGGAATACCCGCGTTCGCAGTGGTGGATGTTCGCCGTCGAGAACGAGAAGGTCCAGGGCGAGATCGAAGCTCTGCGTGGCCAGTACGACGAATCCAAGTCGCGCCTCGAACAGCGCTTCATGGACAAGGTCGAGAAGGTCCAGCGCGGCGACGAAATGCCTCCGGGCGTCATGAAGATGGTCAAGGTCTTCGTCGCTGTGAAGCGCAAGATCCAGCCGGGCGACAAGATGGCCGGCCGTCACGGCAACAAGGGTGTCGTCTCGCGCATCGTTCCGGTCGAGGACATGCCGTTCCTCGAAGATGGTACGCATGTCGACATCGTTCTGAACCCGCTCGGCGTTCCGTCCCGTATGAACGTCGGTCAGATCCTCGAAACCCATCTTGCCTGGGCTTGCGCCGGCATGGGCAAGAAGATCGGGCAGATGCTCGAGGACTATCGCAAGCATCTCGACATCACCGAGCTGCGCAACGAGCTGACCGATATCTACGCGTCGGAGGCTCATGACGAGGTCAAGAACTTCGACGACGAGTCGCTGGTTCGTCTCGCCGAGGAAGCCAAGCGGGGCGTTTCGATCGCCACGCCGGTCTTCGACGGCGCGCACGAAAGCGATGTCGCCTCGATGCTGACCAAGGCTGGTCTCCATCCGTCGGGTCAGTCGGTCCTGTATGATGGCCGTACCGGTGAGGCCTTCGACCGCAAGGTCACCGTCGGCTACATGTACATGATCAAGCTGAACCACCTGGTCGACGACAAGATCCACGCGCGTTCGATTGGTCCGTACTCGCTCGTCACTCAGCAGCCGCTGGGCGGTAAGGCGCAGTTCGGCGGTCAGCGCTTCGGGGAAATGGAAGTCTGGGCGCTCGAAGCCTACGGTGCTGCATACACCCTGCAGGAAATGCTCACCGTCAAGTCGGACGACGTCGCGGGCCGTACCAAGGTCTACGAAGCGATCGTGCGCGGCGACGACACCTTCGAGGCGGGCATTCCCGAGAGCTTCAACGTTCTCGTCAAGGAAATGCGCTCGCTCGGCCTCTCCGTCGAACTCGAGAACTCGAAGGTCGGCCCCGAGGATGCGAGCCAGCTTCCGGACGCCGCCGAGTAACAGGTTGACAAGGGCGTGCGTGGCGAAGGCCGCGCACGCCATTCCCTCCCGGGACAGCCGTTCCGGATCTGGCCGGGGTAGGGGAGTTTCGCCGCATTTCGCGGTTATTGTCATTTAGGGGTCCGGTGCGGCAACCCGGGATTTCGCCGCCGCCGTGACCCAATTGAGGGCTCTTTTGCCCCATCAAGGAGACAGGCATGAACCAAGAGGTCATGAACCTTTTCAACCCGCAGGTGCCGGCCCAGCACTTCGATTCGATCCGCATCTCGATCGCGTCGCCGGAAAAGATCCTTTCCTGGTCCTACGGTGAGATCAAGAAGCCGGAAACGATCAACTACCGCACGTTCAAGCCCGAGCGTGACGGCCTGTTCTGCGCGCGCATCTTCGGACCGATCAAGGACTACGAGTGCCTGTGCGGCAAGTACAAGCGCATGAAGTACAAGGGCATCATCTGCGAAAAGTGCGGCGTCGAAGTCACGCTGTCGCGCGTTCGCCGCGAGCGCATGGGCCACATCGAGCTCGCTGCACCCGTTGCCCACATCTGGTTCCTGAAGTCGCTTCCCTCGCGCATCTCGACGCTGCTCGACATGACGCTGAAGGATGTCGAACGCGTTCTCTACTTCGAGAACTACATCGTGACCGAGCCCGGCCTGACTGCGCTCAAGGAGCACCAGCTGCTCTCCGAAGAAGAGTACATGCTGGCGGTCGACGAATATGGTGAGGACCAGTTCACGGCGATGATCGGCGCCGAGGCCATCTACGAGATGCTCGCCTCGATGAACCTCGACAAGATCGCCGGCGACCTGCGTTCGGATCTGGCCGACACGACGTCCGATCTGAAGCAGAAGAAGCTGATGAAGCGGCTGAAGATCGTCGAGAACTTCATCGAATCGGGCAACCGTCCGGAATGGATGATCATGAAGGTCGTTCCGGTCATCCCGCCGGACCTGCGCCCGTTGGTTCCGCTCGATGGCGGCCGTTTCGCGACGTCCGACCTCAACGATCTCTATCGTCGCGTCATCAACCGTAACAACCGCCTGAAGCGCCTCATCGAGCTGCGCGCGCCGGGCATCATCATCCGCAACGAAAAGCGCATGCTGCAGGAATCTGTCGATGCGCTGTTCGACAACGGCCGCCGCGGCCGCGTCATCACCGGCGCCAACAAGCGTCCGCTGAAGTCGCTGTCCGACATGCTCAAGGGCAAGCAGGGCCGCTTCCGCCAGAACCTGCTCGGCAAGCGCGTCGACTATTCCGGCCGTTCGGTCATCGTGACCGGTCCGGAACTCAAGCTGCACCAGTGCGGCCTGCCGAAGAAGATGGCGCTCGAGCTGTTCAAGCCGTTCATCTATGCCCGTCTCGACGCCAAGGGTTATTCCTCGACCGTCAAGCAGGCCAAGAAGCTGGTCGAGAAGGAAAAGCCGGAAGTCTGGGATATCCTCGACGAGGTCATCCGCGAGCATCCGGTTCTCCTGAACCGTGCGCCGACGCTGCACCGCCTGGGCATCCAGGCCTTCGAACCGATGCTGGTCGAAGGCAAGGCGATCCAGCTGCACCCGCTCGTCTGCACGGCCTTCAACGCCGACTTCGACGGTGACCAGATGGCCGTTCACGTGCCGCTGTCGCTCGAAGCCCAGCTCGAAGCCCGCGTGCTGATGATGTCGACGAACAACATCCTGCATCCGGCGAACGGTGCCCCGATCATCGTTCCCTCGCAGGACATGGTTCTCGGCCTTTACTACCTGTCGATCATGAACCAGAACGAGCCGGGCGAAGGCATGGCCTTCTCCGACATGGGCGAACTGCACCACGCTCTGGAAAACAAGGTCGTCACGCTGCACGCGAAGATCCGCGGCCGCTACAAGACCGTCGACGCCGAAGGCAAGCCGGTTTCGAAGATCTACGAAACCACCCCTGGCCGCATGATCATCGGCGAGCTTCTGCCGAAGAACGTCAACGTGCCGTTCGACATCTGCAACCAGGAAATGACCAAGAAGAACATCTCGAAGATGATCGACACGGTCTACCGCCATTGCGGCCAGAAGGACACGGTCATCTTCTGCGACCGCATCATGCAGCTGGGCTTCACCCACGCCTGCAAGGCGGGCATTTCCTTCGGCAAGGACGACATGGTCATCCCGGACACCAAGGCGAAGATCGTCGGTGACACCGAAGCCCTGGTGAAGGAATACGAGCAGCAGTACAACGACGGCCTGATCACCCAGGGCGAGAAGTACAACAAGGTCGTCGACGCCTGGGGCAAGGCCACCGAGAAGGTCGCGGAAGAGATGATGGCGCGCATCAAGGCCGTCGAATTCGACCCCGCGACCGGCCGGCAGAAGCCGATGAACTCGATCTATATGATGTCCCACTCGGGTGCTCGTGGTTCTCCGAACCAGATGCGCCAGCTGGGCGGCATGCGCGGCCTCATGGCCAAGCCGTCGGGTGAAATCATCGAGACGCCGATCATCTCGAACTTCAAGGAAGGCCTGACCGTGAACGAGTACTTCAACTCGACGCACGGTGCCCGTAAGGGTCTCGCAGACACCGCCCTGAAGACCGCGAACTCCGGTTACCTGACCCGTCGTCTCGTCGACGTGGCGCAGGATTGCATCGTCAACATGGTCGATTGCGGCACCGACAAGGGCCTGACCATGACGGCGATCGTCGACGCCGGCCAGGTCGTGGCGTCCATCGGCGCCCGCGTTCTGGGTCGTACCGCGCTCGACGACATCGATCATCCGGTCACGGGTGAGCGCATCGTCGACGCCGGCAAGATGATCATGGAAGCCGATGTCGTCGAGATCGAAAAGGCTGGCATCCAGTCGATCCGCATTCGTTCGGCTCTGACCTGCGAAGTCCAGACGGGCGTCTGCTCCGTCTGCTACGGCCGCGACCTCGCTCGCGGTACGCCGGTCAACATGGGCGAAGCCGTCGGTGTCATCGCCGCGCAGTCGATCGGCGAGCCGGGTACCCAGCTCACCATGCGTACCTTCCACCTTGGCGGTACGGCAAACGTGGTCGACCAGTCGTTCCTTGAAGCGTCTTACGAAGGTACGATCGCCATCAAGAACCGTAACCTGCTGCGCAACTCCGAAGGCAATCTCATTGCCATGGGGCGCAACATGGCGATCACCATCCTCGACGAACGCGGCGTGGAACGCTCCTCGCAGCGCGTCGCCTACGGTTCGAAGGTCTTCGTGGACGATGGCGACAAGGTCCGTCGTGGCCAGCGTCTCGCCGAGTGGGATGCCTACACCCGCCCGATGATGACGGAAGTCGAAGGTATCGTTCACTTCGAGGATGTCGTGGACGGCATCTCCGTTCTGGAAGCGACCGACGAGTCGACCGGCATCACCAAGCGCCAGGTCATCGACTGGCGTTCGACCCCGCGCGGCGCGGACTTGAAGCCTGCGATCGTCATCAAGGACGCCGCCGGCAACGTGCTCAAGCTGTCGCGTGGCGGCGAAGCCCGCTTCCAGCTCTCGGTCGACGCGATCCTGTCGGTCGAACCCGGCCAGAAGGTCTCCCAGGGTGATGTTCTTGCCCGTTCGCCGCTCGAAAGCGCCAAGACCAAGGACATCACCGGTGGTCTGCCGCGCGTTGCCGAACTGTTCGAAGCCCGTCGTCCGAAGGATCATGCCATCATCGCAGAGATCGATGGTACGATCCGCCTCGGCCGCGACTACAAGAACAAGCGTCGCGTCATCATCGAGCCGGCGGAAGACGGTGTCGAGCCGGTCGAGTACCTGATCCCGAAGGGCAAGCCCTTCCATCTTCAGGACGGCGACTACATCGAAAAGGGTGACTACATCCTCGACGGTAACCCGGCTCCGCACGACATTCTGGCGATCAAGGGCGTCGAGGCTCTGGCCTCGTACCTGGTCAACGAAATCCAGGAAGTCTACCGACTGCAGGGCGTTGTGATCAACGACAAGCACATTGAGGTGATCGTTCGCCAGATGCTGCAGAAGGTCGAGATCACCGATGCCGGCGACAGCCAGTACATCGTCGGCGACAATGTCGACCGCATCGAGCTGGAAGACGCCAACGATCGCCTGATCGAGGAAGGCAAGAAGCCGGCATCCGGCGAGCCCGTCCTCCTCGGTATCACCAAGGCCTCGCTGCAGACGCCGTCGTTCATCTCGGCCGCATCCTTCCAGGAAACCACCAAGGTTCTCACGGAAGCTGCGATCGCCGGCAAGACCGACACGCTGCAGGGCCTCAAGGAGAACGTCATCGTCGGCCGCCTCATCCCGGCCGGTACCGGCGGAACCATGACGCAGATCCGCCGCATCGCCACCTCGCGCGACGACCTCATCCTCGAGGAACGCAAGAAGGGCACCGGTGCGGACGTCGCGACCCCGATGCTGCAGGACCTCGCCGCCGGCGAGAACCTTCCGGCCGGCGAATAATCGCCGCGCCACTTCGAAGATGAAAAAGACCGTCCGGAGCGATCCGGGCGGTTTTTCGCATCTGCAGGTGGCGCGTTGCAAACTTGATCTATTTCAAGGCGCATTATTAGAATTAGTCTAAACTGTGGGGCGTTCGAAACCGAATGGAGACACCCCATGAAGAAGCTTTCGACTGCCGTCTCGGCCCTTCTGGTTGCGACTTCGACATTGGCCGCCGACGCTGTTCCCGACACTCGCTCGAGAGCGCTCGAGGTCTTCAAACCCCTGCCGTCGACGACGCCGGCAGTGGCCCACAATCCGATAACGCCGGACAAGATCGCGCTCGGCAAGGCGCTGTTCTTCGATCCGCGGATATCCGCGTCCGGCGTCTTCTCCTGCAATTCCTGTCACAACCTGGCGACCGGCGGGGATGACAATCTGGAAACTTCGATCGGCCATGGCTGGCAGAAAGGGCCGCGCAATGCACCGACGGCACTGAACGCCGTCTTCAACATCGCCCAGTTCTGGGACGGGCGGGCCGAGGACCTGAAGGCCCAGGCCAAGGGCCCGGTGCAGGCGGGCGTCGAGATGGCGAACACGCCGGAGAATGTCGTGGCGACGCTGAAATCGATGCCGGCCTATGTCGACTGGTTCAAGGCGGCCTTTCCGGACGAAGCCGATCCGGTGACCTTCGACAACTTCGCCAAGGCCATCGAGGCCTTCGAGGCGACGCTGATCACGCCGGCGCCCTTCGACGCATGGCTGAACGGCGACGACGAGGCATTAACGGCGGAGCAGAAGCAGGGGCTCGCGCTCTTCATGGACAAGGGGTGCTCCTCCTGCCATACCGGGATCAATGTCGGCGGGCAGGGGTACTTCCCGTTCGGCGTGGTCGAGAAGCCCGGTGCCGACGTGCTGCCGCAGAACGACAAGGGGCGCTTCGCGGTCACCAACACGGCGGACGATTCCTATGTCTTCCGTGCGGCTCCGCTCCGCAACGTCGCGCTGACGGCTCCCTATTTCCACTCCGGGAAGGTCTGGGACCTGAAGCAGGCGGTGGCGATCATGGGGACGGCGCAGCTCGGGCAGGAACTGAACGACGGGGAGGTTACCCTCATCGTCGCCTTCCTCAATTCGCTGACCGGCAAGATGCCTGAGGTCAGCGTGCCGGTTCTGCCGCCCGAAACCGAAGCTACGCCTCGACCGAACGGGAAGATCGTCAAGAAATAGATCTTCGGACAGACGAGAAAGGCCGCCGGCATGCACCGGCGGCCTTGCGACCCTGCTCTGAGCACGCGCCTCTCAGTTGAAGCGAATGATGGCGATCTCGCCTTCGAGCGCGCCCTGATAGGCGGACGCATGCGGCTCCTCGTCCGGCGCGCCATTGATCATGCCGATCTGGTCGAGATCGGCCTCAAGGAAGCCTTCCTCGGACAGCGCGTTCAGCGCCTCACGGACGGCGGAATCGTCGTCCGGTGCGCGCAGGAGGATGTGAAGGTCTACGCCTTCGCCGCCTTCCTCTTCATAGCCCTTGGCGATGATGATGAAGACCATCGGCGAGTCGAAATTGTTGTCGTTGTCCGGATCATGGGCCATCTCGGTCTTCTTTCCTGCGTCGGGAATCGAATCGCGCGGGAGCGGAAGACCCGGCGCGAAGGGTGGTTGGCGTTGCCCGTCGTTTCTAGCCGATTTTCCCTGTGAGGCCCATGCAAAATCGCGAGGGGGGTGCTATATATCGTTGGCCGGGACCGTCAAACGGCCGGAACGCCGGGGTGGCGACCCAATAAATTGCGATTGTCACTTGACGTCAGCAGGTGAAAACAGTAGTACGCCCGGCATCGGAACCCATGTGAGGTTAGGCTTTTCGGAACGCCATGTTCCGGAGTTCGTCTCAAACAGGGTCTAAAACGCACTTTGAAGATACAAATGCTGCATGCATGACGCATCTGATGATGCGTCCTCTGATCATTGTGGTCCATCCGTGAAGAGCGGGTAGGGCCACATTTTGCGCATGAGGATAGGGTGCGTCCGTCGCCGGAAACGGCAATAGCCACGGCCCGGAAGGGCTTGAGAGACAAGATTTTGTAAGGGATGGTTGTATGCCTACCGTAAACCAGCTTATCCGCAAGCCCCGTCAGGCGCAGGTAAAGCGTAACAAGGTTCCTGCCCTGCAGGAAAACCCGCAGAAGCGCGGCGTTTGCACCCGCGTCTATACCACGACCCCGAAGAAGCCGAACTCGGCACTTCGTAAGGTTGCCAAGATCCGTCTGACCAACGGTTTCGAAGTGATCGGCTACATTCCCGGTGAAGGCCACAACCTTCAGGAACACTCCGTCGTCATGATCCGTGGCGGCCGCGTGAAGGACCTTCCGGGCGTTCGCTACCACATCATCCGCGGCGTTCTCGATACCCAGGGTGTCAAGAACCGCAAGCAGCGCCGTTCGAAGTACGGTGCGAAGCGTCCGAAGTAATTCGGTTTTCATTTGGAATTCGGCGCTGCGCGAGGTTCTCCGCGTGATAAGGCGCCTTAACAGTTGAGAGACAAGAAGTATGTCCCGTCGCCATAGTGCAGAAAAGCGTGAGATCAACCCGGATCCGAAGTTCGGCGATCTCGTCGTCACGAAGTTCATGAATGCCATCATGCTTCACGGCAAGAAGTCGGTCGCTGAAAGCATCGTTTACGGTGCCTTCGATGCCGTTCAGGGCAAGCTGAAGCAGGAGCCGCTGGCTGTCTTCCATCAGGCGCTCGACAATGTCGCGCCGCATGTCGAAGTCCGCTCCCGCCGCGTCGGCGGTGCGACCTACCAGGTCCCGGTCGATGTTCGTCCGGAGCGCCGTCAGGCTCTCGCCATCCGCTGGCTGATCGCCGCTGCTCGCAAGCGCAACGAGACCACCATGGTCGATCGCCTCTGCGGCGAACTCATGGATGCTGCCAACAACCGTGGCAGCGCGGTCAAGAAGCGTGAAGACACGCACAAGATGGCTGACGCAAACCGCGCGTTCTCGCATTACCGCTGGTAATCAGAACCGATCGATATTGAAAGGCAGTCCATCATGGCTCGCGAATATAAAATCGAAGACTACCGTAACTTCGGTATCATGGCTCATATCGACGCCGGTAAGACCACGACGACCGAACGAATCCTCTACTACACCGGCAAGTCGCACAAGATCGGCGAAGTCCATGACGGCGCTGCGACCATGGACTGGATGGAGCAGGAGCAGGAACGCGGCATCACCATCACGTCCGCTGCGACCACGACCTTCTGGAAGGGCCGTGACGGCAAGACCCGCCGCTTCAACATCATCGACACGCCCGGCCACGTCGACTTCACCATCGAAGTTGAGCGTTCGCTGCGCGTTCTCGACGGTGCAGTCGCTCTTCTCGACGCCAACGCCGGCGTTGAACCGCAGACGGAAACCGTCTGGCGTCAGGCGGACAAGTACAATGTTCCGCGGATGATCTTCTGCAACAAGATGGACAAGATCGGCGCGGACTTCTACCGCTCCGTCGAGATGATCAAGACCCGTCTCGGCGCGACCGCCGTCGTCTGCCAGCTGCCGATCGGCGCTGAAAACGACTTCAAGGGCGTCGTCGACCTGATCGAGATGAACGCCCTCGTCTGGCGCGACGAATCCCTCGGCGCCCAGTGGGACGTCGTCGAGATCCCGGCTGACCTGAAGGACAAGGCCGAAGAATGGCGCGAGAAGATGATCGAAACGGTCGTCGAACTCGACGAAGCCGCCATGGAAGCCTACCTCGAAGGCAACATGCCCGACAACGACACGATCCGCGCGCTGATCCGCAAGGGTACGATCGAAGTCAAGTTCTTCCCGATGTTCTGCGGCTCGGCCTTCAAGAACAAGGGCGTTCAGCCGCTGCTCGACGCCGTCGTCGAATTCCTGCCGTCGCCGATCGACATTCCGGCCATCAAGGGTATCGACGTCAGGACCGAAGCGGAAATCGAGCGTCACCCCGACGACAACGAACCGCTGTCGATGCTGGCGTTCAAGATCATGAACGACCCCTTCGTAGGTTCGCTGACCTTCTGCCGCATCTACTCGGGCAAGCTCGAAAAGGGCTCTTCCGTTCTCAACACGGTCAAGGACAAGCGCGAGCGCGTCGGCCGTATGCTGCAGATGCACTCCAACTCGCGTGAAGACATCGAAGAAGCCTTCGCGGGCGACATCGTTGCGCTTGCCGGTCTCAAGGAAACCACCACGGGTGACACGCTCTGCGATCCGCTGAAGCCGGTCATTCTCGAGCGCATGGAATTCCCGGAACCGGTTATCCAGATCGCGATCGAGCCGAAGTCTAAGGGCGACCAGGAAAAGATGGGCCTCGCGCTCAACCGCCTCGCCGCCGAAGACCCGTCCTTCCGCGTCAAGACCGACCAGGAATCCGGCCAGACCATCATCGCCGGCATGGGCGAACTTCACCTCGACATCATCGTCGACCGCATGCGTCGCGAGTTCAAGGTCGAAGCCAACGTCGGCGCTCCGCAGGTTGCCTACCGTGAAACCATCACGAAGACCTGCGAAGAAGACTACACGCACAAGAAGCAGACCGGTGGTACCGGCCAGTTCGCGCGCGTCAAGATCGTCTTCGAACCGAACCCGGAAGGCGAAGACTTCAAGTTCGAGTCGAAGATCGTCGGTGGTGCCGTTCCGAAGGAATACATCCCGGGCGTTCAGAAGGGCATCGAGAGCGTTCTGTCTTCCGGTCCGCTGGCAGGCTTCCCGATGCTGGGCGTCAAGGCGACCCTCATCGACGGTGCTTTCCACGACGTCGACTCCTCGGTCCTGGCCTTCGAAATCGCTTCGCGTGCCTGCTTCCGTGAAGCTGCCCGCAAGGCCGGTGCACAGCTTCTCGAGCCGATGATGAAGGTCGAAGTCGTCACCCCCGAAGACTATGTCGGTGACGTTATCGGCGACCTCAACTCCCGCCGTGGTCAGATCCAGGGCCAGGAGCAGCGCGGCATTGCGATCGTCATCAACGCTCACGTGCCGCTGGCGAACATGTTCAAGTACGTCGACAGCCTGCGCTCCATGTCTCAGGGCCGCGCGCAGTACTCGATGGTGTTCGACCACTACGCCCCGGTACCGAGCAACGTCGCCCAGGAAATCCAGGCCAAGTATTCCGGTCAGAAGTGACCGGAATACCCCGAAACCTGAACACTTAACGAATTTCTCCCCTTGGGGAGATGAAAGAATGGAGAGCCGAAAATGGCAAAGAGTAAGTTTGAGCGCAACAAGCCGCACGTTAACATTGGCACGATCGGCCACGTTGACCATGGCAAGACGTCTCTGACGGCGGCGATCACCAAGTACTTTGGTGAGTTCAAGGCCTATGACCAGATCGACGCGGCTCCGGAAGAAAAGGCTCGTGGTATCACGATCTCGACGGCGCACGTCGAATACGAAACGGCGAACCGCCACTACGCGCACGTCGACTGCCCCGGCCACGCCGACTACGTCAAGAACATGATCACCGGTGCTGCCCAGATGGACGGCGCGATCCTGGTTTGCTCGGCTGCCGACGGCCCGATGCCGCAGACCCGCGAACACATCCTGCTGGCCCGCCAGGTTGGCGTTCCGGCGATCGTGGTGTTCCTGAACAAGGTCGACCAGGTTGACGACGCCGAGCTTCTCGAACTCGTCGAGCTCGAAGTTCGCGAACTTCTGTCGTCCTACGACTTCCCGGGCGACGACATTCCGGTCATCAAGGGTTCGGC
Organism: Ciceribacter sp. RN22; assembly: GCF_024054295.1. Taxonomy (NCBI): domain Bacteria; kingdom Pseudomonadati; phylum Pseudomonadota; class Alphaproteobacteria; order Hyphomicrobiales; family Rhizobiaceae; genus Ciceribacter; species Ciceribacter sp. RN22. The sequence continues at coordinate 1,536,709 of NZ_JAMXLD010000001.1, forward strand.
TCTTGCTGCCCTCGAAGACTCCAACAAGGAAATCGGCGAAGACGCGATCCGCGCGCTGATGGACGCTGTTGACGCCTACATCCCGACCCCGGAACGTCCGATCGACCAGCCGTTCCTGATGCCGATCGAAGACGTGTTCTCGATCTCGGGCCGTGGTACGGTTGTGACCGGCCGCGTCGAGCGTGGGATCATCAAGGTTGGTGAAGAAGTCGAGATCGTCGGCATCCGTCCGACCATCAAGTCGACCTGCACGGGCGTTGAAATGTTCCGCAAGCTGCTCGACCAGGGCCAGGCCGGCGACAACATCGGCGCGCTGCTTCGCGGTGTCGACCGCAACGGCGTCGAGCGTGGCCAGATTCTCTGCAAGCCGGGTTCGGTCAAGCCGCACAAGAAGTTCAAGGCCGAAGCCTACATCCTGACGAAGGAAGAAGGCGGCCGTCATACGCCGTTCTTCACGAACTACCGTCCGCAGTTCTACTTCCGCACGACGGACGTGACGGGCATCGTGACGCTTCCGGAAGGCACGGAAATGGTCATGCCTGGCGACAACGTCACCGTTGACGTCGAGCTTATCGTTCCGATCGCGATGGAAGAAAAGCTGCGCTTCGCCATCCGCGAAGGCGGCCGTACCGTCGGCGCCGGCATCGTCGCCTCGATTATTGAATAATAGTCGAGCGAGAGGCCGGAAGCTGCCGACGCATTGAAGTGATGCAAATGGCGCGCAAGCGCGATTTGCACACGGCGCCGGCATCATAGCCTCGGTCATCGAGTAATCGATTGACGAATTGCCGGCGGCGGTGTATGTCGCCGGCCTAGACCAGAATCGGACGGTGATTTGCGTCGTCCGGTTTTTGCGCTGTATTTTACCGGTCTGTTTTCTCGGATCGGTGCGGGCAGGGCACCTCATGCTTACAAGTGACAGGGACACCTTTGGTGTCCCTGTGATTTTTGAAAATCAGGGGCCGGCCAGCAATTGGTAATTCACTGTCTCTGCGTATGCGGGACGCAAGAAAAGAAACAAGGACAAGTCGAATGAACGGCCAGAATATCCGCATCCGCCTGAAGGCGTTTGATCACCGGGTTCTCGATGCCTCCACGCGGGAGATCGTGTCGACCGCCAAGCGTACCGGTGCAAGCGTCCGCGGTCCGGTACCGCTTCCGACCCGCATTGAAAAGTTCACGGTCAACCGCTCGCCTCACGTCGACAAGAAGAGCCGTGAACAGTTCGAGATGCGCACGCACAAGCGCCTGCTCGACATCGTTGATCCGACCCCGCAGACCGTTGACGCGCTGATGAAGCTCGACCTGGCTGCCGGCGTGGACGTCGAGATCAAGCTTTAAGAAGAGATTCCGGCGAGAGCCGAAATAACAAGGAAGGTACGTGGCAAGACCTGCCAACGACTTCTCGAAACGGGAAACCTCCTGGTCCGGAAGGGCCTTGCAGGAATCCTTAAACAAAGAGGCAAGGAAGGGTCGCTAAGGCCCCGACACGACTCTCAAGAGGAACGAACTGATGCGTTCAGGTGTGATTGCACAGAAAGTGGGAATGACCCGCGTCTACAACGACGCCGGCGAGCATGTCCCGGTAACGGTTTTGCGGCTCGACAATGTTCAGGTTGTCGCTCACCGCACCAAGGAAAAGAATGGCTACACGGCCGTCCAGCTGGGCGCCGGCGCTGCCAAGGTAAAGAACACGTCGAAGGCCATGCGCGGCAACTTTGCTGCCGCCAGCGTCGAACCGAAGGCGAAGCTCGTCGAGTTCCGCGTTTCGGAAGAAAACCTGATCGACGTCGGTTCGCAGATCACTGCCGGCCACTTTGCCGCGGGTCAGTTGGTCGACGTGACCGGCACCACGATCGGTAAGGGTTTTGCCGGCGCCATCAAGCGCCACAACTTCGGCGGTCTTCGTGCCACGCACGGTGTGTCTGTTTCGCACCGCTCCCACGGTTCGACCGGTTCCAACCAGGATCCGGGTCGCGTCTGGAAGGGCAAGCGCATGGCTGGTCACATGGGCCAGACGCGCGTCACCACGCAGAACCTTGAAGTCGTTTCGACCGATGAAGATCGGGGTCTCATCCTTGTGAAGGGCGCCGTTCCCGGTTCCAAGGGTTCCTGGATCATCGTCCGCGACGCCGTTAAGTCGGCATCGAAGTAAGGGAGCCAAACCAATGGAATTGAACGTCAAGACCCTCGAGGGCAAAGACGCCGGCAAGGTTTCCCTGTCGGATGAAATTTTCGGCCTGGAGCCGCGCGAAGACATCATCGCTCGCATGATCCGCTGGCAGCTTGCCAACAAGCGTCAGGGAACGCACAAGGCGAAGGGTCGCGCGGAAGTCTCCCGCACCGGCTCGAAGATGTACAAGCAGAAGGGTACGGGCCGCGCTCGTCACCATTCGGCTCGCGCTCCGCAGTTCCGCGGCGGTGGTAAGGCCCACGGCCCGGTCGTTCGCAGCCACGCCCAGGACCTTCCGAAGAAGGTTCGTGCGCTCGCTCTGCGTCATGCTCTCTCCGCCAAGCTCAAGGCTGAAGACCTGATCATCGTCGATCAGCTGGTCGCTGCCGAAGCCAAGACCAAGGCTCTCGTCGGCAACTTTGCCTCGCTCGGCCTCACCAACGCTCTCGTGATCGGCGGCGCCGAAATCGACAGCAACTTCAAGCTCGCTGCCCAGAACATCCCGAACATCGATGTTCTGCCGGTTCAGGGCATCAACGTTTACGACATCCTGCGTCGCGGCAAGCTCGTGCTTTCCAAGGCTGCGGTTGAAGCTCTGGAGGAGCGGTTCAAATGACTGATCTTCGCCACTACGATGTGATCGTATCTCCGTCGATCACCGAAAAGTCGACCTTGGTTTCGGAACAGAACCAGGTTGTGTTCAACGTCGCCAAGGGCGCAACGAAGCCGGAAATCAAGGCTGCCGTCGAATCGCTCTTCGGTGTCAAGGTCACGGCCGTGAACACGCTGCTGCGCAAGGGCAAGATCAAGCGTTTCCGCGGTTTTGCCGGCAAGCAGAAGGACGTCAAGAAGGCGATCGTAACGCTCGCCGAAGGTCAGTCCATCGACGTGTCGACGGGCGTCTGAGGTAGGGAACAGGAACAATGGCATTGAAACACTTCAATCCGACCACGCCGAGCCAGCGTCAGCTCGTCATCGTCGACCGCTCCAGCCTCTACAAGGGCAAGCCGGTCAAGGCTCTGACGGAAGGTCTGACCAAGAGCGGTGGTCGTAACAACCTCGGCCGCATCACCGCCCGCTTCATCGGCGGCGGTCACAAGCGCACCTATCGCCTGGTTGACTTCAAGCGTCGCAAGTTCGACGTCGAAGGCACCGTCGAGCGTCTGGAATACGACCCGAACCGCACCGCGTTCATCGCTCTCGTCACCTATGCCGACGGCGAACAGGCTTACATCCTGGCGCCGCAGCGCCTCGCTGCCGGTGACAAGGTCATCGCGTCCGACAAGGCTGTCGACGTCAAGCCCGGCAACACCATGCCGCTGCAGTACATCCCGGTCGGTTCGATCGTCCACAACGTCGAAATGAAGCCGGGCAAGGGCGGCCAGATCGCCCGCTCTGCAGGCACCTATGTACAGCTGGTCGGCCGCGATGCCGGCATGGCGATCCTTCGCCTGAACTCCGGTGAGCAGCGCCTCGTGCATGGCTCGTGCCTTGCAACCGTCGGCGCCGTCTCCAACCCGGACCACGGCAACATCAACGACGGCAAGGCTGGTCGTACGCGCTGGCGTGGTAAGACCCCGCATAACCGCGGCGTCGTCATGAACCCGGTCGACCACCCGCACGGTGGTGGTGAAGGCCGCACCTCCGGTGGCCGTCATCCGGTTACCCCGTGGGGCAAGCCGACCAAGGGCAAGCGTACGCGCTCGAACAAGTCGACCGACAAGTTCATCATGCGCTCCCGCCACCTGAAGAAGAAGTAAGAGAGGTAGTCATTAATGGCTCGTTCAGTATGGAAAGGTCCGTTCGTTGACGGCTATCTTCTCAAGAAGGCTGAGAAGGTTCGCGAAGGCGGTCGTAGCGAAGTGATCAAGATGTGGAGCCGTCGCTCCACGATCCTGCCGCAGTTCGTAGGTCTGACCTTCGGCGTCTACAACGGCAGCAAGCATGTTCCGGTCAGCGTCAACGAAGACATGGTCGGACACAAGTTCGGAGAATTCGCTCCCACCCGGACCTACTACGGTCACGGTGCGGACAAGAAAGCGAAGAGGAAGTAAGAAATGGGCAAGGCAAAAGCCGAACGTCGGCTGAAGGATAACGAGGCGCAAGCCGTTGCGCGCACGCTCCGCGTCAGCCCCCAGAAGCTCAACCTGGTTGCCGCGATGATCCGCGGCAAGAAGGTTGACCGCGCACTCGCTGACCTCGAGTTCTCGCGCAAGCGCATCGCCGGCACCGTCAAGAAGACGCTGGAATCGGCCATCGCGAACGCCGAGAACAACCACGATCTCGACGTCGACCAGCTGATCGTTGCAGAAGCCTATGTCGGCAAGTCGATCGTCATGAAGCGTTTCCACGCTCGTGGCCGCGGCCGTGCATCGCGCATCGAAAAGCCGTTCTCGCACCTGACGATCGTCGTGCGGGAAGTCGAAGCCAATGGGGAGGCCGCATAATGGGTCAGAAAATCAATCCGATCGGTTTCCGTCTCGGCATCAACCGTACCTGGGACAGCCGCTGGTTCGCCGACAACGCCGAATACGGCCAGCTGCTGCATGAAGACCTGAAGATCCGTTCCTACCTGATGTCGGAACTGAAGCAGGCCGGCATCGCCAAGGTCGTCATCGAGCGTCCGCACAAGAAGTGCCGCGTCACGATCCATTCGGCTCGTCCGGGTCTGATCATTGGCAAGAAGGGTGCAGACATCGAGAAGCTCCGCAAGAAGCTCTCGGAGATGACGAATTCCGAAACGCACCTCAACATCGTCGAAGTGCGCAAGCCGGAAATCGACGCGACGCTCGTCGCACAGTCGATCGCCCAGCAGCTGGAACGTCGTATCGCGTTCCGTCGTGCGATGAAGCGTGCCGTTCAGTCGGCCATGCGTCTTGGCGCCGAAGGCATCAAGATCACCTGCGCCGGCCGTCTCGGCGGTGCGGAAATCGCTCGTACCGAATGGTACCGTGAAGGCCGCGTTCCGCTGCACACGCTGCGTGCGGACATCGACTACGGCACCGCCGAAGCAGAAACCGCCTACGGTATCTGCGGTATCAAGGTCTGGATCTTCAAGGGCGAAATCCTTGAGCACGATCCGATGGCATCTGAGCGCCGTGCGCTCGAAGGCGACTCGCAAGGTCCGGCAAGCCGTGAACGCGGCGAGCGGCGTCGCGAGAACGCTTGATAGGCGCTGGCGAAAGATAAGCTCGGAGAAGTAAGAAAATGTTGCAGCCAAAGCGTACCAAGTACCGCAAGCAGTTCAAGGGTCGCATCAAGGGCGTCGCCAAGGGTGGTTTCGATCTGGCTTTCGGTGAATTCGGCCTGAAGGCTCAGGAACCGAACCGCGTCAACGCTCGCGAAATCGAAGCGGCACGTCGCGCCATCACGCGCCACATGAAGCGTGCCGGCCGTGTGTGGATCCGTGTGTTCCCCGACGTTCCGGTCACGGCGAAGCCGACCGAAGTCCGTATGGGTAAGGGCAAGGGTTCCGTCGAATACTGGGCCTGCAAGGTCAAGCCCGGTCGTATGATGTTCGAGATCGACGGCGTTTCCGAAGAGATCGCCCGCGAGGCTCTGCGTCTCGGCGCGGCCAAGCTCTCGGTCAAGACGCGCTTCGTTCAGCGCATTGCAGAGTGAGGATCAGGCCCATGAAAGCCGCAGATGTTCGCGCCATGAGCGCCGACCAGTTGAATGACGAGCTTGCCAAGCTGAAGAAGGAGCAGTTCAACCTGCGCTTCCAGAAGGCGACCGGCCAGCTTGAAAAGTCTTCGCGTATCCAGGAAGTCCGTCGGGACATCGCACGCGTGAAAACCATCGCCCGCCAGAAGGCGGCGGAAGCCAAGGCCTAAAGGACCAGAATAATATGCCTAAACGCATTCTGCAGGGCGTCGTCGTCAGCGACAAGAACGACAAGACCGTGGTGGTTCGTGTGGAGCGTCGATTCGCTCACCCGCTCCTCCAGAAGACGGTTCGTCGTTCGAAGAAGTACAAGGCTCACGACGAAAGCAACCAGTATAAGGTCGGCGATGTCGTTTCCATCGAGGAATGTGCGCCGATTTCGAAGGACAAGCGCTGGACGGTCGTTTCCGCCCACGCCTGATCGACGGAGATTTGCGCTTAGGTATTGCACCTTGCGCAAAAATCTGTATGAAGCACCACACTGGCGCAGGAACGCTCGGCAAGCGGGCGTTCTTTTGCTTTGAGCGCAGGGAAGGTCCCTCGACGGGAAACCGCCTTGGCAAGATCCCTCCCGCGCGACAATCGAGATTTATCATGAGCCGGAATAGGGGGCATTGCGCCCAACCGTTCCGGTACAACAAGAAGGCGACCTGACATGATTCAGATGCAGACTAACCTCGACGTGGCGGATAATTCCGGCGCACGTCGTGTCATGTGCATCAAGGTGCTGGGCGGCTCCAAGCGCAAGTACGCTTCGGTCGGCGACATTATCGTCGTTTCGATCAAGGAAGCGATTCCGCGCGGCCGCGTGAAGAAGGGTGACGTGATGAAGGCGGTCGTCGTCCGCACCGCCAAGGACATCCGCCGTCCCGACGGCAGCGTCATCCGCTTCGACAGCAACGCAGCCGTTCTTATCGACAACAAGAAAGAGCCGATCGGCACCCGTATCTTCGGACCGGTTCCGCGCGAACTTCGCGCCAAGAACCATATGAAGATCATCTCGCTGGCTCCGGAAGTACTGTAAGGGAGCGACAAGCGATGCAAAAGATTCGTAAGGGCGACAAGGTCGTCGTACTCACCGGCAAGGACAAGGGTCGTTCCGGCGAAGTCATTCAGGTGATGCCGAAGGAAGACCGTGCGGTCGTTCGTGGCATCAATATCGTCAAGCGCCATCAGCGTCAGACCCAGAGCCAGGAAGCCGGCATCATCAACAAGGAAGCTTCCGTGCATCTGTCCAACCTTGCCGTCATGGACAAGGACGGCAAGCCGACCCGCGTCGGTTTCAAGGTCGTCGACGGCAAGAAGGTGCGTGTGGCCAAGCGTTCGGGAGATGTGATCGATGGCTGAGGCAAAGTACGAGCCGCGGCTCAAGAAGGAATATGTTTCCCGGATCCGCAAGAGCATGCAGGAGACCTTCTCCTACGCTAACGAAATGCAGATCCCGAAGATCGACAAGATCGTGATCAACATGGGTGTGGGCGAAGCAACCGGCGACTCCAAGAAGCCGACCATTGCTGCCGCCGACCTCGCGGCGATTGCCGGCCAGAAGCCGGTCATCACCAAGGCACGCAACTCGATCGCCGGCTTCAAGGTCCGCGAAAACATGCCGATCGGTGCGAAGGTTACCCTTCGTGGCGCCCGCATGTACGAATTCCTGGACCGCCTGATCAACATCGCGCTGCCGCGCGTTCGCGACTTCCGGGGCCTGAACCCGAAGAGCTTTGACGGCCGTGGCAACTTCGCCATGGGCATCAAGGAGCACATTGTGTTCCCTGAGATCAACTACGACAAGGTTGATCAGATGTGGGGCATGGACATCATCGTTTGCACGACGGCAAACACGGACGACGAAGCTCGGGCTCTTCTGAAAGAGTTCAACTTCCCGTTCCGTCAGTAACCGTAACGACGAGCGTAGAAGAGGAACTTCGATATGGCGAAGACAAGCGCAGTTGAAAAGAACAAGCGCCGCCGCAAGACAGTTGCCCAGCAGGCCAGCAAGCGTGCCGCCCTCAAGGCAACCATCATGAACCAGTCTCTCTCGATTGAAGAGCGGTTCAAGGCAACCCTGAAGCTGGCAGAACTGCCGCGCGATGGCTCCAAGACCCGCATTCGCAACCGTTGCGAAGTAACCGGTCGTCCGCGCGCATTCTACCGTAAGCTCAAGATGTCGCGTATCGCGCTTCGCGAGCTGGGCAACCTCGGCAAGGTGCCGGGCATTGTCAAGTCGAGCTGGTAAGGAGACGGGTAAATGACGATGACTGATCCGTTGGGCGATATGCTCACCCGTATCCGTAACGGCGCTGCCCGCCGCAAGAGCTCGGTAAGCACTCCTGCTTCCAAGCTGCGCGCACGCGTTCTCGATGTCCTGCAGGCCGAAGGTTACATCCGCGGCTATTCCCAGGTCGACTACGGCAATGGCAAGTCCGAACTCACGATCGAACTGAAGTACTATGAAGGTGCTTCGGTCATCCGCGAGATTGGCCGCGTGTCCAAGCCGGGCCGCCGGGTTTATGTCTCGGTAAAGTCCATTCCGCAGGTCGCGAACGGCCTCGGCATCACCATCCTTTCGACCCCGAAGGGCGTGATGGCCGATCACCAGGCTCGCGAACAGAACGTTGGTGGTGAGGTTCTCTGCTCGGTCTTCTAAGACAGGGCAGGGATCTCCAGAACGAACAGACAGGATTTCAAAAATGTCTCGTATCGGTAAAAAGCCCGTTCCGGTTCCTGCAGGGATCACGGCCGCCGTTGACGGCCAGAAGGTGACTGCCAAGGGCCCGAAGGGCGAACTGTTTTTCGTCGCTAACGACGAAATCTCCGTAAAGCTCGAAGACAACGCGGTTGTTGTTCGGCCTGTCAACGACACCAAGGGTGCTCGTTCGAAGTGGGGCATGTCCCGCACGATGATCGAAAACATCTTCAAGGGTGTGAAGGACGGCTATGAGCGCAAGCTCGAGATCAACGGCGTCGGTTACCGTGCCGCCATGCAGGGCAAGAACCTGCAGCTGGCTCTCGGCTTCTCGCACGACGTGGTCTACGAACCGCCGGTCGGTATCTCGATCGCTGTTCCGAAGCCGACGGAAATCGTGGTTTCCGGGATCAACAAGCAGCAGGTCGGCCAGGTCGCTGCCGAGATCCGCGAATACCGCGGCCCCGAACCCTACAAGGGCAAGGGCGTCAAGTATGCCGAAGAGCGGATCGTCCGCAAAGAAGGCAAGAAGAAGTAAGGAACGCGCGAAATGGCAAGCAGAAAAGAAGCACTGGTTCGTCGTGCCAATCGCGTACGGCGTCAGATCAAGGCGGTGGCCAATGGCCGTCCGCGTCTGTCGGTTCATCGCTCGTCGAAGAACATCTATGCCCAGATCATCGACGACGTCGCCGGCCGTACGCTGGCTGCCGCCTCGACCCTGGACACCGGTCTGCGCTCGTCGCTGAAGACCGGCGCAGATGTCGCGGCCGCGGCTGCCGTCGGCAAGCTCGTCGCCGAGCGTGCCGTCAAGGCGGGCGTCAAGGAAGTGGTCTTCGACCGCGGCGCCTTCATCTATCACGGCCGCATCAAGGCTCTCGCCGATGCAGCCCGCGAAGGCGGTCTGACCTTCTGATTTGAGAGTTTCCGCCCGGGCTTGCAGTCCGGGCGGATTTCCGGCATGAGCCGGTTTCCCCGATTTCGCCCGTGACCCGGAAGGGCAGGGCGGAATTTTTTCGTAATCTGCCGATTGCACCCGGAAAAGAAAAAGGAACAGGACAATGGCACAGGACAGGCGTGGTTCGCGCGAGGAGCGTGCGAGCCGTGAAGAGCGCGACAGCGAGTTCGTCGACAAGCTGGTCGCCATCAATCGCGTCGCCAAGGTGGTGAAGGGCGGCCGTCGTTTCGGCTTTGCTGCTCTCGTCGTCGTCGGCGACCAGAAGGGCCGGGTCGGTTTCGGCCATGGCAAGGCACGTGAAGTGCCGGAAGCAATCCGCAAGGCGACCGAAGCCGCCAAGCGCGACATGATCTTCGTACCGCTGCGTGACGGCCGTACGCTGCATCACGACGTCAACGGTCGTCACGGCGCCGGCAAGGTTCTGCTGCGCTCCGCCAAGGCCGGTACCGGTATCATCGCCGGTGGTCCGATGCGCGCCGTTTTCGAAACGCTCGGCATGCACGACGTCGTCGCCAAGTCGACCGGTTCGTCGAACCCGTACAACATGGTTCGCGCTACGTTCGACGCCCTGAAGCACCAGGTACACCCGAAGGACATCGCAGCTCAGCGCGGCCTCAAGTATGCCACGCTCCAGGCTCGCCGTGCCGCTTCCGGCAACGCCTCTGAAGAATAAGAGGAGTCTGAACCATGGCCAAGGCTACGAAGAAGACTGAAGCAAAGACGATCACGATCGAACAGATCGGCTCGCCTATCCGCCGCCCGGAAGTCCAGCGCAAGACGCTCATCGGTCTGGGCCTCAACAAGATGCACCGGGTCCGCACCCTGGAGGATACCCCTTCGGTTCGTGGCATGATCCGTGCTGTCCAGCATCTCGTTCGCGTCGTCGACGAGAAGTGAGACGGAGGAAGTCACCATGAAACTGAATGAAATCAAGGACAACGAAGGCTCCTCCAAGGACCGTATCCGCGTTGGTCGCGGTATCGGCTCCGGCAAGGGCAAGACCGGTGGTCGCGGCGTCAAGGGTCAGAAGGCTCGTTCGGGCGTTGCCATCAACGGCTTCGAAGGCGGTCAGATGCCGATCTACCGTCGTCTGCCGAAGCGCGGCTTCAACAACATCTTCGCATCTGAATTCGTGACCGTATCGCTCGGCCGAATCCAGACCGCGATCGATGCCAAGAAGCTCGACCCGAAGGCGACCATCGATGCTGCCGCTCTCAAGGCTGCCGGCGTCATCCGTCGTCCGAAGGACGGTGTTCGCGTTCTTTCCGACGGTGAACTGAAGGCCAAGGTCACCCTCGAGGTTGCCGGCGCTTCCAAGGCCGCGGTCGAGAAGATCGAGAAGGCCGGCGGTTCGATCAAGCTGCTGGTAGCAGCTGCGGAAGCCGCTGAATAAGTACGATTTGATCGCCCGGGGTGCTTCACACCGGGCGATTTTGCTCCCATATGTGAGCCTCACGATCCTCAGAAGGGGTGACGTTGTTTCGTCTTCCGGGAGATTCTGGAAAATAGGGTGAGGCGAGCGGCTACTCCGCAATCGTGCCGGCCCGGTTTTCTGAAAACGATTTGGTGAATTGCCTCCGAGGCTCTCGCTTCGGATCGGTTACGCGGAGAATTTCATGGCTTCTGCAGCGGAACAATTGGCCTCGAATCTCAATTTTTCGACCTTTGCGAAGGCGGAAGATCTGAAGAAGCGGCTGTGGTTTACTCTTGCGGCGCTTCTTGTCTATCGCCTCGGCACGCACATCCCGCTGCCCGGTCTCAATCCTGAAGCCTATGCGGCTGCCTTCAAAGGGCAGGCCGGCGGTATTCTCGGCCTCTTCAACATGTTCTCGGGTGGCGCCGTGCAGCGCATGGCGATCTTCGCCCTCGGGATCATGCCCTACATCTCCGCCTCGATCATCGTACAGCTGATGACGTCCGTCGTCCCGGCGCTCGAGAACCTCAAGAAGGAAGGCGAGCAGGGCCGCAAGGTCATCAACCAGTACACCCGCTACGGTACCGTTCTTCTCGGCACGCTGCAGGCCTACGGCATCGCCGTCGGGCTGGAAAGCGGGCAGGGACTGGTCAACGATCCCGGCCTGTTCTTCCGCCTGTCGACCGTCGTGACCCTTCTCGGCGGCACCATGTTCCTGATGTGGCTCGGCGAGCAGATCACCTCGCGCGGCATCGGCAACGGCATCTCGCTCATCATCTTTTCCGGCATCGCGGCAGGCCTGCCGTCCGCCGTCGTCGGAACGCTCGAACTCGGCCGCACCGGCGCCCTTTCGACCGCGCTCATCCTGACGGTCATCATCGTCGCGATCGCCGTCATCGGGCTGATCGTCTTCGTGGAACGCGCGCAGCGTCGCCTGCTGATCCAGTACCCGAAGCGCCAGGTCGGCAACCGCATGTTCCAGGGCGACACCTCACACCTGCCGCTGAAACTCAACACCTCGGGTGTTATTCCGGCGATCTTCGCCTCGTCGCTGCTGCTTCTGCCGGCGACTGCCGCGGGCTTCACCGGAACCTCGACGCTGCCTTCCTGGGCGACGACGATCGTTGCGGCGCTCGGCCACGGCCAGCCGCTCTATATGGTGCTCTATGGCGCGCTGATCGCTTTCTTTGCCTTTTTCTACACCGCGATCGTCTTCAACCCGAAGGACACCGCGGACAATCTGAAGAAGCACGGCGGCTTCATTCCGGGTATCCGCCCTGGTGAGCGCACAGCCGAATACATCGACTACGTGCTGACCCGAATCACCGTGATCGGCGCGATCTACCTCGTCTTCGTCTGCATCCTCCCCGAGATCCTGGTCGCCCGTACCGGCGTTCCATTATCCCTTGGTGGTACTTCGCTTTTGATTGTTGTCAGCGTCACCCTCGATACTGTAGCACAGATTCAGGGCCACCTGATTGCCCAGCAGTATGAGGGCCTGATCAAGAAGTCGAAGTTGCGTGGAGGAAAGAGGGGACGATGAGACTTATCCTTTTGGGGCCGCCGGGTGCGGGGAAGGGCACCCAGGCCCAGCGTATCGTCGTGAAACACGGCATTCCGCAATTGTCGACCGGTGACATGCTGCGTGCAGCCGTCGCCGCGGAGACCGAAGTCGGAAAGCGCGCCAAGGCTGTCATGGACGCGGGCAAGCTGGTCTCGGACGATATCGTGATCGCCATCGTTTCCGAGCGAATCGATCAGCCGGATTGCGCCGAAGGGTTCATCCTCGATGGCTTCCCCCGCACGCTCGTGCAGGCGGATGCGACGGAGAAGATGCTCGCCGACAAGGGGCTGGATCTTTCGGTTGTCGTCGAGCTCAAGGTCGACGACAAGGAACTCGTCCGTCGTGTTTCGGGACGCTATTCCTGCGGCAACTGCGGAACCGTTTACCACGACACCGACAAGAAGCCCTCGGTCGAGGGCGTCTGCGACACGTGTGGTTCCACCGGGTTCAAGCGCCGGCCGGACGACAATGCCGAGACCATGAAGGCCCGGCTCGAGGCGTACTACAAGGAAACCTCGCCGCTCATCGGCTACTATTACGCCAAGGGCAAGCTGAAGTCGGTGGACGGCATGAAGGACATGGATGCCGTCACAGCGGACATCGAGGCGATCCTCGCAACCGTGAAGGGCTGACGAGGCTTCAAGAATCTTTACCGGAACAGTTGCTTTTGTCGGCTGATTCCGCTAAATAGCGCGCCAACTCGCGACATGTAAGCGATCGGCGCGTTCTTCCGCACGGAGGACCGGGTTCGATCGTTTTGACATGTTGAGGACCCGAATTTGAACGCGCGGCCTGTTTGGCTGCGTAAACCAGACACCACTTGCCGGATGGCAACTGGAACGCAAGGAGAATAGGCGTGGCACGTATCGCTGGCGTCAACATCCCGACCGCGAAGCGCGTAGTAATCGCGCTCCGTTACATTCACGGGATCGGCCCGAAGTTCGCACAGGAAATCATTGAGAAAGTCGGCATCCCGGCTGAGAAGCGTGTTCATCAGCTGACCGACGCCGAAGTTCTGGCGATTCGCGAAACGATCGACCGTGACTATCAGGTCGAGGGTGATCTTCGTCGCGAGACCGCGATGAACATCAAGCGTCTGATGGATCTCGGCTGCTACCGCGGCCTGCGTCATCGCCGCGGCCTGCCGGTTCGTGGCCAGCGCACGCACACCAATGCCCGCACCCGCAAGGGTCCGGCAAAGGCGATCGCCGGTAAGAAGAAGTAATTTGCAGGCAGTAGGTTTTGGGCAGTAGGCAGTAGGGAGAACCTATTGCCTACTGCCTACTGCCTATTGGCTTCAAGGTGGAGCCGCTGGAACTACGGCGGCGAAGAGATCAGGAAAGGTAAGAAAATGGCCAAGGAAGCCACCCGCGTTCGCCGCCGCGAGCGCAAGAATATCTCGTCGGGCGTTGCACACGTCAACTCGACCTTCAACAACACGATGATCACCATCACCGACGCGCAGGGCAACGCCATTGCCTGGTCGTCGGCCGGTGCCAAGGGCTTCAAGGGTTCGCGCAAGTCGACCCCGTTCGCCGCTCAGATCGCAGCGGAAGACTGCGCCAAGAAGGCGCAGGAACACGGCATGAAGTCGCTCGAAGTCGAAGTCTGCGGCCCGGGTTCCGGCCGCGAATCGGCCCTGCGCGCTCTGCAGGCTGCTGGTTTCATGATCACCTCGATTCGCGACGTGACGCCGATCCCGCACAACGGCTGCCGCCCGCGCAAGAAGCGCCGCGTCTGATCATTATTCATCCAGTCGACGGGCGCTCGGGCGCCCCTCTCGACGCTTCTAATGCTCGGTTGCCACGATTGGATGGTGGCAACGAACGGAAGGTAAAAACATGATTCAGAAGAATTGGCAGGAACTGATCAAGCCGAACAAGGTGGAGTTCACCTCGTCCGGCCGCACGAAGGCAACGCTGGTTGCTGAACCGCTGGAACGCGGCTTCGGCCTGACGCTCGGCAACGCGCTGCGTCGCGTTCTCTTGTCGTCGCTGCGCGGCGCCGCCGTGACCGCCGTCCAGATCGACGGCGTGCTGCATGAGTTCTCGTCGATCCCGGGCGTCCGGGAAGACGTGACCGACATCGTGCTCAACATCAAGGAAATCGCCATCAAGATGGATGGCGACGATTCCAAGCGCATGGTCGTGCGCAAGCAGGGCCCGGGCGTCGTCACCGCCGGTGACATCCAGACGGTCGGCGACATCGAGATCCTGAACCCCGACCACGTGATCTGCACGCTCGACGAGGGCGCCGAGATCCGCATGGAGTTCACGGTCAACAACGGCAAGGGCTATGTCCCGGCCGAGCGCAACCGCGCGGAAGATGCTCCGATCGGCCTCATCCCGGTCGACAGCCTCTACTCGCCGGTCAAGAAGGTGTCCTACAAGGTCGAAAACACCCGTGAAGGTCAGGTTCTCGACTACGACAAGCTGACCATGACCATCGAAACCGATGGCTCGGTCACCGGTGAGGACGCGGTCGCTTTTGCTGCCCGCATCCTGCAGGACCAGCTCGGCGTGTTCGTCAACTTCGAAGAGCCGCAGAAGGAAGTCGAAGAAGAAGCCGTCACCGAGCTCGCCTTCAACCCGGCGCTGCTCAAGAAGGTCGACGAGCTCGAACTTTCGGTTCGCTCTGCGAACTGCCTGAAGAACGACAACATCGTCTACATCGGCGACCTCATTCAGAAGACGGAAGCGGAAATGCTCCGCACTCCGAACTTCGGTCGCAAGTCGCTGAACGAGATCAAGGAAGTTCTGGCTTCCATGGGCCTGCACCTCGGTATGGAAGTGCCCGCCTGGCCGCCGGAAAACATCGAAGATCTCGCCAAGCGCTACGAAGACCAGTACTAAGAAACAAAAAAGGCAGGTTCAGCTCTGCCTTTTCCAGTCAAACTGCAGGCGGATGCCTGTATGTGTCAGGAAACGGCAGCCTCTGAGACAGAGCCTGCACTTAAAGGAGAATAGCAATGCGCCACCAGAAAGCCGGCCGCAAGCTGAACCGCACCGCCAGCCACCGCAAGGCGATGTTCGCCAACATGGCTGCTTCGCTCATCACGCATGAGCAGATCGTCACGACGCTCCCGAAGGCGAAGGAAATTCGCCCGATCGTCGAAAAGCTCGTTACGCTCGGCAAGCGCGGCGACCTGCACGCCCGTCGTCAGGCCATCTCGCAGATCCAGGACCAGGACGCCGTCCGCAAGCTGTTTGATGCCATCGCCACCCGCTACGCCAACCGTAACGGCGGCTACCTGCGCATCATGAAGGCCGGCTTCCGCCAGGGCGACAACGCCGCAATGGCCGTCATCGAGTTCGTTGAACGCGATGTCGACGCCAAGGGCGCAGCCGACAAGGCCCGCGTCGCCGCCGAAGCCGAAGCTGAAGCAGCGTAAGTTTCCTCCCGTCAGGGAAGGATAGAAAAGGCCGGAGGGAAACCTCCGGCCTTTTTGCGTTCCTGACGGGGGGCTATAGGGCGCGGCGCTCGCTGTGTCCGAGAAGCCGCTGGTCGAAAAGGTTGGCCCGACGTTCCTCCAGATCGGCGCAGTTGTGCGCGCGCCTTGATTTTTCCCATTTGGTCCTTCTAGTTGCGGCCGAAAAGGCAACGCTCTGTTGACCGGGAGATTCGATGACGACGCTACAGGCTCGCCCCACAGCCTTTCTGCAGAGCTTCGACCGACGGCTGATGGAGCTTGCACCGGCTCCCGAACTCAAGGGATTTCGGCGCTTTGCGGTGGAATTTCTGCTATTTGGTATCAAGGAAGCGCGCGCCTGCTTCTTTGCCGGGTTGTTCTTCGTCTCGATCTTCGTGACGCCGCGCGCCGGCCTCTTCGGCATCCCGCGCTATGACCTGCTTCTCATCATCGCGCTCGGCATCCAGGCCTGGATGATATGGACGCGGCTCGAGACGCTGGACGAATTGAAGGCGATTTGCCTTTTCCATGTGATTGGCTTCATCCTCGAGGTCTTCAAGACTTCAAGTGCGATCCAGTCCTGGGCGTATCCTGATTTCGCCTATGCCAAACTGCTCGGCGTACCGCTCTTTTCCGGTTTCATGTATGCCGCCGTCGGCAGTTACGTCATCCAGGCGTGGCGCCTGCTCGACGTCCGGGTTCAGCACCATCCGCCCTACTGGATGGCGACGCTGGTGGCGCTCGCCATCTACGCCAACTTCTTCACCCATCACTATATCGGCGACTACCGCTGGTACATTGCCGCACTCGCGATCGGCCTTTATGCGCGTGCGACCGTCGTGTTTCGCCCGTTCGACCGAGACCGGAGAATGCCGTTGATCCTGGCCTTCATCCTGATCGGCTTCTTCATCTGGCTCGCCGAGAACCTCTCGACCTTCTTCGCCGTCTGGCACTATCCGAACCAGATCGGTGCCTGGTCCACGGTGCATCTCGGCAAATGGAGCTCATGGACCTTGCTGGTCATCATGACCTTCACCATCGTCGCCTCGCTGAAGCACATCCGCGAGCGGATACACATTCCGGCGTGACGGCGGCGGCCCTTCGCACTGGCTGGCGACCGACGGAGCGCTCGCCGTGGACAGCCGACCGGGCCTTTCCTTGCGACGATTCCCGTCCGTGGTAATAGGAAGGGAACACCGGAGTCACGGGAGGCGATCATGGACAAGGAGGGCAGGGCTTTTGCAGCGTCTGCGGCGATGCTGGTCGATGGCAGGGCGGAAGGGCCGCTTCTCTTCTCCGACACCGGCCTGAGCTTCTGGGGCGGAGTCGATCCGGAGACCGGCATCGTCATCGATCATGCCCATCCATTGCACGGACTTTGCCTCGTCGGCGCCGTGCTGGCGATGCCGGGCGGTCGCGGCTCCTGCACCGGCAGCGCCGTGCTGCTGCAGCTGATCGTCAACGGACTGGCGCCCGCCGCCATGGTCTTCTCCCAACGCGAGGATATCCTTACCCTCGGCGTGATCGTTGCCGAAGAAGTCTATGGTCGCTCCCTTCCAATCGCGGTGCTCGATCCGCGGGATTTCGCGCGCCTGCAGGGGCGGAAGCGCTTACGCGTGGAGAAAGGCAGTGTTTTCGAACCCGGCGCCGCGCCGGTTACGGGACATGAAGTCTCCGCGTCCACGGATCGGCTGGCCCTCACCGAAAGGGACCGCGAGCTGTTGTCTGCCTCCGTTCCCCACGCGACGAGCCTAGCCATGCGGATCGTCACTCGCATGGCACGGCTGGACGGGGCGGAGCGCCTGATCGATGTGGCGCAGGTCCATGTTGACGGCTGTATCTATATCGGTCCGGCGAGTCTCGATTTCGCCGAGAAGCTTGCCGGTTGGGGCGGTCGTGTCGTCGTTCCGACCTCGCTCAACGCGATCTCGGTGGATCAGGCGCGCTGGCGCGAGCAGGGAACGGATCCGGTGCGATCGCGGGCCGCGAGTGCCCTTGCCGACGCCTATGTCCGCATGGGGGCCGCGCCGACCTTCACCTGCGCACCCTATCAGCTCGACGGCGCCCCGGATCGGGGCGAGGACATCGCCTGGGCGGAATCCAATGCCGTCGTCTACGCCAACAGCGTGCTCGGCGCGCGCACAATGAAGTATCCGGACTTCCTCGACATCTGCATCGCGCTCACCGGCCGCGCACCTCATGCCGGCTGTCACATCGACGAGAACCGCACGGCACAGCTGGTCGTCGACGTCGAACCGATGGCCGGTCGCGACGATAGCTTCTGGCCGCTGCTCGGCTATCAGGTCGGCCTGCTTGCGCCGAACACGATTCCGGTCCTGACGGGGCTCGAGACGGCCGCACCGAGTGACGACGACCTGAAGGCTTTCGGCGCCGCCTTTGCCACGACCTCCGCCGCGCCGATGTTCCACATCGTCGGAGTCACGCCTGAGGCGCCGACCTTCGAAGCGGCAACGGGCGGTGCCACACTGCCGATATTCACCATATCGCGCGCCGATTTGCGCGCGGTCTGGCGGAGCTTCAATCCGGCAGCCGGCGAACCGGTCGAGCTGGTCGCGCTCGGCAATCCGCACTTCTCCGCTGACGAATGCCGGACGCTTGCCGAACTCTGCCGTGGGCGAAGGAAGCACCCCGACGTGACGCTTACCGTTACGGCAAGTCGTTCCACCTACGGAAAGATTGTCGAGAGTGGCATCGCCGTCGAGCTGGAAGCATTCGGCGCCACCTTCGTCCGCGACGCCTGCTGGTGCACGGTGATGCCGCCGATCGTACCGCCGGCGGTGCGCCTGATCCTCACCAATTCCGGCAAATACGCCCATTACGGCCCGGGCCTGAGCGGCAAGGAGGTGCGCTTCGCGAGCCTTGCAGCTTGCGTCGAGGCGGCCGTCCTCGGCCGCTGTCCGGATGCGCCACCGGCCTGGCTGACGCGCTGAACGCGCGTCGTGGGGCCGGCATGGCCGGCCCCTGCTACGTGGTCGCTTAGTTTGCGATGTTTTTGACGATCTGCTCGAAGAAGGCGATGTTCTCCTTCTCGAAGCCCAGCGGATCGGCGGGCGAATCGAGCTTGACGATCACCGTCCTGCTCGGCGGATCGATATAGATGAACTGGTTGAACAGGCCGATTGCGGCATAGGCGTCAGACCCCGGCACCGTCCACCACTGATAGGCATAGCCGAGCCAGTCGTCCTTGCTCGCCGGCTCCGTTGTCGCATCCGGTACCGTCGACTGTTTCACCCAGTCCGCTGGGATGACCTGACGTCCGTTCGCCTTGCCGTCGTCGAGCATCATCAGGCCGAAACGGCCGTAGTCGCGGAGCGCCGCATTCATGCCGGCGCCGAAGAACTCGCGGCCGACGGTATCCGGCCCGTCGAGCATGTAGAAGGCGTCCGATTCCATGCCGGCGGGCTTCCAGATCTTCTCGCTCAGATAGTCCGCGCCTTTCATGCCGGTCGCCTTTTCGAGGACGCACCCGAGAACGGATGTGTCGAGGGTCGAATAGTTGAAGACCTCTCCCGGTTTGTTCTCCGTCTTGGCGCGGTCCTTTGCGTAGTCGCACCAGCGGTACTGATAGGCGACGAGCGAATTGTTGTGCACTTCGGTCAGCTGCGTGTCGCTGCCGAATTCGTAGACTTCGAGCCACGCGACGCCCGAACGCATCATCAGGAGATCGCGGATGGAGACGTCGGCGTAAGCCGAGTTCTTCCAGTCGGGCAGGTAATCGACGACCTTGTCGTCGAGGCTCTTGATCTTGCCCTCGGAGACGGCGATGCCGACCATCGTCGCCAGCATCGACTTCGCCATCGAGAAGGAGATGTGGTGCGCCTTTTCATCGAGACCGTTGCGATAGATCTCGCTGACGATCTTGCCGTCGCGGATGACCAGCAATCCGTTTGTGGCGGTCTTTTCGAGAAAATCGTCGAGCGGCAGCGATTGCCCGTCGAGCGCAAACGTATTGCCGATATCGCCCGGCTCCGAGGCAAGAGCCCATACGCTACCGCCGGCCCGCACCGGCCGCGTCGCGAAGATCGCGTCCATGTGCTGGAAGGTGAGAAGCGAAAGCTCGGGCGTCATCATTGCCGCGCGGGCATTGATCATGGTCGGCGTCAGCCATTTCTGGTCGTCGGTTTCAGCGAGTGCAGGCACCGCGAGACCGGCGAGGACCGCTGCCACAAGAACCGTTTTCTGCATGTCGGATGTTCCCCTTGTTATCGATCTATAATGGCTAGGGCATGCGCGACTGGACTGGCTATCCGCTTCGTGTGATGATTTCTGCCTGAATTTCGGGCAGTCCGGTTCGCAAGACGATGGTTCGGCGATGTTCTATGAGAGGCAGCTTCTTCAGGATGCGAGCGAGCACGACGCTTGCGACGACGACTGGGTGCAGAGCTACCGCCAGGTGAGCCGCGGCACTTATCGGTCCTCCTTCGAGCTGATGACCGTCGGTGACGCGGTGATCAGCCGCGAGCGCATTGGTCCTGCGGTCGCGCAGGAGACGCGAAGCCCGGGCGGAAAACTCTCTTTCATCTTCCCGATGGCGGCGCAGGGCGGTTGGCGCGTCAACGGCCACCATGAGACCGGCCGGATGGTCGCGCTACGTCAGGGCGAAACCGAGTTGATGACGGTCGTGGGGGCGGAAAGCGACCTGATCAGCCTTACCTTGCCGGTAGAGGCGATAGGACTTTCGGCCGCTGGATCGGCAGTCCGATCGCGCAGCCGCGCTCCGGCCGACGAGGCGCTTGGCGACTGGCTCGCCTGCCTGCTGGGCTTCGGAGCGCTGGAGGGGCGGCCGCCCGCCGATCTCGAACGGATACTGCCGGACCTGCTTGCCGAACAGTTTCTCGATTTCTGGGCGGCGTTCGATGATCGCAGCAAGGGGCTCACCAGCCGGCATGTCTCGCTCGATCTGTTCCGGCGGGTGGAACGGCAGATCGCCGACGATCCGGGCGAGCCGGTCACGCTGCCGGCCCTTGCCGGTGATCTGGGCGTGTCGATCGAGCGCCTGCGCCTGGCTTTTCTGGATACCGTCGGTATGCCGCCGTCGATCTGGTTGCGCCTTGCGAGGCTCGATGGCGCCCGCCGCGACCTTCTTGATCCAAGATCCTCCCTGGGCGACGTTTCCGACATCGCGATGCGGTGGGGTTTCTTCCATCTCGGGCGCTTTTCGGGCATCTACCGGCGGCATTATGGTGAAACGCCCCTCGCGACCCTGAAGCGGCTCGATCGCCCGAGGACACGGCGACCTTAAGCACTCGCGGAGACCTGCGCCTTGCGCTGCCGTTTCCAGCCCATAAGCCTCGGCCGCGCGAGCCGATAGCCGAGAAGAAGGCTGACCGCGGCGATATAGAAGGCCGGCTCGGCGGTGATCGATTTCAGTGACAGGGCATAATGGAGCACGCCGGCGGCGGCGATGACGTAGACGAGCCGGTGCAGCATGATCCAGCGCGGCCCGAGCCTGCGGATCGACCAGCGGTTGGAGGTAAGTGCTAGCGGGATCAGCATGATGAGCCCCGCCATGCCGAGCATGATGTAGGGCCTCTTGGCGAGATCTCCGGCAATCGATGACAGGATCATTCCGCGGTCGAGGGTGAGATAGACGGTGAAGTGGGCAAGCACGTACCAGAAGGCAAGCAACCCCAATGCGCGTCGGTAGCTAATTAGATTAATGCCTAAGAGATCGCGCGTCGGTGTGACGAGCAGCGTCAGGCACAGGAAGCGCAGCGCCCAGAGACCGAGGAAGTGCTCGAAGGTCCTGACAGGATCAGCCCCCAGATTGGCCGTGACCCCGAGATAAAAGGTCCAGAGACCGGGCGCGAGGCCGATCGCGTAGAGCGCCCAGACGGAGAGGGATCGGTAGCGGACGGGAAGGGCGGCCATCAATAGTACTTCGCGAGATCCATGCCGGCGTAGAGGCCGGCGACCTCTTCCGCATAACCATTGAAGGGCAGGGTCTCGCGCCGGGACCCGCCGAACAAGCCGCCGCCTTCGCCGATCCGCCGCTCCGTCGCCTGGCTCCATCGAGGGTGGTCGACGGCCGGATTGACGTTGGCATAGAAGCCGTATTCCTGCGGAGCCGAGATGTTCCAGGTGCAGGGCGGTTCCTTTTCGGTGAGCGTGATACGGACAATCGACTTGATACCCTTGAATCCGTATTTCCACGGCACGACGAGGCGAAGCGGCGCGCCGCTCTGGTTTGGCAGCGTCTCTCCGTAGAGACCGGTCGCGAGGATCGTCAGCGGATGGCGTGCCTCGTCCAGCCTCAGGCCCTCGACATACGGCCAGGAGAGCGGCTGGAAGAGACCGCGTTGACCGGGCATCTCTTCTGGGCGCACGACCGTCTCGAAGGCGACATATTTGGCGCTGCCGAGCGGCTCCACCCGGTCGAGCAGGGCCGAAAGCGGAAAGCCGATCCACGGGATCACCATCGACCAGGCCTCGACGCAGCGCATCCGGTAGACGCGCTCCTCCATCGGAAAGTCCTTCATGATGTCGTCGATGCCGAAGACTGTGGGCTTGGCGACGAGCCCGCCCACCTCCACCCGCCAGGGCCGCGGCTTGAAGTCGCCTGAATAGCGGATCGGGTCGCTCTTGTCGGTGCCGAATTCGTAGAAGTTGTTGTAGCTGGTTGCGTCTTCCTTCGAGGTGACCGTCTCGTCGACCTTGTAGTCGCTGGACTTTGCGGCCAGAGGGGCAGCGCGCAGCGATTTCGGCAAGGCGGCGAGCGCAAGTCCCGCGCCCGCGGTCGCCATCAGCGTCCGGCGGCTCATGTAGAGCGCCGGCGGGGTGATCTCGCTCGCGGCGATCCTGGGCGGACGATAGGATGACATGGCTCTGCTCTCTCGTAACTGTTGCGTTCCTGAAGAGTATACGCAGGAAAGTGGACCAGAGTTTCAGTCGCGCGAAAAGAAACGTCGAGCCACGATTTCGTGAGGAAACCAACCCGTCGTGCCGGGCGTACCGTTTTGCGGTATGCTGATAGTGACACCTTGCGCCGATTGCACTAGGACAAGGGGAAATCCGCAGGTATGCGCATGAGGTCGGCTCTTGATTGCCGCGCGCGCCCGGAAAGATAACCAGGACAGATCCGAGGAACCATCGATGCCAGCTTATCGTTCAAGAACCACGACCCACGGCCGCAACATGGCGGGCGCGCGCGGTCTCTGGCGCGCGACGGGCATGAAGGATGCCGACTTCGGCAAGCCGATCATCGCGGTGGTGAACTCGTTCACCCAGTTCGTTCCCGGCCACGTCCACCTGAAGGATCTCGGCCAGCTCGTCGCCCGCGAAATCGAGGCGGCCGGCGGCGTCGCCAAGGAGTTCGACACCATCGCCGTCGACGACGGCATCGCCATGGGCCATGACGGCATGCTCTATTCGCTGCCGTCGCGCGAACTCATCGCCGACAGCGTCGAATACATGGTCAACGCCCATTGCGCCGACGCGATGGTCTGCATCTCGAACTGCGACAAGATCACCCCCGGCATGCTGATGGCGTCGCTGCGCCTCAACATTCCGACCGTCTTCGTCTCCGGCGGCCCGATGGAGGCCGGCAAAGTCGTCCTGCACGGCAAGAAACACGCGCTCGACCTCGTCGACGCCATGGTCGCCGCGGCCGACGACAAGGTTTCCGACGAGGACGTCAAGGCGATCGAGCAGTCCGCTTGCCCGACCTGTGGCTCCTGCTCGGGTATGTTCACCGCCAATTCGATGAACTGCCTCACCGAAGCGCTCGGCCTTTCGCTGCCCGGCAACGGCTCGACGCTCGCGACTCACGCCGACCGCAAGCGGCTCTTCGTCGAGGCCGGTCACCTGATCGTCGATCTCGCCCGCCGCTGGTACGAGCAGGAGGACGCCTCCGTCCTGCCGCGCACGATTGCCTCGAAGGCTGCCTTCGAGAACGCCATGGCGCTCGACATTGCCATGGGCGGCTCGACCAACACAGTGCTGCACATCCTCGCCGCCGCCCATGAGGCGGAGGTGGATTTCACCATGGACGACATCGATCGCCTGTCGCGCAGGGTTCCATGCCTCTCGAAGGTCGCGCCAGCCAAGAACGACGTTCACATGGAAGACGTCCACCGGGCGGGCGGCATCATGCGCATTCTCGGCGAGCTCGACCGCGGTGGCCTGATCAACCGTGAATGCCCGACCGTCCATGCCGCCACCCTCGGCGATGCAATCGACCGCTGGGACATCACCCGCACGAATTCCGAGACGGTGCGCGAATTCTTCAAGGCCGCTCCTGGCGGCGTGCCGACCCAGACGGCCTTCTCGCAGAGCGCGCGCTGGGAAGAGCTCGACACGGACGGAGAAAAGGGCATCATCCGCTCGGTCGAACATCCGTTCTCCAAGGATGGCGGTCTGGCTGTCCTGAAGGGCAACATCGCGCTGGACGGCTGCATCGTGAAGACGGCCGGCGTCGACGAGTCGATCCTGAAGTTCACCGGTCCGGCCAAGGTCTATGAAAGCCAGGACGCGGCGGTGAAGGCGATTTTGTCCAACGAGGTCGTTGCCGGCGATGTCGTCGTCATCCGCTACGAAGGCCCGAAGGGTGGCCCCGGCATGCAGGAAATGCTCTATCCGACGAGCTATCTGAAGTCGAAGGGCCTCGGCAAAGAATGCGCGCTCATCACCGACGGACGCTTCTCCGGCGGCACCTCGGGCCTGTCGATCGGTCACGTTTCGCCGGAAGCGGCAAATGGCGGCACGATCGGCCTGGTTCGCGACGGCGATACGATCGAGATCGACATCCCGAACCGCACGATCAATCTCGCGGTCGGCGCCGATGAGCTCGCCCATCGCCGTGCGGAGCAGGACAAGGCCGGCTGGAAGCCGTCGAGCCCGCGCAAGCGGAACGTTACCACGGCACTGAAGGCCTATGCCGCCTTCGCAAGCTCCGCCGACAAGGGTGCCGTCCGCATCCTGCCGGAATAAGGCATCATCATGTATCGAAAAGGCAAGGCCCGCCGGCGGGAGCGCGTCGGCGGGCCTTGCCGTCCGGTGCCGCCGACGTGGAAGGCGGCACTTTCAGGCTCTTGATCAGTCGTCTTCGAAATAGCCCTTCTCGGCGCCGCGGTGGCAGGCGGCGCAGTTCGAGATCGAGCCGATCTTGGGGTTCGCCTTCGCCCGGGCGATGAGTTTGGAGCCGTGCTCGCGTGTAAACCACGGCAGCTCGGAGATGCGCAGCGGCGTCTGGTCTGCCTTGAGGCCGCGGATGGAACGGCCACCGGCATCCGCCGCGTTGGCGACGAGATAGTCCTCGATTTCCTTGCGCACCGGCTCGTCGAGGCTCGCATCCTCGCCGAAATGGTTCGACAGGTTGCCCATCAGAGCCTGCCAGGAGCGCTGCGGCAGCAGCCCCGGCGGATAGGCCATATGGCAGGCGGAGCATTCGGTTTTTGTCGCCTGGTTTGTAACCGCGCGAATGCCGCCTTCACCTCCTTCGTCGTCATCGGCAAAAGCGGGGCCGGACAGGGCCACGCCCGAAAAGGCTGCGGCGATGAACGCCAGTTTTAGGCCGGATTTCAGCATTGTCGTCATGGTCGGTCTCCGGTCAGAGGCTTGAAAGATAGGTGATGATATTACCCTTTTCCTCGGCGGTACATTCGCGCCCGAGGACGGAGGTGCAGTTGCGGCGGAGCCATTTCTCCACCTCAGCCGCGTCGGTGAAGCGGCTCGGATTAGCCGAGACCGCCATCGGCTCGATGACCTTACCGACGCGCGACTTGCCGGGCTGTCGAGGATCGGCGGTGTGACAGGTCGTGCAGGAGGGGGTGTCGGGCTTGCCGCCGGTGTGGTTCGCCTGGAACAGAGCCTTGCCGGCATCGGCCGAGAAGGAGGCGACGCCGGCCGCGCTCGCGTAATCCTTCAGGATGGCGTCGCGGGCAGGGTCGGCGTTCGCGGGCGCAGCCGCAAGCAGGCCGAGGCCGCACAGCAGGAGCATCGCTGTCTTCTTCATTTCAAGTCCTCCTTCGGGATGTTGATGTTCGCAGGGTAGAAGGCGCCGGCTTCGGCATCGCCGTGGCAGGCGGCACAGTTCGCCTTGCTGCTCACCGGCTTGGCAGCAAAGACGGAGTCCGGGATTTCGCCGTGCATGCGCTTCCAGAACGGTGTCGCCGTGAGCTCGTAGGGGGATGCCGGATCGAGTCGACGGAAGGCGTTGGCCGGCTTGGTGTCGGCGGTTTCCGCGGCATTTGCGGTCAGGAACGCCGTGATCGTTGTCGCCGTTTCGGGATCGAGGCTCGCATCCTCGCCGAAGTGGTCATCGAGGTTGTCCATCAACGCCTGCCAGCTCGCGACCGGCAGCAGGCTCGGATGATAGGCCATGTGGCAGGCGGTGCATTCCTGCCGGTAGACCGGATCGAGTTGCGCCACGGGCATGCCGGACGGCGGGATGGCCGCGAGCGAAAGCCCGAGCGGCACTGCAGCGCCGAACAGCATGAGTATGGTGACGATGGCCACCAGCGGACGGGCGGCGATCGGTCTTTCCTCATACCTGCCGGGTTCCAGCCGTTTGCGGCCGGTCACCATTGCCCGAGTCAGGTTCTCGCCCGTGCGCCAGCTCTCGAAGAAAGCACCGGCGATGTGCAGTCCGACCAGGCCGAGCAGCGCGAAGGCGAGCAGTTCGTGGATCTCGCGCGCCGAGAACCCGGTCGCAAAGGAGAAGAAGGCGGCGCCAGGCCCCTTCTTGAAGACGCCGCCGAAGATGATCGTACCGGACACGACGAGGCCGGCGATGACGGCAACGAGCGCCAGGATCATCAGGGCGCCGAGCGGATTGTGCCCGAGATGAGGGCGAGCGGTTCCCGATTTCAGCTCACGAACGTGAGAGAATACCGTGCGTGGTGCCGGCAAGAAGGTCGAGAAGCGTGCATAGGTGCTGCCCGCGAAGCCCCAGATGATACGCATGACGAGAAGAGCGGCGAGCGCCGCACCGGCCCAGACATGCACGTCGATCCAGCGCCCGCCGAGAAGGAAGCCGGTGACCGCCGCGACCGCGACGAGCACGAGCTGAAGCCAGTGGTAGGCGCGCACGGGCAGGTCCCAAACGGCTATGCGGGTCTCTTCCGGCGGTGCTTGATCGGCCATCGTGTCTCCCTCGGAATCGTCAGATCCTCGCTGAAAGCTAGAAGCACTTCCTGACAACTACCTGAACGGTCATCGCCGAAATTGATAAAGCGCAATTCAATCAGCAGCTTATCGTGCGAGAGGAGACAGTATGCCCAGCATCGGAGATTTCTTCGGGACGGGGAACATGACCGACTTGTAATGTCGCCTGCCTTGGAAATGCGCGGTGTCCGGCTAAATTGTCGGGATCGGAAGAGGGCGATTTGCCGTTCCCTTCCGGTTCGCTCCGCACTAAAAGCCATTCTGTGAATTTATCGGGAGTCTCCCATGCTAGGCTTGGTCCGCTTCGCTGCCGTTTCGGTGCTTTCGCTCGCGCTGCTGTCGCCGCTTTCCGCTTCCGCCGAGGAGGCGACCAAGGTGCTGCCGCGCTCGCAAGCCGAAATGCAGCTCTCCTTCGCGCCTCTGGTGCGCGAGACACACGGCGCAGTCGTCAACGTCTACGCGGAGCGGATGGTCCAGCGCCGCGCGTCCCCCTTCGCCGGTGATCCCTTCTTCGAGCAGTTTTTCGGCCAGCGCATGCCGAACCGCAGCGAGAAGCAGACCTCGCTGGGCTCGGGCGTCATCGTCGATTCCAAGGGGATCGTCGTCACCAACAACCACGTGATCGGCGGCGCCGACGAGATCAAGATCGCACTGGCCGACGGCCGGGAATTCCCGTGCAAGGTGGTGCTGAAGGACGATCGCCTCGACCTTGCCGTGCTGAAGATCGATGCTCGCGAGCCGCTGCCGGCACTCAAGATCGGCAATTCGGACGCGATCGAGGTGGGCGACCTCGTGCTCGCGATCGGCAACCCCTTCGGTGTCGGCCAGACGGTGACGAGCGGCATCGTCTCGGGGCTTGCCCGCAACCAGGTGACCGAGGGCGATTTCGGCTTCTTCATCCAGACAGATGCGGCGATCAACCCCGGCAATTCCGGCGGCGCGCTGATGAACATGAACGGCGAACTCATCGGCATCAATACGGCGATCTTCTCGAAGGGCGGCGGCTCGAACGGCGTCGGCTTTGCTATCCCCGCCAATCTCGTCAAGGTCTTCCTGGCTGCCGCCGAACGGGGGGACGTCAGTTTCGAACGCCCCTATATCGGCGCTTCCTTCGACGCCGTGACCTCGGATGTCGCCGAGGCGCTGGGGCTAGACAGACCCCGCGGTGCGCTGGTCATCCGCGTCGTCGAGGATGGGCCAGCAGCGAAGGCAGGCCTGCGCCCCGGTCAGGTGGTGACTGCCGTCAACGGCGTTCCCGTCGAACATCCCGACGCGCTCGGCTATCGGCTGACGACCGCGGGCCTCGGCACCTCGGTGGCGCTCACCGTCAAGGACAACGGTTCGGAAAAGGAAATCACCCTGCCGCTTGCGGCCGCCCCGGAAACCCGTCCGCGCGACGAACGGGTGATCGGCGGCCATAGCCCGTTTGCCGGGGCAACGGTCGCCAATCTGTCGCCGCGGCTCGCCTACGAACTGCGGATGCCGACGGAGGTCACCGGTGTGGTCATCACCGCTGTGGATGGCGGCTCGATCGCCGCACGGCTCGGCTTCCGGCCGCACGACATCATCGTGGCCGTCAACGGCACGAACGTCACGTCGAGCGCGGACATGGAGACGTTGACGGCCAGCGATCCGGGTATCTGGCGAGTGGAGATCGAGCGCGACGGCGAACGCATCAGGCAATTGTTCCGATGAGCGACGACCTCTTTGCACCGCAGGTTCCCGACGCGGTCGCCTCGAAGCGGCCGCTCGCTGATCGCCTGCGTCCGACCACGCTCGCCGAGGTGACCGGCCAGGAGCACCTGACCGGCGAGGATGGGGTGCTGCGCCGGATGATCGACAGCGGCTCGCTCGGTTCGATGATCTTCTGGGGGCCGCCCGGCACCGGTAAGACCACGGTCGCCCGGCTGCTCTCCGGCGAGGCAGGGCTCGCCTTCGAACAGATCTCGGCGATCTTCTCCGGCGTCGCAGACCTGAAAAAGGTCTTCGATGCGGCGAGAGCGCGCCGGATGAACGGGCGGCAGACGCTGCTCTTCGTCGACGAGATCCATCGCTTCAACCGTGCCCAGCAGGACAGCTTCCTGCCGGTCATAGAAGATGGCACGATCATCCTCGTCGGAGCGACCACGGAGAACCCCTCGTTCGAGCTCAACGCCGCACTTCTGTCGCGTGCCCGGGTGCTGATCTTCAAGCCCCATGACGAGGAAAGCCTCGAGACGCTGCTCGCACGTGCCGAGGCGGTGGAAGGCAAACCCTTGCCGCTTGATGCCGACGCGAGGGCGAGCCTCATCCGCATGGCGGACGGCGACGGCAGGGCGGCGCTGACACTTGCCGAGGAAGTCTGGCGCGCCGCCCGCAAGGACGAGGTGTTCGACACGGAGGGCCTGACGCGGATCGTGCAGCGGCGCGCGCCCGTCTATGACAAGGGCCAGGACGGCCACTACAATCTGATCTCGGCGCTCCACAAGTCGGTGCGCGGCTCCGATCCCGATGCCGCACTCTACTATCTCTGCCGGATGTTCGACGCCGGCGAGGACCCGCTCTATCTCGGCCGGCGGCTGGTGCGCATGGCGGTCGAGGATATCGGTCTCGCCGATCCGCAGGCACTGGTGATCTGCAACGCCGCCAAGGATGCCTATGACTATCTCGGCTCACCGGAGGGGGAACTGGCGCTCGCCGAGGCCTGCGTCTATCTCGCCACCGCGCCGAAGTCGAACGCCGTCTATATGGCCTACAAGTCGGCGATGCGCGCGGCCAAGGAGAATGGCTCGCTGCTGCCGCCGAAGCACATCCTGAACGCCCCGACCAAGCTCATGAAGGGTGAAGGTTACGGCGAGGGTTACCGTTACGACCACGACGAGCCCGATGCCTTTTCGGGCCAAGACTATTTTCCGGAGAAGATGGGGCGAAAGACCTTCTACGACCCGCCGGAGCGTGGCTTCGAGCGGGAGATCCGCAAGCGTCTCGACTGGTGGTCCAAGCTTCGCCGGGAGCGCGGCGGCGCCTGACCGTCTTTAAGACGCCTTCTGCTGGCGCTGCTGCCGGGCCGGCGAGGCGATCATGCGGACGGAGGAATCGGCAAGTCCGTGATGGCCTTCCATGTCGACGATCAGGTGCCAATGCGCGGCTTCCGGAATGGTGAGCCGGATCGGCGACTTCTTGGCGACCCCGCCGACATATTTGAAATCCAGGGTTTCCTTGAAACGCTGGAAATTCGTCGCCGTCATCAGCCGCACATTGTTCACGGCGTTCAGCGTCACCTCGATGATCGCGCCGGCCGGTTGCTCGTTGAGGTCGTAGTGGGTGAAGCGGAAGGTCGGGTTCGGCATGCGTGTCTCGTGTCATTCACTGGTCGGGAAGAACATTCTAGAGTCCCGCGGTTAAGGATTGGTGGCTGGCAGGCGGTGGCGCAGGTACAAGGCCTGACAGCGGCCCGGCCCGGAAGGGCAACCCGTTTCCGGTCGAGGTCAGGAATGCTCACGCGAAGCGCTTCTTGAGGAAGAACTGGCCGTAGGCGCCGGCGCCGCCTTCGAGCTCGCCGAAGACGGTATAGCCGAGCTTCTCGTAGAAGGGCCGCGCCTGGAAATCGTAGGTGTCGAGCCAGACTCCCACGAAGCCGCGCCTGCGTGCGATCTCTTCTGCTTCCTCGATCAGGCGGCTGCCGAGACCCAGCCCACGGAGGTTCTCCGGCACCACCAGATACTTGATGAAGGCCCAGCCATAGCTCTCCTCGCCATAGAGCCCGCCGATCACCGATCCGGTTTCCGGATCGCGCAGCAGCACGGCGAAATCGGCTCCGCGAACGCGGCCGGTCTGCGCCCGGTTGTAGGTGCGCAGAACGTCGAGCACCGCGTCACGATCTTCGGGCGGCGTGTCGCTGACGACGACATCGATGACGGGGCTTTGCATGAGGGAACTCACTTCAGGGAGGGAACGCGCCGGTGACGGGAATCACCGGCGCGATGATAGCCCGTCGCGCGCTTTCGCAACACCATCGGCGGTGCGCCGATGTTTGCCGGACCTTATAGTCGCGCACTCCGCAGACGTAGCGCATTGCTGATCACGCTGACGGAGGAGAGCGCCATCGCCGCCGCCGCAATGATCGGCGACAGCAGGAGACCGAAGACCGGATAGAGCGCGCCTGCCGCGACCGGCACACCGAGCGCATTATAGATGAAGGCGAAGAAGAGGTTCTGGCGGATGTTGTGCATGGTCGCGCGGCTCAGCTGCCTCGCCCGCACAATGCCCTCGAGATCGCCCTTGAGGAGCGTGACGCCGGCGCTTTCGATCGCGACGTCGGTTCCCGTTCCCATGGCAATGCCGACGTCGGCGGCGGCGAGAGCGGGCGCGTCGTTGACGCCGTCGCCGGCCATCGCCACGGCGCGGCCATCGTTGCGCAGACGCGCGACGATCTCGCTCTTGTGTTCCGGCAGCACCTCGGCCTCGACTTCGGTGATCCCGAGTCTGCGGGCGACGGCGTTCGCGGTGGTGCGGTTGTCGCCGGTGAGCATCACCACGCGGACGCCTTCCGCAAGGAGCGCGCCGACGGCCGGCGGCGTCGTCGGCTTGATCGGGTCCGCGATGGCGAAGAGACCGGCCAGACGGCCGTCGACTGCGGTGAAGATCACCGTCGCGCCTTCGCCACGCAGTTCCTCCGCCTTCGTGCCGAGCGCCGAAATGTCGATCTTCTCGTCGGCCATGATCCGGTGACTGCCGATGATCAGGCGGTGCCCGTCGACGGTGCCCGTCACGCCGCGGCCGACGGGACTGTCGAAGTCCTGCGCGTCCGCGAGCGCTACCTTGCGAACCTCGGCGGCGCTCACCACGGCAGCCGCCAGCGGGTGCTCGCTCGACCGCTCGAGGCTCGCCGCAAGTCGCAGCAGTTCGGTCTCCTTGACGCCGGGAACGGTAGCGATCGCGACGACTTCCGGCCGACCGGCGGTCAGCGTGCCCGTCTTGTCGATGACGAGGGTGTCGATCTTTTCCATGCGCTCCAGCGCCTCGGCATTCTTGATCAGCACGCCCATGCCGGCGCCACGCCCGACGCCGACCATGATCGACATGGGCGTCGCAAGCCCCAGCGCGCAGGGGCATGCGATGATGAGCACGGCGACTGCCGCGACCAGACCGTGGGCGAAACGCGGCTCCGGGCCGACGGCCGTCCAGGTGCCGAAGGCGGTAAGTGCCACGAGGATGACGATCGGCACGAACCAGCCCGAAACGTCGTCGGCGAGCCGCTGGATCGGTGCCCGAGAACGCTGCGCCTCGGCCACCATATGGACGATCTGCGAGAGCACCGTGTCGCGTCCGACCCGCCGCGCTTCCATGACGAAGCCGCCGGTGCGGTTGATCGTGCCGCCGATCAGCCTGGCGCCGGGCTCCTTGGTGACCGGCATCGACTCCCCGGTGACCATCGACTCGTCGATCGAACTGCGGCCTTCGAGAAGCTCCCCGTCGACCGGCACCTTCTCGCCCGGGCGGACGCGCAACCTGTCGCCGACCGCGACGATGTCGAGCGGCACATCCTCGTCGGTCCCGTCGCTGCGCACGCGCCGCGCAGTCTTCGGTGCGAGATCGAGGAGCGCGCGGATCGCGCCGCCCGTCTGCTCGCGCGCCCGCAATTCCAGCACCTGCCCGAGCAGCACCAGCACGATGATCACCGCAGCCGCCTCGAAATAGACGTCGACCGCCCCGTCGCCGGAACGGAAGGTCGCGGGGAAGACCGACGGGGCGACAGTCGCGACGATGCTGTAGATCCATGCTGCGCCCGTGCCCATGGCGATCAGCGTGAACATGTTGAGGTGACGGGAGACGAGCGAGGCCCAGCCGCGCTCGAAGAAGGGATAGCCGGCCCAGAGCACCACGGGCGTCGCCAGCACGAGCTGAATCCAGTCGGTCGTCATAGGCGATATGAGCATGTGCAGGTCGAAGAGGTGCTGTCCCATCTCGAGAAGCACGACCGGCAGTGTCAGAGCGAGTCCGATCCGGAAGCGTCGCTGCATGTCGAGGAGTTCCGGGCTCGGACCCGTCTCCAGCGTCGCCGTTTCCGGCTCCAGTGCCATGCCGCAGATCGGGCAGTTGCCGGGGCCGAGCTGGCGGATCTGCGGATGCATGGGGCAGGTGTAGACCACCCCGCCTTTGCCGGAGACATCCGCTGCCGGGGGGACCGTCCGTTCTTGGCTGTGCTCGTGATGATGACCGTGATGGTGCTCGTCAGCCATTGTTGCCTCCTCGCGTGACAGGTCGGGACGCGGGCGAGGCAAAACCTCGCCCGCTCATTCTATCAGGCATTGCCGTAGGCGACGAACGCCATCATGCCCGAGGCCATGTGGTAGAGATGGTGGCAGTGGAAGGGCCAGCGTCCGGCGTTGTTGGCGTCAAACTCCAGCGCGACCTCGGCCATCGGCGGCAGCAGTACTGTGTCGCGGACCGCACCGGCGATCGCGACGCCGTTGACGGCGGTCACCTGGAAATGATGCCCGTGCAGGTGCATCGGATGCGCCATCATCGACATGTTCTGGACGACGAAACGGATTCGCTCGCCGGTGCCGACGGCAAGCGTCTCGGCGCCCGCGATCGACCAGGTGTAGCTCGCCATGTCGCCGCCGAGCACCATCCGGTAGCTGCGGGCGGGCTGGCGCTTGTCGAGCGGTGTGACCGCCCTCAGTCGCTGTTCGAGCCCCAGATCGAGTGCGGGGCCGGTCTCCTCGCCGTCACCGGCGAGCTTTCCGATCGCGGCTCCGGCACTCGCGAGCACGAGGCCCGTCCGCTTCGTCGAGCCTTCGCGCAGGGCCAGAATGGGGAAGGCGCCGCCCTCCTTGGGAAGCTCGACCACGATGTCGAGCCGCTGGCCCATGGAGGCCGGGAAGCGCGTGCCGGCGATCGGCTGCACCGGCTGGCCGTCGACCGCGACGAGGCGGCCGAGCACCTCGCCGGTGTCGATGGTGAAGGCGGTCGAGGTCGCACCGTTGATGATCCTCAGCCGCACCCGCCCGCCTTTCTCGACCTGCACGACTTGCGGGTCGTCGAGTGTCCGGTCATTGGCGAGATAGGCGTCGTACTCGATGTCGTTGAGGTCCATGCCGGCCATGCCGCCCATTCCGGGCATGGCCATGCCCTGCTGGCCACCCATGGAGCCGCCACCCATGGAGCCGCCCATGTCGTGGCCCATATGGCCCATGCCGGACATGCCCCCCATCGACATCCCGCCCATCTGGGCGGCACCGTGGCCATTACCGCCTTTCAGCTCTTCGAGGAGCTCTTCGGGCGACCGGAACGAAAAGTCATGGAGAAGGATGACCACCTCCTGCTCGTCGCTTGCCGCTTCCTCCGGCCGCCGGACGATCAGCGGAGCGGCGAGCAGGTTCTGCTCCTGCAGGGTGTGGGCGTGCATCCAGTGCGTTCCGCCGCTGCCGGCGGGGAAGGTGTAGCCGCGGGTTTCTGCAGGCGTCATGAGCGCGGCCGGATTGTCCGGAACGCCGTCCATGGCCCAGGGCGGGGTGAGCCCGTGCCAGTGGATGAGCGTCGGCTCGGCGGTCTCGTTGGCGAGCAGCACGTCGAAATCGGCGCCTGCGTCGAAGGTCAGGCCGGGAGTGCCATCCGGCTGGACGAGCCCGAAGACCTTGGCCGGCTTGCCGTTGACCGCGAGGACACGGCTGGTAACGGCAAGGCGCTTCGCCGGTGTGTCGGCCGCGGCCCGTGCATTGGTTGAAAGAATGGAAGGGGCGAACCCGGCCGCGGCGGTGCCGAGGGCGAGAGTCTTCAAGAATTTGCGACGATACACGATCTTTTCTCCTGATCGGTGTGTCGGCCTCGGCCGACAGCAGTTTCATCCATGCATGTGGGGACATGCCGCCGCTTGAGTGCGGCTGACGGATCGATCAGGCGAGGGGACGTGGTGGTTCGAAGTCCGGCGGCGGCTCGTTGCCCGACAGGCCGGACTGGCGCTCGGGATAGACGAGGTGGAGGAAGGCGACCGCATGGGGAGCGGCCCCGGCAGGACCCGCCGCCGAAACGCAGAGTGGGCAGGCGGTCGTGCAGCAGGGAACGGCCGCCGCCTTCGTGGCGGTGCTGTCGCCGGATTTTGTATGGTGGTGCTGATGGGCGCCGTCCGCCGCGACGGTCATGACACTGCCGCAGTTCGTCTGGTGGGCGCTGGCGCCGGGCGCACCGGTAAAGGCAAACGCGGCCACGACGACCAGCACCAGCCAAGCCATTCTCCCGAGATTGCGCAATTGCCGCATCAGGTCAAAGTCTCCGTGAAGGACGACGCATCGGAATTGAATGCGCCGTCTCCGTCACTTCCTCTGATTTAGGACGCATTTGCGGCATTCTCAAGGGCGCCTCTCGGCGCGACGTTTCCGATCTGTCGATCGGGCGCCGTTTTGGCAGCGCGTCAGCCCGCCGCAAACAGCGCCCGCAAATGCGCGGCGATCGCATAAGCCTCATCCAGCGGCACCGGCGGCGGCGGCTTGGGCGAGGGGTTCTGGTGATAGCGGGTGTCGGTGATGGTGTAGTGCTTCCACCGGCGCGGCGTGTCGTAACGCGGGATCGCGTGCACGTGGAGCTGCGGCCACTCGTTGCCGAGCTGGGTATAGTTGAAGCGCGCCGGCTGGAAGGCAGCTCCGACCACCCGCTCGTAGCGCTGCAGAACCAGTCGAAGATCCCGGTATTCGTCGTCGGTGCAGGTCGCGAGCGAGGTATCCGAGACGCGCTTTGCGATGACGAGGCAGCGCCCGAGATAGCTCTGGTTGAAATGAAGGCGCGTGAGCCAGTGCTCGCTCTCGCAGACGTCCATGCGGGAGAAATCGACGTCTTTCATGCGGATGTCGAAGGAAGGAGGCAGTGGTGGGCCCCGCCGAGAAACGGATGCCCGATGGTCTCTCGATTCGAGCGGAGGTTGCAAGCAGCGGTTTGCAGTGTCGCCGTTCGCTCATATCTGCAGGGTTGGCGGGCTTCGCCGGCCGAACGGCCGCCCTCTCCGGCAAAGGCGGGGAGGGCAGGCTCCGGACAAGGGCGATCAGCGCGAATCGAGGATCGCGTTCAGCTTGTCGATCTGGGCCGAGGTGAGCGTCAGGCCGAAGCCTGCTTCCAGCTCGTCGACCGCAGCGTCGATAGCGGCGGTCTGGGCGGCCGGATCGGCAAGTTCGAGGGCTGCGGCGCGGGCTTCCTGGTACGTGGCGACCTTGCCGACGGCCGAATTCGGCGAGGCGAACATGCGCGCGACCGGTGAGGCGTGGGCGGCGTTGAGCGGGCCGAGTTCGTCCGCGCCGACCGTTTCGGTATCCGTTTTCTTCGCCTTCGCCGGCTTGGTGCCGAGCTTGCCGTAGGCGTTGCCGTTCCGCGACTTGTCGGAGGCATGACCATTGCCATGACCGCCGCCGTTTCCGTTACCGGCAAGCGCCTGGTCGACGAAGCCGAAGCCGCCCGCGGACGGCATCGTAAACGCGACGGCGAGGGCGGCCGCGCAGACCGCAATGCGCGCAATATGTTTCATCGGAACCTCCATTGTGGTCTTTCTCACCTTCTTCGTTGCAGTGCCGGGATGTCTGCCCTTCTTGCGGGGGTCTTGCAAACCTCGGCAGCGACGCTCCTCATGGGTCGAAAGGAAGGATACGAACATTAATATGACATGAAGAATTTGGCTGCAAAGCAACGGGTTCTCCGGCCAAAACGCTTGCAGTCGACGCTCTCCCCAAAAATTAGGGTATCGGGCGAGGGTTGGTTCGTGCGGTCAGAAAACCTGTCTGGCATGCCAAGCCATTCTTGCCACGACTCCTCCGTGCTATCCTGTCGAGCGACAGAGGGAGACCGAATGCGCCATCGCCCGCCGGAGCTTCACCGCAAGCGGGCCCGCGACATGCGGGCGGATGCCACACGGCCGGAAGACATCCTGTGGCAGATGCTGAAGGATCGACGTATCGAGGGTTTCAAGTTCCGCCGCCAGGTGCCGCTCAAGGGCTATATTCTTGATTTCGTCTGTTTCGAGGCGAGGCTGATCGTGGAGGTCGACGGCTCGCAACATGTGGAAAGCTGGACCGATCGCGCACGCGACGCGATATTTCGCGGCGAGGGTTTCCGTATCTTGCGTTTCTGGAACGACGAGGTGACGGACAGCCCCGACAGCGTGTGCCGCGCCATCCTTGGCGCGTTGAGGAATACCGGGGAGTGAGCGGATGGTGGTTTCCTCTCCCCTTGTGGGAGAGGAAGCAATTTCAGCATCTTAGCGTGAGCTAAGTGCTAGAAATTGCAGGTGAGGGGGCTTGTGCCCTGCCAGCCGTCCTACCCCCTCACCAACAAAATCTGCGACTTAGCTGTCGCTAAGACCGCGATTTTGTAACCTCTCCCACAGGGGGAGAGGTGGAGTGGCGGCTCTGTTCACCTCACCTGCCGTAGTTGCGCCAAAAAGGGGAGAGGCCCTATTAAGCATTGTTCTGAGGAGCTTTCCGGATTGTCTCTTTTTCCTCAACGCTGGCGGTTACGCGAGCCAATCTATCCTGCCGTTTTTGGCGAGCGATGTACCAATCGTCGAATAAGTTTTCCACGAGACTGAGCAGCAATTCGGCTTCATCCGGTTCTACATCGACGATCACGTTGATGTCTTTCTCCATATGAGCGCCAATATTGCCAATCTTGCGAATCGCTTCGATGGCCTCGAAGCTCTCTTCAGATACGCCCCGAGGCGCATGCCCTTCATCGAAGAGTTTCTTTAGCTCGTTGATTTCCTGATTGAGTGTCGGCTTCGTGATCCCGCAGAAGTCACGGATCATTCCTTGAATGCATCTTCTAGCTAGGGTCGCCGATGCTTTTGGACTTAGATTCGCGATTCGACACGCTTCTATATAGTCATTACCAATTGGCTGCGGAATAATAGGTGGTAGTGGGCGAGCGCGGCTATCCGGTTTTATGCGCGTTTGTAATATCCGCTCGTTTATTCGATAATATCCTGAGGCGTATATCAACTTGCCATATGTCAAATTCAAAGTAATATTTTTACATTGAGGGTTTGAGCATCCAATAGCTTGGATTTCAACGCCCACAAGTTTGCCGTCACAAGTCTCGCCTAGGTCAAGTTGGCTAGTGCTAAGGTCGTATTTTGCTTCACTGACTGTCTGATAGTGAGAGCAATAAGGGCACGTCCAGTTGAACTCTGCCATTCCCTAACCCCATTGCCGAAAAAGCCGATAGGCCCGAGGTTTCCCCCGGGCCGTGAGAAAACGACCTTGGTATTGGCCATGTTTCTCGTAACCCATTGATTTTCTGCACGCGGTGCCTGAAATCCGATCCAGAAATGGCTAATCCGGAAGCTAAAAGTGGCCAACTGAACCGGGCATAAAAAAGCCGGGCAGAACCCGGCTTGATTGAACGTCGCATCAGCAGGAAATTACATCCGCTCGATTTCCGACCTACGGTAGAACGGCATCTCGCCCGCGAAGAAGATCGGCATGATCCCGGCGTCGTCGAGATCTCGCTTCAGGTTCCATGTCCGGGTCTTTCGGCTGGTGGCGAAGTTTCCCAGGGACAGATATTCCTTCGTGAAGGCTTCGAGCGAACTAGGCTCGACCACCGTCTGCATGTTCCGCTTTACCGGATTGCGTCGTTTGACCGACGGCAACTGACCACCGTCGACAAGCGCCTTGATGATCGTGCTCGATGCCGGAATAAGCCTCTCGAGTTGGCGAAGCGAGAAGCAGCCATGGTCTTCCCCCGCTGTCTTCGCCTTGATCTCATCCGCGTCAAGCTTGATCGCCGCGAGTCCGGTTTCACCTTCGTTCCAGGCCACTGTCGTCAGCGTTCCACCGAGCACGAGTTCGATGACTTCGGCGAAGGTGCAGCCTACTTTCGTCATCACATTCCTGATGTCACCAAGGCCATCGTGATCGATCTTGATGACGGCTCTCCGCAAGCGGCCAAGAAATTCGTCAAGCCCACTCGGCGAGAACCTTCGGTCAACGGCAATTTCGGCTGCTGTGCCATTCCCCCCAACAGGTTCGATGAACCCATGCTTCACCAACATCTCGAATTGAACACGGCCGGCACCGATGTATGCCTTGGCGTCCGGAACATCGAGGCTGCTCTTGGCCTCGAGAGCGAAATTCTCCATCGTGCGCGCGTCCAGAAGGATCCTTTCGAACGTCTTCGATGTATCGTCGGCCGCGATCAGACCTTCATTCACGAGGGTCTTACGCAGCCGTTTCGGATGAACGCCGAATTCCACGGAAGCGGACTGCACTGAGTGCAGGCGCCTCTCGGTGACGGGTCCGAAGAATTCATCGCCCGGCCCGAGTGGGAGATTGTCCATGGCAACGTCGCGCATGATCTCGCGGATCGGGTCATAGGCCTTGTCGTCGGTTTCGTGGGCAAGCCGTTCATAGAGGCGGCCGAAGATCGCGCGCCCTCCCATGTCGGATGATTTCCCATAGAAGCGTGTCACTTGTCCGCGCAGGTAGTCGCGGAAATCGTCCTCGCCGCCGCGTAGGATATCGTAGCCGGCACCTGCACATGCCGACCATTCGCCTTCATCGATGGGCGATGCGTGGAAGTGAGTGCCATGGCGTTCCGTCGCCCCGACGGTTTCACAAAGGCGCACGGCGACGTAGAGAGGCAGGCTATCGAGCCACCTCGACTCGGTCGGCCTCCCACGGAGCCGCTTCTCCACGTAACGCTGGAGGCTGTCCGGCTTCGTGAATTTGACATCGGACAACAGGCCTCGCACGTCTCCGAGCTCGGCGAGGTTTGCCGCGAAATCGTGTAAGAACAGGGGCTGCGGATTCTGCTCACACGTGATCAGTTGGACTCCATGGGCTTCACAGCACCGGATGGATTTCACCAGCCAGTCAACGCGACCGAATGAGCGGAAACCACGCCGCCCACTTTTTTGGTGTTCATCGTCGAGGACGCAGTAGGGGCAGAACCGCAGCCGCTGCCGCTGCATGAAGGCGCGGGTGAGGGACTGTCCCGCAACTACGCTGTGGCGGTCATTGGTGGCGATGATCCCATGGGACAGATAGGAGGCCGGAACCCCAATGACCGAGGCGAATTTCTCGATGTCGTCCCCATTGCCGACGGCAAGCCCCTGGAAACGAAAGCGGAGATCGGCCCCGAACGACCGGGCATGCCGATAGCCGCAAGCTGCAGCGAGGCGGGAGCAGTAGCTGGCAACGGTCTCGCGAGCATCGAAATCGATGATTTCAAACAGTCTGGTCATTGGGGACGTACTCCATATTTGGTGGCGTTCTTGCCCTTGATTTTCAACTTGTTCTCTTCCCATGAGCGATCGTCGTCGCGCAGCAGAGCGGTGGTCGGGTCCAACTCCTGCCAGTTGGCTGCGGTGAAGACGTTCTTGCTAGGCCTGCATCCCGAGAACGACGCGTAGGTCTTGACGAAATCGTCGAGCAGCACATGCTCGCGGCCGGCCAGCATCGCCAGCTCCACTGCTGCCCGGATCATCTGCACTACGGAGCCGAACTCCGCATCGCACGCGTGCACCAGCCTTTTCAGGAAATCTCTCTCCTTGTTGGTCGCTCCCGCTTCCTCTTGGTTCTCCTCTGCCTCGAGATCGATCCT
The DNA here is from genome assembly GCF_024054295.1 of Ciceribacter sp. RN22. Lineage (NCBI taxonomy): Bacteria > Pseudomonadati > Pseudomonadota > Alphaproteobacteria > Hyphomicrobiales > Rhizobiaceae > Ciceribacter > Ciceribacter sp. RN22. The sequence goes on from NZ_JAMXLD010000001.1 coordinate 1,577,263, forward strand.
GAGTTCCATGCCTGCGTGTTCGAGGACGATCGTCTTCAGGATGCTCTCGACGAGATCCGTGTTCCCATCGGCGTCGACCGTATCGAACGGGATCACGGTGCGGCGGTTGTAGAGTTGCTTTCGAGCGAGGAAGCTCGCGAGCGGAGGAACGCCGACCAGGATCAGACGTACGGGCCAGTCCGCCATCTGCGTAAGGTTCTTGAACGCGTCGCCGATGACGGTCGCCTCCCGGACGGTGGCAGACTCGATCGCGTGCTGGGCTTCGTCGATGACGACCCACATGACCTTGTGGACTTTCAGCAGACGGCGGAAGAGGAACCACGCTTCGTTCTCTCGGATACGGTCCGGCGGCGTGTGCCCGAGGGCCTCGAGGCCCGCGATGGCGAGCAGGCGAGGCGTACAGGGGGAGGGCGCTTCGATGAAGATGACGGGATGAACCTTTACGCTGTCCTCATCGACGTACGCTGCCATCGCCTTGAGGCTCTGGATATGTTTCACGATCGCGGTCGTTTTCCCCGCACCGGAGCGCCCGCAAATCGCCACGATGCGCCGCTTGTCGGGCTTGCCTGTGATCGGGATCGTTACGCTGGCGACAGAGGCCATCAGTGCGTCCTTGAGCAGCTTGTCGCGGTCCAGGGGAATGTACTCGTTGTAGAGTTGCGCGACGCGGTCGGCCACGGAAAGTCGGCTGGCACCGACCAGATCGCGTACGCGGTCGATGGCTGCCTTGCTCCGCTTCGCCTCATGGTCTTCCAATTGGGTCACGATGTCCTCCTTACTCCTCATCGAAAATGTCATTGCTGATGCGGCGGATGACGGTGGCTTCGTCGTCATCATCATCACCATTCTGCGTCTTCGCCTCCTGCGGCGGCGGAGGTGGAAGGGCGGTTCCCAGCGGCGGACGGCCTCCGGTTTCGGCCTCCTCGCGGATGACCTTGGCGCTTCGGGTCCTGGCGTAAACGATCGGGGCGATGCGAAGGGCCGCGAACAGCTCGTTGGAAGGGCGCCATTCGCCTTCGGGAACGGGCTCGCCCTTGATGTCGATGAGATCGAACTCGCGATCCATCTTCCGCTCGAAGCGCTGATAGTCCTCGTCCGTCAGGACAGGGTTCACTAGGCCGGCTTCGAGTCGGGCCATCTCGGCCTGCTGCTTCAGCCAGGCGAAAGTGTCGACGAGGATCTGACGCGATGCCTTGGCGTTCTCGCTATTGAACAGCTTCAGCCGTTCGACGGTCGCAAGCCACCGCCAGATGCTCACGCCCGCGAGTTCACGATGGACACAGGGAACTTCAATCCATCCGTTTTCCGTAAGGACCGAGACGGCATCCAGATTATGATTGTTCACGCGCCCGAGGACCGGTGTCTTCTTGGACTTACGCCGGATCTGCTGCAGCTCCTTGCTCTGGAAGTAGAGACCCGCGACGCGAAGGCCCTTCTTGGAGATGACGCGCTTCACGTAGGTGCCGAAGAGGTGGGCCCTCAGCGCTCCGGTCGGACCCGGCTGCACACCGTGGTCGCGTGCAAGTTCGAGCCAGCGGTTGAGAGGGGTCGCGCCGTTCAGGCCCTCATGGGGTGCATTGTGATAGCCATCCACGGCCCAGCGGATCAGGCATTCTGCGATCTGATCCGCTACTGAAGCGGCGTGAGCTTCGGAATCATAGTCGCCCTTCTCGGCGATGGATCCCCAGGTGCGGCCGTCGAAGTAGTTGAACATCTGGTGAGAGCATGTCTGGAACCAGCGCTCGATGTAGCCACGCATGGAAGCCTGGCCGGCGGGAGGAAGAAAGATGTCGCAGCCCATGTCGTTGACGGCAATGCGGTAGGGGCGATGGGCGAAGTACACGGCGCTGTCCACCGCGATCGTTTCCCCGGTTCCGTGCTGCATCCATGGCGACTGACAACCGAGGCGGCGGGCGATGTCAGTCTTGTCACGAGTCGACATTTCCAGAGCCGTCATCGCCGACTTCAGCGACGGCGGCTCGGCGCTGACATGCAGCGCGATGATGCAACGGGTGGCGACGCAGATCATGGCGGTGATCCAAAGGCGGATGCGCTTGATCTTCTTGCGTTCCGCCTTGGAAAGCGTCTTCCAGGCACCGACCTTCACCAGCAGAGTCTGGAGATCGATTTCATGGTCGTCGCACTCGATGCGTTCGAGGGCGCGGATAATGTCGATGCCGCCGTGTTCGGGTTGCCACTCTTTGCGTGCGGTTTCCCGGCCGTTCCGTCCAAGTTCACGCCACATGTCCGGGAGCGCATTGTATCGATTGCGCAGCGTGTCCTCGCACGGGATCCGTAGCTGGTCGTCGGGGGATCGCAACTCATTTGCGGCCACCATCGGCCCAACCACCATGTCCTTATGAATCTGGGCAAGATCGGGCTTGCTGGTCGAGCAGGCAGCACGCACGGCGTCATTCAGATACTGCAATTCGTCCGGGGTGAAGTACTCGGGCCGCTCGCTGCGATAGGTGTTCTTCAGGCACGCGGGATCGAACTCGTTCTCCTCCATTGTGAGGATCCAGCCTTTCACCGAGGAAGGCGACGGCTCCCAGAGTTCAACCTTGGACTTTGTCGTGTAATTGACCCGGCCCGTCGTCGTCGGCTTCCTGCTGGCCAAAAAGGATCCGGAGGAGATCTGCAATTCACGCCAGGCTCGCGCGATATGCGGGATCACGCGAAGAAGGGATTCCCGGGACTTGCTGACGGACGGCGGCATCGGAAGGCCGTCGATGCGGGCCAGCCTCCGCTCCTCCTTGTTTTGTTCCTTCAGCTCGAGAAAACTCCGGACGAAGAATTCTTTCCGGAGAATGTCTTCCTGATCCTTGTGACAAAGCACACTGAGGCTCGATGTCCCCTTGAGGCGAGCTTTGGCCTTGCTGTCGGAATAATAGCGGAATTCGACCGTCATCGGATCCGCGTCGCGGTTCAGTCGCTCGTTGAGGTCGACCTGTGTAAAGCTGATGGTTGCGTTTGTCTCGTCCATCCGGCGGAGCACCGCGCCGTTGCGGTCGCAGTATAGGACGTTGTACTCGATGCCCATGTCCTTGACGCGGGCGCCTTCGGGGAGCTTGACGAACGGGAGCGAGGCGGGGGCGTGCTGCAGGGCAAGCGCAGTTCGGATATGATCCTGCATGGAAGTCTCCTAGTGATTGTGGTTGAAGCGGACGAAGGGGGCGTCGACGAGCCTGAGGTCGGGCCGGACCGGAACGAGGACTTCGTCGTGGATCAGGCACCAGACGGCGTTTTCCGCCGCGGCCCTGTTTTCGAAGCCTGCCGTCAGGGTAATCAGGGAGACCGTGCCCTGAAACCTGGACGCAAAGTCTCGAAGTCTTTCGTTGTCTTCGGCGACCGGCGACTTCAGGGCGCGGAGCACGCTCTTTCCATTCCATCCGCGCGCGTCGGTGGCCTCCCTGTCGGTGAGGATGGTGGCATCGTCGGCAAAACCTTCCAATGAGTTGAGGTTGATGCTGGCGATGGTTTCGGGAAGACCGTCCTTTTCCAGAAGCCAGGACGGGCGGACGGCGACCACGATACGGTTTTGCGATCCGCACATCGTGGTCCGGTAGTCGATCGTGTGTCTCTTCTCGCCGTCCTCGCACGGGACTGGAATCGCAGAAGGCTGGTCCTCAACGTGCGCGATGTGACGGGACGCACAAAGCATGTATGCGAGGTTTCGCTCGTACGTGCTGCTGTACGAGATTGCCTTTCGGGTCTTCGGGTTCGTGATTGTGCCGCGCGCATGGCCCTTCGTGCGCGCCGGATACCAGCGGCTCGGAGTGGCCTCGGCAGTCGGCTGCCACAGCCAGGGAATGCTGACGAGACCGGAGTAGTCCTCTTCGTCGTTTGGGTCGGCCTCGAATGAGACGTATCGGCCGGAGAGCGGACCGGCTGGCTTGAGGAATACGGTCTCCGTAGGCAGCGGAAGGAGCGTGCGGTCGAAGCCGGACTCCAGTTCCTTCATGTATCGGATGGCCTGACGGATGCGGGTCATTTTACTAACCTTTGGACGTGACTCTCTGCCCCCGGCGGCAGTCGCCAGGGTTGGAGGAACTGTTGTTGGGATGACATGGCTTAACCGCTTCGCGCGACGCGCCGCACGGCTGGGTACCGCTGCCTTGGCAGGCAGCCTGGTGCAACAGGATCAGTGTATCTGTGAGCAGTGCTGCTGGAGTTCGGCGAGTCTCTGCGACACCTCCGGTTCCCTCAAACCTTCGGCCCACAGCGACCTGCGCATGATGCCGACGGGACCCTTCTCCACCATCAATGGCTCTCGAAGCATGACTTTTGCGATTTCGTGGTCTTCACGAAACGAATGCGCCAGGGTTGAGAACAGGTCGCGCGAAGGGATGGGCAAGCTGATCCCCAGCCGGCGCAGGGCCGGTCCTGCTTCATGTTCGATCAGGCAAATGAGAAGCTCGTGCGCCGTTTCATCGTCGATTCCCAGCAACTGGGTCTGCTGAATGATTACATTCAACGTAGCCGCGAAGGTCGTCGCGAGCATCGGCTGGTCCTGCAGAACATGGCCTGACCAGCGGAGCACGGCAGGATGGAAGTCGGCCAGAGTCGTGAAGTAGGCTGTCATTTCTTCATGAAACATGTGATTTCCTCATCGTGGAGTGGATCGCGGATTGCGTCGGCCGACTGCCGTTCCCGGCGGCTGCAGCATCGGTTCCCGCTGATCGGATAGCGTCGGGCAGGTTGGGCTTGCCGCCCACGACGGTGACGAGGCGTGGTGCCAGCCGCCTCAGGTGACGGCGCTGTCTCTTCGGGAGCGCCTCCCACACTCCCGCCGTTTTGAGAAGGCGCGGAAGATCGAAAGTGATCTCCTCCAACCCTGGGGGAAGCGACTGGAGCAAGCGCTTGTCAACGACATCCGGCTTCCGGGTGCGTAGCGAGATGGTTTTGATGGTCATTCTGTTCAGTCCTCCGATCAGCGCCGCCGCCAGAGTTTCAAAAGACTGTCGTGCTCATGGATAAGCGCACTTTCGGTGGGAGTGCCGAAATAGTATTCCAGCGCCGGCGCAGAGGCTTTCACCAGATTCCGGCGTCGGAGAGCTCCAAGGCGGCTGAGGCGGATCGCGTTCCGGAACTCCTGAAAGTTGCACGCACGCAGCCCGCGACGATGGCATTCCGTTTTCATCGCCGTGTATCGCGACGAAAGGTCTTCAAACTGCTTCGCACGGATGCATTTGCGTGCAAACTCGCGATGGATTTCGATCTCACCTCTCGTGAAGGCCATGGGGCGGGGCTGGCTGGAGGTGCTGGATGCAGGGTTCATGTCGGTATCCTTTTTGGTGACATGCAGACGTGCGCCGTCGATCCCCGGAGCGGTCGGGGTTGCGGCATTTCTGGAACTTCGGGGGCCGCACGCGCGGTGGGTATCAGGTCAGGGTGGAGCGCGTGCGGATCTGGTCGACATCTTCATCAGAGAAACTTTCTTCAGGACACGAGGGTGCATTCCTGGCAGCGCGTGCCGGGCGAAATCAGAGGGAAATGTCAGTGAAGGATCAGGCTATGGCGGCGGTGATCGCGGCCGGGAAGCGGAAGAGGATGGCTTCGTTTGCTACATACATCATCGTGGAAACTCCGTCAGGATCACCAGCTATAAGACTGGTCCTAAATGACGATCAGAAACTTGTCCGCCAGCTAGAAGCTGTAGGCTTTAAAATAATGAAAGTTTTTTCTGGGTTCGCTCTGGCCGGAGCACGGGTCTTCGGCGTCGGAAGGAGCTCGTTCGCCTTCCTGCGTTGGCTTTAGGCCTGACCTGTCTCGGCTATCGATATCTTCATCATCGCTGCCTCCGGCGACTAAGAGCGCTGACAGTAATGCACACGTTGCGCCTGGAGTCCATATAAAAAATACCATGAAATTTCAGCATTTTACATGTTCTTGTTAAGTTCTTGTGTCAACAATTTGACCGCTTTTGAAGCGCGAATCCTGTCGCGCCAGCTTTGTGTCTTGCGTGCCCGCTTTGAATCCTCTGCGTATCGGAGACGGAGAACGATTCCATGGGCTACTACACGCAGATCATGATCGAGGCGAAGGAACGGTACGGCCATATTCTAAAAGAGAGAGGTCTGGTCATGCGGGGCGAGCGCAACGACGGAAGTCTGAACCTTGTCTTCAGGAGCAAGGGTTCGGGCGACTGGAGGCTGCCAGTCGAACTCTACGTGCCGGGCAAGTCGGAGACCGGGAAGGACAGGGCCGAGTGGGAAGACGTCGAGTTGACTGCCGACATCCATTCGGGGGTGCGGCTCGGCGATACCGGCTGGGTTGGATTCATTCCAAGGCAGAGCGAGCAGCTCCAATACCTGGAAGGGGACGACATGGCCGAGTTCGTCAATGGGATCGGGCTTTATCTGAAGGAGTGCATTCTCATCCCGCGAGGAACCGTCGATAAGCAAGTGTCGCCGGAAACGGCGGTGGCATATGCGGAGCTCAGCGATCTATGCGGGCCGGATAGCTCTGAGATCGCCTTCTCCATCTCCGCCGACCGCAAGATTCAGACGCTGACTGTCGAGGACGCGGCCGGACATGAGGTCAGCTTCGTCTGGAGCGAGAAGGGGGTTTTGGGGCAGCTCTTCGTAGATGGAAAGCTGGTCGAACGGATGGACCGGCCCGAGGCCCGGCATATCCAGGAGGCGATCGGAGAACACTTCACGAGCCGGGCGGATCTGAAGTTCCGATAGTCTCAACGATCTGCTCAGGCTTGCCGCGGTGGAACTCGAGATACTCACGCATTTCGCGCTTTCGGGCTCGCCGACTCTTCAGGACCTGAGCCTTGAGCTTTTTGTAGTCGCGGAATTGCCTGCCGTAGCGCTCCTTCAGATCGTTGACGTCCTCCATCGTCATCGCATTCAGAATGAGCCTGGGTACCTTAGTTGGTTTCATTCCAATCAAGGATTCGTCGAAGGGGACGAGAGGTGGCGCATCGATCGAATTCGGGAGGCGGGCCGACAGCGCACTCGCAATGGCGATGCCGATCGCCTTCGACATTTGCGGAGGGAATGCGTTTCCGATTTGGTAGAACTGGCGGTCTGCCTTACCGGCGAATTGCCACGCCCGCGGGAAGCCCTGGAGCACCCGAGCTACGTCGACCGTCAGATAGGGCAAGCTCTTCAGGTCCTTGATAGCTCCGAGAGGGGCCGGCCCGTCGCCGATATGCACTGGGTCGATGGCGAAGCCGAGGTCGTCTTTCCATCGCTGCCGGATGTCGCCTTCGTTCTTGTAGAGGCTCGATACCACTGTATAGGAGGTCTCTCCGCCATATCGGCTGAGCCAATTTTCCGCCCATCGATCATATTCGGCATCGCCCAGGCCACGGTGCGGGAACATCACCTCGGCAAGCGCTTCCCGCATGTTTGTCCGCCCGGTGCCTTGCGGTGAGAAGAACAGACCGGGCTCGTCGTTGCGAATGCCGACCAGCACGACCCGCTCGCGCGACTGGGCAAGTCCGAAATCGTGTGCGTTCAATTTGTGCAGGCCGATGCGATAGTCCAGCGCCTCCAAGCGCCTGAACACGCTCGCGCGGTATTGGATGAACTTCTTGTCCTCGAAGCCTTCGACGTTCTCGAAGAAGAACGCCCGGGGTCTGATGATGTCGACGTATCTGACGGCCTCATCGAACAGGTTCCGCTTGTCGTCCTGGCCGCGTTGCTTTCCTGCTCGCGAGAATGCTCTGCACTCTACGCCGCCAGCCAGTAGGTCGATGCCGTGATACTGGCGTAGTTCAATCTCGGTGACCTTCTCCAGACGCTTTCGCCGGACGAACCAGTTCCAATTCTGCTTAAGCGTACGGGTCGCGTTCAGATCCATGTCGTAGAGAGCGGCGGGCTTGAAACCCGCGCCGAGCAGGCCGATTGCCTGGCCGCCAGCACCGGCACAAATCTCCACGAATCTTAATGGTTTGGCGGCGGCATCGTTTTCATCGGATATCGGTTCAGGGTCCAGATCACAGGGGAGCAGATATTCGAGCGCGTCCTGAAGTTCCGTTTGCCAAAGATAGCCCGGTTCGAAGCCGAAGCCGCTGAAGCCGCTATACCAAGCGAATCTTCCCTCGGCGAAGCGTTTCAAGGATTCCTGGGCGGCGGCGAGTTTGTGCCGATGAGACCCCGTGCTGAATCCAGTGACACCACCTTTCGGCAGCCTGACTTCTCCATAAACCGATCTGAATTCGCTAAGAACGGCCGCAGCTTTCGATTTCACACCCTTTGCCGCTGATCGGCACTTGTCGGATCGGTCAACGGTGTCCTCGTATGGCCGCGGCTCTCCAACAAAGCGGTAGACGAAGTCATCTATGTCGCGAAGGAGGGCGGCCACATTCTCGGAGAGCCTATGGACCCGCGCAGATGTCTGGGCCGAGGCCGCAGTGGTCATCGCGCGTTGGCGACTGCGCTCGGAATAAGCACGCTCCCCGATCTTGCTTCGGAGGGCCAGACGACGCAGCGTCGCGATGGTCGAAACATCAACGTTAGTTCCTGATGCAAGCGCTTCAAGCGCAACTCGTCTTGTGTCGGCATCCGTCGCGATCAGCGCCTTCACTACCTGGAACGGTACGGAGCGCTTGCGCAGCAAGGGTTCGAAAGATCCGAGAACCTCATCGAAGGCGAAAATCGATGGCAGATCGTTGCGTGCGATACCGCATTCGACGACCAGGAAACTGCGAAGATCATCATCGCTCATGGACGTGCGCATTCGACCGACGTTCGAGATCATGTCGAACTGGGCTTTGGCGATGGACTTGCGGCTCGCAAGGATGCGTCTCATCAGCACCCCCGCGTCTTCGCTCCGTTCGTCATCTGACTTCACAGCCATCGCCAGCTCCTTGTTGTATGGTTGTGTAGCAGGCTGGCCCTTCTGTCCCGGAAATGGATTTGATCGAATTCTAACTATCCTGTTCGAAGTTCGCCGGTCATACCGATGGCGAGATGTCGTGTGTCTTCCAGATGGTAGACGCTGGGAAGGCGGAGGTGTCCGTCGATGGCGGATCTTATGTGGTGGCAGTTGCTACCTAGTGCCGGAAACCCCAGAATATGGAACAAATGCCCCAACCGATAGCGATGCGGCGTTGGGCAGCTTTGCGCCCTCATTTCGGCTACTCAACCGCGATTGCCTACTTCCTGAAAACAGCCGTAGCTCGGTGGTGCCCAGCACGTCTAGAAATTGCGGAGTGAGATCCGCAATGCCCGATGCCCGGCTACAATCATCACCTGACAGCGGAACGCGAAGTAGCGCGCGGTTGATCAATGCCTTCAGGCCGGCAGGATCGCCCTTTTCGAGTAGTGAAGGCCGGCCCGCTTGGTCGCGCCGCTGCTGCTGTAGCAGCAGGTGCTTCGGCATGCATCGCTGATTCTCGCGCCAGTGCGCCGGCGTTGCGCCTCTTACGCGCGGGATGTGGACCCGACTATGCTGACGCTCAGTCGATATCCTCAATCTTGGCGCGCAGTGAACCGAGCTCAAGCAGTATTTGTCGCGCCCCTAGCATCCTTGCAGGATTAGGAAAGCACTTCGCGATCGGCGCTTGATCGGCGACGCGGTAGACCCGCCACAACTCGTAACGATCGCGCTCCCGGAACGCCTTCTCGAATTCCTTGCGCGACCAATCAAATCGGCCATCTGTCCCAGTGGTGGCCTTGACCTCAAGCCATCGGGGACGCCCTTCCGCGTCGATCGAACGGATATCATGGTCGGCACCGGGTTCGTCGCAAGAGGTCCAGATAACGTAGCGCTCCGGCTCGTCGTAGCCGAACTCGCGGACCTTCTTTAGCTCCATCCGATAGATCAGTTCCTCGCCGCGCCTGCCGAGCAGCCCGGCGCGCTCGACCTCCGCCAGCGTCGGCGGCAGCCACGTGCCGGAGCTGCCGCCGCCGCCCGACGATTGCTGCGGCTCGATCCGACTTCCCTTTGCAGGCGCGACCGTCAGATCGACTTCATCTATATCGGGAAGCTTGAACGGTGGCGACGCAGGCGGTCGCGTAGGTGGCGGTGGGGGATTAGGGGGAGGAGGCGGTGCGGGCTCGACCCGTGGCGGCTCGGAGTCGCTCCTGTACCAATCGGTGTCGAGATTGTCGAAAACCTGGCGGAGCGCAATCTCCTCGGCGTCGTCGTCACCGTCCTCCTTATCGAAATCACCATCACCGTCGTCTTCGAGCTCCCATTCCCGCCCGCGCGGGATCCCCATGCGATCAAGATAGTCGGTGAGCTCTTCGAGCGTCCCTGCGATAACCAACGGAAGGAAGGCATTGGCAAGACTGCGCATCGTTCCTACGCTGGTCGCGCCGGCGATCTCCGCGAGCGCCTCGGCCAGCAATAGCTGGAAGCTACCCTTGGTTTTTGGCGCCACAAATTCGATACGCTGCTCGCTGACGGCAACTTGCGCCGGTATCAGCACGCTGGCGCCGCCGACCGAGTAGCGACGTCCTATCGACTGAAAGAACGCAATCTCGGTGATCGTCGCCAAGCGCCCGGCGATCTCGTTGCGGCTCGCCGGAACGAACCCCGCATGACCGTGGCGGTTGCGGAATGCGACCTCATAGAGCGCGCGCGCAAATAGCGGCCGATGCAACATCGCAAGGACGCGCTCGCTATGCTTTGGCTTGTACCAGAGATGCGGTCGTCCGGGTAACCCAAGCTCGGGCTGGCCGGTTCCGGCGATGGCCGATAGCGGTCGAATACCGAGGGCGGTAAAGAAAACCCGCGATCGCTCTGAGCGCTCGATGATGCCGATCTTGCTATCGGTCGCGCGCAATTCCTGTTCGAGCGCTGCAAAGTCGGGCTCGACTAGCTGCCCCGCCCGGAGCTGGGCAAGCGTGAACAGGCGAGAACGATCGTCGAGCAAGCAACTGACATTCTCCAAGCCGGCCGGCAATCCCAGTAGACCGCGAAGATTATATGCTTCGAGCAGTACACGACGTCGGCGCTGGTCGATCGGTCCCTCGATGTCCCACTCGATATCGACGAATTCAAAGAAGCGCGTCCAATGTTCGTCCGTTGGCGACCCCGGCGCGCCGAGGGCCTGATACGCGTGTCCGACATCGTCGGCGTGCCGATAGACCGGGATTGCTTCGGCCAACAGCGCGGGGATTCGCGGGCCGACTAAGATATCCGACGGGGCGTGATAGTCATCCTGTACCCAGCAGACGCTTTGGTCCGCGAACTCGGCCTTTGCGCGTCGTTCGCGTCCGATCGCTGCGACAAGGGCAGGATAAACGAGGTCCGGCCGCGGCAGCGGCTCGGTCCGGTCACGATGTGCCTCGATGATCTCAAGCAGCGTGTCGCTGTCCGGCGCGGTCTTCAGTTTCAGCTTGTGATGAAGAAGCTCATTCGTGCTGGCGACAATCAAGTCATCGTTACCGATGCAGAGCCGGTTGGTCGCAGTATCTAGGTGGAGAGTCTCGGGTGCGGCGAGCCTTCCTGACCTGGTCTTAAGCCAGGCTATCTCGCGCAATTCTTCGACAATCGCGGCGCTCAACAGTTTAAGATTCTCTGTGAGCAACTTCTCGAAGGGTACGGCAGTCTCCGGCCGATCCTCGACGAACCCGGCGAAGCGAACGAGATCGGCGCCGCTGAGGTTTTCACGAATCCGCAAGCGTGCAATCAGGTTAGGTGCTGCAAGCAGTTCCGCGGACGGTCCGTCGATCGCGGGATCAAGGAAACGGGCGAGCTTCTTCTTGAGATTGACCATCTCCACGGGGGCAACCCAGTCGCCACGTTGGTTCTTTATCACCGGATTGCTGCGCAATGCCGACAAGGCAGCTCGGCTGATTGGCGTCTCACGCGCGAGCAGCTTTCGGTAGAGCGTTTCGCGCTCCCGGTCGTCCGGCGCCGCGTCCGCGGCACGCTTGGAAGCGTCTATCAGCCATTGCTCTTCGTCAAAGACGCGGCAGTGCCCGGAAATCGGCTTGAACGGCACAAGGTCGGGGTGAAGTCGGTTCGCCTCGGGCTCTGGACAGTCAGCCCAGAGGTCCGGGTCGACAATCATCAGTTCCACGGCTGGTCTCAGGTCGCCTGTTGCGCTGAGCGTCGAGGCCGTGTTGCCGAGATCGAACCGCATCTGCTTTGAGAGCCGTCGCGGGAATGCCGAAAGCGCCGATGCTTGGCGCTTTTGCATATCCAGCTCGCGTGTCGACTTGCCATAGTTCGTGAAATGATAGTTTGCTGCTCCTTCGATCGTGGTTTTCAGGCTCTTCTCATTTTCACCCGCGCAACGCAGCCGAACGAGGGATGCGACCGTAAACGGCTTCGCCCCGCATTTTTCCGCAAACTTGCGTAGATTCTCGTCAGCACCGAGCGCGGGATCGAGATAGCACGCGTCGCCGAGGAAGCCGGCGTAGAGGTCGTCGCTTGGCAGCACGATCTCCTTCGCTTTTTGCAATCGCCGGTCGCCCGTTGCGCGCGTTGGCCAACATGCATCCTCTCTGAGCCGTTCCGCCAACATCGTCGCGAACCGATCGGGCGTGGCAGCGCCGACGCCCGCGAGCGTTGTGAAGGCATCTGCGCCATATCGCACGAACCAGTCGGAAACGAGCAGGTCCATCACCAGTTCGACCGCCTGATCGATTAGCCAGTCGTTCCACTGGAGATCGTTGAGACCGCTGCGATCTTGATTGAGGTCGAACGGAGCGCTCACGCTCACCGGGCAACCGGTTCGCGAGGCCGGAGCCTTCAATGGATAGTAGAAGTGGCCGTTATGGCCGATATCGATCTTGCGTCGCGCGATCGGCACCGAGACCGCGATCTTCACCCTGCCGCCGGCGGCCCTGTAGTACGATGGGAACCGGCGATCTGCATATTCCGCCGGCAATTCGACGGTTCGCGAGAACTCCTCTTCCTGGAAAGAGATGACACGCGCGTCGCCATCACTCATCCGGCCGCGCCGGGAGATCATCGATACTCCGGATGTACGGCAGCGATCTGGTGACGCCTCTTGTCGCCAACGCAGGACGCGTCCGGTTCGGATCGAACGAACGTTGACTTCGTGAAGGCCCGACTTCTTCCCGCTATGCGCCAGCTTGAGCAGTGTATCGGGCATGCTCGTCGCCATCAGGTCCAGCGCATGCGCCTCTCGCTCAACAGTGAACGCCTCAAGGGTTTCGCTCGATCGGGTCCGATAGGGCACGTACAGGCGTACGCCCTTCACCTCCCGAGATTGTGGATCGGGGGCGCGACCGGTCTCCTGCGTCTGAAGGTCGAGGAGGGCTACCTGCCCGGCAGATCGGATGTGGATTTCATCCCCAAAGCGGAACAGCGACCGCAGCCCGAAATTCTTCGAACCTATTCCATTCTCCTTCGGCGCGACGACTTCTGCGCCGCGAGTGCCCATGACATTGCCGGTCCCGACGATCACCGAGAGCCGCTCCCAGCCGCTACGCTCGATATTGCGACCCGAACCGACCACCTCGAGCGACTTGCTCCCGAAGGTCAGAGTGAGCTTTTCGCCACCGCCATCATACTCGTTTTGAACTAGCTCACGTAGGACGTCGCCGGCATCATGACCGGCGACGAATTGTTCGATGACACTTGAGCCGATCCGCGTGCGCCGGCTGGCACCATAATCGGGCGGCACATAGTTGGGCTCGTCGAGCACGATATCGGGCGAAGGTTTAACCCGTGCTTTTCTTACCTGCTGAGAGGCTTTGGCACTCTTGATATCCGACGCCGCACTCGTCGGAACTTCCCTCCTGCCCGCCACGAATTAACCCCGTTTTTCCCGCCATTCCCCATCCGTTGATCGAACGTAGTTGGTGACTATGGGTAAAGCAATATTTGATCAAACTGAAAGCGGCTCGGTTCGCTCTGAAGCCTCATACAGCAATGACCTCCCAACCATTCTCACTCGGTACTGCGCTTGCGATCAGCACCGGCGTACTCGATCCTCACCCAGTATCCGCTGTATTTGGGCACTCCAGATTGGGAGCGGACGAGCCGCAAGTGGCCCAATCCAAGCCATCTCTCTTACACAGAGAAGGTCGATGGTTTGATCGTCCGCTTTTGCAGTTGCGCCTCCTGGGAGCCGCCAGTCGGCCTCCGGCCCCAAATCGGTTGTTCCTTGATGTTGGGCCAACGACTGCTGCTGGCTGCCGAAAGCGATCGTTTGTGGCTTTGCCGAATTCCGGAAATCTCTGGTGGACGTTGCAGGACGTCCTTCAGGCAAGCTGCCAAACGGGCTAAGGTGTAGCGCATACCCAAAGCTGGTAACATCTTCGCGATGGCGGACTGTTGGAATCGGAGATTGGTATGCCACACGGTGGAAAGAACGATGAGGGCAAAGCCGGCGAGGTTGGCCCGATCGGCGAGATGGCGGACGACAACGAAACGCTTGGCGATGCGCTGTCAAAGGTTGGATTCGTGCCAGCCAAGGTCGGTCGGAGGACGGTGTCCCAAGGGAAACGCAGAGAAAACCTGAGGAGGTGGAATGCCAAGGACCCGGACAAGTAGCGCCTAGGGGCGCTATTGCGAATCGTTTCCGGGTTCGGACGAACTGTAACCGCTGTTCTCTCCCCACGTTGCCTGTTGCCGCCTGATCTGTGATCGACGTTCCATGGATGAGCGGGAAGGAGTTTCTCCATGGAGACTACGTTGGAGGTTCTCACAGCGCGTCGTGGGCGGCGTGATGCCCATCGCCAATGGCCGGACGAGATCAAGGCGCAGATCGTGTCGGAGAGCTTGCGACCGGGCGCAACTGTGAATGACGTTGCCGAGCGCCACGGGCTGAACGCGAACCACCTGTCGTCATGGAGAACGATGGCGCGTCAGGGCAAGCTGGTTTCGCCTGCGCCAGAAGATGCTGTCGAATTCGCCGCCTTGGTTGTCGAGAAGTCACCTCAGACCATTACGTCTGAGCTGCCACCAACCAAGGTGGTTTCGCGCGCCGAGATCATCGTCGGTCCGGTGACGATCCGTCTTGAGGAAGGTGCATCTGTGGCCAGGATTGCCGCTGTTGCCCGCGCATTGGCGTCCGCCGCGACATGATCTTCCCTTCGAACCGCGTCCGCATCATGGTGGCGACCAAGCCAGTGGACTTCCGCAAGGGGAACGACGGGTTGGCGGCGCTGGTGAAGAACGAGCTGCACAAGGACCCGTTCACCGGAACGGTCTTCGTGTTCCGGTCGCGCAAGGCAGATCGGCTGAAGCTGATCTACTGGGATGGCAGCGGTATCGTCATGGCCTACAAAAGACTGGAGGAGCACACGTTCACCTGGCCCGGTATCAAGGATGGGCTGATGACGCTGACGCATGCCCAGTTTGAGGCGCTGTTTGCAGGGCTCGATTGGCGGCGGGTCCGTGCAGTGGAGACGAGAACGCCGGAGACCGTCGAATAGCTGCGGCACGATGACTCACGGCACCAGATTCCAAAGGCAATAGAGACCGGAATTTGGTAGGTTCCAGCCATGCTGAACGCCGCTGATCTTCCCGATGACATTGCCGCCCTGAAGGTGATGCTGATCGCCGCGACAGCACGCGAAACGGAGACGGTTGCGCAGATCGCCCGCAAGGATGAGCGGATCGAACGGCTTGAGAAACTGGTTGCTGCCTTCAAACAGGCGGCCTTCGGGCGCAAATCCGAGAAGACCGACCCTGATCAATTCGATCTGGCACTGGAAGACCTGGAAACGGCCATGGCCGCGATCCACGCCGAGGATGAGGCCGACGCTGGCGCGGATGGCGGAAGCAGGATTGCCAAGCCCCGCACGACCATTCGCGGCTCGCTTCCAAAACATCTTCCCCGTATCGAAGAGGTCATCGAGCCGGACAGCCTGGTCTGCGCATGCGGCGGCGGCCTGCATTGCATTGGCGAGGATGTATCAGAGCGACTGGATGTGTCCCGGCGCAGTTCCGCGTCATTGTCACATGTCGTCCCAAATATGCGTGCCGCGCCTGCACCGACGGTGTCGTTCAAGCTCCGGCTCCGGCTCCGGCACGGCTGATCCAGGCTGGGCTGCCGACGGAGGGCACGGTCGCCCACGTGCTGGTGTCCAAATATGCCGATCATCTGCCGCTTTATCGGCAGGTCCAGATTATGAGCCGCTAGGGCATCGATCTCGACCGCTCTACGCTGGCTGACTGGGTCGGTCGGGCAGCGTTCGAATTGCGTCCTGTGTTTGACGCGCTGATCGCCGACCTGAAGCGCTCGACCAAGCTATTCATGGACGAGACTCGTGCCCCGGTTCTCGATCCCGGCTCTCGGAAGACCAAGACCGGATACTTCTGGGCGCTTGCGAGAGATGATCGCCCTTGGGGCAGCGGTGCTCCGCCAGGGGTCGCCTTCACCTACGCGCCTAGTCGGGGTGGCCTTCATGCCGAACGGATATTGCAGGGCTTCTCCGGCATTCTGCAAGTCGATGGCTATGCTGGATACAACAGGCTGATCGCACCTGAGCGTGTCGGTCCACACATTCAGCTTGCCTATTGCTGGGCTCACGCGCGGCGCAAGCTGGTGGAGATCACCCGCAACGGCTCGGCACCGATTGCTGAGGATGGCGTCAAGCGGATGGGCGAACTGTATCGCATCGAAGCCGAACTGCGCGGCCTTGGTCCGGACGCTCGCCTCGCCGGACGGCAGGAGCGATCAGTGCCACTCCTTGCAGACCTGCATAACTGGCTTGCCCATCACCGCGCCCGCGTCGAAACGAAGTCCCCGCTCGGCGAAGCTTTGGCCTACATCGCCAAATACTGGGATGGTCTGAAGCTCTTCCTGACCGACGGCCGCATCGAGATCGACAACAACAGCGTCGAGCGGACCATCCGGCCGATAGCCCTAAATCGGAAGAACGCACTCTTTGCGGGCCACGATGCCGGAGCTGAGAACTGGGCGACCATCGCCTCGCTCATCGAAACCTGCAAACTCAATGCCGTTGATCCGCAGGTCTATCTGTCCAGCACGCTTACCGCCATCGTCAACGGCCACAAGCAGAGCCAGATTGAGGAGCTGTTGCCGTGGAACGTCGGGGCTTATAGGTGAGGCGATTAATAGGTATGGACAGACCACAGCTATCAGCCACTCCCATATTTTTGACAATACATTAATATTTTCCCCTGCGTGGGAGAGTGGGGATACAGGGCAATGCTCGCCATTTATGAGATTATCGAGGTTGCTAAGAAGGCAGCTCAGGAGGCCGGGCAGGCAGTTGTCGAACATTGGAGTGCATACAAACAGGATGTTCGGGCCAAGGGTGCAACCGACGTCGTGTGTGCTGCCGATTACGCCTCAGACCGGATCATATCGGCAGCCATACAGACTGCATTTCCCAGCCATCGGATTATGTCTGAAGAAGACGCTACAGCGCAGGAGATCGACTATTCCGGCCCGCTTTGGATCGTCGACCCCATCGATGGCACGGCAAATTACATTCGTGGGCACCGATACTTCGGCATTTCGATAGCCTTTGCGTTTGATGGCGTCGTGCGTGCCGGATGCGTTCACGCCCCGATGCTCGCGGAGACGTTCCTGGCCACCAAAGGAGGGGGAGCAACGCTAAACGGAAGTCCGATTAGGGTCTCAGCTCCCCCAACCCTGAGCCAGTCAATTATCAGTACCGGATTTCCGCACGAGAAGTCGGATTTCAGTCTCCTCCTTAAACGCTTCGATTCCTTGCTCCGCAATTGTCAGGATGTCCGACGAAGTGCTTCTCCGGTCTTGGACATCGCCTACGTTGCGATGGGACGTCTGGATGCACACACGGAAACACTTTTTCCCTGGGATGTCGCAGCAGCCGGTCTAATAGCAACAGAAGCAGGCGCTGAACGAAGTAATATGGTGCCGATTCCCCCTGGCATTCCGATTGATCTGTTTGGTGACGAAGTCGTCTTTTCAGCACCCGAGGTCCATGCGGAACTTGTAGAGCTTCTCGCTGCCAGGGGGTAACGCCATCATGGATGCAATTGCCCTCGATCCCCCACTGGCATATCAGACCGTCACGCTTGTCGCCATTGTAGACGCTCACCAGAAAAAGCGGATCGCTCTCATAGAGCTTCTCGACATGGTATAGCTTGACTGTCCGACCTTACTGGACGCTGCCCTCCAGCGCCTCAATCATCTCCACGCGCGTTGCATGTCTCCCCCCCTCAAAGGAAGCCCTGAGGAACGCGTCCACGATATCAAGTGCCAGCCCTTCGCCCACCACACGTGCACCAAGCGAAAGCATGTTCGCGTCGTTGTGTTGGCGAATCATGCGGGCAGAATACATGTCGCTGCATACACCACAACTATGCCCCTTACCTTATTCGCTGCCATCATGATGCCCTGGCCGGTACCACATAGAATGATCCCAAAACGACAATCGCCAGAGGCGACAAGCTGCGCGGCAGCTTCTCCGCGGGAAGGATAGTTTGTGCTCTCGGCTGTTGTTGGTCCGATATCGACCACTTCCCAGCCCTCTGCCGCGACATGGCTAGCAATGGTTTGCCTGAGATAAATGGCGGCGTGGTCGCTGGATAGAACGACGCGATTGCTGGCTTTCATGGAGAGGTCTTCCGTTTCCAAAGTCACTTTAAGGATTTGGCCGAGCTGGCTGCTTTGTCCACAAACCTATCAGGTCACTTCACGCAAATAAGCCGATCCGAAGACTCCATCGCTGTGCCAAGGCAACACCGCTTACGACGAACTGCGGTGGCTGGGCCTGTGAAGCTTGGGCAGGGCTTTCTCGTGCGGGTCGGGCTCGCTTGGATCGAAATAGGGAAGTGGCACCTCGAAGCCAGGATCCACAAACCATCGCGCCTCCATCGGATGGTACACGCCGGGCAGGGGGAAATGCTCGTTGATCTCGAGAAAATCGTCGACGTTGCCGGTGAGGATCGGCATACGATGAGCGATGGCGACGGCGGAGATCATCAAATCGTGTCCGAGCCTGTTGCTCTTCTGGCCGCGCTGCACGGTCCACATGTGCCGCAAGCTGGGAACAGACGTCATCCCGGCGTAGACCATAGCCACCTGCGATGTCATTTCCGGAAAAGGAAACGCCATTGACATGAGGTCATCGACCCAATTGGCGATGAGAAGCGCTCTCTGTGGATCGTCCTTTGTCCGGAGGTGGGCTCCGCGCAATAGTTCTGCTATGACGGGATAGCAGAGGGCCAGGCGATCTATGCCGACACGCAAGAGCCATGGGCGCAGTCCAGGAGGCGGCTTCACGCGGCCCATTAGGCTGACGATGTCCGTATCTACCAAAAGAATAGGGTCTATCCGCACGGTAACATCATCCTGTGGTTAGAAACTGCCGTCCTGAAAAAAACTCCGGGGTGAGATCGAATTCCTTCGCTATACTGTGCAGGCTGGCATGATGTCGTCCGAGAGAGGCCGAGATGACGCATAACTTCGATTGGCAGAGACACGAGGCAGAGGCCCGCATCCAGGAGGTGCTGGACGCAGCTAAAACACGCGGCACTCAGAGAGTGGTCGACACCGACGGCAGATTTGACGTGACGTTCGTACCTGGAGAAAAGACACTGGAAGAACTGTTCTCCCGTCCCGGTCCTCTCCCCGACGATGACGATCCCAATCCCTGATCGAGATTTCTGCAACTACGGTGACGGACCGTAACCGGCGACGGCAAAACCAACAAGAGAGCGAGTGTCGATTTTCGATTGCGTTGGCCCACCGCACTGCTGGACATGACTGAATCGTGAACACCACCAGTCATGGAATCCGTAAAAGCCTCCATTTCTTGCAGCAGAGAGGCGCTGGCGATCTCCCATTCATGAACCCGGTCTCACCGCGGCGACGAATTCTGGTTGACGTCCGAAATAATGTTCACTAAACGTTCTCATTATGAGCAAGACGTTTACGCCCACCTTCCGAATACGCTGACTGATTGGATCTCCGGGACCGTTCCCGGCGCCGCCCAGATTGCTATTCGTTGGAGAGGCCGTCATGACGACTGGAACCGCTCATTCTGCAGACGATGAAGTCTGCATTTCTCCGCACTATCGTCCCCGTTTTCCTCATTCGACGCTCAAGTGCGTTGGTCGTCCTCTGTATCGTTCGCAGCAGGCACGCGATTACGCCTGCTTGCTGGACCTGGATCCTAAGGTGTCCGCTTGGCGCTGCATGCCGCAGCCTATCGTCAACGACTCCGGGGCGCGGAATCCCCGACACCACTATGTCGATTTCGCTGTCGAAACTGAGAGCGAAGCACTGCTCGTGGATGTCCGCTCCCCAGATGCCGGCATCGTCAGTTGGATTGCCAGGTTAGCCGAGAAGCAGGGCTATCGATATCAGGTGGTGTCCCTTTCCGAGTTCGGGGGAGGGCCTCGGCTCCAGAATGCCAGGGATCTCATCCGCTACGCTGGCTATGGTGCACCTCTTGGTGATCGCATCCGAATTCTCGCGGTCTTGGAGGAAATGGGAACGTTGACGCTTGCGGAATGCCTTTCGGTCGTTCGCGAAAGCAAGCCAATGCCGACAATCGCGATGATGATTCTCATGGGGATCCTCGAAGTTGACCTCGATGAAGCTCTGCTCGGACCGGAAACGGTCGTCAGGCGCGCGGCGAAGTAGGAGGGGAGCCATGCAGAAGAAAACTGTAGAGCGGGAAGCCTCGCTCGAAGTGACAACCTATGCCGTGGCCATCAGGAATGCCCTGAGACGGTGCGGATTCTACCTGCGGGCACAGCGGATTGACCGAGCCATTGGCCTGATGCTGCCACCAGACGCGGACGTGGAAACCTACCGGCAGGCGGCCAAGGCAGTTTTGCGGCAGTCACATGAGTTGATCCACTACACCGTAACGACCATCGAACTGGGGCGAAAAGGTGAGACATACTCCGAGGATGCCAGAAAGGTCCTGGCCCAGAATTTGGCTGTCGTCGTACTGATCGAGAAGGGAGCCAAGCTGCCGCCCGAGGTCGCAATCGCTCTGGACCGCATTCTCGACGTGGGATCCGTCAAGCCGATCCATCTCATGTCCGCTACGAAGAGTGCATGGCAGATCGATATCGCCAATGATGTTGCAAAGCAGCTCTGCGAATATCCTCCGAATCTGCTGTTCCAGGCATTGCGGAAAGGGCGGCCGATCGAAATCGTCCTGACGAGGCTTACGGACGCGTCGAAGGTTCCACAGGTTCCTGCATGGGAACCGCGCGTGGAGGAGCTCGAAGGTTACGGGGAGGCCCGCGAATGGGCGTTGAACTTGGCCGTAGATCTCGACGAGTGGAGGGCAGGCAAGCTCGCCTGGCGCGACGTTGACGCCGGACTTCTCATCAGCGGTCCTCCAGGGACAGGAAAGACATTGTTCGCGTCGGCCGTGGCGCGCTCGTGCAGGGCGAGTTTTTTCGGCACGTCGAGTGCGCGATGGCAGTCCAAGGGCCACTTGGGCGACATGCTTGGCGCCATGCACAAGAGTTTCCGCGAAGCTGCCGACAATGCTCCTGCAGTGCTGTTTCTGGACGAAATCGACAGCATTGGCGATCGCCGGACATTCAGAGGCGACAACGCCAACTACAGTATGCAGGTCGTGAATGCACTGCTGGAACTTCTCGATGGATCCGGTGGACGCGAAGGAGTCGTCGTCATCGCCGCGTCCAATTTTCCGAACAACATCGACGCAGCACTGTTAAGGCCCGGTCGGCTTGATCGTCACATCGCCATTGGTCTGCCCGACCATGCGGCACGGGCACAGATGCTCTCCATGCATCTCGAAAAAGTGCTTCCGCCGGAAGACCTGCAGGAGGTAGCCCGAGCAACAAGTGGCTATACCGGAGCCACCATCGCGCAGGTCGCGAAGGATGCTCGCCGGATCGCACGCAGACAGGGTAGGGAGCTCAGCGTGCAGGATCTACTGGCGCTTGTACCGCCCGTCGCTGTTCTCGGAATCGACGAGCGTTGGGCAGCATGCGCGCATGAGGCCGGACATGCCCTGGTCGGTCTCGAACTCGCTGTAGCCGAGATCGAAATGATTGTCGTCGCGAAAGAGATGGGTCATCGCCATGGTAGGATTGGGTACGTTCAATGGCGGAGGCAGACAACACGTCGCCGAAGCCGTCAATCCTATCTCGACGAGATCGCGATGATGCTCGGAGGTATGGCTGCCGAAAAGGTCGTTCTCGGGGATGTTCTCGAGGGCTCAGGCGGTGTCGATGGGTCAGACCTTCAGCGGGCTTCGGACCTTGCCACTCTCATGCTTGCCAGCCTGGGCCTCGGGTCGCTCCTTTACTGCGATGTATCGACGTCAAAGGACCTCGACGAGCTTCGAAGGCAGAATCCTGTGCTCCGGCGGCAGGTCGAACGGCTTCTCGCGAAGCAGCTTGAACGAGCTGAGGAGATTATTCAGGCCCGCATGAAAGATGTGAAGACACTCGCCGGACTTCTCATGGACCGTGATTTCGTTCCCGGCCGCGAAGTCTTCAGGCTGGTCAACGGATCGTCCGGGGATCAGACGGCTTCCTGACAAGTGACGACATGGGACGGCGCCTTTCGGTGCCGTCCGATCCTATGGTTCTCGGAGCGAAGCTCTAACGCAGACAGTCGGCTCACTGCCGAGGGGGCGGACTTGCCGAGATCGTCGAATTTGCCATCCACCCTAGTCTGTCTTGATCGACCCGCACGCGGCTCCAGCCTCCCTCGACCGCCATCACCACGACCTGCGTGCTCTTGGGGATGACGGTGATGACGGCAAACCTGGTACCGGGTCCGTCGCGAAGGTTGACTGCAGTCTGCGTGTACCGGAGTTCCAAATGATCGGAGGGATTCTTCTCGGTCGCTTCGGACCGGACTATGGCGACCGAGGACGGAGAGGAGGTTGTCGAGAGCGGAGTGGCTGCGGTACCTGCCGCCGGAGGCGAGGATACGGTCATGACGTCCAGTGACGGAAGCGGAGCCTTGGCCTCATCCGATTCGGGGACGGCTGTCTCAGCAATCAACGGAGGCTGCTGTCCGGTTGCCGGCTGCCTGCTCCCGGATGCGAATATGACCCCGAAGACCGGAACGCCCACCAGGATGCCGAGGATCGTAAACATTGCGGCCCTGAGGCTACCACGCCGTTTTACCTGCTCGACAGCGGGAACGGCCGCGATTGGATCGTCTGCGGGCGTAGCGGGCTGGAGCGCCAGGCGCTCTCGGGGCAATGCCGCAAGCATTCGGCACCCTTCAACGAAAGCGACTGCCACGCCAGTTCGGGAAAACTCAACGAGTTCGTTCACGCCGCTGCCGCTGGTGAAGTGCATCGTCTCGTAGAGGCAGATCGGGACCTGCCTGTTGTCCTTGAAGCGGCGGTCGGGGCCACCGTTCTTGTTAGGATGCTTCCAAGTGTGGTCCACGACCTTGGCATCGCTCGGAACGCGCTCGGTTTCGATGAACCGGGAGTCCTGCCATCGGATATTTAGATCGGCGTAGTTGACCGCACCGACCCGGCTGCCATGCTGAACAAGCACGATGTCGGGCATGAAGAACATGACCTGCTTCCCCACATGCAGAGCAGGGGGAGTGACGTTGCTCTTGATTACCGGAGGCAGACTGTAGGCGAGGGTGGTCGCCTTCCTCTTTACAAGGTGAGAAGCGCCCGCGTTACGCTTCCAAGCGGTGAGGCTCTGGATCGCGCCTCCGGCCTCGATGTGCCATTTGGCGGCGCACCCCGTGAGGCCATCAAACCCTTGCGCAAGGCGGGTGTACGCTGTCTCCGCGTCACCTTCTAGGTCGTAGTAGAGGACCATCGTCCTGCGATAGGAGTCGAACCAATTTCCGATCGCCCAGCCAGGCAGTGCAATGATGCAGAGCAGTAGGCCAGGGCCGCCGGTTGCAAGTCCTGCCAGAAGGCCGATTACCGCCGCCGTCCATGCCAGTGCATTGGACATACGCGTCTGGCCGGCCTTCGAGTTGATCTCATTGAGAAGTTCCGAGAAAGACTCGTCGCGCATGTGCATGACATCGCCGGATTCGATCTCGATCATCGCGACGTCATCGTTGTCGAAAGTCACTTGAGGCGCCGGTGATCGATGGGGTGCCCCTGACGAAGACGGGCTTCGCCCGGCGTGGCCCAGCGTGGCCCTATAATAGAGGCCTCCGCGCCCTGCGTGGACATAGTGCCCGCGGGGACCGGTGCCGATGCGCAGGCCTTTCACGCCCACTGAGACGCCGACTCCTCCCTTTGAGAAGTTGAAGCGGAACGGCCCCGCCGAAACCGATTTGCGAATGTAGAATGGCAAATGCGCCCCCGCACCGTAGCCCTTCCCCATACTTCCTGCGAAAATGCGCTCTCGCGATCGTAGAGGTATCTGGAATATTGAATAGGAAGCCGGACTGCGCAAGTGTATTCATGCCGTCGCCTGCAATCGGAGGCGGTGCAGTCCGCATTCTGCCAATATGACCCCATACCAGCAGCCGGTGTCAGGAGTGCAATGGGCGGTAGTCCGATTCCGGTTCCCATATCGGTAGGTACAGAAGGCCACGCAAGGCTTGCACGCAACTCGGATTTCCTGCCCCGGAGACGTGCGCGTTGGACCATTGTCGTGACCGGCTATCGTCAGTCCGACCTGAAAGCGGAGCTAAAGCCATGGATCGATGCCTTCTCAAGCAGACTAAAACCACGCGCAGCGTTTCGAAACGGAATTTAACGTCAAATCTCGGTCGCGTGCTTGTCGAGGCAGCGGGCGGAACGCTGACGGTTCGCGGGGTGGTGCGGGATGGTCTGAGTGCAGTTCTCAGGCGTGCCCGTGAGGGCGCCCCACGGGCGATCGGCGGCGGCCGAAGAGGGGGCGTGGTCATCTCGGTGAGAGACCTCGCCACTCTTATTGATGCGGTGATGGAGCCAACGCTTTCCGAAGTCCTTGAGCGCTCGGGTTCGAACCTTGCCGCGGCAAACGCATCGTTGTCGGTGAGCGACGCAACCACGAGTCGTTGAAGCGCCAAGGCGACACCCCGCCCATGCCAGAGGGCTGAGAGATATTTCATCTACCGCCCGTCGACGTTTGAGCGGACCGCCCAGATCCCTCAGCGTGTGCCGCTTCCCTCACGATTTTTTTGGGGGCAGTTCATTCGCGCTGCGGACGTAGTTTTCGGGAGTCGAAGCGAGCTGGAACCGGAGCGTCGCGTTTTGTTTACCACGGTCGTGCGGTCGATTTTGTCATTCCTCATCATTCGGTTGGCGACGAGTGCAATGATACCCGGTCTTCGCGCCGTTAATCCCCGGCTGGCCGAGTGTGGTTGTCGATCTGACCCGTAACTGCAAAGGGCACTGGCACTTTAGTAAGCGGTATTCCGGGAATAAACGCAGAAGTTGACGGCTTGGCTACTGGACCCGTTGGCCTTCTTTATGCATGACTTGTCATGGAGAGGGCTGAGGAAATGTACGACACTATTTTGAACCCCGGGGATGGATCCGAGCAATCCGTTTTCCAAAGCAACTTGTCTGTCGAAGCTAAGATTGAACGGGCGCGAACGGAACTTCTTGATCTGTCGGCCCGAAACCGGCTTCTGAACGTGCCGCGCTTCTCGAAAAGTGCGAAGACCATTGACATCGTGGACGAGCAGTCTTCCGAAATATTCAGGATACTTGTCACCGAAGGAAAGGCGATGACCTTCCTGGCAGGGGCGAAGGGGCGCGAGCCCAAGGATGGTGATGCAGCCGAAGAACTGATCGAACTTGCTCTTCCGGATGACGACGAGCGTGACGATAGCGGACGTCTTGTTCGACACGGTGACACCAAGCTCCAGACACGGATGACCCCCAACGCGCTTCAAAAGCGCCTCCTCGATCTCCATTTCGATGCCCGCACCTTAGAGGAGGAGCAAGGGGTCAACATCCTTTACCTGGGGCTTGGTACGCTGAAGTGGATTGACCCCAACAACGCCGAGAACATTCGTTATGCGCCACTCATCCTGGTTCCTGTCGCGTTGGAACGCGGCAGCGCGGCGGAGCGTTTCAAGCTACGGGTGCGGTCTGAGGATTTCGCATCCAATCTGTCGCTCGAAGCCTTCCTGGACCGCATTCATAAGATTCGCATGCCGGATTTCGAAGCGTCTGATGACTTCTCCTTCGAGCGCTATGCCGAACAGGTTGCTGCCGCTGTGTCGATCAAGCCCGATTGGTCGGTACAGCCAAATGATATTGTCCTCGGCTTCTTCTCGTTTGCGAAGTTCCTGATGTATCGCGACCTGGATCCGAACCTCTGGCCCAAGGATGCCAAATTTACGGACCGGCCGCTCATCACCTCGCTCGTATCCAACGGCTTCTCCCGCACCGACGATCTGCTGCCTGACGATGCTCGGATCGACGAGCACATCTCTCCAAACGAGATGACCCATATCGTTGACGCAGATAGTTCCCAAACCATCGCGATCCATGAAGCCAGGCGAGGGCGGGATCTCGTTATCCAGGGTCCGCCTGGAACCGGGAAATCACAGACGATCGCCAACATCATCGCGTCCGCCGTGGCAGATGGAAAGACCGTGTTGTTCGTTGCCGAGAAGATGGCTGCGCTCGAAGTGGTGAAGCGCCGTCTCGATCAGGCAGGTGTGGGCGACGCATGCCTTGAACTGCATTCGAACAAGGCCAACAAAAGGGCGATCCTTGCGGAACTGCAGCATGTCTGGGAACTGGGAGCGCCGAAGGGTGAACCCGCCGATGCCCTGGACCGCCGGCTTGTGGAAGCGAGGAACAGCTTGAACGCCCATCCGGCTCGGCTTCACCAAGTCTACCGCCCATACCAACTGTCCCCGTATCAGGTCATGGGCCACCTGTCGCGCCTGAGGCGCTTGGGAATGCCTCCGTCGGACATCGAGCTTGCGGATTCCATCTCGTGGACTCCCGAGTTCCGGGAACGCATTGTCGCCATCCTTTCGGAACTTGCCCAGCGGATCGAGGACATCGGTCTGCCCTCGCAGCACGCCTGGCATGGTGTGGGCGTGACAGGTATCACTCCGCTCGATCTGGAGAGGTTGACGAAGAGGTTGTCGGATGCGTCGTCGGACCTTTCGAAGTTGACTGCTTCCATGGGGGACGTGACCGATGTGCTCCATCGTGAGCCGACGGCATCGATTTCAGGGTTCAAGGACGACCTCGCGCTCGCAGAGCGTGTCGCGAGCTGCCCGGCAGGTCAGTCGGCCGAAGCGTTGGCCAATCCTGTCTGGAAAACGTCGCTCCAAGACATCGCCAACGTGATCCGGGGCGGTGCGGAGTTCCAGCGCCTTTCCGAGCAGGTTAGGGCGCAGATGCTTGACGAGGCGTGGGAAACGGATCCGCAGCCTCTTGTGACATCGTTCCGCAGACTGCCGAGATCATTCCTGCAGTCCGGATTTGCGACACTCGCGCAATTGGACAACCTGCTGCCGAGGTTCCTGAACGCTGCCGCTTCACTGAAGACGATGCTGGGTGTGAATGCATCGGCAACGCTGGGATCCATTGGCCGATTGGTCACAATCGGCGAGCGCGTTGCGGATGCTCCCGATGCAAGCCCTGATGCTTTCGTCGCTGCCGTATGGGAGCGGGGCCTCGATCAGGCAAGCGATCTCGCCGAGGCGGTCGCCACCTATCGGCAGGTGAGGACGGATATTTCCGGCAAGATTGCCGATCAGGCGTGGGATATCGATCTGGTCCCAACCCGGACCGCCGTCGCGATGCATGGGCACAAGTTCCTGAAGTTCCTCAGCGGGGACTGGCGCAAGGCGAAGGCTCTTCTGAAGACCGTCATGTCCGAGACGCCGCCGGCCGAGACGGTGCGGTTGCTGGACCTTCTTCAAAAGGGTAAGGAGGCCAGATCTGTCATCAATGACGGCGACAGCCTCGGACGCGCGGCATTCGGCGCAGACTGGCGCGGCGAGCGATCCGATCCGAAGCCACTTGAGAGTCTGGTGCTCTGGATGAGGAGTCTCCGGGGCGTGGGCGCTGAAGCGAGGATGATAGCAAGCAGGCTGACCGACAAGTCCTCCGTAGCCGCGCGCTGCGAGCATGTTCGGACTCTGCTCGAGGAGACGCGGAGGCTGTTGCTTTCGCTCTGGAGCGATCTGGGCGACGGGACGGGAGCATTGTTTCCCAATGCTATCGGGCCGGATGAGATTGTACTGACGCAGGCGGTCGCAGTCATCAAGGAGATCGCGGGCGCTGACCGCGCATTCTCGCCTCTTGTGCGCACCCTGCCGGATGATGCCGGAGGCCGGATTGCTGCCATCGAGCGGCTTGCGGCCGCCCAGGCTCGCAGAAGCTCCATTGATGCGTCGGCGGATCTCGGCCGAGCGGCATTCGGGGGGCTTTGGAAGGATTCCTTGTCCGAGTGGCAGGAGCTGTCCGTCATTTGCGACTGGATATCGCGGAATGGCGACATCAGGCTTCTTGTTACTCGTGTCGCCGATCGTGTGGGGGTGGCCGAGAAGGCGCGGCAGGCTGCAGCTCAAGGAGAAGCCTTCGCGACCACCATGTCGGAAATCCTTCAGTTCCTGAAGGCGGATCTGGATATGCTCTTTGGAACAAGCGATGTGGCCGGCGCGCCATTGTCCCAGATCGGCGCCAAGCTGATCCGTTGGATTGAGAACGAGGAGCAGCTTTCGAAGTTTGCTGCCTACAATGGCCGTGCAGGCGATGCCGCGAACATGGGTGTCGGTGCCCTTGTCGAGCGTCTTGAGGACGGCCGCATTTCCCCGTCCGATATCATTCCTCATTTCGAAATGGCGTTCTACGAAGCGATCCTGCGTCGTCAGCATACCCAGAATCCTGAA
Source organism: Ciceribacter sp. RN22 (assembly GCF_024054295.1). Classification (NCBI taxonomy): domain Bacteria; kingdom Pseudomonadati; phylum Pseudomonadota; class Alphaproteobacteria; order Hyphomicrobiales; family Rhizobiaceae; genus Ciceribacter; species Ciceribacter sp. RN22. The sequence goes on from NZ_JAMXLD010000001.1 coordinate 1,605,902, forward strand.
CTCGCCCGTTTCGATGGGGAGGTGCATGGCAGACTGGTCGGTGAGTTCGCATCGCTCGACCGCAGCCGCATGAGCCTGTCTCGACTGGAAGTCGTGCGGGCGCATCATCGGAAAATTCCCTCGATCAGTGGTATCGGACCTGTCGGTGTCCTGCGTGCGGAGATGGCGCGCCGTCGCGGCCACATGCCGATCCGACAGCTCATGCAGCGGGCATCGCCCGCGATCCAGGCCCTGAAGCCAGTGTTCATGATGAGCCCGCTGTCGATCGCGCAGTTCCTTCCACCGGGCGTTCTCGAGTTCGATCTCCTTGTCATGGACGAAGCGAGTCAGATTCAGCCTGTCGATGCGCTCGGCGCTGTCGCCCGTGCGAAGCAGGTTGTCGTCGTTGGCGACGAACGCCAGCTACCCCCAACGAAGTTTTTCTCGAAAATGACGTCGGGGGCGACCGAGGAGGATGATGATCAGGAGGGTGCTCAAGTCTCCGACATTGAGAGTATCCTCGGCCTCTTCTCGGCCCGCGGTCTGCCGGAGCGCATGCTGCGCTGGCACTACCGCAGCCGCCACCAGTCGCTGATTGCCGTCTCGAATTCGCAATTCTACGACAGCAAGCTGTTCATCGTGCCGAGCCCATACACGCAGGAAGCCGGGATGGGGCTGCGTTTCCATCATGTGCCGGGCGGAGTGTTCGAGGATGGCGTGAACAAGGTGGAGGCCAAGGTCGTCGCCGAGGCGATCATCCGCCATGCCCTGCATTCGCCGCATCTTTCGCTCGGCGTTGCCGCGTTCTCGATCAAGCAGCGGCGCGAAATCCAGGACCAACTGGAATTACTGCGCCGTCTCAATCCTCAGACCGAGGAATTCTTCCACTCTCATCCCCACGAACCGTTCTTCGTGAAGAACCTCGAAAACGTCCAGGGCGACGAGCGCGATGTGATGCTGATCTCCGTGGCTTATGCAAAGAATGCCCAAGGCTACCTGGGCATGCGCTTCGGGCCCTTGGGTGCCGAAGGCGGCGAGCGGCGCCTCAATGTCCTGATCAGCCGCGCCAAGCGACGCTGCGAGGTATACGCTTCCATCACCGACGAGGACATCGATCTCGAACGCGGCAAGGGGAAGGGGGTGTTTGCCTTCAAGCTCTTCCTTCACTACGCGCGGACAGGGCGGCTTTCGATGTCACAGCGCTCTGACCGGGCGATGGAAAGCGTGTTCGAGGAACAGGTCATGGCGGCCCTCCAGGAGAGGGGATACCAGGTCCATCCGCAGGTCGGCATTGCGGGGTTCTTCATCGACCTTGCCGTGGCTGACGATGCGGTCCCCGGCCGCTACCTTATCGGGATCGAATGCGACGGTGCATCCTACCATGACTCCCGTTCGGCGCGTGAACGTGACCGACTGAGACAAGCGGTGCTTGAGGATCATGGCTGGACGATCCACCGCATATGGAGTTCGGATTGGTTCCAGAGGCCTAAGGCCGAACTCGATCGCCTGATTGCCGCCATCGAACAGGCCAAGATGAATGCTTTGTCTGGAGCAGATCACACGCATGCATCTTCTCGGGCGGTTCCGGTGGAAGTCGTGACAATCGAACGCGCCACTGTGACGGAGATCGGTCTCCAGCCGGTATCGACCGATGGAGGTGGCTCGAACCTCTACGAGGAGGCTTCGCTGAAGCCAAATATCGTGGGCGAGCTTCATGAAGCTCCGACAGGGACACTGGTCAAGTTGATCAAGGAGACGGTCGAGGTCGAAGGCCCCGTGCATAGGGACGAGGTGGTGACCCGAATCCGGACTGCCTGGGGTCTCCAGCGGGCAGGAAGCCGGATCGATGCGCATGTCGGCAACGCCATTCGTGTCGCCGTGAATTCGGGGGAGATTCTTCGCTCAGGAGATTTCCTCCTCTGGCCAGGCGCCATAGTTCGCATGCGCGACCGCAGCATGGTCGCCTCGCCCGGACTGCGCAGGAGCGACATGATCCCGCCGATGGAGATCGACGAGGGGCTCACCTCGATCATCGAGACGAGCTTCGGCGCGACCGAGGACGAAGCCGTCAATGCCATTGCGAGGGGACTGGGATTCCGCGCCACCAGCAGTCAGTTGAGAGATTTGATCGTGTCCCGGATCGAACTGCTGAAGGAGCAGGGGACCCTGCAGGTTCGTGATGGAATGCTCACCTTGGGGGCGACGACCGCACCCGCATGATGATCTTCCTCGGAGCGATAGAGCGCTTTCGGGCTTGCCATGGTACTTGGCGCATCCTCGTGGTCGCCACTGCTCTTATGCACGCAGCAAGTCTTCAGGCGGCGAATACTCCCTGCAGCGGGAGGAAGGGTGGCATCGCAGGTTGCCGTGGCGATACGTTCATCTGCAACGACGGCTCGGTGAGTGCCAGCAAGAAATCATGCGCCGCCACGATGGGCGGTGCCATGGGGCTGATGGGTAGCGCATCGCAATCGATGGCCCCGGCGGCAGATGAAGAGTGCCTGTGTCGTTCAGGGGCATTCTGCACAGGGCCTCGTGGCGGGCGGTTCTGCTACACCGACAGTGGTGCAAAGAGCTACCTTCGCAAATGACCTCATTGAATTCCTTCGCCCAGAGAGTTTAGGTTGCCTTATATTGAGGGGCTGACGATGAAGATGTCTGCGCGGATTGTTGTGGCCGGAATCCTTGCGGTTGCCGTGGTGATGGATGCTGCCGCCGAGGAACCGAAATCTTCCGGAACAGGATTCGCCGTTACCGCGGACGGCTGGCTCATGACGAACGCCCATGTCGTAGATGGTTGCGACCGCGTGGAGGTGAAGGGCAGGGGCGTTGCGACCGATCCGAGGATCGATGCGGCGAACGATCTCGCATTGATCAAGGTGAACGCAGACACCCCCATGGTTCCTCTCACCTTCAGGCGTGCGCCCATCCGATTGGGAGAGGACATTGTCGCCATCGGCTATCCCCTCGCGGATCTGCTGGCGGACTCCGTGAAGATCACGACCGGAAATGTCAACGCGCTCGCTGGTCTCAAGAATGATACCCGCTACATCCAGATTTCGACGCCGATCCAGCCCGGTAATTCCGGTGGCCCCGTCGTGGATCGCGACGGTTTCCTGCTGGGGATCACGAGCGCCACCTTCTCGAAGCAGGCCGCCGATCAGATCGGGATCACGGCACAGAACGTCAACTTCGCCATTCGAGCGTCCGTGGCCGATCTCTTCATGCAGTCACAGAACCTCGCGAGCCAGTCCGGAGACCGACAGGAGGGGCAACCCACGTTTTCGACCGCCGATCTCGCGGACAAGGTTACGCCGTCCGTCCATCAGGTGCTGTGCTACGGGAAACCCGACGTCGAAGGTTCGTCGCAGAGACAGGAGACAGTGACTTCGCTTCCCCGATCCTCGGTTTCGGTGACCCTTCTGGACGCTCACGGATACGATGCCATCGGCTTCGACTACGCCACGCTGAAGGATGTGACTTTTCAGGGCTGTCGGGCGGCTTGCGAGAGCGATAGCCAGTGCAAGGCGGTGACCTACAACTCTAAGCATCGGTTCTGCTTTCTGAAAGACAATGTCGTCGCGCTGATCCGGAATGCGGACGCGATCGCTGCCTATTCTGCCTCAAAGGCGGCGGACGTGATCATCTCCGACTTCACGAGCTATTCGGGAATGGATCTTCCCGGCGGCGACTACAAGCGGATCACGCAGACCAACTATCTGGAATGCTTCGTCGCTTGCGTCGGCGACAATGCCTGTCGTGCCTTCGCATACGTCTCCAAGAAGAAGGAGTGCTGGTTGAAGAACGTTCTCGGTCGGCCGACGGCGGCCAAGGGGGTTGATCTTGGGGTCAAATGACCCTCGCTTTGCTGGAGAGGTCGGCTCCGCTCTTCGATCACGGCCTGCCTGCAGGGTCATGTCCTGTCGTTTCCGCGACTGCATTTCCGGCCGGCTTCCGGAGCGTCGATCTCGTGGAGGCGACAGATGATGCCGTCGATCTCGACCGTGTCACCGTCGATGACGCGCATCGTGACCACTGCCGCGGTCGTGGCGGTCATCACCGCGAGGAATGGACGCAGGTGTCGAATGTAGGAAGAACTTATGTCCGATGCTCCGGATGCTGCGTGAAAACCGAGTTGGGGAAAACACGCCTGGCGTGTGCGATCCATAGTGCCTAAAGCATCGCGATGAAGTAGTCTGCGACCGGTCGTTCAATGGAAACAAAAATGGCGCGCTATTCTGCTTTCTATGCTTATCCTCAAGGATCCGCGACAGTGAAGGATGCGATCCATGGAGCGGTTGAAAAGAGTTCGCGGGGAAACCTGGCGATCAAACCTTGGGAGAACATGAACATCGCAGGCTTCAAGCTTGATGATCTTGTGCGCGACCAGATTAAGGAGGCCGACGTCCTCCTCGCGGATATCACCTATCCGAACCACAACGTCCTCTACGAGATCGGATATGCGATAGCTCTTGAGAAGCCTGTTATCCCTACGCTCAACCTTGCCATCGACAAGGCGGCAGACCGGGTCAGGATGATCGGGCTGTTCGACACGCTCGGGTGGACGACCTACCACAACGCAGACGAACTGCACGGTTACCTGATATCCTGGCAGGAAGTAAGCTGGATCAACCGTTACGTCCGGAAGCGCGATCACTCGCAGCCGCTGTTCATTCTGGACATGCTGGCGAAGACTGATTTCAGAAATCACATCTTCCATGCGGTGGATAACTCCAGCGTTAATGCCCGCACCTTCGATCCCCAGGAGATACCACGCCTGACCGCGGCGCAAGCCATCTCGGACATCTCGGCGTCCGCAGGGGTGATCCTGCCCATCATCGGAAAGGAAATCGTCGACGCCGAGCGGCATAACCTCCGTGCGGCGTTCATGCTCGGACTGAGCCGTGGCTACGGCATCGAGGCGATGGCGATCCAGTATGAGAACGGCCCGGCTCCTCTCGACTATCGTGATTTCATCACGAATTCCACGTTCCGCAGGGAAACCGAAGACCACATTTCGAGATACTGCGAAAGCACGCTTATCTGGAACCAAAAGGCGACGTCGCGCGACGCTCACGGCAGTCCTGGCTTGCTCGGGAAGATCGACCTCGGATCCTCCGCTGCCGAGAACGAGACGCAGCAGTTGAACTACTACTTCATCAGAACCGCCGAGTACGCCCGGGCGCTGCGCGCCGAGGGCGGGGTGGTCACCGGGCGCAAGGGTTCAGGGAAGACCGCAGTCTATCTCCAGATAGCAGCCGCCGCGCAGCATGACCGGGAATCCTGTGTCGTTGATCTGCGGCCGGCTACCCACAACCTGAGCGAAATGCGGGAGAAGCTTCTGACGGTGGTGAACGCGGGTGTTTACGACCACACCATCGCGGCGTTCTGGCAATACACTCTCTACGCGGAGATTGTGCTGAAGATGAGGGAGATCGTCCTGCCCAAGGCCCGCAATGACTTCTCGCTGCAGGAGCGGATCCGGAAGATCGAGGAGGATTTCCGTTTCGACGAGGGGGCTGTTTCAGGTGACTTCACCTCGAGGCTGGAGACAGCGGTCAGGGAGGTCATCCGCGCGACCCAGAGTGTGAGCACAGAAGCCGATCTCCGGAGCCAACTCACAAATGCGATGTACGAGAACCTCATTCCGAATCTCCGCGAGGCCGTCCTTTCATTCACGGACTTCTTCTCGACGGTGCATGTCCTCGTAGACGACCTCGACAAAGGATGGCCGCCCCGGCAAGTCGAACAACATGATGTGTTGATCGTGAAGCATCTCATTGAGGCGCTAGGACGAATCCAGCGCGACCTGACCAAGCGCCGTCTTGAGTTCAAGCACTTGGTCTTTCTCCGCAGCGACGTCTACGAGCGGCTGGTGCAGCAGACTTCTGACCGCGGAAAATACAATCCCATCAAGATCGATTGGTCGGATCCCGCGCAGCTTCGCCACCTGTTGAAGCAGAGGGTGGTTAGCAGCGTGGAGAAAGACCAGGAGGACGCGGTCTGGAACGCGTTCAACCCTGTCCTCGATGATGGGCGGAATGCGTTGGATTGGATGATCGAAACTTCGTTGCGGCGTCCGAGATTCCTGATCGACCTGTGCGAGCGCATCCTGTCCTTTGCCATCAACCGCGGCCACGCTTCCGTCGCCCAAGAGGACGTCGAGGAGGGACTCCGGCAGATGTCTCTGTATCTGGTCTCTGACTTCGGCTACGAACTACGAGACGTAGCCGGTACGCCGGAAGACATCTTCTACTACTTCATTGGAAAGGGCAGAAAGCTGTCCGCAGAGGAACTGCGGTCCCTTCTGTCAGACGATCATCTGGGGCTGGGGTTCGAGGAGACGCTCGACCTGCTGCTCTGGTATGGCTTCCTGGGAGTGGAGACAGCCTCTGGACCGGTCTTCATCTATGACCGGGCGTATGACATCCGGCGGCTGGAGGCGGAGCGCGGCCGTGATCGGGGGAACGCGACCTACTCGGTCAATCCCGCTTTCCTCCGGGGGTTGAACTAGGTCCATGGACATCCTGCGCCGGGCCGTTTGGATCTTGACATTGCGACGTGGCGAACACAGTGGGTTATTTTCTTCAGCATGCCAAGCAGGTTCCCAACGATCGTCGACTGCATGTCCGCGACCGGAAAGCCCAAGGAGCCAGCTAGCCCTTCGACGCACAACAGCGTATCCCGGTGGATCATGGGGCCGAATGGAAGGTTACTGAGCCATTGGAAAGCATCCGGCATGCTGCTGGCTTCGTTCATTTCCACGACAATGCTCCTGCGTTTTGTGCTTCCGATCAGGAACCACTCTGTAGATCATGCAGTTTGAAAGAAGTAATCCCCATTTCGGCTATATCTTTTTGCGGCCGATTGTAGGATTATTTACTCGAGAGGTTCTATCTTGATTCCATCTTAGGATGTGTGGGCGAAGGAGCCGAGGTTCTTGATTGTTGACTCGAAAGTCTTCCGGTTGGCAGAAGAGCGGGCGGCCGCTTCCGAGCGTCCAAATTTCAAGAATTCCCGGTCGCTGTTCTTCAAAGAGGTGAACGATGAGAACCTCACGTACGACAAATTTGCGGAGCTGATGCTTGCCGCCTTCATCAAGCGGCCGCAGCGATTTCGGTTTGCAAGGCCATTCTCCGACGACGACCTGGCTCCTAATTTTCTACTTTGGGTGGTTTTTGATTTCGAGCCAATAAGGCAAGAAGGTACAAGGGTCGATATTGATACCTTCAAGATATTCTATCCAGTAAAGTTTGCAGACAGATTCAGAGACGTGACGGGTGTTAAACTCGACTTCTTCGAACTGAGGTTCGGTTGCTTGGAGTTCACATATTCAAGCAAATACCTGACTAGGGAAGTCGTGGAAGTGTTTTGCACGCAAGATAGATTCGATGATCTCTGCGCAAGCTACTCAATCAAGATAATAAAATACGAAAACACATTTCTGCGCCGGGAAGCCTGAACAATGCGAGCAGCGATTATCATTGCTCTTGAAGAAGAGCTCTCTAATGCCTTTGATTGTCTTGAACGATACGGGAAATTCCTGGCTCCCAAACAATCCCTGAAAGAGGGCCAGACCAATTTCCGTTACATGCTCTCTGACGAAGCCGGCGGAGGCGCCCATGATTGCCAGATTTTCCTGATTAATGGCATGGGCAATGTGGCCGCCTCGACCTATGTAGGGCGCAGCTTCATGCACTCCGATCCGGACATTCTCATCAGCGTCGGTATATCTGGCTCTTTGCACGACGATGTTGCGCTGGAAGATGTCGTGATATCGAATCAAGTGAAGTTCTATGGACCCGACAAGATCGGCGAATTTCCAGAGAATGGAAAAGTGAAGACAATTCAGGTCTCCGAGGCTGTTCCGCAAAAGGAAGATGGCGAATATCTAGTCGACGTTCGCGACCTCCACGGTAATGTATATTTGCGGTTCCTCAGAGAACATATCATTCTCCGTGAATTCTCGTCCATCCTGGATGAGTTCCTGCATCATCGAAAAGGCGCCCAGGGTTCCGGTCAGGTTTTACTCGCGGATGCGAAATTGGTGCGCGGCACTATCCTCGGCTCCAACTGGGTCGTGGATTCCACCAAATATGCAGAATACATCCATTGGAAGAACGACAATGATCATCTCGATTACTACAAGCTGAACAAGCCGGACGAGTATCGTCAAAGGTGCACTTGGGGTGCGTCCGATCTGCATGCGGTCGACATGGAGACTTATGGCTTCTTCAAAGCGATAGACTTTCTCAATAAGACGCGTCAGATGAAAGTGCCTGGGTTCGCGATCCGGGGGATCAGCGATCGCGCTGCTGGCAAGGCGGCCCTCGATGAAAAGTCCGGTGGTTCGCATCGAGCGAAATCGGTCGAAAACGCAATGCTGGTGGTGGTTGAGTTTCTGCGGTTTTTTGCCTCGCAGAATAGGGCAAGCGGGGAAATGCGCGCCTATCGCTGAGGATCGAAGTGGATTCGTTTGCCATCTATCGGACATCAAAGCATGCTGGGCATTGAAAGGGTGGCCGAAGGTTTAATCGAGCGTGAGGTGATAGAGGCTTGTCTTGGCAGTCGCGAACAGGTCTTTGCCATCTTCCACCAAAATAGAGATTGTCTACGCATTCCGGAACTGCGATGTGACCGTTGCAAGCACATTGAGGCCGTGCGAATGCGTGTGGAATTCGCTGGGTTCCCCTTGCCATACGGCAACTGCAACCCTACCTTGAATCTGCGAGCGTCGGGAATGACATCTCGCCCGAGCACGATTTAACAAAGGTGTTCTTTCATGTCTGGCAACGGCAGCGACAATAGCAGCAGAAGCTCAACTCCGCGAACCACCCAAGTTCAGCCCCAGCCCGGCGGGCATGGTCACGAACAGGGTTCCGCTCAACCGCTGACAACTGGCTCTGGCGATACACCGCCGCCGCCAAGGCGCTGATTATTTCTTCCAGCCAATGTCGATTTGCTTGATTTCTGATCGCGGTACGTATGTGACGATATTTTCACCGGAGGGTGTCACCAGATCGTAATCCCTGCGATCGCCTTCCACTGGATGGACTGCTGTGGCATACAACGCGATGCCGTCCTCGTTGATGATAAGCGGCTTCGTGGGGATTCCCGATTTTTCGGCTTTGTGGAAAAGGCTTTCGAGAACCGTTCCGTTGGTTAGATGGATCTGAATAAAGCTCCATCGTGCGTTGGCGGATGTCAGAGATCTGAGAGCCGATGTCTCGTGGTCGTCATGATAGACGTTCAGCGCCGACATGAGTCTTTTGATGGCTCCGTCGAGATAGCGTCGCCAGACAAGAGCGAATAGGATAGCACCTGCTACGGCCAGCGTGCCGATGATCAGGACGCTTCTGTAGTCGGTGTCTACCACGGCCGTCGGCGCCGAGTAGCCGAGCTTCACCACCAGCTTTGTCACCACGTAAGAGAACGCCCTTCCGAGCGTGCCCAAGACCAAGACCTGCAGAAGGAAGTCTTCTGTCTTGTGCTCGACCTTCCGTGCGGCTGTCGTGAGCTTGTATCCGAGATAGCCCGCCACGAGGACGATCTGGATTTCGAAGGGAAGCTTGAGAAGCTCGTTCATCTGACCTCGTCACGCGACATACTGGGGAATCACGGGCACAGGTGTCGCAGCGGCCTTTCGCTTGCGCTCGGCAGCCATCCCGGCAGCTTCTCGGACGATCACCAGCTTCTCGGGATCGCCACCGAGGATACGCAGAACATCGGCGTCTTGTGCGCCTTCGATGTTCGCAATGGCGTCCAGTCGGGCTTCGGCAAGCGCGCAGTAGTCTCCTCGGGTAAGGCTCGCTCCGGCTTCCCTGGCGAGATCGGCGGAACTCGCCGGAATACCGTAAGTCAACCGAAGGCTCAGCTTCTGCACGCGGTCTGAAAGATCGAGTTCGGGATGCAGGATCTCGGCGACCCTGGCTGCTACCCCGATGAGATCAGCGGCACGGGATGCCACGCTCCGGATCGGACCCGCTGACCCGCCGAATGCGCCACCATGCTGCCCCATGGTTACTTCGATCTCGCTGATCGGTCGGCCTGAGACGTAGAGCAGCGACGCGACGGCCTTCTTTGCCCGCAGGGTCGCGCTATGCTGATCGAGCGCCTCGGATTCCAAGCTGCGAAGAACGCTCCACGGGATACCCTGCTGCTGAAGAAGGGAAGGCCAGGTATGCGGTTCCTTGTGCTTGCTGCGCTTGTTGATCGGAAAATGGACCTCATCCAACTCGACTGTGTTCTGAATGACAGCGAGCAGCACCGGATCCGTGATGTCCGAGGGCGCAAGCCGCGAAAGAGCGCCGACAAGGCGAACGATTGATCCAACCTCGCTGGCGCTTTCTCCGGCAAGGCGGCCGAGCGGCGCGAGCGCATAGAAGCCATCAGCGTCCTTCTCGATGAGCCCGTGTCCTTCGAGACTCGTGAGCGCTCGTATGAGATCCTCATGCGACCATCGCCATCCGTCCTGCCGGCGGCCAGCGAGAAACGCTCCGAAGCTGCTCTCCAGGAAGGAGACGATGGCATCGCTCGAGGCCCCAGCCTTCGCGGAGCGAGGCAGCGCGACAAGGACCCGGACGACAAGAGACCTCGGATCGGTATCTCCCGCCACGAACCGCGACGACAGATCTTCAGGCTTGCCCACAACGTACCTGCGCCAGAGATAATCTTCATCTCGTGGGTTCAGAGCAAGCAGATAGGAGGTCCCGGCCTCGGCATAGCCCAGGCGACCCGCACGGCCGACCAGGTTCTTGTACTCGGCGATCGAGTACGGGACTTGCCCCGGGTGCTCGAGGCCAGCGATGATCACGCTGTTGGCCGGAGTATTCACGCCCATGGCAAGCGTCGTCGTCGCAGAGATCACCCGCAGACCGGACCCTTCGCGACGGAATTCCTCCTCGATGACTTGACGCTCGACAGGTTGAAGGTCGGCGTTGTGGAAGGCGACGCCATGCTGGAGATCCGCGATCAGGTCCCTGTGCGCCTGCGACGGGTCGAGCCGCGGCATGCGCTTCACCGCCTCGCTTGCGGGCGGCAGTCCAAGCTGAGCGGCGAGATAGTTGCCAACGTTGCGGGATTCGCTCTTCGTCTCGCGAAAGATAATGACCTGTTCGCCCGCAGCAGTCAGATTCTTGATGAGCGGGATAATCCAGTCCTGCGCGCTGTCCTTCATCGCCATCCGGACGACAGCGTCCCGTTCGACTTTTTCGCTCCCGTCGGCAGGATCGATATACCGGAAGGAGCCATCGTATCTCAGCACGCCTTCGCGCAACGGTACGGGCCGCTCCTCGCGACGAAGTAGTCTGCCGCCAAGCCACGTTTCCAGACCGCCGGTATCGCCGATCACAGCGGAGAGGGCGATTATCTGAGGTTCGATGCCTTCTCGTCTGCGCATCTTGATCAGCGTGAGGATAAACTCCAGGTTGGCTCCACGCGATTGGTCGGCGATCATCTGGACTTCGTCGACAACGATCGTCCCGGCCTGAGCCAGGACATGCGGGTGGGCCAGGGCGAGGGCTGCGAACTTCTCGTAGGTAAGAAGTGCGATGTCGTACTTGCCACGAATGAGGGGCGAGATATCGTCGGTTTCTCCGGTAGCCTCCAGGATGCGGAGACCGAACCCGCCATAGACTTTCTCGAAATGACGGCGTTTGTCGGCAACGAGCGCCTTGAGCGGAAGAAGGAAGATCGCGCGTCTTCGATCCAGGACCTGCCGAAGGGCGGCCAACTCGCCAACCATCGTCTTGCCGGAAGAGGTCGGAGCGGACACGAGAAGATGTTTCCCTTGAAGGATGCCATACTCGTTGATCGCTTCGACCTGAAGTGCATTCAGCGAGGGGATTGTCTGTCCCCAAGCGGTGATGACGCCTTCCGGGAAACCGTGGGCGGCAAGACTCTGGATGTCCGATGTGACTGCAGCCGGGCAAACCGAAGGAAAGGCCTTCGTGAAACGCTCTCCTTGAACGAAGATGGGCCAGGTGAGGCCTCCATCGATCTGGCCGCGCATGGCAGGGTTCTGGCTCTTGCCAATCTGCCGGGCCGCCGCCTGCACCCGAGCAGTGACGTATTCAAGCATTCGATAGACGGAGAGCCGTCCGGCCTCCAAGATTTCCGCGGGGCCGCGGAGTGCTTCCAGAAGATAGTAGGTGAGTAGCCCGTGGCCGTGGCTCGAGAACTCCCATGCCTCTTCCGAAACACCCGATGCGGTGAGGACGAGACGACCATCGCCTGCTAGGTTCTGAAGGCGGACTTCCGTCGACTCAAGGCTGCGCGGCACTGCTGGCACTTGCAGAACCTTTGCGCCGAGACCTCCCGAGAAGCAGCAGTCCAGAAACAAAATGACTCGTCGAGCGGGAATCCGAGAGAACAACTCCTGAAGACGGTCGAGCGGGAGGGAAGTAGCCGGTATGTCGTTGTAGTCGGTATCATGAACGATCAGTTCGTGCGTTTCTGAACCATGACCGGAGAACGCGATAACAACGGTGTCGTCGGGGTCGCAAGATGAGAGCGTCGTGAGCTCTTCCTCGATCCTTGCAAGCGAGGCTTCCTGGTCAGTCAGGAGGACGGTATGGCCGCCCAAGGTATCGGCGAACATGGCGTCGAGCGCGGTCGCATCGCGCGTCGCGCACGACAAGTCGCGGATCTCGGACGATTGGTAGCGGTCGATACCGACAAACAAACCTCTGAAAGTCATCGCATTCACCGTTTGTTCCTAAAGGCATTTTCCGGGCACTTTTCAGTGCCCGGAAATAGTCAAATTTGGCATTGGCCAGTTTCAGGTTCCAAAATGGCCAGTTCTAGCGGTTTTTGGCCAATACTTGGTTCGGTTTCTCAGGCCGAATTCTCAATCAGAACTGATGCCTCAGCTGCACCCGCTCGTCGCGCCGCAGGTGTCGCACTTCTCGCAGGTGCCGTTGCGCACCATGGTGAAGTTCTGGCACTCCGAGCACATGTTGCCGGTGTAGCCCTGGGCGATCGAGCGCATGCGGCGCTCGGCCTCGACCTTCTTTGCCTCCGCCTTGGCCGATGCCGCGTCGGCGGCCGCCTTGTCGGAGAAGAGGGCGGTCTTTTCCTGGCCGGTCTCGTCGGTCACCGTCTCGGCCTCGATCTCCTCGGCGAGTTCGGCGGCGCGTTCCTCGTAGTCCCGCTTGAAGGAGACGATCTCGGAGGTCGAGATCGCGACCGTCGTGTCGAGCTTGCGGGCGGCGGAGCCGGCAAAGGCCGTCACGTTGCCGCCGGCAGAAGCCTTGGCGGGAGCGGCGGTCGAGGCACCCTTCGGTTCGGAGAGCGACCGGTCGACGCCCGTGCCGCCGACCAGCGTCGGCTTGTAGCCGCGGGTCCAGCCGGTGGAGACGAGGTTGGTCTTGCCCTCCTTGATGCCCTTGCCGAGCGCGGTGTTGGAAAAATCCGACGTGTCGACATGGGCGAGATCGTGGCGGCCGAGATAGGAGACGGCGAGTTCGCGGAACACGTAGTCGAGGATCGATGTCGCGTTCTTGATCGCGTCGTTGCCGATGACCATGCCGGCCGGCTCGAACTTGGTGAAGGTGAAGGCCTCAACATATTCCTCGAGCGGCACGCCGTACTGCAGGCCGAGCGAGATGGCGATGGCGAAGTTGTTCATCATCGCACGGAAGGCGGCCCCTTCCTTGTGCATGTCGATGAAGATCTCGCCGATGCGGCCGTCACCGAACTCACCGGTGCGCAGATAGACCTTGTGGCCGCCGACGGTCGCCTTCTGGGTATAGCCCTGGCGGCGGTTCGGCAGTTTCTCGCGTTCGCGGGTGACGCGCTCGATGACCCGCTCGATGATCTTCTCCGTGACCGTCACCGCCTGGGCGGCGGCCGGCTGCTGGATCAGATCCTCGATGGCGTCCTCGTCTTCCTCGTCCTCGACCAGCGAGGCGTTGAGCGGCTGCGAGAGCTTGGAGCCGTCGCGATAGAGCGCGTTCGCCTTCAGCGCGAGCTTCCAGGAGAGCATGTAAGCGCTGCCGCAATCCTCGACGGTCGCCTCGTTCGGCATGTTGATCGTCTTGGAGATCGCCCCCGAGATGAACGGCTGGGCTGCCGCCATCATGCGGATATGGCTTTCGACCGAAAGGTAGCGCTTGCCGATCTTGCCGCACGGATTGGCGCAGTCGAAGACCGGCAGGTGCTCGGCCTTGAGGAAGGGGGCGCCTTCCAGCGTCATCGCGCCGCAGATGTGGATGTTGGCGGCCTCGATGTCCTTCTTCGAGAAGCCGATGTGCTCCAGGAGGTTGAAGCTCATGTCGGAAAGCTGTTCGTCGGTGACCTTCAGCGTCTCCTTCAGGAAGTCGGCGCCGAGCGTCCACTGGTTGAAGACGAACTTGATATCGAAGGCGGCCTTCAGCGCGCCGTTGACGGCTTCGATCTTCTCGTCGGTAAAGCCCTTGGCCTTGAGCGTGCCGGGGTTGATGCCCGGTGCCTGGTTGAGGTTGCCGTGGCCGACCGCATAGGCCTCGATCTCGGCAATCTGGGACTCGGAATAGCCGAGCGTGCGCAGGGCTTCCGGAACGGCGCGGTTGATGATCTTGAAGTAACCGCCGCCGGCGAGCTTCTTGAACTTCACCAGCGCGAAGTCGGGCTCGATGCCGGTGGTGTCGCAGTCCATGACGAGGCCGATCGTGCCGGTCGGCGCGATGACCGAGACCTGCGCGTTGCGGTAGCCGTGCTTTTCGCCGAGTTCCAGCGCCTTGTCCCAGGCGGCAGTCGCATGGGTGATGAGCGCCGGGTCGGAGCAATCGGCGTGGATCAGCGCAACCGGGTCGACCGACAGCCCCTCATAGCCTTCCGAAAGGCCATGGGCGGCGCGGCGATGGTTGCGGATGACGCGCAGCATGTCGTCGCGGTTCGGCTGGTAGCCCGGGAAGGGGCCGAGCTCCGAGGCGATCTCGGCGGATGTCGCATAGGAGACGCCGGTCATGATGGCGGTCAGCGCGCCGCAGATGGCGCGGCCTTCGGCGGAGTCGTAAGGGATGCCCGAGGACATCAGGAGGCCGCCGATATTGGCGTAGCCGAGGCCGAGCGTGCGGTACTCATAGGAGAGTTCGGCGATCTGGCGGGACGGGAACTGCGCCATCATCACCGAAATTTCGAGCACGACGGTCCACAGCCGCACGGCATGTTCATAGTCGCCGATCGCGATCTTTCCGGTCTTGGCGTCCTTGAACTGCAGAAGGTTGAGCGAGGCGAGGTTGCAGGCCGTGTCGTCGAGGAACATGTATTCCGAGCACGGGTTCGACGCGCGGATCGGACCGGCGGCCGGGCAGGTGTGCCAGTCGTTCATCGTCGTGTTGAAGTGCAGGCCCGGATCGGCCGACGCCCAGGCGGCGTAGGAAATCTTTTCCCACAGGTCGCGCGCCTTCAGCGTCTTCATGACGCGGCCGTCCTTGCGGGCGGTCAGGTTCCAATCGCCGTCATTCTCCACGGCGCGCAGGAAGTCGTCCTTCAGCGAGACGGAGTTGTTGGAGTTCTGGCCGGAAACGGTGAGATAGGCTTCCGAATCCCAGTCCGTGTCGTAGGTCTTGAACTCCATGTCCTTGTAGCCCTGCTGGGCGAACTGGATGACCCGCTTGATGTAGCTTTCCGGAACCTGGTCCTTCTTGGCGGCGCGGATTTCGCGTTTCAGGGCCGGGTTCTTGCTGGGATCGAAGCAGTCTCCGTTGTCGGCCTCGCAGTTGACGCAGGCCTTCATGATCGCCTTCAGGTGCCGGGCGACCATCTTCGAGCCGGTGACGAGAGCGGCCACCTTCTGCTCTTCCTTGACCTTCCAGTTGATGTATTCCTCGATGTCCGGGTGGTCGATGTCGACGACGACCATCTTGGCGGCGCGCCGCGTGGTGCCGCCCGACTTGATGGCGCCCGCCGCACGGTCGCCGATCTTGAGGAAGCTCATGAGGCCGGAAGACTTGCCGCCGCCCGAAAGCTTTTCGCCTTCGCCGCGCAGGTAGGAGAAGTTGGAGCCGGTGCCGGAGCCGTATTTGAAGAGGCGCGCTTCACGCACCCAGAGATCCATGATGCCGCCCTCGTTGACGAGGTCGTCCTCGACCGACTGGATGAAGCAGGCATGCGGCTGCGGATGCTCGTAGGCCGACTTCGACTTGACGAGCTTGCCGGTGAAGGGATCGACGTAGAAATGGCCCTGGCCGGGACCGTCGATGCCGTAGGCCCAATGCAGGCCGGTATTGAACCACTGCGGCGAGTTCGGCGCGACGCGCTGGGTGGCGAGCATGTAGGCGAGTTCGTCGCGGAAGGTGAGGGCGTCTTCTTCCGACGAAAAATACTTGCCCTTCCAGCCCCAGTAGGCCCAGGTGCCGGCGAGACGGTCAAAGACCTGACGGGCGTCGGTTTCGGCGCCGTAACGCTCTTTCTCCGGCAGCGCCTTCAGCGCTTCGGTGTCCGGAACAGACCGCCAGAGGAAGGAGGGAACGTCGTTCTCCTCGACCTTCTTGACGATCTTCGGAACGCCGGCCTTGCGGAAATACTTCTGCGCCAGCACGTCGGTCGCGACCTGGCTGAACTGCGCAGGCACGTCGATGTCGGCAGCCCGGAAGACCGTCGAGCCATCGGGGTTCTTGATTTCACTCACCGCCTTGCGGAATTCGATCTCCGCATAGGGCGACTGACCCGGCTTGGTAAATCGGCGTTCGATGCGCATCTGCCTTCGTCCCTCGTTGTTCGGCGCCAGACGGCGCGACAAATCCCGTCCGGCCACTCGGTTCGACGCGTGCAGCCGGTCTCACTTTATATTGTTCAGGTGAATCATTCCTGTGATGATCGACCTGTATCTTGTGGTGAATGTGGCTGCAAACACTAAATATAGTATTAACAGTTTATTTCCGCCAGTCCCCGCATCGCGCTTTGGCAGAAAATTCCGCGCACGAATATCTCCAGGTTGCGCTCACGTCATGTGAACTGCCCCCTCGCTTCGCATCGCGATTTTTCTGGAACGAACCGGTCTCGTTAATCCCGGTCCAGCCGCCGCCGCAACATAAGAATGTATTAACTTTGAAACGGCCGATTCCGTCAAGGGCTGGTTTGCGTCGAAATGGTTAACACAAGATATTGGGGCGTTTCATTGTGGAAAACGGGGAAATCAGGAGAGACCTGTTCGACCCGGCGGACGGCGTCGTGGACCTGGATTCACGGACGAATTTGCGCTAGCGCTGAGCGCACCGCTCCGGAGATACAGTCCGGGTAGTACGTGGTCGTGGACGTCCCGAGGAAGCGGTGCGCGCCACTTTTGTCGTCTCTCACGAAGTCGTCGCTTCGAATGCCCCAAAAATTGGACGATCTCTAATCGAGAATTCGGCTTGTCTTCAGCTTTAGGTAGAATATATTCGCGCGACGAAAATAGTCGAGCTCTGTGCTGGTTGACCTGAAACTGTCGCTTTGACTTTCAATGGAGGGCATCGGTGAGCGGATATCGCTCCTCGCCATGGTGTATTGCTATTCGCCTCTTCGCATGTCTGATCGCGATGGGCTTCATGTCACTAGGCGCGTCAGCACTGCCGCGTAATCCCGAGAGGCCGATGACGGCCGCCTCATGCAAGGAAGCGAGAGCAAGGCTGGAAGAAGCCCGCCAGGGAAGCTCGCTTATTTCCGATAAGGAGAACCAGGAGGTCGTGCGACGCGCGGAGGCGCTCGTGTGCGAGCAATGCGCAGGGGGCAAGCCCTGACCCGTGCAGGCTTCCTGTCGGGCGGGCAGGAGGCAAAGAGAATGAAGTCAGCAACGATCGTGATGGTTGCGTCCGACCGATGAGAAGG
The DNA here is from genome assembly GCF_024054295.1 of Ciceribacter sp. RN22. Lineage (NCBI taxonomy): Bacteria > Pseudomonadati > Pseudomonadota > Alphaproteobacteria > Hyphomicrobiales > Rhizobiaceae > Ciceribacter > Ciceribacter sp. RN22. Next base: position 1,623,671 of record NZ_JAMXLD010000001.1, read on the forward strand.
GGAATCCAGCGTGCCGAATGTGATTGAGAGAAGTGACGCGGCTGCGAGCAGTTCGACGGCCTATGCGATACGCGTCGGTCAGACGGCGCAGGGGAACATCGGAAGCGCCGGCGACCATGATTGGTACGCCGTTCAGCTGACGGCCGGCCAGACCTATACGTTCGCGATGGTGGGGACCGGCACCAATCTTCTGGCTGATCCCTATCTCACCCTCAGAAGCGCCGGTGGCACGGTGATAGGCACGGATGACGATGGCGGCCCGGACCTCAATTCGACGATCACCTTTACCGCGACCGCGACCGGCACCTATTATATCGACGCCGGCGCCTATACCGCCAGCGGCCTTACCGGGCAGTACGGCATTTCGGTGACCGCTGGCAACCTAGCCCACTACGACTACATGATGGGCGCGGGCAATCTCGTACGCCCGGACAACAATTACCACCAGTACAGCTGGGCGTCGGGAGCAGGGCAGGCCGTCAATATCACCTATTCCTTCGACACGTCCAATCCGGACCAGACCGACGCTGACGGAAATCTGACTGCCTTCATCGCCCTGTCGGCTGCCCAGCGCGCGGCTGCTCAGCAGAGCCTGTCACTTTACTCCGACGTCGGAAATGTCACCTTCACCCAGGTCGCCGCCAATACCGGTACCATGCGTTTTTCAGCCTACAACTCTACCACTGACGCCGCCGGCGCCTACGCATATTTCCCGGGTGGCACCGGTGCCGGCGATCTGGCTGGCGACGTCAATCTGAACAATAACAGCGTGTTGACGGGCAGTATTCCGCGCGGCAGCTATTCATTCTTTGCCATCCTCCATGAACTCGGCCATGCGATGGGGCTTGCTCATCCCGGCGAATTCAACGCGGCACCTGGCGTCAACATCACCTACGACCCGTATGCCCAATTTATCGAAGACTCTCACCAATATACCGTGATGAGCTATTTCGATGAAAGCAACACGACTGCAAGCTTCAACAGTTACCCAGACACGCTGCTGATGTTCGACATCCTTGCGATCCAGCAGCTTTATGGCACTAACTATAGCACTCGCGCCGGCAATTCCGTCTACGGGTTCAACGCCAACACGGGTTCAATCTATGATTTCGCCGCAAACACCGATCCGGTGTTTTGTATCTGGGATGGAGGCGGCAACGATACGATCGATGCGTCGCTCTATTCCATGGCACAACGCATCGACCTCAACGCCGCTTCCTTCTCCGATATCGGAGGCTTTACGGGGAATATTTCGATTGCAGCTGGCGCTGTCATCGAAAACGCGATCGGCGGCTCGGGCAATGACAGGATCTACGGCAACGGCGCGGCAAACGTTCTGACCGGCGGCGCCGGTAACGACATTCTCTATGGGCGCGGTGGTGCCGACACCCTGAACGGCGGCACCGGCAACGACATCTACATTATGTCGGATCTGGGGGATAAGATTATCGACGCGGGTGGAACCGATACGGTCATGTCGTCGATCAGCTTTTCACTAGCCGCTTACGGCATGGTGGAGCGTCTGACATTACTCGGTTCTGCGAACATCAACGGTGTCGGGAACGCGCTCGCCAATATCATCACCGGCAATAGTGGCAACAACGTCCTGAATGGCGGGGCTGGCATCGATACTCTAATTGGCGGTCTCGGCAACGACGTCTATGTGCTGGGTGCCGAAAATGACAGGGTCTCGGACAGCGGTGGTATCGACACGATCACGTCGACCATTTCTCGGTCGCTGGCCGGCTACTCGGCGATCGAGCGCCTGACATTGCTTGGCACGGCGAACATTAATGCTACCGGCAACGGTTTGAATAACGTGCTTGTCGGCAACAGTGGCAGAAATATTCTCGACGGCGGCGCTGGCAACGACGTCCTGAATGGTGGAGCAGGGGCCGACAGGCTTATCGGGGGCCTGGGTAACGACGTCTATGTTCTTGGAGCCGAAAACGACACGGTCTCGGATGTCGGTGGTATCGACACGATCACGTCGACGATTTCTCGGTCGCTCGGAGCCTATACAACGATCGAGCGTCTGACACTCCTCGGCACGGCGAACATAAACGGGGTGGGGAATGGGCTCGCCAATCTCCTCTTGGGCAATACCGGAAACAACATTCTGAACGGTGTCGGCGGAAACGACACGATCAGTGGCGGAGCCGGCGCAGACAAGCTTTACGGGGGGCTCGGCAATGACACGCTGGTCGGCGGAGCGGGAGCGGACGCCTTTGTCTTCAACACCACGCCGAATTCGTCCAGCAACGTCGACACGATCACCGACTTCTCGGTTGCGGATGATACGATCTGGCTGGAGAACGCCGTATTCGCGACGCTGACAACGACCGGAACGCTCGCTTCCTCTGCCTTCTACGCCAGCACGGCGGGGGTCGCCCATGATTCAAACGACCGGATCATCTACGAGACCGACACGGGCAATCTCTACTATGACTCGAACGGCAGTGCCGCAGGCGGCGGGGTCATGTTCGCGCATCTGAAGGCCGGTCTTGATTTGACGTACCAGGATTTCCTCGTCATCTGACGATCTGCGGGTCTCCGTCGAAACGAACACGAAAGGCGCCGGCGATCTCTCGCCGGCGCCTTTCGTTTGTTCGGTTTGCGAAGAGCCTCAGCCTCTGTGGCCCTTGGCGATCGGTTCCTGATAAGTGAAACCCATGTCCCAGGGGAAATAGATCCAGGTGTCTTGGCTGACCTCGGTCACGAATGTGTCGACGGTCGGGACACCCTTCGGCTTTGCGTAGACGCAGGCGAAATGCGCCTTGGGCAGCATCGCGCGCACCTCTGAAGCGGTCTTTCCGGTGTCCGTCAGGTCGTCGACGACCAGAACGCCTTCTCCGCCGTTCTCCATGAGGTCGGCCGTAATCCCCTTCAGCACGTTCATTTCGCCCTGGCTCACATAGTCGTGGTAGGAGGCGATGCAGACCGTTTCGATAAGGCGGATGTTGAGCTCGCGCGAGATGATTGCAGCCGGAACGAGCCCTCCGCGCGTGATGCAGACGATCGCGCGGAATTCCTGGTTGAGGCCGGCGAGGCGCCAGGCAAGCGCACGGGCATCGCGATGGAACTGGTCCCAGGAAACGGGAAAGGCTTTATCGGGGAGGGACATTCTGGGACTCCGAAAGATGTTCGATAGTGGCAGCGCCGGAGGGCCGGCGGGTTTTCGGACGGACGGCCAGAAGCGATCGTCGTCGTGCCGGCGCGCGGCCAAAAGCACGATTCGCGCGGGCGGTGCCGCGCGAATGTCGCCCTGGGGCTTCTGTCTTCGATCGCTGCTATTACCGGGTTTTGCCGGCGCCTGGCAAGAGCGCCGCACAACTCGCTCAGCGGGAGAGAAGTGTGAGTGCTGTCATCGAATCAAGCACGGTGCGGGTCACGCCGCCGAAGAGTGCCTCCCACCACCGCTTGTGGCTGTAGGCTCCCATGACGAGAAGGTCGATACTGCTGTCCGACAGCCGGTTTTCGATGGCCGCGGGAGCGGGCATTGCATCCGTTGCCGCCTGCGAAACCGTCACGTTGATGCCGTGACGGGCAAGCGTGGCGGCGATTTCCGCGCCGGCGACCGTGGTGGAGCGGCCGCTCTGCTCCGGCGGCTCCACAGAGAACACTTCGACCGTGTCGGCGTTCTTCAGGAAGGGAAGAGCGTCGAAGGTCGCCCGCGCCGCTTCGCGCGAACCGTTCCAGGCGATCAGCACACGCTTGATCGGTTTCGGCTGCTTGAAGATGTACGGGACGAGGAGGACGGGCCGGCCGCTTTCGAACAGGAAGTGTTCCAGCTCTGACCGGCTTTCGGAGAGAATGCTGTCGTCTCCCTGAGCGGCGATCACGAGGTCGCAACTGCGGGCGCTGTCGACCAGCGACGCGGCATTGAAGCCGGCCGATGACAGAAAACTGCGCCACTCGTAGGAGATGCCTTCCCGCGCGCAACGATCGCGGAAGAACTGTTCGATGGTCACCGTCTCGTCATGCGCCATGTCCTGAAGCGCCTGAACGGTTGTCGGGTCCGGGATTTCCATCGGCGCCACCAGCGGTACGGAGGCAATGGCTTCCGCGTGGAGGCCGATGACATGGGAACCGAACTGTTCGGCGATGGAGAGGGAGAATTCGGTAATCTGCCGCGCGTCCTTGGGTGTGTCCAGGACGGCGAGAATGGTCTTATATGCCATGATTGCCTCCTCAGCGGTGACGCGGGGAAGCCCCGCATCAGAATTCTATGCCGCGATTGTCGCGCGCTTCCTTGACTTCGGTCAATCCGCGCGACGAAGAAAGGTCGGTCAGACAGGTTCGGCCGGATGCCCTCGTTCGTCGTGAACGGACTGTTTTTTCTCTGTGATTTCCTCAATCATCGCAGTGATCGCTGCTGTCGCCGCCTCAAGCGAGGCCTTGTCGCGCGAGCGCACGACAAGTTCGGTCGAGAAGCGTTCGCCGTCAAACTTCGGATAGGAGCCGATACTGGCCGAAGGGTGCGCCTTCTGAACGGCCGCGAGCGCCGTGCCGATGTCACCCTCGCCGTAGGGGCAGAGAACGGCCTGCGAGAGGACCCGGGCGCCTGCCGGCAAGGTGGAGATCACCTTGTCCACCATAGCCTGGAAGACTTGCGGCACGCCGGCCATTACGTAGACATTGCCGATGATGAAGCCCGGTGCGGTCGAGACAGGGTTCGGGATGTGGCGGCTTCCCTCCGGCATGCGCGCCATGCGCTGGCGCGCCTCACTGAACTCCATGTTCCGGCGCGCATACATTTCGCCGAGCAGGCGCATGGCCTCGGCGTCATGGGTGCAGGCAACGCCAAACGCACGGGCGACGGCATCGGCAGTGATGTCGTCGTGGGTTGGTCCGATTCCGCCGGAAGTGAAGACATAGTCGTAACGAACGCGCAGCGCATCGAGCGCCTCGACGATCGCGTCCTCTTCATCCCCGACGATGCGGACTTCCTTCAGGTCGATGCCGGCGAGCGTCAAGACATCCGCGAGATGGCCGATGTTCTTGTCCTTCGTCCGTCCGGAGAGGAGTTCGTCGCCGATCGCGAGCATGGCGGCCGTCTTGATGTCGTCAGTCATGGAGGTTGTCCCGGAAGAGATGGTCATACCTATCTAGCGGGCCGTGCCCGGTTTGAGAAGCGCGCCGCAGCGACCTTCTCCACGAAAAGCCGGAAAGTCGTTCGCACGTGTCGTTGCGCTGGATGGTGAACACTGCGTCTCGCAGCCGTGATCTGTTCGTCGTCGGGCCGAGTGCTACATGGGGGATTAGACAAAACGGGTGATCGCCCACAACGAAGGAGATGTTTCGTGGCAAAGGTCCTGGTTCTTTATTATTCGTCTTACGGCCATATCGAAACCATGGCGTATGCCGTCGCCGAAGGCGCGAAGTCGGCCGGCGCGGACGTGACCGTCAAGCGCGTACCGGAACTCGTGCCCGAAGAGGTTGCCCGGTCCTCGCATTTCAAGCTCGACCAGAAGGCCGAGATCGCGACGGTCGACGAACTCGCCGACTACGATGCAATCATCGTCGGCGCCGGTACACGATTCGGCACCGTCGCCTCGCAGATGCGCAATTTCTGGGATCAGACCGGGGGCCTTTGGTTCAACGGCAAGCTGGTCGGCAAGGTCGGCTCGGTCTTCACCTCTTCCGCCACCCAGCATGGCGGGCAGGAATCGACGATCCTCGGCTTCATTCCGACGTTGCTGCACCACGGCATGGTCGTCGCCGGGCTCCCTTATGCCTTCCAGGGGCAGATGGGCGTGGAAGCGGTGAAGGGCGGATCGCCCTACGGTGCATCCACCATCACGGACGGCGACGGTTCCCGCCAGCCTTCGGAAATCGAGCTCGAAGCGGCGCGCTACCAGGGGGCTCACGTGGCACGCATTGCGACCAAGCTCGCCTGATATTCGGCTCTTCGACAATCGGGGCGCGGGGACAGGTTCCTCGCGCCTTTTTTGTTGGCCGGAACAACAATTCATACTGGCGAAATCCCCCGTACGTTGTATGAATCATGCGTGATATTTCACATAGACGGCGGGGATGCAAAGCAATGGACGACAAGAGGGCGGAGCCACGCCTGCGCTCGCTCAAGGGCGCACGGATCGTCTTCAACAACGGCTTTTCGACGATGGACTGCATGGCGCGAAATCTCTCGCCCGGCGGCGCCAAACTCGTGCTGCAATCGACTGTCGGTATTCCCGATTCCTTCGGTCTCAATTTCGAAGACGGCAGTCGTCACAACTGTTCCGTGCGCTGGCGCACGGCCACGGAGCTCGGCATTTCCTTCGAAGATTGAGACAGCCGCGGGCCTGCTCCTGCGAGCGGTCGCACTGGATACCTCAATCGTCGCGGGCACTCTTGACGAGTGCGAGCAACTCGTTGAAACAGGAGCCCGCGCGGACGTGGCGAAACTGGTAGACGCAAGGGACTTAAAATCCCTCGGAGCGATCCGTACGGGTTCGACCCCCGTCGTCCGCACCAACAGCAAGCGGCCTCGGTCTTCTATTGCGCAGCGAGCGTGAAGGGCTGCTCCACCTCGGCCGTGGTGCCGCCGACCGTATCCTTGATCGTATAGTGCAGCACGTAGTCGCCGGGGTCGGCACCGCTCACATCCAGCGTCAGATGCGTGAATATTTCCTGGTTCCGCACGAAGCCCGTAAAGGTGAAATTGCCGAAACTTTCCTGCGACGCAAGCGTCTGCCCGGAGGTGTCGGTGATCGCTAGGTCAACCGTGAAATTGGCCTGGCGCCTGCCATCTTCGACAGGTTTCCAGTCGAGGCCGAGGAGCTCGACATAGGTGACGAGCGGCTCGCCGGCCTTGAAGACCGAATTGGTCCTCTCGTCGTAGGCGCCGTAGGCAGAAGGCTTTCCGGTGACGAACACCGCCTTCTTGACCGTAAAGGGAAGCGTCATGGCGAAATCGGCAGTCGCTTCGGCCAGCGTCTCGTAAGCCCCGACGACATCGCCGGAGGCCGCTTTCTCTTCCGCAGCTTTTGCCGCGTCGGCCAGCGGGCCGGCTTCTGCCTGGAAACCTGCGAGCAGCAATGCGCAGAGAACGCCGCAAGTGCGGCGGAACCAACGGCGGTTCCAACTGCGAAGAATTGACATTTGAAAAGTCCTCCCGCGCCCGATGATTTCGAGAGTTCTTCCAAAAGAGCCGCCCGTCAAGAGGCCGTCTTCAGGTGCGCCAGAACATCGGCATCAGCAGCACGAGGACGGTCAGCACCTCGAGACGCCCAAGCAGCATCAGCAGCGAAAGCACATAGAGTGCGGGTTCGTTCAACGTCGAGAAGTTGCCGGCCGGACCGACGATCTCGCCGACGCCCGGGCCGACGTTGGAGAGCGCGGTGATCACCGAGGACGTCGACGTCAGGAGGTCGTATCCGAACGCACTCATCGCCAGGGAGCCGACGACCCACAGGAACAGATAGGCGCTGAAGAAGAGGAAGACCGTGCGCTGGGTGTCGGCATCCACCGTCTGGCTGCCGTAGCGGACGGAGTAGACGGCGTTGGGGTAGATGAGCTTTCGCAGGCCGATCATCACGATATTGGCGAGGATGACGAAGCGGTGGGACTTGATACCGCCCGCTGTCGAGCCCGAGCATCCGCCCATGAACGTGGCGAAGAAGGCGGCCATCACCACGAATGGTCCCCAGAGCGTATAGTCCTGGCTGGCAAAGCCCGTCGTCGAGAGTACAGACGAGAAGTTGAAGAAGGAGTGGGTGAGGGCCGAGGCGAATTCCACTCCATTCATGAGGTGGTTGTAGACCGCGGTCGCGACGGAGAAGACGCCAAGATAGGCAATGAAGACGCCGATCTGCGGGTCACGCAGCGCATCGAGCCGCCCCCGCACGATGAACACGATCAGGATCGAGAAGGGCAGACTGCAGACGGTCATGAAGAATGTCGAGACCCACAGCAGGAGCCCGCTTCTGAAATAGGCGAACGAGGCATCGTGGGTCGAGAACCCGCCGGTGGCGACGGTGGTCAGCGCATGGTTGATCGCGTCGAAGTGGCTCATTCCGGCGAAGTCGTAGGCGATGGTGCAGAGCAGCGTTATGCCGAGGTAGATCGCGAAGAAGGCCCGGGTAAAGCTCGCGAGGCGCGCGAACGGCTTGTCGGCGATATCGGAGGATTCCATCTTGAAGAAAGACATGCCGCCGACCCTCAGGAACGGCAGCACGAACAGGCCGAGGGCGACGATGCCGATGCCGCCGAGCCATTGCAGCAGCGACCGCCAGACCAGCAGGCCCGGCGGCATGTGATCGAGCCCGGCCATGACGGTGGAACCGGTGGTCGTCACTGCCGACACCGATTCGAACAGCGCCTGCGCAAAGCCGGTGACCTGCCCGGAGAACAGAATCGGCAGAGCGCCGACCACCGAAAAGACGGTCCAGAGCAGGTTGACCAGCAGGAAGCCCAGCCGTTTGGTGAAGACCGGCGGTGGACAGCGCGTTGCCATCGCCGTCATCAGCGAGAGCCCGCCGACCATGAACGAGCAGAGCGCAAAGATCTGCCAGTCGGAATGGCCGTAGTAGAGGTCCACAATGGCGGGGATGAGCATCGCCGTCGCAAGATAGAGACCGCAGATGGCGGCGATGTATATCGAGAAGCGGAAAAGGCTTGCGTTCAATGAGGGCTCCCGTTCGCGGTGCCGCGGAAAGAACCTTTGTCTCCGCAATGGGCATATGCCATAGCGGGAGAAGCGCAATTTTTCAATGGATGGATGACGTGACGCGCAACGACGTGCGGGCGGCCGCAGAAGCCATGCGGGAGATCTTCCCGGTAACTCCCCTGCAGTTCAACGAGCACTTGAGTGCACGGCTCGGGGCAAGGGTCTACCTGAAACGGGAAGACCTGACGCCGGTCCGTTCCTACAAGATTCGTGGTGCCTTCAACTTCTTCCGCAAGGTCATCGCCGCAGGCGGCGGCAATACCACCTTCGTCTGCGCGTCGGCCGGCAATCACGCCCAGGGCTTTGCGTTCGTGTGCCGTCATTTCGGTGTCCCGGGCGTGGTCTTCATGCCGGTGACGACGCCGCAGCAGAAGATCGACAAGACCCGCATCTTCGGCGGCGAGTTCATCACCATCCGCCTTTTCGGCGACATCTTCGACCAGTGCTACGCGGCCGCCCGCGAGCATGTCGAGGCGATCGGCGGCCATATGGTCCCGCCGTTCGACGACGCCGACATCATCGAGGGGCAGGCGACGGTCGCCGCCGAAATCGAGGAGCAATTGCCGGAAGGCGAAAAGGTCGATCTCCTGGCCATTCCGGTCGGCGGAGGCGGTCTGTCGTCCGGCATAACCGGCTATCTTTCCGACACGCTGCCGCCGGAGGCCTTCCTGCTTGCCGAGCCCGCGGGTGCGCCGAGCCTCAGGAAGAGCCTCGAGGCAGGCGAGGTGGTGACGCTCGCCAAGGTCGACAATTTCGTCGACGGTGCGGCGGTCGCCCGGATCGGCGATCTCAATTTCGCAGCGCTCAGGCACTTTGCTCCCGAACAGGTACGGGTGGTGCCGGAAAATGCCATCTGCGTCACGATCACCGACATGTTGAACATCGAAGGCGTGGTTCTCGAACCAGCCGGCGCACTGTCGATCGCGGCCCTCGACCTCATGCCGCGCGAAGCGATCGCGGGCAAGACCGTGGTGGCGATCGTCACCGGCGGCAACTTCGACTTCGAACGCCTGCCGGACGTCAAGGAGCGGGCGATGCGCTATGCGGGCCTGAAGAAGTACTTCATCCTGCGGCTACCGCAGCGCCCCGGCGCACTGCGCGATTTCCTGAACCTGCTCGGACCCGACGACGACATCGCCCGCTTCGAGTATCTGAAGAAGTCGGCGCGCAATTTCGGTTCCATCCTGATCGGCATCGAGACGAAGGACCGGCGGAACTTCCAGGAACTCGTCGGCCGCTTCGAAGGGGCGGGGCTCGGCTTCGAGGACATCACGGAGAACGAGATTCTCGCCAATCTCATCATCTGACGGTGGGAGAGGGCGGGGCGCCGAAACGGCATTCGCCGCCGGCCGCGCCGGACTTTGCACAGAAGCCGCTTTCCTCGGCGTAGGTCCGGGCCTTTTCGATCCGGTTGGTCCAGATGAAGCCCGGGAAGCCGGCGGGCACCATGCGCCACGTCGCGACGTCATCGATGCCGGCGCTGCCGGTATCGCCTTTCTCGTAGGCTCCGAGCAGGATGACGTCGGAGCCGGCCGCCTGCATGCGGTTGTAGAATTTCTCCGGCCAGCCCCACAGCAGGAAGGCGTAATTGACCGGCACGGGCACGAGCGTATCGCGGCAAGCCTCGGGCACGTAGCCGCTCCAGCCGAGTGCGAGGTAGCCGAGCAGGCAGTCCTTGGCGCTCCGCGCCGTGTAGCCCTTGAGGCCCGGCGTTGCCGCAATTGCGGCTTCGGTCGGCTCGCCGCCGCCATAAACGGCAAACACGGCCTTGCGATAGGCGGGGTGCGAGGTCAGCAATCGGGCGAGAGCATCGCCCTCTTCGGCGCGGCGGCTCTTGAAGTTCACGAGAAAGCGGCCCTCCGGCAGCGCATCGAGAGCCTCGGTCAGTGTCGGCATCATGCCGATGCCCTGGCCGCGGAAGGGAAACGTCTTGCCGCCATCCGCGGTATAGCCGTGGCCGATGTCCAACTGCTTGAGCCGCGTCATTGGCGTGTCCTCGGTGACCCCGTTCGCCTCGGTCCGGCAGTCGAGCGTCCAGTCGTGGAAGACGGCGAAAGCACCGTCGGGCGTCAGGTGCACGTCGAGCTCCACCACGGCGGCGCCGGCATCGAAGGCAGCGCGCATCGAAGGAACGGTGTTTTCGAGGAATGCGTGTTCGGGCGGACGGATGCGGCCTGCCGTACAGGTTTCGGCGGTAAGCCCCTCACGGTCGAACATCTGGTGTTGGCCGCGATGGGCGAGCAGGCGCGGCGCCTCTCTCTCGGGAAAGCGCGAAAACAGGCTGGTGTTCACACCCCAGAGGAGGGCGATCACCGCGGTCGAGGCGATCAAGGCGATGCGAATCATGGTGTCTCCCGGAGCGCGTTCGCCACGAGCCTTGCTCCAATTCCGGCATTTCGGTGGTCAGGGGCCTTCTTCGTGCCGCGCGGATATGCTAACGAGGGCGCATGGCATCGTTTTTCTCGAACATCTTTTCGGCCTTCTCCGGCGCGTCCAAGGACAAGGCTGCCCCGACGGCCACCGCCGAACCTCAGGCCCATGCCGGCTGCACCATTCATGCCGCTCCGATCCGTGAAGGAAGCCAGTATCGCCTGGCCGGCCGCATCGAAAAGGTGGTCGACGGGGAAACGCTGGAGCGCACCTTCATCCGGGCGGATGTCTTCACCTCCGCCGATGATGCTCTCGAATGCACCTTCCGCAAGGCGCGCCAGATCATCGATCAGAACGGAACGGCTCTCTTCGCAGACGGCGTCAGGTCGCGTCCGGTCTGAAGGCCGGCGCTCGATCCCTCGGTTTATTCCTGCTTTGATCGCGGCGACGGTTTTGTCGCAAAACAGTCGACGGATTTGGACGTTCTTCGCGTTTTGCGGCTTGCGCGAAGCCGAGCTTCGAATCCAAGACTACCCCGGAGTATAGCGACTCAAGGCGCATTCGGCGTACCGGAGCGAGGGGCTGCGTGGCAACCACCACGGTTCGACCGTAGGAATGTTGCCGGAGAAGAGGGGCAAAGGGGATGAACCAGGGCACGAATCTTGCGCTCTTCGTGGTCGAGGCGGTGTTGTACTTCACTCTGCTGACCACGCTCCTTCATTTTCGCCACCGCATCGGTCTCGGTGTGTTCCTGACCGCGCTCGGCGTCATGCACTTCGTTGAGACCTATCTGGCCGCCGTCTTCTACGTCGACTTGCCGATCGGTGTCGTCTCGCCGGGCTCGTCGATCTTCTTCGCAGGCAAGCTGGTGATGATCCTGATGCTCTACATCAAGGAGGACGCCGCAACGGTTCGCCAGCCGATCTACGGCCTGTTCATCGGCAATGCCGTAACCCTGCTCATCGCCCAGTTCCTGCTGCTCCACCACACGGTGTCGCTTACGCCGGGACAGACGGCGGACGTGGCTTTTCTCCGTGAGATGGGCCTGCTGATGCTCTGGGGAACGGCCCTTCTCTATATCGATTCGCTTGCGATCATCCTGCTCTACGAACGGATCGGTCGACTGTTCCCCGGACCGACGATCACCAGGATCGCCGCAAGCAGCACGCTCGTGCTCACCTTCGACCAGGTCGGTTTCTACGGCTTGCTCGCCTATCTCTACGATGCGCCGGCGGCCGTGTTCTGGGGCGGCTGGAAAGCCAAGATGGTGGCGGCGCTTCTCTATTCGGCGATGTTTGCGCTTTATCAGATGTTCTTTCGTGACCCCGGCATGGTGCTTGCGCGCCGTCCGATCCGGGACATCTTCACCGACCTGACCTTTCGCGAGCGCTACGAGGACCTGCTGGCCCGGACCGGGCGCGATGTTCTCACCGGCGCCTTCGACCGGGGGCGCATGGAGATCGAAGCGCCACGCCTGCTGCGGGAATCAGCCGAGCGCCGCAAGGCGCTCAGTGTTGCGATCGTCGACGTCGATCATTTCAAGGCGGTGAACGACCGTTTCGGCCATCTCCACGGGGACAGCGTGCTTCGCGAGGTGGCCGACGAACTGCATCGCGGCACCCGCACCGGCGACCTGCTGTTTCGTTACGGCGGGGAAGAATTCGTCATCGTCCTGCCGGAGGCCAATCACGCCGACGCGATGCTGATCTCGGAGCGGATGCGGCAGGAGATCGCCGCGGGGATCCGCGACCATGGCGGTGAGCCGATTACCGTCAGCATCGGCGTCGCGACGGCACCGGAGGACGGCGCGAACTTCACCAGCCTCCTCGCGGCCGCCGACAACCGCCTCTACCGGGCGAAGAATGCCGGCCGCAACCGCACGGAAGGAAGGCCGGACAGCGGCGTCTGAGCACGCCGCCGGTTTCTTGCCCGAACGTCAGAGGATCAGCCGGAACTTGGCAAATCCTTCTGCGCCGTCGCCTGCATCCTCGATCTTCGCGCCCTTGATGTCCTTGGCGTATTGCCGACCCTTCGGCCCCGTCTCGAAGATCGCCGTGGCGCCCTGGTTCGGGGCGAAGGACCAGTTGCCGTCGGCCGACGGATTGATCTGGCCTTGGTCGACAATGTAGCGGACGATCACGTCGCGGTTTGTGTCCGGAGCGACGAAGATCACCTTGTCGGCTGCGATTTCCGGGAACTTGCCGCCGCCGCCGGCACGATAGTTGTTGGTCGCTACCACGAACTTTCGGCCGGGATCGATCGGCTGGCCGCCAAACTGCAGGTTGACGATGCGGTTGGCTTCCGGATTGATGACCTTGCCGTCGCCGTCGTATTTCGGCGGCTGTGAGAGGTCGATCTGGTAGGTGACCCCGTCGATCACGTCGAAATTGTAGGACGGGAAGTGCGGGTTGAGGAGCGGTGCGTCCTTCGCACCGGGCTCCACCTGGTTGAACATCCCCGCCGACATTTCGAGCCAGTTCTTGACCTGCTCGCCGGTCACCAGCACCGCCTGCACCGTGTTCGGATAGAGATAGAGGTCGGCGACGTTCTTGATCGCGACGTCACCGGCGGCCACGTCGGTATAGTATTCCGGACCACCGCGTCCGCCCGCCTTGAAGGGGGCAGCGGCCGAAAGGATCGGATAGTCCTTGTATTCGGACTCCTTCAGCATGTCGCGGATGTACCAGGTCTGCGCGTTCGAGACGATCTGTACCGAAGGGTCGTCCGCGACGAGCGCGAAATAGGAGTAGAGCGGCGCCGAGGTCTTGCCGACCGGCGTTCGGACATATTGCAGCGTGGCCTCGTGCTCGGCGCTGACGGAGGCGACGATCTCCGGTTTGTCGGAGACGTCGGCGATGACCTTCCGGTTGTCGTCGCGATGGTAGATCGGTCGCGCCTCGCATGTAAAGTCGACGATCTTCCAGCTCGCGCCGTCCTTTTCCAGCAGGAGGTCGATGAGCCCCAGATGTGAGCCCCAGAAGCCTCCCATCACCGCCGGCTTGCCGAGCAACGTACCCTTGACCGGGTCGGCGCCGGGTACGTCGTCCCAGGTCTTGGGACCGGGGAAGACGAGGTGCTGGTGGCCGGTGAAGACTGCGTCGATACCGGCGACGCCGGCGAGATAGAGCGAGGCGTTCTCCATGCGCTCGCTCTGGCCGTGCCCGTCGATGCCGGAATGCGAAAGTGCGACGACGATGTCAGCGCCGTCCTCCTTCATCACTGGAATCCAGGCGCGCGCCGCCTCGACGATGTCGCGGGTCTGCGCCCGGCCGTCGAGGTTCTTGGCGTCCCACACCATGATCTGCGGCGGAACGAAGCCGATGAAGCCGATGCGGATCGGGCTCTCGTTGCCGGCGCCGTCTCTGATCTTCCGGTCGAGAATGGTGTAGGGCTTGAAGTGGAGCTCGTCCTTCGTCGGATCTTCGGCCAGCATGCCCTTCGTAAGGTTCGCGCAGACGATCGGGAAGTTCGCCCCGCCCAGCGTGTTGAACATGAAGTCGAGGCCGTAGTTGAACTCGTGGTTGCCGAGCGTGCCGCAGTCGTAGCCGAGCACGTTCATCGCCTTGATGATCGGATGCAGGTCCCCGGCCTTCATGCCCTTTTCATAGGCCATGTAATCGCCCATCGGATTGCCCTGCAGCAGGTCGCCGTTGTCGATCAGCATCGAGTTTCCGGCCTCAGCGCGGATCGAATCGATGATTGCGGCTGTGCGGGCAAGTCCCATCGTGTCGTTCGGCTTGTCGGCATAATAGTCGTACGGCATCACGTTGACGTGGATGTCCGTCGTCTCCATCAGTCGCAGGTGCGCCTGGTTGCCGTTCGCCCGGGCCGCGAAGGGATGGAGCACGATGAGGGCGGTGGTCGCTGCAAAGCCTCCGAGGAGGCTGCGTCGGGAAATGGGATGCAGATCAGACAGGGACATGTGGGGTCTTCCTCCGGTGGCTGTCCTCGCGACGGGCAAGACTAGAGCCGTTTGGGCACAACTGCATCCAGAAAATGACAGGCATGTGTCAGTTGTACCCCTGGCTTGTGGGCAGCAGCGGACATCACCTTTCGAAGGCGCACAAACGGCACAACATACGGGCGCCGTCGCGCCGAATCCGGCGAGCGTGATTCTTCGCTGGCGCGATGCGCAACGTTATGGACTTGCCGTTCAGCGGGTGAGGACGGGCCGGACTTCCTTGTGGAAGTGCCGGAAATAGGCGGACATCTGGGCAAGCGCATTGCTCGTGCGCAGAACCTCGACCCCGAGACGGCTTGCCCTGCGCCAGCGCACGGTCGCCTCGATCAGCCCGAGATGGTCGTTCTGGATCTGCACGGTACTGCCCGCGGCGGCATGAAACGGCGTGGCGAGTTCGAGCGCGAGCCCCGTGCGTGAAACGTCGACCATCCGCGCCGCAGCTTCCTGCTGCAAATACCTGACCTTGCTGTCGACACGGCACCGCTGCCGCGGCGAGCGGCGCGTCTCCATGTTCAGGTTGGACTTCTTCATGGTTCCTCCGGGAATGTTGCCTTCGACACGCAACCTTAGGAGGAGTTCTTTGCCGGACGTTGAATTCTGCCGCTAAAATTGTTGCTATATGCGTCAAAGGCCGACATTCGGCCGGTCGATGATTTCGCGGAGCGCAAAGCTGGAGTTGATCTTCACCACATGCGGCAGGGCCGACAACCAATCGCGATGGATGCGCTCGTAATCCTCGAGGTCCTTGGCCGCGACGCGAAGGATATAGTCGTATTCTCCCGACATCAGATAACAGACGAGGACGTTCGGGCACCGCTTCACTGCTGCCTCGAAATCGGAAAGCGTTTTCGCGAACTGACCCGAAAGTGAGATGTGCACGATTGCGATCATCTTGTATTCGAGTACCTTGTTCGACAGCCGCGCGTGATAGCCGCTGATCACACCCGAGCGTTCGAGGATGTCGTGGCGCCGCGAACAGGCGGAGGCGCTCAGCCCGACCTTTTCGGCGAGCTCAGCGTTGGTCATGCGACCGTTTTGCTGAAGTGCCTTCAAAATCGCAAAATCAATCGCGTCTAGTTCCTGCATTCGAATATCCTTCGATGAATCTGTCTTTGCGTGCAATAATGCGCGAAATTAATGCTGGTCAAAATTGAAATTTGCAAGGACATTTTGCGTCTTCGGTGTTTCAAATTCGGGGTCAAATCACCCGTGGCGAAAACGCCGGCAAGAGAGGAACGAAAATGCTCGTAGGCTGCCCCAAGGAAATCAAGAATCACGAGTACCGGGTCGGGCTGACCCCCGGTGCCGTCCGCGAATACGTGGCGCACGGCCACAAGGTGCTGATCGAGACAGGCGCGGGCGGCGGCATCGGCGCCGACGACAATGCCTACATCGCGGCGGGTGCCGAGATCGTCGCCTCGGCCAAGGACATCTTCACCCGTGCCGACATGGTCGTGAAGGTCAAGGAACCGCAGCCGTCGGAATGGTCGCAGCTGCGTGAAGGCCAGATCCTCTACACCTATCTCCACCTCGCTCCCGATCCGGAACAGACGAAGGGCCTGCTCGAATCCGGTGTAACGGCCGTCGCCTACGAAACCGTGACCGACGAGCGCGGTGGCCTTCCGCTGCTCGCTCCGATGTCTGAAGTCGCCGGTCGTCTGGCGATCCAGGCAGGGGCCACCGCGCTGCAGAAGGCGCATGGCGGCCGCGGCGTGTTGCTCGGCGGCGTTCCGGGCGTGCTTCCGGGCAAGGTCACCGTCATCGGTGGTGGCGTCGTCGGCCTGCATTCCGCGCGCATGGCGGCCGGCCTCGGTGCCGAAGTCACCATCATCGACCGCTCGCTGCCGCGCCTGCGCCAGCTCGACGACATCTTCGCCGGCCGCGTGCGCACGCTCTATTCGACGATTGACAGCCTCGAACAGGCCGTCTTCGCCGCCGACCTCGTGATCGGTGCCGTGCTGATCCCGGGCGCCGCCGCGCCGAAGCTCGTCACCCGCGAAATGCTCTCGGGCATGAAGAAGGGCGCGGTCATCGTCGATGTCGCCATCGACCAGGGCGGCTGCTTCGAGACCTCGCATGCGACGACGCATTCGCATCCGACCTACGAAGTCGACGGCGTCGTGCATTACTGCGTCGCCAACATGCCCGGCGCGGTGCCGGTAACATCGACCGAGGCGCTGAACAACGCCACGCTCATGCACGGCCTGGCGCTCGCCGACCGCGGCCTGCGTGCTCTCGCCGAAGACCGACACCTGCGCAACGGCCTCAACGTGCATCGCGGACGCATCACCAACCGGCCGGTCGCGGAAGCGCTCGGCTACGAGATGCACGCGCCGGAGATGGTGCTGAACGTCGCGTAACGTAAGCCTGCGCCTCGGCGTAGACATTCCGTAACGTTAAGACGACAGGACGTTCCTGCAGGCATCACGACCGGCCAGTCTCTGGCCGGTCGTTTCCGTTAACGCTCATGCCCGGTCGATGCGGCACTGGTAACAGTTGGTGGCAGTCGATCGGACGTGCACGTAAGCAATGTCGTCCCGTTCGAGAAGTTCGGCGGCATACCGCCTGATCTCCTCGCGCGGCACGACGGCGCCGGAACCGTAGACGATCCGGTCGTTATCGCCGTAGCCGCGCAGGATGTAGCTCGGGTGCCGCAGGATCGGCGGTAGTGTATCTCCGCCGTCGTAACGCTCGCAGGCCTCGGCATGCAGGAAGATCGGCCCGGTCTCCGCGTAGGGCTGAAGTGCGGGGAAGGGGCGGTGTGCCAGCGTGAGATAAGGCTCGCCGGCGCCGACCAGCCGCAGGCAGTGACGGCAGGGAACGCCGTCGCCGTCGGAAACGCGTCGCTCCGGGGCGAGGCCATAGGCGTCGACCCCTCCCTCGCGATAGCCGGCTGCGGTGGTGGACGATAAGGCGGAAAACTGGATCATGGACATGGTGTCTCCTTTCGATGCCGCCATTTTCCGACATCGCCGTTCCCAGACCACCCGTTTCCTGCCGACTTGTGAAGAACTCAGCCCAAATTTGGCTATTTCCGCAGATTGCCGCCGCGTGGCCGGATGCACTATGCAATGAATTCGGGCTGTAGAATTCGGGGGAATTATGCTCAGAAAACTAATGTGTGCGGCGCTCGCCTGTGTCGCGTTTGCTGTACCTCATGCCGCGCGGGCGGAAGAGGTGCTCGATCTTGGCAAACTCAACGACGAGCAGATGACCGAGGCGATCAATTTCGTCACGGGCAACGCGATCTTCGTTCTTTTCCACGAAGCCGGCCACATGCTGGTTTCCGAACTCGGCGTGCCGGTTCTCGGCCGTGAGGAAGACGCCGTCGATGCGTTGTCGTCGATCCTGCTTCTCGAGGCTCATGACGAGACGCTCGACCAGGCGATCACGGATTCGGCGGACGGCTGGTTCCTCGCAAGCGACAAGAGTGCCGAGAACGGTGACGAGCTCGCCTTCTGGGACAGTCACGGGCTCGACGAGCAGCGTGCCTACCAGATGGTCTGCATGATGGTCGGCAACGACGCCGAGGGCTTCAAGCAGTTTGCGGACTCGATCGACTTCCCGCAGGAGCGGCGTGAGGAATGCGCCGTCGAATACGCCCAGACGGCCCAGAGCTGGGTGAGCGTGCTTGCACCCTACAACAGGACCGACGGCAAGAAGGCCGACATGAAGGTGACCTATGAAAAGGTCGCCGACGAGGAACTCGCGGCCTATGCCTCTATGATCCAGTCGGCAGGACTGCTCGAGGTCGTGCGCGACGTGTTCGCCGAGAGCTACAACCTGAAGGACGGAATCCGCGTGACGGCCAAGGCCTGCGGCCAGCCGAATGCCTTCTGGCATCCGGGCGAACGCGAGCTCACCTATTGCTACGAGCTTGCACAGATGCACATGACGCTGATCGCCGACTATCTGCTCAACAAGGCGGAATGACGGAACCGGCGCGGCCTCACGAGGAGGCCGCGTCCCGGCGGATCATCTGAAGCAGTTCTTCCTCGGTGAGCGGCTCGACGAGCGCGTCGAAGGTCTCGACCGGCGAGAAGCCGAAACGCTGGTAGAGCTGCAGGGCGCGCGGATGGTCGAGCGTGTTCGTCGTGACCGTCACCTTCTTCGGATCGTTCTGCCAGGCGAGATAGAGCGCCTGCAGCAGGAACCATTTGCCGAGGCCCATGCCAAGCACGTGCTCCATCAGCCCGAAATAGGAAAGCTCGACGACGTCATCGTTCTTCTGTGCCAGTTCGAAGAAGCCGGCCGGTGCACCGTTGACGTAGAGAACGTTGATGCTGACCTTCGGGTCGTGGACGATCGCGCGCAGTTCGGCGTCGTTCATGCGCAGCCGGGCGTGCCAATGCCAGCGTCCGCCGACCTGGCGCTGCAGGAAGCGGTAGAAGGGCAGCGGAATCTCGACCGCCCGCATGATCGCGGTCTGGATATTGACCGGCACAGGCAGGCTCGTCTTCGGCGGTGCCGTCATTTCGAGCCGCGTGACGTGCGCGCGAAGCGGACCATGCGTTCTCGGTGCGACCGGTCCGGCGGGGCCGGTGGTCACCGGCGTTTCGGAACGTCCGCCCCATTCCGACCAGGAGCCGTCATAGAGCGTGTTGTCGCGATGGCCGAGCGATTCGAGTGCGAGCGTTATCACGGCGGCGGTCACGCCAGAGCCGCAGCTGGTGACGACCGGCTTTGCGAGATCGATGCCGGCGTCGTTGAAGATCGAGCGCAGCTTGGCGAGGTCCTTCAGGTGTCCACCCTCGGAGAGCGAAAGCGCCGGTACGCTGCGGGCGCCGGGCATGTGTCCCGAGCGCATGCCCTCGCGCGGCTCCGGCTCGTCGCCGGTAAAGCGACCGGCCGGCCGGGCATCGGCAATCTGCCGCGAGCCACTGTCGGCGATTTCCTGCATTTCCGCGAACGAGGTCAGCCGTTCGCGATGGAAGCTGGTGGCGAAGTTGGCCGGGGCCGGTTCGGGCAGGTCGGTTTCGAGCGGCCGGCCCTCTGCCTTCCAGCCGTCAAGCCCGCCGTCGAGCACGTAAACGCTGCGGGCGCCCATGACGCGGAACATCCACCAGACGCGCGGGGCGGAGAAGATGCCCGGGCCATCATAGACGACGATGGTGTCGGTCGCCGAGATGCCGAGCTTTCCGACTTCTTCGGCAAAGAGCTCCGGCGAGGGAAGCGAATGCGGCAGCCCCGTCGTCTGGTCGGCGATCACGTCCTGGTCGAAGAAGACTGCACCCGGAATGTGCCCGGCGGCATATTCGACCGCGCCGTTGCGGCCCTGTGCGGGCAGGTACCAGGACGCGTCGACGATCCTGAATTCCGGCGCACCGAGTTGCTTTTCCACCCAATCGGCGGACACGACGAAGCGACTTTTCTCCGCAGGCATGGTTTTCTCCCGTTGCCGTCAGGCAAGGGCGTCCGGTGTTCCGAAACGGATGCGGAACCGGCGGTTCTCCTTGCCCTTCTTTTCAATCTTGGCGATGTGAATCGCCCCGACCTCCTGGGTCTCGGAAACATGTGTGCCGCCGCAGGGCTGGCTGTCAACGGCGGAGTCTTCGCCGATGCAGACGAGGCTCACCCTGCCCATGCCGACGGGCGGGCGCACATTCTTGGACTTCACGATGCCCGGATTGGCGACGAGTTCGTCGTCGGTGATCCACTGTACGAAGATCGGATGGTTTTCCGAAACGAGCCGCATCAGGTCCTTCGTCACCGTGTCGCGGTCGATCGTCTCCGTCATGTCGAAATCGACACGCGACTCGTCCTCGCCGACCGCGGCGCCGGTGATCGGGAAGGGGCAGACGACCGAGAGCAAGTGGCAGGCCGTGTGCATGCGCATCAGCTTGTACCGGCGCGGCCAGTCGACATGCATCACGATCGTTTCTCCGGCCGTCGGAAGATCCTGCCCCTCCGCCGGCATGTGGAGGATGATGTCCTTCGTCGCACCGTGCCGTGTGACGTCGAGCGTGATCCGGGAACCGTCGGCGCGTTCGAGAAAGCCGGTGTCCCCGGGTTGGCCGCCCGAGGTTGCGTAAAAGCAGGTCCGGTCAAATTCGATGCTGCCGTCCTCGTTGACCGCCGTCACCACCGCCTCGCAGGTCGAAAGATAGAAGTCGTCGCGATAGAGAGCGGTGGTCGGCATGGTTTCTCGCTTATGCGGCCTCAAAGGGCAGATCGAACTCGGGTTGCGTCTCGAGCCAGCCGGGCACCGGCAGGGCCTTCGATGCGAGGAAGGCAGGGTTGAAGAGCTTCGACTGGTAGCGGTTGCCGTAGTCGCAGAGCATGGTCACGATGGTATGCCCCGGACCGAGCTCGCGGGCAAGGCGGATCGCGCCGGCGATGTTGATGCCCGACGAGCCCCCGAGGCAGAGCCCCTCCTGTTCGACGAGATCGAAGATAACCGGCAGCGCTTCCGAATCGGGGATCTGATAGGCGAAGTCGGGCGTGAAGCCTTCGAGATTGGCGGTGATGCGGCCTTGACCGATTCCCTCGGTGATCGAGGAGCCGGAGGACTTCAGTTCGCCGTTCCGGTAGTATTCGTAGAGGGCGGCACCTTCGGGATCGGCGATGCCGATCTTGACGCCGCGCTTCAGCGCCCGCAGGCCGGCGGCGGTGCCGGCAAGCGTGCCGCCCGAGCCGACGGCGCAGATGAAACCGTCCACCTTGCCGTCCGTCTGCGCGAAGATTTCCCGCGCGGTGGTCGCGACATGAGCGTCGCGGTTGACGGTGTTGTCGAACTGGTTTGCCCAGATCGCCCCGTTCGGCTCCGTCCTTGCGAGCTGTTCGGCGAGCCGGCCGGAGAGCCGGACGTAGTTGTTCGGGTTCTTGTAGGGAACGGCCGGAACCTCGACGAGCTCGGCACCGAGAAGGCGCAGCGCATCCTTCTTTTCCTGGCTCTGGGTTTCGGGAATGACGATCACGGTCCGATAACCGAGCGCCTTGGCGACCAGCGTCAGCCCGATGCCGGTATTGCCGGCCGTGCCTTCGACGATGACGCCGCCGGGCGCGAGCAGACCTTTCTTCTCGGCATCGCGGATGATGAAGAGGGCGGCGCGATCCTTGACCGACTGGCCGGGGTTCAGGAACTCCGCCTTGCCGAGAATGGTGCAGCCGGTCGCCTCCGAGGCGTTCTTCAGCCGGATGAGCGGCGTGTTGCCGATCGCCTCGAGGACGGAGGGATGAAATGCCATGGGATGAGCCTTCTCTTTGTCGGAAGATTAAGGAGCGACTTTTCAAATCTCAAGACGAAGAAGACAAGGAATTCGGTTCCGCGGTGGAGCGTCGGCATAGAAAAACCGTGCTTTGCGGGCGATTGGCTGCGAGCGCGATCTATCCGGCCGACGGACCGGCGAGCCCGCGAAAGGCCGCGAGCGCCCGTTCGCGCGCCGCCTTGTGGTCGACGATCGGCAGTGGATAGGTCTTGCCGAGGGAAACGCCGGCGTCTTCGAGCACTGAAAGCGGCGCGTCGAAGGGCCTGTGGATGAACCCGTCCGGGAGCGCCTTCAGCTCCGGCACGAAGCGGCGGACATAGACGCCGTCGGGATCGAATTTCTCGCCCTGGCTGACTGGGTTGAAGATGCGGAAGAAGGGGGCGGCATCGGCGCCGGACCCGGCGACCCATTGCCAGCTCGCGGCATTCGACGCCGGATCGGCATCGACGAGCGTGTCGCGAAACCAGCGCTCGCCTTCCCGCCAGTCGATCAGGAGGTCCTTGACGAGGAAGGAGGCGACGATCATGCGCACACGGTTGTGCATCCAGCCCGTCTGCCAGAGCTGCCGCATGCCGGCATCGACGATCGGGTAGCCGGTCTCGCCGCGCTGCCACCGCCGCAGCCCTTCCGGATCGTTCCGCCACGGGAAGCCGTCGAACTTTTCCGAAAAGTTGCGGTGCGCGAGCGCGGGAAAGTGAAAGAGCAGGTGATAGCCGAACTCGCGCCAGACGAGCTCCTTGCGGAAGCTGGTGACGTCCTCGGCAGGGACGCTCCCTGAAAGTCCTCGCGTCGCGTGCCACACCCGCGCCGGCGAGATTTCGCCGAGGGCGAGGTGCGGCGAGAGCATGGAGACATGCGGTTCGGCGGGGAAGTCGCGACCGACGGCATATCCTGCGAGCCCGCTCCTGACGAAAGCCTCCAGCCGCTTGCGGGCGCCGGCTTCGCCCGGCGTCCAGACCTCGCGGAATGCCGCGGCCCAGTCCGGCTTCGCCGGCAGGAGGTGCCAATCATCGAGCGTCTTGGTGTCCGGCCATTCGGCCGGCGCGGGCAGGGTGCTCGGCGCTTCGATCGGGTCCTCGGGCTCTCCGGAAGCCTCGAAGGCCCGCCAGAAGGGCGTATAGACGCGATAGAAGCCGCCTGTGCCCGTCTTCATCCGCGACGGCTCGTGCAGCAGCTGGCCGGAAAAGCTGTGCACCGCGACCCCGTCGGAGCGAAGCGTCGACTTCAGGTCCGTATCCGATTCGATTCCCGCGGGATCGTAACGTCGGTTCCAGAGGACTTCGGTCGCGCCGGTCTCGGCGATCAGGTCCGACAGAATCGCTTGGGGAGCGCCGCTGCGGAGCAGAAGCCGGCTGCCGAGTCTTTCCAGCGCGTGGCCGAGGGCGACAAGCGAGTGGTGCAGCCACCAGGACTGAGCGGCGCCGAGCGGTCCGTTGTTCGGTTCGCGAATGTAAAGGGGAAGCACCGGCCGCCCCGTTGCGGCCGCATGGGCGAGTGCGCGGTTGTCGTCGAATCGCAGGTCCTTGCGGAACCAGAGAATGACCGGGGTGCCGCCTGGATCGTGCATCTGCCGTCTCGCGGTTGCTCCTGCTGCTACCTTATACGAGGTGGATGGCAAGGGGCTAGGCGGAACCTTCCCGCTGGCGGCGGGTGTGGAGGCTGCTCATTTCGTATCCCTGGCTTCCTGACACCGTTGCCGCACCTGAAAAAAGTGTGGCGCAACGGTTCAGGTCCAAACTGCCGAGTCTGAAAGATATAGTAATAAATTCAGGTGTTTGAATTCGCGAAAGAAGAGCGGTGGAGGCCTCGCCCGGAATCGAACCGGGGTGCAAGGATTTGCAGTCCTCTGCGTAACCACTCCGCCACGAGGCCGTCCGATGCTTTAAAAGCGAGTGGTGACGGGCGTTTAGAACGGATCAAAGACGAGCGCAAGGGGGAACCTCCGTAGAGGTCCGTTTTTTTGTCGCACGCCCCGCTGCCGGGCAGAAAATCACGGATGAGCTTCAGCGCCCTGCACGATTGACCTGTGGATAGCGCTTGCGCCACCAGATCGCGGCCTTGCGTCTGCGTCGGCGCACCGAGGGCAGTTCCTGCGACAGGATCAGCAACCCCAGCGGAATCATCCAGAAGCCCAGAACCGGGAGGAAGCCGAGGATGCCGCCGGCGACGAGGCCGGAGCCCACGGCAACGCGCCCGTTGCGCGAGCGGGGGAAGGGCAGTTCCAGCCGCCCGAGGATCAGGCGACCTTTCTCCCTGTCGATGTGATACTTCTTTTCGGCCATTCGCTATCTATATCACGGAAACGTACCAAAAACCCTGTCCCGCCTGGGGAAAAGATGGGTGCTTGGGAGAATTGAACAAGGGGATGGCGTTTTTTTTGAAAAAACCGCTTGGCAAATCGAGCAAGCATTTGTATTAGCCCCCTCACGCCGCGGCGAGCGGTGATCCCTGGTAGCTCAGCGGTAGAGCATTCGACTGTTAATCGACAGGTCGCCGGTTCGAATCCGGCCCGGGGAGCCAGTTTCATCAGCAGAAATGCTGAATACAAGGCCGGTTCGGTTTCCGAACCGGCCTTTGTTTTTCCGGAGCCGCCGGCCGGTCCGGTCCTTCCCGCCGTGCTTTTCGATGTCAGTTCGTCGCGATTTCCCCCGATCACGGAGGGGAAGCCTTGAAAGCGGCCCTTCCTGCAATTATGACACGCCGAGAGACAGACACCCGGCCGCAAGTGGGACGACAATCATGATGGACTTCGAAGCTGCACGCACCAAGATGGTGGACAACCAGATACGTACGACCGATGTGACGTCGCACTCCGTGCTTTCGGCGTTCCTGACGGTACCGCGCGAGGCATTCGTGCCGACCGAGCTGAAGCCGCTCGCCTATATCGACGAGGACCTGCAGATCGCGGGCGGTAACCCGCCCCGCTACATCATGGAGCCGTCGCCGCTCGCCAAGCTCATCCAGCTCGCCGCCATCACCAAGGATGACGTCGTTCTCGAGATCGGTTGCGGCGCCGGCTATGCCGCGGCGATTCTCTCGCAGGTTGCCGGTTCGGTGGTCGCCGTCGAGTGCGACGAGACCCTGGCGGCCAAGGCGACGGGTACGCTTTCCGAACTCGGCTACGATAACGTCGCGGTGGTGACCGGCGATCTCGAAAAGGGTTATGCGAACGAAGGCCCCTACGACGTCATCTTCGTCAACGGTGCGGTCGAAGAGGTGCCCGAGGCGCTGCTGTCGCAACTCCACGAGGGTGGGCGACTGGTCGCCGTCGTCGGCTACGGCAACGCCGCCCGCGCGCGGCTCTAT
The DNA here is from genome assembly GCF_024054295.1 of Ciceribacter sp. RN22. NCBI lineage: Bacteria > Pseudomonadati > Pseudomonadota > Alphaproteobacteria > Hyphomicrobiales > Rhizobiaceae > Ciceribacter > Ciceribacter sp. RN22. The sequence continues at coordinate 1,649,187 of NZ_JAMXLD010000001.1, forward strand.
GTCCGTGCCCACGGCGTGTCCTCCTTCGGAGAGCATTTCAACGCCGCGGTGAAGCCGCTGCCAGGCTTCCGCAAGGCGGCCGAATTCGTCTTCTGACCTCAGCCTGCGACATATTGGCCGGGGATGGCACCGCCGCCCCGGATTGCCTTTGATCGAACCGATGCGGCATGTTGTTTTTTGGCAACGTCGCGTCGGTTTTCTTTTTGCGACGGAGCGGTCCGGGTTGCGACTTTGCGAGCGTCGGGTCATCTAGGTGAGGGAGCTTCCGCGACAGCTCGGGAATCAAAGCCATGGTTTTGCCCGAGGACCCGTCGGGTTAGCGGAAAAATTTGGAGTTGATGTCCCGTGTCGTTCATTCGAAAGACCGTATGTGCCGCCACTCTGGCGTCCGTTCTGGCGCTGATGCCGGGAATGGCCGCTGCCGAAACGATCTTCGGCGCCATGGCAAAGGCCTATGAGAACAATCCGGATCTCAACGCAGTGCGGGCACGCCTGAGGGCAACCGACGAAAACGTCACCATCGCCAAGGCCGGCATGCGGCCGCAGATCGCGGCCACGGCCTCGGCGACGCAGCTGTCGGTCGGTCACATGAGCGGCATGCCGTCCGGATACACGAACGACTACAATCAGACGGATGTCGGCCTCTCGATCACGCAGATGATCTTCGACGGATTTCAGACGCTGAACAATGTCCGTGCAGCGGAATCGGGCGTCTTTGCGAGTCGCGAGAATCTGAAGGCCAACGAGATCTCCATCCTGCTCGCAGCCGCGCAGGCCTATGCGGACGTGGCACGCGACCAGCAGATCGTCGTCATCCGCAAACAGAACCTCGCCTTCCTGCAGGAGCAGCTGAACGCGGCCAATGCCCGTCTCGAAGTGGGCGAGGGAACCCGCACCGACGTCAGCCAGGCAGAGGCGCAGCTTGCCGGCGCGCAGGCGCTTCTTGCCGCCGCGATCGCCCAGCTGAAGCAGAGCGAGGCGACCTATGTTCAGGTCGTCGGCGAAGCTCCCTCGGGAATCAAGCAACCCGGTCCGGCGAGCAAGGCGCTGCCGTCGACCCTCGATGGCGCGGTCGCCTCTGCAATCCGCGAGCATCCGTCGGTTCTCGCCGCTCTGCACGCGGTGGATGCCGCCGGCTACCAGGTGAAGTCGGCCGAAGGCATGCTGCTTCCCGGTGTCGTCATCCAGGGCAATGTCGGCCGTCACACGACGACGAATTCGAGCAGCAGCGATACGGACTATTCGAGTGCCTCGATCACGGCCCAGCTCAAGGTGCCGCTCTACCAGGGCGGCGCGGAATTCGGCCGCATCCGTCAGGCGAAGGAGACGTTCGGCGAACAGAGGATCATGGTCGACTCGGCACGCGCAGCGGTACGCCAGCAGGTAACCTCGGCCTATGCTCAGATGCAGGCCGCGACCGCCGCGATTTCGGCTGCACGCAAGCAGTTGAGCGCCGCCAATCTCGCTCTCCAGGGCGTCATCGAGGAACGCAATGTCGGGCAAAAGACCACGCTCGACGTCCTGAATGCGCAGGATACCGTGCTTCAGGCCAAGGAGAGCCTCGTCGGCTATCAGCGCAATGCGGTCGTCGCCAGCTATTCGGTGCTGGCGGCATCCGGCAAGCTGACCATCCAGAGCCAGGGGCTCGAGGTCGCCGAATACCGCTCCGAAGGGCACTACGAAGAAGTCAAGGACAAGTGGTTCGGCCTCCGCACGGTCGACGGCCGCTGAGTCTGCCTCCTTCCTGAATAAACCTGTGCATCACGCCGAAGCGAACCTGCGGCGTGATTTTTTTCCCCGAGGGAGTATCCTAAGGTGGAACGAATCAATGTCCGGTGCATGGTGCCGGCGATTGAATCTTCAGGGAAAACGGGGAAGAATATGGCTCAGCCAAGTGTAGCGCGTGAACCGTCGATGGAAGAGATCCTGGCGTCGATCCGCCGGATTATCGAGAGCAACGATCCGGAAAGCGCGAAGCTCGACTCGGCCTCCCTGCCGCCGGTCTACGAAGACGAAGACGGTGACGACGATCTGGCGCTGGCAGTCGATGACGCTGCACCTGCCATGTATGCTGCGAACGACCGGGGCGGCGCAGTCCCCTCCGTCCAGACCACCGCTCCCGAACCCGTCGAGAAGCCGTCCCCGAAGAACGTTTCCCTTGCCGATCTCGCCGCACGCGTCCGCTCTTCGAGCGAACGGGTCGAGCCTGTGCTCGGTCGCTCCGTCGAGACGCCGCTGCCGGTCAGCCCGGTGATGACCAGCCGCATGGCAGAGTTGCGCTCGTCCATGCCGCAGGTGGAGCCGGAGCGGAAGGTTGCCCAGCATGCCGCCGAGCCGGCAGAGACCTTTGTCGTACCGAGTGCGCCGGCCGACGTGGCTGTCGAAACACTGCAACCGGTTGCCCTGCAGGGCGAGACGGAGAGCAAGGCGCTCGTTTCGGCCGAAACGCGCGAGCAGGTGGCCCGCTCCTTCGGCGAACTCGCCGAAGCCATCGACGGTAGCCAGCGCCGCTCGCTCGACGAGATGGCGGAGGAAATGCTCCGTCCGATGCTGCAGGAATGGCTCGATGACAATCTGCCGACGCTCGTCGAACGGCTGGTGCGCGAGGAGATCGAACGGGTCGCCCGCGGCCCGCGCCGCTGATTTTCAGCGACGAAGACAGGGACAGGCCGCTTCGGGCCGCTCCGGCGTCCGGGGCGGCTTTCTTGTTGACACTGCCGTCCCCGTCCGGTTTACCGCTTAAGTAACATCAATCCGTGTTGATCCCTTCAACGCTTTCTAGGTTTGGTCAGGAAATGCTCGAAAAAACCTACGACGCCACGACAGTCGAACCGAAAATCGCCAAGGCCTGGGAGGACGCCGACGCTTTCCGTGCCGGCGCCAACGCCAAGGCAGGCGAGGACAGCTTCACCATTGTCATCCCGCCGCCGAACGTGACCGGTTCGCTGCACATGGGACACGCACTCAACAACACCTTGCAGGACGTCATGATCCGCTTCGAGCGGATGCGCGGCAAGGACGTGCTGTGGCAGCCGGGCATGGACCATGCCGGTATCGCCACGCAGATGGTCGTGGAGCGGCAGTTGATGGAGCGTCAGCTTCCCGGCCGGCGCGAGATGGGGCGCGATGCCTTCGTCGAGAAGGTCTGGGAATGGAAGAACGAGTCCGGTGGCCTGATCTTCAATCAGCTGCGCCGTCTCGGCGCCTCCTGTGACTGGTCGCGCGAACGCTTCACCATGGATGAAGGGCTCTCCGAGGCCGTGATCGAGGTCTTCGTCAGCCTCTACAAGGAGGGGCTGATCTACAAGGACAAGCGGCTCGTCAACTGGGATCCGAAGCTTTTGACGGCGATCTCCGACCTCGAGGTCGAGCAGATCGAGGTGAACGGCAATCTCTGGCACCTGCGCTATCCGCTGGAAGACGGCGTCACCTACCAGCATCCGGTCGCCTTCGATGAAGACGGCAATCCGACCGAATGGGAGACGCGTGACTATCTGGTCGTCGCGACGACGCGTCCGGAGACGATGCTCGGCGATACCGGCGTCGCCGTCCATCCGGACGATGCGCGCTACAAGGAGATCGTCGGCAAGCACGTGATCCTGCCAATCGTCGGGCGCCGCATTCCGATCGTTGCCGACGAATATCCTGACCCGACCGCCGGCACCGGTGCGGTCAAGATGACGCCGGCGCACGACTTCAACGACTTCGAGGTCGGTAAGCGGGCCGGCCTGAGCATGGTCAACATCCTGAACGTCGATGCGACCGTAGGCATCGTCGGCAATGACGATTTCATGGAAGGCTTGGCGCCGACCCGCGAGCAGGAGATGGTCTGGTCCGAACTGGAAGGGCTCGACCGTTTCGCGGCCCGCAAGAAGATCGTCGAGATCCTCGAGGCGGAAGGACTGGTCGACAGGATCGAGCCGCACAAGCACATGGTGCCGCACGGCGACCGCGGCGGCGTGCCGATCGAGCCGCGGCTGACCGAACAGTGGTATGTCGACGCCAAGACCCTCGCCAAGCCGGCGATCGCCTCCGTTCGCGAAGGCCGCACGAAGTTCGTCCCGAAGAACTGGGAAAAGACCTATTTCGAGTGGATGGAGAACATCCAGCCCTGGTGCGTCTCGCGCCAGCTGTGGTGGGGACACCAGATTCCCGCCTGGTACGGTCCGGACGGGCAAGTCTTCGTCGAGAAGACCGAGGAAGAGGCGCTGCACGCCGCCATTCAGCACTACATCTCCCACGAGGGCCCGTGGAAGGCCTGGGTCGAGGAGAAGCTCGAGAACTTCGCGCCGGGCGAGATCCTGACGCGTGACGAGGACGTGCTCGACACGTGGTTCTCCTCTGCGCTCTGGCCGTTCTCGACGCTCGGCTGGCCGCAGAAGACAGAGGCGCTCGCCAAGTACTATCCAACGGATGTACTGGTCACCGGCTTCGACATCATCTTCTTCTGGGTTGCCCGGATGATGATGATGGGAATGCACTTCATGAAGGACGAGAACGGCACGCCGGTCGAGCCCTTCCATACCGTGTATGTGCATGCGCTGGTCCGCGACAAGAACGGCCAGAAGATGTCGAAGTCGAAGGGCAACGTCATCGATCCGCTGCAACTGATCGACGAATACGGCGCCGACGCGCTGCGCTTCACGCTGGCCATCATGGCAGCGCAGGGGCGCGACGTGAAGCTCGATCCCTCGCGTATCGCCGGCTACCGCAACTTCGGCACCAAGCTCTGGAACGCGACCCGCTTCGCCGAGATGAACGGCGCGGCAAACGATCCGCACTTCCTGCCCGAAACGACGACACTCGAAATCAACCGCTGGATCCTGACAGAACTGGCACGGACCGAGCGTGACGTGACGGAGGGGATTGCCAACTACCGCTTCAACGACGCGGCAGGCGCCCTCTACCGCTTCGTCTGGAACCAGTTCTGCGACTGGTACCTCGAACTGCTGAAGCCGGTTTTCGCGGGCGACGACGAGGTTGCCAAGAAGGAGGCGCAGGCCTGTGCGGCCTATGTGCTGGAGGAGACCTACAAGCTCCTGCATCCCTTCATGCCTTTCATCACCGAAGAACTCTGGGCCCACACGGCGGGCGAGGGCAGGGAGCGGGAGACGCTGCTTTGCCACGCGGCCTGGCCGGCACCCGACTTCGCCGACGAAGGGGCCGCGAGCGACATCAACTGGCTCATCGACCTGGTGTCCGGCATCCGCTCGGCGCGTGCGGAGATGAACGTTCCTCCGGGAGCGGTTGCACCGCTCGTCGTCGTCGGGGCAAACGGGGTCACGCAGGAGCGCCTGCTGCGCCACGAGGCATCGATCAAGCGGCTGGCGCGCGTGGAAAGCATCGCGCTCGCGCCGGAGGCTCCGAAGGGAGCCGCCCAGATCGTCATCGGTGAGGCAACAGCCTGCCTGCCGCTCGGAAGCCTCATCGACATCGGCGCCGAAAAGGCGCGTCTCGAAAAGGCGATCGCCAAGGTCGAGCAGGAAATGAACCGTATCGCCTCGAAACTCGCCAACGAGAAGTTCGTCGCCAACGCCAACCCTGATGTCGTCACCGCCGAACGCGAACGCTATGGCGAACTGGAGATCCAGCGCGCGAGCCTCGATACCGCTCTTAAGCGTTTGGCGGAGGCCAGCTGAGTCGCGGCAACCTTCCGCGAATCTCCGGATTCCTGTGTACTTTGGCGGAGCCGTATGCCGAAAGGCATGCGGCTTTCTCATATCGAGTTGATTCGGCATGGAAAATGTCGCTCGAAGCGCTTCGAGAACCACGTTGTCTGTGATTGGTCACAAATCTGTGAGTGTGTTTTTAGGGTAACAGATCGTTCGCGTACTGGAAAATATTACCTCAAAATGCGTAATCCGGTTGAGCTATGGGAATTTTGTTGCTCAGTTTCCGATATCTTACGTGTGCGTCAGCATTTTACGTAAATTTGGACGGTTCGCGGCGGCGGTGGTCTCTGGTGTGGTAACGTTGTGATATCAAAGACCGTGATTAGAATGCCCAACAGTCGTTATGCCTTGGAGTGGGGAGAGAGATGGCAAAGCAATTTTTTAAGTCCAGTGTCGTGTTCGCGGTCGGTTTCGGCGCCCTGGCGTCGGTAGCGAACGCCGGTGGCTTCAGTCGCGGCGAGGCCGATACCGACATCCTGTTTGAAGACGGAACCTACGTGGCGCGGGGCGGCGTCATCTATGTTTCTCCGCATCGCAAATTCGACACCATTGGTCCTAGCAGAGCCGCGGGCACCGATGACCGCTACACCAACGACTACTGGATTCCGAGCTTCGCCGCGAAGTTCCAGATGTCTGAAAACTTCGGCTGCGCCTTCACCTATACACAGCCCTTCGGCGCCGATGCGGATTATGGCCCGCAGGCTCAAATGGCAAGCCTTATGGCCGGCGGTTCGGGCGCCAGCCACAAGGACTTCATCACGAACGAATATGGTGCGACCTGCGACGTGAGCGCGCAGGCTGGCAAGGGCCGCATCCACTTCCTCGGCGGCGTCTTCCTGCAGGACTTCAAGTACACAGCGAACGCCTACGCCGGTGACCTGAAGCTCGAGGATAAGGCAGCCTTCGGTTATCGCCTCGGTGTCGCCTACGACATCCCGGAATATGCGATGCGTGCGCAGTTGATGTACCGTTCCAAGGTTGACCACAACGCGGACGTGGGGTCGTTTGATTGGGATCCGACGGTTCGTCCGGGTTGGGGATTGCAGGACGCCTATGGCAGTGGCACCTTGCCGCAGTCGCTGAAGCTCAGCCTGCAGACCGGTGTCGCCCCCGGCTGGCTGGTTTACGGCTCGGTCAAGTGGACCGACTGGAGCGTTCTGCAGACCCTTGATTACAGTCTCGGGACGCCGATGCCAGGTGTCTATTTGCCGCAGCATGACTATTACAACTGGAAGGACGGCTGGACGCTTCAGGCCGGCGTCGCCCACAAGTTCAACGAGCAATTCGCCGGCACGGTGAACCTCACTTGGGACAGTGGCGTTGCAACCGGCGCCGACATCTACTCCGATACCTGGACCGTCGCCGCCGGCGTCTCCGTCAAGGCCGGCCCGGGTGAGCTTCGCTTCGGCGGCGCTGTTAGCTACCTGACCGAAGGCAGCCAGCACACGAATCCGGCGGGTGATGGAGCTCCCTTCACTGCCACGGCGAACGGCGATTGGGCCTACGCGGTTTCCGGCTCCTACCGGATCACCTTCTGAGATCCGCATCATTGATATTGAAAAGCCCGGCTTGTCCGGGCTTTTCGCGTTGTATGGCTGCGGCGGGCGAGGGAATGTGGCAAATCGGCAACATTTTCCCTATCGTTGCGGAGACCCCGCATATCCGGGGATTTTGTCCATTTCCCGCCACAAACGGAGCGCAGCGATGCAGCGACGAATGCTTGAGTTGGGTGTTGCGTAGTTCGTCGGTTGAGTAAGACATGAGCCTTGTAGCCGCAGAAAACCTTCTGAATTCCGCAGACGCGCCGAGAAGATCGGTGTTTCGGGGTTGCGCCGCGAGTTTTTTGGCGCCTGCGACGTCCGCAGCCGCAGTCTTGCCCGAAATACAAACTACCTTGAAGAAGGTCGCCGATGACCTCTCGTTGCCTGACAAAGCAACGCATGCCGGAGGAGGCGTGACGGTGAACGGTATGTTCACCAGTGTCGCGGACAATAGTTTCACGGACATGGCAAGTCGAGCCGAACGAGGCCTCGAAGGCTGCCGTCGTCTGTGGTGATGTGGAAGAAATACGCAATCATGCAAACGCCAGACTGGAAATATCCGGGTAAGCTGCTGTTCTCCTCGCTGCTCTTCGTCCTCGCCGGGACGGCGGCGGGGCATGCCTTCGACATCAATGCTGGCGTGAGCAAGGAGTCAGGACCCTTCGACCTCTTCAAGTTCGGCTTCAAGGCCTACAAGAACGGCCAGAAGCAGGAGGCTGTCGAAGCCTACCGCTATGCCGCCGAGAAGGGTCACACCGGCTCGCGTTGGGCGCTCGCGAACATGTATGCGGATGGCGACGGCGTCGTCGAGGACGATTTCGAGGCGTTCAAGATTTACTCGGAGATCGCAAGCCAGGGTGTCGAGCCGGGTTCGGAAGATACCGGTTTCTTCGTCAACGCGCTGCTGGCGCTGGCCGGTTATTATCGCAAGGGCATTCCGGGCAGTCCCATCAAGATCGATCTCGCGCAGGCGCGTCAACTCTATTTCCAGGTCGCTTCGACCTTCGGCATTCCGGAGGCGCAGTTCCAGCTTGCCCGAATGATGCTGACGGGCGAGGGTGGCAAGGTCAGCACCCAGCAGGCCAAGAAATGGCTCAATCTGGCGCGCAAGAGCGGCCACCCCGGGGCCATGGCGGTATTCGGGAACCTGATTTTCCAGGAAGGCCAGAGTGTCCGTGGACTCGCCTTCATGACCGCCGCACTGGACAAGTGCAGCCCGTCCGAGTGTCTGTGGATGCAGGACCTGCAGGAGCAGGCTTTCTCGCTCGCCAGTGAAAACGATCGTCGCGTGGCGATCGCGCTCGCTCCGGAGATCTACCGCCAGCCCGAATGACGGCGGCCGTCAGGCAGCCTCGAAATCGAACCAGCCCGCGACGGGCACGTGATCGGAGGGCTTTTCCCACGTCCGCACGTGCTTTTCGATCTGCGCGGCCCGGAAACGGTCCGTTGCCTCCGGCGAGAGCAGAAGGTGGTCGATGCGGATGCCGTTGTTCTTCTGCCAGGCGCCGCCCTGGTAATCCCAGAAGGAATAGAGCTTCGTCTCGTCGGTTGTCGCGCGCACTGCGTCGACGAGGCCGAGATGTTCGAGCCGGCGGAACGCTTCGCGTGTCTGCGGCAGGAAGAGCGCGTCGCCCGCCCAGGCCAGCGGATCGTGGCAGTCGTAGGGCTCCGGGATGACGTTGTAGTCGCCGGCGAGGATCAGCGGTTCCTCCAGCGCGAGACGGTCTTCGGCGAACGCCTTCAGCCGCTCCATCCAGGCGAGCTTGTAGGGATACTTTACCGGATCGTCCGGTGGGTTGCCGTTCGGCAGGTAGAGCGAGCAGACGCGCAGCGCGCCACCCTTGACTGAAAACACGCCTTCGATGAAGCGCGCCTGCTCGTCCCCGTCATCGCCGGGCAGACCGCGATTGACCTCGTCCGGCTTCATCTTCGAGAGCAAGGCCACCCCGTTGAACCCCTTCTGGCCATGCGTCTCGACGTGGTAGCCGAGCGCCTCGATCTCCAGTCTCGGAAAGCCGGCGTCTTCGGACTTGATTTCCTGGAGACAGACGATGTCCGGCGCGGAGCTTTTCAGCCATTCGCAGAGATTTGCGATGCGCGCCTTCACCCCGTTGATGTTCCAAGTGGCGATCTTCATGGATTGCTTCCCTTCGTCTTCCCTTCTTCATAGACGACAGGGCGAATTTTGCCACCGGCTTTTGTGCGTTGTCGGCCGCCGCCCCTTTGACATTCGATGACAACACTCCATTCTTCCCTGGCCGGCTCATGGGGGAGGTAGAGCCGGCGGCCGCTCCTTTTGGGGCAAGCAGCGCCGGGCGACAAACGCCCGCAAGAAAAAGGGGACACTACTCATGTCAAACGTCAGTACCAAGACGCATCCGGTCGATGAGGTGCTGCCGATATCGCGGCTCGCGACACTCGGCCTGCAGCACGTTCTCGTCATGTACGCCGGTGCCATTGCCGTACCGCTGATCATCGGCCGCGCGTTGAAACTGCCGCCGGAAGACGTCGCTTTTCTGATCTCCGCAGACCTGTTCGCCTGCGGCATCGTCACGCTGATCCAGTCGTTCGGCGTCACCCAATGGTTCGGCATCCGCCTGCCGGTGATGATGGGCGTCACGTTCGCGTCCGTCGGTCCCATGGTTTCCATGGCCAATATCTCGGGCGGCGCCGATGGCGCGCGCCTCATATTCGGCTCGATCATCGGTGCCGGCATAGTCGCCATGCTGATTGCGCCGCTGGTCAGCCGCCTGCTGCGCTTCTTTCCGCCGGTCGTAACCGGTACGATCATCCTTATCATCGGCGTTTCGCTGATGCGGATCGGCATCAACTGGATCTTCGGAAATCCGTTCGGGCCGACGGCGCCGAGCATTCTCGATCCGGCCCATGCCAAATGGCTGGAGGATGTGAAGGTGCTGGCCGCGACCGGGGCAGGAGCCATCCCGGAGATACCGGTCAAGCTTGCGCTGGCCCCGAGCGTGCCGAACGCCGCCTACGCGCCGCTTTCCGGCATCGCGGTCTCGGCCGTCGTTCTCCTGTCGATCCTGCTGATTGCGCGTTTCGCCAAGGGCTTCGTCGCCAACATTTCCGTCCTCCTCGGCATCGTCATCGGCGGGATCCTTGCCGCAGCCACGGGCATGATGACTTTCGACAAGGTGGCGAATGCCGCCTGGTTCGCGCCGGTCCTGCCCTTTCATTTCGGAGTACCGATCTTCGACCCGGTCCTCATCGTCACCATGATCATCGTCATGCTTGTCGTCATGATCGAGTCGACGGGCATGTTTCTGGCCCTCGGCGAGATGACCGGCAAGCCGGTAACCCAGCCGATGCTGGCGGCGGGCCTTCGCACCGACGGCCTCGGCACGCTGATCGGCGGTATCTTCAATACCTTCCCGTATACGAGCTTCTCGCAGAATGTCGGCCTCGTTGGCGTCACCGGCGTCAAGTCGCGTTTCGTCTGCGTCGCGGGCGGGTTGATTCTGATCATCCTCGGCCTGCTTCCGAAAATGGCGGCCCTGGTGGAATCTCTGCCGACCGTCGTGCTCGGCGGCGCCGGTTTGGTGATGTTCGGCATGGTCGCCGCGACCGGGATCCGGATTCTGTCGGGCGTGGATTTTAAGACCAGCCGCAACAATCTGTTCGTCGTCGCGATATCCATCGGGTTCGGCATGATCCCGCTGGTCGCGCCGAACTTCAAGCAGTGGATGCCGCATAGCATTCATTCGCTGATCGATTCCGGCATCCTTTTGGCCTCGATCTCTGCCGTGGTGCTGAACGTCTTCTTCAACGGCACCTCTTCCGCAAGCGATGCGGAACTGCGCGAGGCTGCCCTGGCCGGCGATGGCGGTCACTGACAGGAACAAACCGGCTGGGTCCGAGCCCGGCCGGCTTTCACAGCAGTATTGGCGACATTAGACCGAAAAACTGGTCCCGCAGCCGCAACTGGCGACCGCGTTCGGATTCTTGATCTGGAAGGACTGGCCGAGCAGGTTGTCGACGAAGTCGATCTCCGATCCGCTCATGTAGACGAGCGAAACCGGATCGATGACGACCGTCGCGCCATCCTTGGTGATGACGAGGTCGTCGGACTGCGGCGCGCCTTCGAGGTCGAACTTGTAGGAGAAGCCGGAGCAGCCTCCGCCTTCGACGGAGACGCGCAGGGCGTGCTTGTCCTGCTCCGCGGCAACCACAGCCGCGATCCTCTTGGCCGCGGCGTCCGAAAGGGTGATGGTCGATTCGCTCATTTGTCCTCCTGACGGGTTCAAGGCCCGTGGAAAATCGATGGTTGATCCCGGCAGCCGGCCTGAAGCGGCCCCTGTTTGCTCGCTTTTGCCGTCAAATCGGCTCCCGGCACGCTCTCTTGCTTGCGGGATCGTCTGCTATAGGTATGAAGGCGGGCAACGGGCGTCAATGGGGACGAGACGGAACGGACAATGACGATCGACAGGGCTGCGTTGGGTTTCGGTACCGGTGAACGGGCGGTCTATGCTGCAGACCCGTGGTCGTCTCGCGGGCGCCTGTTTGCTGAAGTGAGCAGTCCGACGCGCTCAGACTTCCAGCGCGACCGCGACCGCATCGTCCACACGACGGCCTTTCGGCGGCTGAAGCACAAGACGCAGGTCTTCATCGGCACGGACAGTGATCACTACAGGACGCGGCTCACCCACACGATCGAGGTCGCCCAGATCGCCCGTGCGCTCGCCAGAGCCCTCAAGCTGGACGAAGATCTCGCCGAAGGTGTGGCGCTGGTGCACGACTTCGGCCATACACCCTTCGGCCACACGGGCGAGGACGCCCTGCACGACGTTCTGAAGCCCTACGGCGGCTTCGACCACAATGCCCAATCGCTGAGGATCGTGACGAAGCTCGAGCGTCGCTACGCCGAATTCGACGGGCTGAACCTCACCTGGGAGACGCTCGAAGGTCTGGTGAAGCACAATGGGCCGCTGTTGACGTCGACGGGCGAGGGCACGCGCGGACCTGTCCCGAAGCCGATCCGCGACTACTGTGAGCTCCACGATCTCGAACTCGACACCTATGCGAGCTTGGAGGCGCAGGTAGCGGCGATCGCCGACGACATCGCCTACAACACCCATGACATCGACGACGGCCTGCGCTCCGGCTACCTGACCTTCGAGATGCTGGAGGAGGTTCCGTTCCTCGCAGGGTTGATGGCGGAAGTGCACGGGCTCTATCCGGGACTCGAGGCGAGCCGCTTCACCCACGAGATTACCCGCCGCCAGATCACCCGCATGGTCGAGGACGTGATCTCGGTGGCGCAGGAACGTCTGCGGGAGATCACGCCCGGATGTGCGGCGGACGTCCGCCACGCCGACTGCACGATCGCCACCTTCTCCGCGGGGATGGCCGAGACCGACCGGCAGATCAAACGCCTGCTGTTCAGCCGCATCTACCGCCATCCGGAGATCATGCGGATCCGCGCCGGCGCCGCGCAGATCGTCACCGATCTCTTCCAGGCCTACATGCGAGACCCATCGCTGATGAGCAGCCACTACTGGGTCGACCACATCGCAGGCCTCGACGAACCCGCCAAGGCCCGGCACGTCGGCGACTATCTGGCGGGGATGACCGACACCTATGCGGTTAATGCCCACCGTCGTCTGTTTGACCGGACTCCCGATTTACGCTAGGCAGCGGCCAGCAAATTCCCCTGTACATAACCGGAGCTTGAGAGTTCCGGCGTGGAAAACGAAGATGAATCTTTTCGCCGACTTCGAAACAAGAATTAAGAACGCGCTCGAAACCTTGGAAATCGTGAAGGAAAAGCGTTCCGCGCTTGATTTCGGGCGAATTGTCGTCGAGCCGCCGCGCGATGCGAGCCACGGCGACGCAGCGACCAATGCCGCGATGGTGCTTTCCAAGCCGCTGGCGATGAATCCCCGCGCTCTTGCCGATGTCATCTGCGAGAAGCTGAAGGAAGACGAAGACATTTCCGACGTCTCCGTCGCTGGTCCCGGCTTCATCAATATCCGCCTGTCGACGGCGTACTGGCAGCGACTGCTCTCGGCGGTGATCGCCGAGGGGACCGACTTCGGTCGCTCCGTTCTCGGCTCCGGTCGCAAGGTGAACGTCGAATACGTCTCGGCAAATCCGACCGGTCCGATGCATGTCGGCCATTGCCGCGGCGCCGTCGTCGGCGATGCGCTCGCCAATCTCCTGCAGTTCGCGGGCTACGAGGTCGCCAAGGAATACTACATCAACGACGCAGGCGCCCAGATCGACGTCTTGGCTCGATCCGTGTTCCTGCGCTATCGCGAAGCCTTGGGCGAGGATGTCGGCGAAATCCCGGCCGGCCTCTATCCGGGCGACTACCTCGTCCCTGTCGGCAAGGCTCTGGCGGAGGAATACGGCGTCCGGCTCCACAACATGCCGGAAGAGGAATGGCTGCAGATCGTCAAGGACAAGGCGATCGACGCCATGATGGCGATGATCCGCGAGGATCTCGCCGAACTCAACGTCCACCACGACGTCTTCTTTTCCGAGCGCGCGCTGCACGCCAACGGCGCGGCGGCGATCCGCACCGCGATCAACGACCTCACCTTCAAGGGACACGTCTATCGCGGCACCCTGCCGCCGCCGAAGGGCCAGCTCCCCGAGGATTGGGAGGATCGCGAGCAGACGCTCTTCCGCTCGACCGAGGTCGGCGACGACATCGACCGGCCGTTGATGAAGTCGGACGGCAGCTATACTTACTTCGCCGCCGACGTCGCCTACTTCAAGGACAAGTTCGATCGCGGCTACGACGAGATGATCTATGTGCTCGGCGCCGACCATGGCGGCTACGTCAAGCGCCTGGAGGCGGTGGCGCGGGCGATCTCCGGCGGCAAGACGAAGCTCACAGTTCTTCTTTGCCAGCTCGTCAAGCTCTATCGCGACGGCGAGCCGGTGAAGATGTCCAAGCGGTCGGGGGATTTCGTGACGTTGCGCGACGTCGTCGACGAGGTCGGCCGCGACTCCGTCCGCTTCATGATGCTCTACCGCAAGAATAGCGAGCCGCTGGACTTCGACTTTGCCAAGGTGACGGAACAGTCGAAGGATAATCCGGTCTTCTACGTGCAGTATGCGCATGCCCGCTGCATGTCGGTCTTCCGTCAGGCGAAGGAAGCATTTCCAGACCTCGACTTCGATGGGCTCGACCTGTCGTCGGCGGTGATGGGAGTGATCGAGGATCCGACAGAGCTGCAACTGGTGGCGAAGCTTGCCGAGTATCCGCGCGTGATCGAAGCTGCGGCACAGTCGCAGGAGCCTCATCGCGTGGCGTTTTACCTTTATGATCTCGCCAGTTCCTTCCACGCGCACTGGAACAAAGGCAAGGATCAACCGGAATTACGATTTGTTAACGATAAAAACCGAGAATTGAGCATCGCCAGGCTTGGGCTGGTGCGTGCTGTCGCCTCTGTTCTGAAGTCCGGACTGACCATTACGGGCACTGATGCTCCGGTTGAAATGCGATAGTATTGTCACCATTTCCCCACAAAGCACTGGCATGGCGTGTAGTCGCGTTAGTGAGTGGAACTAGGTAATGGTACAGAAACAAGCCGCATACAACAGTCGCCTGGGCGGCGAAGACTTCGCTGACGACGATCCGTTGGCGGAGCTGGCCCGGATTGTCGGCTTCGAGCCGCCCGCCGCTCGCGACGTACTGCGTGAACCGCAGATGGTCGAAAGCCCGGTCGCTCCGGTTCTGCCAGTCGCGCAGCCGAGCAGTCTGGAAGACGAGCTGCTGCGAGAGTTCGAGAACTACGAACGTGGCCAGCCAGTCGCGGCCCCCGAGATCGAGCCCGCCTATGTCGCGCCGGAGATCGTGGAAACCGTCCCAGTCCTCGACGCGATCGATGAGCGCGAGGAGCTGGAGCTGAACACGGCCGGCGCCAACGAGGCCGTGCTGGCGGAAGCCGAAGAAACCTTCCTCAATGCCGAGCAGGCCATCGTGCCCGAAGTGGCGGAGACGATTGCCTCCGATCTTGCCGATGAACTCGAAATGGCGGTTTCCGCCGGACCTGTCGAGCCGGTTTGGCCGAGGGCTGACGCCGAGCCTCGCCTGAAGCTGCCGCTTGCCAACTTCCATGTTGCGCAACGGCCTGCCCCTCGCATGGAGCCGGCCTTCACGGCCGAGCGCGAGGAGCCGACTGCGGTAGAGGTGGAAGAGGCGCCGCGTCTCAGCCCGGTCGAAACGTCGAGCTGGATGTCCGGACCCGGATCGCAGTCGATCGAGCGCGTGACAGTCGAGGGCGAGGCCCAGCGTCCGTCCGATCCCGTCTTCGAGGTGTTTTCCGCAGGCGCAGAGAGCTACAGCACGCCTGCTGTGACAATGCCGGAGAGTACGCCGGTATCCGCAGGGCCGGCAACCAGGACTGAGCCCGACTTCTCTTTCTCCTTCGCGGACGAACTCGCCGCCGACGAGGATCGGTTCGAGCCTGCCTCCGATGCCGCAGCCGAACCGGCCGTCCCGCCTGCGGAGCCTGCTCGCGCCCAATCGGCTGCGATCGACGAGGATGCCTTCGACCCCTTCGCGGACGGCGCTTTCGAACTCGATCTCGATGACATCGAACTCGACTTCTCTGACCTAGAGATTGATCCGGAACCGGCGCAGGTCGCCAAGGCGGAAAGCCTCCGCGACGAGCCCGTGGCTGCGAAGGCGCCATCCGTGCCGGTCGAAGTCGCAAGATCTGTGGCGACTGCGGCGCCGGCTGCTGCGCCCCTGCCGGTATCAGTCGCGGCTCCTGCCTCGGCCTCGCCGGTGATCCACGAGGATGAGGACTTGCCCTTCGACCTCTCGGAAATTTCCGAGCAGGACGAAAGTCCCGAGTCGATTGCGGCCCTGGACGTGCCGGAAATCCCGGTTCACGAACCCAGGGAGCAGGTGGTTGCTCGCCAAGATTACGATCTCGACATAGACACCGAACTGGCGTCGCTTCTGAGCGACGCCGTGGTTCCCGCCGCGGCAGCCTTGGCTGCGGCACCGCCGGCTCCGGTCGCTGCTGCCCCGGCCGCGACAGCAGCTGCTCCCGCCGCGATTGCCGATGATTTCGAAGCGTTCGAAAAGGCGCTCGAACAGGACTTGAAGCGCTCCTATGAGGGCGACAAGGGTTTTGCCGGCGCGGTCAATCGCATTCCGCTTCAGCCATCCCCGGAGGAAGTCGACTACGACGAACCTCGGCCTTCCCGTGGCAGGCTTCTCGCGGCCTCTGCCGCCGGCGTTCTGGTGCTTCTGGCGGGCGGTGGCCTCTATGCCTGGATGACCGGTTCGGATTCGGTGGTTCTCGGCTCGGGCGAGCCGGTGGTGATCGCCGCCGACAAGCAGCCGGTCAAGGTCGTGCCCGAGGACAAGGGCGGCAAGACGGTGCCGAACCAGGACAAGGCGGTCTACGACCGTGTCGCCGGCGCGGCCGTCGAAGATCCCAAGCAGCCGAGCCTGATTTCATCCAGCGAGGAGCCGGTCGACGTCGTCCAGAAGACGCTGATACCCGAGACCTTGCCGCTCGAAGGCGAGAACGAGCCCGACGCTATGCCGACGCCGGTTGGCGAGACGGAGGATCCGCGACTGCTGCCGAGCGACCAGCCCGCGAACCAGCAGGCCGCAGGCAGCACCAGCGATCCCGTGACGATCGCACCGCGCAAGGTGCGCACGATGATCGTCCGTCCGGATGGAACGCTGGTGGCGCAGGAAGTCGAGCCGCCGACGACGGAAGCTGCGGCTCCGTCGGCACCGGTTGCTCCGGCGCTTGCTCCGCCGACCACGGCACCGGCAGAACAGGCATCGGCCGCGCCGGCCACGCCCACGGACGCGGCAAGCCCGCAGACGGTTGCCGAACCCGCGACGCCGACCACCGCGCAGCCGGCAAGCGCCGGCGCCACCACGCCAGCGGCCGAAACCGCGGCGGTCCCCGCCGAGCCGGCACGTGTGGAAACGGCTGCCGCTCCGGCGGTATCCGCGCCGGTGCCGACGGCACGCCCGGCCGAACAGCCGGTCAATATCGTCAGCACGGTCACCGAACGGGGCAATGTCAAGCCGGTTGAGACGGAGACGACTTCTTCCTCGGTGCCGGCCGGAAGCTATGTGATCCAGATCGCCTCGCTGCCTTCGGAAGCGGATGCGCAGAAATCCTACAAGAATCTCTCGGCGAAGTTCGGGAACGTGATCGGTGGACGCGCATACGAGATCAAGAAGGCGGAGATTGCCGGCAAGGGAACCTATTATCGGCTCCGGATCGTCGGTGGCAGCAAGGACGAAGCCGTCGCCCTTTGCGAACGCTATCGGGCAGCCGGCGGCACCTGCCTCGTCGCGAAGTAAGGTCGAAAGCTGCGAAATCCATCATGGGATGGCGGAAACCCCGTGTTTCCGCCATTTTTCCTGTGCATGACCTAGCTCGGCGCTTCGGCTTTTCACTTGCGCCTCTTATGATTCGGCCATGAGCACGATGAAAGCGATGATCCTGGGCTGCAGCGGCCTCAAGCTGACGGTCGACGAGAAGGCCTTCTACCGGGACGAACAGCCCTGGGGCTTCATCGTCTTCGCCCGCAACCTCTCTGAACCGTCGCAGATTCGTGATCTCGTCGCCGAGATGCGTGAGACCGTCGGCGGGCGCAATGCGCCCGTGCTGATCGACCAGGAGGGGGGACGCGTCCAGCGCATCCGCGAACCGATCGCGCCGCGTTATCCTTCCGCAGCCGTGCTCGGCGACATCTACCGCCGCGACCGCGGCCAGGGGCTGCGTGCCGCCTGGCTGATGTCGCGCCTCCACGCTTTCGACCTCCTGAAGCTCGGCATCAACGTCGACTGTCTCCCGGTGCTCGACGTGCCGGTCGAGGGCGCAAGCAACGTCATCGGCGATCGCGCTTACGGCACCGATCCGGTCACTGTCGGGGAAATGGGCGAGGCGGCCGCGGCAGGGCTCAAGTCCGGCGGCGTCCTGCCGGTGATGAAGCATGTTCCCGGCCATGGTCGCGGTATGGCGGACTCCCACCATGAACTGCCGGTGGTGACGACGCCTCTTTCGGAGCTGGAAGCCCATGATTTCGCGCCGTTCAAGCGGCTCCGCAACGAACTGATGGCGATGAGCGCCCATGTGGTCTACACGGCGGTCGATCCCGATCGTCCGGCCTCGACGTCGAGGAAGGTGATCGACGAGATCATCCGCGGGACGATCGGCTTCGATGGCCTGCTGATCTCCGACGACTCCTCCATGAATGCGCTGAAGGGAACGCTCGGCGAACGCGCGGCGGCGATCGTCGCAGGTGGCGGAGACATCGTGCTTCATTGCAACGGCGTCATGGAAGAGATGCGTGCGGTGGCCGCGCAGGTGCCGCCGCTTGCCGGCCGGTCCCGCGAACGGGCGGCGGCTGTCGAAGCAGCGCTGAAATCCGTGGGAGAGGCGGACGAGTTCGCACTTCGTGAAGAATTTGAGAGCCTGAGGGCGTCGGCATGAATGGCCGCCCCGGACAGGCCCCGGCCGACCGCCAGAGGACCGGAGGGCAGGGGGTGTCCGCCGCCACGCCGATGGACAAGCTTTGGCAGGAAACCGACGCCGAAAGGTTAACCGGCGAACCTGCGCTCGTCATCGACGTGCAGGGCTTCGAAGGACCGCTCGACCTGTTGCTCTATCTCGCCCGCAACCAGAAGGTCGACCTGTCGCGGATCTCCGTGCTGGCGCTCGCCGAACAATATCTGGAGTTCATCGAGACCGCCCGGCGCATCCGCATCGAGCTCGCGGCCGATTATCTGGTGATGGCGGCCTGGCTCGCCTATCTCAAATCCCGCCTCCTGATCCCGCAGCAGGCGAAGGACGACGGCCCTTCGGGCGAGGAGATGGCCGCAACCCTTGCCTTCCGCCTCAAGAGGCTGGAGGCGATGCGCGAAGCGGCGACGCGCCTCATCAACCGCAATCGCCTCGGCCGCGACGTCTATGCCCGCGGTGCGCCCGAACACGTGCCGACGCGCGTCGAATCCGCTTATGAAGCGACGCTCTACGATCTGCTGACCGCCTATGCGGCGTTGCGCCAGCGCCAGTCGATCACCCAGGTGACGATCGAACGGCGGCGCGTCTGGTCGCTCGCCGATGCCCGGGCCATATTGACGCGAATGATCGGCGAGATCGGCGACTGGACGACACTTGACCAATACCTCTTGCGCTATGCGACGACACCCGAGGAGCGGGTGACGGCGATTGCGAGCGCCTTTGCGGCCTCGCTGGAGCTCGTGCGCGAAGGGCGCCTCGAAATCCGCCAGGAGGGCGCCTTCGCGCCGATCTACATGCGCGGCGGCCCGCGGGCCGCCGAACTCGCATCCTCGGAGTGAGCGCGATGGTGGAGGTCTTGCAGGAGGAGCGGTTGGATCTCGGCGACGACGAGGAGTTCACGCCCGAACGCGACCGCGCCGAACGGGAGGCCCTGAGGATCGCCGAAGCGCTTGTCTTCGCCTCCGCAGAACCCGTCTCGGAGAAGTTTCTGGCGGAGCGTCTGCCGCGCGGCATCGACGTGACGGTGCTGATGCAGACGCTGAAGGTCGAATATGCCGGCCGTGGCGTGAACCTCGTGCAGATCGGCGACCACTGGGCTTTCCGTACCGCTGCTGACATCTCCTTCGTCATCCGCAAAGAGGAGAGCGAGGCGAAGAAACTTTCCCGCGCGGCACTCGAAGTCCTTGCAATCATCGCCTATCACCAGCCGGTGACGCGCGCCGAGATCGAGGAAATCCGTGGCGTCCAGACCTCGAAGGGGACCCTCGACGTGCTGATGGAGGCCGGCTGGGTGCGCTTCCGTGGCCGGCGGCGTTCGCCGGGGCGGCCGGTGACGCTCGGTACCACGCGTGATTTCCTCGATCATTTCGGTCTGGAAGAGCTGCGCGACCTGCCCGGTCTCGAGGAGCTGAAGGGGGCGGGCCTCCTTTCCGGTCGCATACCGGCCAACTTCAATATCGCCATTCCGACGATCGGCGACGACCTGACCGAGGACGAAGATCCGATCACCCAGCTCGATCTCGAGGAACTCGGCCTCTTGACTCCGGGTGGTGAACCGGACGAATAGGTTCATGTTTTGAACTGCAACAGGTTGCGTCCGGGTCTGCGGGTCGCCGCAAGGCCGCCGTACCCCAAGAGAGCGCAGCCGCTCGGACGGTGGAATGAATTCGAGTACGGCAATCGCACCGCGAGGAAACGCCAGGCGCACCGCCGGTGTGACCTTTGCGGCCCGCCTGAGCTTCGAGGACATCCGTCACAGCTATCACGGCAAGGAAACCATTCGTGGCGTCACGCTGACCGCCGAGGCGGGCGAGGTGCTCTGTCTGCTTGGTCCGTCCGGATCGGGCAAGACGACCTTGCTGCGGATCGCCGCAGGCATC
The DNA here is from genome assembly GCF_024054295.1 of Ciceribacter sp. RN22. NCBI lineage: Bacteria > Pseudomonadati > Pseudomonadota > Alphaproteobacteria > Hyphomicrobiales > Rhizobiaceae > Ciceribacter > Ciceribacter sp. RN22. The sequence continues at coordinate 1,669,760 of NZ_JAMXLD010000001.1, forward strand.
GAGGTCCAGACCTCCGGCCGGTTGCTCCTCAACGAGCGCGAGGTGGCGGGGCCGTCCGGTTTCGTGCCGCCGGAGCAGCGCGGCATTGGTCTCATGTTCCAGGACTTCGCGCTCTTTCCCCACATGAGCGTGATCGACAACGTCCGCTTCGGCCTCACTGCGCTTCCCGCCGGCGAGGCGAGGGCCGAGGCCATGCTCGCGCTCGAGCGCGTCGGCCTCGCCCATTACGCGGACAAGTATCCGCACATCCTTTCCGGCGGGGAGCAGCAGCGCGTGGCGCTCGCCCGGGCTCTGGCGCCACGGCCGGGCGTGCTCCTGATGGACGAGCCGTTTTCCGGGCTCGATTCCCGCCTGAAGGACACGATCCGTGCCGACACGCTGGCGATCCTGCGGGAGACGAGGGCGACCGCCGTCGTTGTCACCCACGACGCCGAGGAGGCGATGCGCATGGCCGACCGGATTGCGCTTCTGCGCGACGGGAAGCTGGTCCAGGTCGGCACGTCGGACGACCTCTACCGCCGGCCGAAGGACCTGTTTGCCGCCGCCTTCTTTTCGGAGATCAACGAGTTCTCGGGCGTCGTCAGGGGCGGCGGGGTGGAAACGCCGCTCGGCGTCGCTTCTGCGGGCACGATCCCGGAGGGGCGCGAAGTGTCCGTCGCGGTGCGTCTTTCTGGCGTGCATGTGCTGCTGGAAGGCGGTCCGATCCCGGCCCGCATCGTGTCGCGCAGGTTTTTGGGCGTGGTCGAGATGCTGACGCTTGCTATTCCCGGACGGGAGCAGCCGGTACGCGCGCGCGTCCGGGCCGATCTTCTGGCACCTGACCTCAAGGACGTGACCCTCAGGGTCGACGCGCAAGACATTTTGGTGTTTGAAAAAGACGCGTAAACGTCTTACATCGATGGTACGCAAAACCGAGGGAGTTTGTAATGGGTTCTTTTAGCATGTGGCATTGGCTGATCGTTCTGGCGATCGTGCTGCTCTTGTTTGGTCGCGGCAAGATTCCGGAACTGATGGGCGATGTCGCCAAGGGCATAAAGAGCTTCAAGAAGGGCATGTCCGACGACGATACCCCGGAACCGCCGAGCAAGACCGTGGAGCACAAGGCCGACGAAACGAAGTAAGGCCGGTTCCCGGCCGGGTGCATGCGGTCCTTCCAAGGGTCGGTGGCTTCAGGAGCCTGATTTATGCTGGATATTGGCTGGACCGAACTGTTGGTCATTGCCGTGATCCTGATTGTCGTGGTCGGTCCGAAGGACCTGCCGCCGATGATCAGGGCGTTTGGGAAAATGACTGCCCGGTTGCGCAAGACCGCAGGCGAGTTCCGGGCGCAGTTCGACGAGGCATTGCGTGAGGCCGAACTCGACGAGTTGCGGCAAACGGTGAACGATGTCCGAAGCCTCAACCCGGCAAATGCGCTCCGCGATGCCGTCAACCCGCTACGGCAGGCCGGCAACGAAATCAGGAGCGAGTTGCAGAAGGCGACCACACCAGATGTGAAGCCGGCGGAAGCGTCGTCAGAGGCTACCGCAAGCGAAGGTACCGTCGCGCCTGTGGCGCCGCCAATGGCCGCGCCGTTGACCGGTGTCCCGCCGGAGCTTTCCGCACCGGTGGCTGCTGCCGCCGAACCGGAGAAGGCAAAGCCGGCCGCGAAGAGGGTCGCCAAGCCCAAGGCCGAGCAAGCGGCTGCCGCTCCTGCCGCAAAGGCGGCGCCCAAGCGGGCCGCACCGGCGAAGAAAGCCGAAACGGCGGCGAAGCCCGCCGCTCGCAAGCCGCGCACAGCCAAGAAAGAGGATAGCCAATGAGCGGCGATCTCAAGGACAAGCCGCAGCCGCTCGTCGAACACCTCATTGAACTGCGCACACGCCTGATCTGGTCGCTCGTCGCGTTCTTCGCCGCCTTCATCGGCTGCTTCGCCTTCGCCAAGGACCTCTTCAATCTTCTGGTGGTTCCTTACAAATGGGCGGTGATCTGGGCTGGCCTCGATGTCTCGAAGGCGGAGCTCATCTATACGGCGCCTCAGGAGTTCTTCTTCACGCAGGTGAAGGTCTCCATGTTCGGCGCGCTGGTCATCGCCTTTCCGGTGATCGCCGCGCAGCTCTACAAGTTCGTCGCGCCCGGTCTCTACAAGAACGAGCGTCAGGCCTTCCTGCCGTTCCTGATCGCCTCGCCGATCCTCTTTCTTGTCGGCGGCGCGCTCGTCTATTTCTTTTTCACGCCGATGGTGATGTGGTTCTTCCTTGCGATGCAGCAGGCGCCGGACCAGAACGGCATCGCGATCTCGCTGATGCCGAAGGTGTCGGAGTATCTGAGCCTCATCATGACGCTCGTCTTCTCCTTCGGACTGGTTTTCCAGCTGCCGGTGGTAACGACCCTGCTTGCCCGGGTCGGCCTGCTCGAAAGCGCATGGCTTGCCGGAAAGCGCAAGTATTTCATCGTCGTCGCCTTCGTGATCGCCGCGGTTCTGACCCCACCTGACCCGGTCTCCCAGATCGGTCTTGCACTGCCCACGATCCTTCTCTACGAGGTAGCGATCTATGCAGCGCGACTCGTGGAACGCAAGCGCGCCGCTGCGGCTTTGGTCGAGGCGGACGAATCCGCGGGCGCCGGCGAGGCTTGAGCCCGGGCCCGGGCGCGGCTGCGTTCGGCCTGCGACTGGCGGCGTCCGGCTTCGGCGTCGCACTGTTTCCGTCCGACGACCACGACAACACGATCTGGAACGACAATGCTTGATATCAAATGGATACGTGAAAACGCCGAGGCTCTCGACGTGGCGCTGGCAAAGCGCAGTGCGGAGCCGCAGGCGGCCAGCCTGATTGCGCTCGACGAGAAGCGTCGCGCGGTCATCCAGAGCCTGCAGGACATGCAGTCGCGCCGCAACGCCGCCTCCAAGGAGATCGGCGCCGCGATGGCACAGAAGAACATGGAGCTTGCAGACAAGCTGAAGGCGGAAGTGGCGCATCTGAAGGACGCCATGCCGGCTGCCGAGGAGGCGGAGCGGCAGGTTTCGGCCGAGCTCAACGACGCCCTGTCGCGCATCCCGAACATTCCGCTGGAAGACGTGCCCGTCGGCAAGGACGAACACGACAACGTGGTGAAGCGTGTCGTCGGCGAGAAGCCCGGCTGGAACCATGCCGCGAAAGAGCATTACGAGATTGGCGAAGCGCTTGGCTACATGGACTTCGAGCGCGCCGCCAAGCTGTCGGGCGCGCGCTTCACGGTTCTGACCGGCCAGCTTGCGAAGCTCGAGCGAGCGCTCGGTCAGTTCATGCTCGATCTCCACACCACCGAGCACGGCTATACGGAGGTCTCCTCGCCGCTGATGGTGCGCGACGAGGCGATGTACGGTACGGGCCAGCTTCCGAAGTTCGCCGAAGACCTTTTCAAGACCACCGACGGCCGCTGGCTGATCCCGACTGCCGAGGTTACGCTCACAAACCTGGTTTCGGGCGAAATCCTCGAGCAGGAAAAGCTGCCGCTGCGCTTCACCGCGCTCACCCCGTCCTTCCGCTCGGAGGCAGGCTCCGCCGGGCGCGACACGCGCGGCATGCTGCGCCAGCACCAGTTCTGGAAGTGCGAGCTCGTCTCGATCACCGATGCGGATAGCTCGATTGCCGAGCATGAGCGCATGACGGCGTGCGCCGAAGAGGTGCTGAAGCGGCTGGGGCTGCACTTCCGCACAATGACGCTCTGCACCGGCGACATGGGCTTCGGCGCACGCAAGACCTACGACATCGAAGTCTGGCTGCCCGGCCAGAACACCTATCGCGAAATCTCGTCCTGCTCGGTCTGCGGCGACTTCCAGGGCCGCCGGATGAACGCCCGCTACCGCGGCAAGGACGACAAGGGGACGACCTTCGTCCACACGTTGAATGGCTCCGGGGTCGCCGTCGGGCGTTGCCTGATCGCGGTGATGGAGAACTATCTGAACGAGGACGGTTCGATCACGATCCCGGATGCCCTGCTGCCCTACATGGGCGGGCTGAAGCGGATCGAGAAGGCCGCCTGACCGGAACGAGGCACGGATGCGTATTCTGCTCACCAATGACGACGGCATCCACGCCGAAGGGCTGGCGGTTCTGGAGCGTATCGCTCGCGCGCTTTCCGACGATGTCTGGATCGTCGCGCCGGAGACCGACCAGAGCGGCCTTGCGCATTCGCTGACGCTCTCCGAACCGCTGCGCCTGCGCAAGGTCTCCGAAAAGCATTACGCGCTGCGCGGCACGCCGACCGACTGCGTGATCATGGGCATCCGCGAGATACTTGATCGCAAGCCGGATCTGGTGCTCTCTGGCGTCAATGCCGGGTCGAACCTTGCCGACGATGTGACCTACTCCGGCACCGTTGCCGGGGCCATCGAGGGGACCTTGCAGGGCGTACGTTCGATCGCACTCAGCCAGAGCTACACCTATACGGCCGAAGGGCCGCGCTACATTCCCTGGGAAACCGCTGAAACGCTCGCGCCCGATCTCATTCGCAGGCTGATGACGGTGGAGATGACCGCGGACACGCTGATCAACGTCAACTTCCCGAACTGCGCGCCGAAGGATGTGCAAGGGATTGCCGTCACGTCGCAGGGAAAGCTGGATTTCGGCCTGACGGTCGAACAGCGGTCGGATGGTCGTGGCTTTCCGTATTACTGGCTGCGCTTCGGCGAGCGCCAGGGGCACTTCCGTGAAGGCACGGACATCCATGCGGTCAAGAGCAACAAGATTTCGGTCACGCCGCTCAAGCTCGACCTCACCGACTATAGTGCCCAGGATCGTCTGGCACAGGCTCTTGGATACGGGGTGAACGATTGAAGTCGGCGATGGTCGAAAAGGAAGGCTTTGCCGCGCTGGTTCTGCGCCTGCGCGCCGAAGGAATTTCCGATCTCGACCTTCTGACCGCTGTCGAACAGACCCCGCGTTCGGCGTTCGTGCCGCCGCAGTTTGCCGATCAGGCCTATTCGAGCCGCACCATTCCGATCGAGTGCGGGGCGTTCATGGAAGGGGCAGATCTCGCTTTGCGCCTCCTCGATCGTCTCAACGTGAAGCCGGGACAGCGGGTGTTGGACATCGGCACCGGTAGCGGCTTCATGGCGGCGGTGCTCGGCAGGCTCACCGAGCGTGTTGTCTCGATCGACCGCTACAAGACGTTGGTCGGCGACGCGCAACGCCGGCTCGAAAAGCTTGGTATCCGCAACGTCGTCCTGCGTCAGGCCGACGGCAGCAACGGGCTTCCGGGCGAGGGAACCTTCGATCGTATCCTTTCCACTGCAGCGTTTCCCGCCATGCCGCGCTTCTACGCGGAGCAACTGGTTTCGGGCGGCATCTTCCTGGCCCCGCTGATGGTGTCGGAGGACACCTGCATGATGGTGCGGCTCACGAAGACCGGCAGTCGCTTCGAGCGCGAGGACCTCTTCCAGGTGCCCTACCTGCCGCTCATGCCGAAGGTCGCCTCCTATCTCTGAGCGCCGCGCGCGCGCTCGACAACGTGCCGTTGCCAAATAGTTCACTGCGATTCTCGCCAGTTAACCGGGCGGTAACACTAACGCGCTTTAATCATCCCACATCCAGTTGAGTATTTTGTGGGTCGAGTTATGCGTGAGAATTCGTCGCTGAAAGCCGAACTGCCTATCGTCCGGATCGCAGGTGCGATGCTGTTGGCGAGTGTCGCTGCCGGATGCAGTTCCGACGCGACCCGCTTCAGTTCCGACGCGACCCGCTTCAGTTCCATCTTTTCCCAGGACACGATGACCACCGCGTCAATCCCGCAGAGGGGCGACGGCGGTGTCGGAATTGATAGCCATCCGACGCCGAGCGCCGACATTGCCGGCGCGCAGCCGTCCTATTCGCAGGACTACAGCACCCGTCAGCAGGCGCTGAGCCAGCCCTATCCGGCGCAGCCTGCCGCCTCCGGCTCGGTCGCCCGCATGGCAAGTTCGCCCGTCGCGGTGCAGAGAGCCGAGCTCGCGGCCCCGACGGCGGACGCCGGCCGGCAGCAGGCGATGGCGCAGCCGTTCCCCTCCGCGCAAAAGACGGCGCAGAAAGCGGTGAATGACGATCTGACCACCGGTAGTAATCCGCCGGCAGGCAACTGGGCGACGGCAAGCGAGTCCCGCGTCACCCTTCGGCCTGGGGAAACGGTCGCTACGCTCTCGAAACGCTTCGGCGTATCCGAAGCGGCGATCCTGAAGGCGAACGGCCTCAGTCAGGCCTCCGATGCTGCCCCCGGGCAGCTGATGATCATCCCTCGTCTTGGTGGCAATGCCGCTCGTGCTGCTGCGGACGTCGCCGCATTGCCGGAAAAGGGCAATATTCCGACCCGACTGCCTCAGCAGGAGCAGAAGGTCGCGGTGCTGCCGAACACGCAGGGCAACCGCGACAAATCGCAGGCCCAATCCGCAGGTGCCACCGGCAAGAGCGTCGCTGGCGCCGGCGAGGGCGGAACCTACGTCGTGAAGCCGGGCGACACGCTGACCAAGATCGCCAAGGCGACCGGCACGCCGATCGACGCCCTCAAGGCTGCGAACGGTCTCTCCTCGACCAATATCCGCATCGGCCAGGCGCTGAAGATCCCGACGGCGGGAAGCGCGCCGGCTTCGACGAAGGTCGCCGCCGCCAAGCCGTCCGATGCGACGCTGAAGACGGCCTCGATCCCGTCGACCGCTGGGAAGAAGGCGACGCCGGCCGCCTACCAGCCGCCCGCAGCCAGCCAGACGGTTGGCGACGTCGCGTCGGCGACGACCAAGGAGAACGCTCCGGAAACCACCGGCATCGGCAAATATCGCTGGCCGGTGACGGGCGCGGTCGTCGCAGGCTACGGCGCGAACGTCGAAGGCAAGCGCAATGACGGCATCGATATCTCCGTTCCCGCCGGCACGCCGGTCAAGGCCGCAGAAAACGGCGTGGTCATCTATGCCGGCAATGGCCTCAAGGAACTCGGTAACACGGTTCTCGTCCGTCACGATGACGGCACGGTTACCGTCTACGGCCATGCCGATACGTTGAAGGTCCAGCGCGGCCAGAAGGTTCAGCGCGGCCAGCAGCTTGCCACGTCCGGGATGAGCGGCAGCGCCAAGCGCCCGTTGCTCCACTTCGAGGTCCGCAAAGATGCAACCCCGGTCAACCCGATGACTTTCCTGGAATAGGTATTGCGCACCAGGAGAGCTTAGAAAAGGTCCGGCCTCCCGGACCTTTTTTCGTTTTTGTCAGCCGCGGTCCATGGTGATGCGCAGGCGCCCCGCGAGGTCCTGGATGTATTGCCAGGCCACGCGGCCGGAGCGGCCGCCGCGGGTGGTTGCCCATTCGAGCGCCTCGGCATGCAGCGTTTCGCGGTCGAGCGGCAGGCGGAAATGTTCTGCGTATCCGTCGATCATCGTCAGATAGTCGTCCTGGCTGCATTTGTGGAAGCCGAGCCAGAGGCCGAAGCGGTCGGAGAGCGAAACCTTTTCCTCAACCGCTTCCGAGGGATTGATCGCGGTCGACTGCTCGTTCTCCGTCATGTGACGCGGTAGCAGGTGGCGACGGTTGGATGTGGCGTAGAAGAGTACGTTGTCGGGGCGGCCTTCGATACCGCCATCGAGCGCCGCCTTCAGCGACTTGTAGGCGGTGTCGTCATGATCGAAGGAGAGGTCGTCGCAGAAAACGATCACCCGGTGGGGCGACGCCTTCATCATGTCGAGGAGGACGGGCAGCGAGGAAATATCCTCACGGTGCACCTCGACGAGCTTCAGCGAAATACCGGTCGTCTCCTTTACATCGGCGTGGACGGCCTTGACCAGCGACGACTTGCCCATGCCGCGCGCGCCCCAGAGCAGGACGTTGTTGGCCGGAAAACCTTCCGCGAAGCGCAGCGTGTTCTCATGCAGGATGTCGCGGACGTGATCGACGCCGCGGATCAGCGACAGTGCCACCCGGTTCGGGCGCGGGACCGGCTGAAGGTGGCTGCGCGGCGGCACCCAGACGAAGCAATCGGCGGATTCCCAGTCGTTCTCGGCAGGGGCGGGGCCTGCCAGACGTTCCACGGCGACCGTCAGCCGGCGCAGCTCGTTCAGGATCAGGCGGTTGAGTTCCTCGGCCATGAATGTTTCCTCGCGCAAGTGAAGAAGCTCTGCGGCTTTGTCCGCTTTTTCCGGGCGGTAGCATGGCCTTTTGCGGCACGAAAGGGTAAGACGCCTTGAATCGGTACGCACGGCCGCCGTTTCTGTTGCAATCGCTTGGCTCGCCACTATATTCCGGCGACCTGAAGCGGCAGCAGCGGCTGCCGGCAAGCCTTGTTGTCTAGGGAGTTCTTTTCCATGTTCATTACGCAGGCATTCGCGCAGGACGCAGCAGTCCAGGGCGCAACCGGCTTCGGCTCCGGTCTCGAAATGCTCTTCCTTTTCGCCCCGCTAATGGTCGTCTGGTACTTCTTTTTGATCCGGCCGCAGCGCCAGCAGATGAAGAAGCGCGAGGAAACCCTTTCCTCCATCCGTCGTGGCGACCAGGTCGTGCTCGGCGGCGGCATCGTCGGCAAGGTCGCCAAGGTCGTTGACGACAAGGAACTGGATGTCGAGATCGGCGACGGTGTGAAGGTCCGCGTCCTGCGCGCCTACGTCGCGGAAGTCCGCGTGAAGGGCGAGCCGGTCAAGGCCGACGCAGCATCCTGATTGTTGGTGCGGCGCCTCGAGAGGCACGGTCACCGGTTGTCATAACCTGATTTCGAGAGTTTCATGCTGTATATCTCCCGCTGGAAGACGATCCTGATCTGGCTCACCGTTGCGGTGAGCGTGGTGATCGCCATGCCCAACTTCTTCAGCAATGGGCAACTCGCGTCCTTCCCGTCGTGGCTTCCTTCGAAGAAGGTGACGCTTGGTCTCGACCTTCAGGGTGGCTCGCACATCATGCTGAAGATCGAGAAGGCCGACATCATCAAGGAACGGCTGGAGACGACTGTCGGCGATATCCGCAACAACCTGCGTGAGGCGGGCATCCGCTATACCGGTCTCTCCGGTGTCGGGCAGCAGATCCAGGTGCGCATCACCGACGCGGACAAGGTCGAGGCCGCCAAGGAGGCGCTCGCGCCGCTGACCCAGGTGGTCAGTGTCGGTGGACTGACCGGCGGCACCGTTCAGGAAATCACGATGACGGAAGGCGAGGGCGGTCTTCTGCGCTTCGATCTCACCGACGCCGGCATCAACTATCGCACCGCCTCGGCGCTCACCCAGTCGATCGAAGTTGTCCGACGTCGTGTGGACGAACTCGGAACCACCGAACCGCTGATCCAGCGCCAGGGCGAGGATCGCATCATCGTCCAGGTTCCGGGGCTCACCGATCCGCAGCGGCTCAAATCGCTTCTCAACCAGACCGCCAAGCTCACCTTCCACATGGTCGACATGAGTATGCCGGTCGAAGAGGCGATCAACGGCCGCCCGCCGGCCTCCTCCGAGGTCCTCTATTCCATGGACGATCCAGCCGTGCCTTATCTCGTAGAGAAGCGGGCACTGGTCTCCGGCGAAAACCTCGTCGACGCGCAGGCGACCTTCAACCAGCAGACCAATGAGCCGGTCGTTTCCTTCCGTTTCGACAGCAAGGGCGCGCAGCGTTTTGCGCAGGCGACGCAACAGAATGTCGGCCGTCCCTTCGCGATCGTTCTCGACGATCAGGTTATTTCCGCGCCGGTCATCCGTGAGCCGATCGTCGGTGGTTCCGGCCAGATCTCCGGCGGCTTCTCCGTCGAAGGGGCAAACGACCTCGCCGTGCTGCTGCGCGCGGGTGCGCTGCCCGCGACCCTGACGGTCGTCGAAGAACGCACCGTCGGCCCCGGCCTTGGGGCAGACTCGATCAGCGCCGGCCTGACCGCCTCGGTGATCGGTGCGATTGCGGTCGTCCTGTTCATGATCGGCTTCTACGGCACGTTCGGCGTGATGGCGAATATCGCGCTCACCGCCAACATCACGATGATCTTCGCTGCCCTGACGACCCTCGGTTCGACGCTAACGCTGCCTGGCATCGCCGGTATCGTTCTGACAATGGGGATGGCCGTCGACTCGAACGTGCTCGTCTACGAGCGCATCCGCGAAGAGGTGAAAAACGGCCGTTCGCTGGCGCAGGCGATTGACGTTGGCTTCAAGAAGGCCTTCGCAACGATCGTTGACGCCAACCTGACGACCCTCATCGCCGCTGTTGTTCTGTTCTTCCTCGGTTCCGGCCCGGTTCGCGGCTTCGCGGTCACGCTTGCCGTCGGTATCGTCACCACCGTCTTCACCGCCTTCACGATGACCCAGTGGCTGATGGCCATGTGGTTCCGCTGGCGTCGGCCGAAGCACCTGCCGAAAAGCATTCGCACGGGGATGTTCGACACGCAGAACATCCGCTTCATGGCAATCCGCAAGTTCACCTTCGCCACGGCCGGCGCGCTGATCGTGATCTCGCTTGCCGGCTTCGTTTTCGTCGGCCTCAACCTCGGCATCGACTTCAAGGGTGGATCGCTGATCGAGCTCAAGGCGCGGCAAGGGGCGGCCGACATTGGCGACATCCGCGAACGGCTGAGCGAACTGAACCTCGGGGAAATCCAGGCACAAGGGTTTGGCGATCCGTCGAGCGTACTCGTTCGTCTGCAGTCGCAGGAGGGGGGCGAAAACGCCGAACAGTCGGCGATCTCGCTCGTGCGTCAGGAGCTTCAGGACCAATACGAATTTCGCCGTGTGGAAGTGGTCGGGCCCGCCGTTTCGAGCGACCTGACGGCGAATGCCACGATCGGCGTCGGCGTGTCGCTCCTGCTCATCCTGATCTACATCTGGTTCCGCTTCGAATGGCAGTTTGCGGCAGGCGCGATCATTGCAACCCTGCACGACGTGATCCTCACCCTCGGGCTCTTCGTCTTCACCGGCATCGAATTCAACCTCACCAGTATCGCGGCGATCCTGACGATCATCGGCTACTCGCTGAACGATACGGTCGTGGTCTACGACCGCATGCGCGAGAACCTGAGGCGTTACAAGAAGATGCCGCTCGATGTCCTGATCGACGCGTCGATCAACCAGACGCTGTCGCGTACGGTTCTGACGGCGTCGACGACCTTGATCGCACTTCTGGCGCTCTACCTCTTCGGCGGCGAGGTGATTGCCTCCTTCACGCTCGCCATGCTGTTCGGCGTGCTGATCGGCACCTTCTCGTCGATCTATATGGCTGCGCCGGTGCTGATTGCCTTCAAGCTGCGTCCGGAGAGCTTCCAGCAGGAGGAAAAGGCCTCCGAAGGCGAGGCGTTGCCGTCCGGTAAGGCTGGAGCCTGATCGTCGTGGCGGAGGCGCCGGGCAACCGGGGAATAGTGATGCGCGAGGCTCATTTTCCGGGCCGTGCGCCGATCGACGCCTACGGTAACGGAGGCTTTCGCTTCGCCGACATGTCGCATCGCGGCTCGTTGCTTCTGCTGCCCTCCGGCATATATGGCTGGGAGATGGCAGAAGGCGATCCGCTTTCCGTCGACGCCTTCCGGCGTGTGCTGGAGGAGGCGAGCGGTATCGAGGTATTGCTCCTCGGAACCGGGAAGGACCTCCGTCCGATCCCTGCCGACCTCAAGGCGGCGCTCCGTGAGCGGGGTATTGCGAGCGACCCGATGGGCACGGGCGCGGCGGTTCGCACCTACAACATCATGCTTGCCGAACAGCGTGCCGTGGCAGCCGCGCTGATTGCGGTCTGAGGCGAGGTCCTTTTTGGAAAAGGCGATGCCGGACAACGAAGCCATCTGCCTTGCCGGGCTGCGTGATACCGATCGGGACCGCTACCTCGCGGCCTTGCTGTCTCCGGTCGACAAGCGCGCCGGGCTGATCGCTCTCTACGGCTTCAACGCCGAGATCGCCCGGATCCGCGATGTCGTGCGCGAGCCTTTGCCGGGCGAGGTCCGGCTGCAATACTGGCGTGATCTCGTTTCTGGCGTCGAACACGGCGAGACGGCGGCCAATCCGCTCGGAGCGCTGCTCGTCGAAACCATCCGGCGTTATGATCTTCCCGCCGAGGCGCTGCTGCGGATGCTCGACGCCCGCGTTTTCGACCTCTACGATGATCCGATGGAGAGCCGCGGCATGTTCGAGGGCTACGCCGGTGATACGGCCTCGGCCCTCATACAGCTCGCAAGCCTGATAGCCGCCCCCGACGAGGCGGCAAAATGCGCCGAACGTGCCGGCCATGCCGGCGTCGCGCAGGCGGTCGCGGGTTCGATCCTGCTTTTGCCGCGGACGCGGGCGCGCGGCCAACTCTACATTCCCCTGGAGATATTGAAGGCCGTTGGCCTGGATCGCGAGGGCTTCCTCGCGGGCGAGGATCGTACGCGGATATCCGCCGCCGTCGAAGCGTTTTCCGGACTGGGGCGCGAGCATCTCGCAAAGGCGCGTGGCGCCGGCGCACTGCCCACGACGATCATGCCGGCCTATCTGCCGGTGGCGCTGGTGGGCGACGTGCTCGATCGGGCCGTAAAGGAGCCTGCACGCGTCTTCGAGGAAGAAATACGGGCGGCGCAATGGCGACGGCAGTTGCTTCTTATGCGGGCGATGTTCCGGCGGCGGGTCTGAAGCCGGCCAAATTCGCGCAAGCCTCGGCTGCTAGAGCCATTCCGGTCGCGATGTCGCGGAGGGCGCCGGAACCGTTCGCATCATAGGCGAAGCGGACAGAGGAACGAGAGGGAGGCAGATGTGACGCTTGTCACGTGGATGGTGATCTTTGGACTGCTCGCCCTTTTCGCCATCGGCGCGACGCGTATGGCGCGTCGGTCGACGACCGAAGAGTCTCATGATACCGGGCTGGCCATCCTGCAGTTCGGCCGCGCCTTTCCCAACGAAGCTATCCGCAACCTGCGTGCGACGGCAGACGGCAAGGCCGTCTTCGTTCGTCTGCACGACAACAAGACCGGCTTCATGCGCAACATGCGCAGCCATTTTGCATGTCACCTGATCGAGCCGGGAACCGTGAGGGTGTGTGATCTCCCGAATGGCCGGGGACTGTCGATCGAGTTTCTGGATGCGCCGTTCCACAACGGCGACTTCGTTTTCACTTCGCCTGCCGAGGCGGCCGAGGTATCGCTCTGGCTGCTCGGCAACTACATCAGCGCAAGCGACCGGCCGGACGCAGACGAGCCGTTCGCCAGAGGCTGACGAAGAACCGTCCTCACGCGCCTTCGAGCCAACGCCTGCAATCGGCGAGTGCTCGAGCGGCGATCAGTTGGCGTTTCATGATCGTCTTGTCTTTGCCACGGAAACGCTTGACGCCTTCGGGCTTGGTGATCGCACCGGGTTCCAGCTCCGGAAACAGTCCGAAGTTGATGTTCATCGGCTGGAAGGACCGCTTTCCGGGTTCGTCGTCGGTGACGATATGGCCACCGGTGATGTGGTTGAGGAGCGAACCCATGGCTGTCGTGGCCGGAGGCAGGCGGACCGGCTCCCCCTTCCGTTCCGCGGCAGCGAAGCGGCCGGCAAGCAGGCCGATCGACGCGCTCTCGACGTAACCTTCGCAGCCGGTGATCTGTCCCGCGAAGCGCAGGCCTGGGCGGCTCTTGAGCTGCAGGGTATGATCGAGCAGCACGGGCGAATTGATGTAGGTGTTGCGGTGCAGACCGCCGAGGCGGGCGAATTCCGCGTTCTCGAGCCCCGGAATCATCCGGAAGATCTCCGCCTGCGCCCCGTAGCGCAGCTTCGTCTGGAAGCCGACCATGTTGTACAGCGTGCCGAGCGCATTGTCCTGGCGAAGCTGGACCACGGCGTAGGGCTTGACCGTCGGGTTGTGGGCGTTGGTGAGACCCATGGGCTTCATCGGCCCGTGCCGCAGCGTTTCGCGACCGCGCTCCGCCATGACCTCGATCGGCAGGCAGCCGTCGAAATAGGGTGTTCCTTCCCATTCCTTGAAGCCGACGGTATCGCCGGCGATCAGCGCATCGACGAAAGCGTTGTACTGCGCTTCGTCCAGCGGGCAGTTGATGTAGTCCTTGCCGGTTCCGCCGGGTCCGACCTTGTCGTAGCGCGACTGGTACCAGCAGACATTCATGTCGATCGAATCGCGATGGACGATCGGCGCGATGGCGTCGAAGAAGGCGAGCGCATCGGCACCGGTCTCGAGGCGGATCGCTTCGGCGAGCGCCGGCGAGGTGAGCGGGCCGGTCGCAACGATCGTCGAGCCCCATTCCTCCGGCGGAACCCCGGCGATCTCTTCGCGAATCACGGTGATCAACGGATGGCTTTCGATCGCGGCACTGACGGCGGCGGAAAAGCCCTCGCGGTCGACGGCGAGCGCTCCGCCGGCCGGGACCTGGTTCCGGTCGGCCGCAGCCATGATCAGCGATCCCGCGAGACGCATCTCGGCATGGATGACACCGACCGCATTGGACGTCGCGTCGTCGGACCGGAAGGAGTTCGAACAGACGAGCTCGGCAAGTCCGTCGGTCTTGTGGGCATCGGTGCCGCGCACGCCGCGCATCTCGTGGAGGATGACCGGTACACCGGCCTGCGCCGCCTGCCAGGCCGCTTCCGAGCCGGCAAGGCCGCCGCCGACGATGTGGATGGGGGAAAGGGTCTCTGTCTTCGTCATGCGGGCTGCTTATCACGCGGCGCCGGCGGTTCCAATCGCCCCGAATCAAAAACGGCACCGTGCGGTGCCGTTCGGCGTCTTCTTCATTTCATGGCGCCCCGCGGCTGCGGAGCGACCTGCATCAATGCTTAGCGAAAGGAGCGTGCCGCGATGTTGCGGATATCGTAGCGGGTGATGCCGATGTCGGAGAGCGCCTGGTTGGACAGGTTGCCGAGCTCGGAGATCGTGCGGCGGTAGCTCATCCAGTTCTTGGCATAGCGGATCGGGTTCATGGTCGTTTCCTCGAAAATCTTGGTTTCGCTGTTCTTGCGGCCTCTCCGCATCAGCGATTGAGCCTTTTATACGCCTGTAAAACAATATTTTGCAGTGCAAATAATGAGCGACTGCTATGCAAATGTGCAAAGCATGACGAAAATTTAGGCCGGGCTCAGAAAATCGGCAGCAAAGCTGGCCGGCGATGGTCACTCCGCCGACCGGTGGGCACAAAAAAAGCCTCCCGCGAGGGGAGGCCTTTCAGGTCTTCCAAATCGGAAGAGGCTGTAAAATCAGCCGGCGATGGCGTCGCGGGCAACGCGACGGATGTCTTCGCGGCCGATACCGAGGTCGCGCAGTTCGCGGTCCGACATGCGGCCGAGTTCGTTGATGGTCTGACGGTACTTGCGCCAGTTGCTGAGCGAGCGAGCAAAGTTCATGATTGGTCTCCTTGGACTTGCTGCGGCGGCCGTCCTCGGCGCCGCTTTCGATTTCATGAGCTCAATATATGTTGCGCCGCAAAATCATGTAGAGCCAAGTTTGTATGCCACCTATGCATCAAATGCATGATCTTGCCGTTAAGTGATCGTTAATTGTCTATTTTTGCATCACGGGGGAAGGGAACGTGGGCAGAAAGCACTTCGCCGAAGGGAAGCGGACAAAAAAATAACGCTCACCGGGGGAGGAGGTCCGGTGAGCGTCATTTTGGGTGACTGGCAACTGGGAGGAGGAGTGCTGCCAGTCTTATCGGTGCGACACTGGGAGGAGGAGTGTGTAGCACCGAATTTCGTCGAGATCCCTGGTCGCTGCGAGCGCCTCAGGCGCGATCTCTATGGTTCAAATATAGTACGTCGACTTCGCTTTGTGCAGTGCAATATCATCATGGAAGCCATGCAATCTTCGCATGGCCGGCGAGGGTGTTGCGAAAGACCCGCGAAAGGGCATTGTCATTTCCATTCTCGCAAATCACAGTGCCACAAAATGCGACGTGGCGGTATGCGGCAAGGCACCGCAGCTGGCCGGGGATCTCAGGGGAAGATGATGTATCGCGGAAGGCTGAAGCGCGACTTCGATCTGTGGGTCGAGAAGGGGATGGTGGCCCGTCCTGCCGCCGACGCGATGCTCGCCGAGTATGACCAGCGGCGATCGGCCTTCAGCGTCGGCGGCGTGCTGACCATGCTGGCGGCGCTGCTCATCTCGGCGTCGATCCTGTTGCTGATTGCAGCGAACTGGGAGGAGATTCCCCGCGGTGCAAAGGTAATCTCGGTTGTCGCGCTGATCTGGATCTTTCATCTGTCGGCGGGTGTGGCCTTCGCCCGCGGTGCGGATCGCCTCGGCGGGGCGGCCCTGGTGCTCGGCACGATGAGCTTCGGCGGCGCCATCGCGCTGATCGGACAGCTCTACCATCTCTCGGGCGACACGGTGGATGCCATGCTGCTCTGGTTCGCGGGTGCAGTGGCCTCGGCTGTGCTCTTCCGCTCCGAAGCCGTGACGGTCGCTGCCGGATTTCTCGCCTTCGCCGTCTCTTTTGCCATGGTCGACCAGTTCGACTGGCAGTGGGACTGGCTTTACGGCTGGTCGCCGATCGCCTGCGCCCTCGTGGTACTGGCCCTGGTCTATCGCACCGGCGCGGAGCGCGCCCGTCATTTCGCCTACCTGCTCGGTCTTGCCTGGCTCGGCTGGCTCTACGGGTTGAGCGAGGAGGTCTGGCCGGCCGTCGTCTATGCACTCGTCGGAACGCTCTCCTTCGTGGCGCTGACGGTAAAGGGCTCGCCCCTGGAGGCGATCGCCCGCCGGGCGGGGGCGGCACCGGCCTTCTATGCGTGCGCGCTGGCGGTGCTTGGCCTTCTTGCGCTTCATTTCGAATATGATGCCGGCGGCAGACTTGCGGTGCTCGCAGCAGCGACGATCGCCTTCGTACTGCTCGCCCTGGCGCTCGCCGGGCGCGACAACGGCGCGGTACGTTACCTTGCCTATACGGTCTTCGCCGGCGAGGTTCTTTATCTCTCCTTCGTGACGATCGATTCTATGCTCGGCACCTCCGGCTTCTTCCTGCTTTCCGGCTTGGTGGTGGCAGTGCTCGCCTTCGTCGTCGTCCGCATGGAAAAACTCTTTGCCCGCAGAGCCGAGGAGGCCGGACGATGAACACCGCAACCGCAGGCGGACGCTACCATCTCCTCGTCGCGGCAGGCGTATCGGTTCTTTTCACAGCCGTTCTGCTCTACATGGTTGAGCATCGGGCAGCGATCCTGCGCTCCGGCACCGAGGTCGTGCTGAAGACGGTGCCGGTCGATCCGCGTGATCTTCTGCGTGGAGACTATGTCGTGCTGTCTTACGAGGTGTCCCGGATTCCCGTCTCCCTCGTCAAGGGCGACTGGCCGGCGCCCGGAAGCTGGACGCGGATGAACGTGCGGCTGAGACCGGGGCCGGACGGCTACTGGACGGTCGCCGAGGCCGCTTTCGGCGATCTTCCGCCGGCGGAGGGCTCGGTGGTCCTGCGCACGCAGCGCTTCCGTCTTTATACGACGCCGGCCGACGACGGGGGCGAGATCTCCGTCGACTACGGCATCGAGCGCTATTACGTGCCGGAGGGCGAGGGCAGGCCGATCGAGGATGCGCGCAACGACGACGAGGTGTCCGTCGCGGCCCGTGTCGGGGCCGGCGGGCAGGCGCAGATTCGCGAACTCAGGGTGCGTGGCGTGCCTGCCTACGAGGAGCCGCTCTACTGAGCCGGGCCCGCGCCCGGCCGTCATTTTTCCTT
Source organism: Ciceribacter sp. RN22 (assembly GCF_024054295.1). Taxonomy (NCBI): domain Bacteria; kingdom Pseudomonadati; phylum Pseudomonadota; class Alphaproteobacteria; order Hyphomicrobiales; family Rhizobiaceae; genus Ciceribacter; species Ciceribacter sp. RN22. Next base: position 1,687,307 of record NZ_JAMXLD010000001.1, read on the forward strand.
TGCGCGGACGGAAACGGGTGATATAGAGACGCGCGCTCCGGAGGGGCCATGCGCGAAGGCAGCATGCGGTTCTTTTGGGCGCGGGTATGGTGGAATTGGTAGACACGCCAGATTTAGGTTCTGGTGCCGCAAGGCGTGGGAGTTCAAGTCTCTCTACCCGCACCAGGATCGCCGCGCGGGCTGCCGGGAGGGGCAAAACAGCCGTTCCTGTCACCCCTTGCGCCATTTTGCCTGGCAAAATGCTTGAAGATTGCGTACCAGCCACGCCCGGGAAAGAAGAATTCCGGCGTCGTGCTCAATGAAAACCACCGGCTGTCCGAGCACGGCCGCCACGACATGAAGGTAAGAACATGCAGGTTATCGAAACGCTCGCTGAAGGGCTGAAGCGCGAAATCAAGGTCGTCGTTCCGGCCAAGGACATGGAACAGCGGATGAACGAGCGCCTCGCCGAGGCCAAGGACAAGGTCCGCATCAACGGTTTCCGCCCGGGCAAGGTGCCGATGTCGCACCTGAAGAAGGTCTACGGCAAGTCGATCATGGCCGAGCTCGTCAACGAGATCATCCGCGAAAAGCCGAGCGCGATCCTTTCCGAGCGCGGCGAGAAGTCTGCGACCCAGCCCGAAGTCACGATGACCGAGGACGAGGCCGAAGCCGACAAGATCCTGAACGCAGAAGCCGATTTCGAGTTCACGCTCTCCTACGAAGTCATTCCGCCGATCGAGCTGAAGCCGGTTTCCGGCCTCAAGGTCGTGCGTGAAGTCGTCGACATCGAAGAAGGCGAAGTCGAGGACCAGATCCGCAAGATCGCCGAAAGCGCCCGCAGCTACGAAACCAAGAAGGGCAAGGCCGCCGACGGCGACCGCGTCACCATGGATTACGTCGGCAAGGTCGACGGCGTTGCCTTCGACGGCGGCACCGACACCGATGCCGAGCTGGTTCTCGGCTCGAACCGCTTCATCCCCGGCTTCGAAGACCAGCTCGTCGGCGTCAAGGCCGGCGATGAGAAGGTCATCACCGTCACTTTCCCGGAAGACTATCCGGCCAAGAACCTCGCCGGCAAGGAAGCGACCTTCGACATCACGGTCAAGGACGTTGCCGCTCCGGGTGAAGTCGAGCTCAACGACGAACTCGCCACGAAGCTCGGCATCGAATCGCTCGATCGCCTGAAGGAAGTCGTCCGCGGCCAGATCGAAAGCCAGTTCGGCTCGGTCACCCGTCAGAAGGTCAAGCGTCAGATCCTCGACCAGCTCGACGAGATGTACAAGTTCGAAACCCCCGCACGCCTCGTGGAGGCCGAGTTCGAAAACATCTGGCGCCAGATCAACACCGATCTCGCCCAGTCCGGCAAGACCTTCGAGGATGAAGACACCACCGAAGAAAAGGCCCGCGACGAATACCGCACGCTCGCCGAGCGCCGCGTCCGCCTCGGCCTCGTCCTCTCCGAAATCGGCGAAAAGGCCGGCGTCGAAGTAACCGAGGAAGAAATGCAGCGCGCTCTCTATGCTCAGCTGCAGCAGTTCCCGGGTCAGGAAAAGCAGATCCTCGACTTCTTCCGCAAGACGCCGGGCGCTTCCGCCTCGCTGCGCGCACCGATCTTCGAAGAGAAGGTTGTTGACCATCTGCTCGGCGAAATCGACGTCACCGACAAGAAGGTAAGCAAGGAAGAGCTGCTCGCCGACGACGAAGCCGAAGGCGCTGAAAAGCCGGCGAAGAAGGCGGCTCCGAAGAAGAAGGCTGCTGCCAAGGCCGAAGACGCCGCCGAAGGCGAGGAAGCCGCTCCGAAGAAGAAGGCTGCCCCGAAGAAGAAGGCTGCCGAAGGCGACGCCGAGTAATCAGATCCTGTTTCAGGATTGGCAAGGGGCTGCCCGTCGGGCGGCCCCTTTTTGCATGGTGCGGTTCAGCGATTGCGCTCCTGCGCAGCCCGCAAGTGCCGGCCGTCGTCGCAGGCAAACGGCACCGAGCCAGCCGGCTTCTGAGGGTGATGTCGACCGAGACGAGAAGAGGCCGTCCCGTTGACCGGCCGCGGACGAGGTGTCAAACATGGCGGATCGCGAGAAGAGCAGGGCGGCGCATCCGAATGACCAATCTCCTGTGGCTGCAGGCCGGAAGCTGCGGTGGCTGCACCATGTCGGTTCTCGACCATGGCGCGCGCGGCTGGGTGCGCGAGCTGCAGAATTTCGGCATCGACCTCCTCTGGCATCCCTCCCTCAGCGAGGAGAGCGGCGAGGAGGCGATCGCGATCCTCGGTGACGTTGCGGCGGGACGCATGCCGCTCGACTTTCTCTGTATCGAGGGTTCGATCCTGCGCGGCCCGAACGGCAGCGGGCTTTACAACCGGTTCGCCGGCACCGGCCGCACCATGCTCTCCTGGGTCCGGGAACTGGCGCCGCTTGCCGACTACTGCATCGCCGTCGGTACCTGCGCCTCCTATGGCGGCGTCCATGCCGCGCAACCGGATCCCGCGGAAGCATCCGGCCTGCAATACGAAGGTTCGATTTCGGGCGGTGTGCTGGGGCCCGATTTCCGTGCACGCTCGGGCCTGCCGGTGATCAATGTCGCCGGCTGTGCGCCGCATCCGGGCTGGATCATGGAGACGCTGGCGGCGCTTCAGATGGGCGATTTCGACGAAAGCGATCTCGACCGCCTCGGCCGGCCGAAGTTCTTTGCGAAGACGCTTGCCCATCACGGCTGCGAGCGCAACGAATACTACGAGTTCAAGGCAAGCGCCGAAAAGCTCTCCGATCTCGGCTGCCTGATGGAACATCTCGGCTGCAAGGCGACACAGGCCGTCGGCGACTGCAACCAACGCGCATGGAACGGTGGCGGTTCCTGTACGCATGGCGGCTTCTCGTGTGTGGCCTGTACGTCGCCGGCTTTCGAGCAGACGGAGGATTTCCTGAGAACGCCGAAGGTGGGCGGCATTCCCGTCGGCCTGCCGCTCGATATGCCGAAGGCGTGGTTCGTGGCGCTCGCCGCGCTCTCGAAGTCGGCAACACCGGACCGTGTCCGGCAGAATGCGACCTCGGACCGGGTGGTCCGCGATCCGCGACGGGCGGGTGGGCACGACGAATGACGCGTGTGATCGCCGGCCCCTTCAACCGTGTCGAGGGTGACCTCGAAGTCGCGCTCGACATCCAGGACGGCGTCATCGCCCGGGCCGAGGTGACGACGACGCTCTATCGCGGCTTCGAGCAACTACTTTCCGGGTGCCCGGGCCTCGACGCGCTGGTGATCGCGCCGCGTATCTGCGGCATCTGTTCGGTGTCGCAGTCGATTGCCGCGGCGACCGCGCTGCGCAATCTTGCCGGCGGCCTTGCCGCGCCGAATGGCTATATTGCCGCCAATATCGCCCATGCGGCGGAAAACATCGCCGATCATCTGACTCATTTCTATCTCTTCTTCATGCCGGATTTCGCTCGCGCCGAATATGCCGGACGGCCGTGGTTCGAGAACGCTGCCGGTCGCTTCAAGGCAGCGAGCGGCAGCGGCTCCGCTGCCTTCCTGCCGCGCCGCCGGCGCCTTCTCGAGGTGATGGGGATCATCGCCGGCAAGTGGCCGCATTCGCTCGCTTTCCAGCCGGGTGGCACGACGCGGGCGATCGACGTCGGCGAAAGGGTACAGCTTGCCGCCATTCTCGGCGAACTCCAGGTCTTCCTGGAGGAGACCGTGTTCGGCGACCCGCTCGACGAAATACTTGCGATGGAGACTCCGGAGGAGCTTTCGAACTATGCCGAGCGGGCGCGGGGCGATTTCCCGTTCTTCCTGACGATTGCCGCCGATCTCGGCCTCGGGAGCATGGGAAGGGGGGCGAGCCCGCTGTTGTCCTTCGGAGCTTATCACGAGGCGAACGACTCCTATTTCAAACGCGGCGTCGCATCGGCGGACGGCACGGTCGCTCAGCTGGATGTCGCGGCGATTTCCGAGGACGCGACCTGCGCATGGTTTGCGCCGACCAGTACCGATCCTGCGCTCGCTGAGACGCTGCCGTCGGCTGAAAAGGCGAATGCCTACTCCTGGGCCAAGGCGCCGCGGCTTTCCGGCAGGCCGGCCGAGGTCGGCGCAGCAGCCCGTCTTGCCGTCTCCGGCCATCCGTTGATCACCGCGCTGATTGCCGAGGGCGGCGCAACCTCTGTGCGGACGCGGATTGTCGCGCGGCTCCTCGAGGCGGCGATCCTCGTGCACGCGAGCCAGGGCTGGTGCCGGCAATTGCGGCTGAAGGAAGAGTTCTGCGCCCATTTTGCGCTGCCGGACGATGCGGCGGCGGCCGGGTTGGTCGAGGCGGCCCGCGGTGCGCTCGGCCACTGGGTCGGCCTCAGCGAAGGCCGCATCAGCCATTACCAGATCATCGCACCCACCACCTGGAACTTCTCTCCGCGCGATGCCGCCGGCGTGCCGGGACCGCTCGAAAGCGCGCTCGCCGGGCTCGACACTGGTGGGCTCGGCGCGAAGTCGGCTGCCCTCCAGCATGTCATCCGCTCCTTCGACCCCTGCATGGTCTGCACCGCCCATTGATATTCGTCAGGGCCGGTCAGTGGCTTTCCACTGTTGACAAGCCAGTGAGCACCTGTCGACGAGGGTGGACGCAAGGAGCATGTTGCTCGCGTCGGGAAAAGTAAAGAATCTCCAATGATTTCAGTTCGATGGATCAAGCTCTCTCGAAGAGCGCCGATCTGGTCTGCTTCTTGCTGCCCTCAGAGTCCGTAGCCCGCCCTTGTTCTGCAGCGGGTATGTGCTGGCAAGTGGGCTCCCAAGGCTCCAAGCCCGGCGCAGCTTCACGAAAAGGATGCGGTGCGGGTCGCAGTTCCGCGACGGGCCGCTCGGGTAGGAAGGCTGGAGGAGATCAATGGCCGCAACGGAAACCTTCTATGATGTCATACGCCGCCAGGGCATCACGCGCAGGAGCTTCACGAAGTTCTGCTCGCTGACCGCGGCAAGCCTCGGATTCGGTCCGTCGGGCGCCAGGGCGATGGAGGAGGCGCTGGAGACCAAGGAGCGTGTGCCGGTGATCTGGATGCACGGTCTGGAATGCACCTGCTGTTCGGAGAGTTTCATCCGCTCGGCCCATCCGCTCGTTAAGGACGTCGTGCTGTCGATGATCTCGCTCGACTACGACGACACGATCATGGCGGCCGCCGGCCACCAGGCCGAGGCGATCCTCGAAGAGACCAAGGAGAAGTACAAGGGCAAGTATATCCTCGCCGTCGAGGGCAATCCTCCGCTCAACGAGGACGGAATGTTCTGCATCGACGGCGGCAAGCCCTTCGTCGAGAAACTGAAGTGGATGGCCGAGGATGCGATGGCGATCATCGCCTGGGGCGCCTGCGCCTCGTGGGGATGCGTGCAGGCGGCCAAGCCCAACCCGACGCAGGCGACCCCGATCGACAAGGTCATCCGTGACAAGCCGATTATCAAGGTGCCGGGCTGTCCTCCCATCGCCGAGGTGATGACCGGCGTCGTCACCTTCATCACCACCTTCGGCAAGCTTCCGGAACTCGACCGGCAGGGCCGTCCGAAGATGTTCTACTCGCAGCGCATCCACGACAAGTGCTACCGCCGTCCGCATTTCGACGCCGGCCAGTTCGTCGAGGAGTGGGACGATGAGGGCGCGCGCAAGGGCTACTGTCTCTACAAGATGGGTTGCAAGGGCCCGACGACCTACAACGCCTGCTCGACGGTGCGCTGGAACAACGGTGTCTCCTTCCCGATCCAGTCCGGCCACGGCTGCATCGGCTGCTCGGAAGAGGGCTTCTGGGACAAGGGCAGCTTCTACGACCGCCTGACCACGATCAACCAGTTCGGCGTCGAAGCCAATGCCGACCAGATCGGCAAGACGGCGGCCGGCGTCGTCGGTGTGGCGATCGCCGCCCATGCCGGCATCACCGCGGTCAAGCGGGTCACCGCCAAGAACCGCGAAAAGACCGACGCATAACGGGGAGGGGTATCATCCATGACAATCCAGACGCCAAACGGTTTCACGCTCGACAATTCCGGAAAGCGCATCGTCGTCGACCCGGTCACCCGCATCGAAGGTCACATGCGTGTGGAGGTGAACGTCGACGAAAACAACGTCATCCGCAACGCCGTCTCGACCGGGACGATGTGGCGCGGCATCGAGGTGATCCTCAGGAATCGCGATCCGCGCGACGCCTGGGCCTTCACCGAACGGATCTGCGGCGTGTGCACCGGCACCCATGCGCTCACCTCGGTGCGCGCGGTGGAGAACGCGCTCGGCATCAGCATTCCGGAGAATGCCAACTCGATCCGCAATCTCATGCAGCTGGCGCTGCAGGTGCATGACCACATCGTGCACTTCTACCACCTGCATGCACTCGACTGGGTCGACGTCGTCTCGGCGCTCTCTGCCGACCCGAAGGCGACATCGGCGCTTGCGCAGTCCGTCTCCGACTGGCCGCTTTCTTCGCCCGGCTACTTCAAGGATATTCAGGGGCGGCTCAAGAAGTTCGTCGAATCCGGTCAGCTCGGCCCGTTCAAGAACGGCTATTGGGGCAATGCCTCCTACAAGCTGCCGCCGGAAGCGAACCTGATGGCGGTCGCCCACTATCTGGAGGCGCTCGACTTCCAGAAGGAGATCGTCAAGATCCATACGATCTTCGGCGGCAAGAACCCGCATCCGAACTGGCTGGTGGGCGGCGTGCCGTGCCCGATCAACGTCGACGGCACCGGTGCCGTGGGCGCGATCAACATGGAGCGGCTGAACTACGTCACCTCGATCATCGACCAGCTCATCGAGTTCAACGACAAGGTCTATATCCCCGACATCATGGCGATCGGCTCCTTCTACAAGGACTGGCTCTATGGCGGCGGGCTTTCGGGCAAGAACGTGCTCGCCTATGGCGACGTGCCGGAACATGCCAACGATTACAGCGAGGCGAGCCTGAAACTGCCGCGTGGCGCGATCATCAACGGCAATCTTGCGGAAGTTTTCCCGGTCGATCACGCCGATCCGGAGCAGATCCAGGAATATGTCACGCACTCCTGGTACAAGTATCCGGACGAAAGCAAGGGGCTTCACCCCTGGGATGGGGTTACCGAGCCGCATTACGAGCTCGGCCCGAATGCCAAGGGCACCAAGACCAACATTGAGGAGCTCGACGAGGCCGGCAAATACTCCTGGATCAAGGCCCCGCGCTGGCGCGGCAATGCCATGGAAGTCGGCCCGCTCGCGCGCTGGATCGTCGGCTACGCCCAGAACAAGGCGGAGTTCAAGGATCCCGTCGACAAGGTGCTGACGGATCTGGGCCTGCCGACCTCGGCGCTCTTCTCGACGCTCGGCCGGACAGCGGCGCGCGCGCTCGAATCGCAATGGGCGGGATACCAGATGCGCCACTTCCACAACAAGCTGATCGCCAATATCAAGAACGGCGACAGCGCCACCGCCTTCGTCGACAAGTGGAAGCCGGAAACCTGGCCTTCGGAAGTGAAGGGCGTCGGTTTCACCGAGGCTCCGCGCGGCGCACTCGCGCACTGGATCAAGATCAAGGACGGCAAGATCGAGAACTACCAGTGCGTCGTGCCGACCACCTGGAACGGCAGTCCGCGCGACCCGCAGGGCAATATCGGTGCGTTCGAAGCCTCGCTGATGGATACGCCGATGTCCGATCCCGCCCAGCCGCTGGAAATCCTGAGGACCATCCATTCCTTCGATCCGTGCCTTGCATGCTCCACGCATGTGATGAGCCCGGACGGTCAGGAAATGGCGAAGGTCCAGGTGCGTTGAGGGGGATCGGCAATGACCATGCAAGAATCCCTCACCGCCTCGGACTCCCACGGCGAGACCGCCGTGGAGCGCCAGAGCGTCTATGTCTATGAAGCGCCGGTGCGCATCTGGCACTGGGTCAACGCCTTCGCGATCTTCACGCTGGCGCTGACGGGCTATTTCATCGGTTCACCTCTCCCGGCGGTGCCGGGGGAGGCGAGTGCGAACTTCCTGATGGGCTATATCCGCTTTACCCATTTCGCTGCCGGACAGGTGCTCGCCGTGTTCCTGCTCCTCAGGATCTATTGGGCCTTCGTCGGCAACGTGCATGCCCGCCAGATCTTCTACGTGCCCTTCTGGAAGGGGCAGTACTGGAAGGAATGGTGGCACGAGGTGAAGTGGTACACGTTCCTCACCTCCAAACCGAAGAAGTATGTCGGCCATAATCCGCTGGCGCAGTTCACGATGTTTCTCGTCTTCACCCTGCCGCTCGTCTTCATGGTGGTGACCGGGTTCGCCCTCTACAGCGAAGGCGCCGGGCGTGACAGCTGGGAATATGCGCTCTTCGGCTGGGTATTCTCGATCTTCCCGAACAGCCAGGATCTGCACACCTGGCACCACCTCGGCATGTGGGTGATCCTGCTCTTCGTGATGGTCCATATCTACGTGGCCGTCCGCGAGGACATCATGAGCCGCCAGAGCATCATCTCCTCGATGATTTCCGGCGAGCGGATGTTCAAGGACAGGGAGGACTGAATGGCGGAGGCGGTCGCGACAGCCGCGCCGAGGGTCCTCGTCCTCGGGATCGGCAACATCCTGTGGGCCGACGAGGGCTTCGGCGTCCGGGCGGTGGAGGCCTTTCACAGGGCCTTCGAGGTGCCGGAGAACGTCACCGTGCTCGATGGTGGCACGCAGGGACTCTATCTCGTCCAGTTCGTCAACGAGCACGACAGGCTGATCGTCTTCGACGCGATCGATTACGGGCTGGAACCGTCGACGCTGAAGCTGGTGGAGGATGACGAGGTGCCGAAATTCACCGGCGCAAAGAAGATGAGCCTGCACCAGACCGGCTTTCAGGAGGTCCTGAGCGCCGCCGATCTGATGGGGCGGTATCCCGAACGGCTCGCCCTGATCGGCTGCCAGCCCGTCGATCTCGAAGACTGGGGCGGTCCACTGACCGCACCTGTCGCGGCGGTGATACCCGCGGCCGTCGAACTGGCGGTCGACATTCTCGGACGCTGGGGGGTCGCGGTCACGCGGCGTCCCGAGGGAGCGACGGTGCCGCCGCTCCTGGAAAACGACATCGATTTCGAAAGCTACGAGCGGCGCACCGCGCGCGTCGCCGGCGCCAACCTCTAGGGGAACGACAATGAAGAGACTTCGTACACTCGCTCTGTTCGTGCTGGCGGCGCTTCCTGCGACCGCCGAGGCGCATACCGGCGTCGGCCTCCACAGCCACGGCTTCGAAGCCGGCTTCTCTCATCCCTTCACCGGGCTCGACCACATGCTTGCGATGGTCGGCGTCGGCCTCTGGGCCGCGAGTCTGGGCGGGCGGGCGCGATACCTCGTTCCGCTCTCCTTCATGGGTGTGATGGTCGCTGGCGGGCTCCTCGGCATCGCCGGCATTGCCTTGCCGATGGTGGAAACGCTGATTGCTGCATCGGTGGCGGCGATCGGTCTTGTCGTCCTCCTGAATGTCCGGGTGCCGACGCCGCTCGCCTCGGCCTTCGTCGGCGCCTGTGCGCTGTTCCACGGCCACGCCCACGGGGCGGAACTGCCTGCCATGGCAAACCAGTGGGGCTATGTCGCGGGATTCGTGCTCGCGACCGGTCTTCTCCATGCCGCGGGCCTCGGCCTCGGCATGGCGCGCTTCGGTAACGCCGAGGGACTTTTGCGCCGGGCGGCCGGCGGCCTCGTCGCCGTCGCGGGGCTTGCGTTGTTCGCCGGCTGATCGGTCCGCCATAAAGTCGATCCGGGGGCTGGGGGTTTCCGGGTCGAGAAAAAGGAAGCAGGAGAAGGCAGATGTGCATCGGAATACCCATGCGGGTCGTCGAGGCGGGCGAGTTCGAGGCGATCTGCGAACGCCACGGCGAACGGCATCGCGTCTCGCTGATGCTCGTCGGCGCCCAGGAGCCCGGCACCCATCTGCTGACCCATCTCGGTTCGGCAATCCGGGTGCTCGGAGCGGAGGAGGCGAGTGCGATCGACAACGCGCTCACCGGCCTCTCTGAAGCGGTCGACGGGCGTCCCTTCGAGGCGCTCTTCGAAGACCTGATTTCGCGCGAACCGGAACTGCCCGAACACCTGCGGTGACACTTCGTCGGGAAGTGGAAAGTAAAATGACAAGGGCGGAAGCATAGTTTCCGCCCTTGTTCGTTCCGGCGTATGCCAAAGTGGAAAAATCGCTTTCAATTCAATGGAAGGCGGCTTTTCGGTCAACTGGCACGTGCTTTGCTGAGTGTTATGGGAGACCTTCGGTCGCGCTGTTCATGGGAGGAGTGAATGCCGTCATTTCTGGTCCGCGCCTTGAGCGAGCGGATGAAATTGCCCGTCGTCGACGAGACGTCGATCGATGCCTTCCTTGCGCAGGAGGCGTCGGAGCCGGAGCATAGCCTGTTGTTTTTCACCGGCGATCCGGCACAGCGCAGCGAGAGCAACGATGTCGCGGTGGTCATGCCGGAGATCCTGCAGAGCTTCCAGGGCCGGCTCAAGGGCGCGGTGGTCGCCCGGGACGCCGAGGAGAAGCTGAAGGCGCGCTTCCACGTCGTAATGATGCCGAGCCTGGTGGTCACACGTCGTGACGAGGTGCTCGGCGTGTTGCCGCGTATCCGCGACTGGTCGGAATACATGGAGGAAATCGGCCGCTGGCTGCAGCCCGGCACGCCGGCCCTCCCGCCTTCCGCGGGGCCGAAGGTGGAAATCAACTATTCAGGCAAGGGAGCAAGCGCATGAAGGCCGGGTTTTGGGTCGCCCCCGAGGGCGAGGATGCGGCGATGACCGTCATGCCGATCGACGCGGAGCCGCCAACCGCCACCCGCAGGCTGAACTATCTCGCGACCGCGAGTGCGGAGGAGATGATCCGCCGTTGCCGCAGGACCGCGGAGCTGCTGCCGAAGATCGCCGATGCGCTGGCGGCGAAGAAGGCGGATGAGCCTGGAACGCTCTTCGACATCACCGATTTCCCGGAGGACGACCGCGAGCTCATCTCGCAGACGCTCGGCGAAGGTGAGGTCGCGGGCGTCGTCGCGCTGCAGAACGGCGTTCTCGCGCAGATCCAGGAAGCCGTGATGGCGGGCGTCTGGCGCATCCGTTTCACGAGCGCTGACGGAGTTCTGCTCGCCGACTACATCGAGGTCGCCGCGATTCCAGCGGCCGTCCGCGAGGCGACGTCCGCTCTGCCGGCGACCTTTGCCGTCGGCGAGCCGCCGGCCGGCGCCATGAACGTCATGCCGGTGCTGCACGAGATCGGCGAGCGCGTCGCGGGCCATCGCGAGGGCGACACCTCCCATACGATCACCTTCTCGCTGTTGCCGATGAGCCCGGACGACATGGGTTTCCTGCAGGAGACGCTCGGTCCCGGCCCGGTGCAACTGACTTCCCGCGGCTACGGCACCTGCCGCATCCTTGCGACCGGTGTCCGTCATGTGTGGTCGGTGCAGTTCTACAACGCCATGGACACGATCATCCTCGACACGCTGGAGATCGGCGGGACGCCGTCCGTCGCGATTGCGGCGGAGGAGGATTTTCGCGACTCGGAAAGCCGCCTGCGGGAGATCGAGGAGGCCTATTTCAAATGAGCGGCTTCGAGAATTTCGGCAAGCGCAAGACGGTGGACGCTGCCGACCGCATGGAATGCGGCATCTGCTGGCATGTCTACGATCCGGCCGAAGGCGATCCTGTCTGGCAGATCGATATCGGCACGGCCTTTGCCGACCTGCCGCCGGACTGGCGCTGCCCGAACTGCGATGCCCCGCAGGAGAAGTTCATGAGGCTCGGCGATGGAGGCTGAAGCGGACCGGCAGACGGCAGAGATGCAGGCGGCCGAGCTCGCGCGCCGGCTGGAGGCACGCTATCGCGTCATCGCCGACACGGCGATGGCCGACGTGCCGATCTGCAATGCCGCGCTCGAAGTCGCAAGCTGCGGTTTCCGCCCCTGGGGCGGCCGCGCCTTCGGTGTCGTCGTGACGCCCTGGTTCATGAACCTGCTCGCCGTCGATCTGCCCGGGGTGGAAAGCCCGCCGGCAGCAAACGGCACGACCGTGCGCGCCTTCCTTCCCGCGGGCGAGGTGGAACTGATCGCCGGCGAGCTGGAGGGTATCGGCCGGGTCGACGCCTGTTCGCTCTTCTCGCCGGTCCTCGAATTTTCCTCGATGGAAGTGGCAATCGAGACCGCCATCGAGGCCGCCAACGCTTTCTTCGATCCCGAGGCGCTGACCGAGCCGCCACCGCCCGCACCGGCCGTCAATCGGCGTGATCTTTTGCGGGGGCGCTTCGGTTCCCGGGAGGAGGCGCAGCCATGACGTTTGCGCTCGGTGCCGGTTCGATCAGGATCGACGTGACGGTATCGCGCGGGCAGGTCTGCGCGGTCGCGCTTTCCGCCGATCGTCCGCAGGGACTGGCGCAGATGTTCGTCGGCCGAAATCCGCAGGAAGCGCCGCAGCTCGCCGGCCGGCTCTTCTCACTCTGCGGCTTTGCCCAGTCAACGGCATCGACGCTCGCCGTCGCCGCGGCGAAAGGCGAGCCGGTGCCGGACGGTGGTAGGCGGCGGGATCTCGCCATGGGCGTGCTCGCCGAGCGGGTGTTCGAGACGCTGCGGGCCCTCGTCATGCAATGGCCGACGAATGCCGGCGCCCGTTTTGCCGCACAGGCAGCGCCCGCGCTGCGCAAGGCGCTTGCCGCGTCGCAGTCGATCATCGCCGGTGCGGCACGGGGCGCCGAGATGGCCGCATCCGTGACGACGCTCGAAGACGCCGCCGCCGCTCTGGGCGCGGCGAAGACGGAAACACCATCTGCCGACACCCTGTGTGGCGCGATCCTCGCCGAACTGCAGGGGGCCGATAGTTTCCCGCACCGGGCTCCGGACGGTCTCTCGCCGGACGAGGACCCCGCGGTCGTGGACTTGATGCGTCGGGAGGCCGGCTTCTGCACGCGGCCGCATCTCGCCGGACGGGTGGTCGAAACCGGCGCCTATGCGCGGCTCGGCGATGTCCTGCCCGCGCATGGTCCGTATCTTGCTGCCCGGTTCTCCGCTCGTCTTGAGGACGTCCGCGAGAGCCTCGACGCGTTGCGGGCGCTTGCGGAAGGAAAGACAGGGGATCTTGCGGGCTTGATGCGCTCGGGAGAATTGTCCAACAATGCCGGCTTCGGCGCCGTGGAGTGCGCGCGGGGGAGGCTTTATCACGAGGCGGAGATCGGCGCGGACGGCAGGCTTTCGGCTTATCGCATGCTCGCTCCGACGGAGTGGAATTTTCACCCCGCCGGGCCCTTCGTCGAGACGTTACTGTCGAGCCGTATCGGGGAGGGCGAGACAGCGCGCACGAGAGTGTCGCAGCTGGCGGCGCTCTTCGATCCGTGCGTGGCGTTCGAAATCAGGCTGAAGGACGCAGTGCATGCATGAGATGTCGCTGATGGAAAGCGTGGTGGAGATCGCCTGCGAAACGGCAGAAAAGGCCGGCGCCGTCGGGGTGAAAGTGATCCGCCTCGACGTCGGCGTGCTGAGCCACGTCGACCCCGACGCACTTCTCTTCTGCTACGAAGCGATCCGCCGAGGCAGCCTCGCCGAAGAGGCGGAGCTTCGCATCAACCGGGTGGCGGGCGAGGGTTGGTGCCTCGACTGCGGCAAGACGGTGCCTCTTGCGGAACGCTTCGGGGCCTGTCCGGAATGCGGGCAGTATCATGTGCAGATGACGGCTGGCGACGAATTGAAGATCAGGGATTTGGAGGTGATCTGATGTGCACGGTATGCGGTTGCGGGACGGAGCCCGTTGTCGAAAAAGGTCACGCCCATGCTCACGGGCACGGACACGGACATCATCACGACGATCATCATCATGACCATGATGACCATCACGCGCACGCGCATCCGCATGGCGATGGGCATTCCCACGACCATGAGCACCAGCATGAGCACGGCGACGAAGGTGTCATCCATTATGGCCAGGGTATTGCCGGCGTCCATGTCCCGGGCATGAGCCAGGAGCGGATCATCCAGGTCGAGCGAGACATCCTGTCGAAGAACGACGGCTTCGCCGCGGAAAACCGGGCCTATTTCGCTGCCAACGGCATCTTCGCCTTGAACTTCGTGTCGAGCCCCGGCTCCGGCAAGACGAGCCTTTTGGTGCGCACGATCAGCGACCTCAGGGAACGGTTGGCGATCGGTGTCGTCGAAGGCGACCAGCAGACCTCCAATGATGCCGCCCGCATCCGCGAGACTGGCGCGCCGGCGATCCAGGTCAATACCGGCAAGGGCTGTCACCTCGACGCGCACATGGTCGGCCATGCCGTCGAGGAACTCGCGCCGGCGAAGAACAGCGTGCTCTTCATCGAGAATGTCGGGAATCTCGTCTGTCCCGCCGCCTTCGATCTCGGCGAGGCGCACAAGGTGGTGCTGCTCTCGGTCACGGAAGGCGAGGATAAGCCGCTCAAATATCCCGACATGTTCGCTGCCGCCGACCTGATGATCCTGAACAAGGCCGACCTGCTGCCGCACGTCGATTTCGATGTCGGCGCCTGCATCGCGAATGCGCTCCGGGTCAATCCGAGGCTGCAGACGCTGGTTGTCTCGGCAAGGACCGGCGAGGGCATGCCGGCCTTCTATTCGTGGCTCGAGGCGAACGCCGCCATGGCCGTCACCCGGGCACTGGCGAAGGCAGGCTGAGCATGCTGCAGCGGAACCCGGCCCCCTCCCGCTCGATGCCGCCGCGCAGGCTCCGCCTGCGGGTGCGCGGCGTCGTGCAGGGCGTTGGCTTCCGCCCCTTCGCCTTCGGGCTCGCCCGTCGTTACGGGCTTTCGGGGTTCGTGCTGAACGACAGCGAAGGCGTCCTGATCGAGGTCGAGGGCGGGCCGGTCGAGGACTTTCGTGCGGCTCTGCGTGCGGAGGCACCGGCGCTCGCCCGCATCGATGCGGTGGAGGCCGAGGAGCGACCGCTCGGTCATGACGCGGACTTCGTGATCGCGGAAAGCCGAGGTGGCAAGGCAGCGACGCGGATCGGCGCCGATGCCGCAACCTGTCCGGAGTGCCTGCGGGAGCTGCGCGATCCGGAAAGCCGCTTTTTCGGCTACGCTTTCGTCAACTGCACCCATTGCGGCCCGCGCTACACCATCACCCGGGCGCTACCCTATGACCGGGCGCAGACATCGATGGCGGGCTTTTCCATGTGTCCGGCCTGCGCGTCGGATTACCGCGATCCGGAAAACCGGCGCTTTCATGCCGAGCCTGTCGCCTGTCCGGCCTGCGGGCCGCGCCTCAGCCACCGGATCGAAGACATCGCCGCAGCGCTCCTCGGCGGCAGGATCGTCGCGCTGAAGGGGATCGGCGGCTTCCACCTGATGTGCGACGCGCAAAACGCCGACGCGATCGCCGAACTGCGGCGACGAAAGGCGCGCGACGAAAAGCCCTTCGCGGTGATGGTCGGCGATATCGCGACGGCGCGCCACTTCGCCGATCCGAGCGCCGCGGAGGAGGGCCTGTTGTCGAGTGCTGCCCGCCCCGTGGTGCTCGTCGAGGGGCGGGGCAGGCTGCCGGCGGGGATTGCGCCCGGCCTTTCCCGTATCGGTGTCATGCTCGCCTATGCGCCGGTCCATCACCTGCTGTTTGATGAACTGGTGCGGCGATCACCGACAACCCAGGTCGCACTGGTCGCGACCAGCGCCAATCCGGGTGGCGAGCCGCTTGCGGCCACCAACGAGGACGCGGAGCGCCGGCTCGCGACGATCGCCGACCTCATCGTCACCCATGACCGCGACATCCTCGTCAGGGCGGACGATTCGGTGATGCAGGTCGTTGCCGGTGTCCCGGCCTTCCTGCGGCGCGCCCGCGGCTTCGTGCCGGAACCGGTCAACCTCGGGTCCGACGGACCATCGGTGATCGCGCTCGGTGCGGACCTCAAGAACACCGTCTGCCTGACCCGCGGCCGCGAGGCCTTCGTCTCCCAGCATGTGGGAGGGCTCGACAATGCCGAGACGCTGCGTTTTCAGCGCGAGACGGTCGAACATCTCTGCCGCATTCTGGCGATCCGCCCGGACTATGCCGCCTGCGACCTGCATCCGGATTTCCGGTCGGTCCGGCTCGCCGAAGATATCGGCCTGCCGCTGGTGCGCGTGCAGCACCATGTCGCCCATGTCGCGGCGGTCGCCGCCGAACACAGGCTGGAGGGCGCATTGCTCGGGCTTGCCCTCGACGGTCACGGCTACGGCGCCGATGGCGGCATCTGGGGCGGCGAACTTTTGATGCTCGACGGCTGCCGCTGGCGGCGCCTCGGTCATCTGGCGACGCTGTCGCTTGCGGGCGGCGATCGGGCCGCGCGCGAACCCTGGCGGATGGGCGTCGGCGCGCTGGTCGCGGCCGGACGCGGCGATCTCGCCCGCGAAATCTTTGCCGGGGTTCCGGAGGCCGCGCGGCTCGTGGCCCTGCTGGAAGGTGGCATGCGGGTCGCCGAAACCTCAAGCCTCGGCCGGCTCTTCGATGCGGCGGCGGCGATCGCCGGGGCTCGCATGGTCCAGACCTTCGAAGGGCAGGCTGCGATGGAGTTCGAGGCTCTCGCCAACGAGGTGGAAGCGGATACCGAGGGCTACCGGATCGAGAACGGCGTCGTGGATTTTCGGCCGCTGCTGGTGCGGATGGCCGAGCAGGGGCTCAAGGGCGCGGCCGCTTCCAGCCTCTTCCATGCAACGCTCATCGCCGGCCTTGCCGAATGGACGCTCGCCACCGCAAGGACAGAGAGGCTCGACCGCGTCGTGCTCTCCGGCGGCTGCCTCGCCAACCGCAGGCTTGCAGAGGGCCTTCGCGCAAGGCTCTCGGCCGCCGGCATCGAAACCTGCCTGCCGCAGGCGGTGCCCGCCGGCGACGGCGGCCTGTCGCTCGGCCAGGCGGCCTTTGCGCGGCATGTCATCGCGAACGACAGAACACAAGTGGAGGAGCCGTAGGCATGTGTCTTGCTATACCCGTTCAGGTGAAGGAGGTGCTTCCCGGCGAGATGGCCAAGGTGACGTTGGACGGCGTCTCTAAGGTCATTTCGATCGCCCTCGTCGATGACGTGAAGCCCGGAGACTATCTCGTTTTGCATGTCGGCTACGCGCTCGCGAAGATCGAGCCGGAGGAGGCGGTACGGACGCTGGAACTGCTCCGGCAGGCGGCAGAGGGGGCGGCGGCATGAAATACATCGACGAATACCGTGACGGCAGATTGGCCAAGGACATTGCCCGGCAGATCGCCACGCGCGCTCGGCCGGATCGGACCTATCATTTCATGGAATTCTGCGGCGGTCACACCCATGCGATCTCGCGCTACGGCCTCGAGGACCTGCTGCCCGCAAATGTCCGGATGATCCACGGGCCCGGCTGTCCCGTCTGCGTTCTGCCGATCGGCCGCGTGGACGCGGCGATCGCGCTTGCCATGCGCCCCGAGATCACGCTCTGCACCTATGGCGACCTGATGCGGGTACCCGGCTCGAACGGGTCGAGCCTCCTGAAAGCCAAGGCAGCCGGCGCCGATATCCGAATGGTCTATTCGACGCTCGATGCGATACGGATCGCCGAGGAAGAGACCGACCGCGAGGTCGTGTTCTTCGCCATCGGCTTCGAAACCACGACGCCGCCGACCGCGCTCGCGCTGCGCTTCGCGATCGAAAAGAAGATTGAGAACTTTTCGATCTTCTGCAATCACGTGCTGACGCCTTCGGCGATCCAGAAAATCCTGGAGAGCCCGCAGGTCGGCCTCTCTGACGCAGTCAGGATCGAGGGTTTCATCGGCCCGGCCCACGTCTCGACCGTGATCGGTACCGAACCCTACCGCCGTTTCGCCGATGAGTTCGGCAAGCCGATCGTGGTGGCGGGCTTCGAGCCGCTTGATGTGATCCAGGCGATCCTGATGCTGGTCGACCAGGTGAATGACGGCCGCCACGAGGTGGAGAACCAGTATATCCGCGCCGTCACGACCGGCGGCAACGAGAAGGCGCAGGCCGAAGTGAGCAAGTATTTCGAACTGCGTGACAGCTTCGAATGGCGCGGGCTTGGTGAGTTGCCGCTGAGCGCGCTGGCGCTCCGGCCGCAATATGCGAAATATGACGCCGAAAAACGCTTCCAGATGGCCACGCCGGACGCGAAGGACAACCCGGCCTGCGAATGCGGCGCGATCCTGCGCGGCGTCAAGCGTCCCGCCGACTGCAAGCTCTTCGGCACCGTCTGCACGCCCGACACGCCGATGGGTTCCTGCATGGTCTCGTCTGAAGGCGCGTGCGCCGCTCACTGGACCTATGGTCGCTTTCGGGAAAAGGCGAAGGAAGCGAATGCGGGGAGGGCGGTCGCGTGAACATGGTGCTGAAAGCCTACAAGCGCAAACTCGACATTCGCAACGGCCTCGTCGATCTTTCCCACGGCGCCGGCGGCCGGGCGATGGGGCAGTTGATCGAGGGGATATTTCACAAGGCCTTCGACAATGACTGGCTGCGCGCCGGCAACGACCAGTCGGCTTTCGCGGTGCCCGGTGGGCGGATGGTGATGACCACGGACGGCTATGTCGTCTCGCCGCTCTTCTTCCCCGGAGGCAATATCGGCTCGCTGGCCGTCCATGGCACCATCAACGATGTCGCCATGGCCGGTGCTGTGCCACTCTATCTTTCGGCGAGCTTCATCATCGAGGAAGGCTTTCCGCTCGCCGACCTGGCGCGGATCGCAGAGACCATGGGAGAAGCCTCGCGCGAGGCCGGCGTGCCGATCATCACCGGTGACACCAAGGTCGTCGAGCGCGGCAAGGCGGACGGCGTCTTCATCTCGACCGGCGGTGTCGGTGTCGTACCGTCTGGACTCGACCTGCGGTCGGACGCGGCCCGGCCGGGGGATGCGGTGATCGTCTCGGGCTCGATCGGCGAACACGGCGTGGCAGTGATGTCGAAGCGCGAAAACCTCGAATTCGAGGTCGACATCATCTCCGATACGGCGGCGCTGCACGGGTTGACCGCCGCCATGGTCGGGGCCGGCGGGGCGCATCTCCGGTTGATGCGCGACCCGACCCGCGGAGGTCTGGCGGCGACGCTGAACGAGATCGCCAACCAGTCGAAGGTTGGTTTCCGGATTGATGAGGACGGCATTCCGATGCGGCCGGAGGTGGCCGCGGCCTGCGAATTCCTCGGGCTCGATCCGCTGAACGTCGCCAACGAGGGCAAGCTGGTGGCGGTCGTCGCACCCGAAGGAGCGGAGGCGATCCTCGCGGCGATGCGAAACCACCCGCTCGGCCGCGACGCGGCGATCATCGGCCACGCGGTTGCCGACGAGCACTGCTTCGTACAGATGGAGACCTCCTTCGGTGGCGGCCGGATCGTCGACTGGCTGTCCGGTGAGCAACTGCCGCGCATCTGCTGACCGACCATGCGCACCCGTTTGTTGTGTCAGAGTTTCAATTTATTGTTGCATCGTCTTCATGTAGAGCTTCGGGAGGAGGGACGCGTCGTCTCTGTCGAACTTGACATCCACGACGACCTGACGCGGGAGATGGTGGACCTTTTTGCCCCGGACGTGATCGTCGCGCCGTTCCTGAAACGGGCGATCCCAGCGGATGTCTCGTCGAGGGTTCTGTGCCTCGCCGTCTATCCGGGTATCGAAGCAAGGCTCGCTGTGGACGAGGAGAAAAAGCCGCTCTCGGCCTACCGGACCGAAGAGCTTGCCCGCATGCGGCGCAATTTCTACGGCTTCGATCGGAGCTATCATGTGGCGCGGTTCAATTTTATCCATAAGATAGCGAAGTCGAGAACGCCGGCGACGCTGGCCGTTCACCGCGCCGGCAACGGCGACAGACAGGGGGACGCAGGGTGCAGGCCTTGATCAATACCCACACGACCGTTCTGGTCGTCGACGACGAGGTACGCTCGCTTGAGGCGATCCAGCGCATCCTGAGCGATGAGTTCGAGGTCATCTGTGCCCGCAACGCCGAGGAGGCGGAGGCCGTCCTCAACGGCGAACTGGTGCAGATCATCCTCTGCGACCAGCGGATGCCGGGCGAATCCGGGGTTTCATTCCTGCGCCGCGCCCGCGAACTCTGGCCGGACACGATCCGCATCATCATCTCCGGCTACACAGCCTCGGAAGACATCATCGACGGCGTCAACAAGGCCGGCATCTATCGCTACATCACCAAGCCGTGGAACCCGGACGAATTGCTCACCTGCCTGCGTGAGAGCGCCAGCCTCTGGCGGCTGCAGCATGCGGCCGGCGAGGTGAATGTCGAGGTGAAGCCGGTGAGCGACCGTCTGGAGAAGGTCGTCACCGACAAGCGCCGGAACGCCCAGAAGAGTTTCGGCTTCGACCGGATCGTCCATACGCCGGAAAGCCCGCTCGTGCATTCGATCCGGCTCGCCCGTCAGGCGGCGCAGTACGACATCTCGGTGCTGATCACCGGCGCCTCAGGCACGGGGAAGGAACTGCTCGCACGCGCCATCCATCGGGAATCGGCGCGTTCGGACCAGTCCTTCGTCGTCGAGAACTGTGGTGCGTTGCCGGATGACCTGCTCGAAAGCGAGCTCTTCGGCTGCAAGAAGGGCGCCTATACGGGTGCCTACCAGGATCGCGTCGGTCTCTTCGAACTCGCCGACAACGGCACGATCTTCCTGGACGAGGTTGGAGAGACGTCGCCCGCCTTCCAGGTCAAGCTCCTGCGCGTGCTGCAGGAGGGGGAAATCCGCCCGCTCGGCGCGCAGCGGCCGCGCAAGGTCAATGTTCGGGTGATCGCCGCGACCAACCGCGACCTTCTTGCCGAGGTCGCCGTCGGACGCTTCCGCCGCGACCTCTATTATCGTCTGGCTGCCTTCCCGATCCACATGCCGGCGCTGAAGGAGCGCGCCGAAGACATTCCGGTGATCGCCGCGCGGATGCTGATGCAGATCAACCAGTCCTTCAACCGCCAGGTTCCGGGCTTCCACCCGCGCACGCTCGATCTCATGAACGCCTATCACTGGCCGGGCAACGTTCGGGAGCTGCACAACGAGATCCAGCGGATGGTGGTGCTGTCCGACGAGAATGCACCGCTGGAACCCTCGCTGCTGTCGCCGGAGATCCTGGGCACGCTCGCCTCGAAACCGAACGGTGCGAGCCACTGCTCGGCGCAGCAGTTGAAGGACATCGTCGCGGAGGTCGAGAGGGCGGCGATCCAGGCGAGCCTCGAGCGCAACCAGGGCAATATCAGCCGCACGGCCGACGAATTGGGCTTGTCGCGGGTCGGTTTGAGAAGCAAACTCGAACGATACGATCTGCGACGTGGCCAGGATGACGATGACGCCGACTGAGGCAATGCTCGGACATCAAAACGGAACGGTCTCCGCTCAGGGCGCGATGGAGCTCGATCGCGCGAGCGAGGCCATGTGGGTGGACGTCATCCGCCGCATGGACGAGGTCTATTCCGAGCTCCTGCGCAACGAGGCCGACCTCGAGCGCAAGAATGCCGAACTCGAGGAAGCGCAGACCTTCATTTCGAGCGTCATCGCCTCTGTGTCCGATGTCCTGATCGCCTGCAGTGCCGACGGCCGCATCAAGAAGGTCAATCCCGCCTTTCTGAAGTTGACCGGCCTCGAGGAAAAGGCTGTGCTCGGAAGCCGGATCTTCGGCTATCTCGCCGAACGTGACAGGCCGCAGGCGGAAAGGCTGATCGCCGCCGGCCATCAGGGCAACGTCATGGAGGGTGATCTGCATCTGATCGCCGCCGACGGGCACGAGGAGTGCCTCGCGATCCGTTGTGCCGCGCTGTTCGACGCCGGTCGCCGCCGCATCGGCGCCGTCCTCACCGGGCGTCCGATCAGCGAGCTCAAGCAGGCCTACGAGGCGCTGCATCGCGCCCACATGAACCTGCAGCAGGCGCAGCGCCGGCTGATCGAACAGGAGAAGATGGCAAGCCTCGGCCGCCTCGTCGCGGGCGTTGCTCACGAGCTGAACAATCCGATCAGCTTCGTCTACGGCAACATCTATACGCTCGACCGGTACCGCAAGAACCTGATCTTCTACCTCGACGCCATTCATCGCGGCGAAGCGCCGGAACGGCTCGCCGAGCTGCGCAAGGACCTGAAGATCGATGCGATCACCGCCGATGTCGGTTCGCTGCTCGAAGGGACGCTCGAAGGCGCGAACCGGGTGAGCGACATCGTCAAGAACCTGCGGCGGCTCTCCTTCAGCAAGGCCGGTGAGCGGCAGGCGGTCGACGTCGGCCGGCTCCTGCGCAATTCCGCCCACCTTGCCGCCAGGGCGAAGAATTCGCAGGCTGAAATCGTCATCGACAGCGATCCGGATCTCGTCATCGAGTGCCACGAGGGGCAACTGCACCAGGTGATCGTCAACCTGATAGACAATGCGCTCCATGCCGTCGAGGGGCGAGAGGGCCCGCGCGTGCATCTCACTGCGCGGAGACTGGATCAGGCGATCGAGATCACCGTGGCGGACAACGGCCCCGGGATCGCCGAGGAGGACATGGGCAAGATCTTCGAACCCTTCTTCACGACCAAGGCGGTTGGCGAGGGCACCGGGCTCGGGCTCTGGATCAGCTTCACGATCATCGAGGATTTCGGGGGCACCATCACCGCCGGGCGCTCGAAGGACGGTGGCGCCGAGTTCAGGATCGTCCTGCCGGCCGCCGACGGGCGCTTGTAGGAGAAGGGGCGGCGTCGCCCTCAGATCAGCCGGAGGCCCCGGAAGCTCGCGTGACCCTGCCGGCCGATGATGATGTGGTCATGCACGGTGATGCCGAGCGGCTTTGCGGTATCGATGATGGTCCGCGTCATGTCGATATCGGCCCGTGACGGCGTCGGGTCGCCGGACGGATGGTTGTGGACGAGGATGATCGCCGTCGCGGAGAGTTCGAGCGCGCGTTTCACCACCTCGCGGGGATAGACGGGTGTGTGGTCGATCGTGCCGCGCCCCTGCACCTCATCGGCGATCAGCGCGTTGCGCTTGTCGAGGAAGAGGATGCGGAATTGCTCGGTGGTCTCGTAGGCCATCGCCGCGTGGCAATAGTCGATCACCGACGACCAGGAGGACAGCACGTGCCGCTCCTTGAGTTCGCTCTTCAGCATCCGCTGGGCCGTGGTCGCGATGAGCTTCAGGTCGAGTGCCACCGTCTCACCGATCCCTTTCACCTCCTGCAGCAGGGCAGGAGGTGCGCCGAGCACACCTGCGAGCGTGCCGAAGCGGCCGATCAACGCCTTGGCGATCGGCTTGGTATCGCGGCGCGGAATGAGTCGGAAAAGCAGAAGTTCGAGGAGTTCGTAGTCCGCGAGCGCCGCCTCGCCGCTTTCCCGGAAACGCGTCCTCAGCCTGTCGCGATGGCCGATATAGTGCGCCTCTTCCTGAGCCGCCGCGGACGATTTCTGAAGTGGCCGAGGTTTCGCCGGCTGTTCGGCGAAGAAGCTTCGTTCGTCGACGGGGGCAGCATACTCCTCCGCCTCTTCCCGGTCCGGCGCGACGATATCGTCGTCTTCATCGTCAGCCGGGAAAAGGGACGGAGGCTTGCCCATCGTCAGCCTCGAAGCGGCGGCAGTCCGGGACGGTCGAGACCGGCGGGCGAAAGCGTGAAGATTTCACAGCCCGTCGCCGTCACGCCGACGGCGTGCTCGTATTGCGCGGTCAGTGAACGGTCGCGGGTGACCGCCGTCCAGCCGTCCGAGAGTACCTTCACGTGCGGGCGGCCGAGATTGATCATCGGCTCGATGGTGAAGATCATCCCTTCGCGCAGCTCAGGTCCCTCGTCGGCCCGGCCGTAGTGCAGGATGTTCGGGGAATCGTGGAACAGCCTGCCGATGCCGTGGCCGCAGAAGTCGCGCACGACCGAACAGCGTTCGGCTTCCGCGTAGGTCTGGATTGCCTCGCCAATGGCACCGGTGCGGGCGCCGGGACGCACGGCTGCAATCCCGCGCATCAGGCATTCATAGGTGACTTCGAGCAGGCGCTCCGCGGCCCGCTTGATCTCGCCGACCGGATACATGCGGCTCGAATCGCCATGCCAGCCGTCGAGAACATAGGTCACGTCGATGTTGACGATATCGCCCTCGCGCAACGGCTTGTCGTTGGGAATGCCGTGGCAGACGACATGATTGATCGAGGTGCAGCTGGATTTCGTGTAGCCGCGATAGTTGAGCGTCGCCGGGAGCGCACCGTTGTCCATGCCGAACTCGAAGACGAAGCGGTCAATCGCCTCCGTTGTCACTCCGGGCTTGACCATGGAGGCGAGTTCGTCAAGGCAGCGCGCCGTCAGTTGCGACGCCTTGCGCATGCCGTCGAAGGCCTCGGGACCGTAAAGCCGGATCGCTCCCGTGTTCTTGAGCGGAGCCGTTGCCGCATCGATGTAATTTACCATTCATCCGCTTTCAGGTTGGATGCATTCCGATTATCAGACCGTACATAATGCAGCAGGGGCGGTTTCGTCCATTGCGATGAGTTGAATCGGCGCGATTTCCGCAGCACTCACCCGGCATTTGACGGCATAGGCCTCGACGCCGCGCCGTTTTGCCTCGGCAAAGGCGCGGGCATAGGCGGGGTCGAGATCGCCCGAAAGGCGGAAGCGGTCGCAGTCCTCGCGCTGGATGAGATAGAGCATGACGGCGCGATGGCCGGCATCCACCATTGCCGTGAGTTCTTCGAGATGTCTGGCGCCGCGCGCCGTCACGGTGTCCGGAAATTCGGCAAGCCGCCTTTCGCGAATGAAATGCACGTTCTTTACCTCGACATAGGCGTCCGGCCGTCCGGTTGAGGAAAGAAGGAAGTCGATGCGGGAGTTCCGGCCATAGCGCTGTTCGCGCCGCACCGTCTCGTAGCCCGAGAGGTCGTCAACGAGGCCCATCCGGATCGCTTCTTCTCCGAGGCGGTTGGCAAGCGCGGCGTGGACGCCGACGACGGTATCGTCAGCCTCGATCAGTTCGAAGGCGTAGCGGTGCTTGCGTGCCGAGCCGGCATGATCGGAGAGCCAGATGCGCGAACCTGCGTCCGTAAGTCCCAACATCGAGCCTGTGTTCGGGCAGAAGCCGGTGATCCCGGTGCCGTCCTCAAGCCGCGCGTCGAACAGGAAGCGCTTGTAACGCCGGATGAGTGTGGCGGGGACGAGAGGCGGATCGAACCTCATTGTCCGACGTCACGCCCGTTCGAGGACGTAGGTTCCGGGGGCGTCGGCGATCGCATTCAGCGCGCCGCCGCCGACCTTGCGGGCAGGGACCCGCTTGCCGTCGAGCGACTCGATCCAAGTTTGCCAGTGCGGCCACCAGGAGCCCGGCGTCTCCTCGGCCTTTTCCAGCCAGTCCTCGAAGGCGCCGGTCGGCTCGCCGTCGGTCCAGTACTGGTATTTCTGCTTTCCGGGCGGGTTGACGACGCCCGCGATGTGGCCGGAACCGCTGAGGACAAAGGTGACCGGCCCGCCGAACAGGTCGCTGCCGACGAAGACCGATTTTGCCGGTGCGATATGGTCCTCGCGGGTCGCGAGATTGTAGATCGGGATCTTCACGTCCTTCAGCGACAGCGTCTTGCCGGCGATCTTCATCCGGCCCTTGCTCAGAGCATTGTCGAGATAGCAGTTGCGTAGGTAAAACGAATGGTTGGCTGCCGCCATCCGGGTCGAGTCCGAATTCCAGAACAGCAGATCGAAGGGCATCGGCTCCTCGCCCTTCAGGTAATTGTTCACGAAATAGGGCCAGATGAGCTCGGAAGCCCTCAGCATGTTGAAGGCGGATGCCATCTTCGAGCCATCGAGATAGCCGCTCGCCCGCATGCGCTCTTCCATGGCGTCGAGCTGTTCCTCGTCGACGAACACCTTGAGATCGCCCGCATGGGTGAAGTCGACCTGGGTGGTGAAGAGCGTCGCGCTCGCGATGCGTTTGTTGCGCTCCTTGGCGTGCAGGGCGAGCGCCGCCGAAAGCAGTGTGCCGCCGACGCAGTAGCCGATTGCGTTGACCTTGCTCTCGCCGGTCGCCTTCTCGACGGTCCCGAGCGCAAAATCGATGCCCTCGCGGATATAGGCTTCCCAGTCCTTCGTAGCATGTCGCTCGTCGGGATTGACCCACGAGATGACGAAGACGGTATGCCCCTGGTCCACGCACCACTTGATGAAGGACTTTTGCGGGTTGAGGTCGAGGATATAGAACTTGTTGATCCACGGCGGCACGATCAAGAGCGGCCGCTTGAGGACCGTGTCGGTCGCCGCCTCGTATTGCAGGATTTCGCAGATATCGTTCTGGGCGATCACCTTGCCGGGTGTGACGGCCATGTTCTCGCCGACGGTAAACTTGCTGTAGTCGGTGTGGCGTAGCCGCAGGTCGCCGCCGCCGGCGGCGATATCCTCGGCGAGCATCTTCATGCCGCGAACGAGGTTGTCGCCGTGGCTGGCGACTGTTTCGCGGTAGACCTGCGGATTGGTGACGACGAAATTGGCGGGCGAAAGGGCAGCCGTGATCTGCCGGACGTAGAAGGCCGCCTTGTGCCGGGTGTGCTCGTCGAGCCCCTCGGCATCGCTCACCATGCGCTCCGCCCACTCGCTGCCGATGAAATAGACCTGGCGCAGGAAGTCGAAGAACGGATTGCGCTGCCAGTCCTCGTCGGAGAATCGCTTGTCGTTCGGAAGTTGTGGCGAAGGCTCCGCGGTTTCTCCTCCGGCCAGCCTCTGCGCCGTCCGCGTCCAGGCGCCGAACATGCCGGCAAGCAGATAGCTCTGCGCTTCCAGCGTCCGCTTCGGGTCCGACATCCAGTACTCGGCGACCTTCGACATCGTCTTGACGAGTTCCGTGAGCGGCTGCGATACGGGGTCGACGATTTCGCCCCGCTCGCGCGGCGCAAGCCACGTCGAAGCGGCCTTGCCGAGGTTTTCGAGCGCACGGGCGACGTTGAGCGCCAACGCTTCGGGATCCTTGACGATGTAGGGTTCAATCAGCTTCGGATCGAAGCCTTGGGCCGTGGCACCGGATGTAGTACCGTCGTCGGTGTCTCTGCTCAAGCTGTTCCTCCCGAGAGCGCTCCTGCGAGTCCTCTTTTGTGTTTGCCTATCCTGCCCGAAAACGACTACAAGTTCCAGCAATACGAAAGCCACTCCTGACGTATTCGGGAGTAGGGATCAACCGCCGGATGCAGCGTGCGGCCGGTATGGGATATATAGGTATGATTGCAGCGATGTGGGCGATGAAAACGTGGCGTCTTGGCTCCAGTCTGGTACTGGCCTCAGCACTCGGTCTCGCCACGGGATGCTCGTCGACGGGCGGGAAGACGGCCGCGGCCGAGCCGCGTTCCTCCGTGCTCGACGTGACCGTCACCGACGACGCTCGCGCCCCGCAGACGCCGGCGCTCGGCACGTCTCCGGACGGTTACCCGGATTTCTCGCAACCACTGACGGCCGCGAGCGTTCAGATGAGCGACGAGGAGGCGGTGGCCCTGCAGGCGAAACTGTCTGCGCTCGCCTCCGCCCGCAAGGCAGGCACGATCTCCGAGGCGGAATACCAGCAACGCGTGGCGGAGCTGCGCAAGCTCGCCGCCGAGCACGGCGTCGACGTACAGGCAGCGCTGGCCAAATAGCGCTTGCCTTTGTGCTGTTTTGGAAGCAAAGCAAACAAGGTGCGACCGCTCGCTTCGGCCCGTCCGTCGCTTTTCGACGGACATAGATTTGCCGCAGCGTTTCGCCATTGCATCATAACAAAGTCTGTTCCGGTTTCGGGTTCGTTGCGGAACATGTCAGGAGCAACAAACGAACCCGCTTGACGCGGATGCTGCCGCGCGATCCCACGGGGTTTGAGATGGAAGAGTTTCATAAAGTTCGGCGCCTGCCGCCCTATGTTTTCGAACAGGTCAACCGTTTGAAAGCTAGCGCGCGAGCCGGTGGCGCCGACATTATCGACCTTGGCATGGGTAACCCCGACCTGCCGACCCCGAAAGCCATCGTCGACAAGCTCTGCGAAGTGGTCCAGGACCCGCGCACCCACCGCTATTCGTCTTCCAAGGGCATTCCGGGCCTGCGCCGCGCCCAGGCCGCGTATTATGCCCGCCGCTTCGGTGTGAAGCTCAATCCGGAAACCCAGGTCGTCGCGACGCTGGGTTCCAAGGAAGGTTTCGCCAACATGGCGCAGGCGATCACGGCGCCGGGCGACGTCATTCTCTGCCCGAACCCGACCTATCCGATCCACGCTTTCGGCTTCCTGATGGCCGGCGGTGTCATCCGTTCGATGTCGGTGGAGCCGGACGAGACCTTCTTCCCGCCGCTCGAGCGGGCCGTGCGCCATTCGATCCCGAAGCCGCTCGCGCTCATCATCAACTATCCGTCGAACCCGACGGCGCACGTCGCCTCGCTCGACTTCTACAAGGACGTGATCGCGTTCGCGAAGAAGCATGACCTGATCGTGCTCTCCGACCTTGCCTATTCTGAGATCTACTTCGACGACGCCCCGCCGCCGTCGGTTCTCGAGGTCCCGGGGGCTATGGACATTACGGTCGAGTTCACCTCGATGTCGAAGACCTTCTCGATGCCGGGCTGGCGCATGGGCTTTGCCGTCGGCAACGAACGGCTGATCGCGGCGCTGACCCGCGTGAAGTCCTATCTCGACTACGGCGCCTTCACGCCGATCCAGGTGGCGGCGACCCACGCCCTCAACGGCGACGGTTCCGACATCGCCGAGGTCCGTTCCGTCTACAAGCGCCGCCGCGACGTTCTGGTCGAGACCTTCGGCAAGGCCGGTTTCGAGGTGCCGCCGCCGGCGGCGACCATGTTCGCGTGGGCCAAGATCCCGGAAAAGTTCCGCCCGCTCGGCTCGCTCGAATTTTCCAAGCTTCTCATTGAGAAGGCGGACATTGCCGTCGCCCCCGGTATCGGTTTCGGCGAGATGGGTGACGATTATGTCCGTATCGCGCTGGTCGAGAACGAGCACCGCATCCGCCAGGCCGCGCGCAATCTCAAGCGCTTCCTGTCGACGGCCGACGAGACGATGCACAACGTCATTTCGCTGAACGCCCACCGCCAAGGTTGAGCTTTCCCGCCGACGACGATAACGTCACCGATCATCAGGTCCAGGCGGCCCGTTCGCGGCCGCCTTTCATGCAATTCGTAAGTTTCGGGAAATTGATCTATGGCGGATGCCCTCAGGATTGGCATTGCGGGTCTGGGCACCGTCGGTGCCGCGCTGGTTCGCATTCTTCAGCAGCGCAGCAATGAGCTTGCCATTTCCTGCGGCCGGAAGATCGAGATTGCGGCGGTGTCCGCCCGCAACCGGAATAAGGATCGTGGCATCGATCTTTCCGGGATCGCCTGGTACGACGAACCTCTCGACCTTGCCGCCAATGCCGATATCGACGTCTATGTCGAACTGGTCGGCGGTGCGAACGGTGCGGCGGAGGCATCCGTCAGGGCGGCGCTGGCGCGGGGTCTGCATGTCGTGACCGCCAACAAAGCGCTGCTGGCGCGCTACGGCGTCGAACTGGCGCGCATCGCGGAAAAGAACGGCGCGCTCCTCAATTACGAGGCGGCGGTCGCCGGCGGCATTCCGGTGATCAAGGCGCTGCGCGAATCGCTGACCGGCAACCATTTCTCCCGCGTCTACGGGATCATGAACGGCACCTGCAACTACATCCTCAGCCGGATGGAGAAGGAGGGCCTTTCCTTTGACGAGTGCCTGAAGGATGCCCAGCGGCTCGGCTATGCCGAGGCCGATCCGAGCTTCGACATCGAGGGCAACGACACCGCCCACAAGCTCGCGATCATGACGACGCTCGCTTTCGGCAGCGAGATCGCCGCCGATGACATCTACCTCGAAGGCATCACCAATATCTCGATCGAGGACATCCGCGCGGCGAACGAACTCGGCTACCGCATCAAGCTCCTGGGCGTCGCCCAGAAAACCGATACCGGCATCGAGCAGCGCGTTCACCCGACCATGGTGCCGCTCGATTCGGTGATCGCGCAGGTCGATGGCGTCACCAATGCCGTGGCGCTGGAATCCGACATTCTCGGCGAGCTGCTGATGGTCGGCCCGGGTGCCGGCGGCAGCGCCACGGCATCGGCGGTGCTCGGCGACATCACCGACATCGCCAAGAGCCGTCCGGGTGCCCAGCAGGTGCCGGTGCTCGGTCGCCCGGCGCATCTGCTCGAACCCTATCGTCGCGCACAGATGCGCAGCCACGAAGGCGGCTATTTCATCCGGCTGACCGTTGCCGACAGGATCGGCGTCTTCGCGAACATCGCGACCCGGATGGCCGATAACGGCATCTCGCTCGAATCGATCGTGCAGCGCTCGCAGCCCGATGCCGAGCCCGGTGCGCCGGTGACGATCATTCTCGTGACCCATGCGACGATGGAGGAAGCGGTCCGCAACGCGGTCTCGGCCATCCGCGCGGAGGGATATCTTGTCGGCGAGCCGCAGACGATCCGCATCGAGCGGCCGAAGACGGTGTGACCGCCTCCTGCCTTCCGGGCGGGGCGGCCGAGGCTGTCTCCGGCTTGCTGCGTGCGATCTCGTATGGGCGCGAACCTGGAATGATGACGGGTGGGAAGACAAATGGGCATGATTGAACCGGTCGATCCGGTGCCGCGCGCATTTTTGAGCGTGGAGAGTTCCGTGAGCGGCCAGCGGTGGGTCTCGCGCCTGGATCAGGCCGGACAGAACCGCGCGCTCGCCATCGCCCAGCTTCACGGAATGCCGGAGCTTCTGGCCCGCGTGCTGGCTGGCCGCGGTGTCGGCGTCGATGACGCGCCGGCCTTTCTCGATCCGACCATCCGTTCCCTGATGCCGGACCCGGCCTCGCTTACCGACTGCGAGGCGGCGGCGGCACGGCTCGCGCGGGCGATCGCCGCGGGCGAGCGTATCGCGATTTTCGGCGACTATGACGTCGACGGTGCAGCCTCGTCGGCGCTCCTCTACCGCTTTCTTCAGCATTTCGGCGCTGAGGCGGAGATCTACATCCCCGACCGCATTTTCGAGGGGTATGGTCCGAACCCGGCGGCGATCGGCCAGTTGATCGAGCGCGGTGCTCGGCTGGTGGTCACCGTCGATTGCGGTTCGACGAGTTTCGACGCGCTGGAGGAGGCACGCCGGCGCGGTATCGACGTCGTCGTCATCGACCACCACCAGATGGCGCACGCCATGCCGGCCTGTCACGCGCTGGTCAATCCAAACCGCGAGGACGACCTGTCGGGGCAGGGGCATCTCTGCGCGGCGGGCGTCGTCTTCCTCGTGCTGGTCGCCACGTTGCGCCTGCTGAGGCAGCAGGGCAACAGCCGTGCCGGATCGCTCGACCTGCTCGCCTGGCTCGATCTCGTGGCGCTCGCGACGGTCTGTGACGTCGTTCCGCTCAAGGGACTGAACCGTGCCTATGTGGTGAAGGGGCTGGTCGCCGCCCGCCATCAGCAGAATGCCGGTCTCGCCGCCCTGCTGCGCGTGGCCGGCATCGGCGGTCCGGTGACACCCTATCATTTCGGTTTCCTCGTCGGTCCCAGAATCAATGCGGGCGGTCGTATCGGCGACGCGGCGCTCGGAAGCCGGTTGCTGACGCTCGATGATGCTGCCGCCGCCGGTGAGATCGCCGCGCGACTCGACGAACTCAACCGCGAGCGTCAGGCGATGGAGGCCGCCATGCTGGCGGAGGCGGAGGCTGAGGCGCTGGCCGAATACGGAACGGGCGAAACCGCCTCCGTCATCGTCACGGCCCACGAGAACTGGCATCCGGGCATCGTCGGACTGCTTGCCGCCCGCCTGAAGGAGAAGTTCAAGCGGCCTGCCTTCGCGATCGCTTTCGATCCTTCGGGGAAGGGGACCGGCTCAGGGCGCTCTATCAACGGCTTCGACCTCGGGCGGATGGTACGGGCGGCGGTCGACGCCGGCCTGCTCGTCAAGGGTGGGGGCCACGCCATGGCGGCCGGTCTGACCGTCGAACGCGCCAATCTGGGCCGGCTGCGCGCCTTCTTCGACGAGGCAACAGGCAGCCAGGTATCGACGCTTGCCGCCAATCGCAGTCTGAAGATCGACGGAGCGCTGGGTGCATCCGGCGCCACCATCGCGCTGATCGACCAGCTGGAGACGGCCGGCCCCTATGGGGCGGGCCACCCGCAGCCCTGTTTCGCGATCCCTGCACACCGGTTGCGGGATTCGCGCCTCGTGGGCGTCAATCATGTCAAGGTGACGGTCGAGGCGCAGGACGGATCGCGGCTCGACGGAATCGCATTCCGCGCCGCCGAAACGCCGCTCGGCGATTTCCTGCTGTCCTCGCGAGGCAGCCAGATCCACATCGCAGGCTCGCTCAGCGCCGAGCACTGGCAGGGAACGCGGCGCGTGCAGATGCGCATCATCGACGCAGCGAAGGCGTTCTGAGGAGACTCTGGCGGTGTTCGGGAGATTGGAAGTGGCACGCCCTAGGGGAGTCGAACCCCTCTTCCCAGAATGAAAATCTGGTGTCCTAACCGATAGACGAAGGGCGCGTGCGCTTCGTTGTGGCGCCCTTATAGTCAGGGCTTCAGAATCCCGCAAGCGGCTTTTCTCTGTTTTTTGCAAAAAATGTGACGGCTGTGGATTCTTCCGAAGAAAGCACAGGAAAGACGTATTATATCAACTACATAATGGCTGATTCTACGCTGTCTTTAGGCCGTATTGCCTTACGGAAGGCTGCCAAAACGAGCGGCACACCCTCCACCTGTTGAGCTGCAGGGAGCGGGAGGCGCGCTCTACGACTTCGCCTTGCCGAGCAGGCGACCGAGAATCGGCAGAAGCGTCTTCTTCTTCGCAGGTTCTGTCGGCGTTTCCTCGGCCATAGGTGTGGCCGGGTCCGTGCTGGCTTCCTCTTCGGGCTCCGATGCGGTCGGCAGGCCGGCAGCATCGGCGAGGGGAGCTTCTTCGGGCGGCAATCCGGTCGCCTGCTCGTCAGCCGGCAGACCGGCCGGCTCGACGGAGGCATATTGCGGGGCACTGAACAGGCTGCCGGTCATCGGATTTACGCGCCGCGTCGGCATTTCGGCGGGCACGAGGCTCGCGGCCGTCATCGTCGAGGCGCCGGCCTCGACCGGCACCTGCTCCGCTTGCTGGGCGAAAATGCTGGAACGACCGGCATTGATCGCGGCCGGCTGCATGACGACATCGCCGAGGTTGGCGGGGTTGGCGAACGCCGGCGAGGCCGCGTACGAAGGCCGGGCGGCGGCGGCGTCGCCCGGGGCCATGGAAACCACTGTCGGGTCCGAATAGCCGGCATCTGCCGGCCCGGGCTTCCTTGCTGCCACGGCCTTGGCGGGAGAGCCTGTGGTCTGCGCAGCAGGTGCGGCGACTTTCTCGATGGACGCCTTTTCGCCGGTCGTCGCGCAGCCTTGCAGCGCCGTCAGGGCGACGCCGCAGAGGGCGAGGCGAAACGCGATCCCGCGACGCACCGACGATATCGGCAGGCAGTCCATGGAAGAAACCCCGCAGAACTGGTTGGCAGCGGCCCGGCACCGGAACAGCGAGTGAGTCGGCGCGGCCGCAGGTTCTGCATGGAGGTAGCCCGCCAAGCTTGCGCGAGGCGGGCCGAAGCCGTCACCAGGCGCCGGTATTCGGCATCGAGAGCCAGGGCTCGGCCGGGGCCAGACCCTCGCCCTTCTGCAGGATCTCGATCGAGATGCCGTCCGGTGAGCGCACGAAGGCCATGTGGCCGTCGCGCGGCGGACGGTTGATCGTCACGCCGTTTTCCATCAGCGTCCGGCAGGTGGCGTAGATATCGTCGACCTCGTAGGCCAGGTGACCGAAGTTGCGACCTCCGGTGTAATCCTCGGTGTCCCAGTTATAGGTGAGCTCCAGGCAGGGCGCCTTGTTGTCGCGCGCGGCCTCGACGTCGTCCGGGGCGGCCAGGAAGACCAGCGTGAACCGGCCCTTTTCGTTCTCCATGCGCCGGACCTCGATGAGGCCGAAGACACGGCAGTAGAAGTCGAGCGACGCATCAAGATCTTTGACGCGTACCATGGTGTGAAGATAGCGCATGATGTCCTCCTAATAACGTGTCCGGATATGGAACAGACGACAGCTTCGAGCAAGGATGAAGCGTCAAAAGGATTTGGGTATATCTTAGACAGGGACTTGCGCGACACCAACCTGCGAATGTTAATCTGATAGTCAAGAATCAGTTAACGAACCGGTGTGACGCGTTTTCGAGGGGCGTGAGGAAATGGCCGACAGGATTTCATCGAAAGGGCTCGCCGAGTTCGAAGAGCTGTCCGGCGAAGCCGTCGAACTTCTCGAGATCACCGGCGTGGTCAAGTGGTTCGACGTCGCCAAGGGGTTCGGCTTCATCGTTCCGGACAACGGCATGCAGGATGTCCTGCTGCACGTGACCTGCCTGCGACGTGACGGCTACCAGACCATCCT
Source organism: Ciceribacter sp. RN22 (assembly GCF_024054295.1). Taxonomy (NCBI): domain Bacteria; kingdom Pseudomonadati; phylum Pseudomonadota; class Alphaproteobacteria; order Hyphomicrobiales; family Rhizobiaceae; genus Ciceribacter; species Ciceribacter sp. RN22. The sequence continues at coordinate 1,721,549 of NZ_JAMXLD010000001.1, forward strand.
GGAGGGCACGCGCATCGTTGCGCTGATCCAGAAGCGCGAGCGCGGTTACCAGACCTTCCGCATCCTCTCCATGGACCAGTCCACGGCGATCCACCCCTCGCAGATGCCTCCGGTGCGCACCCATGTGCAGGTAACGCCGACGAGCGGGCTGGAGCGGGTGCTGGTGAAGTGGTTCAACCGCACCAAGGGTTTCGGCTTCCTGACGCGTGGCGAGGGTACCGAGGACATTTTCGTTCACATGGAAACCCTTCGGCGCTATGGTCTTACGGAACTTCGGCCCGGCCAGAGCGTTCTGGTGCGCTTCGGTAATGGCGACAAAGGGTTGATGGCCGCCGAAATCCATCCCGACAATCCGGGTCCGGCGACCCGAGCCCATTGAGGCACTGTCTCATGATCCGTGAAATCTGGAGAAGCGCTGTCCTGGCGCTTTTTTTGTTGCTTCCGGTCGCGGCGTCGGCGGAAGAGGCCGGCCTGCGCAAGGTGGCGCTGGCGATTGAAACGCCGGGCGGCGACCGCCATGTCTTTCAGGTGGAATGGGCAGGCACGCCGGCAGAGCGCGAGCGTGGCCTGATGTTCAGGACCGAGCTTGACGCCGACGCCGGCATGATCTTCGATTTCGGCGAGGTCCGGACGGTGATGATGTGGATGAAGAACACGCCGCTGCCGCTCGATATGCTGTTCATCGACGAGAAGGGCGTCGTCAGCCGGATCGCCGAGCGCACCGTGCCCTATTCGCAAGATATCATCGCCTCTGCGGGGCCCGTACGCTACGTGCTGGAGATCAACGGCGGGCGGTCTGCTACGCTCGGCATCGTCCCGGGCAGCCGCGTAGATGTCGATGCGGCCCGGGCGTCGTTGAAATGACAGCGTTTTTGTGACCGTTCATGGTGGCGGAAAGTCGATTTTAGCTGTTGCCCCTGACGGGTGAACCGTGTATCTCGGCATTGATCGCTGGAACGGAGTGTAGCGCAGTCTGGTAGCGCATCTGGTTTGGGACCAGAGGGTCGGGAGTTCGAATCTCTCCACTCCGACCACCGCGGTGGTCCTGCGATCGTCCGGGGAGGGGACCTTCCTTCTTTCGCAGTCCTTTGGAGCTCGTTGCGACATGACCGCCAAGATTTATCGCCCCGCCAAGACCGCCATGCAGTCGGGCAAGGCCAAGACGCAGTTCTGGCTGCTTGAGTACGAGCAGGAAGTGCCGCGCAAAGTCGAGCCGATGATGGGCTATACGAGCTCGGCCGATACGCGCCAGCAGGTCAAGATCACCTTCGAGACGCTCGAACAGGCAGAAGCTTTCGCCAAGCGCAACGGTATCGAATACCGCGTGATCCTGCCCAAGGAAGCCAAGCGCCAGGTCGTATCCTATACCGACAATTTCCGTTATAACCGCCTGCAGCCCTGGACGCACTGACCGCGTCCGGCCTTGCAGGACCGCCGTCGTCGTTCGCCGGACCAGAAGGCGACGCACGGAGGCCCCTTAGCTCAGCTGGATAGAGCACCTGCCTTCTAAGCAGGTTGTCGTTGGTTCGAGTCCAACAGGGGTCGCCATTCTCCCCGTTACGCGCGCCCGCCGTCGCGACGTGTTCCCGTCTCGTTCTCATGGCCTCTGGCGACGACTCCCTTGCCGTGATAATGGCGGGACGTGAGGTATTCGCATGGCCCGTTCTCCTTCGTCGTCACCCAAGCGCGCGCCGCGCAAGCGCCGCAAGTCGTCCAGCTCGCGTTCGTCCGGCAGCCTCTGGCCATGGGCTGGCGCGCTGATCGTCGTTGCCGGCGCCATCGCCGTTTACGATAGTCGTGATCAGTGGCGCGGGAGCTGGCCGAGGATTGCCGCTCTGGTGCAGCCGAAGAGCGGCGGCGCTGGCAAAAGCGAGGACAGAAAGCCCGCGAGCAAGCCGTCGTCCGCAAGACCCGTTCCACCAGCGCCTGTCGGCGCGTCACCGAAGCCGAAATCCGAACCGGGCCGAACAACGACAGCGGCACTGATCCCACCCGCGCCCGTCGGGGCTGCTTCGCCGCAGACCGTACCCCAGCAGCGGCCGGCAGAGGGTGGCATGGAGGGCAGGGGATTTGCCGGAACCTTCTACTATTGCGGTACATCCGGGCTCGACAACTGCGTGGCGAGCGGCGACACCTTCTGGCATCGCAGGACGAGGATCGTGCTTGCCGATGCCGTCGCGCCGCAGACCGAGAGGGCGAAGTGTCAGGCCGAACGGGACAAGGGCTTTGCCGCCAAGGTCCGTCTCAAGGAGTTGCTCAACGCCGGAACCTTCGATCTCGTCGCGCCGGGCATGCCGGTTGCGGCTTCAGGCAGTGAATTCAAGGTGGTGCTGCGCAACGGGCGTTCGCTCGGTACGATCCTTCTGAACGAGGGGCTGGCGCAGCCGCGGACGGGGGAACGCAAGGGCTGGTGCCCGTAGGCGGCACTCGGGAATGGCAGGAAGCAAAGAGAAACCCGCCGCGACGCGAGCCGGGCGGGTTTTCGTTCAGGCGCTGAGTCTGCCTCTCAGTGCAGGATCTGGCTCAGGAACAGCTTGGTACGCTCATGCTGCGGATTGTCGAAGAACTCGGCCGGCGAGTTCTGCTCGACGATCTGGCCCTGGTCCATGAAGATCACGCGGTTGGCGACCTGACGGGCAAAGCCCATTTCATGCGTCACGCAGAGCATGGTCATGCCCTCTTCGGCGAGGCCGACCATGGTGTCGAGCACTTCCTTGACCATTTCCGGGTCGAGTGCCGAGGTCGGCTCGTCGAAGAGCATGATCTTCGGCTTCATGCAGAGCGCGCGCGCGATCGCCACACGCTGCTGCTGGCCGCCGGAAAGCTGGCCCGGATACTTGTTCGCCTGTTCCGGGATCTTCACGCGCGTCAGGAAGTGCATGGCGACCTCTTCCGCTTCCTTCTTCGGCATCTTGCGGACCCAGATGGGCGCAAGTGTGCAGTTCTCGAGGATCGTCAGGTGCGGGAAGAGGTTGAAGTGCTGGAACACCATGCCGACTTCGCGGCGGACCTCGTCGATCTTCTTGAGGTCGTTGGTAAGCTCGATACCGTCGACGATGATCTGCCCGGCCTGATGCTCCTCGAGCCGGTTGATGCAACGGATCATGGTCGACTTGCCCGATCCGGAGGGACCGGCGATGACGATGCGCTCGCCCTTCATGACCTTGAGGTTGACGTCGCGCAGCACGTGGAAATCCCCGTACCACTTGTTCATGTTGACGATTTCGACGGCGACTTCCGTCTGCGAAATTCCGGGTTGAACGGCTTGCTGGGCCATGTTTGTTCCTCTCATTTATCTCTTGTGGCCTCTGTCCAGGCGGCGCTCGACGAAAGCCGAGTAGCGCGACATCCCGAAGCAGAACAACCAGAATACGAAGCCGGCGAAGATAAGGCCGGTGAGCGGGGTCACCGGGGTCAGCCAGCTGGCATCGCCGAAGCTCGCCTTCACGATGCCGAGCAGGTCGTACATGTTGATGATCGACACGAGCGAGGTGTCCTTGAACATGCCGATGAAGGTGTTGACGATGCCAGGAATGACGAGCTTGATCGCCTGCGGCATGATGATCAGGATCATCTTCTGCCAGTAGGTGAGGCCGAGAGAGTCGGCGCCTTCGTACTGACCCTTCGGAATGGCCTGCAGACCGCCGCGGATGACTTCCGCCATGTAGGCGGAGGCGAAGATCGAGACGCCGACCAGAGCGCGCACGAACTTGTCGATGTTGTTGCCGGGCGTCAGGAAGAGCGGCAGCAGCACGCTCGCCATGAAGAGCACGGTGATCAGCGGCACGCCGCGGACGAGCTCGATGAACCCGATGGAGGCGGAGCGCACGATCGGCATGTCGGAGCGGCGGCCGAGCGCGAGCACGATGCCGAACGGCAGTGAGACCACGATCCCCACGAAGGAGAGGATCAGTGTCACCATCAGCCCGCCCCACTGGCTCGTCTCGACGTGCGAGAGGCCGAACCAGCCGCCGAGCAATAGCACATAGGCGAGGATCGGCAGGGCGGCGAGGAGCAGTAGCGCGTTGAGCCCCTTGCGCGGTGCAGACGGAACGAGCATCGGGACGAGCAGGCCGACGAAGAGAATGGCGATCAGGATCGGACGCCAGAGCTGGTCGCGCGGATAGGAACCCACCATGAACTGGGTGAACCAGTCACCGACATAGGCCCAGCATGCGCCGCTCCAGCCTTCCGGCTGGATACCGCCCTGAACGGTGGTGGCGCAGACAGCACGGTCTTCGCCCGTCCAGACGGCCGAGACGAACAGCCAGTCGAACGCCGATGAGGCGAACCAGAGGATGATCGCACCGAAGACGACCGTCGTGACCGCGTCGAGCGGGGTTGCAAACAGGTTCTTGCGGGCCCAGCCGAACGCCGAGCGGTCGCTGAGCGGAGCGGGCTGGGGCGCCAGGAACTCCTGGCGGAGATAGGAGACGTTGTTTTCGCTCATGTCAGCGCTCCACCAGGGCCATCTTGGCGTTGAACCAGTTCATGAAGAGAGAGGTCGCGAGGCTGATCGACACGTAGATCAGCATCCAGATCGCGATGATCTCGATGGAATGGCCCGACTGATTGAGGATCGTTCCGCCGACCGCGACCAGATCGGCGTAACCGATGGCGACGGCGAGCGAAGAGTTCTTCGTCAGGTTGAGGTACTGCGAGGTAAGCGGCGGAATGATGATCCGCAGCGCCTGCGGCAGGACCACAAGACGCGTCGTCGGGCCTCTGCGCAGGCCGAGCGCGCTCGCCGCCTCTGTTTGACCTTTCGGCACGCCCCGGATGCCCGCACGGACGATCTCGGCGATGAAGGCGGCTGTGTAGAACGACAGCGCCATGTAGAGCGACAGGAACTCCGGACCGATGGCTGTGCCGCCCCGCATGTTGAACTTGCCGAGCTCCGGAATGTCGAAGGTGACCGGTGCGCCGATGATCGCGAAGGCGACAAGCGGCAGGCCGATGATCAGCGCGATATTGATCCAGAGGACGGGCGGGCGCTTGCCGGTGGCGAGCTGTTTCTTCGTCGCCCAACGCGCATAGAGGATGGCTGCGACGACGCCCGCGACGAAGGCGGCGGCGACCAGGGACATGCCCTCACCGAAGACTGGCGCCGGCATGTAGATGCCGCGGTTGCTGACGAAGACCGACAGAGGCAGTGCCAACGACGAACGGACGTCCGGCAGCAGCGAGAGAACGCCCTTGTACCAGAAGAAGATGACGAGCAGCGGCGGGATGTTGCGGAACACCTCGACATAGACCGTTGCGAGCCGCGAGATCAGCCAGTTGTGCGAAAGTCGGCCGATGCCGACGATCAGCCCGATGATGCTGGCCGTGATGATCCCGCAAACGGCGATGATCAAGGTATTGACGAGGCCGACTGCGAGCGCCTGCAGATACGTATTGTCGCTCGAATAGGCGATCGGCGTCTGGGCGATGTCGAAGCCCGCCCGGTTTCTCAGAAACTCGAACCCGGCCGTCATGTTGGCGCGAGCGAGGTTCTGGGCGGCATTGGTTCCGGCGAACCAGAACAGCCAGACGATGAAGACGAGGGTCAGTGCCTGATAGACGAACTGACGGAAAGCTGGATTGTACAGCAAAGAGTGCACCGAACGGCTATTGCCGTCCCGGCCCGAGGCGACCACTGCCATGCATTATCCCCTGTTCGCAGCCATCATTTTTCGTAGCTGCCTTTTTTCATTCTGTCGATCGGAAAGGCGCCGTGGCGCCTTTCCGGTATGCTGGTTGCGACCGCTTAGCGGATCGGCGGAGCGTACTGCAGACCGCCCTTGGTCCACAGGGCATTGAGGCCGCGCTCGATCTTCAGCGGGCTTCCGGCGCCGACATTGCGCTCGAAGGATTCGCCGTAGTTACCGACCTGCTTGACGATGTTGTAGGCCCACTTCTCATCCAGGCCGAGGTCCTTGCCGATCGTCTGGTCCTTTTCTTCGCCGAGGAAGCGCTTGATGTCCGGGTTTTCGGACTTCAGCATTTCGTCTACGTTGGCGGAGGTGATGCCGAACTCTTCAGCCGAAACCATGGCGTAGTGTGCCCAGGTCACGACGTCGAACCACTTGGAGTCGTTCTGGCGAACGGCCGGACCGAGGGGTTCCTTGGAGATGATTTCGGGCAGGACCATGTGGTCGTCGGGGTTCGCGAGCGACAGGCGGATCGAGTAGAGGCCGGACTGGTCGGTCGTGTAGACGTCGCAACGGCCGGACTGGTAGGCGGCGTCGACTTCTTCCTGCTTCTCGAACACGACCGGCTTGTACTCGAGGCCGTTGGCCTTGAAGTAGTCGGCGAGGTTGAGTTCGGTCGTCGTGCCGGACTGAACGCAGACGGCGGCGCCCGACAGCTCGAGTGCGGACTTCACGTTGAGGCCCTTCGGAACCATGAAGCCCTGGCCGTCGTAGTAGTTGACGGCGCGGAAGTCGAAGCCGAGCTGCGAGTCACGGCTGGCGGTCCAGGTCGTGTTGCGGGCCAGCATGTCGATTTCACCCGACTGCAGGGCCGGGAAACGGTCCTTCGCGGAGAGGGGGGTGTACTTGACCTTGGTCGCGTCGCCGAAAACGGCAGCGGCGACGGCACGGCATACGTCGACATCAAGACCGGCCCAGTTGCCCGAGGAGTCCTGGGCGCCGAAGCCGGCGAGATTGGAGCCGTTGACACCGCACTGCACGAAACCCTTCGCCTTCACGTCGTCGAGCGTTCCGGCGAATGCAGCCGGTGCACCAAAACCGACGACTGCAGCGCCGAGAGCGACTGACAGAAGCTTCTTGTTCATTTTTCCCAACCTTTGTCTATTGTTCTTGAAAATACCCGACGGTCACGTTCGCTCGAACGATTTCATGCCTCCGCCGGCCCGCTGACCTCCCGGTGCGAGCCGCGCTATCACAGTCTTAAAATGAACCACGGTCAAGACTGCGGTCCGCGAAATGGGGCAGAAAATTGGAAAAATGCCTAATTCGCATCAAAATCAGGCAGGAAATGGCGGAAAAAATCGGAAATTGGCTAAAAAAGCACCGATTCGCCGCATAACCACCATCGAAACACCTGCCGGGGAGGGCGCAACGTGCCTTGACGTCCTTCGTCCGGGATACGACAAATCCGCTCGTCATATTCCCGAGGAAAGGCTTGGTTCTCATGAGAGACAGAAAAGAGATGCTGGCGGCCGCCGGTACGGACACGCGCCTGTGTCACGTCGGCAATGATCCGATGAGCTATTATGGCTTCGTCAACCCGCCCGTGGTCCACGCCTCGACCGTTCTGTTTCCGAATGTGGAGACGATGGAAACGCGGACGCAGAAGTATACCTACGGCACGCGGGGCACGCCGACGACGGACGCGCTTTGCGAGGCGATCGACGAATTCGAGGGATCGGCCGGCACCATCCTCGTCCCGAGCGGGCTTGCCGCGATCACGGTTCCATTCCTCGCTTTCCTGTCGGCCGGCGACCACGCTCTGATCGTCGATTCGGTCTATGGACCCTGCCGCCACTTCTGCGACACTATGTTGACCCGCCTTGGCGTCACCGTCGAATACTACGATCCGGAGATCGGGTCCGGAATCGAAGCGCTGATCCGCCCGAACACAAAGCTCGTCCACACCGAGGCGCCGGGCTCCAACACCTTCGAGATGCAGGATATCCGGACGATCGCCGAAGCGGCGCACAGGCACGGGTGCGTCGTTACGATGGACAACACCTGGGCGACCCCGATCTATTTCAAGCCACTCGATTTCGGCGTCGACGTCTCGATCCACGCGGCGACGAAGTATCCGTCCGGCCATTCCGACATCCTGATGGGCACGGTCTCGGCCAACGCCGCCCACTGGCCGCAGTTGAAGGAAGCAAACGGCACGCTCGGCATCTGCGGTTCGCCGGATGATTCCTACATGATCCTGCGCGGGCTGCGGACGATGAACCTGCGGCTGGAACACCACAACAAGAGTGCGCTTTCGGTCGCGAACTGGCTCGAGGCGCGCGACGATGTCGCAAAGGTCCTGCACCCGGGCCTGCCGAGTTTCCCCGGCCACGACATCTGGAAGCGGGACTTCAAGGGCGCGAGCGGCATCTTCTCCTTCGTGCTGAAGGTGGATGAGCGGGAAAATTTCAAGCCGAAGGCGCGGGCCTTCCTCAATGAACTTTCGCTCTTCGGGCTCGGCTATTCCTGGGGCGGCTACGAGAGCCTCGCCGTTATGGTCGACCTCACCGACCGCAAGATCCGCAAGGCGCCGACCGAAGGACCGGTCATCCGGCTGCAGATCGGGCTGGAAAACGTCGAGGACATCATCGCCGACCTCGAACGCGGGTTCAGGGCTGCCGCAGCCGTCTGAGATCAGCCCTTCGCGCGATAGCCGTAGAGCCAGTCGAGATCGGCGGCGAGGCTCTGCGGCGAGCGTGTCGCGAGCACCAGGTCGCGCGCGATGCGGATCGGGCCGCGCGCGTGATAGGCGAAGCGGTTGAACGCGCCGCGTTTGCCGACCCGGGCGGCGCGCGCCTGACGAACGCGCTCGTAGGTCGCGAGCGCCTCTGGGAGGGGTGTATTTGCGACAAGCCCGGCGAGTTCGAAGGCGTCTTCGATCGCCATCGCCGCACCCTGCGCGGCAAACGGCATCATCGCATGCGCGGCATCACCGATGAGCGCGGTGTCGCGCCCATTTTGCCATCGCCCGGGGCCTGCCTGGTAGAGCGGCCAGAAGGTGGCGCCGCGCAGGTTTGAAAGCAGCGTGCGGATTTCCGGGTGCCATGCCGAGAACTGTTCCGCAAGCATACGGCCCTGCCGCTCGCTGCCTTCCGCCGACCAGGTTTCGCCGGGATCGAGGCCGGCGGCGATCGCCACGACGTTGAAGCCGCCGATCTCCTTCAGGGGATAGCAGACGAGGTGGGTTTTCGGGCCGAGGAAGGCGGTGACGTTTGAGGGATCGAGGAAGCCCGGCGCATTGTCGCCAGCCATCGTGAAGCGCCAGGCGATGTTGCCGGAGAAGTGCGCCTTGGGCGCGCCCGGGATGCGGGCACGGGTTCTCGACCAGACGCCGTCGGCGCCAATGACGAGATCCGGCTGCTCCCCGATCGCACGAGCGATCTCCGTGTCGCCGGGCTTTTCGATGCGACAGCCGAGGTGGACCTTGCAGAGCGGATTGCGCAAGACCGCCGAAAGCAGCGCCTGCTGGAGCGTCGATCGGTGCAGGACACCGTAGGGTGCGCCCCAGCGGTCCCGCGCGAAGGCGCCAACCGGAACGGCGGCGAGCGCCCCGAGGGTCACGCCGGATTGCAGCCGGATTTCCTGCGGCTCGCACCAGCGATGCTCTATGTCGGCAAGGATCCCCAGCTCACGGAGAATTCGCGAGGCATTGGGGGAAATCTGCAGGCCGGCACCGACTTCGCCGAGCTGGGGCGCCTGTTCGACGATCTCGCTGCGGATCCTGTGTCGTGCCAGCGACAGCGCAGCCGTAAGCCCCGCCATCCCGGCTCCGACGATGGCGACGACGTTGGTGGACATGGCCTTGCCGATCGTGAAATGCGGGTGGCGGTCAGGCCGCCTTGACGTGATAGACGCAGCCGGCAGGGTTGGTCTGCTCGGCCTTCAGCGACGGATTATAGCGATAGAGGGTCGAGCAGTAGGAGCAGACCTTCTCGTTGTCGTCGCCCATGTCGATGAAGATGTGCGGATGATCGAAGGGGGCGGAAGCGCCCGTGCACATGAACTCCTTCACGCCGATCTCGATCACGCGGTGTCCGCCGTCGTTCTGGAAGTGGGGAATGGTGTGCCCGGCCATATGTCTCTCCGAATGCCTTTTCACTTTGCGGCGGACATTATCCTCCTTCGCCGCGAATGTGTAGAGACAAAGACGCCGCAAACCCACAGAAAAGAAACCGATGCGCCTTTGATGCGTGGCTGCGTTTCACTAAGGTGCGCGCCGTCAATCCCAGAACAAGACATGGACCGAAGCGATGAATCTGAATGCGCCGGCATTCTCCCTCTTCTATCACGACGGATTGCAGCTCGCCTATTTCGACGCCGGCGATCCGTCCGGCCCGCCGATCCTGCTGATCCACGGGTTCGCCTCGACGGCGACGGTGAACTGGGTTCATCCGGGCTGGCTGAAGACGTTGGGGGAGGCCGGCTACCGCGTCATCGCAATCGACAATCGCGGCCACGGCGCGAGCGATCGTCCGCATGAGCCGGAGGCCTATCATCCCTCACGGATGGCCGCGGATGCCGCCGCATTGCTCACCCATCTCGGGCTGCCGGACGCCGACGTCATGGGCTATTCGATGGGCGCGAGGATTTCCGCCTTCATGGCGCTCGAACATCCCCACCGCGTGCGCTCGCTGGTCTTCGGCGGGCTCGGCATCGGTCTCTGTGATGGCGTCGGCGACTGGGATCCGATTGCGGACGCGTTGCTGGCGCCGTCGCTTTCCGACGTGACCCATGAGCGGGGACGGATGTTCCGCGCCTTCGCCGAACAGACCCGCAGCGACCGCATCGCGCTTGCCGCCTGTATCCAGGAGTCCCGCGTGCTCGTCGATCGCGCCGATATCGCTCGCGTCGATGTACCGACACTGATCGCCGTCGGCACCCGGGACGACATTGCCGGCTCGCCTCAAAAACTGGCGGCGCTGATGCCGGACGCGAGGGCCGTCGATATCCCGAACCGCGACCACATGCTCGCCGTCGGCGACAAGGTCTTCAAGAAGGCCGTGCTCGACTTCTATCGCGAGATTGGCCGTCAGTGACCACCGCGCCGGCTACTCGCCGGTGAAGACGGGTTTGCGCTTCTCCGCGAAGGCGCGCCGACCCTCCGCATAGTCGGCACTTTCGAAGGTCGAGGCGCCGGTGACCTCCGCCTCCCGCAGAAGGTCGTCGTCCTTTTCCGCGGCGGCGCGCAGCGCGAGCTTCGACGCCTGCACCGAAAGCGGGGCGTTGGTGGCGATCGTTTCGGCGAGCGTCAGGACCTTGTCGTCCAGCGTATCGGGTGTGGTGATGTCGAGCAGGAAACCGCAGGCGAGCAGTTCGGCGGCGCGCATCGCCGCGCCGGTGTAGAGCGCCCTGCGGGCCATCTGGTCGCCGAGCGAGCGCGCGAAGTCCTGGACGGCGTCGGCCGGATAGGCAAGGCCGAGGCGGGCGGCGGGGACTGCGAAGGCCGCCGTATCGTCCGCGATCCGGAGGTCACATGCCGCGGCGAGCCCGAAGCCGCCGCCGTAGCAGATGCCGCGGATGGCCGCGATGACGGGTACGCGTGCCGCCCGTATGGCGGCGAAGGCGGAGCTGTTGTCGGCTTCATAGAGCCTGGCGGTCGCCGTATCCTTCCGCACGACGGGGAACTCCGAGATATCCGCGCCGGCGCTGAAATCCCGTCCGCCCGCTCCCGACAGAACGATTGCGCGGGCGCCGGCCTCGCCGCACAGCCAGTGAACGGCGTGGGGGATCGACCGCCACATGGCCGCCGTGACGGCATTCTTTCGTTCCGGATTGTCGATGACGAGGAGACCGACGCCGTCATGGCTCTCGGCGCGTATTCTTCCGGCAGCGAAATCACGGATCTGCTTCATCGTTTCTGCCCATCTGGTTTGCGTCGCAGATAGCCTATATAATGTAATCTCGATGGAACAGAGGAGACCGGCGATGGCCGCAAAGACTGAAGTCCTCCATGGCGAACACATCAAGTCGATGGATCCGATCTGGGATACGCTTCGCCACGAGGCGCGCGCGGCGGCCGAGCACGACCCGCTCCTCGCGGCCTTCCTCTATTCGACGGTCCTCAACCATCGTTCGCTCGAAGACTGCGTCATTTACCGGATCTGCGAGCGGCTGGACCATCCGGATCTGCAGGCGATCCTGCTGCGCCAGACCTTCGAGGAGATGGTGCGGGACTGGCCGGAATGGGGCCAGATCATGCGCGTCGACATCCAGGCGGTCTACGACCGCGACCCCGCCTGCACGCGCTTCATGGAGCCCGTGCTCTATTTCAAGGGATTCCATGCAATCCAGACCCACCGTCTCGCACATTGGCTGTGGAACCGTGGACGGCGCGATTTCGCTCTCTATCTGCAGAGCCGCTCCTCCAGCGTGTTCCAGACGGACATCAACCCGGCGGCGCGGATCGGCAAGGGTATCTTTCTCGATCATGCCACGGGCCTCGTCGTCGGGGAGACGGCGCGGATCGGCGACAATGTCTCGATCCTGCACGGTGTCACCCTCGGCGGCACCGGCAAGGAGGGGAGCGATCGTCACCCGAAGATCGGCGACGGCGTGCTGATCGGGGCGGGGGCGAAGGTGCTCGGCAATATCGAGGTCGGTTGCTGCTCGCGCGTGGCCGCGGGTTCGGTTGTCTTGAAGCCGGTTCCCAAGGGCTCGACCGTGGCCGGCGTTCCGGCGCGCGTGGTGGGCGAGGCGGGCTGCGCCGAACCGGCCCGCTCGATGGACCAGATGCTCGCCTCGGAGGCTTGACCGCAAACGACCGCATTGGCAACGGTGGCCGGAGGACGGCGAGGGGCTCTGGCCGGCGTTCATTTGTCCGCAGCCGCGTCTTTACATCATCCGAGCGGCCGTGCGACAAGCGCCCGAACTTGAATCGCCCCATGGAGAACTGTAGTGAAGCCCGACGAAATCAAGAAGCTCGACGCCTATTTCAAGCGGATGTTCAACCCGGCCATCGTCGTCAAGGCTCGTCCCCGCAAGGACGACTCCGCGGAAGTCTATCTCGGTGACGAGTTTCTCGGCGTGGTTTTCCGCGACGACGAGGACGGCGATCTCTCCTACAATTTCTCCATGGCCATCCTCGACGTCGATCTCTAAGCCTCTAGTTGCAGGCTTTCTGATATATGTTTGCCATTTCAGCATGCAGGGTCGCCCGTATTCCAGGCGGCCCTTCTTTTTGGCGCTGCATGCAACCTGCGCGCGATATTGCATCGCGGAAAACAATTGACAAAAATTGTGCATGTGCTATGTGCGTTCGCAGCGAAATGAAGCAGAAGGGACACTGCCGTATGTTTAATTTCGATGAAGCGAACAGGAAGGGCAAGGAAGCCATGGACGCGATGCTGAAGAATTACGCAGAGATCGCGAAGGGCTTTCAGGCCATCGCGACGGAAGCTACCGAATATTCGAAGAAGTCCTTCCAGGACGCGGTTGCGCATATGGAAAGCCTGGCCGGCGTGAAGAGCGTCGAAGGTGCGGTCGAACTGCAGACGAACTTCGTGAAGGGGGCCTACGAAGGCCTCGTTTCCGAGGCGACGAAGCTCACGGAAATGTATGCCGATCTGGCGAAGAGCGCCTACAAGCCCTACGAAGCCCCGGTCGCGAAGGCATCGAAGTCCGCCGGCGTTCCGGCCGCAACGGCAGCCTGAAACGAAGCCGTCGCGCCATCGCGCGTTGAATAAATCAAGGCCGGCTACGGGACCCGTAGCCGGCCTTGCGCGTTTACCTTTCACGGCCTGTCCCCGCTTTTCTCGACGGCGGCGGCCGTTATAACGCAAATCTGTTTGCACTCCTTTGCGGGGGGCTTAAAATCACCAAATTACGAACTACCTTAATGTGCTAAGTGTTCGCTGCGGCGCAAGCCGGCCGGCGAACCACTGGAGAATGGAAGAACATGATCGCCACGCCGGTCTTCATGCAGCAGAAAAGTGACGGCGACAACGCCGGTCGCGGCACATCCGTGATCACGCGGACGAAGCCGAAAACCAAGAAGCCGAATCTGTATCGCGTGCTGCTGCTCAATGACGACTACACCCCGATGGAATTCGTGATCCATATCCTGGAGCGCTTCTTCCAGAAGGACAGGGAAGCGGCCACGCGCATCATGTTGCATGTTCACAATCATGGCGTCGGGGAATGCGGTGTCTTCACCTACGAGGTCGCCGAGACCAAGGTCAGCCAGGTGATGGATTTCGCCCGGCAGCACGAGCACCCGCTGCAATGTGTGATGGAAAAGAAGTGAGGATCTGACGTGCCAACATTTTCTCCGAGCCTCGAAAAGGCGCTGCACCAGGCACTGACCTACGCGAACGAGCGGCATCACGAATATGCCACGCTCGAACACCTTCTGCTCGCGCTGATCGACGACGCCGACGCTGCAGCCGTGATGGGGGCGTGCAACGTCAACCTCGACGTGCTGCGCAAGACCGTCAGCGACTACGTGGACAACGAGCTTTCCAATCTGGTGACGGGATACGACGAGGATTCCAAGCCGACCTCGGGGTTCCAGCGTGTCATCCAGCGTGCGGTCATCCACGTCCAGTCGTCCGGTCGCGAAGAGGTGACCGGCGCGAACGTGCTGGTGGCGATCTTCGCCGAGCGCGAGAGTCATGCGGCCTATTTCCTGCAGGAGCAGGAGATGACCCGCTACGATGCGGTCAATTATATCTCCCACGGCATCGGCAAGCGCCCGGGCGCTTCGCAGGTGCGCCCGCCGCGCGGTGTCGAGGAGGGCGAAGCCGAAGCCAAGCAGGCGCGCGACCAGGAGGAAGGTGCAGCGAAGGGCAAGCAGGAAGCCCTCAAGGCCTACTGCGTCAACCTCAACGAAAAGGCGCGTGCCGGGCGTATCGACCCTCTGATCGGCCGCAACGACGAGGTCAACCGCACGATACAGGTGCTTTGCCGTCGTTCCAAGAACAACCCGCTCTATGTCGGCGATCCCGGCGTCGGCAAGACGGCGATCGCCGAGGGACTCGCCAAGCGTATCGTCGAGGGCCAGGTACCCGAAGCGTTGAAGGACGCGACGATCTTCTCGCTCGACATGGGGACGCTGCTCGCCGGCACCCGCTATCGCGGCGATTTCGAGGAGCGCCTGAAGCAGGTCGTCAAGGAACTCGAGGATTACCCGGGCGCGGTGCTCTTCATCGACGAAATCCACACCGTTATCGGTGCGGGCGCGACCTCCGGCGGCGCAATGGACGCCTCGAACCTCCTGAAGCCGGCGCTTTCCTCGGGTGCGATCCGCTGCATCGGCTCGACCACCTACAAGGAATACCGCCAGTTCTTCGAGAAGGACCGGGCGCTGGTCCGTCGCTTCCAGAAGATCGACGTCAACGAGCCTTCGATCGACGATGCGATCGAGATCATGAAGGGCCTGAAGCCCTATTTCGAGGACTACCACAAGCTCCGCTACACGAACGAGGCGATCAAGGCGGCCGTCGAGCTTTCGGCGCGCTATATCTCGGACCGCAAGCTGCCCGACAAGGCGATCGATGTGATCGACGAGACCGGTGCCGCGCAGATGCTGCTGCCCGCCTCCAAGCGGCGCAAGCTGATCACCGAGCGGGAGATCGAGGCGACGATCGCGACGATGGCGCGGATTCCGCCGAAGACCGTCTCCAAGGACGACGAGATGGTGCTCGCCAATCTCGAGAAGGAACTGCGTTCGGTGGTCTACGGTCAGGACAAGGCGATCGAGGCGCTTTCGACCTCGATCAAGCTTGCCCGCGCCGGCCTGCGCGAACCGAACAAGCCGATCGGCTGCTACGTCTTCTCCGGGCCGACAGGCGTCGGCAAGACGGAAGTCGCAAAGCAGCTTGCCGCCTCGCTCGGCGTCGAGTTGTTGCGTTTCGACATGTCGGAATACATGGAGCGTCACACCGTCTCGCGGCTTCTCGGGGCGCCTCCCGGCTATGTCGGCTTCGACCAGGGCGGTCTGCTGACCGACGGCGTCGACCAGCATCCGCACTCGGTGGTCCTGCTCGACGAAATCGAGAAGGCGCACCCGGACATCTACAACATCCTGCTGCAGGTGATGGACCACGGTTCGCTGACCGACCACAACGGCAAGAAGATCGATTTCCGCAACGTCATCCTGATCATGACGACCAATGCCGGGGCGACCGAGGGCGCGAAGGCGGCGATCGGTTTCGGCTCATCGAAGCGGACGGGCGAGGAAGAGGAAGCACTCAACCGCCTCTTTACCCCGGAATTCCGCAATCGTCTCGATGCGACGATCCAGTTCGCGCCGCTGCCGACCGAGGTCATCCACCAGGTGGTGCAGAAGTTCGTGATGCAGCTCGAGGCGCAGCTCTCCGAACGCAATGTCACTTTCGACCTCGCGCCGGAAGCGATCGCCTGGCTTGCCACCCGCGGCTACGACGAGAAGATGGGCGCCCGTCCGCTGGCGCGCGTCATCCAGGAGCACATCAAGAAGCCGCTCGCCAACGAGATCCTCTTCGGCAAGCTGAAGAAGGGCGGTGTCGTCAAGGTCGGCGTCAAGAAGGATGAGACCGGCGCCGAGGTGCTCGATCTTGAGGCGGTGCCGGATGTCGCGCCCGTGAAGCCAAAGGCGGAAGCCGAAGCGCTTGCCGGAGAAGCCAAGACCGCGCGCAAGGCGAAGGCCACGGCAGAGAAGCTCGAAGGGCCGGGAGAGGCTCCGGCTGCGTCGAAGAAGCGAGCCTCGGTTCCCAAGGTGCCGAAGAAGAAATAGCGGTTGGTCTTCGGATGGTGATCTTCTGCCATACAAAGAGGTGAATTGACCCCTCGCGGCCGAGCTGCGAGGGTTTTCGTGTCGGCGCTGCCGACGGTGATCGGGGGAACCGAGGGATGGAGCATGAGAGCGGCGGAATGCCTCGTCTTGGCGATGAGGAGCAGCTGCTCTGGGAGCACGTCCAGATGCTCTGGGAGATCGCCCGCCGGCGCGAGACGGCCCCGGTTCGCAAGCTCCTTCATCCCGATTACTCCGGCTGGGTAACCGGTCTCGACAAGCCGCACGACTTTGAGGCCGCCGTGGCGTCGGTCGGACCCGACTCGCCGCGCATTCTCCGCTACCGGCTGCAGCCGCTCGAAGTTACGGTCTTCGACCACGAGGTCGGCGTCGTGCACTATCGCTACGAGGCGGACGTCGAGGCTGCCGGCGGCGGATCGCAGACGATCGCGGGGCGCTGGACGGAGGTCTACAAGCGTCGCGGACGCGGCTGGTTGATGATCTCCGTGAGCGGCGGACCGGACGGCATGCGCTGAGGTGATGGCGGGGTTGCGGAAAATCGCTGTCTCGCTCCGGGAATCGCCGGTATAGCTTGCCGCGAGCCTTTTCTTCGGATCGGAGCGCCGGTCCCTCCCGTCTTCCGCGGAATCGCCGATGTCCCTGTTGAGAGCCGATCCCGAGTCATTTCGCTGGTTCCGGCGTGGTGCCCGCGGCATCTTCAGCCTGCCGGCACTGATCCTCATGACCTCCTTCGTCGGTTTCGCCGCCTTCGCGCTGGAGGCCGGGATTTCGCGTGGTGCGGCCATGTTCATGACGCTGATGGTCTGGGCGCTTCCCGCCAAGATGATCCTGACGGGGATGTTGGCGAGCGGCGCGCACATCCTGGCGATCATCGTCGCCGTTTCGCTCTCCTCGATCCGCATGATGCCGATGGTGGCCTCGCTCGTCCCGGAGATCCGCACGCCGCGCACGCCCGTCTGGTTGCTGCTCTTCCTTTCGCATTTCATCGCGATCACGGCTTGGGTCTTCACCACCCAGAACATCGGCAAGGTTCCGCGTGAGCATCGAACCGTCTACTTTGCCGGCTTCGCGATCACCCTGACGCTCACGAACACGCTTCTCGTCGGCATCTGCTACGGCCTCGTCGAGACTTTTCCGCCGCTGGTGGCCGGGCTGCTGTTCTTCCTCACGCCGGTCTATTTCGTCGCCTCGATCTGGGCGACGTCGCGCCAACCCGTCCTTCGCCTGGCGTTCCTCATCGGCGTCGTCGGCGGGCCGCTGTTGTCGATGGTTGTGCCGGGACTGGACGTACTGATCGCCGGCCTCGGTGGCGGAACGCTGGCCTATCTCGTCGACCGGCTGGTGTTTTCCGGCCGGCGGAAGCGTCGAGAGGGAGAGAGCCGATGAACGACTACACGATCTATGCCGTGATCCTCGTGGCGGGCTGGCTGGCGACGGATGTCTGGCGCTGGCTCGGCGTGATTGCCGGCAACCGGATGAACGAGGATTCCGAGGCACTGAAATGGGTGAGGGCGGTCGCCACATCGCTTGTCATGGCGGTGACCTCCAAGCTGATCGTCTTCCCGACCGGCAGTCTCGAAGCCACGCCGCTCTGGCTGCGTCTCGCCGCTGCAGCGCTCGGCTTTGCCGCCTTCCTCGCCGCCGGGCAGCGGGTCATCGTCGGCGTCGTGGTCTCCGTGGCGCTCCTGGCGCTCGGTCTCGTCTTCGTCTGAGGTTTAGGGACCGGAGGGGGTTGCGTCGGTCGCCTCCGCCAGCAGCCAGTCCCGCATCAGCACCGCCTCCGGCGAGAGGTTCTTCGCCTCCGTCAACCAGTAGGCCTTGTCCGTGTCTGTCGCCCGGTCGAACAGAACCTCGAGTTTGCCTTGGTTCAGATCGTCGCCGATCAGTGCGGTCGGGCAGAGGGCGACGCCGAGCCCGGCGGTCAGCGAACTCAGGAGCAGGTTGAAATCGGCGAAGATCGGTCCGGTCTCGCGCGGGCTTTCGAGACCTCCTTCGGAAAACCACCGTCGCCAGGCAGTCGGACTTTCATCATGGAGAAGGTCCGCAGCGAGCAGTTCGCGAGGATCGCGGATCGGACCGTTGCGATTGAGATAGGACGGGGCGCAGGTCGGCCGAGTGGCACCGGAGAGGATCGGCAAGGCCCCGGCATCCGGACGAGTGCCGTGCTGGATCAACAGATCGGCCGTCGCCTCGGCCGCCGTTTTCGCACCGGCCGCATAGGAGATCGCAACCTGTATGTCGGGATGCGCGGCGCGGAAACGGGGCAGCCGCGGCGCCAGCCAATGGGCGACGACCGAAGGAAGACAGGCGAGGCGGACCGTGCGGCGCCTTGCACCCGCGGTGAGCCGTTCGGCGGCAGCGGCGATGCCGGCGAGGCCCGCGGACACGGCATCGCCGAACTCTCGTCCGGCGGGCGTCAGCCGCACGCCGCGGGCGCTGCGCTCGAAGAGCCTTACGCCGAGCCAATCTTCGAGGCTGCGCACGTGCTGGCTGACGGCGGCCGGTGTCATGCCGAGTTCTGTTGCCGCCTGGCGGAAATTCTCACGGCGAGCGGCGGCTTCGAAGGCGCGGAGGCCTGGCAGTGGCGGGAGCTTCATGGAAACAAGGATAAGTGACACTTACCCTTATGGCAAGGAGATGCCGTATTGCCAGCCGCCTTGCCGGCGTGCAGTGTCCGTCCTGTTGTTTGCCCTTGAGAGTGCAGGATCGTTCATGACCGCCAAGTCCGCCATCCAGGCCCCCATTCAGGTTCCCGTCGACACCGCCGAGCGACGCGCCCGTCGCCCCGTCGTCGTCTACCCCAACGGAACGCTGCCGGCTCCGGACATGACACGACTTCAAGAAGCGCGCGCAACGCTCGAAAAGATCGACGAAATTATCGTTTCGCCGCGCGAGGGCGGAGCGTTCGATGTGCCGAAGGGGCATTTCTTCCGTGTCGTCAGCGTCGAGGGGCCGCAGGTCGGCGACCTCAACCTCTGGAACGCCGCGGACCTTTCCGAGCGCTTCTTCAGCGGCAAGACCCGGGCGCTGCATGCGACCCATGTCTCGGTCGGCGACCGGCTCTGGAGCTCGCTGCCGCATCTGCGGCCGATGGCGACGATCACCCATGATACGCTCGCCTGGTACGGGTGGGATGACGACGGGGCGGGCCTGCATGATGTCATCGGCACGCGCTGCGATCCCTATACCAACCGGCTGCTTTCCGGCGGCGACTATCACCACTGCTGCCATTCCAACCTGACACGCGCGCTCGCCGGGGCGAAGGGGCTCGCCTTCCGCGAGGCCGAACCGCACGTCCATGACGTGCTCAACGTCTTCATGTGCACCGGCTTTACGAGGGACACGCACCAGTATTTCATGAAGGCGAGCCCGGTGCGTCCCGGCGACTACATCGAGTTCTTCGCCGAGATCGACCTCATCGGCGCGCTTTCGGCCTGCCCCGGCGGCGATTGCAGCGCCACCCATTCGAGCGATGCTGCCGCGTGCTATCCGCTGAAGGTCGAGATTTTCCGGCCGGACATGGCGCTTTTGAAAGATTGGCCGTTCCCGGAGAGGAGCGGCTATCGCAATCCGGAATAGACGGGAGCAGACGGAATGCGGAAGAGTATCGTCACGTTGCTGCTGTCGGTTGCCTGCATTTCCTGCTCGCCTCCTTCCGGTGAAGCGGGGAAATTGGAAAACGCTCTCTTAGCAATCCCCGTTGGTTCATCGGTCAGATTCGAGGATCTCTCGCAATTTGCCGGAAGAACGATCTGTATGGTTCAGCCATACCAGGACAGTTTGGCTCTACGAGATCCTCTGGCGGATCAGGTGAACGAGTATCTTGCAGATCAAGGATTCGGGGCAAACGAAGCGTATTTTGCGTTTGTTTTGGTCGGTGACAATGAATTCGATGTCGTCAAGCTACCACGCTCGGACAAGCTCGACATCCTCGCGCTTCATCAAGCTTCGAAACTGTCGCGGGGGACGTTGCCACAAGGCTTCGTCCCTCGCGAATGCGTCACCGGTCCAGATGCGGCGATTGCCAAGATTGAGTTTATGGGTCGTGCGTATATCCGCTTGGGGCGGATGCAGTAGCAACGTAGCGACCGGTACGGATCGGTGCCAAGGTCGCTTTACAGCGCCGCCTTGATCTTCTCTGCGTGCGCCTTCAGCACCTCGATGTCTTCCATCTGACCGGAATGCGGCCGGAGCGGCACGCCCTCGTAACGGGGAATGACGTGGAAATGCAGGTGGAAGACCGTCTGGCCGGCGGGGAGTTCGTTGAACTGGGTGACGAGAACGCCGTCAGCGTCGAGCGCCTCCTTGGCGGCAACCGCGAGCTTCTGGACGACCGGGATCGTGCGGGCGAGGACCGCGGGATCGGCGTCGAGCAGGTTGCGCGATCCTTCCTTGGGAATGACCAGCAGATGGCCCGGCGACTGCGGCATCACGTCCATGAATGCGAGCGTATGCTCGTCCTCGTAGAGACGAACCGAGGGAATTTCGTTGCGCAGGATCTTGGCGAAGATGTTGTTGGGGTCGTAGGCCGGGCTGGTCATCTTGGGGCTCCTCGTTTCGCTGCGTACCTAACGCGACCGAGGGGGCTCGATCAAGCACCCGTCAGTCTTCGCGGCACTGGCGCTCGCCCTTCCTGAACGGGGTGTGTTCGCCGAGATACTCGCCGATCTCTTCGACCTCGCGGCGCTCGTGTTCGAGATAGTCGGCGACGGCGCGCCTGAGGCCGGCATGGGCGATGAAATGGGCGGAGTGGGTGGTCACCGGCTGGTATCCGCGGGCGAGCTTGTGCTCGCCCTGTGCGCCGGCCTCGACCTTCTGGAGCCCCTTGGCCAGGGCGAAATCGATCGCCTGATGATAGCAGACCTCGAAGTGCAGGAAGGGATGCTCCTCGATGCAGCCCCAGTGGCGGCCGAAGAGCGTGTCGCTGCCGATGAAGTTGATCGCACCGGCGATGTAGCGCCCGCCGCGCTTGGCCATCACCAGCAGGATGTCGTCGGCCATCCTTTCTCCGATCAGCGAGTAGAAGTCCCGTGTGAGATAGGGACGCCCCCACTTGCGGCTGCCGGTATCCATGTAGAAGGCGAAGAACTGGTCCCAGACGGATTCGGTCAGGTCGGAGCCGGTGAGCCAGTCGATCGTGATGCCGTTTTCGAGCGCGGCGCGTCGCTCCTTCTTCAGCGCCTTGCGCTTGCGCGAGGCGAGCGTGTCGAGGAAATCGTCGTGGTCCCTGTAGCCGGCGTTCAGGAAATGGAACTGCTGGTCGGTGCGGTGAAGATAGCCCCGTCCCTCGAAGGCGGCGAGCTCGTTTTCGGGCAGGAAGGTGACGTGGGCGGAGGAGGCTCCGAGCTTTTCGGTGACCTCGCGCAAGCCTCCGGCGAGCAGCGCACGGACCTCGGCCCGGTGTCGGCCTTGCGCCACCATCAGCCGCGGCCCCGTCGCGGGGGTGAAGGGAATGGTGACCTGCAGCTTGGGATAATAGCGCCCACCGGCGCGCTCGTAGGCGTCGGCCCAGCCGTGATCGAAGACGTATTCGCCGCGGCTGTGGCTCTTGAGATAGCAGGGGACGGCGCCGATCAGGGTTCCGGCGGCGTCCTCCAGCAGGAGATGATGCCCGAGCCAGCCGGTCTCGGCGGTCGCCGATCCCGACTCCTCGAGCGCGGAGAGGAATCCATGCGAGTTGAAGGGATTGTAGCCCCCGCCGGCCTTGTCGCGACCCGCACCCTCGAGCGTGGCCCAGAGTTCGGGCCGGATCGCTGCAAAGGGCCGTTCGATCCGGATGGACACCTCTTGCTTCATGCTGCTCCCGTCAGGCGGTCGCGACCGTCGTCTCCCGGGGATCGAACCCCTCGAAGGTCATCTGCTCCGCATATTTATAGGTATGCTGTCGCATGATTTCATCCCTGACCGTCCAGGTAATGACCGGAATGCCGCGTTCGCGCTGGGCGGTGACGAAGCTGTTCGGCAGATGCGCGGCGCAGTAGGAGATGAAATCGAGCCCGAGCTGCATCGCTTCGTCGTGGGCAAAGAAGGTTTCGGGCTTGGCGCCTTCGGCGGTCAGCCCGACGGGGTAGGGGCAGTCGAGCGCCTTCAGGTCCTTCAGCAGCCAGTGATCGAAGCTCATCAGCGCGACCTTGCCTTCGTAGCCCTCGAGCACGTCGAGCACGGTCACGGCAAAACCGTCGTCCTCCTCGGCACTCGTGCCCTTGAGCTCGATCACCAGCGGAACGCGGCCCTTGACGAGCGTCAACATCTGCCGAAGCGTCGGAATGCGATCGGCGGTGCCGCCGACGGACAGCAGGCCGAGCTCGGCCGCGGTGCGCTCGCGCACATCACCGGCAATGCCGCACAGCCGCTGCAGGTCGTGGTCGTGGAACACCACCGGCACGCTGTCGGCCGAAAGCTGGATGTCGCATTCGATCGCGAAGCCTGCATCGATCGCCCGCTGGAAGGCCGAAAGGGTGTTCTCCCAGACGGCCTTGTTCATGTCGTGGAAGCCGCGATGGGCGACCGGCAGGTCCTTGATCCAGGTGGCGTCGGTCACAGGGTGATCTCCAGGATCGCGTCGATCTCGACGGCGGCATTGAGCGGCAGGGCGGCCATTCCGACGGCTGCGCGGGCATGCTTGCCGGCGTCGCCGAGGACGTTGGCGATGAGGTTCGAGGCACCGTTGATGACGAGATGCTGCTCGGTAAAGCCGGGCGCCGAGGCGACGAAGCCGTTGAGCTTGATGACGCGGGCGATGCGGCCGAGGTCGCCGAGCGCCGCCTTCGTCTGTGCAAGAATGTTGATGGCGCAGAGTTCCGCGGCCCGCTGGGCGGCCGCGAGATCGACGTCAGCGCCGACCAGGCCGGTCACTGCGATCTTGCCGTCTTCCATCGGAAGCTGGCCGGAAAGGTAAAGCAGGTTGCCGCTGATGACGTACGGAACATAGTTCGCAGCCGGTGCGGCGGCGACCGGAAGGCGGATACCCATGGCTTCCAGACGATTGTCGATTGTCTCGGACATTCTAGTTTCCCGGTTTTGTTGTAAACATTGAAAAAGAATCTTGCATTACACGAAGGCGTGCCTCGCTTTCGCCGGGACAGTTCTTATATCATCGCCGGCCAGTCCAACAGGAGGTATTGAATGTTTCGCTCGAGCTATGCGGTTGCCGCTCTGGCCACCCTCGGAGCCACCGGCTGGGCGGCGAGCGGGGCGGAAGCTGCCGCCGGGCGTCTGGCGCCCCACAGGGCCGTCTACGACGTCGAGCTGAAGGAAGCCTCCGAACGGGCCGGCATCGAGGCAATACGCGGTCGCATGGTCTACGAATTCGACGGATCGGAGTGCAAGGGTTACACGACCAACTTCCGCTTCGTGACCCGAATCGACACAGGCGAGCAGGTGCGGGTAACCGACCAGCAGAGCCGCACCTTCGAGGACATCGCCAACGGCAAGTTCCGGTTCGAGACGAAGTCGTTCACCGACGACCAGCTCGACAAGGACGTCAAGGGCAAGGCCGCCGACGATAACGGCCGGGTCAAGATCGAGATCGAGGGGCCCGCGAAGCGCGCCGTGGAACTGGTCGACAGCCGCTTCCCCGCCGAGCACATGCTGGAAGTCATCGACAGGGCGAGGAAGGGTGAAACCTTCTTCGAGGCACGCATCTTCGACGGGTCGGAGGACGGCGACCGCAGCTACGTGACGACGACCATCGTCGGCCATGCGACCGAGCCGGGCAAGGACGAACCGGACGCCGGAAAAGCCGGCGCGATGGCCCCGGCGAAGTACTGGCCGATCTCGATCGCCTACTATGACGACAAGACGGCCGGAGACCAGTTGCCGGTCTACACCCAGTCCTTCAAGCTTTACGAGAACGGCGTCACCCGCGACCTGACCCTCGACTACGGCGACTTCATCCTGAGCGGTCATCTCTCGAAACTGGAGATGCTCGAGGACCGCGGCTGCAAATAGTCTTGCTGATACCGGTACGCGCAAACGATCTTTGCCGACAAAAGCCTTGATTTCCTGACGAAGTCGCTATAAGGCGGGCGGCATTCCACACGTAAGGCATGGGATTGTCCGGGAGAAATCCGGACGTTTCCGCCGGTGGCATTCTCGAAGAGGGTGCTGTTCGCCTTGCGGAGGTTCAACCGGAAAAGGAGAAAAAGGCATGGCATTGCCTGATTTCAGCATGCGCCAGCTTCTGGAAGCTGGTGTTCACTTCGGTCACCAGACGCACCGCTGGAACCCGAAGATGAAGCCGTACATCTTCGGCGATCGTAACAACATTCACATCATCGACCTCGCGCAGACCGTGCCGATGCTTTCGCGCGCCCTGCAGGTCGTTTCCGACACCGTCGCCCGCGGCGGCCGCGTACTGTTCGTCGGCACCAAGCGTCAGGCCTCCGACCTGATCGCCGACAGCGCCAAGCGTTCGGCCCAGTACTACGTCAACTCCCGCTGGCTCGGCGGCATGCTGACCAACTGGAAGACCATTTCGAACTCGATCGCTCGCCTCCGCAAGCTCGACGAGATCCTCGCTTCGGAAGCCCAGGGCTATTCGAAGAAGGAACGCCTCAACCTCGAGCGCGAACGCGAAAAGCTGAACAAGGCTCTCGGCGGTATCCGCGATATGGGCGGCACCCCGGACCTGATGTTTATCATCGACACCAACAAGGAAAAGATCGCAATCGATGAAGCTAAGCGCCTGGGTATCCCGGTCGTTGCCATCATCGACTCGAACTGCGATCCGGACCAGATCGACTACGCGATCCCCGGCAACGACGACGCCTCGCGCGCCATTGCTCTTTACTGCGACCTGATTGCCCGTGCGGCGATCGACGGTATCGCACGTCAGCAGGGTGCCTCCGGTCGTGACATCGGCGCCTCTGCCGAAGCCCCGATCGAGCCGGCGCTCGAAGACGAAGCCGGCGCCTGACGATGGCGAGCGGCGGAGCCCTTTCGGTCTTCGCCGCGTTTTCCTGATACGGGACGGGGCCGCTCTCAGCGATGCTGTTGGCGGCCTGTTCCTTTGCGGTGCGGACGTTTCGAACTCGCCGCCGCGATAGTCACCAGAGTTTATTACCGTGATGGCGCTGCTTCATCACGTTGTCATACTTCCGGGTACAGTTCGTGCCCCAAACAGGGCGCCTTCCGTCGTTTCGGGGGCGGGCGCACCGCTTGAACCGACAAGAGGCAAACAATGACCGAGATCACTGCTGCAATGGTGAAGGAACTGCGCGAAAAGACCGGCGCAGGCATGATGGATTGCAAGAAGGCGCTCGCCGAGACCAACGGCGACATGGAAGCCGCCATCGACTGGCTGCGCGCCAAGGGCATCGCGAAGGCCGACAAGAAGTCCGGCCGTACCGCAGCGGAAGGTCTCGTCGGCATCGCCGGCGCCGGCACCAAGGCCGTCGTCGTCGAAATCAACTCCGAGACCGACTTCGTCGCTCGCAACGACGCCTTCCAGGACCTCGTTCGCGGCGTTGCCGGCGTTGCGCTTTCGACCGACGGCTCGGTTGACGCGATTGCCGCCGCCACCTACCCGGCAACCGGCAAGTCCGTCGCCGAGAGCCTCAAGGATGCGATCGCCACGATCGGCGAAAATATGACGCTGCGTCGCGCGACCCTGCTCTCCGTCGAAGACGGCGTCGTCGCCACCTACATCCACAACGCCGTCGCCGACGGTCTCGGCAAGCTCGGCGTGCTGGTCGCGCTGAAGTCGACCGGCAACAAGGACGCGCTGAACGCCATCGGCCGCCAGGTCGCCATGCACATCGCCGCCACCAATCCGCTCGCCATCCGAGCCGAGGAAGTCGACGCGGCTGTCGCCGAACGCGAACGCAACGTCTTCATCGAGCAGTCGCGCGCTTCCGGCAAGCCGGACAACATCATCGAGAAGATGGTGGAAGGCCGCATGCGCAAGTTCTTCGAAGAAGTCGCGCTGCTCTCGCAGGCCTTCGTCATCAATCCCGACCTGACGGTCGGCGCTGCGATCAAGGAAGCCGAGAAGGAAGTCGGCGCTCCGATCGAAGTTACCGGCATGGCTCGCCTGCTGCTCGGCGAAGGCGTCGAGAAGGAAGCGACCGACTTCGCCGCCGAAGTCGCAGCCGCCGCCAAGGGCTGATCGGCGCTTTCGTCCTTCATTGGAAAAACATGGGCATCGCGTGACAACGCGATGCCCTTCGTGTATCCGGCATCTAGTCATTCAAGGAGCGATCATGTCTTCCGCACCTCTCTATAAACGCGTTCTTCTGAAGGCCTCCGGGGAAGCCCTGATGGGCAGCCAGGGTTTTGGTATCGATGTGGCGGTCGCGGACCGTATCGCCTCCGATATCGCCGAAGCGCGGGCCATGGGTGTGGAGGTCGGCGTCGTGGTCGGCGGAGGCAACATCTTCCGTGGTGTCGCGGTGGCCTCCAAGGGCGGAGACCGGGTGACCGGCGACCACATGGGCATGCTCGCGACCGTCATCAACGCTCTGGCGCTTGCAACCTCGCTGCGCAAGCTCGACATCGACACAGTGGTGCTCTCGGCCATCGCCATGCCCGAAATCTGCGAAAGCTTCTCGCAGCGCGCGACGCTCTATCACTTGTCGCTCGGTCGCGTCGTGATCTTCGCGGGCGGCACGGGCAACCCCTTCTTCACGACCGACTCGGCTGCGGCGCTTCGTGCCGCGGAGATGGGCGCCGAGGCGATCTTCAAGGGAACCCAGGTGGATGGCATCTATTCGGCCGATCCGAAGAAGGACCCGACCGCCACCCGCTTTGAAAAGCTCACCCACGACGAGGTTCTGCAGAAGGGCCTTGCGGTGATGGACGTCGCCGCCGTCGCGCTGGCGCGCGAGAACCACATTCCGATCATCGTCTTCTCCATTCACGAAAAGGGCGGGTTCCGTGACATCCTCGCCGGTGGCGGCAGGAAGACGGTCGTTTCCGACACCTGAAACGCCGGGGCATTCTTTCTCCAGGCCGCCGGCCATATCGACTACAGGAGTATCATCATGACTGCAGAGGTTGATCTCAACGATCTGAAGCGCCGCATGGAAGGCGCGATCAACGCGTTCAAGCACGATATCGCGTCGCTGCGTACCGGCCGCGCTTCGTCCAACCTGCTCGACCCGGTCCAGGTGGAAGCCTACGGCTCGCGGGTGCCCCTCAACCAGGTGGCCAACATCACCGTCCCGGAGCCGCGCATGCTCGGCGTATCCATCTGGGACAAGTCGATGGTCGGCGCCGTCGACCGGGCGATCCGCGAATCGAATCTCGGTCTCAATCCGATCATCGACGGCCAGAACCTGCGCATTCCGCTGCCGGAACTGAACGAGGAACGCCGCAAGTCTCTGGTCAAGATCGCCCACGATTATGCGGAGAAGGCGAAGGTCGCCGTTCGCCACGTGCGTCGCGACGGTATGGACGGCCTTAAAAAGGCCGAGAAGGACGGCGTTATCGGTCAGGACGAGAGCCGTGCGCAGTCGGACAAGGTGCAAAAGATGACCGACGATACTATTTCTGAGGTCGACCGCTTGCTCGCGGAGAAGGAAAAGGAAATCATGCAGGTCTGAGGACGCCGGGCGCGTCCCTTGTCGTCCTGCCGAACGGAGAACCGGATCGAACATGTCCATATCCGAGAGCCGCGCTGCCCCGCAGCATGTTGCGATCATCATGGATGGCAACGGCCGTTGGGCAAACGCGCGCGGCCTTCCGCGGGCGGTCGGTCACCGCAAGGGGGTCGAAGCAGTCCGGGAGGTCGTTCAGGCAGCCGCCGACGCGGAGATCAAGTACCTGACCCTCTTCGCCTTTTCCTCTGAGAACTGGCGGCGCCCTCAGGCCGAGGTCAATGATCTGTTCGGGCTTCTGAAGACCTTCGTCCAGCGCGACCTTGCGGAACTTCATCGCAAGGGCGTCCGCATCAGGGTGATCGGCGACCGCGTGCACCTGCGCGACGACATCCGCCTGCTCCTTCTCGAGGCGGAAGAGACGACGCGCGCCAATGGTGCGCTGACCTTGATCATCGCGTTCAACTACGGCTCCCGCGACGAGATCGCGCGAGCCTGCGCGGGGATCGCGGCGGACGTCCAGGCCGGCCGCCTGCAGCCTTCGGACATCGACGCGCAGATGATCAACGACCGGCTGGATACCGCCGGCATTCCGGATCCGGACCTCGTTATTCGCACCAGCGGCGAGGAGCGGCTTTCCAATTTCCTGCTTTGGCAGGCGGCCTATGCGGAACTGATGTTCGTGCCGGAATACTGGCCCGATTTCACCCGCGAGATCTTCTTTTCGGCACTCGATCGCTATGCGGCGCGCGACCGGCGATTTGGCGGGCTGTCGGCCACGCCCGTGGCTGTGAGCTCGTAACGATGGCCCAAGAACTCCGTCTTCGCATTTATTCGGCAATCGTCCTTGCCGCGATCGTGCTCGCCGCGACCTGGATCGGAGGTCTGGCGTTTCGCATCGTCGCCTCGGTGATCGGCCTGCTCGTCTATTACGAGTGGTCGATGATAACTGGGCTCGCAGAAAAGAGCGTGCGCGGCAACGCCTGGGGATGGTTTTCCGTCCTGGCCGTGATCGCGACGTTACTGCTGACCTCGGGCGAGATGACGGTTCCGCTCTTCGCCGGTCTGGTGCTGACGGCGGCATTGCCGGCAATCGCAGGGCGCTGGAGCTGGTGGCAGCCTGGCGGCATCTTCTATGCGGGCCTGAGCGCGATCTCGCTTTCGGCGATCCGCGGCGAGGATTCGCTGGGCTTCACGGCCATGCTCTTCGTCTTCGCGGTCGTCTGGGGTACGGATATCCTCGCCTATTTCGTCGGCCGGGCGCTCGGCGGACCGAAGCTCGCGCCCAAGATATCACCCGGCAAGACGTGGTCCGGTGCCATTGGCGGCACGGTTGCGGGTGTTGTTGGTGGGATTGCCGTCGCGCTCGCCTATTTCCAGAGCGTCGCGCTGTGGGTCCCGGCCGTCGCCTTTGCGCTCTCGGTGTCGAGCCAGATCGGGGATCTCTTCGAGTCCTTCATAAAGCGTCGCTTCGGCGTGAAGGACTCCGGACGGATCATTCCGGGACACGGCGGCATCATGGACCGCGTCGACGGACTTGTTTTTGCCTGTTTTTCGGCTTTCCTTCTGGCTGTCGGCTATTCGGCCGTCACCGGCGCCGGAATAGAATCGCTCGGCGGCTTCCTGCTCGGCCTCTGACGCAAACCATCAAAGGGAGCGGAAATGGATCAGATCACGGCGTTTTTCGGGTTCCTCACGGGCTATATCCTGCCCTATGTGATCATCCTGTCCCTGCTCGTCTTCGTGCATGAGATGGGTCACTATCTCGCCGGGCGCTGGTCCGGCATCCGCATTCTCGCCTTTTCCGTCGGCTTCGGACCGGAGGTCGTGGGCTTCACCGACAAGCACGGCACGCGTTGGAAGATTTCCGCGATCCCGCTCGGCGGCTATGTTCGCTTCTTAGGCGATGCGGACGCGGCAAGCCGTCCGGGCGGCGAACTGGAAGGCCTGAGCCCGGCGGAGCGCGAACAGACGCTCGCCGGTGCGCGGCTATGGAAACGGGCGGTCACCGTCGCCGCCGGTCCGATCGCCAACTTCGTTCTCGCGATCGTCATCTTTGCGGCGATCTTCGGCGCCTACGGCAAGCCGGTTGCCGATCCCGTGGTCGCCGAGGTCAAGGCAGAGAGCGCAGCCGAGGCGGCGGGTGTCAAGCCGGGCGACCTGCTGATCGCGCTCGACGGTTCCAAGGTGGAGACGTTTGATGACGTTGTCCGCTACATCACCATGCGGCCGGAAATCCCGGTCGTCGTGACCGTCAAACGTGGCGAGAGCCTCCTCGATCTCGACATGGTGCCGCGCCGGACGGTGACGACCGACCGCTTCGGCAACAAGATGGAAGTCGGCCAGATCGGCATCGTCACCAACAAGGACAGCGGCAATTTCCGCATCGAGCCGCTGTCGCCGCTGCAGGCCGTGGGCGAGGGCTTCCGCCAGACCTGGCACATCGTCACCGGAACCGTCGACTATATCGCCAACATGTTCGCAGGGCGGATGAATGCCGATCAGCTCGGCGGGCCGGTGAGGGTCGTGCAGGCGTCCGGCCAGATGGCCTCCCTCGGCGTTCTGGCGCTCCTCAATCTTGCGGCCTTATTGTCCGTTTCTCTTGGACTGTTGAATTTGATGCCAGTTCCGGTCCTTGACGGAGGCCATCTTGTGCTCTACGCGCTTGAGGCCCTGCGCGGGAAACCGGTCGGGGCGGCGGCTCAGGAAATTGCCTTCCGGATCGGTCTGGCGATGATCCTGTCGCTGATGGTTTTCGCGACGTGGAACGACATCAGCCGGCTGATCGGATGAGGCCGTCTTGAAAGGTAAGATACAATTTGTTTACGATGTTTCAAACTCGTAGTGGCGATTGGGTCACGGATACAAACGAAGTAAATAGAAATTAACGTCCACACTTGCTTGTAGGGTAAAACCCGTTAAAACCACTCACGGGCCGGAGTCGGCATACGGCTGCGGGACATTGGGAAGAAGGTTGGAAATACACATGAAGGCTGGTTCAAAGTTTTTGAACGCAGTATCGGCGGTCGCTCTGTCTGCTGGTGTTGTTTCATCTGGCGCAGGCGTTGCCTTTCTCGCATCGGCGGTTGTTGCCGAAGCGGCGGTTATTCAGCGTATCGATGTCCGGGGTGCCCAGCGGGTCGGCGTCGAGGCCGTGCGTTCCAACATCACCATCAAGCCGGGCAAGAGCTTCTCGAATGCGGATATCGATGAGTCCGTGAAGCGCCTTTACGAGACCGGCTTCTTCTCGGATGTCCGGATTTCCGTTTCCGGCGGCACGCTTGTGGTTTCCGTCGTGGAAAACAAGCTGGTCAATCAGGTGGTCTTCAACGGCAACCGAAAGATCAAGGATGACAAGCTGCAGACGGTCGTGCAGACCCAGTCGCTCGGTCCCTACAGCGAGAGCCTGATCGCAGCCGACATCCAGCGCATCAAGGAAGCCTATTCCGCGATCGGTCGCAGCGACGTCGAAGTAACGACCCAGGTCGCCGAAGTCGGCGAGGGGCGCGTCAATCTCGCCTTCGTGATCAATGAGGGTGAGCGCACCAAGATTTCCCAGATCAACTTCGTTGGCAATCAGGCCTATAGTGACGGTCGCCTTGCGTCTGTCATCCAGACGAAGCGTTCGAACATGCTGTCGTTCCTGACACGTCGCGACGTCTACAATGAGGACAAGCTGCGCGCCGACGAAGAGGCGTTGCGCCAGTTCTACTACAATCACGGTTATGCCGACTTCCGTGTCGTTTCCTCCGATGTGTCTCTGAACGAGGCAGGCAACGAGTACACGATTACGCTGACGGTCGATGAAGGTGAGCGCTACAAGTTCGGCGACATCAAGGTTGAATCGACCGTCGAAGGCGTCGATGGCGAAGAGTTGAAGCGTTACGTCGAGTCGCGTGCCGGCGATACCTACAGCGCCAAGGATGTTCAGAAGTCGATGGAAGCGATCTCGCGTCGCGTCTCGTCGGCAGGCTATCCGTTTGCTCGCGTCGTTCCGCGCGGCGACCGCAATTTCGAAAACAACACGATCGGCGTGACCTATCTCGTCGATCAGGGCGAGCGCGCCTACGTTGAACGCATCGAGATCCGCGGCAATACCCGGACGCGTGACTACGTCATCCGTCGCGAGTTCGACATCAGTGAAGGCGACGCCTTCAACCAGGAAACCATCTCGGCGGCCAAGCGTCGTCTTGAGGCGCTCGGATACTTCACGACGGTCAATATCTCGACCGCACCGGGCAGCGCTCCCGACCGCGTCGTCGTCGTCGTGGAGGTCGAAGATCAGCCGACCGGTTCGTTCGGGGTCGGCGCCGGCTACTCGGTCGGTGGTGACGGGTTCGTCCTGGAAGCGTCGATCGAAGAAAAGAACTTCCTCGGTCGCGGCCAGTTCATCCGTTTGGCGGCTGGCGGCGGTTTCCAGAATGCTCGCAGCTACAACTTCTCCTTCACGGAGCCGTACTTCCTCGGTTACCGTCTGGCGGCCGGTTTCGATCTCTTCAAGAGCTCGACGAGCAGCAACGATCACTACGATTACGACGAGAAGGGCGGTACCGTCCGCGTTACTGCGCCGATCACGGAAGATCTGGCGACGACGCTGAAGTACACCTACAAGGAAATCGATTACAGCGCGAGTGCTGCAGATAAGGCGTTGCTTTCGCTTCCCTATCAGGATCTGGTGAACGGCAGCCCGTGGAAGCAGTCGATCATCGGCAATACCTGGGTCTACAACACGCTGGACGACCGCATCATCGCGCGTGAAGGCATGTACCTGAATGTCACGCAGGAATATGCGGGCCTCGGTGGCGATTCCGACTTCTACAAGATCTACGGTCGCTTCCGTTACTTCCAGAGCCTGTCCGATGAGCTTGACATCATTGGGTCTGTTTCGCTGGCTGGTGGCCACGTGGTTTCGACCAACGGATCGCTCAAGGTCTTCGATCAGTTCATGATCGGCGGCAAGGATCTGCGTGGCTTCGAAAGCAGCGGTATCGGCCCGCGCATGGCAAATGGCGATGCGCTCGGCGGCACGACCTACTTCACGGCTTCGGCTGAGGCGAGCTTCCCGATGCCGGGCATCCCGCAGGACTTCAACCTGCGCGGCGCGGTCTTCGCCGATGCCGGTACGCTTTACGGCAATGACGTCGCCAACAGCGCTGGTGCAGTTGGCACGGACATGTCGTGGCGCGCCTCCGTCGGCGCCGGCATCGTCTGGGTGTCGCCCTTCGGCCCGCTGCGCTTCGACTATGCTGTCCCGGTCGTCAAGGAAGACTTCGACAAGGTTCAGAACTTCCGCTTCAGCATGGCGAACCAGTTCTGAGTTGAGTGCTCCCGGACTGCAGGCAGTAATACGTTCTGGGGCTATGGCTTATGGAGCATGAGTATTTTTTTCCGCCCCATGATGGCATAAGCTTGGCTTCGTTGGCTGCGCAGATCGGGGCGGAACTCGAAGACGAGAATCACGCAGATCGACTGATCCACTCCGTTTCGCCCGTGTACCGGGCGAAACGGGGGCAGATCTGCTATATCCTCTCGCGCAAGAACCGCGAGGAACTGCAGACCTGCGAGGCCTCGGCGATCCTGTGTGACAAGGCGTTGCGTTCTCTCGTCCCCGATCACATTCCCGTCCTTCTCACCAAGACGCCGCACACCGCCTTTGCGATGGCAGGTTCCATCCTGCATCCGAAGGCGATGCGGCCGCTGATGACGGCTGAAAAGGCGGAGGGCATTTCGCCGGCTGCGTTCGTCGATCCGACGGCAAGGCTTGAGCCGGGTGTCGTCGTCGAGCCGACGGCGGTGATCGGCGCTCACGTCGAGATCGGCAGTGGAACGCGGATCGGCGCCGGCGTGGTGGTCGGCGAGCATGTCCGCATCGGCCGGGAATGCTCGATCGCTTCCGGCGCGACCATTCTGGCGGCGCTGATCGGCAACAACGTCATTATCCACAACGGTGCCCGCATCGGTCAGGATGGTTTCGGCTATGCGCCGGGTCCGCGCGGCATGCTGAAGATCGTTCAGGTCGGGCGGGTCATCATTCAGGATCACGTCGAGATCGGCGCGAACACGACAATTGATCGCGGCACGATGGATGACACCGTGATCGGCGAGGGTACGAAGATCGACAATCTCGTGCAGATCGGTCACAACGTGCGGATCGGCCGTCATTGCGGCATTGTGAGCCAGGTCGGCATTGCCGGCAGCGCGAAGATCGGCGACGGCGTGATGATCGGTGGTGCCTGTGGCGTCAACGGACATATTACGATCGGCGACGGTGCACAGATCGCGGCGATGAGTGGCGTTCTGGCAGACGTGCCACCCGGCGAACGCTATGGCGGCGTGCCGGCTCGGCCGCTCAAGGATTATCTGCGCGAGGTGGCTGCGGCGCTCGGCCAGGCGGACAGCCGCGCAAAGGAGAAAGGGGGCAAGAATGACTGAAGACGCGAAGCCGACACTGGGTTCGGCGGATATCCTCGAGATCATGAAGCTGTTGCCCCATCGCTATCCATTCCTGCTCGTGGACCGGATCGTCGAGATCGACGGCGACAATTCCGCGATCGGCATCAAGAACGTCACGGCGAACGAGCCACATTTCACCGGCCACTTCCCTGAGGCTCCGATCATGCCGGGCGTGCTGCTCGTCGAGGGAATGGCCCAGACGGCGGGTGCGATCTGTGCGCGCAAGCAAGGCGAAGGTGGCAATCTCGTCTACTTCATGACGATCGACAACGCGCGCTTCCGTAAGCCTGTCGTTCCCGGTGACCGCGTCGAGTTCCACGTCGTGAAGCAGAAGCAGCGCGGCAACATCTGGAAGTTCCATTGCGAGGCAAAGGTCGACGGCGCGCTTGCAGCCGAGGCCGATATCGGCGCCATGATCATGCGCAAGGACGATAAATGAGCGGTATCGCAGCAAGCGCCGTCATCCATCCGCTCGCGGTCGTCGAGGACGGTGCGGTTGTCGGCGAAAACGTGAAGATCGGGCCATTCTGCCATGTCGGCCCGAAGGTCACGCTCGGCGACGGATGCGAGCTGCTGTCGCATGTCTCAGTAACGGGGCTTACGACCATCGGTCGGAATGCGCGGATCTTTCCGTGCGCTGTCATTGGCGGCGAGCCGCAGAGCGTGCATCACGAGGGCGAGGAAACCACGCTCTCGATCGGCGACAACTGCACGATGCGCGAAGGCGTGACGATGAACGCCGGCACGGTCGGCGGTGGCGGCAAGACCATCGTCGGTAACAACAACCTGTTCCTCGCCAATTCGCATGTCGCCCATGACTGCAGGCTCGGCGATCACATCATCCTGTCGAACAACGTCATGCTGGCGGGGCACGTCACGGTCGAGGACCGGGTGATCCTTGGCGGCGGATCGGCCGTGCACCAGTTCACCCGCATCGGCCGTCAGGCCTTCATCGGCGGGCTGTCGGCGGTCAGCTACGATGTCATTCCCTACGGCATGCTGAACGGCAATCCCGGCGTGCTCGGCGGTCTGAACGTTGTCGGCATGACGCGTGCAGGCGTCGAGCGCTCGGTGATCCACCGTGTTCGTCGCGCCTTCAAGCAGATCTTCGAAGGCGAAGGTTCGGCGCGCGCCAATGCCGCCGCCATTCGCGAGGAATACCTCGATTGCCCGCAGGTGATCGAGATCCTGGACTTCATCGCCGTCGAGAGTGACCGGGCGCTTTCCTCGCCCTTCCGCGGAAAGAACTGACGGCGATGTCCGCCCCTGCCGGAGAGCATGACGGTCGGCTGGCGATCGTCGCCGGCAGCGGCATGCTTCCGCATTTCGTTGCCGAGGCGGCGCGCGAGGCGGGCGAGGACCCTTTCATCTTCCGGCTCAGCAACGAATCCGACCAGACCTGGGACGGTTTCGACAGTGCGGTGATCGGCGTCGGCGACATGGCCGGGCTTTCCCGTCTCGTGAAGGCGAAGGGTATCGGCCGCGTGGTGCTGTCCGGTGGTGTCAAGCGTCGTCCGGCCTTTCGCGACATCCACGTCAATCTGCGTTCGCTGATGAAGCTGCCGATGGCGGTGAAGACCCTGCTTGCGGGTGGCGACGACGCGGTCCTGAAGATGGTGATCGCGCTGATCGAGGCGCAAGGTTGCAGGGTCCTCGGGGCACACGAAATCGCGCCTGATCTCCTTGCCTCTACGGGCCCGCTCGGCAGCATCAAGCCTTCCGGCGACGACATGCGCGACATTGCGCGGGCCGCCGAAGCCGCGGAAGCGCTCGGAAGGCTGGACGTGGGGCAGGGCGCCGTCAGCGTCGGCGGCCGCATCGTGGCGCTGGAAGGCGTCGAGGGTACGGACGCCATGCTGGCACGCGTGGCCCGGCTTCGCTCGGAGGGCCGTATATCGAGCTACCGCAAGGGCGTGCTTGTGAAGCTCTGCAAACCGCAGCAGGATATCCGGGCCGACTTGCCGGCAATCGGGCGTTCGACGGTGGAGAATGCCGCGAAGGCGGGGCTTGCCGGCATTGCCGTCGAGGCGGGTCGCGCTCTGATCATCGAACGAGCGGCGGTGCTGGAGGCTGCCGACGCCGCCGGTATCTTCGTCTGCGGGATTGATCTTGGTCTGCCGGGAGAACTGATGTGAGCGCGAGGAGCCTGAAGATCGCGGTCATCGCCGGCGAGGTCTCCGGCGATCTTCTGGGTGGCGATCTCGTGGCGGCGCTCAAGGCGCGGTATCCGGGTCCGGTGGAGCTGGTGGGTGTTGGCGGCGAGGCGTTGCAGGCGCAGGGCCTGAAATCGCTCTTCGATTTTTCCGAACTCTCTGTGATGGGACTGACCCAGGTTCTCGCGCGGCTTCCGCGGTTCATCAAGCTCATCTCGTGGACGGCCGAGGCGATCATCGCCGAAAAGCCCGACCTGCTGCTGATCGTCGACAGCCCGGACTTCACGCATCGCGTAGCGAAGAAGGTCCGCAAGGCACTGCCCGACCTGCCGGTCGTGGATTATGTCTGCCCGAGCGTCTGGGCCTGGAAGGAATACCGCGCTCGCGACATGCTCGCTTACGTCGACCGCGTGCTTGCGATCCTGCCGTTCGAGCCCGAGGTCATGGAGCGGCTCGGCGGTCCGGAAACCCGCTTCGTCGGCCACCGGCTCACCGCCTATCCGAAGCTCGTGGAGACGCGCGCCGCCCGCACTGCCGGAGGGGCTCCGGTCGAAGGGGCCACGCGGACGGTCCTGCTGCTGCCGGGGTCGCGCAAGGCGGAGGTCGCGACGCTCCTCCCGATCTTTGGCGAAGTCGTGCACCAGTTCGTCGAGCGCAACGGACCAGCGCGTTTCCTGCTGCCGGCCGTGCCGAAACAGGTGGAGCGGATCCGTGCGATCACCGATGCGTGGGCCGTGAAGCCGGAGATTCTCCTCGGCGAGGAGGACAAGTGGCGGGCCTTCGAAGCCGCCGATGCCGCGCTGGCCGCCTCGGGCACGGTCATCCTGGAGCTCGCGCTCGCCGGAATCCCGACTGTCTCGGCCTATAAGGCGGACTGGTTGATCACGTTCCTGAGGAATCGCATCAAGGTCTGGTCCGCGGCGCTACCGAACATCATCGCCGATTACCCGGTCGTGCCGGAATATCTGAACGATGCAGTCCGGCCCGGTCCGCTGGTTCGCTGGCTGGAGCGGCTTTCGGCCGATACGCTCGACCGCAGGGCCATGCTCGCCGGGTTCGACGAGGTCTGGGCCAGGATGAAGACCGAGACGGCGCCGGGTGAGGCGGCCGCAGCCGTGGTTCTCGATCTCCTGCGGCAGAGGGGTGTTGTCTCTTCGCTTTGAAACGGGCGTCCGTGGAGACGCGCGCCGCTACGCACGCGTCGCCCAGGAGGCGAACGGATCGGGCAGGTTGCGCCACGCCTCCGGCGTGAAACCGTCCGCAAGAACGAGGCAGTCGTCGAGTTCGGCGCGGATATCCTTCTCGCTCATGGGATCGCAACCGATGAAGACGAGTTCCTGCCGGCGGTCGCCCCAGACGGGATCGAGATAGGGCGTCATTGCGCGCAGGAAACCCGGGTCGTCCGGCCATTGTTTACGCGGCACGGAAGCCCACCAGAGCCCCATCCGACCGGTGCGGACGAGCGGCCCGGCCTGGCTGAGTTCGCCGACATGATGCGGCCGGGTTGCGAGCCAGAAGAAACCCTTGGCACGAATAACTCCCGGCCATGGGCTGTTGAGGAAAGCCTGAAACCGCGTCGGGTCGAAGGGCGCGCGCGCCTTGTAGACGAAGGAGCGGATACCGTATTCCTCCGTCTCCGGAATGTGGTCCTTGAAGCCGTGCAGTTCCTTGAACCACAGCGGATGCGTTTCGGCCTCGGCGAAATCGAAGAGCCCGGTTCCGAGGATGTCGCCCGGCGCCACCGCTCCGAAATCCGTTTCAATGATCCGCGCATCGGGGTTGAGCCCGGCGATGATCTTGCGGGCTGCATCGCGGTCTTCGGCGCTCGCGAGACCGATCTTGTTGAGCACGACCACGTCGGCGAACTCGATCTGCTCCACCAGCAGGTCGACAATGGTGCGCGCGTCTCCGGGGCCCGCCGTCTCGCCGCGGTCGGCGAGGAAGTCGGACGAGCTGTAGTCACGCAGGAGGTTCGCCGCATCGACCACGGTGACCATGGTGTCGAGCCGGGCGATATCGGAGAGGCTCATGCCGTTCTCGCCGCGGAATTCGAAAGTGGCGGCGATCGGCAACGGCTCGGCGATACCGGTCGCCTCGATCAACAGGTAGTCGAAACGTCCCTGCGCGGCGAGGTCGCGCACCTCCGTGAGAAGATCGTCACGCAGTGTGCAACAGATGCAGCCGTTGCTCATCTCCACCAACTGTTCGTCGGTGCGGGAAAGGGCGGCGTCCCCGCCGCGCACCAGCGCGGCATCGATGTTGATCTCGCTCATGTCGTTGACGATGACGGCAACCCTGAGCCCGCTGCGGTTCCGCAGCACATGATTGAGCAGGGTCGTCTTGCCGGCGCCCAGGAAGCCCGAAAGGACGGTGACGGGGAGCTTGTTCATTGGGTCTGTCCTGCCATTGATGATGTAATACTATAACAAGTTGAGCGCAAAAGAAGGCGGATGTCGCCATCCGCCGTCTTCAGTTTCTCCTGATTACATGGAAAGGCAGGCGACGAGCGAGGTCGCCATGGCGCGCAGGAGATCGCCATAGAGGGCCGGACCTTCGGCGAGAGCCCCGCCCGCAGGATCGAGCACGCCGGACTTTGCCGCCGTGCCCTCGGTGACGACGTTCAGCAGCTTCGGCTCGAACTGCGGTTCGGCGAAGACGCATGCCGCGCCGAGTTCGCCGATCTTGGCGTGTATCGCCGAAAGGCGCTCCGCGCCCGGCATCGTCTCGGGGCTCACGGTGACGGAGCCGGCGACGCGGACATGATAGCGGTTCTCGAAATATTGGTAGGCGTCATGGAAGACGACGAAGGGCTTGTCCTTGACCGGCGCGATGGTCGCCGCGATCTCCCGATCGAGCGCGTCGATCTGGTTGTCGAGCACTTCGGCATTCTTCCGATAAGCGTCGGCATTGGTCGGGTCTGCGGCGACAAGCGTGTCCCGGATCTCGGCGGCCATGGCCTTGGCGTTCATCGGGTCGAGCCAGAGATGCATGTCCGTGCCCCCATGCTCATGCTCGTCATGGTGTTCAGCTTCGCTGCCCACCTCGGCAGCATGGTCTTCGTGGTCGCCGTCATCATGGGCCTCGAAGGGGCCACCTTCGCGGAAGGGAAGCTTGACGAGCCCGGGTGCGTCACTCAGGGCGACGACCTTGGCGTCGCCCGGCAGCGCTTCGAGCGGCTTGTCGAGGAATGCCTCGAAATCGTGCCCGATCCAGAAGACGACGTCGGCATCCTCGAGCTTCTGCGCGTCCGATGGCTTCAACGAGTAGGTATGCGGGGAGGCGGCGCCGCCGACGATGAGTGCGGGCTCGCCCACACCTTGCATGATTGCGGCGACCAGCGAATGCACCGGCTTGACCGAAGCGACGACCCGAACCTCGGCTGCGGCGAGGGAGGGCATGACGAGCAGCGCGGCGACCGATGCTGCCGCGCGGAAGAGGCTTTGATTCATTTCGAGGCTCCTGCTTGCGAACGGTATGTAATGTTATTACATCAATTGCGTAATGCTATAACGTGTGTCATAGCCGTTCGCAACAGCAAAACGTCAGGTCACCATGCTTCATTCTGCCAAACCGGGCGGCAAGCCGCTCGTCAGTCTCTCCGGCGCCGGCGTTCGCCGTAACGGTCGCTGGCTCGTCCGCGGCGTCGATTTCACCGTTCACCGCAGCGAGATCGTGACCCTGATCGGGCCGAACGGATCGGGAAAGTCGACCAGCGCCAAGATGGCGATCGGTGTCTTGCGGCCGGACGAAGGGCAGGCGGTGCGCGAGCCGGGCCTGACCGTCGGATATGTCCCGCAGAAGCTCGCCGTCGACTGGACGATGCCGCTCACCGTGCGTCGGCTGATGACGCTGACTGGCAGGCTTTCCGAACGAGACATCCTCGAAGCGCTGGATGCCGTCGGCATCGCCCATCTTGCAGGTGCCGAGGTCCAGCACCTTTCGGGAGGTGAGTTCCAGCGCGCCCTGCTGGCAAGGGCGATCGCCCGCAAGCCCGACCTGCTGGTGCTCGACGAGCCCCTCCAGGGGGTGGATTTTGCCGGAGAGATTGCCCTCTACGATCTCATCACCTCGATCCGCAACCGCACCGGCTGCGGCATCCTGCTGGTTTCTCACGACCTGCATGTCGTCATGGCGGAGACGGACACGGTCATCTGCCTCAACGGCCACGTCTGCTGTCGCGGCACGCCGGCCCATGTCAGCCAGAGCCCGGAATATATGCGTCTCTTCGGGGCAAGGGCGGCCGGTACGCTCGCCGTCTATCGTCACGAACACGACCATACCCATCTGCCGGACGGGCGGGTACTCCATGCCGACGGTTCGGTGACGGAACACTGCTATCCCGGTGACGGCCATCACGGCCACGCGGGACACGATCGTCACGATCACGGCCATGACCACGATCATGACGGCGCCCATCAGCATGAGGCTGCCAGCGGCCCGGCCCACGGCGAAGAAAGAAGGGGCGACCGCCATGCTTGACGACTTCTTCACCCGCGCGCTGATCGCCGGCATCGGTCTCGCGCTGACGACCGGGCCGCTCGGCTGCTTCGTCGTCTGGCGTAGAATGGCCTATTTCGGTGATACGATGGCGCATTCCGCCCTGCTCGGGGTTGCCCTCTCGCTGCTCTTTTCGGTGAACCTGATGGCGAGCGTGTTCGCGGTCGCGGTCACGGTCTCGCTGGTCCTTCTCCTCCTGCAGCGTCGGCAGGCGCTTTCCGCCGATGCACTGCTCGGCATACTGAGCCACGCGACGCTCGCCGTCGGCCTCGTCATGGTCGCCTTCATGTCCTGGGTGCGCTTCGATCTCATCGCCTTCCTGTTCGGCGACATTCTCGCGGTTACGCCCACCGACATTGCGATCATCTGGGGCGGCGGCGCGGCGGTGCTGGCTCTTGTTGCCTGGCTCTGGCGACCGCTGCTTGCGGCGACCGTCAATCCCGAGGTCGCCGAGGCGGAGGGCATGCATCCCGAACGGTCGCGGCTGGCTTTCATGCTGCTGATGGCGCTGGTGATCGCGATTGCGATGAAGATCGTCGGCATTATGCTGATCACGTCGCTGCTGATCATCCCGGCGGCGGCCGCACGTCGCTTTTCGTCGACGCCGGAGACGATGGCCGTGCTCGCCTCGCTGATCGGCGCGCTTGCCGTCGCGGGCGGCCTGTTCGGATCGCTGACCTATGACACGCCGTCGGGACCGTCGATTGTCGTCGCGGCGACGGTCCTGTTTCTCGCAAGCCTGCTGCCCTTCAGGCTGCGGCGTGCGGAGACCACGGCCCGTTGAGAAAGTGAACCCGGAGGAGACCATGACCACACCGCAACTGACGCGCAATCAGTCTCTCGTCTTCGACACGCTCATGCGGTCGGAAGGGCCGATGTCGGCCTATACGATCCTCGACCGGCTGCGTGATCACGGGTTTCGGGCGCCTCTGCAGGTCTACCGTGCGCTCGAGAAGCTGGTGGAATTCGGGCTGGTCCATCGCCTCGAGAGCATCAACGCTTTCGTTGCCTGCTCCCATCCGGCGGAAGAGTGCTGCCGGCACGGCACGGTCGCCTTCGCGATCTGTAACAGCTGCGGCGGCGTCACCGAGTTTCACGACCACTCGATCGACCACCGGCTGTCCGAATGGGCCAAGGGACAACAGTTCAAGGCGGAGAAGACGACCATCGAGATCCGCGGTCTCTGCCGCCAGTGTAGCTGAGGGGAGGCGACAAGTGCCCCTTCAGAGAGGCCGCAGCTCGCGCGCAAACCGCTGCCAGTTGCGGACGTAGTTCTCGGCCGAGAGCCTGAGGCCCGCGGCGGCCCGCTCGTCGAGCGTGCGAACGATTCGCGCAGGCGAGCCGACGATCAGTGAATTGTCGGGAAATTCCTTGCCTTCCGTCACCAGTGCGTTGGCTCCGATCAGGCAGTTGTTGCCGATTTTCGCGCCGTTGAGCACCGTCGCCCCCATACCGATCAGCGAATTGTCGCCGATCGTGCAGCCGTGGATGATCGCGTGATGGCCGATCGTGCAGCCCTTGCCGATCCGCACCGGAAAGCCTGGATCGACGTGTACCATGGCGCCTTCCTGGATATTGCTGCCGTCGCCGATCACGATCGACTCGTTGTCACCGCGCAATACCGATCCGAACCAGATTCCGACGTCGAGCCCGAGTTCGACCTGGCCGATCACATGGGCATCCGGCGCGAGCCAGAAGCGGTCGGCGGCAGGCGTCTTCGGGACGAAGTTTCCGAGCGCATAAAGGGGCATTGCGGCACTCCGTGCTACCGGCTGGCGTTGGTTGCGTGGCTTCAGCGAAGTCTCAGTACCACCGGCGCGCGGCCTCCGGGTGCGCAGACATGCAGGTGGATGTTGGTTTCCGGCTGCGAGTAGCGCCAGGCGCGCGCGCCGTGGCAGAGGAGAAGACCGATCAGGTCCTTCGTCATCGACCTCTTCCGACCGAGATCGGCGATCCGCATCGCCGCCTCGTGGAGCGGATGCAACGTGTTACGGCTAGGCCTTCTCGCCTCTCCGCCATGGGGCGAGAGGCCGAAGCTGTTCTCGTTCGATGCCATGTCTGCTACCTCGTACTCACTACATTTCGAGGTGGCCTACGGGCGTCCTGCTTACTGCAGGGAAGCCCAACAGCCAAATCCTTTGCTCTTCAGCGCCTTGCACGCGTTCACGGCTGCCTTCTGGTCGGCGAACCCGCCGAAGCGTGCACGGTGGACCTGTTCGGAACCGCTGCCATAGGCGACGGTGAAGGGGGAGGCGGAACGCAATACCTTGCCGCCTTTGTCCTGCGCCTTGCGCAGAAGCTCCATTGCGAGTTTCTTGTCGGCCGCGGCACCGATCTGGATCACCCATCCCGACGGGGCCTTCGGGGTCGAAGCGGTCACGGTGTTGTCGATCTCATCGGTGGCAGGCGCAGGCGCCGCAACCGGTTCGAGAGACGCCTGCTCGTTCGTGACGCGGGCGGTCTTCAGGCTCGATTCCGGCATATAGGCAGGCGCGGGCTCGGGCACCGGAAGGCTGGCGGCTGCCGGAGCGGCGACGGCTTCCAGCGCAGGACTGGCGCTGCCCGTGCTCGCGTAGGCGGTCTGCATGCCGGCCGG
Organism: Ciceribacter sp. RN22; assembly: GCF_024054295.1. NCBI lineage: Bacteria > Pseudomonadati > Pseudomonadota > Alphaproteobacteria > Hyphomicrobiales > Rhizobiaceae > Ciceribacter > Ciceribacter sp. RN22. The sequence goes on from NZ_JAMXLD010000001.1 coordinate 1,765,210, forward strand.
TTCGTAACGGATTTCCGGAAGCGGGCCGCGCGAGGGAAGATCGACGGCAGACGCAGAAGCGGATGCCGCGGCCGCCGAAGGCTCTGCCGAGAGGGGCGCTTCCGGTGCGATGGTCGATTCGCTGCGGGCGACGACAAAATCGCCAGTGCCGGACCGCGAGGCCTTCGGAAGGTAGCGAAGCACGAGCTGCTTCATCGTCTCATTGCGCTTGGCGCCGGAAGAGGACCCCATGACGACGCCGACGATCGAGTGGCCGTCCGCCTGGGCCGACGTCACGAGATTGAAGCCGGCGGCACGCGTATACCCGGTCTTGATGCCGTCGACGCCACGAACGGCACCGAGCAGGCGATTGTGATTGCCGATCACCTGATTACCGAACTTGAAACTGCGGGCCGAAAAGTACCCGTAGTACTGCGGGAAATGCTGGCGCAGCGCGATACCGAGGCGCGCCTGGTCACGCGCGGTGGTCATCTGCGCGGTGTTCGGCAGGCCGTTGGCGTTGCGGTAGGTCGTCTTGCTCATGCCGAGGCTGCGGGCCTTGGCGGTCATCATCTTGGCGAAGCGGGCTTCCGAACCGCCGAGGTACTCGCCGAGGGCCGTCGCGATGTCGTTCGCCGAGCGGGTGACGAGTGCAAGGATCGCCTGCTCGACGGTTACCGAGCGACCGGCGCCGACGCCAAGCTTGGACGGCGGTTCGGCCGCGGCATTGGCGGACACCGGAACGCGGCTGTTCAGGCTGATCTTGCCAGAATTCAGGGCCTCGAAGGTCAGATAGAGCGTCATCATCTTGGTGAGCGACGCAGGGTAGCGCAGGCTGTCGGCGTTCTCGCTATAGAGCACCTTGCCGGTATTGGCGTCGATCACGATGCCGGCATAGGTCGGGGCCGCATTCGCCGGCGCGCAGACAATGAACAACAGCGCCGAGAAAGCCATGGCAGTCACCATCACCTTGCGTGCCGACGCCGAGAGGATGGAGGTCAAGCCTTGGAAATACCTGATATTTTTCACCGCGAAACTCTTCGTATGCTAACGACGACGAATTGAGCGCGCCCCCACGCGACCATTTCGCCAGAGCTTACGGCGGCAGCCTTACCAAGAGGTTTATAATGAATCATTTCTTGCCGGCTCATCTGCAATTTTAGTGAAAGCAGATGAAGACGCCGCCGAATGATCGAGATGAGAAGTGACGTAGGTGCGAACGGCCGTATCGATCGCGCTCCAGTCGGAGAGGAGGGCGCTCGAGAACCGGTAGAGGACGCTGAGGTCGCGGCCGACATGGATGTCCCTCTGGCAGTCGCCGCTGCTGGCCGGCGTTCCTTCGGGAGGGAGGATGCAGCGGACCGCGAAATCAGACTCTCCTGGGCGCTGGGCGGTGAGGAGGACCTCGTTGCCATATCCGGCATCGGACTTCAGGCTGTGCAGGGTAAGTCCGTGTGGCCCGTTTTCGGGTGGCCCCTCGAAAAGATGGCTGTAGATCGGCTCCACGCGTCCGGACATGTCGCGGGACATCGTGCTCTGCGACAGCTGTACGAAGATGAGTCCGTCAGGCTGGGTGACGTCGTCGAAGCGCGCGCGCAACTCACCGCGATACCCCGACATTTCCGGCCAAAGCAGGTAGAGATCGGCGCGTTCCGCGGGGCCGTCACGGCGCTGGGCCTCGAAGCGGATCGTGTTGGCGGTCAGGCGAAGCTGATCCTGCCCGATTGTTATCAGAAAGGCCTGCGTGCTGTCGCTGTGTCCCGCAAGTGCCAGTTCGGCACCCAGTCGTCGGCCGCCGAGATTGATCACAACGGAGAGCGCGGCAAGGACCGCGATGAGCGCGGTCGCCGTGTAGACGAACCGGTTGGATATCAGGGGCAGATGCTCGGAGGTTTGTCCAGGTGCAGCCGACTTCTTCATGTGACGTCCCGTCCGCCGGCAGTCGTTGATGCAGTCTGCTACGCGAGACCGAAGGGAAGGCCCGCCGACGTCGGTGGGCGGAGCATCACGCGCTGCGAATGATACAGTGCCTGAAGAAATAGTCGGATGATGGTTAATACCGCGTAAATGCAGCGGATGCGCTTGTGCTTTCGCCCGGAAGGCTAAAACCGGTCCCGCGGGGCACGGGACCGGCTTTTGGTTCGGTCAAGGGACGGGGTGGCGGAATGACCGAACCGTAAGCGCGTATCTGGCGCGTCAGTTCGAGCCGACGCTGCCGACCGCAGTCGCGCGACCGTCCTGCAGTTTGACCCAGCGGCCGGGATCGTCGGCCGATTGACGCTTCAGGTAAGTGTATTCCGTGTCCGACCAGAGCAATACCTTGTTGCGCATGTTGTCGAGAATGAAGTCGCCGCGGTCGGTGCGAACCGTCAGGACGGCGTGGCCTTCGCCGTTCGGCTGCAGGACGACCGTCATCAGGAGATCGGCCGGCGAGAAGCCGCGGTCAATAAGGAGCTTGCGCTTCAGGAGCGCGTAGTCCTCGCAGTCTCCGACCGAACGTGGGTAGGCCCAACGCTCCTCGACGCCATAGATCTCCTCGTCCGTCAGCGGTTCGATGGAGGTGTTGACGGTGTAGTTGACATCGAGAAGGGTTCGCCAGGCCTCCTCCGTCAATACCGCCGGACCGGTGTCGCCACCCTTGGCGCGGCATTCGTCCGGATAGCTCCGGCAGAACTCGTAATGCCCGATCGGCGGGTTCGCCTTGCCGACCACACGCATGTTGGACGGCATTGCCGCGGCCGGCAGCGCGATAGCGCTGCTCAGAAGGACCACCAGAACTCCAACACTCAGACTTGTTTTCTTGGTCATTTGTCGTCTCCCCGTGTTGGGAAGACAATGACAGGCGCGGTTTTACTCTGCGCAAAGATGCGAAGTAAAAATCGCCGATTACTTGAGTATAATTATGAGGAAAATAGAAGAAAATAAGAATAAATCTGTATTTGTATTTGATTATATTTTGCATAAAATTTTACATACTCTCACGTGCGCGGATGCAGGGCGTCATCCGCATGAGGCGCCAAGTGACTGAAAAGAAATAGAAATTCGTGAATTTGTGCCGCAGCTCCGGCTGTGACGGTTCCGACGATCACGCCGCGCAGGCGATGGACGCCTGCCGTCAAGCGATACCGGAAGCCGTCACGCGCGGAAAATCGAGGGACGCGAACGCCCCTTTCATGTTCAGGATTTCTTTAGCGTAATTGAAAGTGGTGAGCGCGCGGCGAAACCGGCGTGTTTCCTGGGAGGGGCAGCTCGCCGCGTCTCCGCGCGATTAGAGGAACTCGGTGAGAGCTTCGCGGGACTGCAGGGTGAGGAACTCGATCGCCACGCCCTCGACGAAATGTCGGACGACGCGGCCGCGCATGTTGCCCACGCGCACCGCCGTGCCGATCGGCGGGCGAATGTCGATGTCGATGGCAGCCCCCGAGAGCGACAGGTCCATGAGGCGGCACGGATAGCGCCGGCCGTCTTCGAGGACGAGCTCGGTGCGCGTCTGGCGTGGCGTGAGGCGATCGTGACGGCGATCCTCGGGCAGGCCGAGCTCGTGCTTGTTGGCGATCCAGGTGAGCTGCGCGGCGAGCTTCTCGCGCTTGCGGCCGGTCGCCACGATCGACATGACGAAGCCGTCCTCGGTCAGCTTGATGGTATTGCCTTCCAGGCGCCCGAGGTGGTCGATATAGGCGATGACCTTCTCGCCGGGTGCTGGACGGCCCGCACAAGCGAACCGCACGTCCCCCGGAGACATGTCGACAACCTGACAGACGTACTCGTCGTAGCTGGCGAGCATCAACCGTCCCTGAAGGCTGACGCTGACACGCTGGAACGCCCGACGCCCGGCGGGAGAAACTGCACTACCGGTCTGGGATGCCTGCGAAGTGAACATGGTGTCGATTCTTGGCGGTTCAGCTATGGTTAAATCCTTACCGCCGAGCGGTTAACAGAAAGTTTTGCGAGCGTTGTGCCAATCCGCAGCCAAGAGGTGAAACCGCCGCGGTTAATCTTGTTTTCGAAACTGGATTGCATGCTAACATTGCCTGTGGCACATCGTGCCCATTGATTTCGAAGGGTCTCCTTCGGCACCAACTGTCGAGCGCGGCTTTCCTGTGCATTCGATTGGCCGTCCGGTTATCAAGCCGGACGGCTTTTTTTTGCCCCTTGTCTGCTGTAAGGCTCCGATGGCGAGTGGTCACAGGGATGCGCCAGACATGGATGAAATGCCGAAACGGCCTTCGGGCGACGACTGGCCGGGTGGCGATTCAGCCGACGGTGGCGGGGCGCGCACGCCGGTCTTCAACATGCCGACCGGCATTCTGCTTTGCCTTGCGGGACTGGCCGCGATCTATTTCATCCAGTCGACGCTGTTGTCGCCGAATTCTGCCGAGTGGCTCGTCATAGAGTTCGGCTTCTCGCCGCTGCGTTACGTCTACGGCTTTTCCGAGCAGGGTTACGAATGGCTGTGGACGCCGCTGACCTATTCCTTCCTGCATGGCAGCCTTGAGCATCTCGCCTTCAATGGCCTGTGGCTTGCGGCCTTCGGCACGCCGGTGCTGCGGCGGATCGGCGGATGGCGCTTCGCAGCGTTGTGGGTGGTGTCGGCCGCCGGCGGAGCGCTGATGCACGCGCTCGTGAACTGGGGGCAGCCGACGCTGATGATCGGTGCGTCAGGGGTCATATCCGCACTCATGGGAGCGGCCTGCCGCTTCGCCTTCGGGCCGGGAAGATCGGTTCGTGTCCAGCCTGACCGGCCGCTCCCGAGACTTTCCATTCCCGCGGCGCTCCGTCAGCGGACGGTGCTGGTCTTCATCGCCGTCTGGCTCTTCGGCAATCTCGTGATTGCGATCGGGCTGCCGCTGGTGGGCGCGCTCTCCGGGGCGGTTGCCTGGGATGCGCATATCGGCGGCTTCCTCGTCGGTTTTTTGGGATTTGCCGCCTTCGACGGCCCGCAGCGGCGTGGCTGAACCGGTCTGACGATCGCAGAGGCGCAAACCCCTTGTTTGGCAGGGTTGGCCGAACCGTCGAACTTGTTGCAAACTTCCTTGAATAGGGGCACCATTTTCAGTGTTCCGTCGCGGCCGGGAGGGGCTGATGGCGGTCCATTGAATGCCAGCGATCTGGAAAAGGAGGAACCATGTCTGCAACGGTCAGGAGTATGCTCGAAGAGAAGGGCCGCAACGTCGTCACCATTGCGCCCGATACCACCCTTGCTGACGCCGCGCGCATCCTGGAGGAGAACCATATCGGCGCTGCCGTGGTTTGTGACGCGAAGGGAAATATCGCCGGAATCTTCACCGAACGTGACCTCGTTCGGGCCGTCGGTCGCAGCGGTTCGATCAGTCTGAGCCAGTCGGTCGCCGCCGTGATGACCAAGAACGTCCACTGCTGCAGCGAGGAGACGACCGTCAACGAGTTGATGGAGGTGATGACCGGGCGGCGTTTCCGTCACGTTCCGGTGGAGAAGGACGGCAAACTCGCCGGCATCATCTCGATCGGGGACGTGGTGAAGTCCCGCATTCGCGACATCGAGACAGAGGCGGAACAGATCAAGGCCTATATCGCCGGATAACGGGCCGCTGCCGCCGGCGGCTCAGCGGATGGAGGCTTCCTGCATCCGCTTGAGTTCGCCCAGGCGGAGCTTTGCCTCCTCATAGCCGCGGTCGATCGCTTCGCCGGCGCGGTGAAACTCCGAAAGGCCGATATCGTTGACGCGCGGTTGCAGGGCCAGATCCGGCGGGTCACCGGCAAGCCGGGCGCGCGAGATGCGATCCTGGATGATGTTGAAGGCCTGAACCATGACGCCGGTCATGCCGAGGCGGCCGTGATGCTTCCGCGGCTCTCCTTCGGGCGACGCGATTTCGCCGGCCTTGTGCTTGACGACGGCCGAGCGGCCGAAAAGGTCGTAATGGAGGTTTACAGCCATCACCAGCGGCTGCTCGTAGGCGCGGCAGACCGAAACCGGCACCGGATTGACCAGTGCTCCGTCGATCAGCGTGCGGTTGTTGCAGCGAACCGGTTCGAAGATGCCGGGAAGGGCGTAGGAGGCGCGCAGGGCCGTGATCAGCGGTCCGCCGTCGATCCAGACCTCATGGCCGGTCTTGAGCTCGCAGGCGACTGCGATGAAGGGCTTCGGCAGATCCTCGATTGCAAGCCCCTGCAGATGTTCCTGCATCCGCTTTGTGAGGCGCATGCCGCCGAGGAGGCCGCCACCGCCGATCGTGAGGTCGAGCAGGGATGCGATGCGTCGCATCGTCAGCGAGCGGGCAAAAAGTTCGAGCTCATCGAGCTTGCCGGCAAGATAACAGCCGCCGACCAGTGCGCCGATCGAGGTGCCGGCGATCATGCTCACTTCGACGCCTGCTTCGTCGAGCGCCCTGAGAACGCCGATATGCGCCCATCCGCGGGCGGCTCCGCCGCCGAGCGCGAGCGCGATCGGCGCCTTTTTCGGTGGTGAGGGAACAGGGCCGGGATCGATGACGATCGGCTCCTGGCCGCTTCCCTGCACGGGCCCCGCGGCAGACGGATTGTTCCTCGTATTCCAGTTCAGCATCTACGCACACCCTTGGCTGAACGCTCCCAATGCCTGGATTAACGCACCGGAGACTTACCAAACCGTTTAACGAAAGGGCGCCGATGTGTCGTCCTGGATCGAAGTCAGCCCTTTGATGCGTCTCCGTAGACTGCGTCCGGGTCGAAGTGCCGGCCGTGGTCGACGATCTCAAGTCGCGCTTCGCCGTCGGCCGATGTCGCACGCCTGTAGAAGCACGAGCGGCGGCCGGTGTGGCAGGTGGCATCATGTCCGGCGACCTCGACCTTCAGCCAGACGGCGTCCTGGTCGCAGTCGACGCGCATTTCCCTCACATGCTGGAGATTACCGGAGGTTTCGCCCTTCTTCCATATCTTGTTGCGGGAGCGGCTGAAATAGTGCGCGATCCCGGTTTCCAGCGTCAGGCCGAGTGCTTCGGCGTCCATGTGGGCCACCATCAGCAATTCGCCGTCGCGCGCATCGGTCACGACTGCGGTCACGAGGCCGTTGGCATCGAATTTCGGCGTAAAGGCACCCTCCGCCTCCAGCGCGCCCTTGTCTGCCGGGGGACGTTCGAACGTGATGGTCATGACCTGTCTTTCGGACGTGTTACGGGGGTCAACGGCCACGCACCATGGACATGAAGCGCGCCTGTTCGGCGGCGTTGTCCTTGAAGCTGCCGGTAAAGGTGGTGGTGAGCGTGGTGGAGCCGGATTTCTGGACCCCGCGCATCGCCATGCACATGTGCTCGGCTTCGACGAAGACAGCCACGCCGCGCGGGCTGAGGCCATGGTTGATCGCATCGGCGATCTGCGCGGTCATCGCTTCCTGCGTCTGCAGACGGCGGGCGAAGACCTCGACGATGCGGGCGATCTTCGAAAGCCCGAGCACGCGGCCGGACGGCAGGTAGGCGATATGCGCCTTGCCGATCACCGGCAGCATGTGGTGCTCGCAATGGGAAAAGAAGGGGATGTCACGGACCAGCACGATGTCGTCATAGCCGGCGACTTCTTCGAAGGTCGTGCCCAGCACGTCCTCGATGTCGGCGTCGTAACCGGCGAAGAGCTCGCTATAGGCCTTCACGACGCGCTTCGGGGTATCGATCAGCCCTTCGCGGGCGGGATCGTCGCCGGCCCAGCGCAGCAGCACGCGAACGGCTTCCTCCGCTTCCTCGCGGGTCGGCCGAGCGCTCTCCTGCGACAGTTTCTTGGCGAATGCGTCCATGCCTTCGGTCTCCCGGTCCGTCGACGGCCCGACGGAGTTTTGTGTTCTTCCAGCCTGTAAATGCGTAACTCGGCTCATGATGGCAAGCCCATATCTCTCGATTGTCCGTGGCCGTGCGCGACAAGGCTCTTGTTTTCTTTGGACCGCGTTTGCACTTCTTATATAGTGAGACCGACGCGGCATGTGAAGGAATGACGGTGCGACACACTGTTGCCGGGGCGTCGACAGTTGCCCGGAACGAGCCGCTAATAGCATCGCATTCTAAGGTTCGATAGCGCATGGACGACATTTACAACAGCAAGATCCTCGAATTTGCCGGCAATATCGCGCGGATCGGAACCTTGCCGGATGCCGATGCGGTCTCCGAAAAGCACTCCAAGCTCTGCGGCTCGAAGGTCAGGGTCTACCTGAACATGGATGGTGGCGTTGTCACCGATTTCGCCCATGAGGTGAAGGCCTGTGCCCTCGGTCAGGCGTCCTCCTCGATCATGGCGCGCCATGTCGTCGGCGCCACCGCAGACGAGATTCGCCGGGCGAGGGAAGATATGCTCGCCATGCTGAAGGCCGACGGCGATGGGCCGACGGGCCGTTTCGAGGACATGCGGTTCCTGAAGCCTGTGAAAGACTACAAGGCGCGGCACGCCTCCACCATGCTGACTTTCGACGCCGTGGTAGATGCAATCGACCAGATCGAGGCAAAACGGCCGGCCGCGGTGGCGGGCTGACGATGTGCAATGCTCCCGAGTGTGGCGGCGGTCACGATCATGAGCCGCCGGTGCGCCGCGGTCGCAATTGGTCCGGCCCCTTCGCCAGGACACCCGGCCGGCTCCTCGGCATGGGGTTCATCCGCCTTTATCAACTGACGCTCTCCGGCTTCGTCGGCAATTCCTGCCGCCACATGCCGACCTGCTCGGAATACGGCTACGAGGCGATCGCCCGGCATGGGCTCTGGGCGGGCGGCTTCCTGACGCTCTTCCGCGTCGGACGCTGCGGCCCGGGTGGTACCTGGGGCTACGATCCGGTGCCGGAGACGCTGGACGAGCGCTACGACTGGTGGGCGCCCTGGCGCTACTGGCGGGTGGGCCTGCACCGGTCGGACATAAGCCGTTGAGAGCGAAACACGGGGTGCGTCTCCACGGCTGACGCGTCCGCTGCGAGAGGGAGGAAACGACGTCATGACGGTTCCGATGGAATATCGGCAAGCCACAAGGGATTTCGAGAACTTCCTTGTTTCCGTTCGTGACCGCGCCGGCCTCGGCACCACCAACCAGGCCTTCACCATGGTGGATGGCGCGCTGCGCACGTTTCGCCGTCGCTTGGAGCCGGCGCAGGCAATTGCCTTCGCGCAGATACTGCCTGCCTGCCTTCGCGCGCTCTTCATTCGCGAGTGGGAGTTCGACGAACCGCGAAAAGCCTTCGGCACGAGGGAAGAGATGACGCGGGAAGTGAAGGCGCTGCGGCCAGACCACAATCTCTCGACCGAAAGCGCCATCGCGGATGTGGCGGCCGTTCTCAGGGAGACGCTCGGCGATGCGGTGCTGGATCAGGGCCTTTCCGGCCTGCCCGACGGGGCGAAGCAGTTCTGGTTCAGCTAGAGTATCCTTGCCTTGACCGACACGGATACTCTGGCCGGCTGTCGCCTTTACTCCCGGCGGATTTCCCGGTATCACGCGCGACGTCGCGGCTGGTCGAATCCGGCCCTTTCACCACCCGCATTCGTTGGCGGGACTGGATAAGGAGAACTTCATGTCTGCTTCCGTTTCCCTGAAATTTCCCGATGGTTCCGAGCGCAGTTTTCCTGCCGGCGCGACCGGTCGGGACGTCGCCGAATCGATCTCGAAGTCGCTGGCCAAGAAGGCCGTCGCCGTCACGCTGAACGGTGTGATGACCGATCTTGCCGATCCGGTCACCGACGGCGCGAAGATCGAAATCGTCACGCGCACTGATCCCCGTGCGCTGGAGCTCATCCGTCACGATGCCGCCCACGTCATGGCCGAGGCCGTGCAGGAGCTCTGGCCGGGAACCCAGGTGACGATCGGCCCGGTGATCGAGAACGGATTCTATTACGATTTTGCCAAGGACGAACCCTTCACGCCCGACGATCTGCCGAAGATCGAGAAGAAGATGAAGGAGATCATCCAGCGCAACAAGCCGTTCACCAAGGAAGTCTGGCCGCGCAACAAGGCGAGAGAAGTCTTCGCCGCGAAGGGTGAAGCCTACAAGGTCGAGCTCGTCGATGCGATCCCGGAGGACCAGGACCTCAAGATCTACTATCAGGGCGACTGGTTCGATCTCTGCCGCGGCCCGCACATGGCTTCCACCGGACAGATCGGAACGGCCTTCAAGCTGATGAAGGTCGCCGGCGCTTACTGGCGCGGTGACTCGAACAACCCGATGCTGACCCGCATCTACGGAACGGCTTGGGCGGAGCAGGAAGATCTCGACAACTACCTGCACATCCTGGCGGAAGCCGAAAAGCGCGACCACCGCAAGCTCGGCCGCGAGATGGATCTCTTCCATTTCCAGGAAGAAGGCCCCGGCGTCGTCTTCTGGCACGGCAAGGGCTGGCGCATGTTCCAGACGCTGGTCTCTTACATGCGTCGCCGGCTTTCCGGTACGTACCAGGAAGTCAACGCACCGCAGGTGCTCGACAAGTCGCTGTGGGAAATCTCCGGCCACTGGGGATGGTATCGCGACAACATGTTCAAGGTGACGGTCGCCGGCGAGGACCACGAGGACGACCGCGTCTTCGCGCTGAAGCCGATGAACTGCCCGGGTCATGTGCAGATTTTCAAGCATGGGTTGAAGTCGTACCGCGAACTGCCCGTCCGGCTTGCGGAATTCGGCATCGTTCACCGTTACGAACCGTCCGGCGCTCTGCATGGCCTGATGCGTGTGCGCGGCTTCACGCAGGACGACGCGCACGTCTTCTGCACCGACGACCAGATGGCGGCGGAATGCCTGCGCATCAACGACCTGATCCTCTCGGTCTACAAGGACTTCGGCTTCGACGAGGTCGTCGTGAAGCTCTCGACCCGTCCGGAGAAGCGCGTTGGTTCCGACGAGCTCTGGGACCGCGCCGAGGGCGTCATGATGGAAGTGTTGCAGAAGATCGAGGCACAGTCCGGCGGCCGCATCAAGACCGGCATCCTGCCGGGCGAGGGCGCCTTCTATGGCCCGAAGTTCGAATACACGCTGAAGGATGCGATCGGCCGTGAGTGGCAGTGCGGTACGACCCAGGTCGACTTCAACCTGCCGGAGCGTTTCGGCGCCTTCTACATCGACCAGAACTCGGAGAAGACCCAGCCGGTGATGATTCACCGGGCGATCTGTGGCTCGATGGAGCGCTTCCTCGGTATCCTGATCGAGAACTTCGCCGGGCACATGCCGCTCTGGATCGCTCCGGTCCAGGTGGTTGTCGCAACGATCACCTCGGATGCCGATGCTTACGGCAACGAGGTGGCGGACGCCCTGCGCGAGGCCGGAATGACCGTGGAGACCGACTTCCGTAACGAGAAGATCAACTACAAGGTCCGCGAACATTCGGTGACCAAGGTTCCGGTGATCATCGTCTGCGGCAAGCGCGAGGCGGAGGAGCGCACGGTCAATATCCGTCGCCTCGGCTCGCAGGAGCAGGTCTCGATGTCGCTCGGCGAGGCGGTTTCCGCGCTCTCCTGGGAAGCGACGCCGCCAGACGTCAAGCGCAAGGTCGAGGCGAAGAACGCCCGCGCCTGATCAGTCCGCGATCATGAATGAACGCCGGCAGGCTCTTCGGGGGCTGCCGGTTTTCTTTTGTGCTTTTCGTGGTGTGCGGGGAGCTGAAAGGCGTGTCAGTTCAGGATCAGTTCGACGTCGATGTTGTGGCCGGCTTCGACGGTGAAGTCCTTCTGGTAGATCTTGTCCTTGTTGCGGGCGATCGCCGTATAGCCGCCCTCGGCGAGGACCATGACCGGGAAGGCGCTGACACTTTCGGCGACCACGTCGCCGGAGGCCGTGAGAATCGACCAGGCGGTATCCGCGATCGCCTCGCCACCGGCCTCGGACACCAGCTTGAAGCTGATCTGCGAGGCGCGGTGCTGGATGGTCGCTTCCGTGAGCTTGCCGGCCTCGACCTTCAGGTCGGCCCGCACCACGGCGTTGACCGAACCGTATTCCGAAACGACGTGGTAGGTCCCGGTGTTCAACCGCACGATGGTGTTCGGTTTGACATTGGCCATCACCAGCCCGCGCTCGCCGTCTTCCTGCGTTTCCGAAGAGTAGACGCTGAATTTCAGATCGGCCGTCGGAATGCGGGTATCGTCGCCCGAGACGGCGTTCAGAAGTATGCCGCCGGCGTCGAGCACCAGGACCTGCTTGTCGACGTCGCCGCTTTCCGGAACCGTGAGTTTCTTCGTGGCGCCGGCACGGCCGAACGAGACGTTGACGAAATAGTCGCCTGGCGAAAGCTGGAAATCGGCCGATCCTCCCTCGGAACTGGCGACGAGCGGCAGTTTTCCGTCATCGGCGGGAATGGGACTGAAGACGCGCCAGGAGAGGCCCTGCTGAACCGGCTCGCCATCGCCGGTGAGCTTGGCCTCGAAGATGATGTTCTTGGCGACCGGAGGCTTCAGCGTCGCGCCAAAATCCGGGGAGAAGGCCTTGAGCTTCGGCATTTTGGCGGTGCTGTCGAGTTGTTTGAACGACTTGAACGCATCGTCCGCTCCCGTCGACGGCATCGCCGGCAGGCTGACCGCCAGCATGAGGGCCAGGCGGGCGACAAAACGATGAACTCTCATGGGATGCACAATCAGTTGACTTCCTCACCAATGGAAGCAACTTCAATCCGAATGCGATGGCAATTTCAAGACTTGTCCGTCGTGCTAGCCGAAGGGAAAGCAAATCAACATGAAAAATGACATCCGCCTTGCCGAATATCTGGCGACTCGCCGCTCCGTCCCCGCCTTCCAGATGTGTGAACCGGGACCGTCGAGAGAGGAGATCGAAGCGATTCTGACGCTGGCCGTCAGGGTTCCCGATCACGGCAAGCTGGCCCCGTGGCGCTTCATCGTCTATCGGGGCGCCGAGCGGGTACGGATCGGCGATGCGCTCCTTGCCATGGCGATGGAGAAGAACCCCGACCTGAGCGGCGAGATGCAGGCCGTCGAGAAGACCCGGTTTACCCGGGCGCCGGTCGTGATCGCCGTTGTCAGCCGTGCCGCTCCGCACCAGAAAATCCCGGAATGGGAGCAACTGATGTCGGCCGGTGCCGTCTGCCTCAACCTGCTGATGGCGGCCAACGCGCATGGCTACGTCTCGAACTGGCTTACCGAGTGGTTCGCCTATGACGAGGGTGCCTATCCCTTGCTCGGCGTGGCTCCTAGAGAAAAGGTCGCCGGTTTCATCCATATCGGCTCGACGACCTTCCCCATCACCGAGCGTCCGCGCCCGTCACTCACGGACGTCGTAACATGGGTCGGTGGAGACGAATGATGTTCTATACGACCGATACGAACCAGCACGGCCTGCCGCACGATCCATTCAAGGCGATCGTGACGCCGCGGCCGATCGGCTGGATCGGCTCGAAGGGGCGAGACGGCTCGATCAATCTCTCGCCCTATTCCTTCTTCAATGCCGTCAGCGACCGGCCGAAGATCGTGATGTTCTCATCGAGTGGACGAAAGGACACGTTGCGCAACGTCGAGGAGACCGGCGTCTTCACAACCAGTTTCGTCGGCGCAGAGATCCTGAAGCCGATGAACGAATCATCGGTCGTCGTGCCCTATGGTGTCGACGAATTCTCGATCGCGGGCCTCACGCCCGTCGCGGGCAAGCTGGTCGATGCGCCCTATGTCGGCGAGGCGCTTGCGGCCTTCGAGTGCAAGGTTACGGAAATCCTCCGGCTGAAGACGGCTGCCGGCGGATTCTCCGACAGCTACGCGGTCTTCGGCGAGGTCGTCGGCATCCATATCGATGAACGGGTGCTGCGCGATGGCCGTTTCGACGCCGCGCTGGCAAGGCCGATGGCGCGGATGGGTTACATGGATTACGCCGAGGCGTCGGCGACTTTCGAGGTCTTGCGGCCGGCGCAGCCCTCGCAAACCTGACGCTGTCTCACGAGAAGAGGCGATTGACTGTCGCGACCTGTTCCGGTCGCTCGCAGATCATCGCCGAAAACCCATCCCGCAACGCGGTCCTACACGCCTCGGACACGCGGTCCTCGTCGGCCTCCGCTCCCAGCCAGTCAATGGCGGAGACGCCGGCCGACGCCGCGCCGAGCAATATGAGCCCGCGTGCGGTCGCCAGGCCGCAGGGAAGGGGCATCGAGTCGAGGGAGGCGACTACCCCGAGGTTCGCGGCAAGAGCCGTGGGACTCCATGCAAGTGCCGCCAGACGTCCGGACTTCCCGGCAAAGCTCATCGCCGACAAGGGGCCTGTCGGATTGTCGCCGGCGAGCGCAAGGATCGCCGTGCGGCCGACCACACGGCCCGCCTTCGCTTCTTCTACCGACAACATCACATCCGCCTTCTGCACGTCCGCGCCACAGGTCGCGCCGCAGAGCAGGATTGCGTCCGGTTCGCGGGGGACGATGAGGGCGAGGGCCAGGGTGAGCGCCTCCGTGTCGTGAGCTTGCGGAACAAGCGCGAGAAGTGCGGGTGGAGTCGTCTGCGTGCCCATTCTTCGGACGAATGCTTGGACAGCATTCTCCATATTCGCGGTCTCACTCAGCCGATCTCCCCGCATGTCGATCGCAACGGCGTCGGCGCCGGCAAAGTCTCCGCGCTCGGCAAAAAGCCCCTGCAAAAGCACGGACCTGACGCGCTGGCCGCCGAGCTCAAATCGCCCGTATGTTTTCAAGGGAAACCTCGTGGTTAACGGATATGGTGAACCAATCTTAAACACTTTGGCGATAACGTGAAACCGTGGCTGAAAGGCCATGGGGACTCGCTTGCATCCGCTGGGGCTGGAATTGATCGTAGAGACATTTCTTCGTTGGGTTGAGACCGCAAGGGCGGTGGATCGCGCGCGGGCGGCCAATGCTCTTGCACGGGCGTTCCTGCGCTCGAGAATGGCCGCCGAAGAGCGTCGCGCCGCCAAGGTGGCGATGACATATCTGCTGGACGATCCGTCGCCGCGGGTTCGCCTTGCGCTCGCCGAGGCGCTTGCTGATTCACAGGAGGCGCCGCGTCCACTGATGATCTCGCTTGCGGAGGATCAGCCGGAGATCGCCTCTTTGGTGATCCTTCACTCGCCGGTTTTGAGCGAATCGGACCTTGTCGATCTCGCCGGCCGGGGATCAAGTGCAACCCGCATGCTCATCGCCGCCCGTCCGCGTATCGGCCGGGGACTTGCCGCCGCGCTCGCGGAGATCGGCGATGCGGCGGAGACGCTGGTACTGCTCGAGAACCCGTCGGCCGCGATCGCACGCTTTACGCTGAAGCGGATCGCCGAACGGCACGGCGGTGATGAGAATGTCCGGGCACTGCTGCTCGATCGCGACGACCTTCCGGCCGATGCCCGCCAGCTGCTCGTCCAGCATGTGACGGAAGCGCTTACCAGTTTCGGCCTTGTCAGGGCGGCGGTCGACAGCCGTCGCATCGATCATCTGATCCGCGAGGCGGGCGCCAGTGCGACGATCACCATTGCCGCCAACGTACTGCCCGACGAACTTCCTTCGCTGGTCGAACATCTGCGCGACACCGGCCGCCTGACGCCTGCTTTCCTCATGCATGCCCTGTGCTCGGGGCGCACCGACTTTTTCGCTGCCGGCATGGTGAGCCTGTCAGGTGTCGATGAACGACGCGTCCGGTCGATCCTCGCGACGGGGCGTTTCCATGCGGTTCGCGCGCTCCTCGAAACGACAGGGCTGCCGCGGGAGGTAAGCCCGGTTTTCGTCGAGGCGATCATGCTCTGGCGGAACGCGATCCAGGCGGCCTGTGGCAGCGAAATGGAGAGCGTTTCCGCTCGTCTGATCGAGCGTTATCGCAAAGAACCGCCGGAAAGCGAGACCGCAAGAGCGCTTCTCGACATGGTCGAGAAGCTCGCGATCATCGACCAGCGTCGTCTTGCCCGTGATTACGCGACCGGGCTTGCGCTCACGGCGGCCTGAGAAGACTCAGGGCGTCAGTTTCTTGGCGACCCAGGAATAGCTGTCTGCGACCACGTGCAGAGGTTTTTCGAACACCATCTTGATCCGTTCGGTTCCGGGCAGAACGCCGCGGATTTTCGCCACGGCCCTGGCCGTAAGGCTCTCCTGTTGCTCCACCGGCGGCTTTGCTGTGTCGGCAGGCGGCGCTTCGGCTGTCTTGGGGGCAGTTGCGGCCTCGTTTCCGGCATTCTCCGGAGGCTGGCAAACGGCGATCACCATGGGGTAGCTGGCGCCCGAATAGCCTTCGAGGACTTGCTCCGACGCGGCGTGGCAAAGCTCGATCGAAACCCATTTCTGGTCGGCCGTGTCGATATAGTGGCACTGGCTGACACTGTCGTCGCAGCCGAGAATGGTCATCATGATGGCGGCTGTTTTCATGCGGCTGGTCCCCTGAATCTGCATCGCGTTAAGATCTGTTAACGCCGGCATTCGAGCGACACCATGGCGAATGCCGATCCTGAACGGAATTTAATGAACAACGGCGTGCCCGGCCGCCACTTGATCGATGCGGCGAAAGCCGCCATTGCTTGCCTGCCTCGGCCAGTGTGCCGGGCCTTGGCCAATGTTGAAACCAGGTTTGTTCTTCCATGACCGTGACGATCACTGCCGAACCGCCCCGCCAGGCGGACGTCCTGCGCCTTCTCGAACTGTCGGACGCCTACATGGCCTCGCTCTATCCGGCCGAGAGCAATCATATGCTGGACATATCGTCATTGGAGAAGCCCGGCGTGAACTTCTTCGTCGCGCGTCACGACGGCCGTATCGTCGGATGCTGCGCGCTGGTGGAGGCGGGTGACGGCACTGCCGAGATCAAGCGCATGTTCGTCGATCCCGAGGCTCGTGGCCTGTCGATCGGCCGCCGCCTCATGGAGATGATCGAGGCGCTCGGACGGGAGAGGGGCATTTCGGCAATCCGTCTCGAAACCGGCATCAGCCAACCGGAAGCGCTCGGCCTCTATCGACGCTTTGGCTATGGAGAAATTGGGCCCTTCGGCGATTACAGGCCCGATCCTTTGAGCCTCTTCATGGAGAAGCGCCTCTGACGGCTGCCGGCGCGGGAACGGGCTTTGCGAACCGCGCTCACGGAGCCGAGGCCTTGCGGATCAGGGGCGTCTCGGGCGGGAGCTCATCGATCACCGGCTCCATGCCAGCCGCATCGCGCGGCTCGGACAGCTCGACCTCGCGCATCCATTCCCGCCAGATGGAGACGATGAGCGCCATCAGCACCGGGCCGATGAAAAGGCCGAGGAAGCCCATGGTCTTCACGCCACCGACCAGGCCGAAGAAGGTCGGCAGGAAAGGCAGCTTGATCGGTCCGCCGACGAGACGCGGCCGGACGGTCTTGTCGACGACGAAGAGTTCCACCGTGCCCCATGCGAGGAGCCCAAGCCCAGCGACATAGGAGCCTCGCGCCAGCAGGTAGGTGGAGACGAGGGTAAAGGAGAGCGGTGCGCCGCCGGGGACAAGCGCCATGACCCCGGTGAGGACGCCGAGCGTCACGGGTGACGGCACTCCGGCGAGCCAATAGGCGGTGCCGAGCACGATGCCTTCGCCGATGGCAATCAGGGTCATGCCGGTCACGGTCGAGCTGATGGTCGCAGGCACGACACGGGAAATGCGTTCCCAGCGGGTCGGGAGGATTCGCTCCCCGAGCATGTCGAGCTGGCGGGTGAAATTCGAGCCATCCCGATAGACGAAGAACAGGGCGATCAGCATGAAAAGCAGGGTCAGCACCAGGTGGAAGGCTCCATCGCCTGCCGCAATCAGCGCCCGGTAGATGTTGCCGATGTTGGCGCCGCTGACGATCTGGATGAGTTCGCCGATGGCACCCGGTGATCCGATGTGCTCCTGCCATTTTTCCCCGAGCCAGGGCCCGACGCCCGGCAGCGCGGTGATCCAGTCGGGTGGCGGCGCGCCGGAGCGGTTGACCTCGAGGGCCCAGCCGATCCACTGCCGCGTTTCGCCGATCGTATAGCTGACGGCGATGCCGATCGGCACGACCAGGAAGGCGATGATGAAGAGGATGGCGAGCGTCGCGCCGAGCGTGGTGTTGCCGCCGATCCTGCGCAGGAGCTCCTTGTAGAGCGGCCAGCTCGCGAATGCGATGACAAGCGCCGCCAGCACCGGCACCACGAAGCCGTGGAAGAAATAGATGCCGGCGATCACGATCAGGACGAGGAGCCAGCGGGCTGCGGAAATCGGCGGAATAAGGGCCGTCCGGCTCGGCGCCACCGGCCCGAGCCAGCGTGGTGCGTTCGGTTTCTTGTTGTTCTCGGTCATGCTCACGACGATAGGCACTCGATCTCTTCGGCCTTGCGATGAAGGCGTGGCCCGAGCGCCGCAGACTTGCGGGCGGGCGCTACACACTTGTTACACCACGGCAGCGTTCAAGCTCAAACAGTGCCGGGCGACGGCTGTCGACCTTATATCAGGGATGTTTGTGTCTGACTAATGACATCTCTCCCGGACCTGCGAATGCTCACCATCGGCCTCGCGGCACTCCTGCCGCTAGATGTCGAGGTTCTCGGCGAAGATCGCACGCTCCTGGATGAAGCGGAAGCGGGATTCGGGCTTCGAGCCCATCAGTGCGTCCACCGCGTCGCGGGTACCCTCGAAATCGACGTCGTCAATCTCGACCCGCAGCAGCGTGCGCTTGCCGGGGTCCATGGTCGTCTCCTTGAGCTGGGCCGGCATCATCTCACCCAGACCTTTGAAGCGGCCGACTTCGACCTTCTTGCCCTTGAAGACGCTCTCCATCAGCTCTGCCCGGTGTGCATCGTCACGGGCGTACACGGTCTTCGCACCCTGGCGGATGACATAGAGCGGCGGCACGGCGAGATAGAGGTGATTGCCGCGGATGAGCTCCGGCATTTCCTGATAGAAGAAGGTGATGAGCAGCGAGGCGATATGGGCGCCGTCGACGTCCGCATCGGTCATGACGATGATGCGTTCGTAGCGAAGGTCTTCGTCGCGGTATTTCGTGCGCGTGCCGCAGCCGAGGGCCTGGACGAGATCGGCGATCTGCTGATTGGCCATCAGCTTCTCGCGGCTGGCGTTGCCGACGTTCAGGATCTTGCCGCGCAGCGGCAGGATCGCCTGATTGGAACGATTACGCGCCTGCTTGGCCGAGCCGCCGGCCGAGTCACCTTCGACGATGAAGAGCTCGGCGCCTTCCGCGGTGTTCTGGGCGCAATCGGCAAGCTTGCCGGGCAGGCGGAGCTTGCGCACCGCCGTCTTGCGGTTGACTTCCTTCTCCTTGCGCCGCCGGAGCCGTTCCTCGGCGCGCTCGATCACCCAGTCGAGCAGCTTCGCCGCTTCGGCCGGATTGTCCGCGAGGTAATGGTCGAAGGGATCGCGCAGCGTGTTCTCGACGATGCGCTGGGCTTCGACGGTCGCGAGCTTGTCCTTGGTCTGGCCGACGAATTCCGGCTCGCGGATGAAGACGGAGAGCATGCCGACGGCGGAGATCATTACGTCGTCGGTGGTGATCTGCTGCGCGCGCTTGTTCTGCGTCAGTTCCGCATAGTTCTTGAGCCCCTTGGTGAGCGCGATGCGCAGGCCCGCTTCGTGCGTGCCACCTTCCGGCGTCGGGATCGTGTTGCAGTAGGAGTGAAGCGCGGGGTCGCCGCCATACCACGTGACGGCCCATTCCATGGCGCCGTGGCCGCCGGTCTTCTCCGTCCGTCCGGCGAAGATCTCGCGGGTGACGGTGAAGTCCTTTCCGATGGTTGCAGCAAGATAGTCCTTGAGACCGCCGGGGAAATGGAAGACGGCCTTGTCCGGGACGTCGCCGCCTTCCGGCACGAGGCTCGGATCGCAACTCCAGCGGATTTCGACGCCGCCGAAGAGATAGGCCTTGGAGCGGGCCATGCGGAAGATGCGCGCCGCCTCGAACTTCGCCTTGTCGCCGAAGATCTGCGGGTCCGGGTGGAAGCGCACGCGTGTGCCGCGGCGATTGTGGACTTCGCCGAGTTCTTCGAGGCCACCGAGCGGCACGCCGCGGGAGAAGCGCTGGCGATAGAGTTTCCGGTTGCGGGCAACCTCGACCTCCAGGCTGTCGGAGAGTGCGTTGACGACGGAAACGCCCACGCCATGGAGACCGCCGGAGGTCTCGTAGGCCTTGCCGTCGAACTTGCCGCCGGCATGGAGCTTGGTCATGATGACTTCGAGCGTCGACTTGCCCGGCACCTGCGGATGGTTCTCGACCGGGATGCCGCGGCCGTTGTCGGTGACCGTCAGGAAGCCTTCGGCGTCGAGATGGACATCGATGAAGTCGGCATGGCCGGCCACCGCCTCGTCCATCGAGTTGTCGATGACTTCGGCGAAGAGGTGATGAAGCGCCTTTTCGTCGGTGCCGCCGATATACATGCCGGGACGCATGCGCACCGGCTCCAGTCCTTCGAGCACGCGGATCGAGGACGCGCCGTACTCGTTATCGGTCGACGAAGCGGGCGCGGCGCGCGGCTTCGCGGCCTCGTTCGAAGGCTCGGATGGCGTGGTCGGGGCAGGGGTCTGCTCGGGCCTCGGGCCGAGCGGCATGCCGGCAAAGAGATCGCTGTTGTCGTCCATGGCGTCGTTCAATAATCTATTTCGTTGGGCGGAACCAGCATGGCGTCCACGCCTGATCGCCCTTGCGAATCACTTAAATTGTGCCAGAAAGGCGGCGCAGGCGCGACGTGGCCGGACCGGCGCCGCGTTCGTTCAGGCAAGCTTTGCGGTCGCCGGCCGGCAATGGCAAGGCGCGTTCCGGCAAGGAGGCGACGGTCGTCGAGATGTCCACAGCTCATTTCCGCCTTGCTCGCGCTTTCGGTGCATTGCTGTTCCTTGCAGGCGCGACGAACGCCGGTTCCGAAGCGCTCCAGCCCTTCAAGGACGAACTCTTTTCCAGCCAGACGGTGATCGAGACCGGCGATGGCGGCGACTTCAAGGTTGTCGACTATCAGGAGATGCGCGACATCAACGGCCGCGACCAGATCCCCGAACGCAGAGTGAAGTCCGCCTATGTGTCGCTCGGGGTGCGGCGCCAGCAGGTCGACGAGACCCTGGAGCTCGGCACACGGAAGCTCGCAGTCACGCGGACCGGCGTCGCCGAAGGGAGCCGCTTCACCGTGATCTTCATCCACGGACGCGGCGGCGACCGCAGGCTGGGCGCGAACGACTTCACCTTCGGCGGAAACTTCAACCGGTTGAAGAACCTCGCCGTCGAGAACGGCGGCACCTACTATGCACCGAGCGTTCCCTCTTTCGACAGCGACGGGGTAGCGGCGATCGCCGATCTGATCCGCTTCAGCGCAGCACAGTCCTCCGGAAGGCCGGCCGTGCTTGCCTGCGCCTCCATGGGCAGCTTCATCTGCTGGGGGATTGCGCGCGATGCGGCAAGCGTCGAGAGGCTCGCAGGCATGGCGATCCTCGGCGGCGCGACCGATCCGGCCTTCATCGGCAGCGCCGCCTACAAGCGGAAGCTTCCGCTGTTCTTCACCCATGGCAGCCGCGACAGCGTCTATGTGGCCGACGACCAGGTCGCGCTCTACCGGCGCCTGCATGGCGAGAAATATCCGACACGCTTTACCCTCTTTCAAACCGGCTCCCACGGTACACCCGTGCGCATGAGCGACTGGCGGGAAATCCTCAACTGGATCCTGGCCCGGTAAGGCGACAGGCGCTCGCTCCCGACCGTGGGGTCACCTATTGCGATATCGGCCGCTTTGTCCTGCAAATCCAGCGTGGCCGCTTTCCTTTCATCGCCGCATTTGCTAGTCGGGCAGGGACGTTAGAGAGGGGTAGGAGTTTGCCATGACACCGAATGTTCGTCCGCTTGTCGCCGGAAACTGGAAAATGAACGGCACGCGTGCCTCGCTCGACCAGATCAAGGCGATTGCGGAAGGCGTGAAATCACCCCTGTCGGAAAAGGTAGAAAGCCTGATCTGCCCGCCGGCGACGCTGCTCTATGTCGCGACGGCGCTCTGCGACGACAGCCCGCTGGCGATCGGCGCGCAGGATTGCCACCAGAACGTCTCGGGTGCCCACACGGGTGACATTTCGGCTGAGATGATCGCGGATTGCTTCGGAACCTACGTCATCGTCGGCCACTCGGAACGCCGCACCGACCATGCCGAGACCGACGATCTCGTCCGGGCGAAGGCGGAGGCCGCCCATGCGGCCGAACTCGTCGCGATCGTCTGCATCGGCGAGACCGAGGCGGAACGCAAGGCCGGTCGCACGCTCGACGTGCTGAAGGGCCAGCTTGCCGGATCGCTCCCGGACGCAGCAACGGCGGCGAACACCGTCATCGCCTACGAGCCGGTCTGGGCGATCGGCACCGGTCTCACACCGACGGTCGAGGACGTCCGGGAAGCCCACGCTTTCATGCGTTCCGAACTCGTGAAGCGCTTCGGTGCCGAGGGCGAGAAGATGCGCATTCTCTACGGCGGCTCGGTCAAGCCTTCGAACGCCAAGGAACTGATGGCGGTCGCCAATGTCGACGGCGCGCTGATCGGCGGAGCGAGCTTGAAGGCCGCCGACTTCCTCGCCATATACGGCGTCTATGGCGAACTCCTCGCCTGATTTGGTGCCGAGGGGCTTTCTTTGATGCGACCTCTCATGTAAAGAGCCGCCAATCCTTTCAGATTTTGCCCATGGGCAGGATGGAACATCCATGCAGACCGTTTTGATTGTCATTCATCTCATGATCGTGCTGGCGCTCGTCGGCGTCGTGCTCATCCAGCGGTCCGAAGGCGGCGGCCTCGGCATCGGCGGCGGCTCCGGTTTCATGTCGGCACGCGGCACCGCGAACGCGCTGACCCGCACGACGGCAATCCTGGCGACGCTGTTCTTCATCACCTCGCTCGGCCTTGGCATTCTCGCCCGCTACGAGGCGAAGCCGACCGACATCCTCGACCGCATTCCGGCTGGTACCTCCAACGGCTCCAACGTTCTCGACCAGCTCGGCGGCGCGCAGGCTCCGGCCTCGGGCACGACGGTCCCCGCTTCGGGCACGACTGCTCCGGCCGCCGGCACTACGGCTCCGGCCACAGGCACGCAGGGTGAGGCCCCGGCCCAGAAGCCGGCCGACCCGAACGCCGTTCCGACCGGCAACTGATCGGGCTTTCAATCTCCACTCCGGCGGGCTCTCGGGTCCGCCGGTTTTCTTTTGTCAAGTATTTCGCCTCGCCTCAGAAAAAAGACGGGAAACGATCTTTTTTGGCTAGCGGAATCAGTCTCGAAAAGGTATCCGGTGACTCCCATGGCGCGATATGTATTCATCACAGGCGGCGTGGTTTCCTCTCTAGGCAAGGGCATCGCGGCCGCGGCACTCGGAGCATTGTTGCAGGCGCGGGGCTACCGCGTGCGCCTGCGCAAACTGGACCCCTATCTCAACGTCGACCCGGGCACGATGAGCCCGACCCAGCACGGCGAAGTGTTCGTCACTGACGACGGGGCGGAAACCGACCTCGACCTCGGTCACTATGAGCGTTTCACCGGCCGTTCAGCGACGAAGACCGACAACATCACCACCGGTCGGATCTACAAGAACATCATCGACAAGGAGCGTCGGGGCGACTACCTCGGCGCGACCGTTCAGGTCATTCCGCACGTCACAAACGAGATCAAGGACTTCGTCGTCGAGGGCAACGAGGACTACGATTTCGTGATCTGCGAGATCGGCGGCACGGTCGGCGACATCGAGGCGATGCCGTTCATCGAGGCGATCCGTCAGCTCGGCAACGAGCTCCCGCGCGGCACCGCCGTCTACGTCCATCTGACGCTGATGCCCTATATCCCGGCGGCCGGCGAACTGAAGACCAAGCCGACGCAGCATTCGGTCAAGGAGCTGCAGGCGCTCGGCATTCATCCCGACATCCTGCTGGTCAGGGCAGACCGCGAAATCCCGGAAGCCGAGCGCCGCAAGCTCTCGCTCTTCTGCAACGTCCGTCCTTCGGCCGTCATCCAGGCGCTTGACGTCGCGAACATCTACGACGTGCCGATGGCCTACCACAAGGAAGGCCTCGACAACGAGGTGCTGGCCGCCTTCGGGATCGAGCCCGCGCCGAAGCCGCGGCTGGAGCAGTGGGAAGAGGTCTGCAACCGCATCCGCACGCCGGAAGGCGAGGTGACGATCGCGATCGTCGGCAAGTACACCGGCCTCAAGGACGCCTACAAGTCGCTGATCGAGGCGCTCTATCACGGCGGCATCGCCAATCGCGTCAAGGTCAAGCTCGAATGGATCGAATCGGAGGTCTTCGAGAAGGAAGATCCGGCTCCGTATCTCGAAAAGGTCAACGGCATCCTGGTGCCGGGTGGTTTCGGCGAGCGCGGATCGGAAGGCAAGATTCTCGCCGCCCAGTTCGCGCGCGAGCGCAAGGTTCCCTATTTCGGCATCTGCTTCGGCATGCAGATGGCGGTGGTTGAAGCGGCCCGTCACCTCGCCGGCATCGAGAAGGCCTCCTCGACCGAATTCGGCAAGACCGACGAACCGGTTGTCGGCCTGATGACCGAATGGATGAAGGGCAACCAGCTTGAGAAGCGCGCCGCCTCCGGCGACCTCGGCGGCACGATGCGCCTCGGCGCATACAAGGCCTCGCTCAAGAAGGGTACGAAGATCGCCGAGATCTACGGCTCGACCGAGATTTCGGAGCGTCATCGCCACCGCTACGAGGTCAATGTCGATTACAAGGACCGGCTGGAAGCATGCGGCCTCGTCTTCTCCGGCATGTCGCCGGACGGGCTGCTTCCGGAGACCATCGAATATGCGGATCATCCGTGGTTCATCGGCGTCCAGTACCATCCGGAGCTGAAGAGCCGTCCACTCGATCCGCATCCGCTGTTTGCGAGCTTCATCGAAGCGGCGGTCGAGCAGAGTCGTCTGGTCTGATAGGCGACTGCTGTCCGGCCGCATTACTTGCACAGAATGCAGTCGTCAGACCGATCCGGAAGGAGTATCCGATCGTCTCGGGGAACAAGGACACGCCTGGCAAATGGTATCAGCCGGCGTGTCATTTGCGAGGCCGTTTGACCTTCTAATCTCTGCTATGGCCTTGCTCTGGTCACTGGCAGAAGACGTGAGGGCTATCGATGCCTTCGAAGTATCGCCCGATGCCAGGGATGCAATCGACATACTTATGCACGCAGGTCTTGCAAGCATGGTATTCATCGATATAGGCACGCGACATCATTAGTTCGCGGAATCTCTCGAAAGGCCGGCTGGCGAATATCTCCCGCAACGTTGCTTGCCGTATGTTGTTTCCGGAAAAGGTGATACCGATGCGTTCTGCACCCTGGCGAACGTCGGGGAGCATGTTGGAGACCTGCTGGGACGGAAAGACGTTTCCGTCGTGCTGGACATAGAATTCAGTAATGCCCGAGAAGTCGAGCTTTGCCGGGAAGGTGACTTGCGTACCGATCTCCCGTTCGACTTCGTCCTTCAGCCTGTGCGTGATGAAATCGGGGCGTACGAGCAAGGGATGTGACTGCTGCTGTAATGCCAGCATCTCCGAAAGGACATCGGTCGCTGCCCGACGCAAGTCCGCCTCGGATATGCTGATTTGCTGCCAATTTACCGCTGCCCTTCCTCCGCCATGGATTTGTGCGATGGTCAGAAAATCGGCAGAGGCGGACTTGGCGAAGTTGAATAGGTCGGTTACCTTCCGGTGGCTCTTGCTGTTGATGGTGGCGCTCAAGCCGAGCGTGCCGGCAATACCACTCCCGCGGACATCTTCTATCTTCCGTAAGATGCGGCAAATCTTCGCGAAAGTGCCGCGCCCCCTGAAGTAGTCGTGGCTTTCGGCATCGGGTCCATCGATGCTGAGTGACAGTACGCAACCAAGCTCGAAGCAGCGCCGAATTAGCTCTGACGTCAACAGTAGACCATGTGTCGTTACCGCCGAACGAAGCCCGAGCGCGCGGCCGAATTCGATAAGCTCGACAAGGTCCCGCCGCAAGAATGGCTCTCCACCCAGAAAGGTTACATAAAGGCCACCTTCATCGGCGAACTGCCGCAGAAAGGACTTCCATTCCGATGTGGTCAAATCCCTCTCGGCTTGCCCCAAGAACATCGACGCCTGGCAATGAAGGCATCTCAGATTGCATTCGCCCGTGATGTCTATTCGGACGACTTCCGGATAGCTTACCATCCGGTGCCAGGTGCTCCATTGCCGCTGTTGGCCATCGGAATAAGACCGGCCGTGCGAACGTCGGCCGCCGCCGCCTTCACTTCGAGAACGTGCGCCTGATCGACAGTGTAGGCCCGGATCTTCGCGACGCTTTCGAGGAAATATTTGCGGAAACGTGGGGTTAGGTCGGAGATGTTTTGCTTGTTCAGCATTTCTTCCGCGTCGGGCGAACTTGCATATTCAAACATAAGCTTTGGCGTCGCTTTGAGGGCATTTACAAATTCGGCAGTCGTCGGCATTGCTATTCTCCCCGAATTGAAACGATCACGACTAAGAGTATACAGGGTAATACTTGCATTTGCAGCGCAAGGTTGTCAATCGCATTTGATTCTGCCGTCTTTGGTTGTCTTTGCAATGCGTTTGCGATTTGAGCAACATTGGGCGGAACTGCGGCCAATCCATGCTACAAGGACCGGCTGGAAGCATGCGGCCTCGTTTTCTCCGGCATGTCGCCGGACGGACTGCTTCCGGAGACGATCGAGTATCCGGATCATCCGTGGTTCATCGGCGTGCAGTATCATCCGGAGCTGAAGAGCCGTCCGCTCGATCCGCATCCGCTGTTTGCGAGCTTCATCGAGGCAGCGGTCGAACAGAGCCGTCTGGTCTGACGAACGGCCATATCGCCGAGACTATGACGAAACCCGGCTGCGACAGCCGGGTTTTCTATATGCAGGCGTCGAAGCCAAGGTCCATGCAAGCCTCCTGCGACATTCTACTCGCAACCCTTGGAGGTTCTCATGCGTATCGCTGCAATGCTCACGTTCTCGTCGCAGGACCTTCCAGGTACGGCGATGTCCCGGAGTTCGGGAGACGACACCTTCTCCGCGCTTCTGGATGAGAAGAACAATCCTGGTCCCTTCGTCGGCGAGGAGGACCTAGAGGCACGCAAGAATGAACACGAGGCCCGGCAGAAGGCGGAAGAGAGTGCCGCTCGGGCTGACGTCATTTCGCAATTCCTCGAATACTCGGAGATGACTCTCGTCGAGAGGATCCGCGCGACCTATCTCTCCGACCACAACCTAACGGAAGAACAGCTTGCGGCGCTGCCGGACGACCAGCGCAAGGCGATCGAGGACGAAATAGAGGAGGCCGTCAAACGGCAACTCGGTTTCGAAGGCGAGAGCGGCGGTTCATCGGCGATGGTCGCCGCCGAAGGCGATCATCGCTGACGAGACTGCGCGTCAGTTGACCAGCCGGGCGCCCGCCGCGGTGCCGCCCGAACCGCCGCCCGACGAGGCAAAGGGCTCGATCTGCCAGTTGGCGGCGTTCATGATCATGCTGTTCACGACCATCGAAATACGGTTCACCTGATTGGTGGTCGAGTTGTAGGTGACGTCGCGGTTCGGCAGGTAGATTATGCCTTCCAGCGTCTCGCCGAGTGATCCGTTGAAGATGTACTGCTGCGAATAGAGATTGTTTGCCGGGTTGCTCGTCTTCTCGAACATCAGGATGCCTTTGTAAGTACCGCTGGTCGGCGCGATGCCGCGGAACTTGACGCCGCCGTTGATGCGGATCTCGCTGTACACGTTGGGGAAATAGAAGGTCACGCCCTCGGCGACCACAGTCGCGTTGCTGTTGATGATCATCCGGCCCCGGATGATGTGCAGGCCGGGTTCGAACGTGATCGTCGGACTGCCATTGAAGCCCGTATCGCAATGGAGGCCGGGCTTCAACGAGACCACCTGGTCGTTGATCCAGCCGCTGCTGGTGCAGTTGGAAGGCACGCTCGGCTCGGGCAGCGCGCCGGCATAGGGATCTGGATCGACGGAACAGCCGACCTGCATGTTGGAGATGGTTCCGCCGTTCTTGATGTAGTTGGTGCCCTTTACGCAGAACTTTGCGGTATCGATCGTCGAACCGGCATTCATGATGAAGGCGGGGGCGGCCTTCGAATGGACGTGGATCTCGCAGGCCTTGGACGTGATGTTGGCACCCGAGTTGATCAGCACGTCCTGGCCGCGACTTGCTAACACGTAGATGCAGGGGCCTCCGGCCGTCGCCGACGTGGCAGCGATGGCCGTCGCAGTGACTGACACGTCGAGGGACGAAAGGCCGATAAGGCTCAGGAACGGGCTGTCGCTGTTGCCGGCATACACGCCGCTGAGACTGCCGTCGCTATTTCTGGTGAGCGTCAGGGCCTTGCCGTAGTCGACGCCCGCATCCCCGCCTGAGGCCAGGAACTGCTTGGCCGTCTCGAACTGGCGACCGGTGTCCGTCTCGTGCACTGCGGCCAGCACCGCGCTATCGAGCAGTCCCTGCAGCCGCTCCTTCTCGAGATAGGCGCTGGCCACATCGATTGCGCCGCCGGCGACCAAAAGGAGCACGGTCACGAGGAGGGCCGTTATGATGCCGAAGTTTCCGGAGCGGTTTTGGAGTAGTCCTCGAAAGACGTGAAGAAGAAGCGAAAGTCTGTTCGTCTGCATTATCTTGCTATCTAAAAAGCCATTCATGAAAAGATGAACGCCGGTGGCGGGAGCCAACTGGAGATCATTCTCACAGCCTGACAGCTGGTCGTGAAGATTCGACCAAGATATATGGTTATCGATATTGAACGATATGGTCCCGAGCCGGGCGGCTCAGAGGTTTCGCTCGTCGGAGCGCATGCCGCTCAGCCTTCGAGCGGCCTCAGCAGCAGAACGGAACAGGGGGAGCCTGGGGCAAGTTCCGGCGCATGCGGTGGCCGGATGATCAGGCAGTCCGAATTGGCGAAGGTCGTCATCATCGACGAGTCCTGCTTTTCATATGCCTCCGCGACGAGACGACCTTCGTCATCCCGGGTGAGCCGTGCCCGCAGGTGGTCCTGCCGCCGGTCGTTGGCGCGCAGGACGTTCGCCGTTCTCGCGATCGCTTCACGGTTGCGCGGCGCCCGGCGTGCGAGTTTGCAGACCAGCGGTTCGAGGAACAGCAGGCCGCAGACCATGCTCGAAACCGGATTCCCGGGGAGGCCGAGGACGTGTATGTCTCCGAGCGAACCGACCATCAGCGGCTTGCCCGGCCGCATCGCGATCTTCCAGAAATCGAGGCGCATCCCGGCGTCGACCAGCGTCTTTTGAACGAGGTCGTGGTCGCCGACCGATGCACCGCCGAGCGTCACGAGAGCGTCGGCTCCCGCCTCCTGAGCCTTGCGGACGGCGGCGGTGATCTGCGCCTGATCGTCAGGCACGATGCCGAGATCAATGACGTCTGCGCCGTTCTCATGCGCCAGTGCGGCAATGCCGAAACTGTTTGATCCGACGATCTGGTCGGGGCCGGGCCGTTCTCCCGGCCGCACGAGTTCGTCGCCGGTCGCCAGAATGGCGACGAGCGGGCGCCGATAAACGACGACCTCGTGATGGTTCAGCGCCGCGGCAAGCGTCAGGCGTGCGAAGTCCAGGGACTGCCCGGCCGTAAGGACCGTTTCCCCCTCGGCGAAGTCCTGCCCGCGGGGCCGGATATGACGGCCTGCAATGGCAGCAAAAGTCGTTCGGATGCAGCCGTCTTCGAGCTTTTCGGTGTCTTCCTGGATCAGGACGGCATCGGCGCCTGCCGGCACCGGCGCTCCCGTGAATATCCGCACGGCTTCTCCTGCGCCGACCGTCCCGTCAAAACCGTGGCCGGCGGAGGCCGTGCCGATCACGCGAAGAATGGCGCCGGGGACGGCGGCATCCCTGCTCCTCAGCGCATAACCGTCCATGGCGGATGCATCGAACGGAGGCTGGGTCAGCCTCGCGGCAAGGCCTTCGGCGAGCACGCGGCCGGCCGCGTCATGGAGGTTGAGAACTTCGGTCCTGCCGATCGGTATCGCCGCATCGAGGAGCCTGGAACGCGCTTCGCTGACCGAAAGAAGGGTCATCTACGAGGCCTCGGGATTGCGATAGTGTCCGGATTTCCCGCCGGTCTTTTCGATCAGTCGGATGCCGCCGATTTCCATGCCCTTGTCGGCGGCTTTCGCCATGTCGTAGATCGTCAGGCACGTGACCGATACGGCGGTCAGCGCTTCCATCTCGACACCTGTCTGTCCGGTGAGCTTGACCGTCGCGGTGACCCTGAGACCGGGAAGCTGCGGTTCCTCGTCGATGTCGATGGTGACCTTGGACAGCATCAGCGGGTGACAGAGAGGGATCAGATCGGATGTCCGCTTCGCCGCCATGATGCCGGCGATACGGGCGGTACCGATGACGTCACCCTTCTTGGCGTTTCCTTCGCGGATCAGTGCAAGGGTCTCCGGCTTCATGCGGATCCGGCCCTCGGCGACGGCGATGCGAACGGTTTCGGCCTTGTCACCCACATCGACCATGTGGGCTTCGCCCGAGGCTGCGATGTGTGTGAGACCGTCA
Organism: Ciceribacter sp. RN22; assembly: GCF_024054295.1. Taxonomy (NCBI): domain Bacteria; kingdom Pseudomonadati; phylum Pseudomonadota; class Alphaproteobacteria; order Hyphomicrobiales; family Rhizobiaceae; genus Ciceribacter; species Ciceribacter sp. RN22. Next base: position 1,795,540 of record NZ_JAMXLD010000001.1, read on the forward strand.
GTCATTCCGCCGCCATGACCCCGGCGCCACCGCCGAGCAGCGCCTTCGTCGCGGCCGTCACGTCGTCCTTGCGCATCAGGCTCTCGCCGACGAGGAACGTGGTGATGCCGCTCTTCTTGAGGCGGACGCAGTCGGCATGGGTGAAGATGCCGCTTTCGCCAACCAGCAGCCGCTCGGGCGGCACCATCGCAGCAAGCCGTTCGCAGACGGCGAGGTCGACCTCGAAGGTCCTCAGATTGCGGTTGTTGATGCCGATCATCGGCGAGGTCAGCTTCAGGGCTCTTTCGAGTTCCGCCTCGTCATGGACCTCGATGAGCACGTCCATGCCGAGTGCCATCGCTTCGGCCTCTAGCATCGCCGCATCCGCATCGGAAAGCGACGCCATGATCAGGAGAATGCAGTCCGCACCCCAGGCGCGGGCCTCATGCACCTGGTAGGCATCGAACATGAAGTCCTTGCGCAGCGCCGGCAGCGTGCAGGCATCACGGGCAGCCTGGAGGAATTCGAGCCTGCCCTGGAAGCTCGGCGTGTCAGTGAGCACCGAGAGGCAGGCCGCCCCGCCGGCCTCGTAGGCCGCGGCGAGTGCCGGCGGATCGAAGTCCGGGCGGATCAGCCCCTTGGAAGGACTTGCCTTCTTGATCTCCGCAATCAGCCCGAAGAGGCCGGCTGCGCGCTTTTCCGCCAACGCGCGGAAGAAACCGCGGGGAGCCTCCCGGTCGGCGGCGATCGCCTTGAGCTCGGCAAGGGGAACCGCCGCCTTCGCCGCGGCAATCTCCTCACGCTTGTAGACTTCGATGCGCTTCAGGATATCGGTCATGGCGCGAGCTTAGCCCTGTGCGACGGAATTGGAAACCTCGATCAGCTTGTCGAGCGCCGCAGCCGCTGCACCCGAATCCAGCGACCGGCTGGCGAGCACCATACCCTCGCGGACGTTTTCCGCCTTGCCGGCGACGACGAGCGAGGCCGCAGCATTGCAGAGCGCCACGTCGCGATAGGCGGTCCTGGCGCCGGCAAGCACATCACGCAGCGCGGCCGCATTGACGACGCCGTCACCGCCGCGGATCGCCTCGAGCGGAACGACCGGGACGCCGAAATCCGCAGGCGTCAGCTCGAAGGTGGTGATCTCGCCGTCCTTCAGTGCGGCGACCATGGTCGGACCGGTCGTCGTGATCTCGTCGAGGCCGCTTCCATGAACGACCCAGGCGCTCGTCAGTCCGAGATCGCGGAGCGCCTCGGCGCCGGGCACCAGCCATTCGGGCGAATAGACACCGAAGAGCTGCCGCTTGACGCTGGCGGGACTCGAAAGCGGGCCGACGATGTTGAAGATCGTGCGGGTGCCGAGTTCGACGCGTGCCGGGCCGACATGGCGCATGGCAGGATGATGAAGCTGGGCGAACATGAAGCCGATGCCCGCCTCACGAATGCAGCGCGAGATGGTTTCCGGATCGATGTCGAGCTTGACGCCGAGTTGCGAGAGCGCGTCGGCGGTTCCCGATTTCGAGCTCAACGCCCTGTTGCCGTGCTTGGCGACCGGAACACCGGCGCCGGCGACGATCAGCGAGGCGAGGGTCGAGATGTTGTAGGTATTGGTGCCGTCACCGCCGGTCCCGACGATGTCGATGGCGTCTTCGGGGGCTTCGACCGGAACCATCTTGGAGCGCATGATCGAGACGGCGCCGGCGATCTCGTCGACCGTCTCTCCGCGCACGCGAAGCGCCATCAGGAAGCCGCCGATCTGGGCCATACTGGCCTCGCCCGACATCATGACTTCGAAGGCGTCGCTGGCTTCGCTACGGCTCAGCACCTGGCGCATTGCGACCTTGGCGATGAATGGTTTCAGTCCGGACATGCTGTCGTTTTCCCCCAAGGTCTAGCGAACCATCGCCTGCTCGGCGAGCGTGCGATTGATGGTCACGCCGTATTCGCTCTGCAGACGATTGACCATCTGGTCGAGGATATCGTCACCGGCGGCCTTGGCAAGCGCAAGTACCTGGGCGTCATCATCACCGAGGATGTTTGTCGTCGGCTGTTCGCTGACCGTGGTCACCTTGAGCAGGATCTGCGTTTCCGGGTCGGCGCCGGGAGCTGCCGTAACGGTGCCGTTCGGACCGGAGAAAGCTGCGGTCACGGCCGCGCGTCCGAGGATCGGGTCGTCGCTCGCGCGGCGAATGCCGCTCTTGGTTTCGACGGCGAGGCCGAGTTCCTTGCCGAGCGCTGCAATGGTCTCACCCTTTGCGAGACGGCCCTTGAGGCTCTCCGCCTTGGCGCCGAGGGTGATCTTCTGCTGTTCGGCTGTCCAGTCGGCCGTTGCCTTCTCGCGAACTTCGTCGAGCGTGCGGTCGCGTTCGGGCACGATCTCGCTCACGTCGAACCAGAGATAGCCGTCGCTGCCGATGTTGAGCGGCAGGGCCTCGGTGCCGACATCCGTCTTGAAGACTTCTGCCAGCAATTCGTTGCGGGTCGGAAGCGTGACCTCGGCTTCAGCCATGTCGCGGCCGCGTCGGTCGACGGGCTTGACGCTGACCGGCTTCAGCTTCAGCTGCGTGGCAGCTTCGGCAAGCGTGGAGCCGGAGGCGCGCAGATCCTCGAACTGGTCGTGGATCGTCATGATGTCTTCCTGGGCGGCGGCCTCGGCGAGCGCCTTGCGGATGTCGTCCTTTACCTCGTCCAGGGTGCGCGTGCGGCCTTCCTTGATGTTGGTGACGCGCAGGATGACGGGCCCGAAGGTTCCTTCGACAACCGGCGTCGTGCCGCCTTCCGCGGTGACGGCGAAGGCAGCGTCCGCAAGGGTCTGGTCGGGCATCTGCTCGCGGGTGAAGTCGCCGAGCAGCACGTCGCTCGCCGTCTTGCCCTGGTCGGTGACGAGCTGGTCGAACGGCGTTCCGGAGGCGAGTTCGGCTTGCGCCGCCTCGGCCATCTCGCGGGTTTCGAAGGTCAGCTGTTCGACCGTGCGTGTGCCGGGGATCTCGTAATTCTTCTTGTGGGCCTCGTAGTCCTGCTTGATCGCCTCGTCCGAGATGGAGGAGAGATCGGCGATATCGGACGGTTCGAGCTTCACATAGGAGAAGCTGCGATACTCCGGCGCCCGGTAGCGGCTCTTGACGGTCTCGAACCAGGCGCCAAGCGCCTTGTCGTCCGGCGCAGCGATCGGCTCGATATTGGCCTTGGTGAGCAGGAGATAGTCGAGCGAACGGTTCTCGTCACGGTAGCTCTTCAGCGCGTCGACCAGCACCTTCGGCGGCTCGAAGCCGTCAGCCGTCGCCTCTACGATCTGGCTGCGGACGGCAACCTTCGAACGTTCGCTGATGTAGTCGTCCTCGCGCAGACCGGCATTGCGCAGTCGCGACGTGAAGAGCTGACGATCGAACTGGCCGGACGGCGAGTGGAAGGCCGGGTCGTCGGCAATCAGCTTGGCAAGGCGGTCTTCGGAGAGCCCGAGGTTCATCTCTTCCGAAAGCTGGTCGAGGGCCGCACCTGCGGCAAGCTGGGCGAAGACCTGGTTCTCGACGCCCAGCGCGCGCGCCTGTTCGGAGGTGATCTGCGTGCCGAAGCGGCGGCCGAGATCGGCAAGCTGCCGCTGGTAGGCAAGGCGGAACTCGTTGACCGAAACGTTTTGATCGCCGACGGCGACCACCGTTTCGGAAACGCCGCTCATCAAGGATCGTGATGCGCCCCAGATGCCGAAGGAGACGGCGAGAATAAGCAGAAGGAATTTCGCCACCCAAGTATGGGCGGCCTTTCGCATGACGACGAGCATCGGGACGCAAACCTCATTTCTTTTGCTCGCCATTCGGCGAAGCAGATGACGTTCCATAAATCAAACCCGCAAGGAAATGAAGGCGTGATCTCGGAAATCTGGGCCGGCGGCGCGGGGGCGAGGCAGCGGGTATCCGTCCCGCGCTGCCGATCTTGGTCGTCTGCCTATGACAAATATCAATGTTCGATGCGCACAGCTCTTTCTATAGTGGGGCACAGACGCGGATCGGTCGAACGAGGAACCTCCAGGTGACAGCTCAAGCAGAGACACCGGTGAGCATCCGGCGAGAAGGACTGACCTCGCAGGAGGTTGTGGCTGCACTCGAAACCTATGGCGCAAACGTGCTGCCGGTCGGCAGGCCGCCTTCGTTTTTGAAGGTGCTGCTCATGCAGTTCCTCAGCCCCCTCATTTACATCCTCATGGTCGCGGCGGTGGTTTCCGCCTTCGTCAGCGAGATCACTGATGCGCTTTTCATCGCGGTCGTCCTGGCGATCAACGGCATCATCGGCGCCGTGCAGGAGTATTCTGCGGGGCAGTCCGCGAGCGCCCTTCGCGCGCTGGAGGAGCCGCGAGCGACCGTCGTCCGCGACGGCATTCGTCAGGTGATCGATGCAACCGGACTGGTGCCGGGTGATCGTGTATTGCTGGAATCCGGACAGCGCGTTCCCGCCGATATCCTGCTCGACGCATCCGAGCACCTGCAATGCGACGAGGCCACCCATACGGGGGAATCGCGACCCGTCTACAAGTCCACGGATGATCCTGTCTTTGCGGGGACGATCGTCGCTCGCGGCCGGGGAGAGGGTCTGGTGACGGCGACCGGCAGCCGCACTGAACTCGGCCGGATCGCAGACGCCATTCGCGAGCGCACGACGGCCAAGCCGCCACTCATGATCCGCATGGAGGAATTCACGCGCCGGATCGCAGTCGCCGTCGGCGTCGCGATCCTCTTCCTTTTCGCGGTCGGCTGGTGGCGCGCCATGCCGGTGGGCGATCTCTTCACCATGTCGATCGGCCTCGCCGTCAGTGCGATCCCTGAGGCCTTGCCGATCGCTATCTCGGTCGCACTTGCGATCGGCATGCGGCGCATGGCCCGCGTCAACGTCATCGTCCGAAATCTGCCGGCGGTGGAATCGCTCGGCTCCTGCACGATGATCGCGACCGACAAGACCGGCACGCTCACCCTGAACGAGCTGACGGTGACGGATATTCGCCTGCCCGACGACAGTCACTGGGTTCTGGAGGCCGGATCGCATCCGTTGTCGGGCGGCATCAAGAGCCGTGACGGCGGCAAGGATGGCCCGAATGCCGCCGTGCGGCGGCTGCTCGGCGTCGGGAGCCTGCCGAACGAGGCGGAGATCAGTGTCGACGGCGCCGAAACCTGGCGGCCGGTCGGCGATACGGTGGACGTGGCGCTGCTTGCCGCAGCCCACAAGGCCGGCATCAGCCGGTCGATCCTTCTCGAGAGATTTCCGCTCGAACGGCGCATTCCTTATGAGCCTGAGCAGAAATACGCCGCCTCCTTCCACCAGGTCGAGGATCGTATGCAGGCCTTCGTCAAGGGCGCGCCGGAACTGCTGCTGTCGATGTGCAAGACGATGGAGACGACCGAGGGTGCCGTGCCGATCGACCGCATCCATGTGCACCGCCAGATCAAGGAGATGGCCCGCGAAGGGCTGAGAGTGCTCGCCTTCGCCGCCGGAGAGATCGGCGTTTCCGGCGACGGCGAATACGGCGGGCATCTGCTGATCGACCTGAACTTTCTCGGCCTTGTCGGGATGCAGGATCCGATCCGCCCGGAAGTGCCGGCCGCGCTCGACGCCTGCCGCCAGGCCGGTATCGGGGTCGCCGTCATCACCGGTGACGACCCGACGACGGCGAGCGTGATCGCCCGCCAGGCGGGCATGCGGTTCGAGGAGGCGGACGTGGTGACAGGCGACGAGATCGCCGACGCCGTCGCCGCAGGCGAGAGCGTGCTCGACGGGATCACCCGGCACGGACGCATCTTCGCGCGCGTGAAACCGGACCAGAAGCTCGCGATCATCCGCTCTCTCGCCCGCAACGGCCACTATGTTGCCGTGACCGGCGACGGCGTCAACGACGCGCCGGCGCTCAGGCACGCCCATGTCGGCGTGGCGATGGGGCACGGCGGAACCGAGGTTGCCAAGGAGAGCGCCGACATCATCCTCACTGACGACAATTTCGCCTCGATCGTCGCCGGCATACGGGAAGGGCGTGTCGCCTACAACAACATCCGCAAGGTGATCTTCATGCAGATCTCGACGGGTGCCGCCGAGGTCCTGCTCTTCCTGCTTGCCATGGTGCTCGGCGCGCCGATGCCGATGACGGCCGTGCAACTGCTTTGGCTCAATCTCGTCACCAACGGCGTGCAGGACGTGGCGCTGGTGACCGAGCCCGCGGAAGGCGACGAGTTGCGTTCGCCGGTGCGGCGGCCGGGAGAACCGATCTTCGACCGGCTGATGCTTCGACGCATCGTTCTGGCGACCCTGGTCATGGGCGGCGGCGGCTTCGCACTTTTCTACTGGGCGACGACGTCCGGTTTGTCGCATTTTGCCGCGAGCAACCTCCTGCTGTTGCTCTTCGTACTCTTCGAAAACGTCCAGTGTATCAACAGCCGCTCTGAGCGCCGTTCGGTCTTCCGGCAGTCGCATTTCTCGAACCCGTTCCTGCTGCTCGGGGTCCTGGGTTCGCAGGCGCTGCACATCGGCGCCATGTATGTGCCGGGCGTCAACGACCTCCTGGAAATCGCGCCGATTTCGCTGGAGCAGTGGCTGTTGCTGCTCGTCGCCACAGCACCGCTTCTCGCGGTGAGTGAAGTCGACAAGTGGCTGTTGCGCCGGCAGGAGTCGATGAAGCGCGGCAACGACGACAGCAAAGCGCAATAAGAAAAGGCCCGGAAGACCTTGGTCTGCCGGGCCCTGTGTTACTGCCTTGACTGCGTTCTCAGCGTTGCGAAACCGGAACGTAGTCGCGCCTCGGTGCGCCGGTGTAGAGCTGGCGTGGACGACCGATACGCTGCTGCGGATCCTCGATCATCTCGTTCCACTGGGCGATCCAGCCGACGGTGCGGGCAAGCGCGAAGAGAACGGTGAACATGGTGGTGGGGAAGCCGAGCGCACGCAGCGTGATGCCGGAGTAGAAGTCGACGTTCGGATAGAGCTTCTTCTCGATGAAGTAGTCGTCGTTGAGGGCGATCTTCTCGAGTTCGAGTGCGACCTTCATCAGCGGGTCGTCGCCGTGACCGGTCGCTTCGAGGACCTCGTACATGGTCTTCTGCATGATCTTCGCGCGCGGATCATAGTTCTTGTAGACGCGATGACCGAAGCCCATCAGGCGGAACGGGTCGTTCTTGTCCTTGGCACGGGCGATGAATTCCGGAATGCGATCGACGGAGCCGATTTCCTGCAGCATGTTGAGGGCTGCTTCGTTGGCGCCGCCGTGGGCCGGACCCCAGAGGCAGGCGATGCCGGCTGCGATGCAGGCGAACGGGTTGGCGCCCGACGAGCCGGCGAGACGGACGGTCGACGTCGAGGCGTTCTGCTCGTGATCGGCATGCAGGATGAAGATCCGGTCCATGGCGCGGGCGAGCACCGGGTCGACCTTGTAGTCGTCGCAGGGTACTGCGAAGCACATGTGCAGGAAGTTTGCCGCGTAGTCGAGGTTGTTCTTCGGGTAAACGAAGGGCTGCCCGACGTGGTACTTGTAGGCCATGGCGGCGATCGTCGGCATCTTGGCAATCATGCGCAGCGACGCGACCATGCGCTGGTGCGGATCGGTGATGTCCGTCGAGTCGTGATAGAAGGCCGAAAGTGCGCCGACGGTACCGACCATGACCGCCATCGGATGGGCGTCGCGGCGATAGCCGGAGAAGAACTTGCTCATCTGTTCGTGCACCATGGTGTGGTGCGTGACGCGGTAGTCGAAGTCCTTCTTCTGGGCCGCGGTCGGCAACTCGCCGTAGAGAAGCAGATAGCAGACTTCCAGGAAGTCACCTTTCTCGGCGAGCTGTTCGATCGGATAGCCGCGGTGCAGCAGGACGCCGGCATCGCCGTCGATATAGGTGATCTTGGATTCGCAGGACGCAGTCGAGGTGAAGCCCGGATCGTAGGTGAAGGAGCCGGTGTGCTTGTAGAGGGCCCCGATGTCGATGACACTCGGCCCGATGGTTCCTTCCTTCACCGGAAGGTCGACCTTCTTGTCGCCAAGTGCCAGTGCTGCGCTTTTTTCCGTCATGCTAATCCTCCGAAATTGGCGGTCCGGCGCCTTCGAAAAGGCGTCGCAGGTTAAGCGTCCCGAGTTAGCTATATGATCCAGACGTTAATGCCAAGCTAGCCAAAGGGCAAATTGTGCGATGCGAAATGCCAGCAACATATCGTGATTTCCGCGGCTCATTGTTGTGCCATCAGAGGGCGTTTTCGACTTTCGTCCGCTCGCTTTGATTGCTACTGTCGCATTGCGATGTCGGTACCGGGGTGCCGTCATCCGGTGTCCGATCGGGGCTGGAGCCGTCTTGGAAAAGATCGCGGAAGACCGCGCCGGGACCGGGGCAGGGGAAGGGCCGGCGATCGCTGTTGCCATCTCCCTCGACGCGGTGGTTATCGCGGAACCGCGCTCGGCTGGAGCACTCGTCGTCCGACAGGCGACGGGTCGGGAGAGCGTCGTTGCGCGCATTTTCCGTGCAGCCACGGCCATCTCGTCGTCGGGCCGCGCGGCGATCGGTCGCGAGGAGGCGTTCGGGCATATCTTCCTCTTCGTGCCCGTCGCGCTCGGGGTGGGCGCTGTCATCTGGTTTGCCTTACCTCTGACCTTGCCGATTGCAGCACCCATGCTTTTGTTGGCGGTCTCCACCGTCTTCGCGGTGCTGTCGCGCTTCGGCAGACCTGCTGCATATCGGACATGGTCGGCGCTGGCGCTCTGTGCCGCCGGAATGCTGCTTGCCGATGCCGAGGTCCGCAGGCTGCAGACGGTCATTCTCGACACACCGGTCACGACGCAGGTGACGGGACGGGTGCTCCGGCGGGAGGCGGGTGCGGGCGGCGACTGGCGCTATCTGGTGCGCGTCGAAGCGACGGCGGAGCCTGCGATCAGGCGAGCACCGGAAGAGGTCGTGCTCATGACCCGCGCCCGCCACGAGCCGTTTGCGCTCGGTGAGAGGCTGCATGGCAGAGCGCGGCTGTCGCCGCCTTCCGGCCCTGCCTTGCCCGGTCTCGATGACTTTTCGTTCGCCAGCTACTTTGGTGGCATCGGCGCAGTAGGCTACTTTCTTGGAGCGCCGACGCGTGCGGAGGGGGCGCCGGCGACCGGAGCCCGCGCATGGTGGGAGGCGGCCGAGCAGACGCTTCTTGTCGTCCGCGACGACATCACGCAGCGAATCAGGAGAACAGTTCCGGGCGACGCCGGCGGCTTTGCCGCCGCGATCCTCACCGGCGACCGGCGATCGATGTCGGCGGCGACGACGGAGGCGCTGCGCCTTTCGGGACTGGCGCACATCACAGCGATTTCCGGCCTCCACATGGCACTTGCCGCTGGCATTTTCTTTGTCGGCCTGCGCAAGCTGCTCAGCCTCTCGCCGGCAATCGCCCAGTCCTGGCCGATCAAGAAGATCGCTGCCATGGCCGCGCTGGCCGCTACCTTCCTCTACCTGATGATCTCCGGCTCGCAGGTCTCCGCTATCCGCGCTTTTCTGATGACGGCGATCATGCTGGTTGCCGTCCTGTTCGACCGCCCGGCGATCAGCCTGCGCAACCTCGCACTGGCGGCGATCGTCATTGTCGCCGTTTGGCCGTCACAGGTGCTCGGTGCGAGCTTCCAGATGTCGTTTGCCGCCACCGCAGGACTGATTGCCGGCTACGATGGCTGGCGACGGGGTGCAGCGCGGCAATCGCGCTACGCGCCGGACTTCCCCGGTCGGAAGATCCTTTCCTTCCTGTGGAATTTCGCGGCGGGCACCTTCGTGACGTCGCTGATCGGCGGACTGGCGACGGCGATCTTCGCCGTCGCCCATTTCCATCGACTGGCACCTTACGGTCTCGTCGCGAATCTCGCGGCAATGCCGATCATCTCCGTGGTGGTGATGCCGGCGGCGCTTGCGGCAATGCTGCTCATGCCGTTCGGCCTCGATACGCCCTTTCTAATTCTCGCTGGCGAGGGCCTCGAGATCGTCATCGTGATCGCGACCACGGTTGCGAGCTGGAGCGAGGGGACATCCTTCGGCCGGTTCGGGGACTGGTTTCTGCCGCTCGCCTCCACGGGGCTCCTGCTGCTCACCCTGCTGCATACGCGGCTGCGCTGGATCGGTGCGGCAGTGCTTGCCGCGGTGATCGGGCTTGCGATCCTCCTGCCGGCGGAAGACACCGCCGACCTCATCGTCTCGGAGGACGGACGGCTGGCGGGGCTGCCCGCTGTCGACGGCAGGACGATTGCGACCAACCGCAGCAAGCCGGCGGACTTCCTCTTCTCCCAATGGCAGCACGCGCTTGCGCGTCCCGATCATCTCGGCCCGCTCCGCAGCGCAGACGATCCTGTCACCGAAGTCCGGGCGACCGGAACGGACCGGTTTTCCGCAGGACAGATCCGGACCGTTCGCGAGACGATGCGGCGGCAGTTCGAAGCGGCGATCCCCGGCCGCTTCCGCTGCACCGGAAAGTCCTGGTGTATCGCACGGCTTGAGAAAGGATGGCGCGTCGCGACGGTCGAGGATCAGGCACTTCTCGGCGTCGCATGTGACGTCGCCGACCTCGTGATTACGCCGCGTCGTCCACCCTTCGGCGTCTGCCGCTCCGGCGCGAGGATGATCGATGCCGAAGCGCTACGGCGCATGGGCGCAACCGAGTTCTATCTTGGAAATTACGACGATCGGGACATCCGCCAGCGCACGGCGTTCACCACTCTCGACAGGCCGTGGCAGCGGCATCGCCTTTACGATTGGCGAACCGGCAGCTTCGCCGACGAACAGCCCGCGAAGCGCGCTCCCATGGCACAGGTCAGTGATAGCGGCGGATGAGACCGACGAGCTTGCCCTGGATCTTGACACGATCGGGGCCGAAGATGCGGGTTTCGTATGCCGGGTTCGCAGCCTCGAGCGCGATCGAATCGCCCCGGCGGCGGAAGCGCTTCAGCGTCGCCTCTTCGTCATCCACGAGTGCCACGACGATGTCGCCGGGCGTTGCGTTGCTGGCGTTGCGGATGATGACCGTGTCGCCGTCGAGAATGCCGGCCTCGATCATCGAATCACCCTTGACCTCGAGCGCATAGTGCTCGCCTGAACCGAGCATCTCTGCCGGAATGGTGATTTCGTGGGTGTTGTGCTGGATCGCCGAGATCGGCACGCCGGCCGCGATGCGGCCCATGACGGGGACGGCGACGGAACTCGAGCGCTCCTCTGCAGGCGGCTTGGCGGCAGGCGCCGGCTGTCCCTTGCCGAGGCTTCCCTCGATCACGCTCGGCGAGAAACCCCGCCGCGGCTGCAGGCTGGAGGAATAGGCTTCCGGCAGCTTGATCACCTCCAGCGCCCGGGCCCGGTTCGGCAGACGCCGAATGAAGCCACGCTCCTCGAGCGCCGTGATGAGGCGGTGGATGCCGGATTTCGAGGCGAGGTCGAGCGCGTCCTTCATTTCGTCGAACGACGGCGGCACGCCCGATTCCTTCATCCGCTCGTGAATGAAGAGAAGCAGTTCCTGTTGCTTGCGCGTCAGCATGATCCAGAGCCCCGTCGTATGAAACAAATCCAGAACATACACTATCTGTTCCATATGTGTTCCGCAAGTACTTAAATATTGGTAAGCAATTGGAGCTCCGGCGCATTTTTCCCGTGCATCCACCCGTTCCGGGCTGCTGCCGGGCGGGGGCTGGTTCGCCTTGCAAAGGGAAGGCAAATCGCGCACATCAAACGTGACCGACAAGGAGGGAGCGGAATGTCCACTGCCATCGAGGCGCCGCGTGGCGTCGATCACATCGTCTTGCCCGTGCACGGGCTGAAGGCTGCGCGCGAGCGGCTCGGCGTGCTCGGCTTCACGGTCGCCGCCGATGCGCTGCATCCCTTCGGCACCGAGAACGCCTGCGTCTTTTTCTCCGACAAGACCTATCTGGAGCCACTCGCCGTGGCGAGCCGGGAGGCGTGCGAAGAGGCCGCCCGCAAAGGCAACGTCTTCGTCGCCCGCGACCGCGCCTTCCGCTTCCGCATGTCGGACGGCGAGGGACTGTCGGGAATAGCGGTTGCCTCGACGGATGCGGCCGCGGACCATGCGATCTATACCGAGCACGGCCTCTCCGCGGGCGAAATCCTGCACTTTTCGCGGCCCTTGAGGTTGCCGGATGGCACCGAGGCGACGGCCTCGTTCAGGCTTGCCTTCGCCGCGGACCTGCGCGCGCCCGATTTTCTCCTCTTCTCCTGCGAACGGGTCAATCCACTGCCGGCGGATCGTGCGGCGCTCGAACGCCACGACAATGGCGTGACGGGCGTCTCGGCGGTCGTGCTGACGGAGGAAAACCCCTCCGACTTCCAGGAGGTGCTGGAAACCGTCTTCCACCAGCGAGAGATCGAGGCGCATTCCTTCGGTCTCGTCGTCCCTTCGGCAAACGCGAAGATCGAGGTGCTGACACCTGCCGGTCTCACCGGCTATTTCGGGCTCGACGCCCCGAATGCCGGGCGTGGGCTCATGGGGGCGGCGATCGTCTTTCGGACAGTCGATATCGGCGTGACAGAACGCTTGCTGGCTGCTAATGGCGTTCGCCATGCACGCAAGGATGGTCGCCTGATCGTGCCGCGTGAAGCGGGGCAGGGCGCGCATTTCGTATTCGAGGAAGTTTGATGAGCAATCCGACCAATTCCGAAGTCGTCGTCGGCGAAGGTGCCGCCAAGGTCGTCTTCTCCAATTCCAAGCGCTTCTCGCTGATCGCCGGTCCTTGCCAGATGGAAAGCCGCGATCATGCCTTCATGATGGCCGGTGCGACCAAGGAGATCTGTGACAAGCTCGGCATCGGGCTCGTCTACAAGTCGTCCTTCGACAAGGCCAACCGCACGTCCTTGTCCGGCAAGCGGGGCATCGGCCTCGAAAAGGCGATGGAAGTCTTCGTCGATCTCAAGAAGGAATTCGGCTTTCCGGTGCTGACCGACATCCACACCGAGGAGCAATGCGCGATCGTCGCCCCTGTCGTCGACGTTCTGCAGATCCCGGCCTTCCTCTGCCGCCAGACCGATCTTCTGGTCGCTGCCGCGAAGACCGGTCGGGTCATCAACGTCAAGAAAGGCCAGTTCCTCGCCCCATGGGACATGAAGAACGTGCTCGCCAAGATCACCGAAAGCGGCAATCCGAACGTGCTTTTGTGCGAGCGTGGCGCTTCCTTCGGATACAATACCCTGGTCTCGGATTTTCGCTCGCTGCCGATCATGGCGGCGATGGGCGCGCCCGTGGTGTTCGACGCCACCCACTCGGTGCAGCAGCCCGGCGGGCAGGGCGGTTCGACCGGCGGGCAGCGGGAATTCGTGGAGACGCTGGCGCGTGCCGCGGTTGCCGTCGGCGTTGCCGGCCTCTTCATCGAGACCCATGAGGATCCGGATAATGCCCCGTCTGACGGCCCGAACATGGTGCCGCTGAACGACATGCCGCGACTCCTCGAAAAACTGCTCGCCTTCGACGCGGTCGCCAAGGGCGCCTGATTCCGCAAGGCATTGTCTATATAGAGCGCCGGCCCCGGTGGAGCCGGCGCTTTTTGTTGCCGCCTCCTCTTTCCGGCCGCCGGGCCGGCGATGTCACACTGCGTGCATTGTATTTTTCCCGTCTTCGATTAAGACAGGCGCCATCCTCAATCCCACCCAGCACCAGGGAGGCGCTCATGACTGCAATCACCGACATCATCGGCCGCGAAATTTTGGACAGCCGCGGCAATCCGACCGTCGAGGTCGACGTCTATCTGGAAGACGGCAGCATGGGCCGTGCAGCCGTTCCGTCGGGCGCCTCGACCGGCGCGCATGAGGCGGTCGAACTGCGTGACGGCGGCAGCCGCTATCTCGGCAAGGGCGTCGAGCGCGCCGTCGAGGCCGTCAACACCGAGATCTTCGACGCGGTCGGCGGGCTGGATGCGGAAAACCAGATCCAGATCGACAAGGTGATGATCGAGCTCGACGGTACGCCGAACAAGTCGCGCCTCGGCGCCAACGCCATCCTCGGCGTTTCGCTCGCCGTCGCCAAGGCCGCCGCGGAAGCTTCCGGCCTGCCGCTCTATCGCTATGTCGGCGGTCCGAACGCCCATGTGCTGCCGGTCCCGATGATGAACATCATCAACGGCGGCGCCCATGCCGACAACCCGATCGACTTCCAGGAATTCATGATCATGCCGGTCGGCGCCGAAACGATGCGCGATGCCGTCCGCATGGGCTCGGAAGTCTTCCATACGCTGAAGAAGGAACTGGCCGCCCAGGGGCACAACACCAATGTCGGCGACGAAGGCGGTTTCGCGCCGGGCCTCGAAAGCGCGCCGGCCGCCCTCGACTTCATCGTGAAGTCGATCGAGAAGGCAGGCTATCGTCCGGGCGAGGACATGTATCTTGCGCTCGACTGCGCCTCGACCGAGTTCTTCAAGGACGGCAAGTACGTGCTCGAAGGCGAGGGCCGCACGCTCGAGCCGGAAGCCATGGCGGAATACCTCGCCGAACTCGCCGCCAAGTATCCGATCATCTCGATCGAGGACGGCATGGCCGAAGACGACTGGGATGGCTGGAAGGTCCTGACCGACAAGATCGGTTCCAAGTGCCAGCTCGTCGGCGACGACCTTTTCGTCACCAATTCCTCGCGTCTGCGCGATGGCATCCGCATGGGCGTCGCGAACTCGATCCTCGTGAAGGTGAACCAGATCGGTTCCCTGACCGAGACGCTCGACGCTGTCGAAACCGCGCACAAGGCCCGCTACACGGCGGTCATGTCGCACCGTTCGGGTGAAACCGAGGATTCGACGATCGCCGACCTCGCGGTTGCCACCAATTGCGGACAGATCAAGACTGGCTCGCTCGCCCGCTCCGACCGGCTCGCCAAGTACAACCAGCTGATCCGCATCGAAGAAATGCTCGGTCCGCAGGCCCGTTACGCCGGCTCGTCGATCCTGCGCGGCTGACGTTCGAGCTTCTAGACGCTGATTGGCCCGTGTCCCGCAAAGGGGTGCGGGCCAACTTTTTTCCGCGTACCCGTTATGGTCAACGATCGATTAAGCAATCGCCGCTAGTTTGATCGAAAATCGTTTTGCGTATCAGGGCTCGCTCGATGTGGACCAGGCAGCACAAGAACCGGAAACTCGGACGCTTCGTCCTTCCGCTCGTGACCGTCGCATTCCTCTCCTATTTCGGTTATCATTCGATCCATGGCGATCGCGGGCTGATCGCAGCGGAGGAGTTCGAGAAGCTGCGGTTCAAGCGCGATGCCGAGTTGGCTGAACTCGTATCGCGTCGCAAGTCGCTCGAGCGGCAGGTCGAATTGCTGAGCGACGGTTCGCTCGAACGCGACATGATCGATGAGAAGGCGCGCTACCAGCTCAACGTATCGCGCCCTGACGAGATCGTGATTTTCAACGATCAGATAAATTAACCGAAATCCAGTTAATTACTGTTTTCAATTATAATTCAATATGATGTCGTGAATGCGAGCCATGCATTTCTGGCATTGCGGCCGCGCGCTTTCTTGCCTATCCTTCGCGCCGACGTAAATTCGACAACACCTAGGGAGGGACGAATGGCGCCGCGAAAACCTGCGACCGCGAGCGGTCGTAAGCCGACGACCAAGTCTGCCGCAAAGAAAGAATTGACCGAAGGGCTGGTTGCGGAATTCGACCGCCAGAGTGAGCTTGACGCCTATCGCGAAATGCTCCTCATCCGCCGCTTCGAGGAAAAGGCCGGCCAGCTCTACGGCATGGGCTTCATCGGCGGCTTCTGTCACCTCTATATCGGCCAGGAGGCCGTCGTCGTCGGCGTCCAGATGGCGCTGAAGGAAGGCGACCAGGTCATCACCGGCTATCGCGACCACGGCCACATGCTGGCCTGCGGCATGAGCGCACGCGGCGTCATGGCCGAACTCACCGGCCGTCGCGGCGGGCTGTCCAAGGGTAAGGGCGGCTCGATGCACATGTTCTCCAAGGAGAAGAACTTCTACGGCGGTCACGGCATCGTCGGAGCGCAGGTGTCGCTCGGCACCGGTCTCGCCTTCGCCAACAAGTACCGCGAGAACGGCAATATCTCGGTCGCCTATTTCGGCGACGGCGCCGCCAACCAGGGCCAGGTCTACGAAAGCTTCAACATGGCGCAGCTCTGGAAGCTGCCGGTGATCTACGTGATCGAGAACAACCGCTATGCCATGGGCACCGCGGTCTCGCGCGCCTCGGCACAGACCGATTTCTCGCAGCGTGGCGTCTCCTTCGGCATTCCCGGCATCCAGGTCGACGGCATGGATGTGCGCGCGGTCAAGGCTGCGGCCGAGCAGGCTGCGGCCTATGTCCGCTCCGGCAAGGGGCCGGTCATCCTCGAAATGCTGACCTACCGCTACCGCGGCCACTCGATGTCCGACCCGGCGAAATACCGCTCGAAGGACGAGGTGCAGAAGATGCGTTCCGAACACGACCCGATCGAGCAGGTGAAGAACCGGCTCATGGAAAAGGGTTGGGCGAGCGAGGACGAACTGAAGGCGATCGACAAGGACGTCCGCGACATCGTCGCAGACAGCGCCGATTTCGCCCAGTCCGATCCGGAGCCGGACGTATCCGAGCTCTACACCGATATCCTGTTGTGAGTGGGGAGGGTTAGCCCATGTCAGTCAATATCCTCATGCCCGCCCTGTCTCCGACGATGGAAGAGGGCACGCTTTCCAAATGGCTCAAGAAGGAAGGCGACAAGGTCACCTCCGGTGACGTGATCGCCGAAATCGAAACCGACAAGGCGACGATGGAAGTGGAAGCGGTCGACGAAGGCGTGATCGGCAAGATCCTCGTCGACGCCGGCACCGAAAACGTCAAGGTCAATACGCCGATCGCCATCCTGCTGCAGGAAGGCGAGAGCGCTGCCGACCTCGCGGCCGCGTCGAAGGCCGAGGCCGCTCCTCAGGCAGTTGCGCCGCAGGTCGAGCAGCCGGCTCAAACCGGCTCTGCCGCAGCACCCGTTCCGGCGCAGCCGGTTGCCGCCGCCGACCCGGACCTTCCGGCCGGCACCGAAATGGTCACGATGACGGTGCGTGAGGCGCTGCGCGAGGCGATGGCCGAGGAAATGCGCCTGAACCCGGACGTTTTCGTCATGGGCGAAGAGGTCGCGGAGTACCAGGGTGCCTACAAGATCACTCAAGGCCTGCTGCAGGAATTCGGGCCGAAGCGCGTCGTCGACACGCCGATCACAGAGCACGGCTTCGCCGGCGTCGGCGTCGGTGCTGCCATGGCAGGCCTTCGCCCGATCGTCGAATTCATGACGTTCAACTTCGCCATGCAGGCGATCGACCAGATCATCAACTCGGCGGCCAAGACGCTCTACATGTCGGGCGGCCAGATGGGTGCACCGATCGTCTTCCGCGGCCCGAACGGGGCTGCTGCCCGCGTCGGTGCCCAGCACAGCCAGGATTATGCCGCCTGGTACAGCCAGATCCCGGGCCTCAAGGTCGTCATGCCGTATACGGCTGCCGACGCGAAGGGGCTGCTGAAGGCCGCGATCCGCGATCCGAACCCGGTGATCTTCCTCGAAAACGAGATCCTCTACGGCCACTCGTTCGAGGTGCCGAAGCTCGATGACTTCGTCCTGCCGATCGGCAAGGCGCGCATCCACAAGACCGGCAAGGATGCGACCGTCGTCTCCTTCGGCATCGGCATGACCTATGCGGTCAAGGCGGCGGAAGAACTGGCGAAGGAAGGCATCGACGTCGAGGTCTTAGACCTGCGCACCATCCGCCCGATGGACATTCCGACCGTCATCGAGTCGGTCAAGAAGACCGGCCGTCTGGTCACCGTCGAGGAAGGCTATCCGCAGTCCTCCGTCGGTACCGAGATCGCGACCCGCGTCATGCAGCAGGCCTTCGACTATCTCGACGCGCCGATCCTGACGATCGCCGGCAAGGACGTGCCGATGCCTTATGCCGCCAACCTCGAGAAGCTCGCGCTTCCAAACGTCGGCGAGGTCGTCCAGGCGGTCAAGACCGTCTGCTACAAGTAACGGGAGGGGCGAGAGATGCCACTAGAATTTGTTTTACTCCCAACCGCAGGCGCCGTGATTCTTTCTCTAGCTGTTTGGTACTTCGTTCCCGCCTGGGACGATGTTCTCATGACTGCTGCCGGAGTTTCGTCACTGTTGCTCGCATATTTCGGTTTAGATTTGGCGTGGCAGCTTGCTTTGAGGGCTTCTGATGGTGCCACTGTGAATCTCAAATACGGTCTCGCGATTTCAGCTGTTGTGCCAGCTGTTGTGACCACCATGCGGGGCATTCTTCGTTTATTTCGAGCCGCTAAGGCTGGGTGAGGTATAGAGATGCCTATCAAAATTACAATGCCGGCCCTCTCCCCGACGATGGAAGAGGGCAATCTTTCCAAATGGCTGGTCAAGGAAGGCGACAAGGTCAGCCCCGGTGACGTGATCGCCGAGATCGAGACCGACAAGGCGACGATGGAAGTCGAAGCCGTCGATGAAGGCACGCTGGCGAAGATCGTCGTGCCGGCCGGCACCGAGGGCGTCAAGGTCAATGCGCTGATCGCCATCCTCGCCGGCGAAGGCGAGGACGTGAGCGCGGCGGCCGCCGGCGGCGGTGCCGCGGCACCTGCGCCGAAGACGGAAGCCGCTCCCGCGGCGACGCCGGCTCCGGTTGCAGCACCCGCTGCCGACAAGGCGCCGGCGCCCTCGGCACCGGCACCCGTCGCGGCAAGCGGCGAACGCGTCTTTTCCTCGCCGCTCGCTCGTCGTCTCGCCAAGGAAGCGGGCATTGATCTTTCCGCTGTTACCGGCAGCGGCCCGCACGGCCGTGTGGTGAAGAGCGACATCGAGAAGGCGGTTGCCGGCGGCGTCGCCAAGGCGGCGCCTGCTGCTGCCGCGCAGGCCGCACCGGCTCCGGCGCTTGCCAAGGCACCGTCGGACGATGCCGTGCTCAAGTTCTTCGAGCCGGGTTCCTACGATCTGGTGCCGCATGACGGCATGCGCAAGACGATCGCCAAGCGGCTCGTCGAATCCAAGCAGACGATCCCGCATTTCTACGTGACGGTCGACTGCGAACTCGACGCGCTGCTTGCCCTGCGTGCCCAGCTCAACGACGCGGCGCCGCGCAAGGATGGCGCTCCGGCCTACAAGCTGTCGGTCAACGACATGATCATCAAGGCCCTGGCGCTCTCGCTGCGGGATGTTCCGGACGCCAACGTCTCGTGGACGGAAAGCAACATGGTCAAGCACAAGCATGCCGATGTCGGCGTGGCTGTCGCGATCCCGGGCGGCCTGATCACCCCGATCATCCGCAATGCCGAGCTGAAGTCGCTGTCGGCCATCTCCAACGAGATGAAGGACCTCGGAAAGCGCGCCAAGGAACGCAAGCTGAAGCCCGAGGAGTACCAGGGCGGCACCACCGCGGTCTCCAACATGGGCATGATGGGCGTCAAGCATTTCGCAGCCGTCGTCAACCCGCCGCATGCGACCATCCTTGCGGTCGGCGCGGGCGAGGAGCGGGTGGTCGTCAAGAACGGCGAGATGAAGATCGCCAATGTCATGACAGTGACGCTTTCCACCGACCATCGCTGCGTCGACGGCGCACTCGGGGCCGAGCTTCTCGGCGCCTTCAAGCGCTATATCGAGAACCCGATGGGCATGCTGGTATAAGTCCGGGAAGGCGAAGCCAATGGCTACTCTAGTTGAACTCGCAAAGGTAATGGCGGAACTAGCGTGGCCACTCGCTTTTGTCGTTTTCGTATGGCGCTTCTATCAACCCGTAAAGCAGATTTTGGAGGCTCTTAGGCAGCAAATTATACGAGGAGCCACTGTTAAGTATGGAGAAGTGGAGCTTAATGGGGTTTCTATTTCCGATTTTCCACTAGCTGACTCTTCTTTTTATACTGTTTCCGCTGCTGATGAGGAAATTTTCAAAAAGAGACATGAAAACTATTCTTCTTCAAAGAACATATTCTTAGTGCATCGCGTTAAACTGACAGGCGAGGTGCATGGGTCGGTCAGTCTGCCAATCTATGATGTTTCCGTCTATCTCGTAGGCCATAAGCATTACGGTGCCCTCAATGAGGTTAAATCTGTCGAATATTATTTCGGAGAATACTTCCGTGAGGACGGCAATCACCAGTTCGGTTCCAAGTATGTCGTGAGAAATTCCCGGAATGGTTTCGCGGTGAGAACAACTGCTTACGGGCCCACTCTTTGCGAGGCGCGCGTTCAGTATCACGATGGCAGTGAGGCTCTGCTCAGCCGCTACGTAGATTTTGAGGGTACTGGCTACAAGTATGACGCTGAAATGGTCAGCAAGGCAGATGGTGCAAATAGATGAAATCCGTTCTCGCCTACGGTGACAGTCTGACCTGGGGCTACGATCCCGTCGCGCTCGGTCGTCATGCCCATGAGGATCGCTGGACGAGCGTTTTGCAGAAGGCGCTCGGGCACGGCGTCAGGGTCATCGCCGAAGGCCTGAACGGGCGCACCACCGCCTATGACGACCATCTGGCGGATGCCGAGCGCAACGGCGTGAAGCTGCTGCCGAGCGTGCTGGAGAGCCACAAGCCGCTCGATCTCGTCATCGTCATGCTCGGCACCAACGACATGAAGCCGGGCGTGGCGGGCACGGCGATCGCGGCGGTCAAGGGCATGGAGCGGCTGGTCAAGCTCATCCGTCTCCACGACTGGGGCTTCGATTTCGAGGCCCCGGAGATCCTGGTCGTTTCGCCGCCGCCGATCTGCGAGACGGCGAACGCGCCGTTTGCCGCAATGTTCAAGGGTGCGATCGAGGAATCGGCGATGCTCGCCAGTCTCTACCGCGACATGGCGGATGATCTCGGTTGCGGTTTCTTCGATGCCGGCTCGGCGGCGAAGACGACGCCGCTCGACGGCATCCATCTCGACGCGGAGAACACCCGCTCGGTTGGGCGCGCGATCGAACCGGTCGTGCGAATGATGCTCGGACTGTGAACGGCTTTCGGAGAAATTTGACCAAGATCAAGGAGAGCGTCTGACGAGCGTATATGGCTCACTTCGTAAACCTTCACGAGGAGAAGAAGTTATGTCGAATACGCCGCACGAAATCCAGGACGAGTTTCCGGAACTTGTCGGGAAGATGCACGAGCTCAAGGTGAGCGACGAGCATTTTGCCCAACTGCTCGAGGACTATCGCGAGATCAATCGCGCCATCCACCGGGCAGAGACGGAAGTGGAACCTGTCGGTGATGCGCAGATGGAAACGATGCGCAAAGAGCGGATGGTTCTGAAGGACGAGATTTACGGGATGCTGACGAAGGCGTGATCGCCGGAGGCTTCGTCCCTAGGAAGGGCTTCCCGCGACCGGGGAGCCCGTTCCCGACAAAGAGGAGATGAAGGCCCGTGTCCAACGCTTATGACGTCATCATTATCGGTTCCGGCCCCGGCGGCTACATTGCGGCGATCCGCGCGGCTCAGCTCGGGCTGAAGACGGCCATCGTCGAACGCGAGCACCTCGCCGGCATCTGCTCCAACTGGGGCTGCATCCCGACCAAGGCGCTGCTGCGCTCCGCCGAGATCTACCACTATGCCAAGCACCCCGGCGACTACGGCGTGAAGATCGAAGGCACCGTCACGCCCGACCTGAAGGCGATCGTCGCCCGCTCGCGCGGCATTGCCGCCCGCATGAACGGCGGCGTCGGCTTCCTGATGAAGAAGAACAAGGTCGACGTGATCTGGGGCGAGGCGAAGCTTTCCAAACCCGGCGAGATCGTCGTCTCCAAGACGACAAAGGCGATCCAGCAGCCGCAGGCGCCGCTGCCGAAGAACACACTCGGCGAGGGCACCTATACGGCGAAGCACATCATCGTTGCGACCGGCGCCCGCCCGCGCGCGCTGCCCGGCATCGAGCCGGACGGCAAACTGATCTGGACCTATTTCGAGGCGATGAAGCCGGAAGAAATGCCGAAGTCGCTGCTCGTCATGGGCTCAGGCGCGATCGGCATCGAATTCGCCTCCTTCTACCGCACGCTCGGCGTGGACGTCACCGTCGTCGAGGTGATGAGCCAGGTCATGCCGGTCGAGGACGCGGAAATTTCCGCGCTCGCCAAGAAGCAGTTCGAGAAGCAGGGCATGAAGATCCTGCTGGAAGCCAAGGTCGCCAAGGTCGAGAAGGGGGCAAACTCCATCACCGCCCATGTCGAGAAGAAGGACGGCTCGATCGAGAAGATCACCGCCGACCGGATGATCTCCGCCGTCGGCGTGCAGGCCAATGTCGAGAACATCGGCCTCGAGGCGCTCGGCGTGAAGACCGACCGCGGATTCATTCAGATCGATGGCTACGGCCGCACCAACGTTCCCGGAATCTACGCGATCGGCGACGTTGCCGGCCCGCCGATGCTGGCCCACAAGGCCGAGCACGAGGCCGTGATCTGCGTCGAGAAGATCGTCGGACTGCCGAACGTCCATCCGATGGACAAGGGCAAGATCCCCGGCTGCACCTATTGCCATCCGCAGGTCGCCTCGGTCGGCCTGACGGAAGCCAAGGCCAAGGAACAGGGCCGCGACATCCGCGTCGGCCGTTTCCCCTTCGTCGCCAACGGCAAGGCGATCGCGCTCGGCGAGGACCAGGGTCTCGTCAAGACGATCTTCGACAAGAAGACCGGCGAGCTCCTGGGGGCCCATCTGGTCGGTGCCGAAGTGACCGAACTGATCCAGGGCTTCGTCGTGGCGATGAACCTCGAGACGACCGAGGAAGAGCTGATGCACACGATCTTCCCGCATCCGACCATTTCGGAAACGCTGAAGGAAAGCGTGCTCGATGCCTATGGCCGGGCGTTGAACGCCTGAGTGTTGTGATGCCGGCAACGGCATCGTATATGAAAGTCGATATTGACCGACAAAGGGATTGGGGCAATGCAGGGTTTGGGTTGGATTTTGACGATTGTGATCGGCGGCCTCGCCGGCTGGCTCGCGGGCAAGCTGATGGACGCACGCTTCGGCATCCTGATGAACATCGTACTCGGCATTGTCGGCTCGGTGGTCGCCAATGCCGTTCTTGCGCAGTTCCACATCTCGGTGGCGGGCGGTGCGCTCGGCTATCTCATCACCGGCTTCCTCGGCGCAAGTCTCCTCTTGTTCGTCGTCAAGCTCGTCAGGCGCTGACACGGTGACGCCGGCATAGCCGTCCTCGGGTGGCATGCCGGGTCGCAACACGGGTTTCGGAGCCGCCTGAAGCGGCAAAAGGCAGGTAGACATGGTTACGATCCTCGACCGGATGACCCCTGAGGAAAAGCGCGTCCGGCATCCGGAGAAGGCCCACAGGCCGGACACGGAAGTGCTGCGCAA
Organism: Ciceribacter sp. RN22; assembly: GCF_024054295.1. NCBI lineage: Bacteria > Pseudomonadati > Pseudomonadota > Alphaproteobacteria > Hyphomicrobiales > Rhizobiaceae > Ciceribacter > Ciceribacter sp. RN22. The sequence goes on from NZ_JAMXLD010000001.1 coordinate 1,818,789, forward strand.
ACCCGAATGGATCCGCGTCAAGGCACCGACCTCGAAAGGCTATGCGGAGACGCGCGATCTCGTGCGCTCGCACAAGCTGGTGACGGTCTGTGAGGAAGCCGGCTGCCCGAACATCGGCGAATGCTGGGACAAGAAGCACGCCACCTTCATGATCATGGGCGAGATCTGCACCCGCGCCTGTGCCTTCTGCAACGTCGCGACCGGCAAGCCGAACGCGCTCGATCCGGACGAGCCCGAGAACGTCGCCAAGGCGGTGAAGCAGATGGGGCTCAGCCACGTCGTCATCACCTCCGTCGACCGCGACGATCTGGAAGACGGTGGCGCCGAGCATTTCGAGAAGGTGATCTGGGCGATCCGCGCCGCTTCCCCGGAAACGACGATCGAGATCCTGACGCCGGACTTCCTGAAGAAGCCGGGCGCGCTGGAGCGTGTCGTCGCCGCCAAGCCGGACGTCTTCAACCACAATCTGGAAACCGTTGCCGGCAACTACCTGACGGTCCGCCCCGGCGCGCGTTATTTCCACTCGATCCGGCTGTTGCAGCGGGTGAAGGAACTCGACCCGACCATGTTCACCAAGTCCGGCATCATGGTCGGTCTCGGCGAGGAGCGCAACGAAGTGCTCCAGCTCATGGACGATCTCAGGACCGCTGACGTCGACTTCCTGACGATCGGCCAATACCTGCAGCCGACCCGCAAGCATCACAAGGTCGAGCGCTTCGTCACCCCCGACGAATTCAAGTCCTACGAGACGGTCGCCTATTCGAAGGGTTTCCTGATGGTGTCGGCAAGCCCGCTCACGCGCTCATCCCATCACGCCGGCGACGATTTCGCACGGCTTCGGGCGGCGCGGGAGAAGCTTCAGGCCGCGCGCTGAGGTTCCCTTCCGTAGGTTCGGTTGCGGGATCGGCGACCGGTGTCGAGGATACGGTCTTGCTTTTTGAAACCAGCGTTCTCCGGAGAGTGGCTTCTTGCCAATCCGGATAAAGCTGATTAGCTCTCGGTCATGCCCCAGTTCGAAACCCGCCGTATCGTCAAGCACTCGCCCGGCCAGATGTATGCGCTCGTCGCCGATGTCGAGCGCTATCCGGAATTTCTGCCGCTATGCGAAGCGCTCACGATCCGCACGCGGCGGGAGCGGGACGACAAGACGCTGCTCGTCGCCGACATGACCGTCGGCTACAAGGCGATCCGCGAAACGTTTACGACCCAGGTGCTTCTCGTGCCGGCTGAGCACGTGATCGACGTCAAGTATATCGAGGGTCCGTTCAGATATCTTGACAACCGCTGGCGTTTCGAGCCGGCGGGCGAGGGCGGTTGCTCGGTGCATTTCTTCATCGATTACGAGTTCAAGAGCCGCATCCTCGGCGCAGTCATGGGCTCGATGTTCGACCGCGCCTTCCGGATGTTCTCCGAAGCGTTCGAGAAACGGGCGGACGAGATCTACGCCGCCTAGGCATTTCCGGTCAATTCGGGGCCGGTTCCGTTTCTCGATTGGCGCGCGCGATCCGGTGGTGAGCCGGTCGCAGCGCGATGCGCGCCATCGGGCGCCTGTCAATCGGAAACCCGAAGGGACGGGCGCCTTTGCGGCAATACTGGCGCAGAGCCCCTCTGCCGTATCTATGGATATGCGCTTCGTGTCTCTGCCTGATCTTGCCGCAAATTCGCTCTGTCAGGACGACTCCGAATTAGCCGGAAATGCTCTCGTGCGCTCAGGGCCTGGCCCAGTGGCCGGTGACGGCGATCATCGCCATCAGTTTCAGCGTATTGCCGAAGTAGTCTTCCTCGGCGATGGGCCTGCTCTCCATTGCGGCCCACAGGGCATCGAGCCAGTCCTGATTTTCGGAATCGATCATGGCCGAAACGGTCAGCATAGAGATGAAGGCCATTTGGTCGTGGCCAGCGTCCGGCGCGGGCTTTCCGTTCAGTCGGTAGGTGTCGGCGAAGCGCTCCGGCCGGCCCTCGGTCGTCTGTCTTGCCCAGGCATTCAGTGGGCGCAGAGCCTTGTGTGCCCGCTCGTCGCCGGTGAGCAGGAAATCCAGACCGACCCGCCACGGATAACGGGCGGCATTCCACGAATAGGCGCCATCGTAGTCGCCTTCGAGAAAGCCGCTCGGCGCGGGTTTCGGCTGGTCCGGAAGGCCAATGAGGAAGTCGGGCATGAGGCCGGTGCGGGGGGAGTATTTCTCGCCGACGGTGGCCATGACGCCATAGATCGCGTCGCGCAGGTCAAGCCAGCGCCTATCACCCGTTCGTTCGGCGAAGGCGGCGAAATGGGACTGCATGAAGTCCGACGAACGCGTCGTCGCGGCGTAGGTCGCGCCGTCTCCCGTCTTGGCCCAATCGCCGATCAGCAGAATATTGCCGGGCTGGCCGACTTCATGGGCCAGAATGGCGGCGAGCATGTGCCGCGCCTCGGCGCCATAATGGAACGTACCGTCATTGCCCCAGCGGCGTTCGGCGAGCAGCATGGCATAGGCGATGTCGAGATCGCCGTCGGTCGCGCTGCTGGTGCCCCGGACGTCCTCGCCGGCGTCCGTGCAATCCGCCACCTGATTCCAGGCCATCAGGCCCGGATCTGAACGGGCCGGATGGTCGTGGAAGAAGCGGACCATACCGTCGAACAGGCGATGGGCGTCGTCATCGAAATCCGCCATCATGACGGTCGCGAGCATGCCGTAGCCATGGGCCTCGGAAACCGTGATCGTCGTCTCGGCCGAGCCGCCATAGGTGGGCTTGCCGTCGCCATCGGTACGCACCAGGACGCGACCTTCGCCGCAGCCTTCGCGAAGATAGACCGACTTCCACTGTCCGTAGAATTTTGTGAGTGCCCGATCGAGTGTCGCTTGGTCGGGTCTCGGCGCAATGGATCCCGGCGCATAGGGTGAGGATGCGGCCGGCACGGTCGACGCCGTCAGGCAGAGCGCCAGGGCTGCCTGTGGCACGGTGCCGGCGATTTCCCCGATCAAGCGTGTCCAGAACATCTCAGCCCGCGGCCTCGATCAGCATTTGAAGCGCGGTGCGAACCGTCGCTAGGCGAATTCCACTCCGGCCGAGATCGCCGTAGCGCATTTCACGGTGAATGACCCGGCCGTCGCGGCGCCGTGCCGCGATGTGCACGAGACCGACGGGCTTTTCGGCACTGCCGCCGGTCGGGCCGGCAACGCCGGTCACCGCGACCGCCAGATCCGCCCCCGAGCGGCGAAGTGCGCCGGCCACCATCTGCAGCGCCGTCTCGCGGGAGACTGCGCCGAAGGAGTCGAGCACGGCCTCGTCGACGCCGAGCATTTCCACCTTCGCGCGGTTCGAATAGGTAACGAAGCCGCGGTCGACGACGGCCGACGAGCCGGAAATCTCGGTAAGTGCCCCGGCGATCAGTCCGCCGGTGCAGGATTCGGCGGTGGCGACCTTCAAGTTGCGTTGCGTAAACTCACTTACGATACGTGAGGCAAGTGCTTCGATCTCCGGTGGAAAGACCGTCATGCCTTGGCACCTCCATAGACGACGGTCGCAGTGGCGATCGCGGCGATCCCTTCGCGCCGGCCGACGAAGCCGATATTCTCGTTGGTGGTCGCCTTGACGGAGCAGCGGTCGAGCGAGATGCCGAGAATCTCCGAGAGCTTCTCCCGCATCGCCTGGCGATGCGGCCCGATCTTGGGGGCCTCGGCGATCAGCGAGATGTCGGCGTTCATGATCGTGCCGCCGTTGTCGCGGACGATCTTAGCTGCGTGCTCGAGGAAAATGCGCGACGGCGCGCCCTTCCATTGCGGATCGGAGGGCGGGAAATGGTCGCCGATGTCGCCGGCGCCGCAGGTGGCGAGCAGCGCATCGGTCAGGGCGTGCAGGGCGACGTCCGCGTCGGAATGTCCCTTGAGCCTCTGGTCGTGCGGAATGAAGACGCCGCAGAGCGTGACGCCGTCGCCGGCCTCCAGCTGGTGCACGTCATAGCCGTTACCGGTGCGCACGTCGGGAAGGGCGGAGGAGGAGAGTCTGGCGTCAGCCATGGCGATATCCCGCTGGACGGTGAGTTTGACGTTTTCCGGCGACCCCTCGACCAGACGGACGGGGATGCCGGCCCATTCCGCGATGGCGGCATCGTCGGTGAAATCGTCCCGTCCCTCCGAGGCGGCGCGCGCATGCGCGGCCATGATTGCCGGAAAGCTGAAGCTTTGGGGCGTCTGCGCCGCATAAAGCCCGGCGCGGGGCACGGTCTCGATCACGAGCCCTTCGGCCGAGCCGCGCTTGAGCGTGTCGGTGACCGGAATGGCCGGCAATACGGCTTCGGCACCGTCCTCGAAGGCGGCGCGAACCCGCTCCAGCATCGCCGTATCGACGAACGGCCTGACGGCGTCCTGGATCATCACGTGGGTCACGTCGCGGCCGGCAAGCGCCTTCAGGCCGGCTTCGACCGACTGCTGGCGCGTGCGCCCGCCGAAGGTGACGACGATGTCCCGTCCGCCTTTCAGATACCGGCAAGCATCCTCGAACAGCGCCTCGTCATCGGGATGGATGACTGCGACGATCGGACCCGTTGCCGGCCAGTCGACAAAGCGCTGAAGTGTATGGGAGATCACCGGCTTTCCGTCGATGCGGCGATACTGCTTCGGCCCTTCCGCGGAAGCGCCGGCCCGCTCGCCGCGCCCTGCAGCGACCACGATGACAGCGATTGAAAGGGCCTCGAAATTTGCCATACGCGGAGATTGTTCCTGACACAAATAACACGTAAGGGAGCAGTAGAGCGTCGGCGCCAGGATTTCCAGAGTGCGCCGAATTTTTGTTCCGTTCGGCGGTTTTCGCTTGGCAAGCCGCTCAAGGCTGGCTAAAAATAGTGCAAATCCGATCCGTGCCTGAAAGATAATCATTTGCAATCCAGAGCACTTCACATGCCGTTTCAGATCGGGCCGGTGACCGTCCGCAATCGCGTCGCGCTGGCGCCGATGTCCGGGGTGAGCGACCTGCCGTTCCGCCAGCTCGCCTGGCGCTTCGGGGCGGGACTTGTCGTCACCGAGATGGTTGCGAGCCGGGAACTGGTGCTGAATGCGGCCGAATCCTGGATGCGGCTGCGCGATGGCGAGGCGCGTCCGCATGTCGTGCAGCTCGCCGGCCGCGAGGCCCACTGGATGGCGGAAGCCGCACGGATCGCCGAAGCCAACGGCGCCGACGTAATCGACATCAACATGGGTTGCCCGGCCAAGAAGGTCATCGGCGGCTATTCCGGATCAGCGCTGATGCGCGATCCCGACCATGCTCTCTCTCTGATTGAGGCGACCGTTAACGCGGTGAGTATCCCGGTGACGCTGAAAATGCGGCTCGGCTGGGACGAGAATTCGATCAACGCGCCGGAGATTGCCGCGCGCGCCGAGCGCGCGGGTATCCGGCTCGTCACGATCCACGGCCGCACCCGCATGCAATTCTACGAGGGTCGCGCCGACTGGGATGCGATTGCCGCGGTGCGCGACGCGGTCGAAATTCCGCTGATCGCCAACGGTGACGTTTCGAGCCGCGAAGACGCAGAGGAAATTCTGAGGCGTTCCGGCGCCGATGCAGTCATGCTCGGCCGTGCCTGCCAGGGGCGGCCGTGGCACGCCGGCGTTCTTGCCGGCGCCCGTGCGCCCGAGCGGGCGGAGATCGCCGCGATCGCCGTCGAGCATTACGAGATGATGCTGGCGCATTACGGGACCGATGTCGGCTTGCGCCACGCTCGCAAGCATCTGGGTTGGTATCTCGAACGCTTTGCTCCGGGACTCGCGGCCGCCCGCAAGGCCGAGATCATGACCGCCCGCGATCCCCGTTTCGTCGTCGCGTCCCTGTCTCGCGCGCTCCAAGAGGCGGCGGAAGAAGAAAACGACCGGCAGGAGGCCGCCTGATGTCGCAACCGCAGGAAACCCGGGACAACGGCCTGGCCCTGACCGTCCTGAATGCCATCCAGAACCCGGTGATCCTCGTCGATGCCGGAGGCTTCGTCACCTTTGCGAACTGGGAGGCGGAATCCTTCTTCGGCGCGAGCGCCAGCCATCTCGCCCGTCACCAGGTGGCGAGCCTGATCCCGTTTGGCAGCCCGCTGCTCGCCCTGATCGACCAGGTGCGGGAGCGGCGGGCACCCGTCAACGAGTACCGTGTCGACCTGAGCTCGCCACGCCTCGGCGAGGACAAGCTCGTCGACCTCTACGTGGCCCCCGTGGTGAGCGATCCGGGCTCCGTGGTCGTGGTGTTCCAGGAGCGCTCGATGGCCGACAAGATCGATCGTCAGCTGACCCACCGCGCGGCCGCCCGCTCGGTGACGGGGCTCGCCTCGATGCTGGCGCACGAGATCAAGAACCCGCTTTCCGGCATTCGCGGCGCGGCACAGCTTCTGGAAAGCTCCGTGACCGACGAGGATAGGGCGCTGACACGCCTCATCTGCGACGAGACCGACCGCATCGTTTCGCTTGTCGATCGCATGGAAGTCTTCTCCGACGAGCGGCCGGTGGACCGCCAGCCGATCAACATCCATTCGGTGCTCGACCACGTGAAGGCGATCGCCAAGGCGGGCTTTGCCCGCGACATCAAGATCACCGAGAGCTATGACCCGTCGCTGCCGCCGGTTTACGCCAACCGCGACCAGCTGGTGCAGGTGTTCCTCAACCTCGTCAAGAATGCGGCCGAGGCGATCGGCGACCGCGCCGACGGAGAAATCCAGCTGACCACCGCCTATCGGCCGGGCATCCGCCTTTCGGTCGCAGGCTCGCGCGAGAAGATTTCGCTGCCGCTCGAATTCTGCGTGCACGACAACGGTCCGGGGGTTCCCGCCGACCTGCTGCCGCATCTCTTCGACCCCTTCATCACCACGAAGACGAACGGATCGGGGCTCGGCCTCGCGCTGGTCGCGAAGATCATCGGTGGTCATGGCGGCATCGTCGAATGCGACAGCCAGTCCAACCGCACAACCTTTCGTGTGCTGATGCCCGTCTCCCGGGGTGTCGCGCTCGAAGACCCGACCCCGGCGAACTCCACAGGAAGCCTCTGATGACTGCCACCATCCTTGTTGCTGACGATGATGCCGCTATCCGTACCGTGCTCAACCAGGCGCTGACGCGGGCGGGATACGACGTCCGGATCACCTCCAATGCCGCGACGCTCTGGCGCTGGGTCTCTGCCGGCGAGGGCGATCTCGTCGTCACCGACGTCGTCATGCCGGACGAGAACGCCTTTGACCTGCTGCCGCGCATCAAGAAGGCAAGGCCCGATCTGCCGGTTCTGGTGATGAGTGCGCAGAACACCTTCATGACGGCGATCAAGGCGTCCGAACGGGGCGCCTATGACTACCTGCCGAAACCCTTTGATCTCACCGAACTGATCGCAATCATCGGCCGCGCCCTCGCCGAGCCGAAGAAGAAGCCGGCTCGTGTCGACGACGACATGCAGGATGGCATGCCGCTGGTCGGGCGCTCGGCCGCCATGCAGGAGATCTACCGCGTTCTCGCGCGTCTCATGCAGACCGATCTCACGCTGATGATCACAGGCGAGTCCGGCACCGGCAAGGAGCTCGTCGCCCGCGCCCTGCATGACTATGGCAAGCGCCGCAATGGTCCCTTCGTCGCGATCAACATGGCGGCGATCCCGCGCGACCTCATCGAGTCGGAGCTTTTCGGCCACGAGAAGGGGGCCTTCACCGGCGCGCAGACCCGCTCGACCGGCCGCTTCGAGCAGGCCGAGGGGGGGACGCTGTTCCTCGACGAAATCGGCGACATGCCGATGGATGCGCAGACGCGCCTGCTGCGCGTCCTGCAGCAGGGTGAATATACCACCGTCGGCGGACGCACGCCGATCCGCACCGACGTCCGGATCGTGGCGGCCACCAACAAGGACCTGAAGCAGTCGATCAATCAGGGCCTTTTCCGCGAGGACCTCTACTATCGCCTCAACGTCGTGCCGCTGCGTCTGCCGCCGCTGAGGGATCGCGCCGAAGACATCCCGGACCTCGTCCGCCATTTCATCCAGGAGGGCGAGCGACAGGGTCTTGATTCGAAGCGCTTTGACCAGGAAGCGCTCGAAGTCATGAAATCCTACGCGTGGCCCGGCAATGTCCGCGAGCTGGAAAACCTCGTCCGCCGCCTGATGGCGCTTTATCCACAGGATGTCATCACCCGGGAAATCATCGAATCCGAACTGCGCTCCGATATCGCCGATAGCCCAATCACCAAGGCGAGCGTCGCGTCGGGGCCGATGACCATCGCGCAGGCCGTGGAAGAGAACATGCGCAGCTATTTCGCCGGTTTCGGCGATGGTTTGCCGCCGCCGGGGCTCTATGATCGCGTGCTGACGGAGATGGAATACCCGCTCATCTTGGCGGCGCTGACGGCCACCCGCGGCAACCAGATCAAGGCGGCGGACCTGCTCGGTCTCAACCGTAACACGCTCAGAAAGAAGATCCGCGAACTCGGCGTATCGGTCTACAGGAGTTCCCGGTCGGCTTGACACCCGCCGGGTGCCGTTGCAATTTCGCCACATTGCGTTGCTCAAAAGTCACGAGACGGTGCCGAGTCCGCTCAGGCCGTTTCGTTCGTCCGTTCGGGCGATACTGTTTCCTATGTGGTGCGCACAGCGCTGATATTGGCCCGGCGGGCGGGAAGTGATTTGAGATGGACACCCGAAGGATCGATCCCGTGGCGGAGGGTGACGCCGCACTGGTGAACGACCGCCGCGCCTCCTTCGCTTTGCCTGGTCTCGTCCTTGCCGGCGGCGCGCTCGCCTGCGCCGTCTTTACGTTGCCGGTCCTGCTCGGGCTGACCCCGATCGCGCCGACCTCAAATGTCCTCATTGCGTCGGCCGTGCTGAACTCGCTGTTCGTGGTCGGGCTCATGTTCCTGATCGGGCGGGAGGTCAGCCGTCTCGTGAGAGCGCGCACGCGCGGCCGCGCGGCAGCCCGGCTGCATGTCCGCATCGTCGCGCTCTTTTCTGTGGTGGCGATTACGCCCGCCATCCTCGTGGCCATCTTTGCCAGTATCACGCTGAACGTCGGTCTGGACCGCTGGTTCTCGCTCCGGACGCAATCGATCGTCAGTTCGTCGATGAATGTCGCGCAGGCCTACATGCTCGAAAACGCGAGCTACCTGCAGGGCCAGACCATTTCGATGGCGAACGACCTCGATCGTAACCGCGCACTCTTCTTCCTCGATCGGACCGGTTTCGTGCAGCTCATGACCCGCCAGGCGAAGGGGCGCGGCATGCTGGGCGCCTTCCTCGTGCGTCAGGACGGTTCGGCGATCACCCAGGCCGAGATCAAGACCGACAAGCCCCTGCCGGCGATCCCGAAGGACGCACTCGAAAGCGCGGCGGCAGGCCAGCCGACGCTGATCCCGCCGGGCGTGACCAATCTGGTCGGCGCGATCATCAAGCTCGATTCCATCTCCGGCACCTTCCTCTACACGATCCGCGCGGTCGACCCGAAGGTGATGGCGGCGATGCGGCTGATGGAGGACAACACCGCCGAATACAAGGCGATGGAGGCCGGCCGCACGTCGCTGCAGATCGCATTTGCCGTACTGTACCTCGGTTTCGCCCTCATCGTCCTGCTCGCGGCAATCTGGACGGCGATCGCGATCGCCGACCGTATCGTCCGGCCGATCCGTCTCCTGATCAGCGCCGCCGACAACGTCGCCTCCGGCAATTTCAACGTCATCGTTCCCGTTCGCTCCGCCGATGGCGACGTCGGCAGCCTGTCGCTCACCTTCAACAAGATGATCTCGCAGATCCGTACCCAGCGCGACGAGATCCTGGAGGCCAAGGACGAAGTCGACGATCGCCGCCGCTTCATCGAGGCGGTGCTGTCGGGCGTCACGGCGGCCGTGATCGGTGTCGAGGACGACGGCGTCATCACCATCGTCAATCCGTCGGCGGAGTATTTCCTCGCCCAGTCCTCCGAAGAGATCGTCGGCAAGAAGCTTTCTATTGTCGCACCCGAAATCGATCGGGTGATGGCGGAGGCTGCGGTGCGCCACCGCGGAGAATACCGCCAGCAGATCAACCTGATCCGTGGCGGCAAGGAGCGGACGCTGAGCGTCCAGGTGACCCGCGAGGAGACCCGCGGCGCCGCCGACGCCTATGTCATTACGCTCGACGACATTACCGATCTCGTCATTGCGCAGCGTTCGACCGCCTGGGCTGACGTGGCGCGCCGCATCGCCCACGAGATCAAGAACCCGCTGACGCCGATCCAGCTTTCGGCAGAGCGGATCAAGCGCCGTTACGGCCGCCAGATCGACGAGAACGACCGCGCCGTCTTCGACCAGTGCACGGATACGATCGTCCGGCAGGTCGAGGATATCGGCCGCATGGTGGACGAGTTCTCGGCCTTCGCCCGCATGCCGAAGCCGGCGAAGCAACGATCCGATCTGAGGGATATTCTGCGCGATGCGGTCTTCCTGCGCGAAATGGGTAACAATGACGTAACCTTTTTGCGCGAGTTCGGTGACAAGCCGCTCGAAGGCAGCTTCGACGCGCGCATGCTCGGACAGGCGGTCGGCAATATCATCAAGAATGCAGTGGAGGCCATCGAGGCCGTGCCGGCCGAAGAGCGGCTGGGCGGCAAGGTGCTGGTACGCTCGGCCTATGACGAGGGACAGGACAGCTTCGTGGTCGACGTCATCGACAACGGACGGGGTCTGCCGGTCGAGAACCGCCATCGTATCCTGGAACCATACATGACGATGCGCGAGAAGGGCACGGGGCTCGGGCTCGCGATCGTGAAGAAGATTATCGAAGAACATGGCGGTCAGCTCGAATTGCATGACGCGCCGGCGGAGTTCGACCACGGGCGAGGGGCCATGATCAGGATCGTCCTGCCGCGCCTCGACGCCGGCGTTTCCGCCGCAGGTGAAAGTGACAGGGAAAAGGTCCATGGCCTCTGATATTCTTGTAGTCGACGACGAAGAAGACATCCGCGAAATCGTCTCGGGCATCCTGAGCGACGAAGGTCACGAGACCCGCACAGCCCACGACGCGGACAGCGCGCTTGCAGCAATTTCGGATCGTGTGCCGCGGCTGGTCTTTCTCGACATCTGGATGCAGGGAAGCCGGCTCGACGGCCTGTCGCTGCTCGACGAGATCAGGACTCGTCATCCCGAGCTGCCGGTGGTGATGATTTCCGGCCACGGCAACATCGAGACGGCGGTTTCGGCGATCAAGCGCGGCGCCTTCGACTTCATCGAGAAGCCGTTCAAGGCCGACCGGCTGATTCTGATTGCCGAACGGGCGCTCGAAAACTCCAAGCTGAAACGCGAGGTCTCCGAGCTGAAAAAGCGCGCCGGCGACACCGCGGAACTGATCGGGACCTCGGTCGCCGTCTCGCAGTTGCGCCAGACGATCGACAAGGTCGCCCCCACCAACAGCCGTATCATGATCTTCGGCCCGTCCGGTTCCGGCAAGGAACTGGTGGCGCGGATGATCCACAAGCGTTCGACCCGCTCCGGCGGTCCCTTCGTCACGCTGAACGCAGCGGCGATCACGCCGGACCGGATGGAGATTGCGCTTTTCGGCACAGAGGGCTCGCCCGGCCAGCCGCGCCGCATCGGTGTGCTCGAGGAAGCCCACCGCGGCATTCTCTACCTCGACGAGATCGGTGAGATGCCGCGCGAGACACAGAACAAGATTCTGCGCGTGCTCGTGGAGCAGCAGTTCGAAAGGGTCGGCGGCTCGAAGCGCGTGAAGGTGGACGTCCGCATCATCTCGTCGACGGCCTACAACCTCGAAAACCAGATTGCCGAGGGGCGCTTCCGCGAGGACCTCTTCCATCGTCTGGCAGTGGTGCCGATCAAGGTGCCGGCGCTCGCCGAGCGGCGTGAAGACATCCCGTTCCTCGTCGACATGTACATGCGCCAGATCTGCGAGCAGGCAGGCGTGCGCCCGCGCAAGATCGGCGAGGACGCGATGGCGGTACTGCAGGCAAACGACTGGCCGGGCAATATCCGCCAGCTCCGCAACAATATCGAGCGGCTGATGATTCTTGCCCACGGCGACGGTCCTGATTCGCCGATCACCGCGGAGATGCTGCCGCAGGACCTCTCCGACATGCTGCCGAAGGTCTCTGCGCGCAACGACACCCACATCATGACGTTGCCGCTGCGCGAAGCGCGCGAGATGTTCGAGCGCGACTACCTGATCGCCCAGATCAACCGGTTCGGCGGCAACATATCGCGCACCGCGGAATTCGTCGGCATGGAGCGCTCCGCCCTCCATCGCAAACTGAAGTCTCTTGGCGTATAAGCGAGTCCGGCGGCGCGAGCCGCCGTCATCACATCCGTCGAAAGAGGCATCATGAAAGTCATCATTTGCGGCGCCGGGCAGGTGGGCTACGGGATCGCGGAGCGTCTGTCCCAGGAAGACAATGATGTCTCGGTGATCGATACTTCGGCCTCGCTGGTCGGCCACATCACCGAAACGCTCGACGTGCGCGGCTATGTCGGCCACGGTGCCCACCCGGACGTGCTCGCAAAGGCCGGTGCCGACCAGGCGGACATGATCATCGCCGTGACCCTCTACGACGAGATCAACATGGTCGCTTGCCAGGTGGCCCATTCGCTCTTCAACGTGCCGACGAAGATCGCCCGCATCCGTTCGCAGAGCTACCTCCGTCCGGAATATTCCGACCTCTTCAGCCGCGACAACATGCCGATCGACGTCACCATCTCGCCCGAGGTCGAGGTCGGCAAGATGGTGCTGCGGCGCATCTCCTTCCCCGGCGCGAACGACATCGCGCGCTTTGCCGACGATCATATCGCGATGGTGGCGATCGAGTGCATGGAGGACTGCCCGGTCGTCAACACGCCCCTGCACCAACTGAGCCAGCTCTTCCCGGACCTGATGGCGACCGTCACCGCGATCTATCGCAACGGCCGGCTCCACGCCGTCCATTCGACCGACCAGCTTCTGGTCGGCGATCTCGCCTACGTCATCTGCCAGCGGGACCACATCCGCCGCACTCTCGGGCTCTTCGGCCACGAGGAGCAGGAGGCCGGCCGCATCGTCATCGCCGGCGGCGGCAATATCGGCTATTTCGTCGCCCGGACCATCGACGAGATGCAGCCGAGGATGAAAGTCAAGATTATCGAGGGCGACCGTGAGCGGGCCGTCTGGGTTTCCGATCAGCTTCGCCACGCGATCGTGCTGCACGGTTCGGCACTCGACCAGAACATCCTCATGCAGGCGGACATCCAGGATGCCGATCTCATGGTGGCGCTCACCAACAGCGACCAGACGAACGTGCTGAGCGCGGCGATGGCCAAGCGCCTCGGCTGCAAGTCCGGGATGATCCTGATCAACGATCCGTCCTATCAGGACCTGACGACCTCGATCGGCATCGACGCCTATATCAATCCGCGGGCCGTCACTATTTCGCGCGTGCTCCAGCACGTCCGCAAGGGGCGAATCCGCTCGGTCTACGCCGTTCAGAACGGCGCCGCCGAAGTGATCGAGGCCGAGGCGCTGGAAACCTCTCCTCTTGTTGGGCGACCGTTCCGTGATCTCGAGCTGCCCGAAGGCATGCGCATCGGCGCGATCTACCGCGATGGCGCGGTCCTGCGGCCGGACGGCAGCACCAGGATCAAGACCAAGGATCGCGTGGTGCTCTTCGTCACCGCGGCCGCGATCCGCGACGTCGAGCAGATGTTTCGCGTCTCCATCCAGTATTTCTGATCGCCGGGAGTTCCATCGATCATGCCGAGAATTGCCTATGTCAATGGCCGCTACGTCAACCACGGCGAAGCGGGTGTCCATATCGAGGATCGCGGCTACCAGTTCGCTGACGGTGTCTACGAGGTTTGCGAGGTGCGCCACGGCGTGATCGTCGACCTCACCCGCCATCTCGACCGGCTCGACCGCTCGCTCTCGGAGATCCGGATCAATCCGCCGATGGCGCGGGCGGCGCTCACCCATGTCATTCGCGAGGTGCTGCGGCGCAACCGCGTGCGCAACGGCCTCTTCTATCTGCAGGTGACCCGCGGTGCGGCGCGGCGCGACCACGTGTTTCCCGCCGCCGGTACGCCGTCGACCCTGGTGGTGACCGCAAAGAGCACCAGTCCGGAGGTGATCGCCGCCAAGAACGCCAGCGGCATCAAGGCGATCACGCTTCCCGACAACCGCTGGGAGCGCGTCGACATCAAGACGGTCGGTCTTCTGCCGAATGTCCTCGCCCGCCAGCAGGCGAAGGAAGCGGGCGCGCAGGAGGCGATCTACATCGACCGTGACGGCATGGTGACGGAAGGGGCGGCGACCAATGTCTGGATCGTCGACAAGGAGGGGAATCTCGTCACCCGTCCGGCTGACCCGGGCATCCTGCGAGGCATCACCCGCACGACTTTGATGGATGTCGCCGACAAGCTCGGGGTGCCGATCGTCGAGCGCCGATTCTCCCGCGAGGAGATGCTGGAGGCCCGTGAAGTGTTCATTACGGCGGCGACCAGCATCTGTTTTCCGGTGGTCGAGATCGACGGCCGCACCATCGCCAACGGTCATCCCGGCGAAGTATCCCGAAGCATTCGTCAGACCTTTTTCGACATTGCGGAAAAGACTGCGATTTGATACCAACTTCACCGCGAAGGGGTCGTAAGGGCACTTCCTGGTCGGCTGACACGCGCAAACAATAATTCACCGGTCAAAGCACCGGCAAAAAAGAAAGAAGCGACGCCATGGCGGAACGTTCTCAGAATTTGCAGGATCTTTTCCTCAACACTGTTCGCAAGCAGAAGATTTCGTTGACGATTTTCTTGATCAACGGCGTCAAGCTGACCGGCGTCGTCACGTCTTTCGACAATTTCTGCGTCCTTCTGCGCCGTGACGGGCATTCGCAGCTGGTTTATAAACACGCGATTTCGACCATCATGCCGGGACAGCCGATGCAGATGTTCGAAAGCGAAGAGAACGCAGCTTCATAGGGTCAAAAGCAATCAACACGCGCGATACCAAGAGCGATTCCATAGTCCCGGAGGATGAAAAACACCGGGACGACATGTGTGCTGTCGTCGTCGTTCCGCTGGTGAAACCCTCGCGCGCTGCTGCGGCGGGGCAGGCCGACGGTGCGGGGGCGCAGCCACCTGCTCCGGCCCGATCCAACGAAGCCCGCCTAGAAGAGGCAATCGGCCTTGCACGCGCCATCGACCTGACGATCGCGGCGGGTCTGCTCGTGCCCGTCAACCAGCCGCGGCCGGCGACACTGCTCGGCACCGGCAAGATCGCCGAAATCGGCGCGCTGCTCGATGAGCACAATGCCGGGCTCGTCATCGTCGACCATCCGCTGACCCCGGTGCAGCAACGCAATCTCGAGAAGGAATGGAACGCCAAGGTCATCGACCGGACGGGCCTCATCCTGGAAATCTTCGGCCGGCGCGCCTCCACCAAGGAAGGCTCGTTGCAGGTCGAGCTTGCGCATCTCAACTACCAGAAGGGCCGGCTGGTCCGGAGCTGGACCCACCTTGAGCGTCAGCGCGGCGGCGCGGGCTTCATGGGCGGTCCCGGCGAAACCCAGATCGAAGCCGACCGGCGCCTCTTGCAGGAGCGGATCGTCAGGCTGGAACGGGAACTGGAGCAGGTGGTCCGTACTCGTCAGCTCCACCGCGCCAAGCGCCGCAAGGTGCCGCACCCGATCGTCGCCCTCGTCGGCTATACCAATGCCGGCAAGTCGACGCTCTTCAATCGCATCACCGGAGCCGGCGTGCTCGCCGAGGACATGCTGTTTGCGACGCTCGATCCGACGCTCCGGCGCATGAAGCTGCCGCACGGGCGCACGGTCATCCTGTCGGATACGGTGGGCTTCATCTCGAACCTGCCGACCCATCTCGTCGCCGCGTTTCGTGCGACGCTCGAAGAGGTGCTGGAAGCCGACCTCATTCTCCATGTCCGCGACATGTCCGATCCGGACAACGGAGCGCAGGCGTCGGACGTCCTGCGCATCCTTTCCGAGCTCGGCATCGGCGAGAAGGAAGGGGCCGAGCGCATCATCGAGGTCTGGAACAAGATCGACCGGCTGGAGCCGGAAAGCCACGACGCGATCCTGCAGAAGGCCGCCTCGCGCGCTAACGTCATCCCCGTTTCGGCGATCAGCGGGGAGGGCGTCGACCGGCTGATGGCGGTGATTTCCGAGCGGCTCTCGGGCGTACTCACCGAAACGACGGTGATCATCCCGTCCGACAAGCAGGCGCTGATCTCCTGGGCTTACGAGAACGCGGTGGTCGACGGCCGCGAGGACCGCGAGGACGGCTCCGTCAGTCTCGACTTGCGGCTGACAGAGCGCCAGGCGATCGAGCTCGAACGCAAGCTCGGCAATGACCGAAAGCGTGACAAGGAAGACTGGGAACGGTAAAGCCGCTGGGTGGTGGATGCCCGACATGGCGGCTTATTTGTCCGCGACTGTCGACGCAAGGGCTGCGAGCAGTCACGGTCGATCTGATGCACGTATAGGTGACGGGTTTTCGAGGACGGTCGTGACAAATGGAGTTCCAAACCCGCAAGTGTGCGATACAGATCCCGCAGGCAATACATGCGAGGTTGTGGAGCTGCGGCGTGAGGACCGTCCCTACCTGTCGCTTTCGTTGTTTTTTGCGTTCGTGGGATTGGCATGCAGTCAGTGGGTGTCGTCCGTTCTTGGTCTTGCGCCAGCAATCGAGTTCCTGCTGGCTGCAGCGGCTGTTGTGAGCGGCATCGTTCTTGCCGTCCGCGTCGTCAATCAGTTGCCAATATACCGCCCTGAAAATGCTCTGCTTGTCTCGGTATCCACCGAAGGGCTGGTTCTCGGGGCGCCGGTCAATCTGAGGTTCGACTGGCGTGAGCTGCAATCCGTCCGTCTGGTCAGAAACGGAGGCGCCGGCAGGCCTCCGATCTATCAGTTGATTGCGGAACGGTGGGCGACGGTATCACACGCCTCTATAGTTCCGCCGATACATCCGGCGGAAGGTCGTGTCGTTACGACAAGACCGATCGTGCTTGACCTTGGATTTCTCAGTGACCGTAAGGCGCTCTCTCTACGTGACAGTCTCCGATGTCACTTCCACACGTTCGGGAATCCTGTACCGGAGGAGCCAGCGGATTATGATTCGACGTCATGGACAGGTGACACTACTTGGTAGAGCCGCCTAATGGATCGGAGCTGTCCCCAAGAGGATGTGATGAGCGACGAACGGCAGAAGCTGAACACTTTCTTCTCCGAAGCCAAGGTGTGGTCGGAGGAACTGCGGGCGTTGAGGGCGATCCTGCTCGACTGCGGACTGACGGAGGAATTCAAGTGGCGCGGACCCTGCTACACCTATGACGGCGGCAATGTCGCCGTCATCTGGGGCTTCAAGGAGAATGCTGCGCTGGGCTTCTTCAGGGGCGTGCTGCTCAAGGATCCGGAAGGCCTGCTCGTCGCGCCCGGCGACAATTCCCGCGCCGTGCGCATGTTCAAGTTCACCGGCCTCGACCAGATCACAGCAATCGAGACCACCATCCGGACCTATGTCCGCGAGGCGATCGAACTCGAAAAAGCCGGTGCGAAGGTCGACCTGCCGAAGGATGACATCGTCTACCCCGAAGAGCTTGTCGCCGCGCTGGAAGAGGACCCGAACCTGCAGGAGGCCTTCGAGGCGCTGACACCCGGCCGCAAGCGCGGCTATGCGCTGCATTTCGCCCAACCGAAGCAATCCGCCACCCGTCGATCACGGATTGAAAAGAGCCGCGACAGAATACTGGCCGGCAAGCGGTTGCAGGAACGGTAACCCACACAGGCTCTGCGGGTTTCTGGTCGGAGCACCGTTCCCCGAATGAAAAGACCACCCGCGGCAGGCGGGTGGTCTTGTAAGTCAACTCTTCCAGGCCGCCGTGTCATACAGCAGGCGCGCTGCTCAGAATTCCTCCCAGCTGTCGTCCTTGAGCGCCGCGTTGCCGTTGAAGGCTCCGGCGACCTTCGCCGCCATCTGACGGGCTGGCGAGGGGACGGGCTTCGACGTGGCTGCGGCCGAGGCCGGCGCGGAGCGGCGAACACCTGCCGAGCCGCCGATGTTGAACTGCGACAGGAGATTGAAGAGCTGCTCGGCCTCGCGGGCGAGGCTGTGGGCCGCAGCCGTCGTCTCCTCCACCATGGCGGCGTTCTGTTGCGTGCCCTGGTCCATGGTGTTGACGGCGGTGTTGATCTCCTTGAGGCCGGTCGCCTGCTCCTTGGATGCCTCGACGATCGCGCCGACATTATCGTCCACGCGGAGAACCTGGCCGACGATCTCCTGCAGCGCGCGGCCGGTATCGCCGACGAGCGTAACGCCGCTCTTCACATGCTCGTTGGAGGCGCTGATCAGTTCCTTGATTTCCTTTGCCGCCTTGGCCGAGCGCTGGGCGAGTTCGCGCACCTCCTGGGCGACGACGGCAAAACCCTTGCCGGCATCACCGGCGCGGGCTGCCTCTACACCGGCGTTCAGCGCAAGGAGGTTGGTCTGGAAGGCGATCTCGTCGATCACGCCGATGATGTTGGCGATCTCGCCTGCGGACTGCTCGATCTTGCCCATGGCGTCCACAGCCTGATTGACGACGCCGCCGGAGCGTTCGGCATTGTCCTTGGTCCGGCGCACCAGTTCACCGGCTTCCTGCGCCCTGTGGCTGGAGTCGGCGACGGTGGTGGTGATCTGTTCCAGGGCGGCAGCCGTTTCCTCGACCGACGCGGCCTGCTGCTCGGTTCTCTTGGAAAGGTCGTTCGAGGCCGACTGGATCTGCTGCGAGGCGGCCGCGATCGCTCCCGCATTTTCGGAGATCGTGTGCATGGTGCTGCGCAGTCTCGTCGATGCACCGTTGAAGTCGACGCGCAGCTTCTCGAGCGTCGGAAGGAAAGGCTCGGTGATCGACTGGGTGAGATCGCCTTCGGCAAGCGCGTTCAGCGAGCGGGCGAGCTGGTCGACATTCTCCACCCGCTGGGTGACGTCGGTCGCGAACTTGACGACCTTGAACACCTTGCCGTTCATGTCGAAGATCGGATTATAGGAGGCCTGGATGTAGGCCTTCTTGCCCCCCTTGCCGATGCGCAGGAATTCGTCTGCAACGAATTCGCCGGCCCCGAGCTTGCCCCAGAAGGTCCGATAGGCGTCACTGGCAGTGTAGCCGGAGTCACAGAACATCGAGTGATGCTTGCCCTGTATCTCTTGAAGCGAGTAGCCGAGCGTCTTGAGGAAATTCTCGTTGGCGGTCAGGATTTCACCCTTCGGCGTAAATTCGATGATGGCCTGGGCGCGCGAGATCGCGTCGAGCTTTCCGGCATCCTCGGCCGCCTTCAGTTTCTGCGCGGTGATGTCGGTCGCAAACTTCACGACCTTGTACGGCTTCCCGTTGCGGAAGACCGGATTGTAGGACGCCTCGATCCAGACTTCCCGTCCGCCCTTGCCGATGCGCTTGTACTGGCGCTGGTCGAACTCGCCGGCTCCGAGCTTTGCCCAGAATTCACGGTAGGCGGGGCTGTTTACCTCGGCCGGATCGACGAACATCCGGTGGTGCTGGCCGACGATATCCGGGAGCGTATAGCCAAGCGCCTTACAGAAATTCTCGTTGGCTGTGATGATGGTTCCATCCATCCTGAACTCGATGATCGCCTGGGAGCGGCTCATCGCTTCCAGAACGGCCTTTGCTTCCGATCCACTACCAAATCCCAACATCTGCATCTCCGAAAAAGGCGCTCCCAGTGGTTGATCTCAAAAGGCGGGTGCGCCGGTGCCCCTCTGAATTTTATGGGGCTAATTCTTGCATGGTGCAGTTTACGAACGGTGAACGTCTCGCACGCCGCGAAGAACAAATCGGGACATTTTCGGACGTTTCTTGGCGCTCTCAGTCCTGCGGTGCCGTAGTGGGTGCGCCCGAGGTCCCCCGCGCGCTGCTAGGGGAAGCAACTTACGGTGCTATTTCTCTGGTTGCGGGCGTCCCTTCGCCGCCTGCCAAAGCTCCTCCATCCGCTCCAGCGTGGCGCCTTCGAGGGTCTCGCCTGACGCTTCAAGATTTTTCTCTATATATTTGAAACGTTGTCTGAATTTTGCGTTCGTTCCACGCAAGGCCTGTTCAGGGTCGGTGCCGACATGGCGGCCGATATTGACGAGTGCGAAGATCAAGTCGCCGAGTTCGTCGGTGATCTTCTCAGGGCGACCCTCGGCAAGTGCCTCGCGCAGCTCGCCGATCTCCTCCTCGATCTTGTCAAGGATGGGGGCGGCCTCGGACCAGTCGAAGCCGACCTTGGCGGCCCGTTCCTGCAGCTTGATCGCTTCCGTCAGTGCCGGAAACGAGCGCTGCACCGTACCGAGATGTCCGTCGTGGTGCACTTCGGCGACGCCGCGGCGGCGGCGCTTGTCGCTTCGCTCCGCCTTCTCCTCGGCCTTGATCGCGTCCCACTGCACCTTGACGGCCTCGGGTGTCGCCGCGTCCGAGACGGCGAAGACGTGGGGATGGCGGCGGATCATCTTCCCGGTGATCGCCTCGACGACGTCGCCGAAGGAAAAGAGGCCGGCCTCTTCCGCCATCCGTGCATGAAACACCACCTGCAGTAGCAGGTCGCCGAGCTCCTCGCAGAGGTCGTCTGGATCGTTGCGCTCGATGGCGTCAGCAACCTCGTAGGCCTCCTCGATCGTGTAGGGCTTGATCGTCTCGAAGGTCTGGACGATGTCCCAGGGGCACCCGGTCTTCGGGTCGCGCAGCGCCGCCATGATCTCGATGAGGCGGCCGATATCCTTGGAAGCTTCCATATGCGTTTTCGCTCCGGGCGGACGGGCGCCGCCTTCCGTTCGTGTCAGTTGAGGGGAATGTCGTTCCCGCCCTTCGAGGATTGGTATGCGGCCGAGAGGCGGTCATAGGTCTCGCGAATGCGCCGCGACTGTTTCTCGAGCGCCGGGCGTTCGCGGGGCTCCGCCCCCGCGACGAGGTCGGTGAGGGCGTGGGAATGCCAGAACGCATTCGCCCTGCGATAGCCGCCGGGTTCGAGTCCGAAGACCTCCTTCAATATCTTCAGGTCGTGCGGAATGGCGAAGGCGTCGCGGCTGTCCTCGTGGCTGAAGAAATAGTAGAAATTGTCGAAGCCCGCCCAGGTGATCGCCGACATGCACATGGTGCAGGGCTCGTGGGTCGACAGGAAGATCAGGTCGCGTGTGTCCGGCCGTTCGGCGAGCTCGTAGAACCTCTTCAGCGTGTGGACCTCGCCGTGCCAGAGCGGGTTCTCCGTCTCGTTGTTGGTCTCGGCGAGAACCAGCGAGAGATCGGATTTCCTGAGTACGGCCGCGCCGAACACCTTGTTGCCGGCGGCGACCCCGCGGGCGGTGAGCGGCAGGATGTCGTGCTCTATGACGTCGAGAAGGCGTGCGGCGGGGACGGGCGTTGCGGTGGTCAAGGCGTTGTTCCTGTTGTTGTCCGGGCTATCCTTGGCTGCCCCGGCGGCAAAAGTCAAAATGACGATCGCCGAAGACAGGTCGCGGCGGGCACCGGTGAGATTTGCTCGGATTTCGCGGATGCCTAGCAAAGAAATGTGCGCCCTGCGAGGGCGACGGATTCCTGTTTCTTCAAACCATTGCCGCGAACGGCGATATTGGGCCAGTCTGCAACAGGGTCGAGTTATGGCTGCAACCGAGCACCAGCTTTCCGTCTTTCCCGCCTTCTTCAAGGTGGGGGGTGCCGTTGTCGCCGTGTTCGGCAACGGGGCCGAAGCGTTTGCCAAGGCGAGGCTCATCAAGAACACCTCGGCCCGCGTGATCGCCTATGCCGACCGGCCGCGTGCCGACTACGCGGAATTCCTGGCGACCTCGGACATCGAGGTTCGCCGCGAACCCTTCGTCGCGACACAGGTGGAGGGCGCTGTGCTCGTCTTCGCCGCGACCGGCGATGCGGCGGCAGATCGTGTCATCGTTGCCGCCGCCCGCGACCGTAACATTCCGGCGAACGCCGTCGACCAGCCCGAGCATTGCGACTTCTTCACGCCGGCGCTCGTCAACCGCGCACCGATCGCCGTTGCGATCGGCACGGAAGGGGCGGGCCCGGTGCTCTCCCAGATGATTCGCGCCGAGATCGACCGCCGGCTGCCGAAGACGCTCGGACGGCTCGCGCGCCTCGCCGAGGATTGCCGCGCCGCCGTCGACCGGACCGTGCCGCGCGGTTCTGCGCGCCGGGCCTTCTGGCGCCGGTTCTTCCGCGGGGACGTCGCGTCGGCCGTGGAAAAAGGTGATCTTGCCGGCGCCCGCCGCAACGCCGTCCGGCTGATGCGGGGCAGTTCCTCCGCCGAACCGGGCCGGATCTTCCTGGTCGGTGCCGGTCCCGGTGCCGAAGACCTGCTGACGCTGCGCGCCCATCGGCTGCTGATCGAGGCCGACACGATCGTCTACGACGCGCTGGTGCCGCAGGCGGTGGTCGACATGGGCCGGCGCGACGCCGAACGCATTTCGGTCGGCAAGCGCAAGGGCTGCCATACCAAGTCGCAGGACGAGATCAACGCGCTCTTGGTCGCTCTCGGCCGCGCCGGCAAGCGTGTCGTGCGACTGAAATCCGGCGACCCGCTCGTCTTCGGGCGTGCCGGCGAGGAAATGGCGGCGCTGCGCAATGCCGGCATCCCCTATGAAGTCGTGCCGGGCATCACCGCCGCCTTCGCCGCCGCTGCCGATTTCGAACTGCCGCTGACGCTGCGCGGCGTCGCCTCGTCGCTGGTCTTCACCACGGGCCACGACCTGAACGGCGAAGCGCTGCCCGACTGGGCGCGGCTTGCCCTTTCCGGCGCCACCGTCGCCGTCTATATGGGCCGCACCGTGGCTGCTTCGGTCGCCGCGCGCCTGATGGCGGCCGGACTTGCCGACGACACGACTGTCGCGGTCGTCGAGAATGCCGGACGGGACGAGCGCCGCCTGCTCCACGGCACGCTGCGGGAGCTTCCCGACCTCGAGGCGCGCACCGAACTCGAGGGCCCGGTGATGGTGATCATCGGCGATGCCGTCGCCGGCGCGAATTTTGACCGTTCCGAACCGCTGCGGGGCAAGGTCGCCCGCCGCGCCACACTCGTGAGGATCTGACATGGCAGAGAAAGTACTGACCGCAAATCGCCTCGGCGACGGAATCGCTGTTTGGCTCGACGCGAACGGCCAGTGGACCGAGAACCTGCAGGAGGCGTTCGTCGCCCGCCATCCGGAAGCCGTCGAGGCGCTGGAAGCTGCCGGCCGTCGAGCCTTTGCGAGTAACCTCGTTCTCGACGTCAATGTCGTCGACGTCGAGGAGCAGGGCGGCGTCCTGCGGCCGAAGCGCCTGCGCGAGCGCATCCGCGCGCTCGGTCCCACCATTGCCTATGCGGACGGCCACGGTTTTGCCGATCCCGACTTCATTGCCGCCTGAGGAGCCTCATGTACCGCTACGATGAATTCGATCACGCCTTCGTTTCTGCCCGCGTCGAGCAGTTTCGCGACCAGGTCGCGCGCCGGCTGAACGGCGAGATCGCCGAGGATGCCTTCCGGCCGCTGCGCCTGATGAACGGCGTCTATCTGCAGCTGCACGCCTACATGCTGCGGGTCGCCATCCCCTACGGGACGCTGAATTCGCGCCAGATGCGCATGCTCGCCCATATCGCGCGGCGCTATGACCGCGGCTACGGCCATTTCACGACCCGGCAGAACATCCAGTACAACTGGCCGCGGCTCGTCGATACCCCGGACATCCTGGCCGAGCTCGCCAGTGTCGAGATGCATGCGATCCAGACGTCGGGCAACTGCATCCGCAACGTGACGGCCGACCATTTCGCTGGCGCCGCTGCGGACGAAGTCGCTGATCCGCGTCCCTATGCCGAAATTCTGCGCCAGTGGTCCTCCGTCCATCCGGAATTCTCCTTCCTGCCGCGCAAGTTCAAGATCGCCGTCACCGGCGCGCCGAGCGACCGCGCGGCGATCCAGGTGCACGACATCGGCCTGCATCTGAAGAAGCGCGAGGATGGCGCGCTCGGCTTTGCCGTCTATGTCGGCGGCGGGCAGGGGCGCACACCGCTTCTCGCCAAGAAGATCCGCGATCTTCTGCCGGAGGAAGACCTGCTCTCCTACGTGACTGCGGTCGTGCGCGTCTACAATCTCCACGGCCGGCGCGACAACAAGTACAAGGCGCGCATCAAGATCCTCGTCCACGAAACCGGCATCGAGGAGCTGACGCGGCAGGTCGAGGCGGAGTTCGAGACGATCCGCGACGGAGAACTGAAGCTGCCGGACGCCGATATCCGCGCGATCGAGCGATATTTCGCCTTGCCGGCACTCGCGGAGCGTCCGGAAGGCTGGACCGATCTCGCCCGCGCCAAGAAGGCCGACCCGGCCTTTGCCGCCTGGGTCGCCCGCAATGTCGCGCCCCACAAGCATCCCGACTACGGCATGGTGACGATATCGCTGAAGCCGATCGGCGGCACGCCGGGTGATGCGAGCGCTGAGCAGATGGACGTCGTCGCCGACATCGCCGAACGCTACGCCTTCGATGAGATCCGGGTGAGTCACGAGCAGAACCTCGTCCTGCCGCATGTAGCACTCGCCGACCTGCCGGCCGTCTACGCGGCCCTGGTGGAGACCGGCCTGGCGACCGCCAATGCCGGGCTGATCACCGACATCATTGCCTGCCCCGGGCTCGACTATTGCGCGCTGGCGAATGCCCGCTCGATCCCCGTTGCCCAGGAAATCTCCAGACGCTTCGCTTCTGCCGAACGGCAGGAGGAGATCGGTGCGCTGAAGATCAAGATTTCCGGCTGCATCAATGCCTGCGGCCACCACCATGTCGGCCATATCGGCCTGCTCGGTGTGGAAAAGAAGGGCGCCGAACTCTACCAGATCACCCTCGGCGGTTCCGGCGACGAGAATGCCTCGATCGGCGAGATCATCGGCCGCGGCTTCGAGCCGGAGAAGGTGACCGACGCGGTGGAAACCATCGTCGACACCTATCTGGGTCTGCGGCTTTCGCGCGAGGAGCCCTTCCTCGATGCCTATCGCCGCGTCGGCCCGCAGCCGTTCAAGGATGCCCTCTACGGGGAAACGGCGGAAGCCGCGTGAGGAAGAACTGATGACCAGCATTTGGAAAGAAACCGGATTCGTCGAGAACGATCCCTGGGTGATCGAGACGGACGAGCGCAAGGCAGGCGAGGGGGAAGCCCCCGTTCTCGGTCTCGCGAGCTTCCTTGAACGGGTCGAGGAGAGCAATGAAGGCGGCTTTGGCGTGCTGATCGCGCCGGCCGACGACGTCACGAAGCTCGCACCCTATCTCGACAGGATCGCGCTGGTGGCGCTTGCCTTTCCCGCCTTCGGCGACGGGCGAGCCTTCAGTCACGCATCCATCCTGCGCGGCCGCCTCGGATATACCGGCGAGATACGCGCCATCGGCGATGTACTGATCGACCAGATCCCGCTGATGCTCCGCACAGGCTTCGACAGCTTCGCCGTGACCAACGAGGTCGCGAGGCGGCGGCTTGCCGAAGGGCGGTTGCCGGGGATCGCCGACCACTATCAGCCGGCCGCACGATCGGCGACCGTCCCCGGCGGCTACAGCTGGCGGCGGACCAGCCGCGCGGGTGGATAAGATATCGCGAAACTACTATATTTGCGCCGAAGATTTGACTGTGATCAAGGTCACGGTCGTCCAGGCGAGGCATACGGTCGCAAAAAAAGTTCGGGCGACCGTGACGGAATGCCCGGTTTCGCAGCCGCAGCGCATAGGGTATATGGCCCCGGTGGCCGACAGAAAGACGAAACAGGAAGCGACACAGCATGAATGCTCCAGTGATGACCAAGTCCGCGGAATTGATCGTGCCGGAAGGCGTCTATGCCGAGACCGTGCTCAGCGTGACCCACTATACCGATCGGCTGTTCCGGTTCCGGATGACGCGTCCCGCGGGCTTCCGCTTCCGCTCGGGCGAATTCGCGATGATCGGGCTCATCGTTGACGGCAAGCCGATCTACCGCGCCTATTCGATCGCGAGCCCTTCCTGGGATGAAGAGCTCGAATTTTTCTCGATCAAGGTTCCCGATGGTCCGCTTACCCAGCATCTGCAGCGCATCCAGCCGGGTGACAAGGTGCTGATGCGCAAGAAGCCGACGGGAACGCTGGTGCTCGACGCGCTCACCCCCGGCAAGCGGCTCTACATGTTCTCGACCGGCACCGGTATCGCACCCTTTGCAAGCCTCATCCGGGATCCGGAAACCTACGAGAAGTTCGAGGAAGTCGTCCTCACCCACACCTGCCGGGAAGTCGCGGAGCTGAAATACGGTTTCGACCTGATGGAAGAAATCCGCAACCACGAGTTCCTGGCCGAAATCGTCGGCGACAAGCTCAAGCATTATGCGACGGTCACCCGTGAGGACTATCCCTTCCGCGGCCGCATCACCGACCTCATCGAAAACGGCAAGCTGTTTGCCGATCTCGGCGTGCCGCCGCTGGACCCGGCGGTCGACCGCGGGATGATCTGCGGCTCGTCGGATATGCTGAAGGACACCAAGGCGCTGCTCGAAAAGGCGGGCCTCACCGAAGGTGCCAACAGCAAGCCCGCGGAGTTCGTCATCGAGCGCGCCTTCGTCGGCTGACGCGATCCTTTCGGTAAGTCACAAAAAAACGCCCGGACTTTCCGGGCGTTTTTCGTTTGAACAGTATCGATGTATGGAACTCAGGTTCCCGCGAGGTGGGAGATCAGTGCCTCCATCGCCGTTTGCGCTTCGCTGGCGTCGCCCTTGTGGATCGCCCGGATGACGCTGACATGGAAGGCGACGGAGCGATCCATCTTTTCGGGCGTCGCCCGCGCGAACCAGAGCCGGCGCGAATGCGTCTGCAACGGTGCCAAGGCGGCAATGAGGAACCGGTTCGGGCAGGCCTCCTCGACAATCTCGTCGAACTGCTTGTCGGCCGAGAGAAACCCTTCGAAGTCGCCGGCGACGGCGGCCGCGGTCATCGCCTGGGCGCAGGCCAGCAGCCCCTCGCGGTGCTCGGCATTGGCGCTTTCGGCGACGAGAGAGGCGGCGAGGGGTTCGAGCTTATGCCGCACCGCCATGATGTCCTTGTGATCCTCCGGGTGAATTTCGGTCACGAGCAGGCCGACTCGCGGCTTCACCTCGATCAGGCCCTGCCATTCGAGCTTCTGGATGGCCTCACGCACCGGCGTGCGTCCATGTCGGGCGAGATCGATCAGTTCCTTCTCGGTCACCCTGGCGCCGGGCTTGAGCTTCAGCGTCACGATCTCGCGCTCGAGGGCGAGATAGGCGAGGTGGCTCAGCGATCCGGCTTGTTTCGACATTGATGGTCCTTTCTGATATATCAGATATTGACATGTCGCATTCGAGATGACAAGCTCCACTGATATATCAGCAAAGGAGCTCCACATGTGGAAGGGTGTATTTCCCGCGGTAACGACCAAGTTCAAGGAAGACGGCGCGCTTGACCACGCCGAGATGGAGCGCTGCTTTGCGCTGCAATTCGAGGCGGACGTAGACGGTATGATCGTTTGCGGCTCGCTCGGCGAGAACATGACGCTGGATCCGGAAGAAAAGATCGAGATCCTGAAGATCGCGAAATCGGTTTCTCGTGGCAAGCCGGTTCTGATGACGATCTGCGAAAGTGCCACGCGTCGTGGCAAGGCAGCGGCCGTCGCCGCCGCCAAGGCCGGGGCCGACGGCTTCATGGTCCTGCCGGGTGTGCCCTACAAGTCGGCGCCGGCCGAAACGATCAACCACATCCGCTCTGTCGCCGTCGCCGGCGAGCGCCCGGTCATGGTCTACAACAATCCGATCGGCTACGGCGTCGACGTCACCATTCCGATGTTCGAGGAACTGGCGAAGGACGACCTGATCGTCGCGATGAAGGAATCGACCGATGACATCCGTCGTGTCACCGAGGTCTTCAACGCCTTCGGAAACCGCTTCGACGTCTTCACCGGCGTGGACAACCTGGCGCTCGAAAGCCTGATGATGGGTGCCGACGGCTGGGTTGCCGGTCTCGTCGTCGCCTTTCCGAAGGAAACGGTCGCCATCTACAAGCTCGCCAAGGCCGGCCGCTACGAGGAGGCGCGTGCGATCTACCGCTGGTTCCGTCCGCTGCTCGACCTCGACGTGTCAACCTTCCTCGTCCAGCAGATCAAGCTTGCCGAGGTCTTCGCGATCGGCTCCAACGACCGCGTCCGCGAGCCGCGCCTGCCGCTGTCCGGCGAGCATCGCGCCCGTGTCGTCAAGGTCATCGAGACGGCACTCGCCAACCGTCCGGTGCTGCCGGCGCTCTGAGCGCATAGCGCAGGGATTACGTGGAGGGGCGGCTCGACCGCCCCTTTTCCGTTGGGTCGAGCCCGATATGATTCTGCTGGGGCACCCTTGGCGGCGCATGCGTCGCTGACGCTACTCGTGTCTGAGCGCCTCGATCGGGTTCATCTGCGCGGCGCGGCGGGCGGGGAAGTAGCCGAAGATCATGCCGATCGCCGCCGAGAAGACGAAGGCGAGGGCGATTACGGCCGGGCTTGTGACGAAGGGCACGTTGAGCAGGACGACGGCGCCGTAGGCGAGAGCGAGGCCGAGCAGGATTCCGATGATGCCGCCGGAAAGCGACAGCGCGACTGCTTCGACCAGGAACTGCAGCAGCACCTGCTTTTCCAGCGCCCCGATCGCGAGCCGGATGCCGATTTCGCGCGTGCGCTCCGTAACCGACACCAGCATGATGTTCATGATGCCGATGCCGCCGACCAGCAGGCTGACGGCGGCGACGGCTCCCAGAAGCCCCGTCATCAGCGTCGTCGTGCCGGTGAGCGTCGAGGCCATCTGCGCCATGTCGTTGACGGAGAAATCGTCCTCGCGACCCGCGATGATCTTGCGCCGTTCCCGCAACAACCGTTCGACATCCGCTTGCACCTTGGCCGTCGAGACGCCGTCGCGGGCTGACAGCGTGATGCTCGAGACATCAGTATTGCCGCCGATGCGTCGCTGGAAGACCTTGATCGGCATGACGACGATGTCATCCTGGTCTGTGCCCATGCCGCTCTGGCCCTTCTTCTGGAGGACGCCGATCACCTCGCACGACACGGATCCGACCCGGATCTTCTGTTCGAGCGCCGGCGTCGAACCAAAGAGTTCCGAACGCACGGTATTGCCGATCACGCAGACCGCCTGGCCGCCGCGTTCCTCGGTCGGGAGGAATGCCCGTCCCGAGGTGAAACTCCAGTCCATCGCGGTGAAATAGTCGCTGATGGTGCCGACGACGGTGGTCGTGTGGTTCTCTCCTCCGAAGATCGCGACCTGACTCGACTGGTTGACCGGGGCGACCGCCTGCAATCCGTTGATCTGTTCGCGGATCGCCTCGACGTCCCGCGTCGTGAAGCTCTTGGCAGTCGTGCTGGCGCGACCCGGCCCGAACTGTCCCGGCCGCACGAAGAGAAGATTGGTGCCGAGCTTGGAAATCTCGGCCGTGACCTGCGCGGTCGTGCCGTTGCCGATCGTCACCATGGCGATCACCGCAGCGACGCCGATGACGACGCCGAGCACCGTCAGAAACGATCGCAGAAGGTTGCGGCTGATTGCCCGGAGCGCGAGCTTGACGGTCTCATAGAACATGGGCCGCGGCTCCACTATTGGCGGTGTCGTGGTCGAGGCGGCCGTCGACGAAGCGCAGGTGGCGACCGGCATAGGCGGCGATGTCCTCCTCGTGGGTCACCATGATCACCGTAATGCCGTGCTCACGGTTGAGCCCGGTGATCAGTTCCATGATCTCCCGGCTGGTCTTGGTGTCGAGATTGCCGGTCGGTTCGTCGGCGAGCAGCACTGCCGGGCTGGTGACGATCGCCCGCGCAATCGCGACGCGCTGCTGCTGGCCGCCGGAAAGCTCCTGGGTCGTGTGGTGCTCGCGACCGGCAAGCCCCACCTGATGCAATGCGATCTCGGCGAGCTTGCGCCGCTCGCGGGCCTCCATGCCGCGATAGACGAGCGGCAGCTCGACGTTCTCGAGTGCGGAGGTCCGGGCGAGCAGGTTGAACCCCTGAAAGACGAAACCGAGCATGTAGCGCCGCAGCAGCGTGTGCTGGCCACGGTCGAAGGCGGTCGTGTCGATCCCCTGAAACAGGTAGTGCCCCGAGCTCGGCACGTCGAGGCAGCCGAGGATGTTCATCGCTGTCGACTTGCCAGATCCGGAAGGCCCCATGATTGCGACAAATTCGTGCTTCTCGATCGCCAGGTCGACACGGTCGAGCGCACGGATCGTCGCTTCGCCGGTCCCGTAGAGCTTGGTGACCTGCCGGAATTCGATGAGGGGAGGCGTCGCCATCGCGCTCTCCGCTCAGCCGCTCTTGGCCGTGGCATCGGTGATCACCAGCTCGCCCTCGGCGATCTCTCCCTTGGTCACGACCGTATTCTGACCGTCGCTCGCGCCGATTTCGATGTTGACGGCGGTCGGGACACCATCGCGCATTACCCAGATCGCGCGCTCACTACCCTCTGGCTCGGCTGTGGTCAGCGAGCCCATCCGCGGTGGCCGGAACATGCTGAAAACGCCGCTGCCACCGCTTTTCCCTGCAGTCAACGTCTCCGGTGGCGTGTAGCGGAGTGCGGCATTCGGGATCAGGAGTGCGCCCTCGATCGACTGGACGACGATGTCGGCGGTCGCGGTCATGCCCTGCCGCAGCAGCATCTCGTCGTTATGAACCTTCAGGATGCCCATATAGGTCACGACGTCGTTGACCGTCTCCGAGGCGTAGCGGATTTCGGTGATCTCCGCCGGAAAGCGCTTGTCGGTGAAGGCGTCGACCGTGAACGTCGCCTTCTGGCCGACCGCCACCTGGCCGACATCCGCCTCGTCGATATCGACCTGCAGCTCCATCTCTTTGAGATCGCCGGCAATCGTGAAGAGCGTCGGCGCCTCCAGGGAAGCCGCAACCGTCGCGCCCGGATCGACGTTGCGCGAGAGCACGATGCCGTCGATCGGCGAGACGATGGTCGCCTTGGCGAGGTTGACCTTGGCGAGATCAAGCGAGGCTTCTGCCGAGATTACGTCGGCCTTCGCGCTTTCGACCGTCGCGATGGTTGCCTCGTAGGTATAGCGGGCCGAGTCGAGATCCTGTTGCGTCGAGACCCGGTTGCCGACGAGGCTGGTAAGGCGGTCGAGCGAGACCTTCGCCGACTTCTGGTCGGCTTCCGCCTTGGCGACGGCCGCCTTCGCCGACAGCAGCTTTGCCTCCGCGCTCTTCACGTCGGCCTCGAGCTTGGCGGTGTCGAGCCGCGCGACCACCTCGCCCTTCTTCACCGGGCTGTTGTAATCGACCAGTACGTCGCGAACGGTACCGGACAGCTCGCTGGAGACGTCGACGCTGACCGTCGGCTCGATAGAGCCGGTCGCCGTGACGATGACGGTGAGGTCGCCCTTCTTGGCCTCGGCGGTGGTATAGCTGTAGGTCGTGGACTGGCCGCCGTAGAGATAATAGCCGACGCCCAGCCCCGCGACTGCGGCGACCGCCAGTCCGCGCCAAAGCCATCGCGTGCCGCCCCGTTTGCGCGAGCTCTCCAGCAGTCTTGCCAGTTCCGCCTGCCCGGCGTCGGCAGCCGGCTTTTCTCCGGTGTCGTTCATCTTCCGCCCATCGCATACGGTCTCGAAATGTGCTCTCTTCGTATCGGACAATTCTCGCGCGCAGTGATTGACCGAAATCAAATCACAGGGCGCGACATGATTGCTCCTTCGACAACCGTGTGTGGCACAACACAGTTACGAACCATAATGAAATATCGGTAATGATGGAGCTGAGCCCGGGCCGAGGAGAATCTAGCGCTTGGCCGTCGCCAGTCCGAGCAGCGCCGCGCCGATGAGTCCGGGTTCCATTCGGCATTCCGCGGTAACGACGATCGGATGTGCGAAGCGCCGGAGGATGCGCCGGCGCACCGCCTCATCGATGGCGACAATGAGGTTGGGGGCATTCGAAAGTCCGCCGCCGACCGGCAGGATCGTTGCGCCGGTTACATTGACGACGAGCGCCAGCGGGCTCGCGATCACGTCGACATAGACGTCTATGGTCCGTCCCGCTGCCGCATCTCCCTTCGACCAAGCCTCGATGATCTCTTCGCTCGTGAGCCGAATTCCGTGGATGTGGTGATGCAGTCTCTCGAGCCCGCGGGCGCTGCAGGTCGCGTCGATGCAGCCCATCTGTCCGCAACCGCACGAAAACCGCGGCAGGTGGACCGGCGGATTGCCGGCCTCGGTCGCTGCGACCGGCCCGTGCCCCCATTCTCCGGCAAAGCCGCCGTCGCTGTTGATGAGCTTGCCGTCGATGACGAGACCTCCGCCGACGCCGGTGCCGAGGATGACGCCGAACACGACCCGGTGGCCGCGACCGGCACCCAGTCCGGCCTCCGCCAGCACGAAGCAGTCGGCGTCATTGGCGACGACGACGGGAAGCACCAGCGCCGCCTCGAGGTCGGCAACCAGCGTGCGTCCGTCGATGCAAGGGATGTTGGCGACGACCGCCCTTTTCGTGTCGGGATCGATGATGCCGGCAATCGAGAGCGCGACGCAATCCGGCTTGCCGCCCGCCGCGTCGATCACCGTGCGCAGTGCTGCGACGAAGGCGTCGAAGTCGTCGGTCGGGGTCGGGATGCGCGGAAACTCGCGGATGTCGTCGGGACCGGTCGCGACGGCGCCCTTGATTGCCGTTCCGCCGATGTCGAAACAGACGATCATCGGTCGGCTCCTGCCGGCGCGGTCGCGTCGAAGACGCATTCGCCACCGATCCAGGTGGATTGGAGGTCGAGGTCCGGCGACAGGACGACGAAATCGGCGTCGCAGTCGGGCACGAACCGGCCCTTGGACGTCGCTCCGATCGCTTCCGCCGGGTAGGCGCTCGCCATCCGGAGCGCCTCTTCGAGCGGCAGATCGAGCCTCCGGTGCGCAAAACGCACGCTGGAAAGCATGTCGATGTCGGCGCCGGCCAGCGTGCCGTCCGCGAGCGTCAGGCGCCCGTCGCGGCGGTAGACCTGCCGGCCGTTGAGCTCGAAGCCGGTCTCGTCGCTACCGATGCTGGACATCGCGTCGGTGACGAGAAAGATCCGGCCGGGACCGCTCTTTGCCCGGAGCGCCAAGCCCATCGTTATGGGATCGACGTGGAAGCCGTCGGCGATCAGGCCGCAGTGAAGCGCGCCCTCGGCGAGAGCGGCGCCGACGAGCCCAGGCTCCCGGTTGCCGAGCTGGCTCATCGCGTTGAAGAGATGCGTGACCAGGCTTGCGCCGGCGGCGACGTAGGCTCCGACATCGGCCGCCTTGCAGTCGGTATGGCCGAGGCTCACCTTGAAGCCGGCATCGACGAGCGCGGCAACCTGTGCCGGCGTCACGCTCTCCGGTGCGACGGTGATCATCGCCTGGCCGATCCGGTCGCCGCAGGCGACGAGCGCCGCAAGGTCCTCGGTGGCCATCGGACGAACGAGCGCCGGGTCATGCGTGCCCTTGCGGGCGAGCGAAAGATGGGGGCCCTCGAAATGCAGTCCGAGATAGCCGGGCACGCCTTTCGCCACCGCCTCGGTGGCCGCCTCGATCGCTTTTCCTCGCACGTCGGCAGTGTCGGTGATCAGCGTCACCATGAGTGCCGTCGTGCCGAAGCGGGCATGCGTATTGCAAATGGTGCGGATACCGTCGAGCGTCGGCGCATTGTTGAAGAGTACGCCACCGCCGCCGTTCACCTGAAGATCGACGAAACCCGGCACCACCGTCGCGTCGTCGAGGATGAGAAGCCGGCAGCCCGCCGGGCGTTCTGCCGCCGGAAGGAGGGTTGTGACCTTGCCGTCCTCGATGATGAGCCCGGTGTCGGTCAGGAATTGTTCGCCGTCGAAGATGCGGTTTGCGGTGACAAACAGTGGGCTGCTCATCTGGTCTCGGTCACTTTCTTCAGGGCGGCCGGCTTGTCGGGATCGAAGCCGCGGGCACGCGAAAGCGCCTCGACGAAACCGTAGTAGGGAACGATGAGCGCCAGGGCGTCGGTGAGCGGATGGCCCGTCGCGACGAAGGGCAGGGCGTGGGCACCCGTGGCGGCGCCGGACGTGATGAAGCACGCCGCATTCTTGGCGGCGAGCGCCGAGACCGTCCCGGCGATCGATGCCTCCGCCTTGTCGCGGGCGGCGAAGGCGACGACCGGGAAGTCCCGTTCGACCAGCGATACCGGACCATGCAGCACTTCCGCGGACGAATAGGCCTCGGCGTGGAGCTCGCAGGTCTCCTTGCATTTCAGTGCCGCCTCGGCGGCGATCGCGAGCGTCGGTCCGCGTCCGAGCATGTAGAGCGAATCCGTTACGGAAAGCGGTTCGAGCATGCTCGTCCAGTCGAGGGCGAGCGCGGTCTGGAGGTGTCCCGGAAGTTCGGCGACGGCGCGGACGAGGTCCGCATTGCCATTCCATGCCGCGATGATCGCGAGCCCGGCGACGGCGGAATTGACGAAGGATTTGGTCGCCGCGACGGCAATCTCGGGACCTGCCTGTATATCGATCGCAAGCGATGCCACCTCCGACAGCGGCGAGGGCACCGTGTTGACGAGCGCGAACGTCAGCGCGCCGCCGGTCCGGCTTCCTTCGGCCATGGCGACGATGTCGGGGCTCGCCCCCGACTGCGAAACGGCGAAGGCGGCGGCTCGGCCGAGCTTCAGCGGCGCGCCGTAGATGGAGGCGAGCGACGGGCCGAGAGAGGCGACCGGCAGCCCCAGTTCCAGTTCGACCGCATATTTCAGGAAATGGGCCGCGTGGTCGGAGGAGCCGCGGGCAATGGTCACGACGACATTCGGGTCATGCTCCCGCAGGGCGCGGCCGGCCGCTGCGATTTCGTCTGCCGAGCGTTCCAGAAGCCGCGCTGCGGCAACCGGGATCTCGTCGATTTCCTCTCTCATTTTGGTGGGCATCGAGCAGTCCGGATCAGGTGTTCTAGGGGGAGCCGATGGTCAGCTCGGCGACGAGGTCGTAGGCATCGCTGCGATAGAGGGCGCGCGACATTTCCATGACGCGACC
Organism: Ciceribacter sp. RN22; assembly: GCF_024054295.1. NCBI lineage: Bacteria > Pseudomonadati > Pseudomonadota > Alphaproteobacteria > Hyphomicrobiales > Rhizobiaceae > Ciceribacter > Ciceribacter sp. RN22. Next base: position 1,853,726 of record NZ_JAMXLD010000001.1, read on the forward strand.
GCTCTCCAGATAGGCGATGCGCTGCACGGCGAGCGCCGCCGAGCCGGGAGGGACGCCGAGAATCTCCGTCTCTTCGTCCTTCAGCACGACCGCGGATATCCGCTGGTTCGCCCGGATCGGGCGGAAGCCCCGCGAGAGCAGCAGCTTGTACAAGGAATCGTCGACCGCGTTCGGATCCGGCAGGATGTCGTCGGGCAGGCTCGTGCGTTCGAAGGCGATCGGCATATCGTTCGCCGTGCGCACCCGGATCAGCCGGGCGACACGCGCGCCGCCCACCAGCCCGAGCATCATCGTTTCCTCCGGTGTCGGAAAGAACAGGCCGCGTTCGATCCAGCGTGATCCCGCCACCATGCCGCGCCGCCGCATGTCTTCGGTGAACGAGGTCAGCTGGCTGAGCGGCTGCTGCATCCGCGGCACCGGCGTCACGACGAACGTGCCCGAACCTCTGCGCCTTACCAGAAGACCCTCGGCGACAAGGTCGTCGATCGCCTTGCGGACGGTGACGCGGCTGATCTGGGCGACGTCGGCGATGTCCCGCTCCGCGGGGAGGGCGTCGCCATGTTTCAACCGACCCGAGGACACCGCGTCCTGGATCATCTTCTTCAGCCGCACATAAAGAGGGCCGCCACGAACCGTCTGCAATTGCTCAAGGGGAAGAGTCTCGCTCATATCCGGTGTGTGCCCCATGGCCGGGTGGGGAACAAGTGCCAATTGCCGGCAAAACCCGAAATTGTTTCTGCGGTCACTGACATCCTTCCGGTTGCTTGTCGCAAAGATAATACCAACTTGCAACCGGTGCCGCAAATGGTTTTGCTATATGGCGCCAAATTCTCATCAATGAAAGAAATGTGCCGCAAAAATCAGTGGTTTACGGCAATATCCAACAAAAAGTGGATATGCGCTGTAGACGATTGGGCTTTCTTTGGTATTGTAAATTAACCATTTCGGGTGAGTGCCGGAGCTAGGCGCGCATGGAAGAAGATGCGCTCTCGCGGATATGGCGACTATGAAAATGGATTTCATAAACAAGCACTGAGGCGCCGTCTCGACGTTGACGCATACCGTAAACTGACGCAGTCTGTGAAAATCAATTACGCATAACAGGGGACGAAGTCATGAAAGTCGCCGTCATCGGGCTGGGATTCCGTCTCGGCTATCTGGGTCGGATATTCAATGAGATCGACCCGGATTTCGAGATCGCCGGTTATGTCGATCCGGCGCCGGCCGGTCTGCAGACGCTCGAAGAGCGCGGCATCTCGCCCGGCCGCTCCTATCCCAGCCCCGAGGCGCTGATCGCGGGCGAGAAGTTCGACCTTCTGATGATCGGCTCGCCGAATCACCTCCATCTGGAACACATCCGCATCGGTCTCGAGGCCGGGCTGACCGTCTTCACGGAGAAGCCGATCGTCGTGTCGATCGAGGAGAGCTATGCGCTCGCCTCGTTGCTGGCGAAATACGGCCATGACCGGCTTCTGGTCGGCCTCGTGCTCCGCTACTCACCACTCTATCGCGATCTGCGCAAGGCGCAGGCAGAGGGACGTTTGGGCGAGGTCGTGTCCATTGAGGCCTCCGAGCACATAGAGCCGTATCACGGTGCCTTCTTCATGCGCGACTGGCGTCGCTATGGGCGCTATGCCGGCGGTTTCATGCTGGAAAAGTGCTGTCATGACCTCGACCTCTACAACGGCGTCGTCGGTGCGCGCCCGCGTTTCGTCGCGAGCTTCGGCGGCCGCAAGAGCTTTGTGCCGTCGAACGCGCCGGAAGCGGCCGGTGCCAACGATCTCGAAGTCTATCATCGCAAGCCGAGCGGCTGGATGGGATCGGACCGGGTCTTCGACAGTGACGCCGACATCATCGACTACCAGACCGCGATCGTCGAATACGAGAACGGCGCGTCGATGACCTTCCACACCAATCTCAACGTGCCGGACCAGTTCCGCCGTTTCTGCGTGATCGGGTCGAAAGGCATGGCCGAGGGCGATTTCGTTCGCGGCTACATGAACGTCCACGACGCCCGAACCAACGAGAGGACGGTCGCCAACACCTACACGGCGCCGTCAGAAGAATCCCAGCATTACGGCGCCGACGAGCAGATGGCGGCCGACGTGCTCGCCTTCGTCAACGAGGGGCGTCCGCAGCCGGTCTCGGCGATCGATGCGCTCGAGGCCGGCATCCTGGCGCTTGCGATGGACGAGGCGCGCCTTGGCCGCAAGGTGGTCGACCTCGCACCGGTCTGGACGCAGTTCGACGCTTGTCTCCAGGGCCGCGAGCCGGCTCCGCTCACCGCCCGCTCCGCCTGAGGCCCGCCATGCAAACCAGACGAAGCGCCATCATCTTTGCCTGGTTGCTGCTCGCACCGGCGGTTCTCTACGTCGCGGCGATCGTCGCCTATCCGCTCGTCGATACGTTGATCCTGTCGCTCACCGACGCCTCGCTGAAGCGCGTGACCAACTGGGTCGGCTGGGTGAACTATGACAGGATTTTCAACGCCACTTTCGCCGAGGTCATCCTGCGGACCTTCGTCTGGACCTTCTTCTCCGTCGCAATCAAGATGGTGATCGGCACCTTCGGTGCCACGATGCTGAACGCCGCGGTGCCCGGCCGGGCGCTCTTCCGCGTGCTGACCATGCCGCCGTGGATCGTGCCGATGGCGATCGGCATCTTCATGTGGGGCTGGATGTACAACGGCCAGTTCGGCATGATTTCGGGCCTCCTGCAGCGTTTCGGCTTCGTCGACGGGCCGTTGCCTTCCTCGCCCACGGTTCGACCGCCTTCTGGGCGACGATCTTCACCGACGTGTGGATCGGTGTGCCCATGGTGACGCTCTACATGCTCGCCGCCATCCAGGCGATCCCGCAGGATCTCTACGAGGCCGCCTGGACGGACGGTGCCGGCCGGTTCTACCGCTTCCGCCGCATCACGCTGCCGCTGCTCCTGCCGGCGATGATCACCATGTCGATGATCTCGCTGATTTCGACCTTCAACTCCTTCGACATCATCTGGATCCTGACGCAGGGCGGGCCGACCGGCGAGACGACGACGATGATCATCGATACCTACCGCACGGCGATCGGGTCGAAGAAATACGGGGAGGGCGCTGCCCGCGCGGTACTGATCTGCATCTTCCTGTCGATCTTCTGCATTGCCTACTTCCGCGTCACCAGCCGCCTTGCCACGGGAGAAAAGCGATGAGACAGCCGAATTCCATGATCAACCGCTACCGGTGGTACGAGATCGTCGGCATCTATACCGGTATCGCGGTCTTCCTCACCTTCGTGCTCGCCCCCTTCGTCGAAGGCTTCCTGGTCTCGCTGAAGCCGCTCAGCCAGCTCTTCTCCTCGCCCTACCGCTTCTGGCCGGAGAACGGCTCCTTCGAGGCCTACCGCACCATGTGGGTCAGCGTTCCGGGCTTTGCCCGATACATCTTCAACTCCTTCTTCATTTCGGGCGTAGCGACGCTCGTGGTGCTGCTGCTTGTCGTGCCGGCGGCTTACGCCTTCGCGCGCTTCGACTTCAAGGGTAGGGGGCCGCTGCTCGGCGCCTTCCTCGCGGTCAACATGTTCTCAGGCGCCGTTCTGCTCATTCCGCTCTTCCGCCTGATGCGCTCCTTCGGCGTCCTCAACACCTATCTCGCGATGATCGTCCCCGGCGCCGCCTTCCTCATTCCGACGGCGATCTGGCTGCTGCGGACCTACATGATGCGCATCCCGAGGGAGCTCGAGGAGGCCGCCTATGTCGACGGCGCCGGCTATCTCTACACTTTCCGGCGGGTGGTTCTGCCGCTTGCCGCACCCGGCATCGCCGTCGTCGCCATCACCACCTTCATCGGCGCCTATGCCCAACAGTTCATCTTCGCGCTGACCTTCAATTCCAAGAGTGAGTACATGCCGCTGCCGATCGGGCTCTTTGCCTATTTCGGGCGGCAGGAGGTCGTCTGGAACGAGTTGATGGCCGCAAGCTTCGTCGGGATCGCGCCGGCGCTGATCGTGATCTTCTTCCTGCAGCGCTATCTGGTGAACGGGCTCACCGCCGGCGCCGTCAAGTAGGAGACAACCTGCCATCTGAAATACCGAAAGACCAACCTGTCAAAAAAAGGGGAACCACAGATGAAAAGGACTTTCTGCATTCTCACCGGTACGCTGGCGCTGCTCGCCGGTTCGGCACTGCCGTCGCTCGCCGCCGACCAGGAGATCAGCTGGATCTATTGCGGCGACAAGATCGACCCGATCCACGAGAAATACATCAAGGAATGGGAAGGAAAGAACGCCGGCTACAAGGTCGTTCCGGAGGTCGTCGGCTGGGCGCAGTGCCAGGACAAGGCGACGACGCTCGCCGCTTCCGGCTCTCCCGCCGCACTCGCCTATGTCGGCTCGCGCACGCTCAAGGAATTCGCCCAGAACGACATGATCGTTCCGGTTCCGATGACCGACGAGGAGAAGGCGAGCTATTATCCGAACATCGTCGACACCGTCACCTTCGACGACACCCAGTGGGGTGTGCCGATAGCCTTCTCCACCAAGGTTCTCTACTGGAACAAGGATCTCTTCAAGCAGGCCGGCCTCGACCCCGAAACCCCGCCGAAGACCTGGGCAGAGGAGATCGCCTTTGCCAAGCAGATCAAGGAGAAGACCGGTATCGCCGGCTACGGCCTGCCGGCCAAGACCTTCGACAACACGATGCATCAGTTCATGCATTGGGTTTACACCAACAACGGCAAGGTGATCGACGGCGACAAGATCGTCATCGACAGCCCGGAAGTGCTGGCGGCTCTACAGGCCTATAAGGACATCACGCCCTACTCCGAGGAGGGGCCGACCGCCTACGAGCAGAACGAAGTGCGTGCGATCTTCCTCGACGGCAAGCTCGGCATGATCCAGGCCGGCTCCGGTGCGGCCACCCTCCTCAAGGAGCGCGGCCTGAACTGGGGCATTGCGCCTCTGCCGCTCGGCCCCTCTGCCAAGGGCGAAGGCACGCTGCTCATCACCGACAGCCTCGCGGTCTTCAAGGGTTCCGGCGTCGAGGACAAGGCGATCGAATTTGCCAAGTTCATCACCTCGCCCGGTCCGCAGGGCGAGTATGAGTTGCAGGGCGGTGCCGGCCTCACACCGCTGCGTCCCGGCCCGAAGGTCGACGAATTCGTCGCAAAGGATCCCTACTGGAAGCCGCTGATCGACGGCATCACCTATGGCGGCCCGGAACCGCTCTTCACCGACTATCGCGGCTTCCAGAACGTGATGATCGAGATGGTGCAGTCGGTTGTCACCGGCAAGGCTGAACCCGCGGATGCGGTGAAGAAGGCCGCCGCCGAGCTCGACCAGTACAAATAAGCCGCAAGACGGTCGCGGGTGTAAGCCCGCGACCCCGCTTATGCAGGAACGGCCGGCACCCGCACGAAGGACGCCGGCAGCGTGGAGAAACAGGGACGTGGGTCAGCTTAATCTCAACCGGGTCGTCAAGTCCTACGGCCATTTCGAAGTCATCAAGGGCGTGTCGCTGGAGATCGGCAACGGCGAATTCGTCGTCTTCGTCGGTCCCTCCGGCTGCGGGAAGTCGACGCTTCTGCGCATGATCGCTGGGCTCGACGATACGAGCGGCGGCGACATCGTCATCGACGGGGAGCGCGTCAACGACCGGCCGCCGGTCGAGCGCGGCATCGCCATGGTCTTCCAGTCCTATGCGCTCTATCCGCACATGTCGGTCTTCGAGAACATCGCCTTTCCGCTGCGGGTCGAAAAGATGCCGGAGGCGATGATCCGCGAGAAGGTCGAGGCGGTCGCGACGATCCTGAAGCTCGAACAGCGGCTGGAGCAGCGGCCGGGCATGCTCTCGGGCGGCCAGCGCCAGCGCGTGGCGATCGGTCGGGCGATCGTCCGGGAACCGAAGATATTCCTGTTCGACGAGCCGCTTTCGAACCTCGACGCAGCCCTTCGCTCGGATATGCGCATCGAACTCACCAAGCTCCATCGCGACCTGAAGGCGACGATGATCTACGTCACCCACGACCAGGTCGAGGCGATGACCATGGCTGATCGCATCGTCGTGCTGAACGCTGGCGACGTGGCCCAGGTCGGCGCTCCGCTCGAACTCTATCACAAGCCGCAGAACCTCTTCGTCGCCGGCTTCATCGGCAATCCCAAGATGAACTTCGTTCCCGTGACCTGCACCGCGGTCGGCGAGGACGGGGTCACGATATCCTGTGAAGGGCAGACGGCGACGATCGCCGTCGAGGCCTCGGCCGGTCTCGTCGGCGAGACGCTGACGCTCGGCATCCGCCCGGAACACACGACGCTCGCCGCCGGCGATCTCGCCATCCGCGTCGTGCCTTCGGTGATCGAGCGGCTCGGCATCAACACGATCGCCTATGCGAGCCTGCCGTCCGGCGAGCCCTATTGCGCGCTCCTGCCGGGCTCGGCCCCGATCCGTGCCGAAGAGCCGATCCTGACCGGCATCATGGCGGCAGACTGCCACCTCTTCGATCCGTCGGGCAGGGCGCTCGAGCGGCGCATCGACTGGCGCAGGCTGGAACTGCCGGCTGCCGTCACCGCTGCGGAGTGAGGCGCACCGATCCGCTCAGGGCGGAAAACCCTCATACTGGGGAAGGTCGTCGGTGATCTCGTACCATGGGGCCTTCGAGCCGACGAAGATGTGCATCGCCGGCCGGATCGACGGCGCGTCGATCAGCGTGCCCATCGGCACGTGCACCTTCACGGTGCCGCGCTCGGCGATCCACGAATAGACGAGCGAACCGCAAGTGCCGCAATGCATGTCGTGGATGCCGTCCGGATCACCGTGCCGGAAGAGGTTGTCCGTACCGGCCGTAACCTCGAAGTCCTCGACGGCGACGCCGGCGATCGGCTTGAAGGCCGAACCGGTGGTCCGCCGGCACTTCGAACAGTGGCAGTTGATCGCGTAGAGGAAATTGTCCGCGACCTCGTAGGTCACTGCACAGCACATGCAACCGCCGCGCAGGCGTCGCTCCTTGGGCAGTTCATCATTGGATGACATGCCTTTTCTCCTCCCGATGCGAGGCACTCGTGATCCTGCACGCACGAGACGCTACCATACCTCGCAGCGACCGGCGACTGCCGGTTTCAACTGCAGTGCGCGTGTCACGCCACCTCGACGCAGTGCGGATCGGCCGTCATCGGCCATATGTCGCGCCTTGCACGCCGGTAGGGATTGGTCGCCGGATCGTTCGGGTAGGGGGAGCCGGCGGAGCAGTAGAGGATTTCCGACGCGATCTTCGAAAAGGCGGCGTAGAAGTGGTTCGTCGACTTTATTACCAGGATGCGCTTGCTCTGCGGATCGATCCCGAGGGCCGTGAAAAGCGACGGATCGTAACTCTGCACACGCACGCTGCTCAGCACGATGTCGATCCCTCCGAGGCGGATTTGTGCGGCGTCTCCGAAGGGGGCCACGCTCTCGCCGAAGCGCATTTCGGCATTCGGCACGACGCGCACGACTTCGACAAGCCCGTCGACCGGATTGCCGGTGCCCGGTGCAGACTTCGCCCCGAAACGCAAGGGGATTTCCGCCCCTTCGCCGGCCGCCATGCAGAGCTGGACGGCGATCGGGTCCCAGATCATGCCGACCGCCACGTCGCTCGCGCCCCGCAGGAGGAGTTCCTCCAGTACGACCGTTGCGTCACCCGCCGTGCCGCCGCCGGGATTGTCCCACATGTCGGCGATGACGACCGGCCCGCGCGTGGCCGCCAGTGCGCGGCTCACGGCCTCCTTCTCGTTGATCTGCGGCATCATGAACGTACCGCGCATCGAAAAGAGTTCGAGCCCGAGTATGCGGGCGAGGCGCTCACCCTTCTCTGGCTTCGCATTGGTGACGGCAATCATCTTGGTGCCGAGTTCCGGCACGTCGCCGGCCATGAAACCGTGGATGACGGAAAGCGACAGCACGTCCTCGTCTTCGGCTTCGATCGCCGTCAGCCTGTCGACGAAGGAGCGCATCGGCTCGCGCGAGGTCGGGAAGACGTCGATCATCCGGCAGTCGAAGACCGACATGACCGGCTTCACCCGGCCCTCCAGCGTGTCGACGGCGATCCGCCAGAGGTCTTCGGCGCGGGCGACGAAATCCGTGTGCGGGAATTCCTTGAACACGACGAAGAAGTCGGCCGCCGCCACGCGCTTGGCCGTCAGGTGGCTGTGGGGGTCGAGCTCGGCGCAGAGCAGCACGTCCGGCCCGATGATCTCGCGGATGCGCGTGAGAAGATCTCCCTCCGGATCGATGTAGCCGGCTGCCACCATGGCGCCGTGCAGGCCGAGCACGACGGCGTCGACCGGCATCGCCGCTCGCAACTGGTCGAGGATCTCGTCGCGCAGGCCCTCGTAGGTCTCGCGGTTGACGAGGCCGGCGGGATCGGCCCAGGCCGCCGTCCCTTCAATCAGCGTCCAGCCCTTCTCCGCAGCAACCCTGCGGCCGACGGTGATCGGCGCAGTGCAGAGGGTCGGCGTCTGCGGATGCGTGCCCGGAGGGGCGTAGAGGGAATCCTCGAAGGCGCGCCGATCAATGCAGATCGGCGAGAAGGTGTTGGTTTCCGTTGCGAGGGCGGCGGTGAAGATGCGCAAGACGATGGCCTTTGGTGTCGTGAGAGAAGAGCCTCACCCCATCGGATAGGGCAGGTAACCCGTAAAGCCGCTGATCTTCCAGCGGCCCTCGTGCAGACGGCAGTAATAGAGCGTCTGCCATTTCATGACGTCGAGACCGCCGTCGGTCGTTCGTATGCCACCGTCGAATTTCTTGCGCACCAGCGCGGCCTCTCCGGCGATCTCGATCTCCTCGAGCCGGGTCGTGCGGAAGATCGCCGTGCGCGGGTCCTCGCCATAGGTCTTGCCGGCGAAATCGCGCGCTTGCCGCAGCCACTCGTCGCGATAGGCGGCGAGCGTCGGAAAGGCGAGCGTCCAGCGGTCCGGGTTCGGCTCACGATTGCCGCTGACGCCGAGAAAGCCTTCCTCGATGAAGTCGCCGGCGACCATCGACCAATCAGCGGAAAGGAACGCGTCGATGTCCCGCGGGACCAGCATTTCCCAGATCGCATGGCGAGCCACGTCGGACGCGGCGAACGGATTCTTGCAGGAGTCCCGGTGGAGTGTCATTCCTAAATTCTTTTCACAAATACCAATTTCCTCTGGCCAAAATCGGTTTTCCATGATGATTTGTCAATCAACGGTGAAAACAATTTGCATAGAGCGAGACATGGCGATCAGGCGTTACGGCAGTGAGCAATCCGGTGCGGGCGGGCAGCGCCTGCCTTTTGCGCGCGCCGTTGAGGCCGATGGCTGGCTGCACGTTTCCGGCCAGGTCGCGATGGAGAACGGCGAAATCGTCCAGGGTGGCATCGTCGAGCAGACCCACAAGGCGATCGCCAACCTGATCGCCATCCTGCATGAGGCCGGTTACGGCGTCGAGCACGTCGTGCGCTGCGGCGTGTGGCTCGACGATCCCCGCGATTTCTGGAGCTTCAACAAGGTCTACCAGCAGTATTTCTGTGACCATCCGCCGGCCCGCGCCTGCGTGCAGTCGTCGATGATGGTCGATTGCAAGGTCGAGATCGACTGCATAGCCTACAAGCCTTCGAAATAGCGTTCGGAAGCGGGGAAGGGGCTGCAGTGGATATTTTCGCGACATTACAGGAAGAAGCGGGGCAGTTTTCGCCCTCCGAGCAACGCATCGCGGATATCCTGCTCGACCAGTTCGATTTCGCCGTCAATGCCTCGATCATCGAGCTTGCCGAGCGCGCTCAGGTCTCGCCGCCGACCGTCACGCGCTTCTGCCGGCGGCTCGGTTGCCAGAGCTTTGCCGATTTCAAGGTGAATCTCGCCCGCACCGCCTATGTCGGCGTGCGCTACCTCAATCCGGAGGCCGAGAGCACGAAGCCAGCGGATGTCGCGGCGGACGTGATCACCAAGGCGCAGAACGCGCTCTACCTCGTTCACCGCGCGCTCGATCCGGACATGCTGGAAAAGGCCGCGGATCGCCTGTCGCGGGCCGAGATGCTCTACGCCTTCGGCTCCGGTGGCAATTCCTCGATGATCGCGGGCGAGATCCAGAACCGGCTGTTCCGGCTGGGCGTGCGGGTGACGGTCAGCAACGACCACAGCATGCAATTGATGATGACGGCGGCGGCACGCTCGAACGACGTCATCATCGGCTCGTCGCTCTCCGGCCGCAACAGCGAACTCGTGCGCTGCTTCAATCTCGCCCGTGAGAACGGCATCGCCACCATTGCGCTGACCCAGAGCGACAGCCCCGTCGCGCGCGCCGCCGAGATCGTGATCGGCATTGACCTGCCGGAGGGCGAGAACATCTTCCGCCCGACCTCGACCCGCTTCGCCTATCTCGCGGTGGTCGATGTGCTGGCGAGTCTCGTCGCCTACCGCAATCGCAATACCTCACAGATCACCCTGCGCCACATCAAACAACAGCTGGTCGAGCATCGCGACGGCGACGACCGGCAACTTCTGGGAGATTAGCCTTGTTCGCTGCCCGTCACTCCGCTTTCCGGGAGGCTTCGCCGTGAATCGCTCCGTTGCCGTCGTGACGGGCGCGGCCGGCGACATCGGGCGGGCGATTGCCGCGCGGCTCGCCGAAAGCCACGACACCGTCGTGCTTCTCGATATCGACGCCGAGGCCTTGCGCACTGCCGCCGAGAGCTCGGAAGCGCCGGACCGCATGGTTCCCGCCGTCTGCGACGTTACGAGCGAGGAGAGCCTCGCCGATGCCGCCAGCCGGGCAGCACGACTGGGGCGGGTGAAGACGCTCGTCAACAATGCCGGCGCGGCACGCGCCGTCAGCCTGCACGACACCGACGGCGAGATATGGCGGAAGGACAGCGCGCTCAATCTCGAAGCGCCGTTTCTCTGCTTTCGCGCCTTCGAGGATGCCTTGAAGGAAAGCCGCGGATCGGTGGTCAACATCGCCTCGGTAAACGGTCTCTCAGTTTACGGCCATCCCGCCTACAGCGCAGCCAAGGCAGGTCTCATTCATCTGACGAAGCTGATCGCCGTCGAGTACGGAAAGTTCGGCATCCGCGCGAACGCGGTCGCCCCCGGCACGGTGCGCACCCGCGCCTGGGAGGCGCGCGCCGCCGCCAATCCTCAGGTCTTCGAGGAGGCGGAGCGCTGGTATCCGCTGCGCCGCATCGTCGACCCTGACGATGTCGCGAACGCCGTTTTCTTTCTTGCGAGCGAGCAGGCGGCGGCAATCACCGGCGTCTGTCTCGCCGTCGACTGCGGCCTGACGGCCGGCCAGGCCGAACTCGCCGGCACCTTCTCGCAATCGCCGCACTACTGAGCAAAGACCGCAGGGGAACGCATCATGGCCAAGGCCCAATTCCGTCTCGAAAACGCTTGGTATCCGACGGCGGGAAGTGCAGGCGGCGGCTTCGTCTTCACGCTCGTCAATCTCTCCGGGGAAACGATCACGGATTTCAAGCTCGCCTATACCTCGCTCACCCGCGTCAACGACGCTCCGGCCTGCGGCAATGCCACCTTCCTGAAGCGCAACGCCAACTTCCACCAATATGCGCCGCCGGCAGGCTTCGCGCTGGCACCGGGCGCATCCTGGCGTTTCACCGTCGACGGCCTGCTGCGCCCGGCGCGCCACAGGACCGACGGGGCAAAGTCGGCCTACCTGACGCTCGCCGACGGCAGCCATCGCGCGGTCGAGGTCGGCGACCTGATGCTGGAGGGGCGCCACAGCGAGCTCGCGCCGCAACTGCTGCCCAAGGGTGAAGCGCGGGAACCCTTTTCGATCCTGCCCTGGTCGGCAAAGGCGTCGCTGACCGCCGGCGAAACCGTCCCCGTCGCGCTCCATCTCGCAGCGGGTGCCACGCTCGACGAATTGCGGGCGGTGGAGACCGTTCTTGCCCTCTTTCGCCGGCTCTATTCGGTCGCCCATGTGCCCTTTGCGCTGGCGCCGGTCCATGAGGGCCGCCTATTGCGCCTCTCAAGACAGGACGGCATTGCACCGTCCAGCTACGAGCTTTCCTTCGACGCCGACGCCGTCACCTTGCGCTACGGTGATGCGACGGGCCTGCAATACGGTCTGACAGTGCTCGCCCAGCTTCTCCACGGCGCGCGGACGAAGCCCGATACGTTCCGTTTCCCGGCGTCGGGAACGATCTCGGACGCCCCGCGCTATGGCTGGCGCGGCTGCCATCTCGACGTGTCGCGACAGTTCTATCCCGTCGCCGATGTGAAGCGGCTTATCGACATCCTCGCCTGGTTCCGGATGAACATCTTCCACTGGCACCTGACGGACGACGAGGCCTGGCGGCTCGAAATCAAGGCCTTCCCCGAACTCACGACCGTCGGCGTGCTGCGCGGGCCGGACGAGCCGCTGCTGCCGCAGCTCGGAAACGGCGCCGAACCGGTCGGCGGCTTCTATACGCAGGAGGAGGCGAGGGAGGTCGTCGCTCACGCCGCCGCGCTTGCGATCGAGGTCGTTCCGGAAATCGACATTCCCGGCCACAGCACGGCCGCGCTCGCCGCGCTTCCCGATCTCGTCGACGGGCAGGAGGCGCCGGACAGCTATCGATCCGTCCAGGGCTATCCCAACAATGCCCTCAACCCGGCGATCGAGCGGACCTACGAGTTCCTCGGCAAGGTCTTCGACGAGATGGTCGACATCTTCCCGTCGAAGCTCATCCATATCGGCGGCGACGAGGTGGCCGCGAACACCTGGATGGCCTCACCGCTTGCCCGCGACCTCATGGAACGGGAAGGGATCGAAGGCACGTTCGGGCTGCAATCCTATTTCATGAAGCGTATCCAGGCGATGCTTACCGAACGCGACCGGAGGCTGGCCGGCTGGGACGAAGTTTCCCACGGCGGCGGCGTCGATCCGGCGGGGACGCTCCTGATGGCCTGGCAGAAGCCGGAGGTCGGCCTCGAACTCGCAAGACAGGGCTATGACGTGGTGATGACGCCGGGCCAGGCCTATTATCTCGACATGGTGCAGGCGAGCGAGTGGCAGGAACCGGGCGCGAGCTGGGCGGGAACCGTGCCGCCGCACCACACTTATACCTACGAGGCCGTCGGTGAATTCCCCGAGGCGCTGAAACCGCGCATGCGCGGTGTTCAGGCCTGCATATGGTCGGAGCATTTCCTCAATCGCGACTATTTCAACCATCTCGTCTTCCCGCGTCTGCCGGCAGTCGCGGAGGCGGCATGGACCCCGACCGAAGGCAAGGACTGGCAGCGCTTTGCGGCGATCGTCCGCCTGAGCCCGCGCTACTGAGGAGAACCAGCGATGACCTTGCGCATTGCCGTCGGCGGCATCCACACCGAGTGCAGCACTTCCTCGCCGGTGCTCATGCAGCCGGAGGATTTTCGCGTGTTGCGGGGGGATGACCTGCTCGCAGCCGACTATTTCAGTTTTCTCGGCGGTGACGGGATCGAGCCGCTGCCGCTGCTGCATGCCCGTGCCGTCCCCGGCGGTCCCGTGGCGCGAGGGACCTACGAGGCTTTCAAAGCCGAGTTCCTGGAGCGGTTGAAGTCGGCGCTGCCCGTGGACGGGCTTTATCTCGCCATGCACGGCGCGATGAACGTCGAGGGCATGGACGATGCCGAAGGCGACTGGATCGCCGCGGCGCGTGCCGTGGTCGGTCCGGACGTTCTAGTCGCCGCGAGCTACGATCTCCACGGCAACGTCACTCAGAAGATCGTCGACCAGCTCGACATCTTCGCCGGCTACCGGACTGCGCCGCATATCGACGTGCGTGAGACGATGGTGCGCGCCTGGTCGATGCTGCTGCGGGCGCTCGTGACCGGCGAGCGGCCGGGCGTCGCCTGGGCGCCGGTTCCGGTGCTTCTGCCGGGCGAGCGCACCTCGACCGAGGACGAGCCGGCGAGCGGCCTCTATCGCAAGCTGCCGGAGCACGACGCACGCCCCGGCATCTGGGACGCCAACCTGATGGTCGGCTATGTCTGGGCCGACGAACCGCGCGCCACCGCCTGTTCGGTGGTGACGGCGACCGACCGGGCTGCCGCCGAGCGGACGGCAAGCGAAATCGCACAGTCCTACTGGGACGCACGCGAGGATTTCCGCTTCGGTCCGGTGACCGGCCCGCTTGAGGAGATGCTGGCGATTGCCGAGAGGGCGGACACACGTCCGGTCATCCTCGCCGACTCGGGCGACAATCCGACCGGCGGAGGGGTCGGCGACCGTGCCGATGTTCTGAAGGCGCTGATCGCACGGAATTTCGACGGCGCCGTCATCGCCGGCATCACCGACCGCCCCGCCGTCGACGCCTGTTTCGCGGCAGGCGAGGGCGCCCGCCTCCGGCTCAGGATCGGCGGATCGCTCGACCCGGCGAGCCCTTCGGTCGAATCTGAGGTGACGGTGGAGCGCCTCGACGATCCGGGTTCGTCCGCCGCGGACCGGCAGGCGGTGGTGGTGATCGGCGGCATCACGCTGGTGCTCGCGGCGAAGCGCCGGCCGTATCACAACATCGCGGACTTCGCGCGACTGGGGCTCGATCCTGCGGGCGTGCGGCTGCTGGTAGTGAAATCCGGCTATCTCTCGCCCGAGCTCGCCCCGATCGCCAATCCGAACCTGATGGCGCTGACCGACGGCGTCATCAACCAGGATATCGAGGCATTGCCGAACCGCCGCCGCGGCCGGCCGACCTATCCCTTCGACAAGAATTTCGCCTATCGGCCGGAGGTCCGCTTCTCCGCCCGCTGGCGTGATTGACGTCGCCGACACACCACGCGGCCCGGACGACGATGCGTCCCGCGACCGTATCCGTGCAATACTTGCAAGCGTGCCGCCATGCTGTCGACCCTGTCGATTCTCTTCCGCCATCCGCCGGTCCGCGCCAGCGCGCTTGCGATCTTCCTCTTCGGCTTTTCAGGCGCGGCGACATCGCCGTACATGTCGCTGATCGGCATCCGCGAACTCGGATTGTCGGATCACGCCTATTCCGTGCTGATCTTCGCTGCCGCCTTGGTCAATGTGAGCGCCAGCATCACCGCCGGCATTCTCGTCGACAGGCTTGGGCACTACCGCCGTCCGATGATGACCACCTCGCTCTTCGGCGTGGCCGGCTTCGCCATGGTCTACGCCTTCCCCGCAGTACCCGTCTTCGTGCTTGCGATGCTCGTCTTCATCCCGGTCTTCGGCTCGGTCAATTCGCTGATCTTCGCCAACATCCGGGCCGTGTCGGCCGGCATGGCGGCGCGCGACCTGATCGCCGTCAACTCGGCCGTCCGGGCCGTGCTTTCGTTCTCCTGGGTCCTGGTGCCGGGCCTCGTCGGCGCGCTTCTCGCCGGCGCGCCGTCCATGCTGCCGTCTTTCCTCTTCGCGAGCCTGGCCTGTGGCGGCTGTTTCCTCATCTTCTCCTTCATGCTGCCACGCGCCGCCAAAGGAGAAGAGAGGGCGCCGCCGCGGCACGCCTTCCTCGCTTCGCTCGGCGAGATCGCATCCGGAAAAGTGCTTCCGCGCGTCCTTGCCATCGCGCTGATATCCTCGATGCTGCACGTCAACGGCGTGGTTCTGCCGCTCGTCGTCACCGGCAAGGCACGGGGCACCACGGTGGACGTCGGCGCGATCGTCGGCATCGTCGCCTTCCTGGAGATCGTCTTCATCCTCTTCTGGGGCTGGGTCGAACGACGGACCTCTGCGCGTTTCGCGATCACGGCGAGCGCATGCGTCTACGCCGTCTACCTCGTCTTCCTCGGGCTCGCCGATGCCCCGCGTGACGTTTACGTGCTGACGCTGGTCGCCGGGCTCGGCGCCGCCGGCATCATCTCCGTTCCGATCACCTATCTCCAGGATCTCATCGCCGAGCGGGCCGGGCTCGGCAGTTCACTGATCGCCGTCAACGTCTTCCTGAGCGGCGGCGTGAGTTCGCTGGCGTTTGCCCTCGGCACCGCGATCAGCGACTATGCCGGCACGGCGATTCTGGGAGCCTTCGTCGGGTTGTGCGGCATCGTGCTGCTGCGTCTCCTCGATCGCTCCGGCACTGCGGCGTTGCGGGAGGCAGACGATGAAGGAACGTGACGGCGGAGGCGATTGCAGAAAGCCTGTTCTGGAAGTCTGCGTCGATGATCCCGCCGGCCTCGCCGCGGCGATCGAGGGCGGCGCGGACCGGATCGAGCTGTGCTCGGCGCTCACCGTCGGGGGTCTCACCCCGTCGCACGGCTTCATCGCCCATGCCGCCCGTTCACCGATCCCCGTCCACGCGCTGATCCGGCCGAGAACCGGCGATTTCGTGTTCACGACGGACGATGTCCGCGTCATGGTCGATGATGTCCGCGCGGCACGCTCGGCGGGGCTTGCGGGCGTGGTGATCGGTGGTTTGCGACCGGACGGTCAGCTCGACGTCGCGGCGCTGGAGACCCTGATCGCCGCGGCGGAAGGCATGGACCTGACGCTCGACCGCGCTTTCGACCTTGCGGCCGATCAGGAGGAGACGCTGGAGACGGCGCTCCGTCTCGGTTTTTCACGCATTCTCACCTCCGGCGGTGCGAAGACGGCGTTCGAAGGACTGCCGCGCCTCGAACGGCTCGCCAAGCAAGCCTCCGGCCGTATCTCGATCATGCCGGGATCTGGCGTGCGGCCGGAAACCGTAGGAGCTCTGCTCGCACTGCCCGGCGTCTTCGAGCTTCACGCCTCGTGCAGCGAGCGGAGCACCCCCGCCGATCCACGGCTCCCGGCCTTCGGCTTCTCGCAACCGGGTGAAAGACGCACGACGGTCAAGGCTGTTCGGGCCATGAAGGCGAGGATGGCGGCGGTGCGGACGTAGGGAGCACGACATTGTCCCCCATGTCTCAGGGACAAACTGTTACCTATGTATCCGGGTCGAACAAAGGGGAGAATGGTGAGCGCGCAGGGATTCGAACCCTGGACCTACTGATTAAAAGTCAGTTGCTCTACCGGCTGAGCTACGCGCTCCCGTCGAGGGGCAAATCGGCTCCTCTGGAAGTGCGCGGAACATATGCAGGCGACCCCGTGCGGTCAACCCAAAAATCACGCCGAAAACGGGGAAAAACCGTCCAATTGCCGCACGCGCGGAAAGGTGATTGGCAAGCAAGCCCATCGGAAGGTAGGAAGGCCGCATCGAAGGATAGCGGAGACCCGACGTGTCGATTGCCGATATTTCCCTGTTGAGTGCGCTTCTGGCCGGTGCGCTGTCGTTCCTGTCTCCGTGCGTGCTGCCGCTCGTTCCGCCCTATCTCTGCTACATGGCCGGCATCTCGGTGGAACAGTTTCGCGGTGAGGGGCGGGCGGAGGCCGATCCGGCGGCGAGGCGCGCCGTCATGCTGGCGGCACTCGCCTTCACGCTCGGATTCGCAACCGTCTTCGTGGCGCTCGGCGCCGGCGCCTCGACGATCGGCACGCTGCTTCGGCAGCATCTCGACCTGCTCGCCAAGATCGGCGGCCTCATCATCATCGTCATGGGGCTCAATTTCCTCGGTGTCTTCCGGATCGGCTTTCTCGCGAGCGAAATGCGCTTCCAGGGGCAGGGCAAGCCCGCCACCCTCGGCGGCGCCTATGTGATGGGGCTCGCCTTCGCCTTCGGCTGGACGCCCTGCATCGGACCGGTTCTCGGCGCCATCCTCGGCGTGGCCGCCTCCCGCGAGACCGTCGGCGACGGCGCGATGCTGCTTGCGGTCTATTCGCTCGGTCTTGCGGTGCCCTTCTGGATCGCAGCCGCCTTCTCCGGCGCCTTCATGCGCTTCCTCGTGCGCTTCCGCCGTCATCTCGGCCTCGTCGAAAAGCTGATCGGTGCGCTTTTGGTGCTGACCGGGCTCGCCTTCATGTTCGGTTTCGTCTCGAACCTCGCGATCTGGTTCCAGCAGACCTTTCCAATCCTCTCGCAAATCGGCTAAGTCCGGGGAGCGGGCTGAGCGCCCGGACGCGGAAGAGGATACGGGACGCGCCCATGGCTGACATCATCGCACTGGTCCTCCCGTTCTTCGGGCTGATCCTGATCGGCTACATATCAGGCAAACTGGGCCGGCAGCCGGCCACCGCCCTCGGCTGGCTGAATTTCTTCGTCATCTACGTGTCGCTGCCGTCGCTGTTCTTCAAACTCGTGTCGCGCACGCCGCTTTCGGAGCTGACGCGCATCGATTTCATCGCCGCCTCGCTGGCGGCAACCTACACGATCTTCCTGCTCGTCTTCCTGATCGGACGCTTCGTGCGCGGAAATTCGATCGCCGACTGCACGATCCAGGCGCTCGCCGGCGCCTACGGCAATATCGGCTACATGGGGCCGGGGCTCGCGCTTCTCGCCTTCGGCGAGGCGGCAGCGGTGCCGGTCGCGCTGGTCTTCTGCTTCGAGAATGCCGCCCATTTCATCGCCGCCCCGGCGCTGATGGCCTTTGCTGGTGGCGATGCCCGGCCGCGCGCGGCGGTGGCCGCCGACGTCGTGAAGAGGATCGTCACTCACCCGTTCATCATCGCGACCGCCATCGGCTTCCTGGCGGCCGCCTTCTCCTTCGAGCCGCCGCTGGCGCTGCAGCGCCTCATCGACTATCTCGCCCAGGCCGCCGCCCCTTGCGCGCTCTTCGCCATGGGGGTCACGCTGGCACTCCGCCCGCTGAAACGCATTCCCGTCGAGATCGGCTACATTGTCCCGATCAAGCTGCTCCTGCATCCGCTGCTCGCCTGGATCGTGCTCGGTCTTGCCGGCAATTTCGATCCGCTGTGGATCTACACCGCCGTCCTGCTCGCCTCGCTGCCGACGGCGACCAACGTCTTCGTCATCGGCCAGCAATACGGCGTCTGGCAGGAACGTGCGTCGGCGACGATCCTGATCACCACGGTGCTTTCGGTGCTGACGGTCTCGGGCCTGCTCTACGCGATCACGACCGGTCTTCTGCCGCCCGACCTCTTCCCCTGACGCTCAGCCGTTCCTTGAGGAAGAGCGGCAGCGCGGAGAAACCGCGTCCGGGTTCTACACCCTCGCGCATCACCAGCTGGCGCAGTGGTCCGAAGCCGGACAGCAGGTGGAGACCCGCGGTTCTCAGAACCTGCACCGGCAGGAAACCGGACAGCAGCGAGCGGTTGAGGAGGTCGACGCTTGCCGTGCGGCTGACGACGTCGATGCGGCGGCGGCGGTCGAAGCTGTCGCCCGCACGGGCGTCGATCGGCCGGTCTGCATGGGAGCAGAGGATCTCGACGAGCGCCATCACGTCGCGCAGGCTGAGGTTGAGCCCCTGGGCGCCGATCGGCGGGAAGGCGTGCGCCGCCTCGCCGATGAAGGCGGTCCGGCCCTTGCCGAAGCGTGCCGCCGTCATGCCGGAGAGCGGCCAGGCCTGAACGCCGGCCTCCACCGTCACTTTCCCGAGCATCGACTGCATTCTCTTTTCGACCTCGCCGCTCAGTGCTTCCAGTGAGAGAGAGGTGAGGCGCGTCGCTTCGGAAGGCTCGACGACCCAGACGAGGCTCGAACGCAGGCCGGGCAGGGGAACCTGGGTGAACGGCCCCGATTCACCGTGGAATTCGGTGGAAACGTTGCGGTGCGGCAGCGTGTGCGCAAAGTTCAGCACGACCGCCGTCTGCGGATAGGACCAGCTCCGCACGGCAACACCGGCACTTTCGCGCGTCTTCGAGCCTCGGCCGTCGGCGCCGACGACGAAGTCGGCAGTCACCTCTTCGCCGTCTTCGAGCGTGATCGTGACGAGATCGGCACCGATCTCGATGCGCGTGGCCGCACCGGCGATGCTGGTGATGTTGTTCTCGGCGGCGACCGCCTTCTTCAAGACGGCGATCAGCGCTCCGTTCGGGATGTTGTAGCCGAAGGCGTCGAGGCCGATCTCGGCGCTGCGAAAGGCGACGACCGGCGCCCGTAAAAGCCGGTTGGTGCCGTCGATGATCTGCATGGTCGAGAGCGCTTCCGCCGACGGCCGGATTTCGTCCCATAGCCCGAGCCGTTCCATGAAGCGGATCGATTGCTCCATCAGCGCCGTGGTGCGCTGGTCGACGATCTCGCGCTCCGGCGCGACGAGCGCCACCGAGCGACCGCCGCGCGCAAGCGCCAATGCGGCAATGGAGCCGGCCAGTCCCGCACCGACAATCGCAACTTCGAAATGCTTCATCGCTTCCATCCGTCTCAACCGTTTGTCCCGGATGCGGGTATCGCAATTCATCGATACGAATCTTGCCGCATATCCGCGGTCACTCCGGTCTTCGTCGTTCGATATAGGCGTTTCGCCTGTCCGAATCCATGGGACAAATGCGACCGGTGGCCTGACGCGAACAGGCCAGACGGGGTCGGTTCGGCAGGCGCGCGAAACCGGGGAACGCCGAGCGCGCGCCGTTGCAAAACGTGCCGATTCGTCGGATACCCGTAGGCGAGGCGAAGAGGGGACCCACAGAGAGCATGAAAATATTCAACTACCGCCGTGTGCCCTATGCCGAAATCCGCGCCTTTTCCGTTCATGTCCTGACGGCCTCCGGATCCTTCCTCGCCTTTCTCGGTGTGGTGGCGGCCGCCGAGCGCCGTTTCGTCGACATGTTCTGGTGGTTGGGGCTGGCATTGCTCGTCGACGGCATCGACGGGCCGATCGCCCGCAAGGTGCGGGTCAAGGACGTGCTGCCCAACTGGTCCGGCGACACGCTGGACAACATCATCGACTATGTAACCTACGTGCTTCTGCCGGCCTTCGCGCTTTACCAGAGCGGCATGATCGGCGAGCCGTGGTCGTTCGCCGCCGCCGGCATGATCGTGGTGTCGAGCGCGATCTACTACGCCGACATGGGCATGAAGACGGACGAGTATTTCTTCTCCGGATTCCCCGTCGTATGGAACATGATCGTCTTCTCGCTGTTCGTCATCGACGCTTCGGCGACGACGGCGATGACCGTCGTGGTGGTGTCGGTGGTGCTGACTTTCCTGCCGATCCATTTCCTGCATCCGGTCAGGGTGGAACGGTTGCGGCCGGTCAACATCGCGATCTTTCTCGCCTGGTGCGCCCTCGGCGGCTACGCATTGCTTCTGCATTTTGCGGCCCCGCAATGGGTGGTCGCCTGTTTCGTCGCGACCGGCATCTATCTCTACGGGGTCGGCGCCGTGCTGCAATTTTTCCCCTCGCTGGGACGCAAATAGGAGGCTTCAATCGTGGCAAAGACGCAGGCAATCCTGATCCGTGAGCTCGGCGGTCCGGACGTCCTTCGTCTCGAAGAGATCGAGCTTGCTGCGCCTGCCGCCGGCGAGGTGCAGATCCGCCACGCTGCCGTCGGTCTCAATTTCATCGACGTCTACTTCCGCACCGGGCTCTACAAGGCGCCGAACGGGTTGCCCTTCGTGCCGGGCAAGGAGGCAGCGGGAACGGTGACGGCCGTCGGTCCGGGCGTGACCGACTTCCGCGTCGGCGACAGGGTGGCCTATGCCGGTGCCGATGGCGCCTATTCAGTAGAGCGCAACGTCGCCACCCGCCATCTCGTCAAGGTCCCCGACGAGATCCCGCTGGAAACGGCGGCCGCGATGATGCTGAAGGGCATGACGGCGGAATACCTGCTCAACCGCACTTACAAGGTCGGCCCTGGCACGGTGCTTCTCTTCCACGCGGCGGCCGGCGGCGTCGGCCTGATCGCCGGCCAATGGGCCAAGGCGCTCGGCGCGACCGTCATCGGCACTGCAGGCTCGCCGGAAAAGATCGAACTCGCGCTCCGCCACGGCTACGACCACGTCATCGATTACCGCAATGACGATTTCGTCGCCCGGGTCAAGGACCTGACCGGCGGCGAGGGCGTCGACGTCGTCTACGATTCCGTCGGCCGCGACGTCTTCCCGCGCTCGCTCGATTGTCTCAAGCCGCGCGGCATGTGGGTGCTGTTCGGCCAGTCGTCCGGGCCGGTGGAGGCGTTCGACATGAGCCTTCTGGCACAGAAGGGCTCGCTCTATGCGACACGCCCGTCGCTCTTCGCTTACATCGCCACGCCTGCCGAACTTGCCGATTGTGCAAAGTCGCTGTTTGATGTTGTGCGGAGCAACAAAGTGCGTATCAATATCAATCAGACCTATCCTCTGGCCGACGCCCGTCGCGCTCATGAGGACCTGGAATCAAGAAAAACAAGCGGAACGACCTTGCTGATCCCCTGAATGCGCACGCGGACAAGGGGCCGCAAGGATGAAAAGAGGGGATCGCGTGACGGACATCGAGGCATCGCGAACCGGCAGCCTTCTGGCGGTCCGCGGCTTGACGAAGCTGTTCGGCAGCTTTGCGGCCTGCCAGGGTATTGATTTCGACATCAGGCCGGGAGAGATCCACGCCCTCCTCGGAGAAAACGGCGCCGGCAAGTCGACGCTGGTCAAGATGCTGTTCGGCGTGCTCGCTCCGAGCGCCGGCGAGATCGCTTGGCAGGGAAGCGTCGTTTCGATTGCTTCGCCCGCGGCCGCGCGCAAGCTCGGCATCGGAATGGTGTTCCAGCACTTTTCGCTCTTCGAGGCGCTGACCGTCGCCGAAAACATCGCGCTTTCGCTCGATGACGGAATCCCGCTTGCGGCTATCGCAAAGAAAGCTGAGGAGCTTTCCCGTCTCTACGGCCTGCCGCTCGATCCCGGCGCCCATGTCGCCGATCTTTCCGTCGGTGAACGCCAGCGCATCGAGATCGTCCGTGCGCTGTTGCAGAACCCGAAACTCATCATCCTCGACGAGCCGACGTCGGTGCTGACCCCGCAGGAAGCGGATCGGCTCTTCGAGACGCTCGATAAGCTGAGGGCCGAGGGCCGTTCGGTTCTTTACATCAGCCACCGGCTCGAGGAAGTGCAGCGCATCTGCGATCGCGCGACGGTGCTGCGCCACGGCCGGGTCACCGGTGAATGCGACCCCCGCAAGGAGACGCCGGCCTCGCTCGCCCGCATGATGGTAGGCAGCGACATCGCCGTCGTGCACAATGCGGGCACGGCTGACGCAGGCGCGGTACAGCTCGAGGTGCGTGCGCTTTCCGCGCCGGCCCGAACGCCCTTCGCCGTCGCGCTGAAGGACATTGCGTTGACGGTGAGGGCAGGGCAGGTGCTGGCTGTCGCCGGCGTCGCCGGCAACGGCCAGAGCGAGCTCTTCGACGCCCTGTCCGGTGAGTATCCGGTCGCCGATCGCGACGCGATCCGAATCCGCGGCCAGGCGGTCGGCCGCCTCGGCATCAACGAGCGGCGGCTTCTCGGCGCCGGTTTCGTTCCGGAAGAGCGGCAGGGCCACGCCGCGATCGGTGCGCTGCCGCTTTCCGACAATCTGGTGCTTGCCCGCCATCGCTCGGACCGCAAGGCATTCCTGGCCGGCGGCATCTTCGGCCTCGTCCGGCACTCGGTCGTCCGGGCGGCGGCCAAACGGATCGCCGAGGCCATGGATGTGCGCAAGAGCGGCGACGATCCGCTCGCCGGCTCGCTTTCGGGCGGTAATCTGCAAAAATTCATCGTCGGGCGCGAACTCGACCGCCAGCCGGCGGTCCTGGTCGTGAACCAGCCCACCTGGGGCGTCGATGCCGGTGCCGCGAGCCGCATCCGCCAGTCGCTGATCGATCTCGCCCGCAACGGTTCGGCGGTGGTCGTCGTCAGCCAGGACCTCGACGAGATCTTCGAGATCGCGACAGACATCGCGGTGATCTCGGAAGGGCGCCTGTCCCCGGCAGAGCCCGCCGCCGTCATGACCCGCGAGAAGATCGGCCTTCTCATGGGCGGATTGCACGAAAGCAAAGCCGAGCCAGAGCCCGCCCATGCGCATTGAACTCGAAAAACGCCCCGGCGGCTCGCCGCTCTTCTCCGTCCTGTCGCCGCTTCTCGCTATGATCCTGACCGTCGTCTTCGGCGGCATCATGTTCTGGCTGCTCGGCAAGGACCCGGTCGATGCGATCTACTCCTTCTTCATCGAGCCTCTGCTCGAGGTCTGGTCGCTGCACGAACTGGCGATCAAGGCCGGCCCGCTGATCCTGATCGGCGTCGGGCTTTCGGTCTGCTACCGATCGAACAACTGGAACATCGGCGCGGAAGGCCAGTTCATCATGGGCGCGATCGCCGGGTCGATCCTGCCCGTGGTCTTCTTCGAGTGGCATTCGCCGCTGGTCTTGCCGCTGATGCTGGTCATGGGCGCAATCGGCGGCGCGCTCTATGCCGGCATCCCGGCGCTCTTGAAGGCCCATTTCAATACCAACGAGATCCTGACGAGCCTGATGCTCGTCTACATCGCCCAGCTCTTCCTCGACTGGCTGGTGCGCGGCCCCTGGCGCAATCCGGAAGGCATGAACTTTCCCGAAACGCGGACTTTCGCGACCGAGGCAGTCCTGCCGGCCGTCGTCGAGTCGTCCGGACGCGCGCACTGGTCGATCGTCTTCGCGCTCATTGCGGCGGTGCTCGTCTGGTTCATGATGCGCTTCACGCTCAAGGGCTTCGAGATCACGGTGCTCGGAGAGTCGGCAAGGGCAGGGCGCTTCGCAGGCTTTTCCTCCCGCAAGATGATCTGGTTCTCGATGCTGCTTTCGGGCGCCTTCGCAGGCTTTGCCGGCATCACCGAGGTTTCGGGCTCGATCGGCCACCTTCAGCCGATCATTTCGCCCGGCTACGGCTTCACGGCGATCATCGTCGCCTTCCTCGGCCGCCTCAATCCGCTCGGCATCGTTGCGTCCGGGCTGGTGCTCGCGCTCACCTATCTCGGCGGCGAAGCCGCGCAGCTTTCGATCGGCGTCTCGGACAAGGTCACCCGCGTGTTCCAGGGGCTCCTCCTCTTCTTCGTCCTCTCCTGTGACACGCTGATCCACTACCGGATCCGCATCGTCGTCGACCGGGTCAGGACCGCGATCGAGGGAGGACGCAACTGATGTTCGAGGCGATCCTTCTCACCGTCATCACCGCGGCCACCCCGCTCGTCGTCGCGGCACTCGGCGAACTCGTGACCGAACGCGCCGGCGTGCTGAACCTCGGCGTCGAAGGCATGATGGTCATGGGCGCGGTCGGCGCCTTTGCCGTCACCCAGATCACCGGCTCGCCGTATATCGGTCTCGTCGCCGGAATTGTCTGCGGGGCGCTGTTCTCGCTGCTCTTCGGCTTCCTCACGCTGACGCTCGTCGCCAACCAGGTCGCGACCGGCCTCGCGCTGACGCTGCTCGGGCTCGGCGCCTCCGGCATGCTCGGAGAGAGTTATGTCGGCGCACCCGGCGTCAAGCTTCAGCCGATCGCCATTCCGTTGCTCTCCGACATTCCCTTCATCGGGCCGGTGCTCTTCCGGCAGGACATCATCTTCTACCTGTCGGTCGCGCTGGTGATCGGGGTCAACTGGTTCCTGTTCAGGAGCCGCACGGGGCTGAAGCTCAGGGCAATCGGCGACAACCACGCTTCGGCGCACGCGCTCGGCATCCACGTTATCCGCACGCGCTATCTTGCCGTGCTCTTCGGCGGCGCCTGTGCGGGACTTGCCGGCGCCCAGCTCTCGCTCATCTACACGCCGCAATGGGTAGAGAACATGACGGCCGGACGCGGCTGGATCGCGCTCGCGCTCGTCGTCTTCGCATCCTGGAGGCCCTGGCGCGTGCTGGCCGGCGGCTATCTCTTCGGTGCCGTCTCCATCGGGCAGCTGCACGCACAGGCGATGGGGGTCGGCATTCCGTCCCAGTTCCTCTCGGCTTTGCCATATGCCGCGACTATTGTCGTCCTCGTCATCATTTCCCATAATCGCCGCACGACACTGATCAACACGCCGGCCTGCCTCGGCAAGGCCTTCGTGCCGGACAGGTGACGGCAGCAGGCAGCGTTCCGAAAAACCTTCCAACACAAAAGGGGTCACCATGAAGAAACTAGCATTCGCACTCGCCGCGACCGCGGCGATGGTTTTCTCGATTGCCAGCGGCGCCCAGGCCGAGGACAAGAAGAAGATCTGCTTCGTCTATGTCGGTTCGAAGACCGACGGCGGCTGGACCCAGGCCCATGACCGCGGCCGCCAGCAGCTCGAAAAGGAGCTCGGCGACAAGATCGAGACTGCCTTCCTCGAAAACGTCCCGGAAGGCCCGGACGCCGAGCGCGCGATCGAGCGCATGGCCCGCTCCGGCTGCGCAATGATCTTCACGACGTCCTTCGGCTTCATGGACGCCACGCTCAAGGTCGCGGAAAAGTTCCCGGACGTGAAGTTCGAACACGCCACCGGCTACAAGACGGCCCCGAACGTCGCGACCTACAACTCGCGCTTCTATGAAGGTCGCTACATCCAGGGGCAGATCGCCGCCAAGATGTCCGAGAAGGGCGTCGCCGGCTACATCGCCTCCTTCCCGATCCCGGAAGTGGTCATGGGGATCAACTCCTTCGTCCACGGCGCACAGTCGGTCAATCCGGACTTCAAGGTGAAGGTCATCTGGGCGAACACCTGGTTCGACCCCGGCAAGGAAGCCGACGCCGCCAAGGCGCTCATCGACCAGGGCGTCGACATCCTCACCCAGCACACCGACACGACCGCTCCGATGCAGGTCGCCGCCGAGCGCGGCATCAAGGCCTTCGGTCAGGCCTCCGACATGATCGCCGCCGGTCCGAACACGCAGCTGACGGCCATTACCGACACCTGGGGCGCCTACTACATCAAGCGCACCAAGGTGCTGCTCGACGGAAGCTGGAAGTCCGAGCAGATCTGGGACGGTCTGAAGGACGGCATCCTGACCATGGCGCCGTACACCAATATGCCCGACGACGTGAAGAAGATGGCCGAGGAGACCGAAGCCAAGATCAAGTCGGGCGAGCTGCATCCGTTCACCGGTCCGATAAACAAGCAGGACGGATCGGCCTGGCTGAAGGAAGGCGAAAAGGCCGACGACGGCACGCTGCTCGGGATGAACTTCTACATCCAGGGTGTGGACGACAAGCTGCCGCAATAAGCGTCTGCTCCAGCTTCGACTGTTCTGTGGAGGGCGCCGGATGGCGCCCTCTCTTTTTTGGCCAATTGTCAGGCCATGGCCACACAAGCCCGTTTACAAAAGTCATACTATATGATTTATAAACACTCGTCTTGGGAGAAGACTCAAACGGGAGGAAATCATGAAGTTGTTGAAGGCGCTTGCGAGCGCGACGGTTCTTGCTGGCTGCATGTTCGGTTCCGCAATGGCGGACGGCATGGTCGTCGGGTTTTCGCAGATCGGCTCGGAATCGGGCTGGCGCGCGGCCGAAACCACCCTGACCAAGCAGCAGGCTGAGAAGCGCGGCGTCGACCTGAAGTTCGCCGATGCACAGCAGAAGCAGGAAAACCAGATCAAGGCGCTGCGCTCGTTTATCGCGCAGGGCGTGGATGCGATCCTCGTCGCCCCGGTCGTCGCGACCGGCTGGGACGAAGTTCTGGAAGAAGCCAAGGACGCCGAGATCCCGGTCATCCTCCTCGACCGCACGGTCGATGCGAGCAAGGATCTCTACATGACGGCTGTTACCTCGGACCTCGTGCACGAGGGCAAGGTTGCAGGTGAATGGCTGGTCAAGACCGCAGGTGACAAGCCCTGCAACATCGTCGAGCTTCAGGGCACCACCGGTTCCTCGCCGGCAATCGACCGCAAGAAGGGCTTCGAGGAAGCAATCGCCGGCCACGACAATCTCAAGATCGTCCGCAGCCAGACCGGCGACTTCACCCGCACCAAGGGCAAGGAAGTCATGGAAAGCTTCCTCAAGGCGGAAGACGGCGGCAAGAACATCTGCGCCCTCTATGCCCATAACGACGACATGGCGGTCGGCGCCATCCAGGCGATCAAGGAAGCCGGCCTGAAACCCGGAACCGACATCCTCGTCGTCTCGATCGACGCCGTGCCGGACATCTTCCTCGCCATGGCTGCCGGTGAAGCCAACGCCACCGTCGAGCTGACGCCGAACATGGCGGGCCCGGCCTTCGATGCGCTGGAAGCCTTCAAGAAGGACGGCACCATGCCGCCGAAGTGGATCCAGACGGAATCGAAGCTCTACACCCAGGCCGACGATCCGCAGAAGGTCTACGAGGAGAAGAAGGGCCTCGGTTACTGATCTGCCCGTCCGGGTGCCTCGGTCCGGTCTCCCTTGCCGGTCCGGGCACCTGCAACCCTGCTTGCTGTCGCAACACCGGCGGCAGCAAGCGGCGATGTTTTCCTTGGACGGGAGCTGGGATGACCGACGACCAATCCATGATTCTCGCGGCCTCAGGGCTGTGCAAGTATTTTCCGGGAGCGACTGCGCTCGATCACGTCGATTTCGGGCTGAGGCGAGGGGAAATCCACGCGCTCCTCGGCGAGAACGGCGCGGGAAAGTCCACGCTCGTCAAATGCCTGACCGGCGCCTATCGGCGTGATGCCGGCCGCATTGTGCTCGACGGCGCGGAGATCGATCCGCGCGACACGCACGCCGCCCAGAAGCTCGGCATCGGCACCGTCTACCAGGAAGTGAACCTGCTTGGTAACCTTTCGGTGGCCGAAAACCTCTTTCTCGGCCGCCAGCCGCGCCGTTTCGGCATCGTCGATCCGAGGCGGATGAATGCGGCTGCGGAAAGCCTCCTTTCCACCTACGGCATCGATATCGACGTGCGCGCGGAGCTTTCCCGCTATCCGGTGGCGATCCAGCAGGTCGTGGCGATCGCCCGTGCGGTCGACCTCTCCGGCAAGGTGCTGATCCTCGACGAGCCGACGGCGAGCCTCGACACCCGCGAAGTCGAGATGCTCTTCTCGATCATGCGGGATCTGAAGGCGCGGGGCCTCGGGATCATCTTCATCACCCATTTCCTCGGCCAGGTCTACGAGGTCGCCGACCGTGTGACCGTTCTGCGCAACGGCTGTCTCGTCGGTAGCCGGGAAACAGCGACGCTCGATCGGCACTCGCTGATTTCGATGATGCTCGACCGCGATCTGGAGGCCGTCGAGGCATCGCCTCACCGCAAGTCGGCCGAAGACCGCCCCGTATGTTTTAAGTTTTCCGGCTACGGCAAGCGAGGGCACATCCAGCCCTTCGACCTTTCGCTCCGGCAGGGCGAGGTGGTCGGTATGGCCGGGCTCCTGGGTTCAGGCCGCACGGAGACGGCGACCACGCTCTTCGGGATCGCGCCCGCCGACAGTGGGTCGGCAGAGATCGACGGCAGGCCGGCCAGCATCGGCAACCCGCGTGACGCCGTCGCCCACGGTCTCGGCTTCTGCCCGGAAGACCGCAAGACCGACGGCATCATCGGCGATCTCTCCATCCGCGAGAACATCGCGCTGGCGCTGCAGGCGCGCCGCGGCTGGTGGCGTCCGATCCCGCTTGTCGAACAGATTGAGCTCGCCGACCGCTACATCGCCGCACTCGACGTGCGCACCACCGATCGTGAAAAGCCGATCCGCCAGCTCTCGGGCGGCAACCAGCAGAAGGTGATCCTCGCCCGCTGGCTCGCCACCAATCCGCGCTTCCTCATCCTCGACGAGCCGACGCGCGGCATCGATGTCGGTGCCCATGCCGAGATCATCCGGCTGATCGAGGAACTCTGCGACCAGGGGATGTCGCTCCTCGTGATCTCCTCGGAGCTCGAGGAGCTGCTCGCCTACAGTTCACGGATCATCGTGGTGCGCGACCGCCGTCATGTGGCTGAACTCGTCGGCGAGGATATGACGACGGCCTCGATCGTCGATGCCATCGCCGCGCAGCATACGGAAGGAATGGAAGCATGAATGCGGCACTCCGCTCGCTCGGAATCAGGCTTGCGCCGCAGCTGATCGCGCTTCTTGTGATCCTCGCGCTGAATTTCGTCGCCTTTCCGAGCTTCTTCGATATCGGTGTCCAGAACGGTCGCCTCTACGGCAGCCTGATCGACGTCCTCAACCGGGGTGCGCCGGTCGCGCTGCTCGCCGTCGGCATGACGCTGGTGATCGCCACGAAGGGCATCGACCTTTCGGTGGGCGCGGTGATCGCGATCAGCGGTGCCGTGGCGGCGACCGCCGTCGCCGACGGACAACCGCTCGTCGTCGCGCTTGCGCTCGCCATCGCCGTCGGCCTTCTCTGCGGCGTCTGGAACGGTCTGCTCGTCGCCGTTCTCGACATACAGCCGATTATCGCGACGCTGGTGCTGATGGTCGCCGGCCGCGGCATCGCGCAGCTCATCACCGAGGGGACGATCCTCACCTTCACCGACCAGTCCTTCGCCTTCATTGGCAGCGGGGCGCTCTTCCTCGTGCCGGTTCCGGTGGTGATCTGGGTGGCCTTTGCGCTAGCGATCGCGGCGCTGGTGCGGCGGAGTGCCCTCGGCATGCTGGTCGAGGCGGTCGGCATCAACCGCCGTGCCAGCACGATCGCCGGCGTGCGTACACCCGTGCTGCTCGTCGTGGTCTACATGCTGTGCAGCCTTGCGGCCGCGATCGCCGGCATCATCGTCGCGGCGGACATCCGCGGCGCGGATGCGAACAATGCCGGCCTATGGCTCGAACTCGACGCCATTCTGGCGGTCGTCGTCGGCGGCAACTCGCTGCTCGGCGGGCGTTTTTCCATCGCCGGCTCGATCCTCGGGGCGATGATCATCCAGGCGATCAACACCGGCATCCTGCTCTCGGGCTTCCCGCCGGAATTCAACCTCATCATCAAGGCTGCGATCATCGTCATCATTCTGGTGGTGCAGTCGCCGGCCGTGCAGTCCTTCGCCGCCGTCTGGTTCGGACGAACGACGCGCGCCGGGGAGTAGTCGGACATGAACTCGAGATATCTGCCCGTCCTCGCGACCGTCGTGATCTTCGTCGTCGCCTATGCCGTCTGCGCCCTGCAGTTCCCGGCCATGCTGTCCTTGCGCGTCGTGAGCAACCTGATCACCGACAACGCCTTTCTCGGCATCGCCGCCGTCGGCATGACCTTCGTGATCCTCGCCGGCGGCATAGATCTTTCCGTCGGCGCGGTAATCGGCTTTGCCGGCGTGTTCCTGGCTGTCCTACTCAGAGACACCGGCGTGCATCCGCTGGCCGCCTTCGCCCTGCTGCTCGTCATCACCACGCTGTTCGGCGCGCTGATGGGGGCAGTCATCCACTATCTCGAAATGCCGGCTTTCATCGTCACGCTCGCCGGCATGTTTCTCGCCCGCGGCATGGCCTTCCTGCTCTCGATCGACAGCGTGCCGGTCGACCATGAATTCTATGCGCTGGTGCGCAAGAGCTTCTACAAGTTGCCGGGCGGCGGACGCCTGACACTGATCGGCGGCGCGATGCTGCTCGTCTTCGCGATCGGCATTTTCGTCGCCCACCGCACGCGGTTCGGAGCGAACGTGTATGCGCTCGGGGGTGGTGTGCAGACGGCCCGTCTGATGGGTGTGCCCGTCGGGCGCACCACGATCCTCACCTATGCCTTCTCGGGCCTGCTCGCCGGCGCATCGGGGATCGTCTTCTCGCTCTATACCTCGGCCGGCTATCCGCTCTCGGCAGTCGGCGTGGAGCTCGACGCGATCGCGGCCGTGGTCATCGGCGGCACGCTGCTGACCGGTGGCACCGGCTTCGTCGCCGGGACCTTCGTCGGCATCCTGATCCAGGGACTGATCCAGACCTACATCACCTTCGACGGTACACTCTCAAGTTGGTGGACTAAAATCCTAATAGGCTTTCTGTTGTTTGCGTTTATCCTGTTGCAAAAGGGAATTCTTGGCCTGTCGCGAAAGGACAGCAGCTAGCCCGAACGAGGAGAATGTCGCTTGCCGAGTGAAATGCCTGATCCCATGGGGCTCGTCCGCCGAAAGCACACGAGCCACCGGCAAGTTGTCGAGGAAATCGGCAAGGCCATCGTGTCTGGCGGTTTTCCGGTCGGCAGCGTCCTTCCCGGCGATCCCGAGCTGGCGAAGCGCTTCCACGTCTCCCGGACGGTGCTGCGCGAGGCCATGAAGACGCTTGCCGCCAAGGGGCTCGTGGTTCCCAAGGCGCGAATCGGAACGAGAGTCACCGATCGCCAGTTCTGGAATATGTTCGACGGCGACATCCTGAGGTGGCATTTCGAGGCCGGCGTCAGCGAGGAATTCCTTCTCAATCTCTACGATATCCGCGAGGCGTTCGAACCGGCCGCCGCAGCGCTCGCGGCAGAGCGGGCGAGTTCCGACCAGATCACACTCCTGCGTCAACTGGCTGAAGCCCTCGGCAATCCGGATCACACGACCGAAAGTCTTGCTTTCGCAGACCTGCGCTTCCACCTTGCGCTGGCAACGGCGTCCCACAATCCTTTCATGCGGACGTTGGGGAGCCTGATCGAGGCGGCGCTTTTTGGCGTCTTCCGCATGTCGTCCGGCTCCCCCGACGGCCAGCGGGCCGCGGAAGTGCGTGCCTCGCACATGGCGATCGTCGACGCGATTGCCGCCCGTGACTGCACGGCCGCCCGCCAGACGATGGAGAAGGTGATCCGGATCGGCCGCGATCGCGCCCGCGCAACCTTCGCCGAAGAGACCGCCGACCGACCCTGAGAGGCTTTCGATCCAGATGGTCTTGCGACCACCCCGGAGTAGGTCTAGGGATTGCGCAAACGAGTGCGTTTCTGGAGAAAATCACATGGCACGCAGCTGTCTCGCCGTCATCCTCGCCGCGGGCGACAGCACCCGCATGAAATCGTCGGTGTCGAAGGTGCTTCACCCGGTCGCCGGGCGGGCGATGATCGCGCATGTCACGGCTGCGGTCGCAAGGGCCGGGATCAGCGATGTCGCTCTGGTGGTCGGACGGGATGCCGAAGCTGTCGAGAAGGCGGCCGCAGTCGACGGCCTTCGGGTCTCGTCGTTCCTGCAGAAGGAGCGGCTCGGAACGGCGCATGCGGTGCTCGCAGCGCGCGAGGCGATTGCGCGCGGCTATGACGACATCCTGGTCGCCTATGGCGACGTGCCGCTGATCACGGACGGGCCCTTCGCCGCCGCCCGCGCCGCCGTCGCCGAAGGCCACGACGTCGCCGTCATCGGGTTTCATACCGGGCAACCGACCGGCTACGGGCGCCTTCTCGTCAAGGACGGCGAACTGGTGGCGATTCGCGAGGAAAAGGACGCGAGCGACGCCGAGCGCGCGGTTACCTGGTGCAACAGCGGCCTGATGGCGATCGACGGGCGCAAGGCGCTGGCGTTGCTGGAGCGCATAGGCAACGACAA
This sequence comes from Ciceribacter sp. RN22, assembly GCF_024054295.1. NCBI lineage: Bacteria > Pseudomonadati > Pseudomonadota > Alphaproteobacteria > Hyphomicrobiales > Rhizobiaceae > Ciceribacter > Ciceribacter sp. RN22. The sequence goes on from NZ_JAMXLD010000001.1 coordinate 1,886,722, forward strand.
CGCCAAACGGGAATTTTACCTGACGGACGTTGTCGAGATTGCCCGGTCGCTCGGGGGCAGGGCGGTAGCCGTCGATGCCTCGGAAGAGGAGCTCTCCGGCTGCAACAACCGCGCCGAGCTCGCCCATCTCGAGCGGCTCTGGCAGCAGCGCCGGCGCCACGAGGTCATGCTCTCGGGCGTCACCATGATCGCGCCGGAAACAGTCTTCCTTTCCTACGACACCGAGATCGGCCAGGATGCGGTGATCGAACCGAACGTCGTCTTCGGTCCCGGCGTCACCGTCGAGGGCGGCGCCATCATCCACGCTTTCAGCCATCTCGAGGGGGCTCATGTCGCCTCGGGGGCGACCGTAGGCCCGTTCGCGCGGCTGCGGCCGGGTGCTCATCTCGCGGAGGGGGCGAAAGTCGGCAATTTCTGCGAGGTGAAGAAGGCGGAGATCGGCGCGGGCGCCAAGGTCAACCATCTGACCTATATCGGCGATGCCTTCGTCGGCGCGGGAAGCAATATCGGCGCCGGCACCATCACCTGCAACTACGACGGCGTGAACAAGTTCGAGACCCATATCGGGGCCGGTGCCTTCATCGGGTCGAACACCGCGCTCGTCGCGCCGGTTTCCGTCGGTGACGGTGCCTATGTCGGTTCCGGCAGTGTGATCACCGAAGATGTGCCCGCCGACGCGCTGGCACTCGGACGCGCCCGGCAGGTCGTCAAGCCGGAGAGGGCAAAGCAGATCCGCGAGCACAACCTCGCCATCAAGGCGGCGAGAAAGGCGAAGGGCTGATCGCGATAGCTTGCGTAACGCGGCGAAACCGAAAGTGACCGGAACGCCGATTGCGCAAAACTGGAAACTGGATAGGACTGGCTTCGCTGATGAAACCAGACGGAGAATCTTATGTGTGGCATTGTCGGAATTGTCGGTAACAAGCCGGTCGCGGACCGCCTCGTCGACGCCCTGAAGCGGCTGGAATACCGCGGCTACGATTCGGCCGGCGTCGCGACGATCGACAATGGCGTGATGGATCGCCGCCGCGCCGAGGGCAAGCTCTTCAACCTCGAGAGGCGGCTTGCGGACGAGCCCCTCGGCGGCAATATCGGCATCGCCCACACGCGCTGGGCGACCCACGGCGTTCCGAACGAAACCAATGCGCACCCGCACTTCGTCGAAGGCGTCGCGGTCGTCCACAACGGCATCATCGAGAACTTCGCCGAACTGCGCGAGGAGCTCGCCCGCGAAGGCGCGCATTTCACCACTCAGACCGATACCGAGATCGTCGCCCAGCTGATCGCAAAATACCGTCGCCAGGGCTACGACAACCGTGCGGCCATGCTCGCCATGCTGAACCACGTCACCGGCGCCTATGCACTGGTCGTGATGTTCGAGAACGATCCGGACACCATCATGGCCGCGCGGTCGGGACCGCCGCTCGCGATCGGCTTCGGCAAGGGTGAGATGTTCTTGGGCTCCGACGCGATTGCGCTGGCGCCATTCACCAACGACATCGTCTACATGGTCGACGGCGATTGCGCGGTCATCCACCACGACGGCGCGGAGATCACCGACTTTTCCGGCAAGCCCGTCGAGCGCCCGCACCAGATTTCCCAGGCGAGCGCCTTCCTCGTCGACAAGGGCAATCACCGCCACTTCATGGAGAAGGAAATCCACGAACAGCCGGAAGTGATCTCTCATGCGCTGTCGAACTACATCGATTTCCACAGTCAGAAGGTCCATCTCGATGAGATGGCGATCGATTTCGCCAAGGTGTCGCGCCTTGCCGTTTCCGCCTGCGGAACGGCTTATCTCTCGGGCCTCGTCGGTAAGTACTGGTTCGAACGCTATGCGCGGCTGCCGGTCGAAATCGACGTCGCTTCGGAATTCCGCTACCGCGAGATGCCGTTGTCGAACGATCAGGCCGCACTCTTCATCTCGCAGTCCGGTGAAACCGCCGACACGCTCGCCTCGCTGCGCTACTGCAAGGAGCAGGGCCTGAAGATCGGCGGCATCGTCAACGTCAAGGAATCGACGATCGCGCGCGAGTCGGACGGCATCTATCCGATCCTCGCCGGCCCCGAGATCGGCGTCGCCTCCACCAAGGCCTTCACCTGCCAGCTCGCTGTGCTGGCGTCGCTCGCAATCGGCGCGGGCCGCATGCGCGGCACGCTGACCGAGGCGGAAGAAAAGCAGATGGTGCGCAGCCTGTCGGAACTGCCGCGCATCATGAGCCGCGTGCTCAACGACATTCAGCCGCAGATGGAAAGCCTGGCGCGCGAGCTGTCGAAGTTCCACCACGTACTCTATCTCGGCCGCGGCACCAGCTATCCGATGGCGCTCGAAGGCGCGCTGAAGCTCAAGGAAATCTCCTACATCCACGCCGAGGGCTATGCCGCCGGCGAGCTGAAGCACGGACCGATCGCGCTCATCGACGAGAACATGCCGGTCATCGTGATTGCGCCGCACGACCGCTTCTTCGAGAAGACGGTGTCCAACATGCAGGAGGTCGCCGCCCGCGGCGGCCGGATCATCTTCATCACCGACGAAAAGGGGGCCGCAGCCTCTACGTTGCCGACGATGGCGACGATCGTCCTGCCGAACGTCGCCGAGCTCATCGCGCCGATGGTCTTCGCCCTGCCGGTCCAGTTGCTCGCCTATCACACGGCGGTGTTCATGGGCACCGACGTCGACCAGCCGCGCAACCTCGCAAAGTCGGTGACCGTCGAGTGATGCTGCGCCCGGAGCGGCAAGGTGACGAAGCCGCCATCGGCGCCGTCACCGCCGCGGCGTTCGAGGGGCATCCGCGCAGCGACGGCAGTGAGCCGAAGATCATAGAAAGACTGCGGGCGGCGGGCGCCCTGACACTGTCGCTCGTCGCCGAACAGGAGGGCGAGGTGGTCGGACACGTCGCCTTCTCGCCGGTCACCTTTTCCGGCGGGGAGCGGGGCTGGTTCGGGCTCGGCCCGATTGCGGTGCGGCCGGACGTGCAGGGGCACGGGATCGGCAGCCGCCTCGTGCGCGAGGGGGTGCGGTGTCTGCGGGAAGGCGGCGCGAGAGGTTGCGTCCTCGTCGGCGAACCCGCCTACTACCGGCGGTTCGGATTTAGCGCTGAACACGGTCTCTCGACCCCCGGTATTCCTCGCGAATATTTGCTCGCTTTGCCCTTGAACGGTCCGGTTCCGTCCGGCATTGTCGCCTTCCACCCCGGTTTCTTTGGCGATGCAGCATAGCGGCAAGCGATGAACGATCTCCCCGAAAGGACGTCCCTGGCGACGCGGCTGAGAAACAATTTCCTCGCCGGCCTGATCATCTGTGCGCCGGTGACGATCACCATCTGGCTCACCTGGTCCTTCATCCGCTGGGCGGACAGCTGGGTAAAGCCCTACATTCCGAGTCGTATCGATCCCGAGAGCTACCTGAAATTCGCAATTCCGGGCTTCGGCCTGCTGATTGCCGTCGTGGTGATCACGCTGGTCGGCTTCCTCGGCAAGAACCTGATCGGCCGTTCGGTGGTCGATCTTTCTGAGCGCGTCGTCCACCGCATGCCGCTGGTGCGCACGCTCTACAAAAGCCTGAAGCAGATATTCGAATCGGTGCTCAAGGACCAGTCGTCCTCCTTCAAGCGGGTTGGCCTCATCGAGTTCCCGAGCCCCGGCACGTGGGCAGTGGTCTTCATCGCCACCGACGTCCGCGGCGAGATCGCCGCAAGGCTCAACGAGGACGGCCGCGAGATGGTCGCTGTCTTCCTGCCGCCGACGCCTGTGCCGACGGCGGGCTTCCTGATGTTCGTGCCGCGTGACCGCATCAAGCTGCTCGACATGACACCCGAGGAAGCGGCGAAGCTCCTGATCTCCGGCGGCCTCGTCATGCCGGACTATAAGCCACGCAGCATGGAAACCGTCTTTCCGGTCTGGAAGCCCTGAAACGATCGAAAATTAGCCGGCTAAGGACAGCTCCATCAGTTGCTCTCACCCCGCTCTGAGGAAGCGGATCGCTTCGTCGCGGCGGAACAGATAGAGCAGGATGCGCAGCGCCCGCCCGCGTTCGGAAACGAGGTCCGCATCCTTCTCCAGAATGTAGGCGGCGTCCTTGTGGGCGGTTTCAAGCAGATCGCCGTGATGTTCGAGACTTGCGAACCTGAAACCTGGCGTTCCCGATTGCCGCGTGCCGAGGAGTTCGCCTTCGCCGCGCAGCTTCAGATCCTCCTCCGCGATCAGGAAGCCGTCCTCGCTCTCGCGCAGGATCGAAAGCCGGGCGTGGCCGGTTTCACCGAGGGGCGCCTTGTAAAGGAGGATGCAACTCGATGCCTCCGCGCCGCGTCCGACCCGGCCACGCAACTGGTGGAGCTGGGCGAGCCCGAACCGCTCCGCATGCTCGATCACCATGATCGTGGCGTCCGGCACGTCGACGCCGACCTCGACCACCGTCGTAGCGACGAGAACACGGGTCTCGCCGTTCTTGAACGCCATCATCGCCGCGTCCTTTTCGGGGCCGCTCATGCGCCCGTGAACGAGCCCGACATCGGCCCCGAGCGCCTGTGTCAAGATCGCGTGACGCTCCTCCGCCGACATCAGTTCCGTCACGTCCGATTCCTCGACGAGCGGACAGATCCAGTAGGCCTTCTTGCCCTCCCGGATGGCGCTCCGCAGCCGGTCGATGATCTCGTTGGTGCGCTCGGATGGGACGGTCACCGTCTGGATCGGCTTGCGGCCCGCCGGCTTTTCCGTGAGCTTGGAGACGTCGAGGTCGCCGAAGGCGGCAAGAACGAGCGTGCGCGGAATGGGGGTCGCCGTCATCACCAGCATGTGCGGCGAGATGCCCTTGGCGGTGAGCCGCAGGCGCTGATGGACCCCGAAGCGGTGCTGCTCGTCGACGACGGCGAGCTGCAGGTTGCGATAGCTCACCGTGTCCTGGAAGAGCGCGTGCGTGCCGATGATGATCTGCGCCTCGCCGCTCGCGATCTTCTCGAGGATCGCTTCGCGTTCGCGGCCCTTGGTGCGGCCGGTGAGGACTACGACGGACATGCCCGCCGCCTCTGCGAGCCGCGAAATGGTCGCATGGTGCTGCCTTGCCAGAATTTCGGTCGGCGCCATCAGCACAGCCTGGCCGCCGCTCTCGACTGCCGCCGTCATCGCAAGCAGTGCGACGAGCGTCTTGCCGGCGCCGACATCCCCCTGCAAGAGACGCAGCATGCGGGTCTGTCCCGCCATGTCCTTCAGGATGTCGGCGACCGCCTGTTGCTGGCCGGCGGTCAGCGAGAAGGGCAGGGCCGCGAGGATCTTGTGGCTGATCGCCCCCGTCGCGTGGACAGGCGAGCCCGCCACCCGCCGCAGCCTCTGCCGCACCAGCGCCAGCGACACCTGGCCGGCGAGAAATTCGTCATAGGCAAGTCGTCGCCGCGCCGGCGCTTGTGGCTCGACATCGGCCGCATCGCGCGGATTGTGGAGCCTGAGAATGCTCGCCTTGGGCGGCTCGAAACCCTGCCTCTGGACCAGCGGCGGGTCGATCCATTCGGGCAGCTCGGGAAGACGCTCCAGCGCGCTTTCGATCGTCTTGCGCAGCACCTTCGGCGACAGCCCGGCGGTAAGCGGATAGACCGGCTCGACGCGCGGCAGGCTGTCCGCTTCGCTCGCCTTCACCACATAGTCCGGATGGACCATCGAGGGCCGGCCGTTGAACCAGTCGACCTTGCCGGACACCATGATGGTCTCGTCGACGGGAAACGTCTTTTCGAGCCACGGGCCCTTCGCATGGAAGAAGGTCAGCGCCAGCTCGCCGGTGTCGTCGTGCAGGAAAACGCGGTAAGGCACGCTCCTGTTGCCGCGCGGCGGCGGCTGGTGTCGGTCGACGCGGCCGGTGACGGTCACGATCGCACCCTGCGGAGCGAGTGCGATGCCAGGCTGGTAGCGCCGGTCGATCAGCCGGTGCGGCGCCAGCATCAGCAGGTCGATCACCCGGCAGTCGTCCGCGTCCTCGCGCCCGAGCAGCGTGGCGATCAGGCCGGCGAGCTTCGGCCCGACGCCGGGAAGCGAAGCGACGGGGGCGAACAGGGGATCGAGCAGGGCGGGGCGCATGGTGGCTGCCAAAATGCGACGATAATTACGTGCTTGGCAAGGCTGACAATCCACATCCCAGGGGCTATAGAGGCGCATCAACAGGAAGGGATGCCGAAATGACAGGATTGACCCGCACCAGCGCCGATCTCGACCCGCGCCGTCGGCGCATCCTTTTCCGTTGCTGGCACCGCGGCATCCGCGAAATGGATCTCGTCCTCGGCCAGTTCGCCGAACAGGCGATCGCGGATCTCTCCGACGAGGAACTCGACGAACTCGAACGCATCATGGCCGAAGAGGACAACGATCTGGTGAAATGGATCACGGGTGCAGAAGCGACACCCGAGCGCAATCGGACACCGCTCTTCGAGCGCATCGCGGCCTGTCGTCCGGACTTCTCGCCGGTCACCATGGAATCCACCGGAAAGGCCGTATGATCTCTCTCTTCGATGCCAAGACGATCGCGCGGGCCGAAACCGCGCTGACGCTTTCGAGCGTGCCGGACGGCATGGACGCCTTCCTGATCGCCGAACTCGCGCGTCAGGGCCGCCCCGTCGCCTACGTGCTCTCCGACGGCCAGAAGCTCGCCGACATCGAGCAGGTCCTCTCCTTCGCTGCGCCGGAAATCCCGGTGCTGACCCTGCCGGCCTGGGACTGCCTTCCCTATGACCGCGTTTCGCCGAGCGCGGATGTCTCCGCGCGCCGGCTCACCGCGCTCGGCGGCCTGATCGCCCATCGCCGCAAGCCGCATCCCGGCGTCGTTCTCGTGACGGTCAACGCAATGCTGCAGCGGGTCGCCCCGGCCGACGTCATCGAGAGCCTCGCCTTCTCCGCCCGGCCGGGCAACCAGATCCGCATGGACGACGTCGCCTCGCGGCTCGAACGCAATGGCTTCGAGCGCGTCGCGACCGTCCGCGAGGTCGGCGAATTCGCCGTCCGCGGCGGCATCCTCGACGTCTTCGTGCCCGGCGCGGAAGAACCGGTCCGCCTCGATTTCTTCGGCGACACGCTGGAATCGATCCGCTATTTCGACCCGGCGAGCCAGCGCACCACCGGCCAGGCCCGCTCCCTCGACCTCAATCCCATGAGCGAGGTGACGCTGACGCCGGAAAGCATCGCCCGCTTCCGCAAGAACTATCTCTCGCTGTTCGGGGCTGCGACCCGCGACGACGCGCTTTATGCCGCCGTCTCGGAGGGGCGACGCTATGCCGGCCTCGAACACTGGCTGCCGCTCTTCCACGACCATCTGGAGACGGTCTTCGACTATCTCGAAGGCTTCCTCGTCGTCACCGACCACACCGTCCGCGAGGCCGCCGAGGAACGGGCAAAGCAGATCCGCGACTATTACGAGGCGCGCCACCACGCCGGCGATGCCGGCAAAGGCCATCTCTCACAGGGCACGCCCTACAAGCCCGTGCCGCCCGAGCGTCTCTATCTCACTGCGGCGCAGTTTGCGAAGACGCTCGACACCGTGGCGCCGATCCGTCTCACGCCCTTCGCCGAGCATGAGGGTGAAACGCGGAAGGTCGTGGAGATCGCCGCCCGCCCGAGCCCGCGCTGGGCGAAGACCGCCATCGACACCGCCGAGGGCAATCGCGTCAACGTCTTCGATCAGGCCGTCCGCTACATCGCCGACAAGCGCGCCTCCGGCGCCAAGGTGCTCGTCGCCGGCTGGTCTGACGGTTCGCTCGACCGCCTCTGTCAGGTGCTTGCCGAGCACGGGCTCGAAAAGCTGGTACCGCTCAAGTCGCTGAAGGACGTCGACACGCTGAAGAAGGGCGAGGGCGGTGCCGCCGTCCTCAGTCTCGAAGGCGGGTTCGAAGCGGGCGATCTCGTCATCGTCGGCGAGCAGGACATTCTCGGCGACCGCATGGTGCGCCGCTCCAAGCGCCGCAAGCGCGCCGCCGATTTCATCTCCGAGGTTGCAGGGCTGGACGAAGGGTCGATCGTCGTCCACGCCGAACACGGCATCGGCCGTTTCATCGGCCTGCGCACCATCGAGGCCGCCGGCGCGCCGCATGCCTGCCTCGAACTCCTTTATGCGGACGACGCAAAGCTCTTCCTGCCCGTCGAGAACATCGATCTCCTGTCGCGCTACGGTTCCGAAGGCAGCGATGCCCAGCTCGACCGCCTCGGCGGCGGCGCCTGGCAGATGCGCAAGGCGAAGCTCAAGCGCCGCCTGCTCGACATGGCCGACGGCCTGATCCGCATCGCCGCGGAACGGTTGACGCGGTCCGCACCGGTGCTCACCACCCAGGAAGGCCTCTACGACGAATTTGCCGCCCGCTTCCCCTATGACGAGACCGAGGACCAGATGAACGCCATCGAGGCGGTGCGCGGCGATCTCGGCGCCGGCCGTCCGATGGATCGCCTCGTCTGCGGCGACGTCGGCTTCGGCAAGACGGAAGTGGCGCTCAGAGCCGCCTTCACCGCTGCGATGAACGGCGTGCAGGTCGCGGTCGTTGTGCCGACCACGCTTCTCGCCCGCCAGCATTTCAAGACCTTTTCCGAGCGCTTCCGTGGCCTGCCGATCCGCGTGCAACAGGCCTCCCGCCTCGTCGGCGCCAAGGAGCTCAATCTGGTCAAGAAGGAAGTGGCGGACGGCAAGACCGACATCGTCGTCGGCACCCATGCGCTTCTCGGCTCCGGCATCAAGTTCGCCAATCTCGGCCTACTCATCATCGACGAGGAGCAGCACTTCGGCGTCAAGCACAAGGAGCGGTTGAAGGAGCTGAAATCGGATGTCCACGTCCTGACGCTGTCGGCGACGCCGATCCCGCGCACGCTCCAGCTTGCGATGACGGGCGTTCGCGAGCTTTCGCTCATCACCACGCCGCCGGTCGACCGCATGGCGGTCCGGACCTTCATCTCGCCCTTCGACCCGCTGGTGATCCGCGAGACGCTGATGCGCGAACACTACCGCGGCGGCCAGAGCTTCTATGTCTGCCCGCGGCTTTCCGATCTCGCCGACGTGCAGGCCTTCCTGCAGTCCGACGTACCGGAGCTGAAGGTCGCCGTCGCCCATGGCCAGATGGCGGCCGGCGAGCTCGAAGACATCATGAACGCCTTCTACGACGGCCGCTACGACGTGCTGCTCTCGACCACCATCGTTGAATCGGGCCTCGACGTGCCGACCGCCAACACGTTGGTCGTCCACCGCGCCGACATGTTCGGCCTTGCCCAGCTCTATCAGTTGCGCGGCCGCGTCGGCCGCTCCAAGGTGCGCGCCTTCGCGCTGCTGACCCTGCCGGTCAACAAGGTGCTCACTTCCTCGGCCGAGCGCCGCCTGAAGGTGTTGCAGTCGCTCGACACGCTCGGCGCCGGCTTCCAGCTCGCGAGCCACGATCTCGATATCCGCGGTGCCGGCAACCTGCTCGGCGAGGAGCAGTCCGGCCACATCAAGGAAGTGGGCTTCGAGCTCTATCAGCACATGCTGGAAGAGGCGGTTGCCGAGGTGAAGGGTGTCGACGTCGTCGAGGATACCGGCTGGTCGCCGCAGATTTCCGTCGGCACTTCGGTGATGATCCCCGACGACTACGTGCCGGACCTGCACCTGCGCCTCGGCCTCTATCGTCGCCTCGGCGAACTGACCGAACTCGGCGAGATCGACGCCTTCGGCGCGGAGATGATCGACCGCTTCGGCCCGATGCCGGCGGAAGTCCAGAGCCTGCTGAAGGTTGTCTACATTAAGGCGCTCTGCCGCAAGGCGAACGTCGAGAAGCTCGAGGCCGGGCCGAAGGGCGTCGTCGTCCAGTTCCGCAACAAGGAATTCCCGAATCCGGCGGCCCTCGTCGGGTATATCGCCAAACAGGGCACGATGGCGAAGATCCGCCCCGACCAGAGCGTTTTCCTCACCCGCGACCTGCCGACGCCCGAAAAGCGGCTCGCCGGCGCGGCGATGGTCATGACCCAGATGGCCGAGTTGGCGCGTCAGCCCTGACGGTCGACTTCGGCCGGCGTTTCAGGCTCAGCCGAAAGCGCCGCCTGCGGCGCCGCGGCAAGCGAGGGCGGCAGCGGCACGCCGCGCTGGCGCTCGCGGATCACGGTCAGCAGTCCCGAGCCGACGATGAGCACAATGCCGGCGAACATCGGCAGGTCCAGACGGTCGCCGAAGAGCACATAGCCGAAGAGCACCGCCCAGATCATCTGGCTGTACTGGATCGGCCCGACGACCGCCGCCGAGGCATAAAAGGAGGCGACCATAAGCAGGACGTTGCCGACGGTCGCGAGGATGCCGAACGACGCCAGCAGCGAAAAATCTTGGACCGTCGGCCAGACGAAACCGGGCGCCATCAGCGCCCCGGAAATCAGCAGGCTGCCGAGAAAGCCGGCGCCATAGAGCGACACGCTCTTTTCCGCCGGACCCACTGCCCGGTAGATGACGATGGAAACGGCGCCGGTGAAGCCGGAGACGAGCGCCGTCAGATGCCCGAACGACAGTTCCCGGAAACCCGGCCGGAGCACGACGAGCACGCCGACAAAGCCGATGACGACGGCCGACCAGCGCCGCGCGCCCACCTTCTCCTTGAGGAAGATCACCGACAGGATCGTGGCGAAGGACGGCAGCAGGAAGATCAGGCTGAACGCCTCGGCCATGCTGAGTTCGGTGAAGGCGACGATGCTGCCGACGGTGCCGATCGCCGAGCAGACGAAGCGCAGGAGCCAGAGCGGCCGGTTGGTCGTGCGTACGAGGTCCGTCCAGCTGTCGCCCCGTTTCAGCAGGAACGGGACCGCGATAAGGCCGAAGCAGGAGCCGAAGAAGGCCGCTTCGAGCGGTGGCACGCGGCCGTCGACGAGCTTCACCGAGGCGTCGCTGATGGCATAGGCGACAAAGCAGACGAAGGCGATCAGGACGCCTTTGAGGGTGGTGTCTTGGGACAAGGAGGAGCTTCCGGGGAGAGACGCGATGCTCTCTGGATAGGTCCCTTCCTGACCGACGTCAATTCAGTTTTCGCTGATCTTCGGCCTTGAGACGCGCGATGTCCCGGAGCGCATTGGCGAGCACCTCCGGCGTCTGCGCGCCGCTGACGGCATATTTCTGGTCGAAGATGAAGAAGGGAACGCCGTTCACGCCCATCTGCTGGGCCGCATCGATCTCGGAAAGCACATGCGCCTTGTCGGCGTCACCCTCGAGCAGAGTCGAAATCACCGCGCGGTCGAGCCCCGCCTTCTCGGCGATGTCGAGCAGGACGGCTCTGTCACCGACATTGCGGCCTTCCTCGAAATTCGCCTTGAACAGCGCGGAAACGACGCGCTGTTGCGCCTCGCGGTCCTCCGTTCCGGCCCAGTGGATCAGCCGGTGGGCGTCGAGCGTGTTCGGGCCGATCCTGATCGCATCGAAGTCGAAGGCGATCCCTACCTCGCGTCCCAACGCCTTCAACTGCTCGTGGGCGCGGTCCATATTCTCCTTGCCGCCGAGCTTGCGGGCAAGCTCCACCTGCTGGTCGACGCCTTCCGGCGGATAGTCGGGATTGAGACGGTAGGGACGCCAGTTCACATCGACGGAGATCTCGTCCTGCACTTCGGCGATCGCGAGGTCCAGACGCGCCTTGCCGAGGAAGCACCAGGGGCAGACGACGTCCGAGACGATGTCGATGGTGATGCGCTGCATGGGGCTTCCTTTCGGTGATCTTGGGCGGCGGAAAAATTCTGTTTCCGCCACTTAGGGCCAAGGGCCGCGCGCTTCAAGGCGTTACCTTTTGGGAACCACCCCTGAAACGCGACCGGACAAGAAGGAGAGGGCGGACGCCGTCACTGCACCCGCGCATCCCACCATGTCGGAAGCTGGTAGCCGTAGAGCGGCACCGTCTCGGGCCGCGCGATGTGCTTCCACCGGGCCACCCACTGCTCTCCGAGGTGATAGAGCGGCACGACATAGTGGCCGTCGACCAGCAGGCGGTCATAGGCCCGCACGGCCGCCTGGAAATCCTCCTGGGTGCGCGCATTCATCAGCGCGTCGATCATTCGGTCGATGTCCGGATCGGCGACGCCTGCATAGTTGAAGCTGCCCTGCGCGTCCTTTGAGGCCGATCCCCAACGGTTGACCTGCTCCGCACCCGGCGACAGCGAGGAGGTGTACGCCTTGATGATCATGTCGTAGTCGAAGCTGTTGGAGCGGGCCTGGTACTGCGCATCGTCGACGGTTCGGATCGCCATGTCGACGCCGATCATCTTCAGTGCCCGCTGGAAGGCGACCGCCATCTTCTCCTGGCCGGCGTTCTGGGTCATCACCTCGAAGGCGAGCGGCTTGCCGGCGGCATCGACCATCTTGCCGCCCTGGATCGTATAGCCGGCCTCCTTGAGCAGCCCGACGGCCTCGCGCAGCACCTTGCGATCGCTGCCGGAGGCATCCGTCACCGGCATGGTGTAGGTGCCGGCGAGGATTTCCGGAGCGAGCCTGTCCTTTGCCGGGCCGAGCAGCGCCAGCTCCCGCTCGTCGGCGGCGTTGCCATAGGCACCGAGCTTGGAATTCTGCCAAAAGCTCTGTGTGCGGCGGAATGCGTTGTCGTAGAGCGTCTTGTTCATCCATTCGAAATCGAAGGCGAGCGACAGCGCCTCGCGCACCCGCACATCGCCAAAGATCGGCCGGCGGGTGTTGAAGACGAACCCGAGCATGCCGGAAGGAAGGCCGGGCTTGAAGACTTCCTTGACGACGTCGCCCTTCTGAACGGCCGGGAAGTCGTAGGCGCGGTCCCAATGGCTCGGGTCTGCGTCAGGATAAACGTCGACGTCGCCCTTCTTGAAGGCTTCGAAAAGCGTGCTGTCCTGAAGGAAATAGGTGACGGCTATCTCGTCGTAGTTGTCGAAGCCGACCTTGGAGGGAATATCCTTGCCCCAGTAGTCCGGGTCCCGCTGCCAGACGATCTTTTCGCCGGGCTGGATGGACTTGATCTTGTAGGGGCCGGAGGCGACCGGGATTGCCAGCGACGTCTGTTCGAAGGTTGCGGGATCGACTGCGTGCTTCGGCAGGATCGGCATCGACAGCGCAAGAATCAGCGGTGTTTCGCGATTGGCCTTCTCGTTCAGCGTAAAGCGCACGTTGCGCTCACCCACCTGCTCCATCTTGGCGACCACATCCAGTCGCTTGTTGTAGGGCGGGCGGCCCTTTTCGGCGAGCAGGTTGAAGGAGAAGATCACGTCTTCGGCGGTGACCGGCTTGCCGTCGTGCCAGTGCGCCTTCGGATTGAGATTGAACTGGATGAAGCTGCGCGCCTCGTCCCATTCGACACTTTCCGCCAGCAGGCCGTAGAGCGAGAACGGTTCGTCGCTGGAGCGCTGCATCAGCGCCTCGTAGAAGAGATTGCCGTATTCCGGGTCCCACACGCCGCGTGCGGTCGTGCGCATGCCCTTGATGACGAAAGGATTGAGGCTGTCGAAGGTTCCGACGACGCCGTAGGAAATCTTGCCCCCCTTCTTCACCTCAGGATTGACGTAGGGGAAGTGGGTATAGTCCGCCGGCAGCGCCACCTGGCCATGCATGGCGATGCCGTGGACGGGCTCGGCCTGGGCCAGCCCGGAAAAGCCCAGGAAGAGGATGGGAAGAAGAAGGCGGCGCACGTCGATTCCTTTCGGCTGATGTCGGATTCGCGGGCGGAGGCTATCACGAAGACCACAAAACCAACACATCAGGCGGCCATTTTCGCCCCGCGGCGCAAGGAAGACCCAAAGAAGGGCTGGATATTCGCCGTTGCCCGATGTAACAGGTGTGTCCGGGTAGCCAAGGTCATGTATTTGCCTCATTTGAACGACAGGTGACTGGCAGCACGACCGAGCGGTACCGTACCGTGAGTGCGGTTCGGGATTGGTTTTCAGGAGACGGAATTCGTATGATGCTTAAAGCAAACAAAACCACGCGGTCGGTTCTTTCCGCGCTTGTCCTCACCATCGGCACGGCCGCCGTTCCCGCGGTTTCTGCCGCACAGGATGCAGGCGCCGCCGCGAATGCCGCTCCGCCGAAGTGGTTCAAGACCTGCCAGAAGCAGGAGGACAACGACGTCTGCGTGGTGCAGAATCAGCAGCTCGCCCAGAACGGTCAGCTCCTGACCGCCGTCGGCCTCATCAGTGTCGAGGGCAAGATCAACCGCAAGATCCTGCAGGTCACGGTTCCGACCGCCCGCCTGATCCCGCCGGGCATCATGATGCAGATCGACGGCGGCAAGGGCCAGAAGCTCGACTACGCCGTCTGCCTGCCCGACCGCTGCACGGCCGAAATGCCGATGACCGACGCGGTCATCGCCAGCCTCAAGAAGGGCAACGAGGTGGTCTTCACCTCGATCAACTTCCGCCGCGCGCCGAACCCGATCAAGATCTCGCTCGAAGGCTTCACCGGCGCCTATGACGGCGAGGCGATGTCGCAGTCGCAGGCCGAGGAGCGCCAGCGTCTCCTGCAGGAAGTCATGCAGAAGAAGACCGACGAGAGCCGCAAGGCGCTCGAGGCCGCCCAGGACAAGGCGAAGACCGGCAACTGATTGCCGACAGAGTATCAATGAAAAGGCCCGGTCTCCCGGGCCTTTTTCGTTTGTGTCGCCGTGCGATCGGCGATGGTCTAGTGGGCGAAGTTGATCCGCGGCTTGTAGCGGCCCGCCTGTTCCATCACGAAGATCTGGTTCACTTGTGGGTTGCGCAGCGGAACGTCGCTGTCGTCGTGTTCCAGGTTCTGCTCCGAGACATAGGCGACGTATTCCGTCTCTTCGTTCTCCGCGAGCAGGTGATAGAAGGGCTGATCCCTGTTCGGCCGGACCTCCGCCGGTATCGAGTTCCACCATTCTTCCGAATTCGCAAACTCCGGATCCACATCAAAAACGACGCCCCGGAACGGAAAGAACTTGTGGCGGACGACTTCCCCGATGCCAAATTTTGCGTTGCTCTGTTTCATGGCGTGAACATCCTTTCCCCTAAGAAATTGGGGTCTATGACGCCGACAATCAAGGGTTTAGAGTGATAGCCGTTCAATGCGCGACAAGACCGCGGCGCACACCCGGTCGTCAGGATCGACGTTTGATCGGAGCTGTCGCAAGCATGAGCCCGCCCATCACCAGCACGATGCCGACGGCGTGATAGGTCTCGAAGCGTTCGCCGAGCAGGATGACCGCCATGATGATCGAGGTCGGCGGCATCAGGTAGAGGGTGACACCGGCCATCGCCGGACCGAACACGCGCACGGCATGCTGGAAGCAGTAGAAGGCGGCGAGCGAGGCGAAGGCGATGATCCCGGCAAGCTTCGTCCAGTCGCTCGCACTGTCGGGCAAGAGCCCGCCGGTCACCACCTCGTAGAGGGCAGGCGGCAGGAGCACGATGGCGCCGGAAAACGCCAGCAGGCCGAAGAGTGGCAGCGGCGGCATCGCCGCGACACCCGGGTGGCGCAACAGCAGCGAATAGAGCGCGAAGGCGATCGCCGCGACGAGAATGCCGAGATCGCCGATGTTGAAGGTGAAGCTTTTCGCCGCCGCCCAGTCCCCCTTGAGCACGATGACCGCGACGCCGGAAAAGGCGATCGCCATGCCGAGCAGCTCGCCGGAGCGGATTCGACGCCCCTGCAGCAACCACTGCAGCAGGATGATGAACAGCGACGACGTCGTATAGATCAGCGTCGCGTTGGAGGCGGTCGTCAGCGTCAGCGCCCAGTAGACGAAGCCGCCGCAGATGCCCATGCCGAGAAAGCCGAGCACCAGCCAGATCGCCGTATGCTGCCGCACGAAGGCGAGGCAGGTCCGCCGCTCCGCATAGACGACGGGAAAGATGATCATCGCCGAGCCGATCCAGCGGAGAAACGCGGTGGTGAAGGGGGCGATCTCGCCGGTGATGCCGCGACCGAAGATCAGGTTGCTGGAGAAGAAGACCGGCGCCAGGAAATAGAGGAGCCAGTCGAGCGCTCGCGGTTGCGCGGCCTTGCTGCGGTCGTTCATCGGAACCCCGGAGGAAAACGGAAGTCTTGGCGCCGCTGGCGCGGCAGGCGAGTCTCTGTGGCTGAACCTAGCGCGCACCGCGCGACGAGGAAAGGCGTTTTCGCGCTCCAGAATTATGAAGTGATCTGTCAGGAAATAGGGACATCCATATGAAAAAATAGACCGGCGACGCATCGCGCCGCCGGCTTGTTCTTGCCACCGCCCGAAGGCCGGCGGTTTCCCGGATCAGACCGAGTAGTACATGTCGAATTCGACCGGATGCGGGGTCATTTCGAAGCGCATGACTTCCTGCATCTTCAGCTCGATGAACGAGTCGATCTGGTCGTCATCGAAGACGCCGCCGGCGGTCAGGAACTTGCGATCCTTGTCGAGCGATTCGAGTGCCTCGCGCAGCGAGCCGCAGACCGTCGGGATCTTCTTCAGTTCCTTCGGCGGCAGGTCGTAGAGGTCCTTGTCCATGGCCTTGCCGGGATGGATCTTGTTCTTGATGCCGTCGAGACCGGCCATCAGCATCGCCGCGAAGGCGAGATACGGGTTGGCGGTCGGGTCGGGGAAGCGGATTTCGACGCGCTTCGCCTTCGGGTTGGAGCCGAACGGAATGCGGCAGGAGGCCGACCGGTTGCGCGCCGAATAGGCGAGCAGAACCGGAGCTTCATAGCCGGGAACCAGGCGCTTGTAGGAGTTGGTCGACGGGTTGGTGAAGGCGTTGATCGCCTTGGCATGCTTGATGATGCCGCCGATGTAGTAGAGGCAGTTCTCGGAAAGGCCTGCATATTCGTCGCCGGCGAAGGTCGGCTTGCCGTCCTTCCAGATCGACATGTGGACGTGCATGCCCGAGCCGTTATCGCCGAAGATCGGCTTCGGCATGAAGGTCGCGGTCTTGCCGTAGGCATTGGCAACCTGGTGCACGACGTATTTGTAGATCTGCATCTTGTCGGCATTGCGCACCAGCGCGTCGAACTTGACGCCGAGCTCGTGCTGGGCGGCCGCCACTTCGTGGTGGTGCTTTTCGACGACGACGCCCATTTCCGCGAGCACGGTCAGCATTTCGGAGCGCATGTCCTGCAGGCTGTCCACCGGCGGAACCGGGAAATAGCCGCCCTTGACGCGCGGACGGTGACCGAGGTTGCCCGTTTCATAGTCGGTGTCGTCGTTCGACGGCAGTTCCGACGAGTCGAGCTTGAAGCCGGTATTGTAGGGGTCGGCCTTGTACTTGACGTCATCGAAGACGAAGAATTCGGCTTCCGGGCCGACATAGATGGTGTCGCCGATGCCGGATGCCTTCAGATAGGCTTCCGCCTTCTTGGCGGTACCGCGCGGGTCGCGGTTGTAGGCTTCGCCGGAGATCGGGTCGAGGATGTCGCACATGATGACCATGGTCGACTGGGCGAAGAACGGGTCCATGTGAACCGTCGCCGGATCCGGCATCAGCACCATGTCGGACTCGTTGATTGCCTTCCAGCCGGCGATCGAGGAGCCGTCGAACATGACGCCGTCGGCGAACATGTCTTCATCGACGCAGCAGACGTCCATCGTCACATGCTGCAGTTTGCCCTTCGGGTCGGTAAAGCGCAGGTCGACGAACTTGACGTCGTTGTCCTTGATTTGCTTCAGAATGTCGTTTGCAGTCGTCATTGGTCATATTCCTTGGGTGAGATGACGATAGACTGGTCCGCCTCTGGAAGAGAGCGGATGTTTCAGATGGCGTCGACGCCGGTTTCGCCGGTACGGATGCGGACGACTTCCTCCACATTCGAAACGAAGATCTTACCATCGCCGATCCGGCCGGTCTGGGCGGCATTGCGGATCGCGTCGATGACGGCTTCCACGTTTTCGTCCGCCAGAACCACTTCGACCTTTACCTTCGGCAGGAAATCCACGACGTATTCCGCACCCCGGTAAAGTTCGGTATGGCCCTTCTGGCGGCCGAACCCCTTGGCCTCCGTGACGGTGATGCCTTGCAGGCCGACTTCCTGAAGGGCTTCCTTCACTTCGTCGAGCTTGAAGGGCTTTATGATCGCTTCGATCTTTTTCATGAGAAAATTTCTCTCCGCTTCTCTCATTGCAGCAGGATGATCCCACTCGCCCGTATTGATGCACGTGCCGTGCCAGTTGGCGACAGCTTTTTCGGAAAAATGCCGGATTTTTTCAGTTGCAGGGACAAATCATGTGCATTTCCGGGGAAAATGATCGCGAAATCGGAGCGGAAATGCCGCAGGAAGGCAAAATTCGCCGATTTTTCGAGGGAATCCGTAAGTGCCGTACATGCCTGCAAAGCAGGCCCTATGTGGCGTAAAAATAGGCACATGCACCATTGTTGGTCATTCTTGCCGCAACCGCGATGCCTGTTGTCTTTCCGCCCGGAATGGGTTCAATGGAGGCATGGCAAGGGGACACGACAACTGGCTGCTGACGCCGTCGGCGATGGGAGAGGTGGACGCTGCGGCTGCGGCGTCGGGCATCGATTCCTATGGCCTGATGGAGAAGGCGGGGCAGGCTGTGGCCGCCGCCGTCCTCAGGCGCTTTGCCGGCGCAGAGCGCTTCGTCGTCCTCTGCGGCCCCGGCAACAACGGCGGCGACGGCTATGTAGCGGCACGCGCCTTGCACGAAACCGGCGCTCCTGTCGCATTCTTCCACCTCGGCGATCCGGCGACCCTCAAGGGTGATGCCGCGACCGCCCGTTCGCGCTACCCGATCGAGGGCGCGCCGCTCGACACCTGCCGTCCCGCGCCCGGAGACGTGATCGTCGATGCGATCTTCGGGGCGGGCCTCGCTCGCGCCGTGCCGCCGGCGGTCGCAGATATGGTGCGACGGGTGGACGAGGCCGGCCTGCCGGTGGTGGCGGTCGACCTGCCCTCGGGGATAGACGGGCGCACCGGCGCAGTCATGGGCGCAGCCTTCCGGGCGCGCCACACCGTCACCTTCATGACCCGCAAGCCGGGGCATCTGCTGCTTCCCGGCCGGATGCATTGCGGCACGGTCGAGACCTTCGACATCGGCATCCCCTTCCGCCTCGTCGAGGCGAGGAGCGAGCACCTCTTCGTCAACGGCCCGGAAGAGTGGTGTGCAGCGATGCCCCCGATCGATGCCGCCGACCACAAGTTCCGCCGTGGCCATCTGACTGTCTTTTCCGGCGGGGCCGCGGCGACGGGCGCCGCGCGGCTCGCCGCCGCCGCGGGCCTGAGGGCAGGGGCGGGGCTCGTCACCGTCGCCTCACCGAAAGAGGCGGTCGCCGCCAATGCGGCCCATCTGACCGCCGTGATGCTGAAGGCGGTCGAGACCGAGAGCGACCTCGCCGACTACCTTCGCGATGACCGGCGCTCCGTCTTCGTTCTCGGCCCCGGCTTCGGCGTCGGCGCAAAGGCCCGCGCCTTCGTCACCGCGCTTGCCGCCGCCAGCCGCCGGCTGGTCCTCGATGCAGACGGCATCACCGCCTTCGCGGAGGACCCGCAGGCGCTCTTCTCTGCCTTTGCGGATGGCGCGCCCCGTCTGGTGCTGACGCCGCACGAAGGCGAGTTCGCGAGGCTCTTCCCCGATCTTGCCGCCGATCCGGCGCTGAGCAAGGTCGACCGGGCGAGGCAGGCCGCCGCACGCGCCAATGCGGCCGTCATCTACAAGGGTTCCGACACCGTGATCGCCGCGCCCGATGGCCGCGCCTTGATCAACGGGAATGCCCCGCCGTCGCTTGCCACCGCCGGTTCCGGGGATGTGCTCGCCGGCATCGTCGGCGGGCTTCTGGCGCAGGGCATGCCGGCCTTCGAGGCTGCGGCGGCGGGCGTCTGGCTGCACGGCGATGCGGCGCAGCGGGCGGGTGCGGGGCTCACCGCCGAGACCCTCATCAACCATATCGATCGGTGGCATTAGCAGAATCCGTTTTCCCTGGCGGCGGGCGAGGGTGTATCGATCATCCACCAGCGCGCCGGAGATTCGCCCCATGTCGCCCCTTCACATCCTGATGCTCGTCCTCGTCGCCGCCGTCTGGGGCTTCAATTTCGTGGTGATCAAGCTCGGCCTCGACAATTTCCCGCCGCTCCTCTTTTCCGCGCTCCGCTTCCTTTTCGCCGCCCTGCCGCTCGCCTTCTTCATCCGCCGGCCGGATGTGCCCTGGCGGCTGATCCTCGGCATCGGCCTGATGCTCGGCGTGGTGAAGTTCTCCTTCCTCTTCATCGGCATGAATGTCGGCGCACCGCCCGGGCTTGCGTCGCTGCTCCTGCAATCGCAGGCCTTTTTCACCGTCCTGCTCGCCTTCCTGATCTATGGTGACCGGCCGAGGCCGCTGCAGGTCGCGGGCATGGTCCTCGCCTTTTCAGGTGTCGCGCTCATCGCCAGCTCGATCGATGGTACATTCACCGTCGCGGGCCTCGTGCTCGTGCTTGCCGCCGCCGTCGCCTGGGCCTGCTCGAACATGCTGATGAAGAAGGTCGGCAAGGTTCAGATGCTGAACCTGATGGTCTGGGTGAGCCTCGTGCCGCCGATCCCGCTCTTCATCATCTCCGCCCTGTTCGAGGGCTGGGACCGCGACCTGCAGGCGCTGGCGAACCTCAATCTCGAAGGGGCAGGGGCCGTGCTCTTCGTCGCCTATGGCGCCACCGTCTTCGGTTTTGCGGTCTGGGGGGCGATGATCAGCCGCTACGGGGTTTCGACCGTGGCCCCCTTCTCGCTGCTCGTCCCGGTCTTCGGCATGTCGTCGGCAGCCCTGGTGCTCGGCGAGGATTTCGGGCTGCTGCGCGTCATCGCCGCCGCGCTGATCGTCCTCGGTCTGGTGATGAACGTCTTCAATCCGCGCTGGCTCGCCCGCAAGGCGCCGGTCGGCGAAGCCGCCGGCTCCTGAGCGAGCGGCAACCCAAGAAGCAGGCCGAGGCGGTTCCGCCCGTCAGAGCAGACGGCTGCGCCGCAGCATGCCCTCGTCCTCGAGCAGCGGATAACCGATCGAGGCGACCAGCGAATTGATCTCCTTGAGGTCGCGCATCGTGTCGATGTGCAGCGAGCTCGATTCGAAGCTCGCAATATTGCCGTCGCGCAGCCGCTGCAGGTGCCGCTCCTCGCTCTGGCGCACGAGGTTGCGCACAACCTCCTTGCGGGCGACGAGCTGGCGAGCATATTCGACGTCGCGGTCGACCAGCAGGTTGAAGGCGAGGCGCGCGTTCTTGACCACTTCGTTGTGCATGGCCTTCAGCTCGCTCCAGCCTTCGTCGGAGAAGGCGACCTTGCGATCGTGCTTCTTGCGCGCTCTCGTCGCCATGTTCTGGGCGATGATATCCGCCGCCTGCTCGACCTTGATCGCCGCACTCAGCAAGTTCTGCGATTGCGCAGCCGATTCCTCGTCGAGCGCGCTTTCCGAAATCCGCGCGAGATAGAACTTGATGTCGCGATGGGTGCGGTCGATCTCGTCGTCGAGCGCCTCCAGGCGCTGCAGCTTCTTCGGATCTAAGGTCTCGTAGAGTTCGAAGATGCGGTTCAGCATCACCTCGGTCTTGTCGCAGACGCTCAGCACCTCGCGGGTGGCGTTGGCGATCGCCTGTTTCGGGTTGGCGAGGTCGGCCGGGTTGAGTGCCGATAGCCGCTCCTCCGGTCCCTCCGTCTCGGTGGCCTCAGGCTTCGCCAGCAGGTGTTCGAGCAGCCCGGCCACGACGCCGGCGAACGGCAGGCCGAGAAGCAGCACCGCGCCGTTGAGCGCCAGGTGCACCATCACGACGGCGTCGCCGGGATGGCTCGCGAAAAGTCCCGACGGCACCACGAGGACGAGCTGGACGGCGAGCGCGGCGAGCGTGCCGAGCCCGCGGATGACGACGTTGCCGAGCGGCACGACGCGGGCGGCGCTTTCGGCGTTCTTGGTCAGCATGGCGCCGATCACCGCTGCGCCGAAATTCGCACCGAGCACCATCGGGATGATCAGCACCGGCGGCAGCAGCCCGCGGTCCGCAAGCGAGGCGAATAGCAGGATGGTCGCAACACTGGAGTGGAAGGCCCAGGCAAGCAGCGCCGAAAGCAGGAAGGCGGTGATCCAGTCGCGCGAGAGATAGTTGATGAGGAGCGGCAGGATCTGGCTCGTGCGCAGCGGGTCGGAGGCCTCGCCGATCAGCCTGAGCGACAGGAGCAGCAGACCGAGCCCGAAGAAGATGCGACCCGCCTGCCGCCAGCCACGCGTTTCCGAGGCGCGGAATGCCACGGTGCCCATCAGCAGCAGGATCGGGATCAGGAGCGAGAGATCGTGGCGCAGGATGCGCACGACGAAGGCCGAGCCGAAATCGGCGCCGAGCAGGGTGGCGATGCCGATCCCCGACGAGACATAGCCACCGGCGACGAAGGAGGCGACGATCAGCGCGACGGCGGTCGCGCTCTGCAGCGCCACGGCAAGCGCGAAGCCCGCGGCGCCGGCGGTGACCCGGTTGCCGACGGCGAGCCGCAGCTTGTCCTTCAGCACATGGCCGTAGGCGCGTTCGATACCGGTGCGCACCATGCGCGTCGCCCACAGGAGCAGCGCGACGGCGCCGGCGAGATTGATGAAGACGACGATGCCCGACATGAGGAACCCGGAATGTTGAGGGAAACGGCCCTTCCAGGCCGCAGCCGGAAAGCCTCCGCTATTTCCGGCCCCGATGAGGTCGGCAATACGACGGACCATATCCCAGATTCGCCAGTGTCACAATTTCGTCATGTAGGCCCGGTCGACCTTGTCCCGGAGGTCAGGAAACCGCCGTCTGCAGCACCCTTGCGCCGTTCGGCGCATTGACCTTGCCGCCGGTGATGAAGAAGGCGAAGACGTCGCGCGGCTTCTTCTCGACCACCGCCTCGTCGGCGATCTTCGGCAGGTCGTCCGGCATCGCGCCCGCGGCGTAGCGGTTCAGCCGGCCGGCCCAGGCGTCGATTTCCTTCTCGGGATAGCAGGTCGGAATCTCGTCCTCGCCCTTCTGCAGCCGCGCATAGACGAAATCGGCCGTCGGCTCGGCGAACATCGGATAGTCGTGGTGGTCGGCGCAGACCGCCGCGACATTGTATTTCTTCAACAGCGCAATGAATTCCGGCACCTGGAAGGAGGCGTGCCGCGGTTCGACGACGTGGCGAAGGGCAATCCCGTCCTGGTTCTTCGGCAGCAGCGCCAGAAAGGCCTCGAAATCGTTGGGTTCGAACTTCTTCGTTCCCATGAACTGCCAGAGGATCGGCCCGAGATGCGCGCCGAGCTCGGTGATCCCCTGGGTCAGGAACTTCTCGACCGATGGCCCGGCCTCGGCGAGCACCTTGCGATTGGTGCAGAAGCGGCTCGCCTTCAGCGAAAAGACGAAGCCCTCCGGCACCTCCGACGCCCATTTGGCGAAGGTCTCCGGCTTCTGGCTGGAATAATAGGTGCCGTTGACCTCGATCGCCGTCAGCTCCCGGCTCGCATATTCGAGCTGTCTCTTCTTCGGCAGCGTCTCCGGATAGAAGGTGCCTTCCCACGGATCGAAGGTCCAGCCGCCGATGCCGGTACGGATTGTGCCTGCCTGGGTCATGACGCTGCCCTCACTTCGGTTTGTGGTTCAAGGGTGTTTGTGGATCTTCGCCGAAACCGCGAGCCGAGACTCTGCCATCAGTCTCGGGAACCAACCGGTAGACCTTTGCATCCTCGAGCGCGCCGCGGATATCGCCGGCACGCAACGCCCGGCGCACGCGATCGAGCTTCGCAATGTCCGCGAAACCGACCGTCGCTCCCCATGCGCCAGCTTCCTCGATCTCCACGGAGACTTCCGCCACGCGTTCACCTTCACGAATGAGCTGCACTGATTTACGGGTCATCGCTGACGCCTCCGTGTGAAACTCGCATCCCAGCGCTGCGGATCGGGACGGTACGCGGTGACCAGGACGGCAGGCTCCTGCTTGCCTGTCGCAACTGCACGAATGATGGGTTCGATCAGGAGCCCGTCGTCGACCAGTTCCTGCACTGCATGTACCGACACCCTGAACTTGTCTCGCTCGACGAGCTTACAGACAAGCTCAAGGGTCTCGCTCATAGCTCACTCCGCCGCCTGCACCTTCCGCATCGGCCGCCGCTCCAGGAGTTCCTTGAGGAACTGGCCGGTATAGGAGCGCTCGGCCTCGACGATCTGCTCCGGCGTGCCGGTCGCGACGATCTCGCCGCCGCCGTCGCCACCCTCGGGACCGAAGTCGATCACCCAGTCGGCCGTCTTGATCACTTCGAGATTGTGCTCGATCACCACCACTGAATTGCCCTGCCTGACGAGCTCGTGCAGCATTTCGAGGAGCTTTGCCACGTCGTGGAAATGAAGCCCCGTCGTCGGCTCGTCGAGGATATAGAGCGTGCGGCCGGTCGAGCGCTTGGAGAGTTCCTTGGCGAGCTTCACGCGCTGCGCCTCGCCGCCGGAAAGCGTGTTCGCCTGTTGCCCGACCTTGATATAGCCGAGGCCGACGTCGAAGAGCGATTGCAGCTTGTCGCGCACAGCCGGCACCGCGGAGAAGAACTCGACGCCTTCCTCGACCGTCATGTCGAGCACGTCGGCGATCGACTTGCCCTTGAAGGTCACGTCGAGCGTCTCGCGGTTGTAGCGCTTGCCGTGGCAGACGTCGCAGGTGACGTAGACGTCCGGCAGGAAGTGCATCTCGATCTTGATCACCCCGTCGCCCTGGCAGGCCTCGCAGCGGCCGCCCTTGACGTTGAAGGAGAAGCGGCCCGGCTGGTAGCCGCGCGCCTTCGCCTCCGGCAGGCCGGCATACCAGTCGCGGATCGGCGTGAAGGCGCCGGTATAGGTCGCGGGGTTCGAGCGCGGCGTGCGGCCGATCGGCGACTGGTCGATGTCGATCACCTTGTCGATGAACTCGAAGCCGTCGATGCGGTCGTGCTCGGCCGGGTTTTCGCGCGCGCCCATGATGCGGCGTGCCGCCGCCTTGTAGAGCGTCTCGATGAGGAAGGTCGACTTGCCGCCGCCGGAAACGCCGGTGACGGCCGTGAACACGCCGAGCGGGATGCTGGCGGTGACGTTCTTCAGGTTGTTGCCCCGTGCGCCGATCACCTTGATCTGCTGGCTCTTCTTCGGCTTGCGGCGTTCGGCGGGAACCGCGACGCCGAGTTCGCCGGAGAGATATTTGCCCGTCAGCGAATTCGGATTGGCCATGATCTCGGCGGGAACGCCCTGCGCCACCACCTCGCCGCCGTGGATGCCGGCCGCCGGGCCGATGTCGACCACGTAATCGGCGGAGAGGATCGCGTCCTCGTCGTGCTCGACGACGATCACCGTATTGCCGATGTCGCGCAGGTGTTTCAGCGTCTCGATGAGGCGGGCGTTGTCGCGCTGATGCAGGCCGATCGACGGTTCATCGAGCACGTAGAGCACGCCCGTCAGCCCCGAGCCGATCTGCGAGGCGAGGCGGATGCGCTGGCTCTCGCCGCCCGAAAGCGTGCCGGAATTGCGCGACATCGAGAGATAGTCGAGCCCGACATCGTTCAGAAAGCGCAGCCGCTCGCGGATCTCCTTGAGAATGCGCACCGCGATCTCGTTCTGCTTGTCGCTGAGCTTTGCCGGCAGCGTCTCGAACCAGGCACCGGCGACGCGGATCGACATCTCGGTGACCTCGCCGATGTGCAGGCCGTTGATCTTGACGGCGAGCGCCTCCGGCTTCAACCGGTAGCCGGCGCAGGCCGGGCAGGGGGCCGCCGACATGAACCGCTCGATCTCCTCGCGTGCCCAGGCGCTGTCGGTCTCCTTCCAGCGCCGTTCGAGGTTCGGCACGATGCCTTCGAAGGTCTTGGTCGTCGTATAGGCCCGCGCCCCGTCGGCATAGTGGAACTCGATCTTCTCTTCCGTGCCGTGCAGGATTGCGCGCTGCGCCTCCTCGCTCAGGTCCGACCAGCGGTTCGAGAGCTTGAAACCAAAAACCTTGCCGAGGGATTCGAGCGTCTGGTTGTAGTAGGGGGAGGAGGATTTCGCCCAGGGCGCGATCGCCCCGTCGTTCAGCCGCCGCTGTGCCTCCGGCACGATCAGCGCCTCGTCGATCTTCTGCTGTGAGCCGAGCCCGTCGCAGGTCGGGCAGGCGCCGAAGGGATTGTTGAAGGAGAAGAGCCGCGGCTCGATCTCCGGAATGGTGAAACCGGAGACCGGGCAGGCGAACTTTTCCGAGAACATCACCCGTTCATGCGTCTCGTTCAGCGACTTGTTGGCCGAGCCGCCGGCGGCCGTCTCCGAGGCCGGCAGCGGCTTGTCGGCGAACTCGGCGATCGCCAGCCCGTCGGCGAGCTTGAGGCAGGTCTCCAGGCTGTCGGCGAGGCGCGCGCCGATGTCGGAGCGCACCACCACGCGGTCGACCACCACGTCGATGTCGTGCTTGTACTTCTTGTCGAGCGCCGGCGCCTCGGCGATCTCGTAGAACTGCCCGTCGATCTTCACGCGCTGGAAGCCGCGCTTCATCAGGTCGGCGAGCTCCTTCTTGTACTCGCCCTTGCGGCCGCGGATCATCGGCGCAAGGATATAGAGGCGCGCCCCTTCCTCGAAGGCGAGGATGCGGTCGACCATCTGGCTGACCGTCTGGCTCTCGATCGGAAGGCCCGTCGCCGGCGAATAGGGAACACCGACGCGCGCGAAGAGCAGGCGCATGTAGTCGTAGATCTCGGTCACCGTGCCGACGGTGGAGCGCGGATTGCGCGAAGTCGTCTTCTGCTCGATGGAGATCGCCGGCGAAAGCCCGTCGATCTGGTCGACGTCCGGCTTCTGCATCATCTCCAGGAACTGCCGGGCGTAGGCCGAAAGGCTCTCCACGTAGCGGCGCTGTCCCTCGGCGTATATCGTGTCGAAGGCGAGCGAGGACTTGCCCGAGCCGGAAAGGCCGGTCATCACGATCAGGCTGTTGCGCGGCAGCTCGAGATCGATGCCCTTCAGGTTGTGCTCGCGGGCGCCGCGGATGGAAATGGTCTTCAGTTCACTCATGGACAAGGCTCGCTTGGAGAAGGACAGTCCTTATTTAGTCATGACTGTGCCTCTGTCGAGGCGGAACAGGACGTCGCGGGTCACATTTCGAGTCGGTTGACAGGATCATAGGCAATCATTAGAACAAATAAAGAACATTTTTCGCTGTGGATTAACGGTTAAGACTTTCCATCGCCGCCCGCGATTGGTTTAAGGTGGCGGAAATCGACAAATGCGGGTGCGGCCGGTCCGGCGCCCTCTCTTCCCAAGGTGTGTGTTATGGCTGGTAGCGTGAACAAGGTAATTCTGATCGGGAATCTCGGCGCGGATCCGGAAATCCGCCGGACCCAGGACGGCCGTCCGATCGCCAACCTGCGCATCGCGACCTCCGAATCCTGGCGCGACCGCAACACCGGCGAGCGCAAGGAAAAGACCGAGTGGCACACCGTGGTGATCTTCAACGAAGGTCTCTGCAAGGTCGCCGAACAGTACCTGAAGAAGGGCTCGACGGTCTATGTCGAAGGTCAGCTGCAGACCCGCAAGTGGCAGGACCAGAACGGCAACGATCGCTATTCGACCGAAGTCGTGCTGCAGGGCTTCAATTCGAACCTGACCATGCTCGGCGGCCGCGGCGAGGGCGGTGGCGCCTCGCGTGGCGGCAGCGATTTCGGCGGCGGCTACGGCGACGATTACAACCAGCCGTCCCGTGCGCCGGCCCGCACCGGCAACCAGGCTGGTGGCGGCGGCAATTTCTCGCGCGATCTCGACGACGACATCCCGTTCTGATACCGGGACCACCGTCCGGCCGGTCGCGTGCCATATCTTCTCGTTGATCCGAAAGGGGGCTTTCGATGGGAGAGACGAAGACGGATACCGGACCCGCGACCTGGCGCATCGTGCTCGCGGCACTGCTCGATTTCTTCACCGCCTTTTTCGTGCTCGGCTTTCTGGTCGCCTCGGTGACCGGCGGCCGTACGGAGGGCGGTTTCCAGCTGAACGGCCTGCCGGCCTTCGTGCTGTTTGCGCTGATCGTCCTCTACTTCGTCGTGTTCAACCGCTATCTCGGCGGCACGATCTGGAAGCGCATCCTGAAGGCGCAGCGCTGACCTGACCGCCGGCGGGGCTATACAGCCCCTTGTTTGCGATGAGCAGGAGCAGTATTGCTGCCGACGGCTCGATGCTGGCACCCGCGTCGCTTGCGGTTGACCATTCAGAGAGAAAGTCCCATGCGCCTCATCCGTTAGCGACCTTGACCACGAAAATCGTTGCGCGATCTTGCCGGCCTTCGCGGTCGCGTGAGCTTGTGCGCTTTTCTTGGATCAACGTCCGGTTCCCGCAGCCAGACACGGCGCGGCGAACCGCACTATCGGATACATCATGGAAAAAATGAATTACGGCCGCGCCGAGCGCGGCATCATTCGCTCGGGCGTTTTCGAGCTCGGCTGCGCGATCGAAGGGCAGGGGCTCCCCGTGCTGGTCATCGGCAGCAGCCTCTACTACGCGCGGACCTTCTCGCCTGGACTTCGCCGTTCGGTCCGCCTCCACTTCGTCGATCACAGATGCTTCGCCCGCCCGCTGGGGCCGGTGCAGGCGAGGGACTTTGCCTTCGACCGTATCATCGAGGACATCGAGCTGGCGCGGCAGACCTTCGGCCTCGAGCGCCTCGCCATTCTCGGGCATTCGGGCCACGGTTACATGGCACTCGAATATGCGCGCCGTTTTCCCGGCCGCGTCTCCCACGTCGTGCTCGCGGGCACCGGCCCGAACCAGGGTGCTGAGCTCGCGCAGTGGGCGGAACGGCGTTGGGCGGCGGAAGCCTCGCCCGAGCGCAGGGCGATTTTCGACCGGGAGATGGCGAAGCTCGCCGGTGACATCGCCGCCCGTCCTCACGAGCGCTTCAAGCACCTGCTGATCCGGCTCGGCGCCCGCAGCTGGTTCGATCCCGGTTTCGATGCGCGTCCGCTATGGGACGGCGTCTGGATCAACGACATCGGCTTCGATCATCTGTGGGGCGAGGTGTTCCGTGAGATCGACATGCACGCGCTTGCGCGCGGCGTCATGGCGCCGGCGCTCCTCGCACTCGGGCGTTTCGACTACCTCATCGCACCGCCCGCGGCATGGGAACCGTTCCCGGGCGACTTCGCGCGGCTGACGATCGAAATGTTCGAACACAGCGGGCACACCATGCAGTTCGAGGAAAGCGAACGCTTCGACGCGACGCTCCTCGACTTCCTGCACCGTAGCTGAGAGAGCGGGCGCCGGCGGCAACGCCGGCGTCTCACCCGGCGAAGGCCGATTTGACCCCGTCGACGACGAACTGCACCGAGAGCGCCGAAAGCAGCACGCCGAGCAGGCGGGTCAGCAGCGCGCGGCCGGTGACGCCGAGAAAGCGGTTGAGCCGCTCGGCGAGCATCAGCGCAAGGAAGACGAGCGCCAGACACACGGCGATGACCCCGATCAGCCCGATCCTGCCGGCGATGCCGTCCATCGTGCCGGCGATCAGCACCGTCGCGGAGATCGCGCCGGGGCCGGCGATCAGCGGGATCGCCAGCGGGAAAACGGCAAGATGATGGATGTGGTCGCGGGTGATCGCGTCGTCCTTGGTCTTCTCTTTCCGCTCGTTGCGCTTCTCGAAGATCATCTCGAAGGCGATCGCAAACAGCATCAGGCCGCCGGCTATCCGGAAGGAGCCCATCGAGATGCCGAGCACGCCGAGGATGCCCGAGCCGAAGACGGCGAAAACGGCAAGGATTCCAAAGGCGATGAGCGAACCGCGGACCGCCACCTGGCGGCGCTGCGCACCGGTCATGCCCTGCGTGAGGCCGAGAAAGAGCGGCGCCAGGCCCGGCGGATCGAGCGTCACCAGGAGCGTGGTGAATGCCGTTATCAGTGCGTCCGTCGGTGCCATCGTGTCTGCCTCTCCTGCGATTTCGCGAAGAGTAGCACCGACAGCCTCGAATTTGTCTAGGTATTTGATCGTTCTGCCTTTCCAGCGCCGCAAAAGCTGTTCAAAACCTGCTGCGAAATTGGCGCCACGGCGCCCTTTCGGCTATAAGCTAGACAGTGATTCCGAACAGAGATCGTGACCAGATTTGACTGAGCAAAGCACTCCCGGCGGCGGCAAGTCCCCGTCCGACATCGAGCCGATTTCCATCATTGAGGAAATGCAGCGGTCGTATCTCGACTACGCCATGAGCGTAATCGTCAGCCGCGCCCTTCCGGACGTCCGCGACGGCCTGAAGCCGGTCCATCGCCGCATCCTGTACGGCATGTCCGAACTGGGCATCGACTGGAACAAGAAGTACGTCAAGTGCGCCCGCGTGACGGGTGACGTCATGGGTAAGTATCACCCCCATGGCAACGCGGCGATCTACGACGCGCTGGCGCGCATGGCCCAGGACTGGTCGCTGCGCCTGCCGCTGATCGACGGTCAGGGCAATTTCGGCTCGATCGACGGCGATCCGCCGGCGGCCGAACGTTACACCGAGTGCCGCCTGCAGAAGGCCGCCCATTCGCTGCTCGACGACCTCGACAAGGAAACCGTCGACTTCCGCGACAACTACGACGGCACGCTCTCCGAGCCGGTCGTCGTTCCGGCGAAGTTCCCGAACCTGCTCGTCAACGGCGCGGGCGGCATCGCCGTCGGCATGGCGACCAACATTCCGCCGCACAATCTCGGTGAAGTCATCGACGGCTGCATCGCCATCATCGACAATCCGGCGATCGAGCTGCCCGAACTCATGCAGATCATTCCGGGCCCGGATTTCCCGACCGGCGCAATGATCCTCGGACGCTCGGGCATCAAGTCGGCCTATGAGACCGGCCGTGGCTCGGTCATCATGCGGGGTGTCGCCAGGGTCGAACCGATGCGCGGCGACCGCGAGCAGATCATCATCACCGAGGTTCCTTACCAGGTGAACAAGGCGACGATGATCGAGAAGATGGCCGAACTGGTGCGCGAGAAGCGCATCGAGGGCATTTCCGACCTGCGCGACGAGTCCGACCGCGAAGGCTACCGCGTTGTCATCGAACTGAAGCGCGACGCCAATGCCGACGTCATCCTCAACCAGCTCTACCGCTACACGCCGCTGCAGACCTCGTTCGGCTGCAACATGGTGGCGCTGAACGGCGGCAAGCCGGAGCAGATGGCGCTCCTCGACATGCTGCGGGCCTTCGTCTCCTTCCGCGAGGAGGTCGTCAGCCGGCGAACGAAGTACCTGCTGCGCAAGGCGCGCGAACGCGCGCACGTCTTGGTCGGTCTCGCCATCGCCGTCGCCAATATCGACGAAGTCATCAATCTCATCCGCCGCGCGCCCGATCCGCAGACGGCCCGCGAGCAGTTGATGGAGCGCCGCTGGCCGGCGCACGATGTCGAGGCACTGATCCGGCTGATCGACGATCCGCGCCACCGGATCAACGAGGACCTGACGTACAACCTCTCGGAAGAGCAGGCCCGCGCGATCCTCGAGCTGCGTCTGGCGCGCCTCACCGCGCTCGGCCGTGACGAGATCGACGAGGAACTGAACAAGATCGGCGCCGAGATCGCCGACTACCTCGAAATCCTCTCCTCGCGCCTGCGCATCCAGGAGATCGTCAAGGCTGAACTCGCCGCCGTTCGCGACGAATTCGGCACGCCTCGCCGCACCGAGATCATCGAAGGCGGTCCGGACATGGACGACGAGGACCTGATCGCCCGCGAGGACATGGTCGTCACCGTCTCGCATGCGGGCTACATCAAGCGCGTGCCGCTCGCGACCTACCGCGCACAGCGGCGCGGCGGCAAGGGCCGCTCCGGCATGGCCATGAAGGACGAGGATTTCGCGACCCGCCTCTTCGTCGCCAACACCCATACGCCGGTTCTGTTCTTCTCCTCACGCGGCATCGTCTACAAGGAAAAGGTCTGGCGGCTGCCCATCGGCACCCCGACCTCGCGCGGCAAGGCGCTCATCAACATGCTGCCGCTGGAGCCCGGCGAACGCATCACCACCATCATGCCGCTGCCGGAAGACGAGAAGACCTGGGAAAACCTGGACGTCATGTTCTCGACGACCCGAGGCACGGTACGCCGCAACAAGCTCTCGGATTTCGTCCAGGTCAACCGCAACGGCAAGATCGCGATGAAGCTCGAGGAGGAGGGCGACGAAATCCTCTCCGTCGAGACCTGCACCGATCGCGACGACGTGCTGCTCACCACCGCGCTCGGCCAGGCGATCCGCTTCCCGGTCGACGAGGTTCGCGTCTTCGCCGGCCGCAATTCGATCGGCGTGCGCGGCATCACGCTCGCCGACGGTGACCGGCTGATCTCCATGACCATCCTCGGCCACGTGGATGCCGACGCCGCCCAGCGTGCCGCCTATCTCAAGCGCTCGGCCGCCGAACGGCGCGCCAGCGGGGTGGACGAAGAGGACATCGCGCTTGTCGGCGAAGAGGTGGGCGAACTCGCCGACCTTTCCGAAGAGCTCTATCAGGAGCTCAAGGTCCGCGAGCAGTTCGTGCTCACCGTTTCGGAAAAGGGCTTCGGCAAGCGCTCGTCCTCCTATGACTTCCGCACTTCGGGCCGCGGGGGCAAGGGTATCCGCGCCACCGACACCTCGAAGACGGCGGAGATCGGCGAACTGGTCGCCGCCTTCCCGGTCGAGGAAAACGACCAGCTGATGCTGGTGTCCGACGGCGGCCAGCTGATCCGTGTGCCGGTCGACGGCATCCGCATCGCAAGCCGCGCGACCAAGGGCGTCACGATCTTCTCCACCGCCAAGGACGAAAAGGTCGTCTCGGTCGAGCGGATCAGCGAGCCCGAAGGCGAGGCCGACGTCGAGGATGTGGCGGACGAGATGCCCGCAGAGGGCCAGGGCGACGCCGAATAACGAACACGGAATAGGCCGTCGGGGCGATCCGGCGGCCTCTTTCTTCGGATCATTGCGGCGCCAAGGTGCAGATGCGCATGAAAAGAGCCTCGCGCCAGCCTGTGGCGGAGGCTCGATTTCTGATCGAGGCCGACGGAGCAAGATGCCCGCCGTAGCCGCAAGTGTGGATCCCTGCGGCCGGTATCGTTTCCTGGAGGTCCGGGCGGCCGAGCGCCGCTAGAATGCCCTATGTCTTTCCATCAGCGACTTGTAGTCTTCGCTCTCGCGACGTAGCGCCGAAACGGTCGTTGTCACGGAGGCGACGAACATCCCGCAGATGAGGGCTGCGAGTACGGCAAGTGTCATGAACATCTACGTCCTCCTCGTCTCTCGTCCGCTGTGGCTGCGCCTGTGGTGAAAGATCAGTGCCCGAAAGTGTGGTAGCTCGCCGTCATCGGCGGCCCGTAAAACTTGGCGTCGTTCTTCTCGCTCATGTAGAACGTGACGGAGGTCGCAAGCATCGCCGTCATGGTCGCGAGCCAAACCAAGTTGATAAGGGTCACTTTATCAGTCATGGCCTTCGTCCTTTCTGAAACTGCCGCATCGCGCAAAGAATGCTCTGCCCATGGCATTGTTCCTCTGCATCATGAAAATCTGATATCAAGGTCAGGCTGAAGCACGCCTTAATGGCTTGTTCATCTGGCGTTCATCTTTCCGCCCGCCGTTGTGCAACGCAGCATCGATCGCAGCCGATACTCCAAAAGAGCCTGACAGGGAAGGGGTGTGCGGGTGCGAATTCGACGGAGCGGCCCGGTCCGACGGGTGCGCGCGCGACCTTCTTTGGTACATGCGGCGAACGTCGCCCACCGGCCAAGTCCCTTGCGATTTCCGACTGTCCGTGACAAAAGGCTCCAAACAAAGAATCCGGGACGCCATGACCATTGCCTTCTACCCAGGATCGTTCGATCCGATGACCAACGGGCATCTGGACGTTCTCGTTCAGTCCCTGAACGTCGTGTCGAAGGTGATCGTCGGTATCGGCATTCATCCCGGCAAGGCGCCGATGTTCAGCTATGACGAGCGGGCGGACCTGATCCGCCTGTCGCTCGCCGAAGCGATGCCTGAGCGGGTGGCCGACATCTCCGTCGTTTCCTTCGACAATCTTGCCGTCGATGCGGCCCGCCGCCATGGCGCAAAGCTCCTCGTGCGCGGGCTCCGCGACGGCACCGATCTCGACTACGAGATGCAGATGGCGGGCATGAACTACCAGATGGCGCCCGATCTGCAGACGATCTTCCTGCCGGCCGGCACCGCGTCGCGGCCCATAACGGCGACATTGGTCCGCCAGATCGCCTCCATGGGCGGAGACGTCAGCGCCTTCGTGCCGGCCTCGGTCCTGACGGCACTCAAATCCAGGCTCAAGTCCTGACCTGTTAGCAAAACACTACGGAGCCACCATGAAGCTGCTTCATCTTGCCTTTGCCGCGACGCTCGCGGTCGCCGGACTTTTCGGCACGGCCAACGCGCAGTCGAACGAGAATATCCTCACGATCCAGTTGAAGGACGGACCGGTTGTCATTGAATTGCTTCCGCAAGTCGCTCCGAAACATGTCGAGCGCATGAAGGAGCTCGCCAGCAAGGGCGAATATGACAACGTCGCCTTCCACCGGGTGATCGACGGCTTCATGGCGCAGACCGGTGATGTGGAATTCGGCGACCTCAAGGACGGTTACGATCCGGCCCGTGCCGGAACCGGCGGCTCCAAGCTCCCCGATCTTCCGGCTGAATTCTCCAACATTCCGTTCGAGCGTGGCACCGTCGGCATGGCCCGTGCCCAGGACCCGGACTCGGCAAATTCGCAGTTCTTCATCATGTTCGCCGACGGCGGCTTCCTCAATGGCCAGTACACGGTCGTCGGCAAGGTCGTCGCGGGCATGGAATATGTCGACAAGATCAAGCGCGGCGAGGGCGCCAACGGCGAAGTCAGCGATCCCGACGCGATGCTCAAGGTCACGGTCGGCAGGTAATCTTAAAACGGGCCTCCGTGCCCCCCGAGAGGAGTAAATCTATGGCCGAGATCAAGGATCCGGAAAACACCATCATCATGGAAACCACCAAGGGCAAGGTCGTGATCGCGCTGAAGCCCGAGGTCGCGCCCGGCCACGTTGCCCGCGTCAAGGAACTGACGCGGGAAGGGGCCTATGACGGCGTCGTCTTCCACCGCGTGATCGAGGACTTCATGGCCCAGACCGGCGACGTGCAGTACGGCAAGCAGGGCGGCCCGAGCTTCAATCCGGCGCGCGCCGGCATGGGCGGTTCCGACAAGCCGGATCTCAAGGCCGAGTTTTCCGCCACGCCGCACGTGCGCGGCACCTGCTCGATGGCCCGCTCGCAGAACCCGAACTCCGCCAACTCGCAGTTCTTCATCTGCTTCACCGACGCTCCCTGGCTCAACAAGCAGTATTCCGTCTGGGGCGAAGTCGTCGAAGGCATGGAGATCATCGACCAGATCAAGCGCGGCGAACCCGTGCGCGATCCGGATTCGATCGTCTCGATGAAGGTCGCCGCCGACGCCTGAGTGAGAGCCGCTTTCAGAGCCCGCCCGGCGTCCATGACGCCCGGGCGGGTTTCGCGTTTTCCCAAAGCCGAGACACCATGCGCGTAGACCTTTTCGATTTCGACCTGCCGGAGGAGCGTATTGCGCTGAGGCCCGTGAGCCCGCGCGACAGTGCCCGCATGCTCGTCGTCAGGCCGGATGGCGGGCCGGTGCTCGAAGACCGCCACGTCTTCGACCTGCCGTCCTTCCTGTCCCCCGGCGATGCCCTCGTCTTCAACGACACCAAGGTCATCCCGGCCCAGCTCGAAGGCAAGCGGTTGCGTGAGGGCGCGCAACAGACGCCGGTTTCCGCCACCCTCCACATGCGGATCGGGCCGGAACGCTGGAAGGCCTTTGCCCGTCCCGGCAAGCGCATCAAGGTGGGCGATCGCATAGAGTTCGGCCATACCGGCGATACCTGCCTGCTCGGAACCCTCGGCGCCGTGGTCGAGGAAAAGGGCGAGGCGGGCGAGGTGACGCTGCGCTTCGATTTCTCCGGACCGGCGCTCGACGAGGCGATCATGACGGTCGGGCATATCCCGCTGCCGCCCTATATCGCCTCCAAGCGCGGCGAGGACGAGAAGGATCGCACCGACTACCAGACCGTCTATGCTCGCGAGGAGGGCGCCGTCGCCGCCCCGACCGCCGGGCTCCATTTCACGCCGGCGCTCTTCGAGGCGCTCGACAGGGCCGGCATCGAGCGCCATTTCGTGACACTCCATGTCGGTGCCGGCACCTTCCTGCCGGTCAAGGCCGACGACACCGACGACCACAAGATGCATCTGGAGACCGGCCATGTCAGCGCCGAGACGGCGGCGCGGCTCAACGCCGTGAAGGCGAGGGGCGGGCGCATCGTCTGCGTCGGCACGACGTCGCTGCGGCTGGTCGAGAGCGCGGCAGACGCCTCCGGTCGCATCGAGCCGTGGTCCGGCCCGACCGGCATCTTCATCACGCCGGGCTATCGCTTCAAGGCCGTGGACGTGCTGATGACCAATTTCCACCTGCCGAAATCGACGCTGTTCATGCTGGTTTCGGCCTTTGCCGGCCTCGACACCATGCGTGCGGCCTATGCCCATGCAATCGAATCCGGCTATCGATTTTATTCCTACGGCGACGCCAGCCTGCTTTTCCGGAAATCCTGACCATGCACGAGAAATTCGAGTTCAAGCTCAAGGCCACCAGCGGCAAGGCCCGTCTCGGCGAGATTTCGATGCCGCGCGGCGTCATCCGCACACCGGCCTTCATGCCGGTTGGCACGGTCGGCACCGTCAAGGCGATGTATCTCGACCAGGTGCGCGAGCTCGGCGCCGACATCATCCTCGGCAACACCTATCACCTGATGCTGCGGCCGGGGCCGGAGCGTGTCGCGCGCCTCGGCGGCCTGCACGAGCTCATTCGCTGGCCGTATCCGATCCTCACCGATAGCGGCGGTTTCCAGGTCATGTCGCTCTCCGGCCTCAGGAAACTCGACGAGCAGGGCGTCACCTTCAAGAGCCATGTCGACGGCTCCACCCATCACATGTCGCCCGAGCGCTCCATCGAGATCCAGGGGCTCTTGGACAGCGACATCCAGATGCAGCTCGATGAATGCGTGGCGCTTCCCGCAGAACGCAAGGAAATCGAGCGCGCCATGGAAATGTCGCTGCGCTGGGCGGAGCGCTGCCGCGTCGCCTTCGGCGAGCAGCCCGGCAAGGCGATGTTCGGCATCGTGCAGGGCGGGGACATCCCGGACCTGCGCATCCGCTCGGCCGAGGGACTGAAACAGCTCGATCTGAAGGGCTATGCCGTCGGCGGGCTTGCCGTCGGCGAGCCGCAGGAGGTGATGCTCGACATGCTCGACATTACGCTGCCGGTTCTCCCCACCGAAAAGCCGCGCTATCTGATGGGGGTGGGCACGCCCGACGACATCCTGAAATCGGTCGCCCGCGGCGTCGACATGTTCGACTGCGTGATGCCGACCCGCTCCGGCCGCCACGGGCTGGCGTTCACCCGCCGCGGCAAGGTCAACATCCGCAATGCCCGCCATGCCGAGGACATGCGTCCGCTCGACGAGCAGTCGAACTGCCCGGCAAGCCGCGACTATTCGCGTGCCTATCTCCACCATCTCGTCCGCTCGAACGAGGCGCTCGGCGGGATGCTGCTCTCGTGGAACAATCTCGCATACTATCAGGAGCTTATGCAGGGCATCCGCAAGTCGATTGAGGAAGGCCGTTTCGCCGACTTCATGGCCGAAACCCAGGAAATGTGGGCGAGAGGCGATGTCGACGCGCGCTGATAATATATCGTACATCGACGATATGCGATATTAGGGTAGGGCGATGGACGAGGGCGAAACCGAAGCGCCGACGACGCGCATGCTCGCCTGGGCCAGAAACTCGGCGGCCTACCGGCTCTCCCGCAAGATGATGACCGAGCGCGAGCTTTCCGATGCCGTCTCGCGCAAGGCGCGGCAGAAGTTCGAAGAGATCAGCGACGAACAGGTGGCGGCGCTCGCGGCCGCGGCCGTCGACTTCGGCCGGCAGCTGCGGGCGCTCGATGATGTGTCCTATGCCGAGATCAAGGCGCGGTCCTCGGCGCGGAGCGGCAAGTCGAAACGCGCGATCGCCCGCAAGCTCGTCGACAAGGGCATCGACCGGGAGACCGTCGCCGAGGCGCTGGCCGAGACCGATGATTTGCCGTCCGCACTGATCTTCGCCCGCAAGCGCGGCTTCGGTCCGTTCCGCCGGGCCGAGGGCGACGACAAACGCGAGACGCGGGAATTCTCCGCATTCGCCCGCAACGGCTTCAGCTTCGACATCACGCGCAGGGTGATGGCGATGGAGCGCGACGAGGCGGAAGCAATCCTCGCGGATCAGGCGACACTCGGTTCTCTGTGAGAGCAGACGCGGCAACACGTCGAGAGGCGACACCGCGGCACTTCATTATGGAAGCCACTCGCCCACATCCAATGTGGCGGCCAGATTGAAATGTCCGTTCCGGCGCAAAGTTGAAATGTCACTTTGGGCTGCCGCACGGCACTCCGACCAGCCCCGATCTGACCGGCTGG
>NZ_JAMXLD010000001.1:1925145-1964079 GCF_024054295.1 Ciceribacter sp. RN22
AATCAATCCCATCTGCAATCTCCCAGACGTCAATCAGAGACGGGGAGTGTGACATTCCAACTTTGCAGAAACAGGACACTTCAACTTTGCGGCCACATCCAAAGATCGCATAAGGTAGATTATGGAACTAAATGATATGCCGGATAGCCGGGAAAAGGCCTGAAATCACGCCGGCGTCGAGACTACGTCGGAACCAGCCCTGCGATGATCAATGGCTGCGAGTATGACCCGGGTCATTCGAGTTTCCGTCGGCGGACAATGATGCCTGTGTCAGAGAAAACATCGAATATTCAATGCTATATGCAGAACGTTTCACACGGCGTGAAAACAAATCCTCACACCGCGTCTGCGGCGATCTCCGCCTCGAAAACCATCTGGTCATAGGCCGGCTCGACATGCGGCGGCGTTTCGCCCATCACGGTTTCGTAGTCGAGCGGCACGTGCATATGGGTCAGGATCGAGCGCATCGGCTTAAGCCGCTCGATCCAGCCGAGCGCCTGTTCGAGCGAGAGATGGCTCGGATGATGACGGTATTGCAGCGCGTCGATCACCAACACGTCGAGCCCCTGGAGCTTCGCGACCGTCTCCTCGGGAAAGTCGCTGACGTCGCAGCAATAGGCAATGTCGCCGATCCTGAGACCCAGCGAAGGAATGTCGCCGTGGCGCTGCACGAGCGGCTGAAAGCGGATCGTGCCACCCTTGCCGGTAATCTCGACCGGTCTTTCGATATCCTCGATCAGCCGCGGCTCGACGATCGGCGGATAATTGCTGCCCACCGGCGTTTCGAGACAATAGCCGAAACCCTGGCGGATGCGCGCCATCGTCTCGGGATCGGCATAGATCGGGATGCGCCGACTGCGGTTGATGAAGTAGCCACGCAGGTCGTCGATGCCATGCAGATGGTCGGCATGGCCGTGGGTGTAGATGACGCCGTCGATGTGCTGGACGCCGGCGGCGATCATCTGCGCGCGAAAATCAGGGCCGGTGTCGACGACCACCGTCGTCATCCCGCCGTCCCGCGCGATCTGCTGGACCATGAAGGCCGCACGGGTCCGCCGGTTGCGCGGGTTCGCCGGGTCGCACGCGCCCCAGTCGCCGTTGATCCGCGGAACGCCCGGCGAGGACGCGCAGCCCAAGATGGTGAAGCGCCGGCGAAACGTCATCGGTCAGAGCCCCGGCATCTTCGAGAAGACGCGGAGCGCGTTCTCGGTGGTGATCCGGGCAATCTCCTCGAAGCTCACGCCCTTCGTCTCGGCGAGCACTTCCGCCGTGTTGACCACGTAGGACGGCTCGTTGCGCTTGCCCCGCCAGGGTTTCGGCGCGAGGTACGGCGCGTCGGTCTCGACGAGCAGCCGGTCGAGCGGAACATCCTTCGCGATGTCGCGCAGCTCCGTCGACTTCGGAAAGGTCAGGATGCCGGAGAACGAGACATAGCCGCCGAGTTCGACGCCGGTCCGCGCCAGCGCCTCTCCGGAGGAAAAGCAGTGGAGGATGAAGGGGAAGGCCCCCTTCCCCGTTTCCTGCGTCAGGATCGCTGCCATGTCTTCATCGGCGCTGCGGCTGTGGATGACGAGCGGCAATTGCGTGCGCCGTGCCGCCTCGATCTGGCGCAGGAAGCCGGTCTTCTGGTCCTCCGGCGTCTGCGTGTCGTAGAAATAGTCGAGCCCGCATTCACCGATCGCAACCACCTTCGGATGCTCGGCGAGCCGCACGAGGTCATCGGCCGTCACGTCGAGTTCCTCGTTCGCATTGTTCGGATGCGTGCCGACCGAACAGAAGACGGAAGGATGACGCTCGGTGATTGCAAGCAGCGTGTCGAGCTTGCGCACCCTGGTCGAGATCGTCACCATCCGGCCGACGCCTGCGGCGTGTGCGCGCGCGACGAGCGCGTCGCGCTCCTCGTCGAAATCGGGGAAGTCGAGATGGCAATGAGTGTCGATCAGCATTCCGTCAGGCCTTTGCTGTCTCTTCCGGTGCGACATAGCGCGGGAAGACCGGCTTCGGTGCCTCGAGCGGCGTGCCGGCGGCAAGCCGGCCGGCCGCGCCGAGGCGGGCGAAATCGCGCGCATCCTGCGGAACGGCGACGAGATCGAGCAGCTTTGCGGCCGAGTCCGGCACGATCGGCTGCAGGAGGATCGCGATCTGCCGGACGACTTCCGCCGTCACGTAGAGCACGGTCGCCATGCGCTTGGGATCGGTCTTCTTGAGCGCCCAAGGCTCCTGACCGGCGAAATAGCGGTCGGCCTCGGAGACGACGGCGATGATCGCCGTGACTGCCTTGTGAATCGCCTGGCGGTTCATCTCCTCGCGGCAGATCTCGATCAGCCCGTCGGCCGAAGCGAGCATTTCCCTGTCCGCATCGGTGAGTTCGCCGCATTCGGGGATCTTGCCGTCGCAATTCTTGACGATCATCGACAGCGAGCGGCTGGCGAGGTTGCCGATGCCGTTCGCCAGATCGGCATTGATGCGGGTCGCGATCGCCTCTTCCGAATAGCTGCCGTCGTGGCCGAAGGAGACTTCGCGCAGGAAGAAGTAGCGCACCTGGTCGACGCCGAAATGATTCACAAGGTTGACCGGGTCGACGACGTTGCCGAGCGACTTCGACATCTTCTCGCCCTTGTTGAGCAGGAAGCCGTGGGCGTAGACCCGCTTCGGCAGCGGCAGCTTGGCCGACATCAGGAAGGCCGGCCAGTAGACGGCATGGAAACGGATGATGTCCTTGCCGATGACATGGATGTCCGCCGGCCAGTATTTCGCCCGCGGCCCGTTCACGTCTTCGACATAGCCTGTGGCGGTGATGTAGTTCGTCAGCGCGTCGACCCAGACATACATCACGTGCTTCGGATCATCCGGCACCTTGATGCCCCAGTCGAAGGTCGTGCGCGAGATCGAGAGGTCCTTCAGGCCGGATTTCACGAAGGAAATCACCTCGTTGCGACGCTCCGCCGGGCCGATGAAGTCCGGGTTCTCCTCGTAGTGCCGGAGCAGCGGCTCGGCATAGGCGGAGAGGCGGAAGAAATAGCTCTCCTCCTCCACCCATTCGACCGGCGTGCCCTGCGGCCCGTAGCGCACGCCGTCGGCGCGCACTTCGGTTTCTTCTTCCTGGTAATAGGCTTCGTCCCGCACCGAGTACCAGCCGGCATAGCTATCCTTGTAGATGTCGCCGTTCGCGGCCATGCGCCGCCAGACTTCCTGCACCGTCTCGTGGTGGCGCTTCTCGGTCGTGCGGATGAAATCGTCGTTCGAGGCGTTGAGCAGCTTGCCCATGGCGCGGAATTCGTTCGAATTGCGCTCGGCGAGCGTTTCCGGGGTGATGCCTTCGGCGCGCGCGGTCTGCTGCATCTTCTGTCCGTGTTCGTCGGTGCCGGTCAGAAAGAACACGTCCCGCCCGTCGAGCCGCTGGAACCGCGCCATCGCATCGGTGGCGATCAGTTCGTAGGCATGGCCGATATGCGGCTTGCCGTTCGGATAGGAAATGGCGGTAGTGATGTAGAATGTGTCTTTCATGATCGGCCCTGTTGCGGACTGCGTTCTTTTTGCCGTCCTGCTCTAGCGCATGTCATCGCCATGCGAAACAACAAGTTTCGCTCTTGCGAGATGTTGAACGGCGAACCTACCGGGTGATCTCGTCGAGGATGTCGAGGATGGTCTGCTTGCGGTCGAGATTGTAGGCGGCGCTGACGGCGAGCCGCTCCGTGACGGAGGAGGAAAGCCGCGCAAAATGGTCGGCCTCGCCGATCGCCCCGGAAAGGGCGGCCGCCCTCGCCTGCTCGTGGAGATGGTCGCCGAGGTGCTCGACGAAGAAGCCGAAGGCGACGTCGCTGTCCCTGGCGCTCAGCGCGTCGGCGATCCGGTGCATGATCTTGCGCGCCGCCGGCCCTTGGGCCGCGAGCAGTTCGTCGAAGGCGGCGATGATGTCGAGGCCGCCGTAATTGATGACCTTCAGCGCCCGCGCGACGCTGCCCTTGGCGAGCGCGAGCACCGTCTCCCGCTGCCCGCCGGCAAGCGCAATCCCGAGCTGTCCGAGCGCCCGTTCCATGTTCGACGCGTCAAGCGGTTCGAGCTTCAGCGGCAGGCAGCGCGAGCGGATCGTCGGCAGAAGTTTTCCCGGCGCGTGGCTCAGCACCAGGAACATCGCCCGCTTCGGCGGCTCCTCGAGGATCTTCAGGATGGCGTTCGCCGCGTTGCGGTTGAGGTCGTCGGCCGGATCGATGATGACGATCCGCCAGTTTCCCGTTCCCGACGTCTGTGAGAAGAAATGGCCGGCCTTGCGCACCTCGTCGATGGTGATGGCGCCGCGCAGCTTGCCGGTCTTCTCGTCGACGGGCCGGGTGAGATGGAGCAGGTTGTGGCTGGCGCCCGCGGCGAGCTGGCGCACGAGCGCCGAGCCCGGGTCGGGATCGCCGAGCACGGCCGGCGCCTGCGACGGCTCCGGATGCGAAAGCACATGCGCGGCAAACCGGAAGGCGAGCGTCGCCTTGCCGATTCCTTCCGGTCCCTCGATCAGGATCGCATGGTGTCCCTTGCCGGAGCGATAGCTTTCGGCGAGGAAGCGTTCCGCCGCCTCGTGGCCGAAAAGCTTGGCCGTGCCGAGCGGCGGTGCCGCGCCGTCGAGAAGTCCCTGGCGTTCGTCGCTCATTCGGCCGTCACCGGTCTTTCCGTCCTTCGCAGGTCGAGCGCCAGCGGCTCGACCAGTGCGAGTATTTCGGCGGCGATCGCCCCGACGGGCCGGCCGGCATCCACCACCCGACAGCGTTTCGGATCGGCGGCCGCGATGTCGAGAAAGCCCTGGCGCCGCTTCTCGTGCGTCTCCAGTTCTTCCTTTTCGAACCGGTCCGGCGCGCTGTTCGCGCCCGGTTCGGCCCTGCCGCGCGCCCGTTCGAGCCCGCGCTCGGCCGGCAGGTCGAGGATGAGGGTAAGGTCGGGCACCACGCCGTCCACCGCCACCCGCTCGAGCGTATCGATGAATTCCGATTCAAGATTGCCGGTGACACCCTGGTAGACGCGCGAGGAATCCATGAAGCGGTCGCAAAGCACCACCGCGCCCCTTTCGAGCGCCGGGCGGATCACCGTCTCGACGTGGTCGTTGCGCGCGGCGGCGAAGAGCAGCGCCTCCATGCGCACACCGAAATCCTCCGCCGCGCCCGACAGGAGCACGTGGCGCAGCGCCTCGGCGCCCGGCGAACCGCCGGGCTCGCGGGTGACCAGCACTTCGAGGCCGCGGGCCTTCAACGCCTCGGCAAGCCGGCGAATCTGCGTCGATTTGCCGGCCCCCTCGCCGCCTTCGAAAGTTACGAACAATCCCCGTCCCGTCGCCAATCTCTGCTTCCCGTCATCCCGGCGCATCTGCCGGCCGCTTCCGTTTCTACCCCATATGCCCGTGCCGCGAAACCTCGGCAAGCCGTATCGGAGCCGGAAGCGCTCTACAGCCAGAAGAACAGGAGTTCGATCAGCGCGTCCGTCGCCTTCTGCCGCAGCGTGCCCGGCCCGACCGCCGCCGCGGTCTTCAGCGGCACCTCGCGCAGCAGCCTGTCGCCGGCGGTGATTCTGAGCGTCCCCACATCCTGTCCCTGCGACACGGGCGCGTCGAGCGGCCAGCGATAGACGATCCGTGCCGAAAGCCGTTCCGGGTTCGTCACCGGAACGTAGATCTCGACCGGCGCTGCCGCGACGAGGTCGACCTTGCCGCGATCGCCGCCGTAGACGCTCGCCTGCCCGATTGTTTCGCCTGCCTTGAAGAGCTCGCGCATCTCGAAATTCTCGAAACCCCATTTGAGGAGCCTGACCGCCTCCTCGCGCCGGTCCTTGTCGGTCGCAAGCCCGCCCATCGCGAGGAAAAGCCGTCGGCCGTTCTGCTCCGCAGAGGTCAGGATCGAGAACCCCTCCCCCTCGGCAAAGCCGGTGGCGAGCCCGTCGGCGCCGATGCCGGCCGCCAGCATCGGATTGCGGTTGCGCTGGTAGATCTTGTTCCACTCGAAATCCGGCAGCGACAGCAGCCGGTAGTAATCCGGATAGGCCGTCTTGAGGTACCGCGCGAGCGTCACCATGTCCTTGACCGACGTGCGGTTGGCGGGATCGGGAAGCCCCGTCGGGTTGGCAAAATGCGTGTCGGTGAGCCCGATTGCGGCCGCGCGCGCATTCATGCGTTCGGCGAACTTTTCCTCGCTGCCGGCCATCCCCTCGGCG
Organism: Ciceribacter sp. RN22; assembly: GCF_024054295.1. NCBI lineage: Bacteria > Pseudomonadati > Pseudomonadota > Alphaproteobacteria > Hyphomicrobiales > Rhizobiaceae > Ciceribacter > Ciceribacter sp. RN22. The sequence continues at coordinate 1,931,332 of NZ_JAMXLD010000001.1, forward strand.
AGCACGATGCAGCCGTCGTTCGCCATCTGCACCGCGACGCCCTTCAGCAGGTCCTCGACCCGCACCAGCGAATTGAGCGCGGCGAACATCGTCGAGGTGCGCGACGGCGCACCGCCGGTCCGCCAGGCATGCTCGGAGACCTTGTAGATGGTGTCGAGGCTCACCTCGCCGCGCTCCAGCGCATCGAACACCACTTCGAGCGTCATCATCTTGGCGAGCGAGGCGGGCGCGAGCGCCTTCGTCGGGTTCTTCGAAAGCAGGATGGTGCCGGTCGACGCCTCGATCAGATAGGCTTGGGCCGCCTTGGTCTCGAAGGCGGGGGCAACCTTCTGCTGCGCGGTCGCCGGCAGGCCGCTCACGAGGACGAGGAAAAGAACGGTGAACATGGCCGCGAGACGGCGAATGACGGGGGCATCGGCAAATTGCCGTGCCGGACGGTGCCCGATGGGTCTTGCGAGGCTGTTTCCCGTCATCGTCTGCCTTCGGCCCGCTTTCCTCTTCCCCGGCGGACCGCCAGTCGCAGCCCGAACGTCACCGCGCCGGCTTGGCGCCGCCGGAAGAGGCCTTCCCTGCCGCCGTGCGCCGGGCCGAGGCCAGAATCGCACCCTCGGTCAGGCCATCATTGCGCACCATAACCGCGTCGAAGGCAAGACGCACGGTGACGGTCGGTTCCTCGGCATAGGCCGAGGCATAGCTCGCTCGGTCGCCGAGGCCGGGCTGCGGCCGCTCATAAGGCACGGGGCCGAGTTCCGGCAGCAGCACGAAGCCGGTGAAGGAATCGAGCGCCGCCGGCATGATCTGCTGGCCGCCGAAGGCTTCCGAAGGTGTCGGGCCCGCAAGACTCGTCTGGATGGCCGGTGCCGGCGCCTCCGCCAGCGCCATCGGCGAGGGGGCCGGCAGCGGAACCGACGCCGGATCGGCCGAGGCGACCATCACGCCGCTTGCGATCTGGCCGGCGGGATCGACCAGCGGGAAGCGGTCGCCCTTCTTGATGTAGGAGGCCATCAGGTAGGGCATGTCGTGCCCGTCCATGCGGGCGGGGCCGACATACTGCACGCGCACCTTGCCGGTGCCGCTATGCGTCATGTCGAGGAGGTCGGCCGTCTTGTTCGAAAGGTCGATGATGCGATTGGAATGGAACGGTCCGCGGTCGTTGACGCGCACGATGACCGAATTGCCGTTCTCGACATTCGTCACCCGCGCATAGCTCGGCAGCGGCAGCGTCGGATGGGCGGCGGAAAGATAGAACTGGTCGTAGACCTCGCCGTTGGCGGTCTTGCGGCCATGGAAGGCCGAGCCGTACCAGGAGGCGATGCCCACCTTGTCGTAATTCGGGTTTTCCTTGGGCACGTAGACCTTGCCCTTGACGACGTAAGGGGTGCCGACGAGATAGCGTCCGCCGCCCTTCGGGATATTGCCGCCATAGGCCACGCGCGGGCTCGCCTTCACACCGTATTCGGATTCGGAAAAGTATTCCTTGCCGTGGCGGGTCTTCTTCTTGCCTTCGGTGCTCGCGCACGATGCCACACCCACGCAAAGGACCGACAAGGCGATCCACCTTGCACCGCTCCTCACAGCTCCACCGCGATCGAAACCCATACGCCCCACTTGTTCGCTCACGCTGCGGTAAACAGCCTTGCCACGCGACCAGGAAACAAGGCCCCTCTTCCCGGTCACTTTGGCTATATCAGAAAGATAAACCTGTCGACAACATGGCAGAGGGGCGCAAACTGTCGCAAGTTTCCTTTATGATGCAAGAGTATTGGTTAACACGCGGTAAATTATGCCGGCGAAGGTACCGCTTTCGATTATCGCATCCCCTTGCGGAAGACATTTGACGTTACGCAATATTTGGCTCTGCCCACCCGAGGTGAATTTCGCCCCGCCATCGGCGAACGCTCTTGCCAAGTTTGACGGCATTGCGCATAACGCACTCGCTGGATGGGTGGCCGAGCGGTTTAAGGCACCGGTCTTGAAAACCGGCGTAGGTGAGAGCCTACCGTGGGTTCGAATCCCACCCCATCCGCCATGTCAGTCCCTGAGTGGGCACTGAGTTTGCACCACTTCCCGATACCAGCGTCTGAAGCAGCCGGGACTTCGATCCGGTGATACGGACCTCGCCTTCTGCGACCTCGACGCGCTGTGCCAGCGCGCGCAAGTGGTCGCGGCGATAGCCTCCGCCTTCAAGCCGGATGCGCTGGCGGGCAGTCGCGGCGAATTTGCGCAGCATCTGTAGCGTTACGGCCTTCTGGCCCGAGTTCTGGAGCATGGCCTGTGCCCTGTCGGCGTCAGCCTTGGCCTGATCGCGGATGGCCTTGAGGCCGTCGATGCGATCTTTCAACGCCGGGTCATCCAGATCGGCAATGCCTCCCTCGATGGCGTCATAGAGGCGCTTGAGGCGCAGTTCCGATTCGGCAGAGCGTTTGTTCAGTTCGGCGATATGCTCGCGGCGGCGCTCGGCATGTTCTTCTCGGCGGTCAAGCACGGCGGCAAGGATCGTCTCCAGCCGCTCGGGCCGCAACAACTGCTTCTCAAGGTGGTCGGCAACCAGGTCGTCCAGCTTTTCCATCGGCACGGTCATCCCCTCGCAGGCCGTCGGCCCCTGCCGCGCCTTGGTCGAGCAGGCATAGTAGCGGTAGCGCCCGCCCTTGCCGGTGCGTATGGTCATGGCCCCGCCGCACTTGGCGCAATAGATCAGCCCCGTCAGCATGGTCGGGCCACTGACGACACGCGCGGGCATGACTTTCGGGTTGCGGGCTTTGAGCAGGTTCTGCACGGCATCAAAGGTCTCCCGGTCGATGATCGGAGGGACCGGAACCGTAACGACTTCGCTGACGGGCTTTAGTTGCTTGGTCTTGGTGCGTTTATTGAACTCGTGCTCGCCCATATAGGTGCGCCGGGTGAGGATGCGGTGAACCTGTCCGATGCCCCATCGCCCGCCGTCGCGGGTGAACATGCGGCGCTTGTTGAGATAGGACACGATGTTCTTCACGCCCATCTGGCCGGTCGTTCCATCACCTTCCAATGCAAGACGGTAGATCAGCCGCACGGTGTCGGCGTGCAGCGGATCGATTTCCAGCTTCTTCTTGGTCTTGCTCCCCCGCTGTTCGGCGGCGACCACGCGATAGCCGATCGGCGGCAGCGCGCCATTCCAGAAGCCTTGCCGGGCATTCTCCTTCAAGGCGCGCATGACGTGCTTGGCGTTCTCTTTGGACTGGTATTCATCGAAGAGCGCCATGATCTGCCTCATCATGACGTGCATGGGGTCATCCCCCATCTCCTGCGTGATGGAGACCAGCTTCACGCCGTTCTTCGCCAGCTTGCGGACATAGAACTCAAGCTCGAAGTGATCGCGAAAGAACCGGCTGAACGAATGGACCACGACGACATCGAACGCAGCGGGCCTCGATGTTCCCGCCTCTATCATGCGCTGGAACTCGGGACGGCGGTCGTTGGTCGCAGAGGCGCCCGGTTCGATGAAGGTCTCGACCAATTCCAGGCCCCTCGCCGCGCAATAGGCTTCGCCCTGCCGCTTCTGGTCGGGAATAGAGACATCATGCTCGGCCTGCCGCGCGGTCGAGACGCGGAGGTAGAGCGCGGCGCGCTGCATCACCCGAGGCTGAGATTTGCCGTCGTTGGAAGTTGTCATGGGGTTTCTCCCGACAAAAGGCGCTCTGCCGTCGCAACAGGCAGATACAGCGTATGTGGCCGATCAGTCAGCGGCGTGAATCCGAAGGCCGCGTAGAAGGCGGCGGCCTTCGCGTCGATGGCATCGGCGAATATGGCGTGAGCGCCTATCGGAGCTTCGGCGACCGTCCTGATGGCGTCGAACAGCAGCGCCTCGCCGAGCCCGAGCCCGGCATAGGACTCGTCTCGTCCAAGCCAGCCGATCATCACGGCCGGGACGGTCGGGTAGCGCGGCAACCGGCTTGCCAGCAGTTCGGGCACGGCCGTCAGCGGAATGTTGCTCGATGAGAGCGTGTAGAAGCCCGCGACCCGGTCGGCCTCAAGGTCTCGGGCGACGAAACAGGTCGCATATCGGCGCTTGATGTCCTGCGTGACGGCCTCGCGGAAATAGCGGTCTATCCGCTCGTTGCCGCAGGAGAACGTCTTGCGCTGGTGGGCCTTGGTCAGCGCCTCTATCGCAAACCTTGCACTCACCGGTGCGCGATCAGGTCGGCATGACGCTTCGCTGCGCGGGCCAGACGGGCGTTGGGCGCGGGCGGATCAATCAGTGCCTTCGCAAAGCGCACCTGATCCTCCGCCGCCAGACGCAGCACGTCGGCTTCCTCTACCGTGCGGCGGGCATCCTCGCCCGCCGTGGCGATGAGATAGCCCGTCAGCGTCATGCCGCGCAGCTTGGCCGCGCGCTGCATCTGCTCATAGATGTGGACGGGAACGCGCGCCTCAAGGCGGGCGGTTTCGATTTCACTTGCGGGTCTGGGCATGGCTGATCTCCTTGGCAAGATTATATACGGCACATTGCCGGATACATCAAGGATCGGATGAGCCGAAGAGTTCATCGAACAGATCGCCGAACCATCGCTCGAAGACCTCGATCTCGGCCTCGGTGACGGGAACGGGATCGGGCCAGTCGTCGGTGACGGCCCATGTGCTGAGGTCGTGTTTGGGCGGTCTGCCGGGAAAGGGCCAGGGATAGCCCAGCAATTCCTCAAGCTGCTCTGACGCCGTCGGGCAACGGTCACTGTCTCCGGGATCAATCGCCATTGGAGAATGAGACCTCCTTGCGAGGCCGCCATGCGACGGGATCTGCGATCCAGCGATTGATCTCCGATTCCCGCCATCCCGCACCGTTGACGCTGATCCTGATCTGGGCGGGAAACGTGCCGTCGGCGATCTTGCGGTAGATCGTGGAGCGGGAGAGGCCTGTGCGGGAGAGCACGGTGTTCAGGCGGATGATACGGTCTGGCATAGGCATGGCGGCCTGCCTCCTGCTGGATGTTCTGACTGCCCCTGATCCAGTCAGAACAGGAAAATATCCTTTTGCAAGAGGCGCTTAGCTGCTGTCGTACTGCCGCGTAGAGGCGGCGAAAAATGGATAGGCTCTAGCGCGTGGTCTTCTTTGCCAGTCGCACGCCCGGACCACCGCCGTTCTCCGGGAGGAATTCTATGCCTTCTGCTTCAAGAACGGTACGAATCTTCCGCTGAGTTTCGGAAGACACGACGGGTATGTTCTCCCCCTCACTTTCGCAACGCTTAATCGTCGGCACGGATACTCCGGCCCGGCCAGCAAGCTCTGCCTGTGATAATCCAATCAATGCGCGAGCTGCCCGCATCTGTCCTGCTGTTACCAAAGTCTATTGATCCCTTTAGATCATTCCGCTATGATCCAAAAGGATCAATTGTGTCCTTGGATCATTGGTCCGCAACGCGGCTGAACACGGTGTTCGCGCACCGCGCCCAGCCTGGCCACAACCAAGCTGTATGGAGCTCAGATCATGGTTTCTCTATTCGGCGGTTTTAGGTCAAGTGCCTTCTTTCTTTTTACTCTGCCGCTAGTAGTGTCTTTCGCGAGGCCGTGCTTCTCTCCGGGATCGGCATTCTTGCCCTCCCTTGATGGGATCAGAGGATGAGGTGGCACAATCTGATTCGCGTCCTTATCAGCCAAAGCATGACCGGTACACCCATGATCACGAACTCACCTTATCCTTCGTCCCGCGAAGGACACACTTTCGCCGGCAGGCAAAACTTCGTTTCTTCTTTCCAGGGCCTTTTCAACCAGAGATCGGTGCGGACGCCCTTGCCCAACGAAATTCAGTGCTGTCCAGCCACATGCGATGCATGACCACCGCCAAGCGACGGGCAAGGGCAACTGTCGCCTTGCGCAGCCCACGCCGCTTGGCAATATTCATTGCCCAACTCTTTAGCCACGACCATTTTGCCACGCGCACCAGCATAATGTGAGCTGCCTCGTAGAGCAGAGTTCGCATCATCCTGTCTCCGCAGAGAGATATGCATCCTGCGCGCTTACTTTCCCCGGATTCATGGAGTTGGCCTGCTGCCGGTTTCATGGACACCGAGTTAAGGTGTTTCCAATGAAACTGGAGCGAAGGAATGCAACGAAGGAAGTTCAGCCGCGAATATAAGCCTTATATTCGCGGCTGAACTTCCTTCGTTGCATTCCTTCGCTCCAGTTTCATTGGAAACACCTTAACTCGGTGTCCATGAAACCGGCAGCAGGCCAATGCGGAGGGCGTACTCGTTGGAGCCTGCCCAACTCGAGACTTACTTTTCGTCGTGGGAGGAGAAATGGCTCACGTCAGAAAAGGACATCAACAACCCAAAGATCCCGCGCAGTTTCGTCATGGACGTTGGAACACTCCTCTATACAGATCAACGCGAATTGGACCTCGCGAAGGCGGCTGCGATCCGGCGTGCGAAGACAAAGGCATCCGCCGATCGGCGGGCAGCTAAGAGGAAAGCGCAAGCTGATCTTATCGGATCCTAGGATGTGGAGAGAATCGCTTCTCCCAGATAGCCAAGGCACTCGGGTTCGTACCACGGCGTTTCCCAATGGCGATACCGGAATCCTATTGGCAAAGGCCGCACTTGCCCACCTCCCCCCTTGCGGGGGAGGACAAAAATTCGAGGGCTTGAGGTCAGCGCAAGCCGCCTAAACCTCAGATTTCGCTTTCTCCCCCGCAGGGGGGAGACACCGCCCCCACCTTCGACTCACCGCAAAAATTCCCCAACAAAATCAATCCCCGCACCCCGTTTTCATTCACCCCCTTCCGGCCTGTCGTAGAATCAACCCCGTTCCGCCATCGGATACACCGGGCCATGCGAAGTCCGGCGAGGCGGAACCGGCGCCGGGGTGGATGACTGTCGCAGGTCGAAGACCCCGGCCGCTGCAACGGTCTCCCTCCGCGGGAGGCGGAAGGCGAAACGGTCCGGACCGGTTCGCCGTCACCGCCGCTAACGCGGGCGTGCCTTGGAGACACACAGACAGGCGCCCTGGGAGCTTGAAAAAGCCCCCCGGCGAAAAAGACGGCGGGGTGGAACGGGCCGGCGGAAATGCCGCTCCTCCATCTGCCGGCGAGGGTCAGGCCGGACGGTACCATCCGGCGGGATCTTCCCGGGCCTCCGGCCAGGCGTCAGCGAAGGTCCGTCACCGGACGGATGCGCGCTTGATGCCGATCCGCGCCGGCCGATGCCGAACCTTCGGGTTCCGGCAAAGGCGCCGCCTTGCCAGAGAGACGCATGCAGCGGGACAGAACGCCGAACGGGGCGCCGCAAGGAGCCACTTACTCATACTCTGACAGGCCCCCTGCGGCGCCGCGTCCGAGACTGAAGTGACCGACCCGGAGGGAGACATCCCGACCGGCGGCGAAGCTATTGCATTTTTCCCGCGCGCCTCCCGCCGGACGGGCGAAGTCCGCGCCGGCCCGATGAGACGAGATTGAAGACAGGACACGAAGAGAGGAGACGCCATGACCGACCGCGACACCCCTGCCCCGAAGAATCCCGGCAGCGACGGCTCCACCCCGGAGGACCGGACGGACGTACCGTTGCCCCTCCCCGAGCCGCCGATGGAGTTGCTGCTGCGCACCGCCGTCGCGATGATGGGTCTCACCAAGACCTGCCGGACCCGCCGCTGCCGCCGTCAGGGCCGCTGCACGGGGCCGCTCGCGCCGCCGCCATGGCCGCGCTGCACCGGCCACATCACCGAGGAGGCCCGCGCCCGGTTCATCGAGGATTTCGCCGCAAAATTCGCCCGGCTCGGCCGGGCGCCCGATCCCTGGCCGGAGCCCGAAAACGGACACGAGGCGGAGATCGACGAGCGCCGCCGCGCCGCCTATCTGCTCGAGACGGCCTTCGGCTTCGATCATCCCCTCTACGGCGCACGGATTCTCGCCTGGATCGCCGGCGATCCCGAGCAGCGCCGATACCGTCCGTGGCTCTTCAAGGCCCCACCGCAGGACGGCGCGGGCTGACCGCCATGGCGCAGGGTTCGACGCGGATGGGCCTATTCGGCGGCGCGCGGTGCTTCGGCCGGTCCGGCCATGCCCGCCGCTTCGAGGATCTCCGCCGGCGCGGCGGCGGCGATGTCGTCGGCCGTCTCGATCTCCTCGTCGATACCCTCGTCGGCCGCCGCGATCTCCGGCTCCGCCGGCGGGTGCGGCGCGGCGGGCACGACCGGCTCCAGCTCGTAGGCATAGCCCTCGATCATCGCATAGGCCTGCTCGATTGCCTCGATCTGCCCCTCGGCGGTGCGGATCGCCTCGGCGATCGACTGGCTGCGGGCGCGCAGCATCGAGCCGAGCACGTCGGCGCCGGGGCGGCGGGCGAGCCGGTCCATGTGCTGGCGCACGCGGTTGCGGTGGCGTTCGAGTTCGAGGATGTGGAAGCGGTTCTTCAGGATGTCGTCGGTGAGCTTGCGGCGAAGTGCGGCGACCGGGTCGAAGCTGCCGGGCTCACGCTCGTCGAGGATGATGTCGTTGACCAGCGTTTCCAGCACCATCAGGCCCTTGAGGTCGCGGGGGTCGGCCATCTGCGGGTCGTAGCCGGTGTCGTCGTAGACCTTGCGACGCACCGGGTCGCGCAGGAGGTCGTAAGCCGCGGTCACCGTCTCGAAGGCGGAAATGTCGCCGCCGCCGTCCGGATGGGCTGTCTTGGCGAGCCGGCGATAGGCCCTCTTGATGGCGGCCGCGTCGGCGTCGCGGTCCAGTCCGAGCGTCGCATAAGGGTCGATCAAAGGCGGCACCTGTCTTCGTGGCAAAATGGTTCTCTCGTCTCCGCTTTCCTAAACCCGGATTGGGGCGGCATCAAGCACGCCGGAAGATTCGCGAAGGCCGCACCGGCCGGATCGGTGCCGGTTTGGTGCCGGATGACCGCAGGCGGGCAGAAAAAAGTAACCACCGCCCCCGAATTCCAAAGGGATTCAGGGGCTTGCAAATCAGTTTATGCCGTTTTAGATTTTTCTTACTTGCCTTTGGCGGCGTCCCATGTACGGTTGCGCCGCTCGGGCTACAGATCCCGGAGACTGAACCGTTCGTTTTGGATCGCCTGCGTGGTTGCTTCCCTGGGGGCCTACTCCCGCCGAAAGACGTTCATTCCCGATATCGCGCCTCTCGACGGGTCCCTCCTGACCGGGGGACCGAAATGCCCCGTCTCCGGCGCCGGAGACGGGAAACACCACCGAAAAGGAACTATCCCATGGCCACCAAGGGCACCGTAAAATTCTTCAACCAGGACAAGGGTTTCGGCTTCATCACGCCGGACGGCGGCAGCAAGGACGTCTTCGTCCACATCACCGCGCTGCACGCTTCGGGCATGCAGGGTCTGCAGGATGGCCAGCAGGTGACCTTCGACACGGAGCCGGACCGCATGGGCAAGGGCCCGAAGGCGGTCAACATCCAGCTCGCCTGATCCGTCGCGGCGAACCGCTTTTTGCATGATGTCCGGCCCTCGTGGCCGGCGGACACGGCGCTCCATCCGGGGCGCCGTTTTCCGTTTCAGGACGAGGATTCCGCCCTCATCGGCCTCAGCCGGCCGCCCGCTTCGGCCCGGCTTCGGTATCGACGGCAGCGAAGGCGGCGGCGATCACCTCCGGCCCCGCCCCAGGCCGCGCCCCGTCGGCGGAGAGAATCTGCCGGTAGCGCCTGGCCCCGGCAAAACCCTGGAACAGCCCGACCATGTGGCGGGTGACATGGATCAGCCGTCCGCCGGAAACGATATGGCGTGCGGCATGCTCCATCATCGCGTCGCGCACCGCATCCCAGTCCGGCTGCCGATCCGGCTCGCCATAGATCGCCGCATCGACCCCGGTCAGCAGCGTGGCATTGTTGTAGGCCGCGCGCCCGAGCATCACCCCGTCCATTACCTCAAGATGCGTGACGGCCGCCTCGATCGTCTGGATACCGCCGTTGATGCCGAGGAAGAGGTCCGGGTTCTCCCGCTTCACCTGGTGCACCAGGTCGTAGTCGAGCGGCGGGATGTCGCGGTTCTCCTTCGGCGAAAGCCCCTGCAGCCAGGCCTTGCGGGCGTGGATCCAGAGGCCGTCGGCACCCGCCGCCGCCATCCGCGCGACGAAATCCGGCAGCACCGCATGCGGGTCCTGGTCGTCGACGCCGATCCGGCACTTGACCGTCACCGGCACGGGAGACGCCGCCTTCATCGCCGCGACGCAGCGCTCCACCGTCTCCGGCGTGCGCATCAGGCAGGCGCCGAAGGTGCCGGACTGTACCCGGTCGGACGGGCAGCCGACATTGAGGTTGATCTCGTCATAGCCGTAATCGGCGGCGATCTTCACCGCCTCGGCGAGCTTGCCCGGGTCCGATCCGCCGAGCTGCAGGGCGAGCGGATGTTCCAAGGGCTCGTATCCAAGCAGCCGGTCGCGATCGCCGTGGATCACCGCGTCCGCCACGATCATCTCGGTATAGAGCAGCGCGCGGCGGGTGAGCTGCCGGTGGAAGACGCGGCAATGGGTGTCCGTCCAGTCGATCATCGGCGCGACGGCAAAGACGGGAGCCTTGAAATATCTCGCTTTTTCTTGTCTCACAGGCTCCTGCAACGCTTTCTTTCCCGTCTTGTTCAAGCTTGTTCTCGACCAAATTCGCCCGTTTTCGCACCGGATTGGTCCCATGGGCCAAATGTAACAGCGGTGGACCAACTATGGAACCGCTTACGGAAACGATCACCGCGCACAAGGAAAGACGGGCGCGTCGGCCAAATGGCGCGAGTGCGGGTTATGCCGGACGGCGCCACCCAAAGCACTTTCGCGGAATTTTTTTTACCTCCCCGAATTAGTTGGATCCTGTGCACCGGCCTCGCGTCGCCAGAAACACGCTTTCATTGCAGTTTCAACACCATGCAATCATTCATCATATCCGGTCGACGGGGCGTCGCGGCTGTTCGTGGCCGAACGATCGCGTCTCGACGGGCTTCCCCTATGTTGCATTGCCCAAAAAAAGTATGATAGCTTCTATTTACAAGGATAAAAACCTACAAAATTCCTCTGGTTAAATGCGATTTCGCCACAGGAATTGAAGGGTCCCGTACAATTTGAATATTAAATCAGGTAGGTCGGTAGATATATACAGGCTTAACTGGGTTAATATTTTGTTCTATTACTCGTCCAGACACGGGAAGCGATGGATGAATTACAGTTTCGCGCGAACAGAAAAGACAATTCCTGCATCCTCTCCTCAGGCGGGAATGTGGATGAAAGAGAAGATATCTCCCTCTGATTGGAGTTTCGTGATCGCCGAGGCGATCGAAATTCACGGAAGGCTTGATTCACGACATTTCATCGCTGCCCTTCGTATCCTGACTGAGGAACTGGAAGCCACCCGGTCGCGGATTCGTGGCATCGAGGGCCGGCCCCATCAGGTCATTCTCGGCGCCTATGACGGCGACATTCCGCTCCTCGATTTCAGCGACGAGAGCGAACCACTCTCGGCGGCGTATGGCTGGATGAACGCCGAGCATCGCAAGCCGATCGACGTCGCCGAGGACTGGCTTTGGGCCAGCGCGCTGCTGAAAGTCAGCGACGTCCACTGGATCTGGTACCACAGCGCCCACCACGCGCTGATCGACGGCTTTTCCGGAGGGCTCATCGCCCGCCGGGTGAGCGAGCTCTATGAGGCTTTGCAGAATGGACGCTCGCCGTCGCCCTGCGACTTCGGCTCTCCCGACGAACTGCTCGCGATCGAGCGCGACTATCGCGGTTCCGTGCATTTCGGACGAGACCGCAGATACTGGCTCGACCAGCTGAAATCGCTGCCGCAACCAGTGACACTTGCGCGGCGCAAGATCGATCCGTCCGGCGGCACCCTGCGCCACAGCGTCGAACTCGACCGCGAAATGATCCGCCGCGTTGCAGCCCTCGGTCGGGCGGCGGGCGGCAGCCTGCCGCAAACGCTGATCGCACTCGTCGCCACCTATTATGCCAAGGCGGCCGACGTCGACGAACTGACGATCCTGACCATGGTGACGGCCAGGATCAGCGCCGACCTCAGGCGCATGCCGGGCATGCTTGCCAATGCGGTGCCGCTTCGTTTCAGATTCGGGCCCGACGTCAGGCTGGCCGACGTCATCCGCCAGACGAGCCAGCAGATGGCGCGGGCGCTTCGCTACCAGCGTTACCGCTACGAGGACATGCGGCGCGATCTCGGCCTTTCCCACCGCGACGAGCAGATCGCCACGCTCGGGGTCAACATTGAACCGTTTGACTACAGTTTCGACTTCAACGGGCTGCCGGTGACGGCACGGAACCTGTCGAACGGCACGACGGCCGACCTGACGATCTTTGCCTATGATCGCGGTGACGGCCGGTCGATGATCGTTGATTTCGATGCCAATCCGGCGCTTTACACCCTGTCCGAGCTGGTCGACCATCAGAAGCGCTTCGTCCAGATGATCGAAGCCATCCTTGCCGAACCGGAGCGGCCGATCGCATCCCGCTCTCTGCTCCTGCCGCAGGAGCGGGAGCGTGTGCTGCTGGAATGGAATGCCACCGGCAGGCCCATCGATCCGCTTTGCCTGCCGGTCCTGTTCCGCCATCAGGTCGAGCGCACGCCGCAATCCCCGGCCGTCGTCTTCGGCGATCGCCAATTGAGCTATCGGGCGCTCGACGTCGCCTCCGATGCCTGGGCGAGGCATCTCTCGTCCAAAGGAGTTGTGCGCGGCGATCTCGTCGCCGTCGCGGTGCCTCGCTCCGAGGCAATGGTCGTGGTCCTGCTCGCCATCCTCAAGATCGGTGCGAGCTATCTGCCTCTCGATCCTTCCGACCACAGCAACCGACTGTCCGTCATTCTGGACGAGGCAAAACCGGTCGCCATCGTCACCACCTCGACACTTGCCAGTGAGACAGATCTCGGCACGACGCGGCAGATCCTTCTGGATCGCCCGATCGCGGAAGGCGACGGCGATCTGCCGAAAGAGCTTCTGACCGAGGGGCCATCATCTCAGAATCTCGCCTATGTGATCTTCACCTCCGGTTCGACCGGGCGGCCGAAGGGGGTACAGATCACTCACCAGTCGCTCACCAATTTCCTGATGTCGATGCGTGAACTCATCGAAATCAAGGCATCGGATCGCCTGCTCGCCGTCACCACCATCGCCTTCGACATCGCCGCCCTGGAGCTTTTCCTCCCGCTCATCTGCGGCGCGACCACGGTTGTCGCCCCGCGCGACACGGTGCGGCAACCGGCGGCGCTGCGGCGCCTGATCGCCGAGCAACGGATCTCGATCCTGCAGGCGACGCCGTCGCTCTGGCGCGCCCTCGTCAATGACGGCGGAACGGAACTGCGCAACGTGCTCGCACTCGTCGGCGGCGAGGCCCTTTCACCGGATCTCGCCCACAAGATGGCGGCGCTGCGCGCACCGGTGATCAATCTCTACGGGCCGACGGAATCGACCGTCTGGTCGACCGCGATGTCGCTGAAGGACGGCGATCTCTCCACCGTCCCGATCGGCCGGCCGATCTGGAACACCCAAGTCTATGTGGTCGACCGCCATGGCCAGCCGGTGCCGCCCGGCTTCGTCGGTGAACTGCTGATCGGCGGCATGGGCGTCGCCCGCGGCTATCTCGACAGGCCCGAACTCACCGAAGAGCGCTTCGTCCCCGATCGCTTCACCGCAAACGGCGGCAAGCTCTACCGCACCGGTGATCTGGCACGGTGGCGGGCGGATGGGGTGCTCGAATATCTCGGACGCAACGACTTCCAGATCAAGATCCGCGGGTTCCGCATCGAACCGGGCGAGATAGAGCAAACCCTGATGAACCATCCGGGAATCCGCCAAGCCGTGGTGATGCTGCGCGAGGATCCCGGCCGCAACAAGCGCCTTGTCGCCTATGTGGTGCCGGCCGAGGCAGGACAGGATCTCGATCCGCGCATCCTGTCGCAGCACCTCGCCCAGCATCTGCCGAGCCACATGATCCCGGCCCATTACGTCCGAGTGGCCGAGCTTCCCCTGAACGGCAATGGCAAGATCGACCGCAAGGCCCTGCCCGCGCCGCAGGTCCGCGAGGGCGAGGAAACGGTCGCGCCGCGCAACGAGACGGAGCGCGCCCTCGCCGCCCTGTGGTGCGAGGTTCTGGGACTAAAGAACGTCGGCATCCACGACGATTTCTTCGCACTCGGCGGTGATTCACTCGCCGCGGCCGGCATGGTCTCGGCTCTGCGCAGCAGGGTCCAGGGCGAGATCCCGCTCGGCGTCATGTTCGAGACCCCGACCATCGCAGCACTTGCCGAACGGCTGGAGGTGGCAAACGAGGCCTCCTCGCTGATGGCGCCCATGCTGCCGATAAAGGCAACCGGCAACCGGGAACCGCTGTTCTGCATCCATCCGATCCTGGGTCTGGGCTGGAGCTTCTTCTCGCTCGGCCAGCATGTCGGCGAGGACGTGCCGATCTATGCCCTGCAATCCGACGGCCTGCTCGATCCCGCCCGGACGCCCGAGAGCATCGAAGCCATGGCAGAGCGCTATCTGGAGCGCATCCGCTCCAGGCAGCCCCATGGTCCCTACCATCTGCTGGGCTGGTCGCTCGGCGGTCTGATCGCCCACGAGATGGCCCGCCGGCTGCTCGACAACAACGAAACCGTCGCCTTCCTCGGCATGCTCGACAGCTACAAGTTCCGCCCGGACAGCCTGTTGCAGGACGAGACAACGCTCGTGCATGCAGCACTCGGCTTTCTCGGAAGCAGCGACGAGGCCGCGAAGGGCATCGATACGCTGGAGGCGCTGGGAGATCATGTGGTCGAACGCTTCTATCGGCGGAACGCCGACGTCCTCAACCACACCGGCCTCGACGATCCGAAGCTGGTCGAGCGTGCCCGGCAGACGATCCTGCGCAATTTAGAGCTGGCCGGCCGTTTCGTACCCGGCCATGTCGATGTCGACCTGCATTTCTTTCGGGCCGGTCGAGTCATGGCGGCACCTGCGACACGCGCCGTCATCGAGTATGAGCCGCAGTCCTGGCTGCCGCATATCGGCGGTCGCATCTATCTGAGGACGCTCGATTGCGGCCACGACGAGATGCTCGACGCCGATCCGGCAGCGGAAATCGGCGCGGTGGTGCAGTCCGAACTCCTGCGCTCGATCCTGGTGCTGCGCCACGAGCGTTACCGGCCGCAAAGAGCCGGCAGTTCGGCCTGAACGCGATCGACCTTGCCTCTTTCGTTGAGAGAGGCGGGTCGGTCCATCCTGTCGGCAGAGGTCCGGCTCCCCTGCGAAGATCAGCTCGAAAGCTGAGGCGAACATCTCACATCGGGCCTTGCCACGGCCAAGCGACGCGGGGATCGCCCGACCGCCAATCGATGCGCGAGCCAGATCGGAGTACCCTCGCGACGGCCCTTCGCCTATGCCGTCGCTGCCGCAGCGAGCCGCCTGCTGACGTCGGCGGCGAGCGCCCGGGCATGCCGCCCGACCATGATCGTCTGATGGTTGCCGGAGACATCGACCCATTCCGCCGCGGGCAGGTAGGCCTCCCAGATGAGCTTCGGATCGCAATCGACCGGCGAGCCGCCCTCCGTCCGGTAGAAGACCAAAGGTCCCTCGTAGCGCGAGGGGCGGTAGAGCCCCTTCATCCGGAGGAGCTGCCGGGCCGCGCGATCGTAGGCGGGCGGATAGCCGCCCAGCCATTGCGGCACGAAGGTCGGGTAGATTTCCGCCTTGGGGCTCAGGAAACGGAAAGCGAGACGCCGGAGCGTCCGGCGGTACTTTGCGAGCCTGCCGCCCCGCAGCACCTTGGAAGGCTCACCGGAAGCCTCCTCGGCGCCCGCAGCCGGTATCCCTCCACCCCTGGAAAGCAGGCGCCCGGCGGCGAAGGCGAGCCAGGTGCGAAGCGGCCATGCATGCTCGCTCTGCGGACTATCGACAAGGGCGAGGAAATCGATCCGGGCGCCACGGGCCGCGAGCACGCGGGAAAGCTCGAGCGCGACGAGGCCACCGAAGGAATAGCCGACGAAGCGGTAGGGCGGCACGATGTCCGATACCTCCAGTTCGGCGAGACAGGCGGCCACCTCGTCGGCGATGACGGCCGGGCTCGCGGCGGGACGGCCGAACGGCGTGAGCGCCATGCCGTAGACAGTGCCGTCGAAGGCGAGCGCGTTGACGAAATCCTTCATTTCGAGAAAGCAGCTCGCGCCACCGGCAAAGACGATGAGCGTATCCGGCGAGGTGCCCTTGCGGATCCGGATCAGTTTCGGGACGTTCCGGAAGGAGCCGTCGGCCATGGCGCGCGCGAGATCGCGAAGTGTCGGCCACAAATAGAAGCTGTTGACGTCGAGCTCGATGCCGCCCGCCTGCCAGACGGCCTCGACGAATTTCAGCGCGCGGTTGATGTTGAAGACATCGACGAGCACTGCATCGGCCGAAACCTCGCGACGCTGCACACTGCCGGCGATCTCGACGACAAGGCGTTCGAACCCGGCCGCGTCACGCCCAACCGTCGGCACCGCCACATGCCTCTCCATACTTCTTCCCGCCGCCAATCGTCGTTTGCTCTAGACAGGTCCGATGTTCAGCACAGAATTGCGGAAGGACGTTTCGCTTCCGTTAAAGCGGGCGGTTCCGGGGCGTTGCTACAGCAGGCCGAGTTCCGCGAGTTCGCGGCGCAGGTCTTCCGGCATGTCCTCGATATCGGCGCCCGAAGCGTTGAGATCGCGTGGTGCGGCATCGGGTTCGAGATAGCGCCAGCCCTGGAAGGGCCGGCGCGGTGCCGGTGCCACCTCGATGACCTCCGGTCCGAGGATCAGCTCGCAGCGGCTGATGCCGTCGCCGCCGGTGAAGGTCTTGATGTCGAGAAGCCGCTGGCGCGCGGCGACCTGCCCCTTGATGATCCAGTAGAGGGAGCCGCCGTCCAGCAACGCCTCGGTGCGCTTGGGCACCATGCGGGTGACGTGGGAGCTATGCGGTTCGAGGCCCGCGGCAATCGCCGTCAGCGAGCGCTCGGCGACCCATTGCCTGAGATCCTCGAGCGACTCCGCGCCGACGCAGAGCTTGATCAGATGCAGTGTCATGGCGACGGTGATACGCCTTTGGGCGAGGCGGTCAAGCCCCGCCGGACGCACAGGCGCATCAGCACTCGACGACGTTGACCGCAAGCCCGCCGAGCGAGGTTTCCTTGTATTTCTCGCTCATGTCGTGGCCGGTCTGGCGCATGGTCTCGACGCAGGCATCGAGCGGCACGAAGTGCTCGCCCGTGCCCTTCAAGGCGAGCGAGGCCGCCGTCACCGCCTTGACCGCACCGAGTGCGTTGCGCTCGATGCAGGGCACCTGCACGAGGCCGGCCACGGGGTCGCAGGTCATCCCGAGATGGTGTTCCAGCGCGATCTCGGCGGCGTTCTCGATCTGCTCGGGCGAACCGCCCATGACGGCCGCCATACCTGCCGCCGCCATGGCCGAGGCCGAGCCCACCTCACCCTGGCAGCCGACTTCGGCGCCGGAGATCGAGGCATTGTGCTTGATGATGCCGCCGATCGCGGCCGCCGTCAGCAGATAGTCGCGGATGCCTTCCTGATCGGCATCCGGATGGAAATGCAGGTAGTAGCGGATCGTCGCCGGCACCACGCCGGCCGCCCCGTTGGTCGGTGCCGTCACCACCCGGCCGCCGGCGGCATTCTCCTCGTTGACGGCCATCGCATAGACGGAGAGCCAATCGTTGGCGAGCAGCGGGTTCTGACGGTTCGAACGCCACTCCTCCTCGAGCTTGTCGTGGATCGCCCGCGCCCGGCGCTTGACGTTGAGCCCGCCCGGCAAGCGGCCCTCCTGTTTGAGACCGCGATCGATGCAGCCGCTCATCGCCTCCCAGATCCGGTCGAGGCCCGCGTCGAGCGCAGCGCGGTCCATCACCGCCTCCTCGTTCGCGCGCTTCATCTGGGCAATGGTGAGGCCGGAGCGCCGCGCCATCCCGAGCATTTCCTTGGCCGTTGCGAAAGGATAGGGCACCTTCTGGGTGGCGGCCTGCTTCTTCTGCTTCTGCATGGCCGCAAGCTCGGTGTCGGTGACGACGAAGCCGCCGCCGATCGAATAGTAGACGATGGTGAGCAGCACACGACCGTCACGGTCGAGGGCGGTAAAGCGCATGCCGTTGGCATGGCCCGGCAGCGGCACTTTCTTGTCGTAGACGAGATCGTCCTTCGGTACGAAGCGATATGCGGGATGACCGGGCGGCGTCACCTGCCCCTCCCGCTCGACTGCGGCGATGATATCGTCCATCCGGTCCGGGTCGACGTGGTCCGGCTCCTCGCCCGTCAGGCCGATGATGACCGCGCGGCCGGTGCCGTGACCGATGCCGGTATAGGCGAGCGATCCGTGCAGGCTCACCTTTAGCGCCGCCACCGCAGCACCGCTCGGCCGCGGCCAGTCGTCCGACAGAATGAGATCGAGAAAGCGCTTGGCGGCCGTCATCGGCCCCATCGTGTGGGAGCTCGACGGGCCGATCCCGATCTTGAATACGTCGAAAACAGAAAGAAACATGTATGGCCGCGCCTCAGAACACCGGAAAACCTGAATCGAAAGGCTAGACTATGATCAGAAGCCGACGCGGCGGGCAACCGACATCCGCTTGAGTCGGCGCGACATCGCAAGGGACGCCATAAACGACGACAGCGCGGCCCTTGCGGACCGCGCTGCGGAATTCTCGTCAAAAACGAGTTCAGATGGTTCCGAAAAGATAGGCCAGGAACAAAACGCCTGCAAATCCCGTCAACGCCCGCAGGGTAACGCCCCAGCAAGACTTCTGGATGCTATCTTCCATTATCACTCCGATTGTTCGCCTATGGCGAAAAGCCGTCCCCCGACCGCTTTTCGGGCCCCGGTCTATTCGACTTCATGGGCCATCGCAACTGCAAAAATGGCAAAACAGTGGCCCCTTCCGCAGGGGAGCCATTCGCAGAATGCATGGATTTATGCAATTTCAAACGGTTAGATCGGTTTTTAGATAATACTTAAAGAGATGGACCGCGCCGTAATTTCAGCCAAAGTCTTACAAAACTGTGGATACTTGTCCGGTGCACGGCCGGCGGCATAATCTTCCCGCGAGCAACCACGGGAATCGCCATGACATTCATCGACCTTTTCGCCCTCGCACTATTCCTGGTGCTCTGGATCGTCTTCTCCTGGCTGACCGGTGGCGCAAAGATCCTCAGCCGCCCGAGCCTGACCCAGGCGATGGCCGAGCGGCGGCGGGAATGGATCCACAATTCGCTCACCCGCGACCTGAAGATGATCGACACGCAGATCCTCGCGGGCTTGCAGAACGGCACGGCCTTCTTCGCCTCGACCTCGATCTTCGCGATCGGCGGCTGCTTCGCTCTTCTCGGCGCCACCGAACAGGTCGACACCGTGTTCCGCGACCTGCCCTTCATCACCTATAGCGGCCGCTCGGGTTTCGAGTTCAAGGTGATTGGGCTCACCGCCATCTTCGGCTACGCCTTCTTCAAATTCGGCTGGTCCTACCGGCTGTTCAACTACTGCACGATTCTCTTCGGCACGCTGCCGATGACCGAAAACGCGAAGAAGAACCCGCAGGAGACGCAACGCATCGCCGAACGGGTCATCCGCATGAACATCATCGCCGCCAAGCAGTTCAATGCCGGCCTCCGCGCGATTTTCCTGTCGATAGGCTACCTAGGGTGGTTCGTCAGCCCTTACGTCTTCGTGGGAACATCGATTATCATCTTCTTCGTACTGGTACGCCGACAGTTTTTCTCCGATGCGCGTCTTGCGTTGATGACCGACACGGCGCCTTGAAAACGACCAGATTGGACGCTGTGGCATGAGCCCTCCGCGCGGGTGCGCGGGGTAGAATTCTCGCATGCGAAGGATCGATCGTGGCCGCAGTCCCAGACACTGAAAATCCCCCTGCAACCTCGAGGCGGATCGGCCTGCTCGATACCGCGAGGGGGATCGCGCTCGTCGCGATGGCATCCTACCACTTCACCTGGGATCTGGAATTCTTCGGCTATATCGAACCCGGCACGGCGACCCAGGGCTTGTGGAAACTCTATGCCCGCGCCATCGCCTCGAGCTTCATCTTCATGGCGGGCGTAAGCCTGGTGCTCGCCCATTACCCGACGCTGAAGCCGCAATCGTTCGTGAAGCGGCTTGCGATGGTGGCCGGAGCGGCAATCGCCATCACCATCGCGACGGCGGTCGCCATGCCGGACGGCGTGATCTTCTTCGGCATCCTGCACCACATTGCCGCTGCGAGCGTGATCGGGCTGCTGTTCCTCCGGCTGCCGCCGGCGCTAACGGTTCTTGCCGCGCTCGCCGCCCTCGCCGCGCCGGCCTATCTCCGCTCGGAGGCGTTCGACGCGCCCTATCTGCTGTGGATCGGTCTTTCCGAGCATCTGCCGCGCTCGAACGACTACGTGCCGCTGCTTCCCTGGATCGGCGCCTTCCTGCTGGGGATCGCCGCGACCCGCTTCGCGCGCGCCGCGGGCTCGCTCGACACGCTCGCCGGCCTGCCGCAAGGCCCGGCGGTGCTGCGCTTCGGCGGCCGCCACAGCCTCATCGTCTACCTCTTGCATCAGCCCCTGTTGATCGCGACCGTCTACTTGATCTCGATCATCGTTCCGCCGCAGAAACCTGATCCTATGCAGTCCTATCTGCGGAGTTGCGAAACGAGCTGCCGGGCCGAAGGCAGCCAGGCGGAACTCTGCAGCCGCTTCTGCGCATGCACCCTGGACAAGCTGATGCAACAGTCTCTCTTCGAACCTCTCCAGTCTGGCGCAATCCAGCCGGATCAGGATGAACGTGTGTTGCAGTTAGCCCGTGAGTGTACCGCAGTCAGCCAATGACAGGACATGATCATGAACGCCTACCGCCTGAAACCACTGAAATATCCTTGGCCACCCCTGCTCTACGGCGTCGCGATCGTCGCGGCGCTCCTCCTCAACCGCTACGTCGGCCTTCTGCCGCCGCTGCCGCGTGAGGGCTATCTTCTCTGGACGCTCGGAGGACTGCTCGCGCTCATCGCGCTCACCCTCGACATCTGGGCGGTGAAGACGCTGCTCGAATGCCACACGGCGGTGCTCCCGAACCGTTGCGCACAGCGCCTGGTGACGAACGGCCCGTTCCGCTTCACCCGCAATCCGATCTATCTCGGCTACACGCTGATGACGATCGCCTTCGGGCTGCTGACCGGCAACAGCTGGTTTCTCGTCGCCGCCGTCATCGCCGCCGTGGTCACGACACTGGTCGCGATCCGCTGCGAGGAAATGCATCTGCTCGCGCGCTTCGGCATCGAATTCGAGCGATACTGCCAGCACACCCGCCGCTGGATCTGAGAAAGATCAGGTCCCGACACCGATCTCGACGAGGCGCGTGAGGCAGGCCTCCTCGGCATTGTCGAGTTCGGCGAGCGTCTCGTCGATGTCCTTGCGCTTCTGGCGCAACTCTTCGCGCTTCTCGTCGATCTTCTTCATCATCATCTTGAGCTGCCCGATCTCGCCCGGCGGTTCCTTGTAAACCTGGACGATTTCACGGATCTCGGCTACGGTGAATCCAATACGCCGGCCGCGGAGAATCTCTTGCAGCAGACGGCGGTCGGCAGCACGATAGAGACGCGTTCGGCCACGGCGCTCGGGATGAAGCAAGCCTTCGTCTTCGTAGAACCTCAGGGTCCGGGTCGAAACGCCGAATTCACGCGTCAGTTCCGTTATGCTGTAATACTTTTTCACTGCCTGTTCCGATTCATCTGGAACAGGTATCTTATTGACTTTTACGTACAAGTCAATTTTTCCATTCAGCCCGACATGAACCACCAGGTCGCAAGCCCGAGAAAGCTGAGGAAACCCGTCGTGTCGGTGATTGCGGTGACGAAGACCGCGGAGGAGACCGCGGGGTCGGTCCCGGATCGGTGAAGCAGGAGCGGGATGGTGATGCCGGCCATCGCGGCTGCGAACATGTTGATCAGCATGGCGGTCGTGATGATGCCGCCGATCGAAACGTCCTGGAACCAGATGGCGGCGACGACACCGACGAGCGTGCCGAAAAGCGCGCCGTTGATGAGGCCGACGCCGGCCTCGCGCCGCGCGACGCGCCAGGCGTTGTGAATGTCGAGGTTGCGGGTCGCCAGCGCCCGCACGGTGACGGTCATCGTCTGCGAGCCGGCATTGCCGCCCATGCCGGCGACGATCGGCATCAGGATCGCCAGCGCCACCACCTGTTCGATGGTCCCCTCGAAGAGCGAGATCACCGAGGCCGAGATGAAGGCGGTGACGAGATTGACGGCGAGCCACGGCACGCGCGAGCGCGAGGTCTCGACGACGCTGTCCGACAGCTCTTCGTCACCGACGCCGCCGAGGCGCAGGAGGTCCTCTTCCGCCTCCTCCTGGATGACGTCGACGACGTCGTCGATGGTGAGCACGCCGACGAGCCGGTCATTCTCGTCGACAACGGCCGCCGACAGAAGGTCGTATTGCTCGAAGAGCTGCGCCGCCTCTTCCTGATCCATCTCGGCCGGGATCGCGTGGCTGGTCTCGCGCATGATCGTCTCGATCTTCGTCTGACGCTTGGTGCGCAGGATTCGGTCGAGGTCGACAGTGCCGAGCAGCTTGAAGGTCGGGTCGATGACGAAGATCTGCGTAAAGCTCTCCGGCAGGTCGTCCTCGTCGCGCATATAGTCGATCGTCTGGCCGACCGTCCAGAACGGCGGCACGGCGACGAACTCGGTCTGCATGCGCCGGCCGGCCGAGCTTTCCGGATAGTCGAGTGCCCGGCGCAGGCGGACCCGCTCGGTGAACGGCAGCTTGGCGAGGATTTCCTCGCGGTCCTCGTGGTCGAGGTCCTCGAGAATGTAGACGGCGTCGTCCGAATCGAGCTCGCCGATCGCCGCGGCGATCTGCTCGTTCGGCATCTGGTCGACGATCTGCAGGCGGATCGCCTCGTCGACCTCGGTCAGCGCCGTCAGGTCGAAGTCGTCGCCGAGGAGGCGTACGAGGGCAAGACGCTGCTCCGGCTGGATCGCCTCGATGAGGTCGCCGAGTTCCGATTCGTGCAGCCGCGCGACGCGCTGGCGCAGAAAGAGCGTGTCGCGGTCGGCGATCGCCGCGCCGACCAGGGCAAGGAAATCGGACCGGACGGAGCCGTCTTCGGAATAGATGTCGTCGGGGACATCGTCCTGCGGGGGCCGAACAAGGAGTTCGTCGCCGGTATCCGTCATGCCTGCGCCCTCACCCTAAGAAATCAACTCGTCCTGCGTATCCCGGCAGCCTTGGAGAATGGCGGTAAAAACCGCATTGTCAACCGCGCGGGACGATATCGCGCGGCGGTGTGTGCAAACGCGAAGAAGGCCTGCTAACCTGTTGTTCCGACGCACTCGCAGCACAGAAAGGCCTATCGTGGCGGTCCTGCCCCTGATCACTTATCCACATCCCGTACTGAAGGCCGTCTGCACGCCCGTGACCGATTTCGGCCCCGGCCTCACCACTCTCGCTGACGATCTCTACGACACGATGAAGGCGGCACCCGGCGTCGGGATCACCGCAGCC
Source organism: Ciceribacter sp. RN22 (assembly GCF_024054295.1). Taxonomy (NCBI): domain Bacteria; kingdom Pseudomonadati; phylum Pseudomonadota; class Alphaproteobacteria; order Hyphomicrobiales; family Rhizobiaceae; genus Ciceribacter; species Ciceribacter sp. RN22. Next base: position 1,954,797 of record NZ_JAMXLD010000001.1, read on the forward strand.
CATGTGGGCGTGGCCGTGCGGCTTGTCGTTCTCGACCTGCCGGAGATCGGCGGACGGCGCACCTACGTCAATCCGCAGATTTTGTCTTCGTCCGGCGAACTGATGAACCATACCGAGGGCAGTGTCTCGATGCCCGGCGCGACCGAGACGGTGACCCGCCCTCGCGCTGTCAAGCTCCGTTACCAGGATCTCGATGGGACGGCCCATGAGGAGGAACTCGAGGGCTTCCCGGCGATCTGCATGCAGCACGAGATCGACCAGCTCGACGGCATCTTCTGGCTGCAGCGGCTGTCGAAGCTGAAGCGCGACCGGCTGACCAAGAAATGGGAGAAGATGCGGGGCTGAGCGCGCCGCCGCCCCTTGTGTGAAGCGACTCTCGTTGAGACAGGCCATTGGTCGGCCGGCCGTAGAATGATAGCCTGCCACCATGTCCGTTGACCGCACACACCAGTTCCCCGGCATTCCGCTCGCACTCGGCTCAGCCCTGCTGTTCGGAGCATCGCCGCCGCTGTCGAAGCTTCTGATGGACAGCATCGATCCATGGCTGCTGGCCGGCATCCTTTATCTCGGGGCCGGAGTCGGGCTCGTGCTTGTCCACCTCGGGCGACGATGGATCGGGCTCGAAGGTGTCGAGGCGCCGCTTCGGATCTCCGATCTTCCATGGCTGTTTGCGGTGGTGGTCTTCGGCGGTCTTCTCGGCCCGCTGCTCCTGATGTTCGGCCTCTCCCTGACGACGGCGGCCTCGGGGTCGTTGCTGCTCAACCTCGAAGGCCTCGCGACCATGGCGATCGCCTGGATCGTCTTCCGCGAGAACGTCGACCGTCGTTTGCTGCTCGGCGCGATCGCGATATTGGCCGGTGCCGCACTTCTCTCCTGGAACGGACAAGGCATCGCACTCGACAACGGCAGCCTTCTCGTCGCCCTTGCATGCCTCGCATGGGGCATCGATAACAACCTGACGCGCAAGCTGTCCTCGGCCGACCCGGTGCAGATCGCGATGATCAAGGGGCTGGCCGCCGGGGCGACGAACCTGATACTCGCGCTCGGGCTGGGAACACCTGTTCCTTCGCCGGACGCAATCGGGGCCGGCGCAATCCTCGGCTTTCTCAGCGTCGGCGTCAGCCTGGTTCTGTTCATGCTCTCTTTACGGCATCTCGGGACGGCCCGGACGGGAGCCTATTTCTCCCTGGCACCCTTCATCGGGGCGATACTCAGCATCATTCTCCTGCGGGAGCCACTCACGCTCCAGATCGCGTTTGCCAGCCTGCTGATGGGTGTGGGACTTTGGCTGCACCTGACGGAGCGCCATGAGCATCTTCATGTTCACGAAGCGTTCGAACACGAACACGCCCATGTTCACGACGTGCACCACCAGCACGATCACGACAGCCCCGCCACCGAGCCCCATTCACACCGGCACCGGCACGAGCTGCTGACCCACAAGCATCCACATTATCCGGACCTTCACCACCGGCATGCACACGACTGACGGGCCGGGCAGACGCCCTTGCCGGACCGTGTCACATCTCGAAAGCCGTTGGGCGACGTAGCCTGCATTTCAGGACGGGCGCTCTGCCGCGCAAGCCACTGCAAAAACAACAAAAAACCCGGCCGAAGCCGGGTTTTTGGTGCGGTCGAGAAGACTCGAACTTCCACGGGTTGCCCCACAGCGACCTCAACGCTGCGCGTCTACCAATTCCGCCACGACCGCTCGTGGTAGATGCCGAATTGCTCCGGCGGGGCTGCATGTAGCAAAAGCATTCGGGGTGCACAAGGGCGCTGTGACAGTTTTTTGATAATTCCTCCGGGGCCCCTGTGGAGGCATTCCGGAAGGCCCGGAATTCCGGGCTCTTGAAGTCGATGCGCTTTCTTGCCAAGTAGGGGAAAAGGATGGGCGCACCCATGCAACGCACAGAAATCGAAGCGAAAATGTTTCCCCTGCCCGGCTCGCCGCCGGTGCGCTGGAGAATCTCCGACGGTCTCGTTTCCTATGAAGAGGCGCTCGCCACCATGGAGGCGGAAGTCGCCGCGATCACCGAGGGCCGCGCCGACGAACTCGTCTGGCTGCTGGAACACCCGCCGCTCTATACCGCAGGGACCAGCGCCGACCCCGCCGACCTCAAGGAGCCCGATCGTTTCCCCGTCCATGCGACCGGCCGCGGCGGCGAATACACCTATCACGGCCCCGGCCAGCGGGTCGGTTACGTCATGCTCGACCTGAAGCGGCGGCGCCAGGACGTCCGCGCATATGTCGCGGCGCTGGAAGAGGTGATCATCCGCACGCTGGAACAGATGAACGTGCGCGGCGAACGCCGCGAGGACCGCGTCGGCGTGTGGGTCCGCCGCCCGGAGAAGCCGCGGCTTGCCGACGGCTCGATGGCAGAGGACAAGGTTGCCGCCCTCGGCATCCGCCTGCGCCGCTGGGTGAGCTTTCACGGTTTCTCGCTCAACGTCGATCCGGACCTTTCCCATTTCGGCGGCATCGTGCCCTGCGGCATCACTGCCTATGGCGTGACGAGCCTCGTCGATCTCGGCCTGCCGGTGATGATGCCGGATGTCGACATCCGGCTGCGCAGCGCTTTCGAGGAGGTCTTCGGCCCTACGGTCGCGGAGACATCCTTGCTGCCGGGCGAAGGAACGGCAGCGGTCGCCGGCGCCTGACGAAGCGGGCTCCGGGCGCGCTTGATCTCGGAGCATCCGGCGTGCTTCATGGGCGCCCGCCCCCAACGAGCACGAGTCGATGACAGCCGCGACCTCTCTCCGCCGACAGAGCCCCGTCGAAGGCATGGCCCTGATGGCTGCCTGCATGCTCGTGCTGCCGGTGATGGATGCAATCGCCAAATACATGGCGACCGTCGAGGGCATGTCGCCCGGCCAGGTGACCTTCTACCGCTTCTTCTTCCAGCTGGCCTGCACGCTACCAGTGCCTTTCCTCCTGCGCGGGCGTGACGCGCTTGCGGCCAAACGCCCCTATATGAACCTTCTGCGCGGAGCGCTGCACGGAGCGGCGAGCCTGATGTTCTTCGCCGCCGTCAAGTACATGCCGCTCGCCGACGTCTTTGCGATCTACTTCGTCGAGCCGTTCATCCTCACGGCCCTTTCGGCACTCTTTCTAAGAGAACGGGTAGGCTGGCGGCGCTGGCTTGCGATCGTCGTCGGCTTCGGCGGCGCGATGATCGTCATCCAGCCGAGCTACGCGATCTTCGGGCTGACGGCGCTGCTGCCGGTCGCCTGCGCCTTTCTCTTCGCGCTCTACATGTTTCTCAATCGCGCGATCGGCGAGGCCGACTCGCCGATGACCATGCAGACCATGGCGGGGATCGGTGGCACGCTCGTCATGGGAGCCGCCTTGCTGGCCGGCACCGGCACGGGCGCGAGCGATCTCTCCCCGTCGCTCCCCTCCTCTTGGCTCGGCCTCGGTCTGCTCGTCCTGCTCGGCTCGATCTCCGGCTACATCCACCTTCTGATCGTGCGCGCCTTCCGCATGGCACCGCTCTCGGTGCTCGCGCCCTTCCAGTATTTCGAGATCATCGCCGCGACCGTGCTCGGCTACGCGCTCTTCGGCGAATTCCCCGACGCCTCGAAGTGGGCGGGCGTCGCGATCATCGTCGGCTCGGGCCTGTTCATCCTCTGGCGCGAGCAGAAGCGCGCGAAAAGCGCGGCAATTTAACGATGATGTTCATCGTCGCTTAACCGCGTCCGTTCACCGTCTGGAAACGCGGCGCCCATAGGCTCGCCTCCAGTTTCATGATGAAACGGGAAAAAAGATGAGCGAATTTCGTCTCTCTTTTCCGGCATGTGTCATCGCCGGGAAGAACAGGCTTTCGGCCGACGACCTCCTTCTGCTGCGCAAATATACCTTTCCGGAGGGCATCCGTTCCTCCGAGGACGTGATCGTCATGCTGGCGCTCGACGCGCTCTGCCCGGAGAAATGTCCCGAGTGGCGCGACTATTTCGTCGAATCGCTCGCCGGCTACATTCTGAACCGCTGCCATCCGGCGGGATCGCTCGACACGATGAATGCCGTCTGGTTCGAGCAGGTCTTCGTGGAAGACGGCGTGGTCCGCTCGTCACACGAACTCGACCTTCTTCTCCATCTGATCGACCTCGCGCCACCGGCACCGGCGAGCATGACCGCACTCGCCCTCGACCAGCTCGCCATCGCGCTCGCGGAGGGCCGTGGCCCCCTGCAGGAAGGTCGCCCCCCGGAACACGCGCATCTTGCGCCGGACGACATTGCCTATGTGCGGCGCGTGCTGAGGCACGCCTGCAACAACGGGCGTCTTCTTCTCGACGAACGGGAGAGAGCGGCACTTCTGCGCATCGATGCCGCCGTGAAAGGCATCCGCGCCGCAGGATGGCTCGACATTCTGAGGGAGGCGGAGATTACGGTCGAATGCGCATCACCGACCGCGCAAGGGAGCACCACACGCTGGCTGCAGATCCCCGACTCCTTCTTCACCGACGACCATCTCGTCGCCTGATCGCTTTCACGACGCCACCGGGGGCGCCGGGAGCCCGAACGGAGCAGTTTCTGATGCTCTTCGGCCTTGAGCCGGACGCCGCTCCCGTGCCAAGGTCGCGCGCGATTCACATTCTCAGGGAGTAGAATACCATGGACGTACGCGCCGCCGTCGCAATCCAGGCCGGAAAGCCGCTCGAAGTGATGACCGTCCAGCTCGAAGGGCCGAAGGCCGGCGAAGTGCTGGTCGAGATCAAGGCCACCGGCATCTGCCACACCGACGACTTCACGCTCTCCGGCGCCGACCCGGAAGGCCTCTTCCCTGCAATCCTCGGCCACGAGGGCGCGGGCATCGTCGTCGATGTCGGCCCGGGCGTCACGAGCGTCAAGAAGGGCGATCACGTCATTCCGCTCTACACGCCGGAATGCCGCGAATGCCCCTCCTGCCTGTCGCGCAAGACCAACCTTTGCACCGCGATCCGTTCGACCCAGGGCCAGGGCGTGATGCCGGACGGCACCTCGCGCTTCTCGATCGGCAAGGACAAGATCCACCACTACATGGGCTGCTCGACGTTTGCGAACTACACGGTTCTGCCGGAAATCGCGGTGGCCAAGGTCAACCCCGACGCGCCCTTCGACAAGATCTGCTACATCGGCTGCGGCGTGACGACCGGCATCGGCGCCGTCATCAACACGGCCAAGGTCGAGCTCGGCTCGACGGCGATCGTCTTCGGACTGGGCGGCATCGGCCTCAACGTCATCCAGGGCCTGCGGCTCGCCGGCGCCGACATGATCATCGGCGTCGACTTGAACAACGACAAGAAGGAATGGGGCGAACGCTTTGGAATGACACACTTTGTCAATCCAAAGGATGTCGGCGACGACCTCGTGCCCTACCTCGTCAACATGACCAAGCGCGGCGCCGACCAGATCGGCGGCGCCGACTACACCTTCGACTGCACCGGCAATACCAGGGTGATGCGCCAGGCGCTCGAAGCCTCGCATCGCGGCTGGGGCAAATCGGTGGTCATCGGCGTCGCCGGCGCCGGCCAGGAAATCTCGACCCGCCCGTTCCAGCTCGTCACCGGCCGCACCTGGATGGGCACCGCCTTCGGCGGCGCGCGTGGCCGCACCGACGTGCCGAAGATCGTCGACTGGTACATGGACGGCAAGATCGAGATCGATTCCATGATCACCCACACCATGCCGCTCGAAGACATCAACAAGGGCTTCGAGCTGATGCACAAGGGTGAGTCGATCCGCAGCGTGGTGGTCTATTGAGCGCTCAACGCGCCTATGACGTGGACGTGCGGAGGCTCGACGAGCTCTCCGCCGCCCAGCTCTACGAACTGCTGAAGCTACGCGTCGACATCTTCGTCGTCGAGCAGGCCTGTGCCTACCCCGAACTCGACGGCAACGACGCGGATTGCCTGCATCTGCGGCTCATCGACGACGGCGGGCTCATCGCCTGTGCCCGACTGTGGCGACCGACGCCCACCCACCTGCCCCGCATCGGCCGCGTCGCCGTATCGCCTGCGCATCGCGGCAAACGGCTCGGCGAAGCGCTGATGCGCGAGGCGATCAGCGCTTGCGAGAAGGCCTATCCCGGTGAGGCCATCGAGATATCGGCACAGAGCCACCTGCAGAAGTTCTATGCGGGCTTCGGCTTCGCGCCGATCTCCGAAGAGTATCTCGAAGACGGCATCCCGCATGTCGACATGGTGCGGCAAGCGCCGTGAACCGGTCTGCACCGGCAGGCAACAATGCTGCCATATCCGCTTGCCGGTAGATGCGATTGTAGTTACAATGATTTTCGAATGGGATGACGAAAAGAACACCTCGAACGTCGCGAAGCATGGACTGAGCTTCGAGACGGCTTGCCGGATCTTCGAAGGAGTCGTGATCAGCGCGACCGACGAACGATTCGACTACGGAGAGGTTCGTACCAACAGCATCGGCGCAATCGACGGGATAGCGATCGTCGTCGTCACCCACACCGACAGAAACGGCCGGATACGCCTGATCTCAGCAAGGCCGGCAAAGCGAAAGGAGCGCGCTCGTTATGCCCAAGCGCTACAAGAGCGAGCTCAGCCTGGATGAACTGGCTAAGCTCCAAGACGAAGACATAGACACCAGCGACATTCCCGAACTCGACGACGCCTTCTGGAAGAAGGCGGTTGTGGTCGAGCCGGAAGGAACGGAACAGATCACGTTGAGGGTCAAGAAGTCTGTTTTGCAGGCCTTCAGGGCGACAGGCAAGGGATACCAGACCCGGATGAATGCGGTGCTGGAATCCTATGCCCGCAGCTTGAAGAAGTAGCAGTGGCATGCCCGAAATCTATGTCGATGCCGACGCCTGCCCGGTGAAGGCGGAAATCCTGAAGGTTGCGGAGCGCCATGCCCTGCCGGTGACCTTCGTCGCAAATTCGGGCCTGCGCCCGTCCCGCGATCCAATGGTCAAGAACGTCATCGTCTCCGGCGCCTTCGACGCTGCCGACGACTGGATCGCCGAGCGCGCCGGACCCGGCGATGTGGTGGTGACGGCGGACGTGCCGCTCGCGGGACGCTGCGTCAGTGCCGGTGCGCTGGTGACGGGGCCGACCGGACGGGTTTTCGATACCGCCAACATCGGCATGGCGACGGCGATGCGCAATCTCGGGGCACACCTCAGGGAAACCGGCGAGAGCAAGGGCTACAACGCCGCCTTCACGCCGCGTGACCGCTCGCAATTCCTCGAAACCTTTGACAGGCTTTGCCGTCGCGTGAAAAAGTGACGGTCGGGCACGGAGACCTGCAACCTGTAGCAGCGGACACCGCACGCACGCGGCCGCCGGCCTGCCGCGGACAGATGAAGACGGATCAAGATAGCATGCGGCAACTCTCCGAACGTGTGATCGGACATCGGCACGGTCCCTTCCTGGGTGCACTCGTCTTCGCACTCGCGGCTGGACCGGTCACCGTGCTGTTTGCACCGCAGCTTGCTCTCGAGCTCGTGCCGATCGCCTTCTTCGTCGGCTACCTGATACTGATGTGGCTGAGGTTGCCGCGGCTGACGGCCGCCTTCCTGAAACGGCATGCCGACACTGCCGACGAGCCCGCCTGGGTGATCCTGACGGTCACGCTGATGGCCGTCGTCGTCTCGATGGTTTCGCTCTTCTTGGTGCTGAATGGTGAGGCAAGCCGTGCGCTGAAGCTCTTCCTCGCCTTCGCGGCCGTGGTCTCCGGCTGGTTCACCATCCACGTGATGGCGGCGAGCCATTACGCCCATGCCTATTGGCGGCCGCAGACGGCAATGCCGGGAGAAAGCGGGCTGCACAGGGGAGGCCTCGACTTTCCCGGCACGACCGATCCCGGCGGCTACGATTTCCTCTATTTCTCCTTTGTCATCGGGATGACCGCCCAGACCTCGGATACCGCCGTAACGACGACCGCCATGCGCAAGCTCAACCTGCTGCATGCCGTCGTCTCCTATTTCTTCAACACGGTCCTGCTGGCCGCGGCGGTGAACGCCGCGGTTTCGCTCGCCGGCTGAACCAACAAGGGACACACGATACGATGAAGATCCTGTCGCAAAACACCGCCTTCGGCGGCATGCAGGGCGTTTTCGCCCACGATTCGGACGCCTGCAAATGCGAGATGACGTTTGCCGTCTTCGTGCCGCCGCAGGCCGTGCTCGAACGCCGGCCGGTCCTCTGGTATCTTTCCGGGCTGACCTGCACCCACCAGAATGTGATGGAAAAGGGTGAGTATCGCCGCATGGCCGCCGAGCTCGGCCTGATCATCGTCTGCCCGGACACGAGCCCACGCGGCAACGACGTGCCGGACGAACTCACCAACTGGAAGATGGGCAAGGGTGCGGGCATGTACCTCGACGCCACGCAGGAGCCGTGGGCCGAGAACTACCGGATGTATACCTACATCACCGAGGAACTCCCGGCGCTCGTCGCCGAACAGTTCCGCGTCGACATGGACCGGCAGGGCATCTTCGGTCATTCGATGGGCGGTCACGGCGCGATGACGATCGCGCTGAAGAACCCCGAACGCTTCCGGAGCTGCTCCGCCTTCGCGCCGATCGTGGAACCGTCGACGGCCGACTGGACGGTCGACGCCTTCGAGAAATACTTAGGTCCCGACAAGGCGAAGTGGCGCGAGTACGATGCCTGCGCGCTGGTCGCCGACGGCGCCCGTTTCCCGGAATTCCTGATCGACCAGGGCAGCGCCGACAGTTTCCTGGAGAATGGCCTGCGCCCGTGGCTCTTCGAAGACGCGATCAAGGACACCGAGATCGGACTCAGGCTGCGCATGCACGAGCGCTACGACCACTCCTACTACTTCATCTCGACCTTCATGGACGACCACCTGCGCTGGCACGCAGAGCGGCTGGACTAGGCAGTCGACTCATAAACTTTGACACCAAATTCTTGTTGCGACGAGCTTCACAGCGGCGAGATAGTTTTCGGGGCGCTTGTCGTATCGGGTTGCGATGCCCCGGAACTGTTTGATCTTGTTGAAGAAGCGCTCCACGAGATTGCGCTGCCGGTAAACCCAGCGCGAGAAGACAAAAGAGCCCTTGCGGGTTGTCTTCGGCGGGATATTGGCCCAGGCTTTTCGCTTGGCAGCCTTGGCCCGAATGGCATTGGTGTCATAGCCCTTGTCGGCCAGCAGGATATCTCCTTCGCCAAGCTCGTCCATCAGCGTGTCGGCCTCTGTGCAGTCGGCGACCTGGCCACCAGTCAGGCGGAGGTTGACGGGACGTCCTTCGGCGTCAACGAGCGCGTGGATTTTGCTCGTGAGCCCGCCACGGGAACGTCCCATGCCTCC
>NZ_JAMXLD010000001.1:1964089-1966074 GCF_024054295.1 Ciceribacter sp. RN22
TCCCGTGGCCGCATGCTGGTGAACACGGACACAGGTCGAGTCGATCATGACGATATCGCCATCGTAAGCCTTGGAAACCGCCTCAAGAAGCCGGTCCCAGACACCGGCCTTGCGCCAGCGGACGAAACGGTTGTAGCAGGTCGTCGGTGGCCCGTAGCGCTCCGGGATTTCCGCCCAGGGCGAACCTGTCCGGAACCGCCAAAGGATGCCGTTCAGCACTCTGCGGTCATCGACCCGAGGAACGCCGCGAGGCTTGTTGGGCAGAAGTGGCGAAAGGATTGACCATTCGTGGTCCGTAAGTTCGTAGCGGCGACGCGTCATGAAGGCTCCCTTATTCGGAAGCCTTGAATCACGACTAGCCAAAAACACAAAGTGATTTTATGAGTTTACGGCCTAAGACGCCCGTACACAAACCGGCTGAAGTCGGCCGGTTCCGCCCGTCCGCTGGTGTCGAAGGCGAACATGCCGGCGAAGGCTCCGGTGAAGGAACCGTGCTCGCCACGGCCGCCCTCGTCGGAAACGACACCGGCGTCCAGCACCGGGCCGACCGGCTTCCAGTCGACGGCGCCGGCGGGTCGCCAGAAGAACTGCAGGTCGTTGTCGCGGATCTCCATGGAAAGGTCGAGCCGGCCTTCGGGAACGGCAATCCCGCTGTCCAGCGGGAAACTCAGCCGGCCGTTCGGATAATCGCCGGGGCAGCTCAGGATCGTGATGACCCGCCCGCGCTTCTCGTGCAGCGTGATGCCGAGCGCATGGAACTTGTAGCGGTTGTAGTAGTGGGTGAGTCCTGCGACCTGCTGATAAGTGTCGGGTGAGAATTCGAGCGAGGTTTCGGCGCGGAAGCGATGATGCTCCTGCCTCCGCGCGACCAGTGACTGTTCGAACCAGGAGCCGATGCTTTCCCGCCCGAAGAGGCGCAGGAAACCCGGGCGGGCGGAGAGGCTGAGGAGCCGCTCCGGCACAGGCGAGCGCAGCCACTGGAATTCGACCGGCAGTTCCGGCCCATTGAAATCATGTGCAATGACGGCCGGAGCTTCCACGCGGGCGACATCGCCGCCCGGCGCCGGCACCTCCACCGCGGGGACCGGGCCGCCATCTTCGAGATAGAGCCAGCCGTCGTCGCGCCAGACGCATTTCTGGATCGCCGTCTCGCGGCCCAGCGTGCAGCGCCGCCTGGGCGGCAGCGGCCGCCCGCAGAGATGGGTGTGATAGGGCGTACCGTCCGGCGTCTCGACATATTGGCCATGTCCGGCGCGCTGCAGCACCGCCTCCGGATGGTCCTTTGATGTAATGAGGTGAATGTCCGGATGGAGCTCGTAGGGTCCGTCGATGGTCCGCGCGCGGGCCATGGTGACGGCATGGTCGTAGCCGGTGCCGCCTTCGGCGGTCGTCAGGTAGTACCAGCCGTTGCGCTTGAAGAGATGCGGCCCTTCGACGAGGCCGAGCGCGCTGCCGGGAAAGATGTTTTTCACCGGTCCGACGAGTTGCTTCTTCTCGGCGTCCCATTCCTGCAGCAGGATGCCGTCGAAGGCCGGATGCTTCGGCGCCCCGCCATAGCTCTCGGTCCGGTGGTTCCACTGCATGTTGACGAACCATTTCCGCCCGTCGTCGTCATGGAAGAGCGAGGGGTCGAAACCGGAAGAGTTCACATAGACAGGATCGGACCACTCACCCATGACGGAGGACGCGGTGACGATGTAGTTGTGCGCGTCCTTGAAGTTGCCGTCGAAGCGTTTGACGTCGGTATAGACGAGCCAGAACAGCCCCTCGCTGTAGGAGAGACACGGCGCCCAGATGCCGCAACTGTCCGGGTTCCCGCGCATGTCGAGCTGGCTTGCGCGATTGAGGGGCCGGCAGACGAGCCGCCAGTTCACCAGATCCCGCGAATGGTGAATCTGGACGCCGGGATACCATTCGAAGGTGGAGGTCGCGATGAAATAATCCTCGCCGACCCGGCAGATCGACGGATCCGGATTGAAGCCCGG
>NZ_JAMXLD010000001.1:1966262-2009423 GCF_024054295.1 Ciceribacter sp. RN22
ATAGGTGTCGATCTCGGCGAGTTCCTCGGCGCTGAAATCGGGCTTATCCAATGCCTTCACGCAATCCTCGACCTGCTCGGGGCGGCTCGCGCCGATGAGCGCCGAGGTGATGCGCCCGCCGCGCAGCACCCAGGCGAGCGCCATCTGGGCGAGCGTCTGGCCGCGACGCTCCGCGATCCGGCCGAGCGCGCGGATGTTCTCGAGGTTCTTCTCGTTGAGGAAGCCGGGATCGAGCGACTTCTCCTGCGAGGCACGGCTACCGGTCGGAATGCCGTTGAGGTATTTCGACGTCAGCATGCCCTGCGCGAGTGGCGAGAAGACGATCGACCCGATGCCGAGCTCTTCAAGCGTATCGACGAGGCCGTCCTCCTCGATCCAGCGGTTGATCATCGAATAGCTCGGCTGGTGGATGAGAACCGGCGTTCCAAGGTCCTTCAGGATCGCCACCGCCTCACGGGTGCGCTTCGAATTGTAGGAGGAAATCCCGACATAGAGCGCCCTGCCCGACCGGACGATGTGGTCGAGCGCCCCGCAGGTTTCCTCGAGCGGCGTGTCGGGGTCGAAGCGATGCGAATAGAAGATGTCGACATAGTCGAGACCGAGCCGTTTCAGGCTCTGGTCGCAGGAGGCGATCACGTATTTGCGGCTGCCCCACTCGCCGTAGGGGCCGGCCCACATGCCGTAGCCCGCCTTGGACGAGATGATGAGCTCGTCGCGATAGCCGGCGAAATCGGTCCGCAGGATCTCGCCGAAGGCCGCCTCCGCCGAACCGGGCGGCGGGCCGTAATTGTTGGCGAGGTCGAAGTGGGTGATGCCGAGATCGAAGGCCGTTCGGCAGATCGCCTGCTTCGTCGCGTGCGGCGTATCGTTGCCGAAATTGTGCCAGAGGCCGAGCGAAATCGCCGGCAGCTTCAGGCCGCTTCGTCCGCAGCGATTGTAGGTCATCCGCTCGTAGCGGTTCTCGGATGGTTGCCAGGTCATGAAAGTCTCCAGTTGCAGAGGCGGCATTCGCCTTTCGGGACCGCCCCTCATCCCCCTGCCGGGACCTTCTCCCCGCGAACGGGGAGAAGGAACAAATGGCAAGCCGTGTCGCAAGTTCCTTCTCCCTGCAAGCGGGGAGAAGGTGGCGGCAGCCGGATGAGAGGCAGCCAGACGCTTCCTCATACCGGCTTCACCGCCTCCCGTCACCTCAGCAGCGCCAGCGCCTCGTCGATGCCGAGCGCCTGCGGCTGCGTGCAGGTGGTCGAAAGCTCGACGAAGCGGCCCTCCGCGCCCGACTGCAGGATGGACGTCATCACATCGACGCCATGGAGCGCGCGGTCGAGCGAGCAGCGGGCGTCCCGGCCTTCGAGGATCGCGACCGCCATGTCGGCGAGGCCGGCCGTGCGGTAGTTGGCGCGCGGGCCGTTCGCATGCTCCTGGTTGTCGATGCCGAAGGGATGGTCCCAGCTTTCGAGCGGCTTGATCTCCTTGTTGCGGCCGCTCGCCTCGACGGTGCCGCCGAAGAAATTCGGGTCCGGTACGAAGAGCGAGCCGTCGGTGCCGTAGAGCTCCATGTTGCCGTGGCGATGCGACCAGACATCCCAGCTCGCCGACAGGGTGACCGTCGCGCCGTTCTCGAATTCGAGAAGCGCATGGATGTTGGTCGGCGTGCGGACCGGGATCACCTCGCCGGCGCGCGGCTGGCTGGTGATGGTCCGCATCTCCGACGCCATGGAGGTGAGTGCCGCCACCCGCTTCACCGGGCCGATGAGGTTGATCAGGTTGGCGATGTAGTACGGGCCGAGATCGAGCACCGGCCCGCCGCCCGGCAGGAAGAAGAAGTCCGGATTAGGGTGCCACATCTCCATGCCCGGGCTCATTACGTGGCAGGTGCCGGAGGTGATGCGACCGATCCCGCCCTCATCGATGTATTTGCGGGCAAGCTGGTGGGAACCGCCGAGGAAGGTGTCAGGTGCGCAGCCGACGCTGAGCTTCTTGTCCTTCGCGATCCGGCGCAGATCCTCGCCGGCTTCGAGGCTCAACACCAGCGGCTTTTCCGAATAGACGTGCTTGCCGGCCTCGAGAATGCGCTTCGAGACGACATAATGCGCGTCCGGAATGGTGAGGTTGACGATGATGTCGAGCTCGTCATTGGCGAGCAGTTCGTCGACCGTCTGTGCCTTCACGCCGTATTCCTCCGCCCGAAGCTCGGCGGCGTTCATGTTGAGATCGGTGCAGGCAAGCACCTTGAGCCCCCTGAAGAGCGGGGCGAGCGAAAAATAGGTCGTGGAAATATTGCCGCATCCGATGATGCCGACGCCGAGTTCACGTGTCATGGGTACGTTCCGACTGTTTCTGTGATGATCAGTAGCTGTTGAAGGAGGCGATCGACCGGGCAATCAGCCGGTCGAGATCGTTGGGATTATCGTGCTCGACGATGTAATGGCGGACCGGATGCGCCTTGAGCGCGCCGACGATCCCCTTCCAGTCGACCGTGCCGTGGCCGACATCGGCCCAGCCGTCCTCGTCGGCGTTCTGCCCGGCCGGTGCGATATCCTTGACGTGGACGGCGCTGATGCGCTTGCCGTAGCTCTCGATCCAGGCCAGCGGGTCGGCGCCGCCACGGATCACCCAGGCGATGTCGGCCTCCCAGGAGAGATCCGGGCCGCCCGCGAAAATCTGTTCCTGCGGCGTGGAGCCGTCGTCGAGGGTGACGAATTCGAAGTCGTGGTTGTGCCAACCGAAGACCAGCCCCGCATCGCGGACCGGCTTGCCGGCCTCCTGCAGCCGCTGGCCGAAGGCGAACCAGCCGCGCGCGTCCGCCGGGCGCTTGTCCGGCATCAGATAGGGGCAGTAGATCGCCTCGATGCCGAGCGTCTCGGCGATCTTCAGCACGCGCTTCGGGTCGTCCTCCAGCATGTCGAGCCCGAAATGGGCGGTCGGCATGGAAAGCCCGTTGCGGTCGAGATCGGCCCGCAGCGCCGCAACGCCGGCATCGTCGAGCGAGGCGTACATGGCGCCGTAGCCCTCGACCTCCTTGTAACCGGCGGCGGAGAGTTTCGGAAAAACCTCGGAAAAGGGCTGGAAATTGCGGGCGCTGTAAAGTTGGAAGCCGAGTTTCGTCATATGTAGTCTCCTCGTAGGGTTCGGGTGGTGCCCCGGGGTCTGGTCGGACAGGCCGCAGAAGGATCAGCTCGCGGCCTGGCAGGAATAGAGGTCGTAGAGGGTGAAGTCCGGCAGGTCGCCTGCCGCGAGCGGTTCCCTCGGCGTGAAGGTCACGACGCGGCTTTCGCCGGCCGCAAGGTCGAAGACGTTGTCGGAATAGCGGCCGGCGAGATCGCACTCGATCATCACGAAGAGGGCGAGGCCGCGCGCGGAGACGGTGATCTCGACCGTGCCGCCCTGCCCCGGTCTCGCCTGCAGCGTCAGCCCCGAGGGCTCGAGGTCGAGTGCCTTGTAGGTGCCGTGGACATAGTGGCCCTCGCCGCTCGTGCCGTTGGCGATGAAGCTCCACGCCAGGATGCAGCCCGCCGGAATGTCGTCCGCCGCAAGAATGAGCAGGGTTTCGGCCCTGTCGGGCGGGCACGTCCCGCTCGCCGTCCGCAAGGGAATCTTCTCCCCACCGGGCGTCACCGCGAAGAGGTTCATGTCGACCGCCGCCGGCTCCGGTGTGTCGTTGATCATCGAGAAGCGGATCTCGTCACCGTCCTCGGACGGTATCGCGGCGACCGTGACCGGCTGGAAGAAGCGGCGCGCCATGTAATGCATCGCCTTCCACCCGCCGCCGTAATCGAGGCTCGCCCAGGAGGCGACCGGCCAGGTGTCGTTGAGCTGCCAGTAGAGAGTCCCCATGCAATGGGGTTTCAAGGACCGCCAGTAGTCGACCGCCGTCCTGATCGCCAGTCCCTGCTGGATCTGCGAAAGATAGACGAAGTTGGCGAAATCCTTCGGGAAACGGAAATAGCGGAACATGGTGCCGGCGATCCGCTCGTTGCCACCGACATTCTTCTGGTGCAGCTCGATCACCGGCGAGGCGATATTCATGTCCTTCGCCGCTGCGAAGCCGCGGATGACCGGAAGCGAGGTATAGGACTGGAAACCGAATTCCGAGCAGAACCGCGGTTTGACAGTTCGGTAATTATCGAAACTCTTGTTCTCGTGCCAGACCGACCAGTAATGCATGTCGCCGGACCCGTCGGCATGCCAGGCATCACCGTAGTCGAGATAGCCCGACGCCGGGCTCGACGGCCACCAGATCGCCTCCGGCGCCGCCTTCTTCAGCCCCTGCTCGATCGTCCGGTTGAGTCGGTCATAGGCGACGAGATAGCGGTCGCGGTTGTCGCGCGACTCCGGGAACCAGGTGAGCGCGCCGACGAGTTCGTTGTCGCCGCACCAGACCACGATGGAGGCGTGGGAGGAAAGGCGTCTGACCTGGTAGTCCACCTCCTCGACGACGTTTGCCAGGAAATCCTCGGTGCAGGGATAGAGATTGCAGGAGAACATGAAGTCCTGCCAGACCATGAGGCCAAGCCGGTCGCAGAGATCGTAGAACCAGTCGTGCTCGTAGAACCCGCCGCCCCAGACGCGGATCATGTTCATGTTGGCCTCGACCGCCGAACGCAGCAGGTCTTGGGTCTTCTGCCGAGAGGTCCGGGAGAAGAGCGCATCCGCCGGAATCCAGTTCGCGCCGCGGCAGAAGATTTCCCGCCCGTTGATACGGAAGGCGAAGCGGCTACCAGCATCGTCTGCGTCGGTCACAAGTTCGACGGTCCTCAGACCGATCTGCCTTGTCACCACCTCGCCGGGGATCTCGACGGTCAGCTGGTAGAGCGCCTGTTCGCCGCTGCCCGCCGGCCACCAGAGCCGCGGCGCCTCGATATGAAAGATGTGCGGGATCGTCGTTTCGCCGGCGTCGATGCCGCAATCGAGCAGCACCCGCTCGCCGTCGAGATCGAAATGCACCGGCACGACGGCCGGTTCGGCGGCGTAGAGCGTGAGCGTGAGGTGCAGATCGACGCTGCCGTCCTCGTTGTGCACCTGGCGGGTGACGAGATGTTCGATCCGCGCCGGATCGAGCGCTTTCAGCGCGACCGTCCCGTAAAGGCCGAGCGGCGCGAGCGCGATGTTCCAGTCCCAGCCGAAATGGCACTGCGGCTTGCGCAGCATGTTGCCGTTGGGGATCGGTGAGTTGGTGGTGGAATAGGGAACATAGAAGGGCTGACGGGCCTGCCGCTCGGCGCCGGCCGCAATCGACGAATGCAGGAGGATGCGGATGCGGTTCTCTCCCGGCTCCAGCGCCTCGGAGACGTCCGGCCGGTAGCGCCGGAAGCAGTTGTCCGAGGAAAGCACGGGGATGTCGTTGACGAAGACGACGGCAACCGTGTCGAGATAGTCGAGGTCGAGATAGAAGCGGCCGTCCGCATGGTCGAGGAAGAAGGTCCTCTCCAGCACCCAATCGCATTCGGCGACCCACTGCACGCGCTCCTCGTTGCGCCCGACATAGGGGTCCGGAATGAGACCCGCGGCCTGCAAGGCCGAGTGCACGTCGCCCGGCAACAGGATTGCGCAACTGTGCTCGCCGTCGGCGGTGGACAGGCGCCATTCGCCGGAGAGGTCGATCGTGGTCGAGGATGCGGGTGATGTCATGATCTTGGTCCGTCTGTCGGAGGCACGAGCACCCCCCTCTGGCCTGCCGGCCATCTCCCCCTCAAGGGGGGAGATCGACGTGCGTCGGCCGCCGCATCTCGTGAGCAGGACGAAACATGCGCTGCGCCGCTCCACGCGAGGTTTCCCGAAGTCCAGGGCGAAACCCCATCGACGCCTCGGCTCGCGCCAGCATCAGAGGCAGATCGGTGCGCCGGAAACCCGGCGATCTCCCCCTTTGAGGGGGAGATGCCCGGCAGGGCAGAGGGGGGTACGTTCACCCGGACGCCGGCGTTCAAATCCGTTCCTCCGTCGTGGCATCGAAGAGCGAGGCGACCGACATGTCGAAACCGAGGCGCACCTTCGTGCCGGGACGGTAACGACGGGTGCCGCCGGTGCGAACGCCGAGCACATGGCCAGCATACTTCAGCCACAGCAGGTTGTCGGCGCCCATCGGCTCCTCGATATCGACCACCGCCTCGTGGATTTCGTCCGTGCCGACGATATCCTCGTCGACGAGGACATGCTCGGGACGCACGCCGAGGACCACCTTGCGGCCAGGCTCCAACGTCCCGCTGGCATCGTAACCGTCGAGCGAGAAGTCGACGCCGTCCGTGTGGAAGACCGGGCGCCCGCCGCGTTCGGCGATTTCGCCGCGGATCAAGTTCATCGACGGGGAGCCGATGAAGCCGGCGACGAAGAGGTTGCGCGGGCGGTTGTAGATCGTCATCGGGTCGTCGAGCTGCTGGATGACGCCGCTCTTCATGATGGCGATCCGGTCGGCGAGCGTCAGCGCCTCGATCTGGTCGTGGGTGACGTAGATCATCGTGTTCCTGAGCGACTGATGCAGCCGCTTGATCTCGACGCGCAGTTCCGAGCGCAGCTTGGCATCGAGATTGGAAAGCGGCTCGTCGAACAGGAAGACGTCGACATCGCGCACCAGCGCACGGCCGATCGCCACGCGCTGGCGCTGGCCGCCGGAAAGTTCGGCCGGCTTGCGCTTCAGGAGCGGCCCGATCTGCAAGATTTCGGCGGCCCGCGCCACGCGCTTTTCGATCTCCGGCTTCGGCACCTTGGCGACCTGCAGGCCGAAGGAGAGGTTCTTTTCGACCGACATCTGCGGATAAAGCGCATAGGACTGGAACACCATGCCGATGCCGCGGTCCTTCGGCTCCTCCCAGGTGACGTTGCGGTTCTTGATGAATATCTGTCCGTCGGTCGGCTCGAGCAGACCGGCGATGCAGTTCAGGAGCGTCGACTTTCCACAGCCGGACGAACCGAGCAGGACGAGGAACTCGCCGTCACGGATATCGAGATCGAGGTTTTGCAGCACCTTCACGGCGCCGAAGCTCAAAGACAGATCCTTGATGGAGACAGAATGCGACATCTTGCTTAACCCTTGACTGCGCCGGCGGCGATGCCCCGGACGAAGAGGCGTCCGGAGACGAAGTAGACGATGAGCGGAACTGCGCCAGTCAGCAGCGTTGCGGCCATGTTGACGTTGTATTCCTTCACGCCCTGGACGGAGTTGACGATGTTGTTGAGCTGGACGGTCATCGGGTAGTATTCGGGCCGCGTGAACACGACGCCGAACAGGAAGTCGTTCCAGATGCCGGTGACCTGCAGGATCATCGCGACCACGAAGATCGGCAGCGACATCGGCAGCATGATCCGGAAATAGATCTGCCAGAATCCTGCCCCGTCGATGCGGGCCGCCTTGAAGAGTTCTTCCGGCAGCGAGGTGAAATAGTTGCGGAAGAGCAGCGTCAGGATCGGCATGCCGAAGATGGTGTGCACGATGACGAGACCGGTCAGCGTGCCGTAGATGCCCATCTCGCGCAGCACGATGACGATCGGATAGATCATCACCTGATAGGGGATGAAGGCGCCGATGATGAGGATGGTGAAGAAGAGGTCGGCACCCTTGAAGCGCCAGTTGGCGAGCGCATAGCCGTTGACCGAGGCGATCAGGATCGACACCAGCGTCGAGGGGATCGTGATCCTCACCGAATTCCAGAAGCCGCGCGAAAGGCCGTCGCAGTTGAGCCCCGTGCAGGCGGTCGCCCAGGCTTTCACCCATGGCTCGAAGGTGATTTCGACCGGCAGTGAAAAGATGTTGCCGAGGCGGATCTCCGGCATGCCCTTGAGCGAGGTCATCACCATCACGTAGAGCGGCAGCAGGTAGTAGGCGGCGGCGACGAGGAGCGTGCCGTAGATCATGATGTTGCGCGACGAGAGGGCTCGTCGGGGCCGCGCACCGCGCGGCTCGGAACCGAGCCGGCCGGAAGAGGCGTCGAGGGCGGCCGCGGTCGTGTTGAGGGAGCCGGGATTAGCCACGCCTTTTTCCTCCGAATTCGAGATAGGCCCAGGGGATGATCACGATCGCGACGGTGATCAGCATCATTGTTGATGCGGCAAAGCCCTGCCCGAGGTTCTGCGCCTGGAACATGTAGTCGTAGACGTATTTCGCAGGCACTTCCGAGGCGATACCGGGGCCGCCGCTGGTCTGTGCGACGACGAGGTCGTAGACGCGCACGATGCCGCTCGCGATGATGACGAGGGTGGTGATGAAGACCGGCCGCATCATCGGGATAACGATGAGGAGATAGGTCTTCCAGATCGGAATGCCGTCGACGCGGGAGGCCTTCCAGATGTCCTCGTCGATGCCGCGCAAGCCGGCAAGCAACAGGCACATCACGAGCCCCGTCCCCTGCCAGAGACCGGCGATCAGGACGCCGTAGATGACGATCTCGGAATTGTAGAGCGGGTCGAAGGTGAAGCTCGTCCAGCCAAGCGACCGCACGACGGACTGGACGCCGAATTCCGGGTTGAGCACCCATTGCCAGACGAGGCCGGTGACGATGAACGAAAGCGCGAAAGGATAGAGAAAGATCGTGCGGAACGTGTTTTCGAAGCGGATCTTCTGGTCCATCAGCGCCGCGAGAACGAAACCGATCACCAGACTGAAAACGAGCGTGAAGAAGCCGTAGATCGCGAGGTTCTCGATCGAGATCAGCCAGCGCGGCGCCGCCCACAGGCGTTCATACTGCTCGATGCCGACGAATTTCAGCCGCGGCAAGAGCTTCGAATTGGTGAACGAATAGACCACGGTCCAGATCGTGCCGCCGAGGAAGATGACGACGGCGACGAGGATCATCGGAATGGAGGCAATCTTCGCATTGAGATTGCGCAAGAGCTTGCTGGGTCGACCGGCATACGTCTGGCCCGTCATTGACATGTCCTCCTCATTCACGACCGAAGGCAACCGGGCGTCATTCGGACCGGCGATGCCCGCCGTCACCGCGACCCATGGAAGCCCTCACCTCTCCTTCCCGCCGGAAGGAGACATGCCGGCCGACGGAGAAAGCCGCCGGCCGGAGCGCGAAACCGCCGATCACTCCGCCGAAGCGATGATGTCGACGAAACGCTTCTGCGCGTCCTCGGGCGTCATCGACGGATTGGCGAAGAATTCGGAGAACAGGTCCTCGATCTGCTTCTGGCTGTCGGCGGACATGAGCTGGTTGGTGCTCTCCACCACGTTGCCCTTGGCGAGAATGTCGAGACCCTTCTTCATGCAGTCATTGGCCGCATTGAGGTCGACGTCGCCGCGGATCGGCAGCGAGCCCTTCTTGAGATTGAACGCGACCTGCGTCGCCGGGTTTACGAGAACGGAAGCAAGTTCCTCCTGCGCCTTGGATTTCGCCTCGTCCTTCAAGAGCGGGAAGTAGAAGGAGTCGCCGTCGGTGGAGATGATCTCGTTGACGCCGAGGCCCGGCAGGCAGGTATAGTCCTTGCCGGCGGCCTGACCGGCCACCTGGAATTCACCCTGCGCCCAGTCACCCATGATCTGGCCGCCGGCCTTGCCGGCGATCACCAGATTGGTGGCCTGGTTCCAGTCCTGGACGTTGGAACCCTTCGACATCCGACGTGCGTCGTCGGCCGCCTTGAAGATCTTGGCGACCTCCGGACCCGCCGCAAACTCGGCGTCCTTGTCCTTGTAGACCTTGTAGAAGTTGTCCTTGCCGGCAAGCGCGACCATGATGACGTTGAACGCGCCCGAGGTCTGCCAGGGTTGGCCGCCGACGGCGAGCGGAATGATGCCCGCCTTCTCGAGCGCTGGGGCGGCGGCAACGAACTCGTCCCAGTTCTTCGGAACGGCAACGCCCGCCTTCTCGAAGGCCGCGTTGGAGAGCCACAGCCACTGCCACGAGTGGATATTGACCGGCGCACAATAGATGTGTCCGTCGATCGTGCAGCTGTCGAGCAGGCTCGCCGGGCGGATAACTTCACGCCACTTCTCACGCTCGGCCACCGCATCGAGATCGCGC
The DNA here is from genome assembly GCF_024054295.1 of Ciceribacter sp. RN22. Taxonomy (NCBI): domain Bacteria; kingdom Pseudomonadati; phylum Pseudomonadota; class Alphaproteobacteria; order Hyphomicrobiales; family Rhizobiaceae; genus Ciceribacter; species Ciceribacter sp. RN22. The sequence continues at coordinate 1,976,216 of NZ_JAMXLD010000001.1, forward strand.
ATCATCCCCGCCTGAACGAGCTCCTCCGCCTGACGGCCGTGGTTGAACTGCGTGGCCCCCATCGGATCGCCACCGGTGATGCGGCTGACCATGATCGGTCGCGCGGTACCCCCGGAGCCGGCAATGGCGCCGTCGACCCATTTGTTGCCGGTCGCATCGAAGGCCTTGGCGAGCTCGGCGACTGCCGCCGCCTCGCCTCCCGACGTCCACCAGTGCGTTACTTCAAGATCGGTCGCCTGGGCTGCCCCGAACGGCAGAACCACGCTGGCTGCGAGCAAAACGGCAATACGACGAAAATTCATGAGTGTCCTCCCTCACTGAAACGTTGCCGTAAAAAAGCTATGCGAAACGTTTGAACCGTGCAACCGGGAAGTATCAACAATCTCATCGAAGCGATATTTTCAACCATTACGCGATTTCTGCCGGTCAAGTGGCGAGTCGTCCGTCACCTCATCGCTGCACCGCAACGATCGGCATTTTCGTCATTTTTGCCGAGAGCTTAGCGGATCTGCAGCGGATACCCGGAGATCCGGCGTCCAGCCCTGCCCTCGCACGTGCAAAATGACCGCCGTCGACCGCAAGACGACACCACTGGTTGTTCCCGTCAAAATTTTACCTCGCGAACACTCGACAAATTCACTGCAACGTTTCAGATTGCCTACCTTACGCTTATCCTGAACGACCGGTCCGGATCGATTGCGACGCCTGCGACGGTGTCTATAATGCGGATCATCGTAAGCGGCGGGGAACATATGAAGAAGGGTAAGGCGAGCGAAGTCCGCAGACCGGCTGGCACGACAGCCGAGCGGCCGACACTCAAGACCATCGCCTATATGACGGGGTTGGGCATCACCACGATTTCCAGGGCATTGAAGGATGCTCCGGACATCGGCGCGGACACGAAGGAGCGCGTGCGCATGGTCGCGCGGCAGCTCGGCTATCAGCCGAATCGCGCCGGCGTGCGCCTTCGCACCGGCAAGACCAACGTCATCGCGCTGGTGCTCAGCATCGACGAGGAGATCATGGGCTTTTCGAGCCAGATGGTCTTCGGCATCTCCGAGGTGCTGACAGGAACGCCCTACCACATCGTGGTGACGCCGCATTCCCACAGCAAGGACCCGATGCTGCCGGTGCGCTACATTCTCGACACCGGGTCGGCGGACGGCGTCATCATCTCGCGGATCGAGCCGGACGATCCGCGCGTGCGGCTGCTCTCCGAGCAGAACATGCCGTTCGCCACCCATGGGCGAACCGATGCCGGGCTCGTTCACCCCTATCACGACTTCGACAACGAGGCCTTCGCCCATCAGGCGGTCGAGCGGCTCGTGCGCCGCGGGCGCACGCGCATCGCGCTGCTCCAGCCGCCGAGCAAGCTCTCCTACTACACTCACACCCGGGCGGGCTTCGCAAAGGGGCTCCGCGAGCACGGCGCGAAGGAGGTTCCGCTCGGCCTCAACATCGACGCGCCACTGCAGGACATCCGCGATGCGATCGAGGCGCTGATGCGCTCCGACGACGCGCCGGACGGCATCGTCTCATCCTCCGGCAGTGCCACCATCGCCGTCAATGCCGGCATCGAGGCCGCGGGAAAGCGGGTCGGCCGTGACATCGACCTCGTCTCCAAGGAATCGACACCGATCCTCAAATGGATCCGCCCGGAGATCATCACTGCCTTCGAAGACGTGCAGCACGCCGGCCGCGAACTCGCGAAAGCGGTCATCGCCCGCATCGACGGCATCGCGCCGGAGCATCTCCAGAGCATGAGTGAGCCCGTCTGGTCCGACTGACCGCGACGGGCTCCTCTTGTCTTCAGATTTTCGCTGCGGTCTGATCGTTCACGCGCCGCTGCCCCAGGGACCGTGCGGCCTGTCGAGCCCGTCGGTACGCTCGAAACCATGTGCTCCGAAGAAATCACGCTGCGCTTGGATGAGGTTGGCGGTTCCGCGCGCCTGCCGATAGGAATCGAAATAGGAGAGCGCCGAGGCGAGTGCCGGAACCGGAAGTCCCGCCGTAACGGCGGCTGCGACGACCCGGCGCAATGACGGCAGGCTCTCCTGCACCATGGCGGAGAAGGCGGGCGTGACGATCAGGTTCGCCGCCTCCGGATTGGCGGTGAAGGCGCGGGTGATCTCGTCGAGAAACTGCGAGCGAATGATGCAGCCGGCCCGCCATATCCGCGCGATGGTCGGCATTGGCAGCGACCAGTCGTACTCGCGGCTGGCGGAGGAAAGCACGGCAAAGCCTTGCGCATAGGCGGCGATCTTGGCGGCGAAGAGCGCCAGTTCGAGCTCGGTTTCGAGGGCGACGCCGGCCGGCAGTTCGAAGCGCGAACGCCCGCCGGGGAAGATGGTCTCCGCGGCAACACGCTCGTCCTTCATCGACGAAAGGCTACGGGCGGCGACCGCCGCCTCGATCGCTGTCGCCGGCACGCCCATCTGCTGCGCCTCGATGACCGACCATTTGCCGGTCCCCTTCTGGCCGGCCCGGTCGAGGATCATGTCGACGATCGCGGCACCCGTCACCGTGTCCTTCGCCTGCAGCACCTTCTCGGTGATCTCGATCAGGTAGGAATTGAGCCGGCCGCGGTTCCAGGCGCCGAAGGCCCCGGAGATCTCGGAAGCCTGCTTTCCTAGGCCGTCGCGCAGGATACCGTAGATCTCCGCGATCATCTGCATGTCGGCATATTCGATGCCGTTGTGGATCGTCTTGACGAAGTGACCCGCGCCGTTCGGCCCGAGCCAGGCGCAGCACGGATCGCCTTCGTATTTCGCGGCGATTGAGGTCAGGACGTTCTCGACGCGAGCGTAGGAGTCCGGCGTACCGCCGACCATGATCGACGGACCGTGGCGCGCGCCCTCCTCGCCGCCCGAAACGCCCATACCGATGAAGGTGAAGCCGGTGTCCTTCAGACGGTCGAAACGGGCCATCGTGTCGCGGAAATTGGCGTTCCCGGCGTCGATCATGATGTCGCCACTTGCGAGATACGGCATCAGCGCATCGATCTGCGCATCGACGGCATCGCCCGCCTTGATCATGATGACAATCGGGCGCGGAGGACGGATGGCGGCGACGAACGCCTCGATCGTGCGGCAACCGACGATGTTGCCGCCGAGGTCGCCCGCCTCCTCAAGGAACTCGTCGGTGCGCGCGGCCGTGCGGTTGAAGACCGCGATCCGGTTGCCTTTTTCCGCGATGTTGAGGGCGAGGTTTGACCCCATCACCCCGAGACCGATCAAGCCGATTTCAGCCGTCTGCATGCGCGAGCCTCCTTCGTTTCAGGTGGAGGCATATGTGGCACTCATCGGAACGGGCGGCAAGCGCCGATCTGCCGGGCAGCGTCAGGCAAACACCTGCGAGGAACCGGGCGGCTCCTCCGATCGTTCAGCGCGCCGGCCGGTCGTCGCCGTCGTCGAGGACGCGCCAGGAGGCGCCTTCGAGGTCCTCGTACTGGCCGCTCTTCAGCGACCAGAGGAAGGCGAAAAGTCCGAGACCGCCGAGAAAGAGCGCAATCGGGATGAGGAAGATCAGCATGTTCATGACGCGAACGACGCCTCCGGACCGGCATAGGACGGCTTTTCATCCGTCGCGGGCTGATCGGCCATTTCGAGCCGGTTGAGCCGCAACGAGTTGAGGACGACGATGATCGACGAGGTCGACATGGCGATTGCCGCGATCAGCGGCGTCGCATAGCCGAGGATCGCGATCGGAACCGCCAGCGCATTATAGCCGATCGCGAGCGCGAAATTCTCGCGGATCAGCCGGCCGGCGCGGCGGGATGCCTGGATGGCGAACGGAACGGCATCGAGACTGTCGCGCATGAAGACGAAATCGGCAGCCTGGCGGCCGACATCGGCGGCGGTCGCCGGCGCGATCGACACGTGGGCGGCGGCGAGCGCCGGCGCATCGTTGATGCCGTCGCCGACCATCAGCAGCTTCTGCCCCTTGTCGGAGGCAGCGGCGCAAAGCTCGGCCTTCTCGCGCGGAGACAGACCCGAGCGCCAGTTCTCGATGCCGAGACGACGCGCCAGCGGCGCGACGACACCTTCGCGGTCTCCCGAGAGTATGCCCACGGCATAGCCCCGGGACTTCAGCCGTGCGACCGCCTTTTCCGCACCCGGCCGCACAGCATCCTCGAAGCGGAAGCTCTCGAGTTCGCGGCCGTCGAGCGACAGCACGACCTCGGAGGTCGCGTCATTCTCGCCCACGGAGGCGCCGGCCGTCTCGCAGGCGAACGCGCGACTGCCGAGACGATAGGTGCCGTCCGACGTGACCGCCTCGATGCCGGCGCCCGGAATTTCACGGACAACGTCGAGGTCGGTCGACGGGCTGCCGCCCGCCGCATGGAGTGCGCGCGACAGCGGATGGCGAGAGTGCGCCGCGAGGCCTGCGGCAAGCGCGAGATGCTGCGGATCGACCTCCGCGCGGTTGATGAAGCGCGGACGCCCGAGCGTCAGCGTGCCGGTCTTGTCGAAGGCGATCGTGTCGATTTCGGCGAGCCGCTCCATGGCGGACCCGTCCTTGACCATGATCCCGTTTCGGAAGAGACGGCCGGCAGCGACGACCTGCACCACCGGAACGGCAAGTCCGAGCGCGCAGGGGCAGGTGATGATCAGCACGGAGATCGCAATCAGCATCGCCTGCTTCCAGTCGCCGCCGAAGATGCCCCAGCCGAAGAAGGTGGTCAGCGCCAGAAGATGCACCGCCGGCGCATAGATCTGCGCCGCGCGGTCGGCGATGCGCCGGTATCGCGCCCTGCCCCCTTCGGCCGCTTCCATGAGGCCGATGATCTCGGCAAGGAAGGAATCACGCGCCGTGGCAGTCGCACGGATGACCAGCGATCCGGTAAGGCTCAGCGTTCCGGCCTGTACGTCGTCGCCGGCGCTGACCGCAAGCGGTGCGCTCTCGCCGTTGACGATCGAGACGTCCATGTCGCTCGAACCGGCGACGATCTCGCCGTCGACGGGCACCCGGTCGCCAGCCGCGATCGCGATCCGGTCGCCGACGCGGATTTCCTCGACGGGGCGATAGTCGCGCGCGCCGTTCTCGCCGAGCACCATGGCACCGCGGGGGCTGAGCCGCGCAAGCCCGGTGATCGCGGAGCGCGCACGGTCGCGCATGACGTGGTCGAGCGTGCGGCCGATCAGGAGGAAGAAGAGCAACGACACGGTCGCGTCGAACCAGGCATGTTCGCCATGATGAATGGTCTCCCACAAGGAGACGACGTAGGAGAGCGTGATTGCGAGCGCGATCGGCACGTCCATGTTGGTACGACCGTGCTTCAGCGCGTTCCAGGCGGACTGATAGAAGAACCGCCCGGCGAAGATCAGCGCCGGTGCGGCGATCATCGCCGAAATCCAGTGGAAGAGATCGCGCGTCGCGGCATCGGCACCCGACCAGATCGAAACCGACAACAGCATGATGTTGCCCGCCGCGAAGCCCGAAAGCGCCACGGCCCGGACCAGCTTGTTGCGCAACTCGTCGGACGCTTCCGCGGCCGTCGTGAAGAGATGGGTTTCGTAGCCGGTCGCGGCAATCGCCCGCGGCAATATCGAAGGATCGGTCGGACGACCGCCCTGCTCTTCCCGCCAGACGATCGACACCCGCTTGGACGTCAGGTTGACGCGGGCCCGCTCCACCTCGGGAAGTTTCCGCAGGGCTGCCTCGATTGTCGTGATGCACGCGCCGCAATGAACGGTGGGCACCGCAAGGTCGATCTGCTTCAGGCCGTCACCGAGGTCGCGGCTGGCGAGCCGCAGTTCCTCGGCCGTCGGCAGCGCATGGCCGGCTCGTTCGATGTCGAGTGCGCCTTCGGTTCCGGCCGCACAGCAGCTCATTTCTTGCCTCCCTCGCCGGGATGCTCGTGCCGCTCCTCGAGCAGGATCATCCTGCCGTCGGCGAGCGCGATGCGCGGCGCCTCGTGCATGATCGGCTTGCCGTCCTTGACCGCGATCAGTTCGACGATCCACTCGCCCGGCAGAACCTCGTGGCTTACGCCGTAGAGGCCGCCGCCGAGCGCCGAAAGCTCGGCGACAAAGTCCTGATGCTCGCCGACGGGTCGCTTGAAATGCGCGGTCACCGTGTCCGCCGCGACGGCCTCATCCCCCGGAAGGGTCAGCCGATAGCGGATCGCGTCACCGGAAACGTCCAGTTCACCCTTGATGCCGGAAGCCAGCATCTCGCGGATCGCCGATGCCTTGGCGTTGAACTGCTGGCTCGCGACATAGGTGTTCTGAACCACCAGGCCGCTCCACGTCGAGGAAGCGTAATAGGCCATCACGAGATTGACCGAGATGATCGTTCCGAAGAACAGGACCAAGACGCCGAGCATATGCTTGCCGGTGAAGACGAACCCGGCCTTTTCCTCACGCACACTCATTTGTGTTTCTCTCCAGGAGCGTTGAACACCGCCTTGTAGCTGTCGGCTTCCTTGCTATCCACGTCCTTGACGTTGAACCGGAAGCTCTCGACGTTGGACTCGATCTGGTCCGCCGGCACGGTGACGAACACCTTCAGGGTCGTCGCCTCGTCGGGTTCGACGTTGACCGTGAAGGAACGGACATCCACTTCCGACAGGCCGTTCACCCGCATGGTCGCGCCGGCCAAGCCGTCCAGCGTGACTTCCACGTTGCGCGGCTGCGGCACCATGTTCAAGAGGCGAACGGTGTAACCGTTGCGGATCGATCCGTCGGATTCCAGCACGTATTGCGGATTGCGGTCGTGCAGGACGTTGATCTCCAGCCGGTCGCGGCCGAGCAGCGCAACGAGAAGGCCGATGCCGACGGCCGTCCAGACACCCATGTAGAGGAGCGTCCGCGGACGGAAGATGACGCGCCAGTTGAAATGGCGGATCTTGTCGCTGAAGCTGCCGTCGGCATTGCGCACACGGTTCGGCTGGATCTCTGTGGTGCCGTTGTCGGTCGCAAGCGCCATGTTGGACTGATATTCCTCGAGCGTCGCGTAGGCGATCAGTCCACGCGGCTTGCCGATCTTGTCCATGACCGCGTCGCAAGCGTCGATGCAGAGCGCGCAGGTGATGCATTCCAGCTGCTGCCCATCCCGGATATCGATACCCATGGGACAGACGGCGACGCAGGCATTGCAGTCGACGCAGTCGCCGGCAACCTTGCCCTCGGCCGCCGCCTTCTTGGTACCACGGATGCGCGGCTCGCCACGCCAGTCGTTGTAGGTCACGACCAGGGAACTCTCGTCGAGCATCGCCGCCTGAATGCGCGGCCAGGGACACATGTAGACGCAAACCTGCTCGCGCATCAGGCCGCCGAAGAGATAGGTGGTCGCGGTAAGCACGGCGACGGTCATGTAGGCGACCGGAGCCGCCTGCCCCTCGATGAAATCCATCGCGAGCATCGGCGCATCCGCAAAGTAGAAGATCCAGGCGCCGCCGGTCGCAACGGCAATGGCCAGCCAGATCGCGTGCTTGGTCACACGCTTCCAGATCTTGTCGAAGGTCCAGGGCGCCGTCTCAAGCTTCATGCGCGAGTTGCGGTCACCTTCGATCGCCCGCTCGACGACCAGGAAAAGGTCCACCCAGACCGTCTGCGGACAGGTATAGCCGCACCAGGCGCGGCCGACGGCCGAGGTTATGAGGAAAAGGCCGAAGCCCGCCATGACCAGAAGGCCCGCGACGAAGAAGAACTCCTGCGGCCAGATCTCGATGAAGAAGAAGTAGAAGCGGCGATGGGCGAGGTCGATAAGCACGGCCTGGTCGGGCGCGAACTCACCCCGATCCCATCTGAGCCACGGCGTCAGGTAGTAGATGCCGAGCGTCACGAGCATGACCAGCCACTTGAACTGCCGGAATCGCCCCTCCGCACGCTTCGGAAATATCTTCTTCCGAGCTTTGTAGAGGGGTTCCCGCCGCTTGGCGGACATCACCGGCTCCGCCTCGAGCCGCTCGACCTCGTCGGAGCTTGCCGGATTGTTCTTGTCGATGTGAAGATTCATGACTGGGGACCTCGTATTCTGGCCACCCTTTTCCCACTTCGCCAGGATAGCCGCCTTGACTTATATCAAGGGGCGGCGAAGCGCCGCAACGAAGGGTGAACACAGCCGCCAGCGGCATAAGGTCACGCGCCGGGATCGCAGCCGACCCGGAGGGCCGTGCGGGCCTGACCGGCCGCGTGGGACACCCTTCAAAAAAGAGACCACGCGACAGGCGTGGTCTGAAAAGGGGACCTGATTGCATTCACGTGGTCCGGCGGCCGTTTCCGGCCGCCGGCAGGCACTGCTTACTCGCCGCCGCCCAGCGAATGGACGTAGACGGCAAGTTCCTTGACGGTGGTGTCGCCGAGGCGAGCACCCCAGGCCGGCATTACACCGTGCTTCGGCTGGGCGACCTGCTGGGCGATGCCCTGCTCGCCCTGCACGCGCAGCCAGATCGCGTCGGTCAGGTTCGGAGCACCGAACTCGCGCATGCCCTTGGCGTCGGGACCGTGGCAGGCGACGCAGTTGTCCGCAAAGACCTGCTTGCCGGGTTCGACGAGCGCCGGGTCCGACGGCGTGTTGCTCAGGCTCCAGACATAGGCGGCAACCTGCTGGATCTGTTCCGGCTGCAGGATGTCGGCGAAGGCCGGCATCTGCGACACGCGGGTATCGGCATCGGCATCATAGCGGATACCGTGGGTGAGCGTCGTCTGGATCGTCTGAAGATCGCCACCCCACAGCCAGTCGTTGTCGTTGAGGTTCGGATAGCCAGGCGAACCTGCGGCACCCGAGCCATGGCAGGGCGCGCAGTTGACCTTGAAGGCCGCCGCACCGCCGGACATGGCGAACTGCGCCAGTTCCTTGTCGGCGACGATCTGGTCGAGCGGCAAGGCGGCGATCTTGTCGAGATAGACCGCCTGTGCCGCCTTCGCCGCCGTCATTTCCTCAGTCAGCGCCGCACGGTTGGTGTAGTTCAGCATGCCCTTGGTGTTGCCCGTCAGGAGCGGCCACGCCGGATAGGCGATGGTATAGCCGATCGCCCAGACGATGGTCGCGTAGAAGAACCAGACCCACCAGCGCGGCAACGGGTTGTTGAGCTCACGAATGCCGTCCCACTCATGGCCAGTGGTTTCGACGCCACTGATTTCGTCAATATGTTTCTCAGACATCTCTTAGTCCTCCTTGAGAGGGATGCGCGCGATCTCGTCGGCCAGTTTCTTGCCGCCGGGCCGGTAGGTGAAGAGGATCACGCCAACGAAGAACAGGGTCATGCCAAGCAGGCCCCAGCTGTCGGCGAAGTGGCGCATGGCCGTGTAGGTTTCCATGTGCCCCTCCTCAACGATATCCGGTCGCGTCGTCGTAGGTGGTGTAGTCCACCAGCGTGCCGAGCATCTGGAGATAGGCAACGAGTGCATCCATCTCCGTCAGCTTCGCCGGATCGCCGTCGAAGTCACCCACCTTGGCCTTGGGATAGCGCGCCAGCAGTCCCGAGGTGTCTGCGTTCGGATCGGCCTGGGCGGCGAGATCCGCATCAGCATTCGCGATCATGTCGTCCGTATACGGGACGCCGACGATCCTGTTGGTCTCGAGGTTCCCGGTGACGTTCGCGACCTTGAGTGGCGTCGTCTTCAGGAACGAGTAGCTCGGCATCACCGACTCCGGGACGACGTCCCGGGGCTCGGTCAGGTGCTGAACGTGCCATTCGTTCGAATAGCGGTCGCCGACGCGCGCTAGGTCCGGCCCGGTGCGCTTCGATCCCCACTGGAACGGATGGTCGTACATCGACTCCGCGGCCAGCGAGTAGTGACCGTAGCGTTCCACTTCGTCGCGGAACGGACGGATCATCTGGCTGTGGCAGACGTAGCAGCCTTCGCGGATGTAGATGTTCCGGCCGGCGAGTTCCAGCGGCGAGTACGGCCGCATTCCCTCTACCTTTTCGATGGTGTTTTCCAGGTAGAAGAGCGGAACGATTTCGACGATACCCCCGACGGTCACGACCAGCAGCGATGCGACGAGGAGAAGGCTCGCGTTCTTCTCGAGGACTTGGTGTTTATCAAGAATAGACATGAGAGCCTTCCTTCTTATTCAGCCGGCTGGACGGCGGCGGGGACGACCGAACCGGGGATCGGTGCTTCCTGCCGTTCGTAGCCGCGGATGGTCATCAGGACGTTGTAGGCCATGATGAGACCACCGGTGAGGTACATCGCACCGCCGACGGCACGCAGGACGTAGTACGGGAACATGGCGGCGACCGACTCGGCGAACGAGTAGACCAGGAAGCCCTGTGCATCGTATTCGCGCCACATCAGGCCCTGCTGGATACCGGCGACCCACATGACGGCGGCGTAGAGAACGATGCCGAGGGTGGCGAGCCAGAAGTGCCAGTTGACGAGCCGCAGCGAGTAGAGGCGGTTGCGGTTCCAGAGCTTCGGCGTCAGGTAGTAGACCATGCCGAAGGAGATCATGCCGACCCAGCCGAGAGCACCCGAGTGCACGTGACCGATGGTCCAGTCCGTGTAGTGGCTGAGCGAGTTGACCGCCTTGATCGACATCATCGGGCCTTCGAAGGTCGACATGCCGTAGAAGGCGATGGCGATGACCATCATGCGGATGATCGGGTCGGTACGGATCTTGTCCCATGCGCCCGAGAGCGTCATCAGGCCGTTGATCATGCCGCCCCACGAGGGCATCCACAGCATGATCGAGAACACCATGCCGAGCGTCTGCGCCCAGTCGGGCAGAGCGGTGTAGTGCAGGTGGTGCGGACCGGCCCAGATGTAGAGGAAGATCAGGGCCCAGAAATGGATGATCGAAAGACGGTAAGAATAGACCGGGCGACCGGCCTGCTTCGGAACGAAGTAGTACATCATGCCGAGGAAGCCGGCAGTCAGGAAGAAGCCGACGGCGTTATGGCCGTACCACCACTGGGTCAGCGCGTCCTGCACACCCGAGAAGGCCGAGTAGCTCTTCACGCCGAGGAAGGAGACCGGAACCGAGAGGTTGTTGACGATGTGCAGCATCGCGATCGTGACGATGAACGACAGGTAGAACCAGTTCGCCACGTAGATGTGCGATTCCTTGCGGGTCAGGATCGTGCCGAGGAAAGCCAGCAGATAGGCAACCCAGACGACGGTGAGCCAGAGGTCGACATACCATTCCGGTTCGGCGTATTCGCGACCTTCGGTGATGCCGAGCAGGTAACCCGTCGCGGCCATCACGATGAAGAGCTGATAGCCCCAGAATACGAACCAGCCGAGCGAGCCGCCGAAGAGACGCTGGCGCGAGGTGCGCTGAACCACGTAGAAGGAGCTTGCGATCAGAGCATTGCCGCCGAAGGCGAAGATGACCGCCGACGTGTGCAGGGGACGCATGCGGCCGAAATTGAACCAGGGTTCAATGTTCAGGTCGGGAAATGCGAGTTGCAAGGCGACCACGACGCCGACGAGGAAGCCGACGACTCCCCAGAAGACGGTCGCGATGACGCCGTATTTCACGACCTCATCGAAATATTCGGATTTGACCTGTGCGGCGGACTTTGCGTTCGCGGGTGCGAACTTCATCTGCCGCAGCATGACGACCGTACCGCCGAGCAGCACGATGAAGGCGACCGTCATGTGGACAGCGAAAAGGCTGTCCTGGGCGAAGGCCACCCCGAGCAACGCGGCGAAGGCGAGGATCGCCATCACCGTAGTTTCTATTGTGTAATTCATTGTTGGAACCCCCAACGGCTTGCTGATCAACCGCAGAAAGACCCCTGATAGGGCGGAGAATCCTCCTGCGCTGTGTGCAGAATTGACATCGAGCGCATCAAGGCACCTTGATTTAAATCAATGCAAGAAAACGGTGCTTAAGTGAAAAGTGAATATTGTCGCAGCCAGCCTGAAATGGTGCCACAGGGAGCCTCGGGACGGCGGGAAAGGCCACTTCGACCTCGTAGACGCGGTGGACGACGGGCATGTTCGCGACCCGATGGCGCGGTCGAGGTACCGGAGATGACGGTAATGAAAGCAAAAACCACCGGAACGGGCTGCGATGCCACAGCAGGCACGCCCGTTCTGTCCGCAGCACTCAACGACAATCAGCGGACGATCGCGTGGCTGCGCCGTGCCCATGGCGAGCAGCTGGCCCTCTGCAACGAACTCGAGGAGATCGCCGATTCGCTGCCGTCCAGCGTCAACCGGGAGAAGTGCCTCTACGCCGCCAAGATGCTCGGCCCCCTCGTCCAGAGCATCCATGAGTACGAGGAGGCGGTGCTGTTTCCCTGGATCGAGTCGCAGCGCGGCCCGCAGCTTCACGAAACAATCGAACGGCTAAAGTTCGAACACTGCGAGGACGAATGCTTCGCGGAGGAACTGACGGACGCGCTTCTGAAGCTCGGCACCGGCGATGCGGTCAACATGGAAGCCGTCGGCTACATGTTACGCGGCTTCTTCGAGGGCATGCGCCGGCATATCGCCTTCGAGCGCGACTGCCTGCTGACGCAGTTGCCGCCGGATGCGACACCCAACGGGCATCACTGACTCCGCAGGCGACCGGACGCCAGGCGTCTCTACCGACTACGCGGCGATCTTGCTGCAGGACTCCTGCTTCGGCCGAATCAGCACCACCGCGCCGACGATCCGGCCATCGTTCCCCTCGAACGGCGTCATCGTGCAGCACGCCACCCCTTCGCGGCCCCACGGCCGGTAGGAGAAAGTGAACGTCAACGTCTCGCCGGCAAAGCAGCGGTCGAGCCGCGTGCGCGTAAAATCTTCGAAGTGACTGCCGGGCATGAACTCCGCGACGTGACGGCCGACGATCTCGATCTGTCTGCGCTTCAGGGTCAAGGCATGTGCAGGATTGGCATAGAGATAGCGATAGTCGGTGGTTACGACTGCAACCTGCTCCGACAGCGTATTGAGGATCGATTCGTTGAAGAGATTGTCGTCACCCGCGATCGCAGCCACTCTCACCTGCTCGCTCTTCCCGGTCGCCGGCCGTTCCTCCCCGTCTCCGAAATACCGGTCGAGAAGCGTCGACAGGACGGAGGAATGGCGCGTGACGCAGGATCGGTCGTCCGCGTTGTCGCGAATGAGATCGCTGATGAAGCGCAACTGTTGATATATCTCGTCGCTGTTCGAGGCGTGATACTCCACCACCGCCACGATCAGCGGATCGAGTTCCCTGTCGAGCAACCGGACGAGACGGTCGTCGCCGAAACGAACCGCCTGCCGAAGCTGCTCGCTCTTCAATGCAACCACCTCGAACAGTGCACGCAGGTTATCTTTCCGTGTCGCTTTTGGCATCAAGGAGCACTCCCGGCTAGCCCAGCATCGGCGGCTTCAGCCGCGCCGGGGTGTCGCGTTCGGAACAGAGATCCCGCGACGCATGACAAGTCGGGTAACACGAATAGCCGACCGACTCAACAACTTGACTTTAGGGGTAAATGTGGCTCTGCACAGGTAAGTGCAGCCGGTCTGGGGCGAACCGGTCGGGACACGCGATGATTGTCACCCGAGATCGAGGCTTCGCTTGATGTCCCAGCGATCGTGATACCAGAGCCATTGCTCGGGATAGTCCCGCACCCACGATTCGACCTTGTCGTTGAGGAGCTGGGCCGTCGCCGTGACGTCGAGCTGGCCGGCCTCGGTGCGCGGCAGCGCGATCTTCGGTTCGATTTCGAGTCGGAAGCGGTTGCCGGGGAGCCGGATGCACCGCGCCGGGTACACGTCACAGTCGAACTGCCGTGCGAGCTTGGCGAGCAGCGGATTGGTCTTCACCGGCCGGCCGAAGAAGGTCGTGGTGACGCCCTTCTTGAATTTCTGGTCGACCAGCACGCCGACACCGCCACCCGCTTCGAGCTGGCGGGCGAGCGCGAAGGACGAGCCGGCATGCGAGGGAACCAGCTTGCCCATTCGCTTCTTGCGGAAGTCGAAGACCTTTTCGGCAATGTACGGGTTGTTCGGCGGGCGAAAGAGCACGCTCACGTAAAGGCCGAAGGCAGCGCCGGCGACCGGCAGCAGCTCGAAGTTCGCGGTATGCGCGGTGAAGACGATGAAGGGGCGCGGATGGTCGCGCAGCTCCAGGAAAAGCGGAATGCCGCTCACCTCGATCCTCCCCTCTCCCAGTCTTTCAGGATCGAAATCGAAGAGCTGGTCGAGGAAGACGTACTCGGCGGCGAGCCGGCCCATATGGCCCCAACTCGCGACCGCGATCCGCTCGAGGTCGGCCTCGGACTTTTCCGGGAACGCATTGCGCAGATTGGTAAGCATCAGCCCGTGACGCCGCGTCTTCGGTCCGATCCTGCGCATCAGCCAGTCGGCGAAGTTCATCGCCGGATCGGCCGGGAAAATCTTGAGAACCGTCAGGAAGCCGAAGGCGAGCTGCGCCACCAGCCACTGCTGGAAGCGGCGCAATGCAAGCACGATCCGGGTGACGAAGAGCTTCAAGGCGTCAGTCCATCCTGAGGATGATCTTGCCGAACACCTGCCGGGTCTCCATGCGACTCAGCGCCATGTCGATGTCCTCGAGGCGTACTTCGGTGTCGATGACGGGATGAACGATGCCGCGTGCCATCTTCTGCATCGCGTTCGCCATGTTTTCCATCCGGCAACCAAAGGAGCCGAGCAGCTTCAGTTGCTGCTGGAACAGCATCATCAGGTTCATGTCAGTCGAGACACCGGAGGTCGAGCCGCAGGTCACGAGCCTTCCGCCGCGCTTGAGGCACAGCATGGAGCCGGCCCAGGTGTCTTTGCCGACATGTTCGAAGACGACGTCGACGCCCTTCTTCTTGGTGATCTTGCGGACGACGCCTTCGAAGCGGTCGGTACGGTAGTTGATGACGTGGTCGGCGCCGAGCGCCTTCGCCGGCTCGATCTTGTCATCCGAACCGACCGTGGTGATGACGGTGCAGCCCATCTTCTTGGCGAGCTGGATCGCCGCCGTGCCGATGCCCGAGCCGCCGGCATGGACGAGGATCGTTTCGCCGGGTTCGAGCTTGGCGTTGTCGAACAGCATGTGCTCGACGGTCCCGAAGGTCACCGGAGCAAGCGCCGCGCCGACAGCATCGACACCGGGCGGGGCCGGAACGAGCAAACGCGCCGGCAGGTTGATCTTTTCCTGGGCGAAGCCGTCGAGGTGGAAGCCGTGTACGCCGCCCACATGTTCGCAGAGATTGTCGCGACCCTCGCGGCAGGGCTTGCAGAGGCCGCAGGTGCGCGCGCCGTAGACGGCAGCGAGCTGCCCGGGCAGGATGTTGCCGACGCCGGGCCCGATCGCCTCGACGACGCCCGAAGCCTCCGCACCGATGGTCAGCGGCATCTTGCGCTTGGCAAAGGCCATGCCGCGCCAGCCCCAGACGTCGATGTGGTTGAGCGCGACGGCCTTGACCCGGAGCGTCACCTCGCCCGGCCCCGGCGCTTCCGGTTCCGGCAGATCGACAATTTCGAGCTTGCGGTCATCGACCAGCTGCAATGCGCGCATGAATCCCGTCCTTCGCCTTTCGGCGTTCCGATACACTCTTTTTCGTGGCGTTCCGATTAAGCCGGTTCACGCGTCATGACAAGGCTGGCGTTCTGCCCGCCGAAACCGAACGAATTCGACAGCACGGCCGATACATCCGCCGTACGTTTGACGTTCGGAACCACGTCGAGCTCCATCGCCGGATCGGGATTGACGTAGTTGATGGTCGGCGGAATCGTGCCGGTCAGCATGGTCTGGAACGAAAAGACCGCTTCGACCGCGCCCGCCGCCGTCAGCGTGTGCCCGATCATCGACTTGTTCGACGACACCGGAATCTGCTTCAGCCGATCGCCGAAGACCGCGAGCATCGCGCCGTATTCCATCTTGTCGTTTTCCGGCGTCGAGGTGCCGTGGGCGTTGACATAGTCGATGTCCGCCTCGCCGATCCCCGCATCGGCAAGCGCCGCGCGCATCGTCGCGATCGCCGGGCCGCCGTCCGGCGAGGAGCGCGTGCGGTGGAAATGGTCGGCCTTCTCCCCGCATCCCTTCATGACGCCGAGGATCTTCGCGCCGCGGGCGACGGCCGATTCCATCGATTCGAGGACGAGCGTTGCCGCGCCCTCGGCGATCACGAAGCCGTCGCGATCCTTGCTGAAGGGTTTGGATGCCTTCTCCGGCGCATCGTTCTGGGTCGAGAGCGCAGAGAGCAGCGAGAAGCGGATCACCGCCTCGACGCTGATCGAGCCGTCGGTCGCAACCGTCAGCGCGCGCTCCGTGCGGCCCTGGCGGATCGCCTCGACGCCGAGCTGGATGGCGGTCGCGCCCGACGCGCATGCGGTCGAGAGCGTGACCGGCAATCCGCGCGTGCCGAAGCGGTCGGCGAGCCGTTCCGAGATCGAGCCGAACTGCACCGCTTCGAGGAAGACCGGATCGGGCTTCGCCCGCATCGCGGCGAGGAAGCGCTCATAAACGTCGCCGTCATGATCCGGCGGCGGCGCCCGCTCGGCAAGCGCGAAGCGGTCGGACCATTCCGGTTCGACGGGCGGGGCTGCGAGGAACAGCGGGCCGTTGAAGTCGCCAGAGAGGCCGGCCTGGCCCAGTGCCTCGATCGTGGTTTCGCGGGCGAGCGCATAGGAACGCTCGACGGCGTTGGCCGCGGGGATATCGATGAAATCGACGGTGCCGCCGATGCGCGTCGGCATGCCCTCGGTCGGGAAGCGCTTGATTGCATGGATACCGGACTTGCCGGCAGTCAGCGCGTTCCAGTTGTCGGCGAGCCCCTGGCCGAGCGAGGTGATCACGCCCATCCCGGTCACGACGACGATCGGGCGCCCGAGATGATCCTTGAAGCGGTTGTCGGTCATGGATCCCTTCCTTCTCACGCGTCGGCCGAAACGAGGGCGACGCCTTCGCCGTGGACATAGCCCACCGTCGTCACGACGGCATGGCGGGCGGGTGCGGCCATCGCCGCTTCGTGGCCGGGATCGAAGGGCGGCACCTTCGCGTGGCTGTCGAGTGCAAGGGCGGCAAGCGCCAGCCCGAGCGGGAATTGTGCTTCCATGCCGTGCCCGGTGCTGCCGCCATAGCCGCGCACCGGTGCTGCCGGAAAGCGGCGATCGAGCACAGCCTTCTCGCGGCGTGCCAGATCGTGCAGGCCACTCGAACCGGAAAAGACCACCGTATCGGAAGGTGCGTCCGCGACATCGGAGAGCAGGCGTTCGATCCGGCCCTCGAAGCGACCGCTCTCGCGGCTGCCGCGATCACCCTCGACCGCGTCCAGAACCGCATAGACATGGGCGCCCCGCGCCTCGGCGTGTTCCCGGCTTTCGAGCACGAGGAAAGCGCCGACCGATCCGAGCATCATGCCACCGCCGGCATCCTCGGAGCGCGACCACAGGGGCCGCCATTCACCGGTCGCATGTGCGCGGATGCCTTCGACGAGCAGCAGGATGTCCGGACGTTCGGCGATGAAGGCGCCGCCGACGAGCGTGTGGGTCGACTGGCCGCAGCGCAGGCGCGCGAACGCCGTCTCGATTGCGGAAATGCCGGCCGATTCCTCGCCCATGAAGGTGCGGGAAGAACCGGTGACCTTATGCACGATGGAGATATTGCCGGCCATCAGGTTGGAAAGCTGCGCCAGGAACAACGTCGGGCGAAGCTCGGTCGTCAGCTTCTCGACCAGCAACCTGTCGCGATCGTTGCGGCGCAGGGCCTCGTTGACGATCAGCGTGTCGACATTGACATCGCGCTCGCCGCCGCCGGCCGCGACGATCAGGTCCATCGTGCCGCAGAGTTCGGCATTGTCCTTCAGCCCGGCATCGTCGAGGGCGAGACCCGCGGCATAGACGCCGAGCCGCTGCCAGTTTTCCATCTGGCGCTGGTCGCCGCGCTTGGCGATCTGCGTCGACCAGTCGATCTCCGGCAGGTGGTGGACCGGATACGGCTTGAACTTCTCCGTCTCGACCACCGGCTCGGGCGCCGTCGCGGCGGACAGCAGGGCGATATGCGGCTCCTTGCCGGTTCCATGGCAGGTGACGATGCCAATACCGGTGATCACCACGTCGTTCGGCTTCTTGCTCATTCTCTATCCTTCAGCCGGCAATCCTTCGGCCGGCGTTCCATCCGGCGCATCCCTACGCCTTGCGCAGCGGCGCTGGCAATAGCTTTCGCGACCGGCGGGACTTGTCGGAAAATCCGCAAAGGCGGCCTGCCGCTCAGGCGCCGCCCTCCGCTTCGATGGCCGCCATCAGCCCGACCTCGACCGCACGGTTGCGGACGATTTCCGCCAGCGGCGCCTCGCTGAAAGGCATGGTGCGGAGCTTCAGCTGGGCGTCGCAGATCTTCTTGCCGCCCGATGCGATCTTCGCCTTGGTGACGGCGAAACCCGAACCATCGTGTTCGAGGTGTGCCTCGATGTCGAGCACGGCGCCGGGCTCGACGAAACTGCGCATTTTCGCGCCGTCGACCGACATCAGGAACGGCATCGACGAAAAACCGCTCGCCGCCAGCACGAGAAAACCCGAGGCCTGTGCCATCGTCTCGATCAGCAGCACGCCCGGAACGAGCGGCATGCCGGGGAAATGACCCTCGAAGACAGGGCTTTTCTCCGGCACGACCGAGCGGGCCCGGAGCGTGCCGTCGCGGAGGCTCACGGCCTCCACCCTGTCGATCATCTGGAAGTATTCGAGCAGCATTGCGTTTCGTCCGCCGGACCGATCAGCCCTTGGCGGCGCGCAATTCGTCGATCTTCGCGCAGAGATTCTTGAGAACGAAGTATTCCTCGGTGGAAACCTTGCCCTCGTTGACTTCCTGCGTCCACTGTTCGAGCGGGATCTTGATGCCGAATTCCTTGTCGATCGCAAAGACGATGTCGAGGAAGTCCAGGCTGTCGATGCCGAGATCGTCGATCGTGTGGCTTTCAGGCGTAATGGTTTCGCGGTCGATCTCGCTGGTTTCAGCGATGATGTCAGCAACTTTGTCGAATGTAGCGCTCACGCCAATTACCTCATATGTCCTAAATCCGAGTTCCACATAGGGAAAACTCGGCGAAAAGCCAATGCCCTCTTGCGCCGGCAGGAAAATTTGCCGTTGCAGTGTTGCTCAAACAGCAATCGAATGGCGGCCCTTCCCTGTCGACAGGTAGCTGTCGAAGACGGCCGCAATGCTGCGGGTGAACGGCTTGCCGGTCTCGGTGATGCGGAACTGGTCGGCGACGATCTCGCAGATACCGTCCGGGTTGCTTGCGACATACTGTCGGGCTTCGGCGATCACTGCCTCGGCGATCTTCGGGAATCGATTCCGGATGTCGGCAAACGAGAAGGCGAAGCGGCACATCAGGTCCTCGATGACCTTGGCGCGCATCCGGTCGTCGTCTGTCAGCTCGATGCCGCGCACGGCCGTCAGCCCCTGCCCCAGCGCCATCTTCTGGTACTCGCCGGTCGCTGGCATGTTCTGGACATAGCCTTCCGGCAATTGCCCGATCGAAGACGCCCCGAGGCCGATCAGCGCATCCGCCGCATCGTCGGTATAGCCCTGGAAATTGCGGTGGAGCCGCCCCTCGCGGCTCGCGATCGCCAGCTTGTCGCCGGACCTGGCAAAATGGTCGATGCCGATCGCCTCGTAGCCGGCCTCAACCAGCATCTCGGCAGCACGGTTCATCTGTCGGAAGCGCATCTCGACACCGGGAAGCGCCTCTTCCGGAATCATCGTCTGGTGCTTCTTCATCCACGGTACATGGGCATATCCGAAGAGCGCGATGCGATCGGGCGCCAGCGAGAGGATGTCGCGGACGGTGGCTTCCAGCGTCTCGAGCGTCTGATACGGCAAACCGTAGAGGATGTCGCAGTTGACCGAGTGCACGCCTCGCGCCCTGACCGCCTCGACGACACCTTTTGTGTGTTCGAAAGTCTGGATACGGTTGATCGCCTTCTGCACGTCCGGGTTGAAGTCCTGAACGCCGAGGCTCGCCCGCGTCATGCCGATCGCCGCCAACGCGTCGTAGCGCGCGTCATCGAGATCGTTCGGGTCCATTTCGACGCTGATCTCGGCGTCGTCGCGGAAAGAGAAGTGCGCGCGCAGCGCCGCCATCAGGGCGATCATGTCCTCTGGCCTCAGCATGGTCGGCGAGCCGCCACCGAAATGCACAGCGCTCACCTTCGCATTCCGGTCGACGAATCCCCCGACGTGGGCGATTTCGCTGTGGAGAGCCTCGAGATAGGCGATAATCGGATCGTATTTCAGAGTATGTTTCGTATGGCAGGCGCAGAACCAGCACAGCCGATCGCAATAAGGAATATGGATATAGAGCGAGATATCTTGCCCTTTTCCGAGATTCTGCAACCATTGCGCATATTTGTCGCAGCCGACGCCCTCGTGAAAATGTGGCGCGGTCGGATAACTCGTGTAACGTGGCACCGCGCCGGAATACTTGCCCAGAAGGCCTTCTTGCATGAACTTCACCGCAATTGTCAGGATAAGCAATTGCTTAATTATTAACAGGAGACGGGCCCGCAGCCTTTGACTTCGATCAATTTGCTGTTAAAATTACGGCATAAGAAAACCGGAGGGTGCACGGCACCTTTCGCGGTCGAAACAGGGCGTTCCTGGTAAGCGCGAACAGGCGTAGGGATGGGCGGACAGATGAGACCGATCGACATTATGGATGCCCTCAAGAGAAACGTCCTGGAGTGTGAAGGCCCTGCGGTCTGCAAGACCTGCGAAGCACGTCATGGTGGTGTCTGCGCGAGCCTCAGCGTTCCGCAGCTGGTGGAACTCAACAAGCACTCCTCCCGCCGCAAGGTGGAAGCCGGCAACGAGGTCATCGGCCAGGGCGAGTCGGTCTCCACCTACAGCAACATCCTGAACGGTGTCGTGAAGCTCTCGAAGATGATGGCAGACGGCCGCCAGCAGATCGTCGGCCTACAGTTTGCGCCGGACTTCCTCGGCCGGCCGCATCAGGAAGAGAGCACCGTCACCGCGGAAGCGGCGACGGACACCGAGATCTGCGTTTTCCCGCGGGCGCTCATCGACCGGATCGTCAGCGAGACGCCGGATTTCGAGCGCATGCTCTACGAGCAGTCGCTGAAGGAACTCGACGAGGCGCGCGACTGGATGTTGACCCTCGGCCGCAAGACGGCGCAGGAAAAGGTCGCAAGCTTCCTGCACCTGATCGCGACTCACATCGATCCGGAGAATGCGAGCCCCCGCACCTTCGACCTGCCGCTCTCGCGCGCCGATATCGCCGACTTCCTCGGCCTCACCATCGAGACCGTAAGCCGGCAGATGACGAAGCTGCGCAAGGAAGGCATCATCGTCATCGAGAACAACCGCCACGTCACGGTGCCGAGCCTCGAACGGCTGCGCTGCGTCGCCGGCAACGACTGATTCTATCGGCAAACCAGTCTTGAGGACCGCGTGACGCTCGCCCAGAGACCTGGGTGTGGTTCAGCGTTTCAATCTCAGCGCGCGATGATGATCTTCGTATTGGCGAGCCCGTTGCTGGTCGCGAGGCGGAAGAAGATCGCCGCATTGTCGGGGTGGAGCCGCACGCAACCATGCGACACCGGCCGCCCGAGGCTTCTCACCTCGTAAGTGCCGTGGATCGCGTAGCCCCCCTTGAAGAAGATCGCGTAGGGCATCGGCGCATTGTCGTATTTGCGCGACCGGTGATAGCGCGAGGCCCAGCGGGCAGTGAATATCCCGGTCGGCGTCCGGTAACCGCGGCGAGCGGTGGAGACCTTCCACGTATATTGCGGCTCGCCGTTCACCGAGACCCGCATCGTCTGCGCCGAGAGGCTGATCTGGGCGACGACTGTATCCGCGATCGCGGCGGCAGGTACGACCACCGCGAAGACGAAAACGACCAGCAGAGCGGCAAGACGGCGCATTCCTCCAATACCCCCTGTTAGGCGATGTATACCCGCCAACACTAGCGCAAAAGGGGTAAACAAACACCAACGCGGCCGGAACCACCATCAGAGCAGGATTGCGATCACCGTCAGGCCGAGCACGAGCACGGCGAGCGACGAGCAGGCGGCGTCGAAGATTCCGACGGCCGCGCCGATGTCACCCGCCTCAGCCTCGGCGCGGCCGGCGCCGTTGATCATCGGTTCGCTGACCACCTGGCCGCCATAGATACGCGGACCGGCGAGCCGGATGTCGAGTGCTCCGGCCATCGCCGCTTCCGGCCAGCCGGAATTGGGCGAACGATGGAGGCCGCTGTCGCGAAAGGCGACGGAGAGCGAACGACGGGCGGCGGCGCCTCCCTGGCGTATCGCCGCGCCGGCGGCGATCAACAGGCTCGAGAGCCGCGCCGCCGGCCAGTTGGCGAGGTCGTCGAGGCGGGCCGAGGCCCAGCCGAAATCGCGATATTTCGGGCTCTTGTGACCGATCATCGAATCGGCCGTGTTCAGCATCTTGTAGGCGAAGATGCCCGGCAATCCGGCGACCGCGTACCAGAAGGCTGGCGCGACCGTGCCGTCGGCGAAGTTTTCGGCAAGGCTTTCGATTGCAGCACGGACAACGCCCGCCTCGTCGAGCGTCTCCGGGTCTCGCCCGACGATCATCGAAACGGCGCGGCGCCCGCCGGCCAACCCGTCGCGACGCAGGCCGTCTGCGACGGCCGCGACATGGTCCTTCAGGCTCTTCTGCGCCAGCAGGACCGCGACGACTGCAACCTCCAGCAGGAAACCGACAAGGCCGAACGCGGCAAAGAGACCGTGCAGCAGGCAACCGGCGAGCGCCGCTCCGGCCAGAAGCAGCACGATCGCCACCACACCGTTGCGGCGACGAACGTCGCCGGCGAGCGAATCGCGGTTCATTCGCCTGTCGAGCGCATCGATCGCCGCGCCGAAGACCACGACCGGATGGCGGACGCGCTGCCACAGCCACGCGGGATCGCCGACAAGCCGATCGAGCAACAATGCGAGGACGAGAATCACAAAGACCGTAGCGCTCATCGGACGCTCCAGGTCGAAAGGGCCGCGGCGAGGCGCGCATCCGCCGCTTCGTCCGGCGCAAGGCCGATGCGCAGCCAGTTCGTCGCATAGTCGAACTTGCGGGTCAGAATGTGCGCCCGGCAGAGATGGGCGTGGAGTTGCTCCGCGCGCGGGCTCTCGACGAGCGCAAAGAGCGCCGTGCCGCCGGCGACGTGAAGACCGGCCCCCGTGAGAACGCGCTGCAGCGCCGTCCGCCGCTCGGCGAGCCGCCGGCGAATCCCATCCGCATCGCCGCGGAAGAGCGCAGCCGCGACCGAGAGGGCCGGCCCCGAGACCGCCCAGGGCCCGAGCCAGGTCGCCATGCGCTCCCGGATCTCCGGCCGCGCGATGACGAAGCCGAGCCGGATACCGGCCATGCCGAAGAACTTTCCGAAGGAACGGAAGACGATCAGGTTCGGGGTCGCTGGCACCAGATCGACGACACTCGTCTCCGGCGTGCAGTCGGCGAAGGCCTCGTCGACAACGAGATAGCCGCCGCAACCTGCAAGGTCGGCGGCGAGCCGCTTGAGAACGTCGCGCGATATCAACCGGCCGTCCGGGTTGTTGGGATTGACGGCGACCACGACGGCATGGTCCTCACGCACATCGTCCGGCCCGGCGATAGCATCGACGGCAAGGCCAGCGAGCGCGAAGACCCGGGCGTATTCGCCATAGGTCGGCGAGAGGATCGCAACCCGCGCGCTGGCAGGAACGAGGCGCGGCAGTATCTGGATCGCCGCCTGGGTTCCCGGCACGGCAAGCGGCAAAATCTCGCCCGAGCGGTAGAAATCACGCCCCGTGATCGTCACCTCGTCGAGAAGATGCTGGTCCGGGAGGCGCTGCCAGGCCGAGGCCGGGACGTCCGGGACGGCAGGCGGGCACGGATTGAGGCCGGTCGACAGGTCGAGCCAGTCCTCGACGTGGCCACCGTAAAGCGCCGCCGCCGCACCGATGCCGCCGCCATGCACAATTTCGCCGCTCATCGCGTCTCGCAGATGTCGATGAGGTGCATGAAGGAGCCGGCAACCGAACCGCGCCTGAGGCCGACCTCGCCGAGTGACGTGCCGAGCGCGTCCTCGGCGGCAAAGAGCCGGTCGCCCTCGCCTTCGGAGATGATCGTCGCGTAGTGGAATTCGTGCGCCGTCATCTCCGTCGTGAAAAAGGACCCGGGAAGCGGCCGCACACGACGATAGCCGAGCTGGCGCTTGCGCCTGGCGAAACTCGTCACGAGCGGCAGGAAGCCGAGCATCCGGTGGCTCTCGCCCGCTTCGTCGATCAGGGCCTCGCCGAGAACCATGTAGCCACCGCACTCGCCGAAGATGCGCGCGCCGCGATCCCGCGCGGCGGCCATACCGGCATGGAAGGTGCCGGCCGCGGCGATCTGCCCGGCGGAGAGTTCCGGATAGCCGCCCGGCAGATAGACCGCATCGCAGTCATCCGCCGGCGCCTCGTCGGCGAGCGGCGAGAAGAAGGAAATCTCTGCGCCGCGGCGACGCCAACCCATCAGCATGTGCTCGTAGGAAAAGGCGAAGGCGTTGTCGCGGGCCACCGCGATCTTCTGCCCGAACGGCATCAGCCGGGCGATATTGGCGTCGGACGCGCGATCGGGGATGTGCCGCGCGGTGCGGATCAGCGCCTTGACGTCGCAGGACGAGGCGACGAGGTCCGCCGCCCGGTCGATGAAGGTTTCGAGTTCGCCGTGTTCGCCGGCCTGGACCAGCCCGAGATGGCGTGCCGGCAGTTCGAGCGATTTGCTCGTGCGGATGACCCCGAAGACCGGCATGCGGATGGCGGCCATGGCGTCCCGCAGCATCGCCTCGTGGCGGTCGCCGCTGACCCGGTTGAGGATCACGCCGACGATGCGGGTGTCGATCCGGTAATTGGCAAAGCCGCTGACGAGGGCGGCCGTCGAATGGGAGGAGCGTGCGCAATCGACGACGAGGAGCACCGAGAGCCCGAGAATCGCGGCGAGATCCGCGGCCGAGCCGCGCCCGTCCGCGGCTCCGTCGAAGAGCCCCATCATAGCCTCGACGACGAGATCCTTGCCGCCGGAGGTGTGAAGGGCCGCATTGGCGAGCAGCAACTCGCGCCGCATGGCCCAGGGATCGAAGTTGAGACAAACCTCGCCACTCGCCGCCGCATGGAAGGCCGGGTCGATATAGTCCGGCCCCGCCTTGCCGGGCGCGACCGGGTGGCCGAGCCGCTTCAGTGCGCGCAGAAGGCCGAGCGTCACCGTCGTCTTGCCCGATCCGGTTGCCGGCGCGGCGATCATCAACCCGCTCATGCCGTGTCCTTCCGGTTGTCGCCGTCAAAGGGATCGCCGACGAGCGTGCGGCCGGAAAGCGCCCCGAGCCAGTCGAGCGACGGTCTCAGGCGGACGACCTCGCCGACGACGACGATGGCAGGTGGCTCGAAACCGGAGGCTGCCACTGCCCGCTCAGCCTCGCCGAGCGTCGTCTCCAGCACCTTCTGCGTGGCCGTTGCGGCATCGCAGACGAAGGCGACCGGTTCCGACGCGCTACGACCGCCGGCGATCAGTTGCGCGGAGATGCGTCCAATGTGCTTCATCGCCATGTACATCACAATCACCGGGGAACCCTTGGCGATCGCCTCCCAGTCGATCCGGTCCGGAACGAGGCCGGAGGAATCATGACCGGTAAGGAAGGTGACGGCGTGATTGATCTCCCGGTGCGTGACCGGAATGCCGGCATAGGCGAGCCCGCCGATCCCGGCCGTGATGCCGGGCACGATGCGGAACGGAACGCCGTGCGCGACCAGCGTCAGCGCCTCCTCTCCGCCGCGACCGAACACGAAGGGATCGCCACCCTTGAGACGCAGGACCTTCAGGCCCGATTTCGCAAGCTCCACCAGCCGCAGCGAGATGTCGCGCTGCTTGGCGGAGGGCTTTCCCCCGCGCTTGCCGGCATATTCGAGGGCGGCGCCGGGACGCGCGAGCTTCAGGCACTCCTCGTTGACCAGCGCGTCGTGGACGATCACGTCGGCTTCACCGAGCGCCTTTGCCGCAAGCAGCGTCAGAAGCCCCGGATCACCGGGGCCGGCGCCGGCCAGCCAGACATGGCCGGGCTCGATCGCCGGAAGATCGGAAAACGGAAATTCAGTCATGGCCTTGCTCTATGCCCGCAGTCCCAAAATTGCAATCACGTGACACACCATCTGCGTGCTTTCGAAGGCCGGAACGCTGGCCTATAAGAGAGCCATGAACGAGACGACCGAAGCGGCGAAGACGACCCCGGGAAGCGCCGGCGAAAACCGGGAGAAGCCCGAAGGACCGCTGCGCCCCGGCTGGACGACCGGTGCCTGCGCGACCGCCGCCACGAAGGCGGCGCTGACGGCGCTCATCACCGGCGAGTTCCCGGACCCCGTCAGCATTCGCCTGCCGCGCGGAGAGGAGCCCGCCTTCGCGCTCGCTTTCGAAAGTCTCGGAGAAGGCTATGCCACGGCCGGCATCGTCAAGGATGCCGGCGACGATCCCGATGTCACCCATGGCGCCACAGTAATCGCGACGGTACGTCCGTTGCCGCCCGGAAGCGGTATTCGCTTTGTCGCCGGCGACGGCGTCGGGACCGTCACCAAACCCGGCCTGCCCCTCGGCGTCGGCGAGCCCGCGATCAACCCCGTCCCGCGGCAGATGATGACCCGCGAGGTGGAAACACTCTGCGCCGAACACGGCCTGCCCGCCGATATCGAAATCACCGTCTCCATCCCGGGCGGCGAGGAGATCGCCAGACAGACCTGGAACCCGCGCCTCGGCATCCTGGGCGGTCTTTCGGTGCTGGGGACGACCGGCATCGTGCACCCGTTCTCCTGCGCCGCCTGGATCCACTCGATCCATCGCGGCATCGATGTCGCGCGTGCCGAGGGCATTACCCACGTGCTCGGTGCCACCGGCTCGACGTCCGAAAGGACCGCGCAGGAGCTCTACGGCCTGCCCGAGGGGGCACTTCTCGACATGGGAGATTTCGCCGGCGGCCTTCTCAAATACCTGCGCGTCCACCCGGTGCCGCGGCTGACGATCGCCGGCGGGTTCGCCAAGATGGCCAAGCTCGCGCAGGGCGCACTCGACCTCCATTCGTCCCGCAGCCAGATCGACAATAGCTATTTTCTTTCACTGCCTTGCACGGAAAACCTGAATCTTTCTGTCAGGAAGAAAATCGAACAATCCAACACGGCCCTCGAAGTTCTCGAAATCCTGCGGAACGAGGGTATCGACATCGCAACCGTCGTCGCGGCGGATGCCCGCGAGACGGCTCTCGACGTGCTCCGCGGCGCGCCGGTCGAGGTCGACGTCATCGTTACCGACCGGGAAGGCAATATCCTTGGCCGCGCCGGTTGACCGACGGGAGAAAATCCTGATCCTCGGCGGGACCGCGGAGGCCGCGGCGATCGCCCGCCGGCTGGTCGCTGCCGGTGCGGATGTCGTCACCTCGCTCGCCGGACGTACGAGCAACCCGGCGCCGCTCCCCGGCCACATCCGGATCGGCGGTTTTGGAGGGGCGGAAGGTCTCGCCCGCTACATCGCCGAGAACGGCATCGCAAAAGTGATCGACGCGACCCATCCCTTCGCGAACCGGATCTCACAGAATGCCCGGCTGGCCTGTGCGGCAACCGGGATACCGCTGGAGCAACCGGAGCGCCCCGCCTGGAAGAAGCAGCCCGGCGACAACTGGATCGAAGTGCAGAGCCTCGAGGAGGCCGCCGCCGCCCTGCCCGCCGGTGCCCGCGCCTTTCTCGCCCTCGGGCGCCAGCATCTCGCAGCCTTCGAAGGCCGGCCGGATTGCCATTTCGTGGTTCGCATGGTCGATCCGCCGGAGAAGCCGCTCGGTTTTGCCGATTGCGATCTGCTTCTTGGAAAGGCCTCGGCCGATCCCGAGGAGGAAGCGAACCTCTTCCGGCTCCATCGGATCACGCACGTCGTTTGCCGCAATTCGGGCGGTGAAGCCGGCTACGGAAAGATCGCCGCGGCAAGGAAGCTGGGCCTGCCGGTCGTCATGGTGGGCCGGGCGGCCTGAACGCCGCCCGACGCAGTCTCCGGATCAGGCGAGCGTCTCGGCAAGATCGCCCAGGATCGCGGTCCATCCCTGGATGTGACCGAGGCGCGCCTCCTCGCTGCGGAACTTCACCTGTTTCAGGGTGATGTCCGTCATGCCGGGCTCCGGCTCCGAAAAGTCGATCGTGACGACGCTGTCGTCCTGCGAGAATGGCGACTCCCACGTGAAGGAGAGGCGCGAGTAAGGATCGATCTCGAGATAGGTGCCGGCGTGCGGGATTTCCTTCTCCGGCGTCTTCATGACGATCGAGAAGCGGCCGCCCTTGACCGGATCGTTCGTCACCTTCGCCGCCTCGCTGGCGGTGCCCGGCGGGCGCATGACTTTCGAAAGTATGGCCGGCGACAGCCAGGCATTGAAGACCTTTTCCCGCGAGGCGGCGATCGTGCGGTTTACCGTCAGTTCAAGTTCGCTCATGGTCGTGTTCCTCTGAAACGAGTGCATTTTCCAGCGCCGTCAGGCGCAACTCCCAGATGGACTTCAGTTGCGCAAACCAGCTCTCGGTGAGCTTCAGCGGTTCGAGCTCGGCCGCGATGAAATGCTCGCGGCCCATCGTCCGGCGGGTGACCAGTCCCGCCTCCTCCAGCACCTTGATATGCTTCGAGACGGAATTCAGCGACATGTCGAAATGGGCGGCGAGCGCGGTCACTCTCAACGCCCCTTCCTGAACGAGGAGCGTCAAGATCTGTCGCCGTGTGGTGTCACCGGCGGCTTTGAGAATTCGCGACAGAGCGTCTTCGTCCATTTGTTCACCCATACGGTTGAATATATGAAACTCCCCACATAGTCAACCATATGGGTGAATATTTCCAAAGCGAAAATTCCGCTCCTCCCCGAAAACCTTCCGGCTTCAGGGCGAAGTAACCAGATTTGCACGATAGCGGCCGTAAACCGCGCGAACGACGGGGTGAACGGCAGTGCCCTGCGCTCAGTCTTCCTTCACCGACACGATGGTGTCGTGGATGAGTTGCAGCACAGCCGGCGCATCGATGCCGGTGCAGATGCGCTGCGAGGGAAGTCCGTCCCAGTCGCTCGGGCCGAAGGTGCGGCCGTCCGGTTTCTGGATCGTCATGCCGTCGGCAATGCCGCCGCAGACGACGCGGACCGTGCCGGCGCGGGTCTGAAAAAGCTCCGGCGCGACGACATAGGCGCAGGCGCAGCTGTCGTGCACCACCATGCCGTCCGGCACACGACCCTCGTAGAACTTGATGTAGAACTGCGAGAGGTCGAAGAGGAGTTTCGCGCGCGTGCCGGCGGCGTCGCGGATGTCGGCGAGCGCCTTCCGGGTCATGACGGTCTGGAGGGTGACGTCGAGCCCGACGATCACCACCGGCCACTCGGCCGTGAAGACGATGTCGGCGGCTTCCGGATCACCGTGGATGTTGGCCTCGGCCGCCGGCGTCACATTGCCGTTGACCTCGAAGGCGCCGCCCATGACGACGATTTCCTTCACGAGGTCGACGATTTCCGGATCTTCCTTCAGCGCATTGGCGAGATTGGTCATGCGTCCGACGGCGACGATCGTCACCTCGCCCGGGTTCTCGCGGATGGTCTCGACGATGAACCGATGGGCCGGCCGCGGATCGAGCGGCACGTCGAAGACATCGGGCACGCCGATATTGCCGAGACCGTCGTCGCCATGGATGAAGGTCGGCGGTTCGTGGCTGATGCGATGCGGGATGAAGGTCTCGCCGGCGCCTCTTGCCACCGGCGCGTCGATCCTCCACTCGCGCTTCAGGAAGAGCGCGTTGCGCGTCGTCGTCTCGATCCGGGCATTGCCGAAGACCGTGGTGACCCCGAGCAGGGCGACATCCGGATGATGGTGGAGAAAGAGCAGCGCCATGGCGTCATCGACGCCCGGATCCGTATCGAAAATGACCTTGTGCATGAAACCGCCGGGAGTGTGTCTATGTCGAAAGATGAGGCAGCCGTCTTATCCCATTTCGGACGTGAAGGCCAAGCGATCAGACGCCGGCTTCGGCGAATTCCGCAATCAGGCCGGCATAGGCCTCCATCGGCGGAAATTTCTCGAAGCTGTGCTTCGCCGGCGTCTTCGCCCAGGGCAGCATCTCGCTCGTGTAGGTTTCGATGAACGGGCGGAAATCGTGCGCATCGTCCAGCATCGTCGCGCGCAGATTGACGAAAGGCTCCATCACCTCGGCGCGGGTGAACAGCCAGCTCATGCAGTACGGGCAGCAGTAGTGCTGAAGCTCGCCGTGCAGGCCGCCGATCACCGGTTCGAGCCCCGAGACTTCCACCGCATCCTGCGGATAGAGCGCGCTGAGCGAGAAGGCGCTGGCGGTCATCTTCTGGCAGCCCGTGCAATGACAAGCCATGGTCAGCACCGGTCTCCCACGTGCCTTGAGCCGCACCTGTCCGCAGCGGCAACTACCTTCCGTTACGTTCGTTTCGCCCGTCATGGGAGTCTCCGTCTCAAACGCCGACACACCATAACCTCGACATGTGGAAGAGCAACGGTTCACCGACGCGCGCTTGTGCGGTCCTCACCGCTGGAGAACGATCCTGACCTTCAGCGTGTCGCCGGCCTTCACCTGTGCCGCCTTGCGGACCGCGGCCTTGACCGGCAGCAGATAGCTCGCCGACGTCTTGTCGGGAAAGACCGAGGTCTGGAAGGCGACGTCGCCGATTTCCGCCGTCACCGCCACCATGCCCCAGCCGGGGCGGCGGCCTTCGCTCGCGCAGCGGATCGCAAAACCGACCTCCGGCGGAAGGGTGACGAAGTGCCAGGCACCCTTGCCCTTGTATTCCCAAAGCTCGGCCTCGAAATCCCAACCCTCCCCCGCGTATTCCATGATCAGCCGGCCACCTGCTTTTTCTTCTTGCCGACATTCCGCAGCACGTGGCTGAACTGCGAGTTGTAGAGATCGCTGTCGCGGAACTCGACCGAGCCGAAGACCTTGCCGACCATGATGAGGGCCGTGCGGGTGATCTTCGCCTCGCGCACAGCTGCCTGCATGTCCTTCAGCGTCGTGCGGATGAACAGTTCGTCCGGCCAGGTCGAGCGGTAGGCGACGACCACCGGGCAATCCTCGCCGTAGTAGGGCGTGAGAACCTCACGGATATGCGGAAGGTTGCGGATCGACAGGTGGATTGCGAGCGTCGCCCGCGATTTGCCGAGGATTTCCAGCGTCTCGAACTCCGGCATCGAGGACGCCTTCATCTCGGTGCGGGTGATGATGATCGTCTGGGCGATCTCGGGCAGCGTGAGTTCCGTCTTGAGACGGGCGGCGGTCGCGGCAAACGCCGGCACGCCGGGCACCACGTCATAGGGGATGCCGAGCGCGTCGAGCCGTCGCATCTGTTCGGCGATGGCGCCGTAGATCGACGGATCGCCGGAATGAACTCGGGCGACGTCCTCGCCGCGGGCATGCGCCGCCTCCATCTCGGCGACGATCGCATCGAGATGCATCGGCGCGGTATCCTTGACGATCGCGTCCTCCGGAGCCGCCTTGACGATCTCCTCCGGGACCAGCGAGCCCGCGTAGAGGCAGACCGGGCAGCGCTCGATCAGTCTGAGGCCCCGGACGGTGATGAGGTCGGGAGCCCCCGGCCCTGCCCCGATGAAATAGACGGTCATGCTCGTTTCCTCATGTCTGCGGAGCCTTCGCCCCCTCTGCCCTGCCGGGCATCTCCCCCACAAGGGGGGAGAACGGCGCGGGGCAAGCCTCATGCACCCCCGCTGACGTTGAACTCATTTGGCACGCCTCGCTCGCCCCCCACCTTGCCATGGCGGACAGCGTTTGCCGCAGTCCAATCTCCCCCCTTGTGGGGGAGATGGCCGACAGGCCAGAGGGGGGTACCAAGAAACCGGCAGTCGCGGCGATACGGATGCTCACGACGTCATCCCCGTGTCCGCCTTCCCCGAATAGCCGCGCGGCGTATAGACCCAGGTCTTGCCGTCGCCGGTAGTGACCGTGCGGCTTTCCGACGAACCGACGACGACGACCGTCAGCATGTCGACGTCGTCAACGTTCAGTGCGCCGAGCGGCACGGTGCGGACGTGCTCGCCGGGGCGCCCGAGATTGGTGGCGAGGATCACCGGGGTCGAGGCCGGGCGGTATTCGAGCAGTTTCTCGCGCGCCCAGGCAAGCTGCGTGCGCCGCTTCATCGACACCGGATTGTAGAAGGCGATGACGAAGTCGCCCTCGCCCGCCGCCCTCACGCGCCGCTGGATATGCTCCCACGGCGTCAGCAGGTCGGAAAGCGAAATGGTACAGAAATCGTGGCCGAGCGGCGCACCGATGCGCGCTGCCGCCGCCTGCAGCGCCGAAATGCCGGGAGAAACCTGCACTTCGATGCGGCGTGCGCCGTCCGAGATGCCGCCCTTGTCGAAGAGTTCGAAGACCAGCGTCGCCATGGCGTAGATGCCGGCATCCCCCGAGCAGACCAGCGCCACCGTCCGGCCCTCGCCGGCAAGCTCCATGGCGCGCACGACGCGCGCCTCTTCCTTGCCGAGGTCGAAATCGTGGCGCGCCTTGCCATCGGCGAGCGGACCGAGAAGGTCGAGATAGAGCGAATAGCCGACGAGATCGGTCGAGGCGGAAACCATCGCCGAGACCTCGGGCGAGCGCCACTGGTCGGCTCCGGGACCGATGCCGACGACGAAGAGTTTGCCACGCGCCCGGCCGACGGCTTTCGGATTGACGATCCCCGGCGCACGGGCGATTGCCGCGGTCGCGCCCTTCGACTTGATCTTTTCGACGACGAGTTCCCCGGCCGGCCCGACGGCCGCGAGCGCGGCACCCTCGGCGACGCCGTGGCAACCGACCTCGGCGAAGACGATATCGGACGGGTTCTTGAGCCGGGGCGTTTCCGCCTCCAGCGCCGCGGCATCGAAGAACCTGGCCGGCACCCCGAAATGCGCGGCCACGGCATGCACCGCCGCCTCGTCCGCCTTGACGTCGATCGAGGCGACGGTCGCGAGGCTCTCCCGCACCAGTCCACCGTCTGCAAGGGCCTTTTCGGCAAGCGCGATCGCCTCGTCGATGGAGGCGTGCCGCTCGCAACCGATCCCGAGAACGAGCGTCTTCGGGTGATAGACGAGCTCCAGCGGCCCTGCGTCCTTCGGCTGGTCGGTTACGGTCAAAGTCACCGACCCGTCGTCCGCGAAGGGGATGCGCGAGGCGGTAAGCCAGCCGGCCAGTGTCGGCGCGGCGCCCCCCTCTGCCCTGCCGGGCATCTCCCCCTCAAGGGGGGAGATCGACATCCTTCCAGCGTCGAGTGTCCCATCGGAGTGGCTGTCCGCGTCTGCGGCTCTCCCTGACA
>NZ_JAMXLD010000001.1:2009433-2012941 GCF_024054295.1 Ciceribacter sp. RN22
ACGATCTCCCCCCTTGAGGGGGAGATGTCGCGAAGCGACAGAGGGGGGTGTCCCGCTACTTCAGCGAATATTTGCGCCCTCGCCCCGGCCACCAGCTCGGCCATCACGGCCTTGGCGTTCGCCGGATTGGCGAGCACGAAGCCCGCCGGCGGATCGTCGAGCGCCACGCCGAATCGAAGGTCGCCGGCGGTGGTCACGGCCGCATGGGCATCGAGCGCGCCGGCGATCGTCCGCGCCAGATCGTTGGCGCCGTGATGGCCGCCGAGGAGCGGCACGACCGAGGCACCGTCCTCGGAGACGCAGAGCACCGGCGGCTCGGCCTGCTTGTCGGAGAGAAACGGTGCAAGAAGACGGATGACGGCACCCGAGGCCATGACCGCGACGATCGGCCGGCCTTCGGCGAAGAGCCCAGCCAGATGCGCCTTCACATCGTCGAACAGGCGATCGGCGGACGCGACGCGCGCGCTGGCGCCGTGCAGATCGCCCCCGATTGCGAGCGCGATGCGCCGGCCGAGATCGAGGGCCTTGTCCGACAGGATGACGACGGCCGGTTTGTTCAGTTCGCTCATGAGGGCATTCCGTTTGAGGTGCGCGGCGAGAGGCCGGCATTCCAGCCCTCCCCGCCCTTGTAGATCAGGATCATCGAAAAATACGGAGCCACGTCCTCGCCGACTTCGGCGAGCGGCAGGACGCGCTGTTCGGCAAGGCTCACACGCTCGACGTAACCGGCGGCGGCTTCGAGCCCCATGGCGCGGATCAGCGCCCGGATGCGGGAAAAGTGTCGGCCGACCTTGATGATCGCCACGGCACCCGCCGCCTCGATGCGGGCACGCATGGTCTCGTCGTCGAGCGGGCCCGGCACGATGCTCAGCACGTCGTTTCGCGCGGCGAGCGGCCGGCCAAGCGCTGCCGCCGCCGCCATCATCGAGGAGACGCCCGGTACGATCTCGGTCGGGAAGCGACCGGCAAGGCGCTCGAAGAGATACATGAACGAGCCGAAGAAGAAGGGGTCGCCCTCACAGAGGACTGCAACATCCTGCCCGGCCTCGAGACGGCCGGCAATCGCTTCCGCCGCCTCGTCGTAGATCTCCTGCGCCGGGAAGCGCTCGACGCGCATCGGCACGACGATCGGAATTTCCACCTGTGTTCCCGGAAGGTGCGGAGCGGCAATCTGGCGGGCGAAGCTCGGCCCTGTATCGGGTGCCGGATAGGCGATCACCGGGACCGAGGTCAGAATGCGGTGCGCCTTCAGCGTCAGGAGTTCGGGATCGCCGGGGCCGAGGCCGAGGCCGTAGAGCTTGCCGGTCATGAGGACTGCCCCCTGCTCGTCGGAAAAATACCCCCTCTGGCCTGCCGGCCATCTCCCCCACAAGGGGGGAGACCGGCAAGCGGCACTGCTCGCAGCTTCAAAGGATCACGGGTTAACGCCAAGAAGGCAATGTCCGTGCGAAGCGAGCGGCGGGCGCGCAGCACGTTGGCGGCGCGGGTCTCTCCCCCCTTGTGGGGGAGATGGCCGGCAGGCCAGAGGGGGCATTGAAAAGCGAACCGCATCACGCGCTCTCCCCCTTCGTCACCGACCAGATGGTCACCGGCATCAGCGGCTTCCAGCCGCAATAGCGCCCGACCGGCGCGCCGCGCGACACCGAGATGCGGATGAGTTCGCCGCCGTGAAGGCCCCTGAGATCCGCAAGTCTCGCCTCGCCCTCGATCGTCACCGCATTGGCGACCAGCCGCCCGCCGAGTTTCAATGCCGCCCAGCAATCCTCGAAGACGCCGGCATGGGTCAAACCGCCGCCGATGAAGATCCGATCCGGCGCATCGAGCCCTTCGAGCCCTTCCGGCGCCGGCGCCTCGACCACCTGCAGGTCCGGAACGCCGAGCGTCTCGGCATTGGTGCGGATCCTCGTCACCCGCTCCGCCCGTGCCTCGACTGCCACCGCCTGAGTACCCATGCCGCAGCGCAGCCACTCGACAGCAATCGAACCGCAACCGGCGCCGACGTCCCAGAGCAGCGCATTCGGAAAGGGCGCGAGCAGCGAGAGCGTCGCCGCCCTCACCTCGCGTTTCGTCAGCTGGCCGTCATGCACGAAGGCCTCGTCCGGAAGACCGGGCACCGGCGCGAGAAGCGGTCCGTCGGCCGCGCAATCGATCGCCAGCGTGTTGAATTCCGAAATCGCCGGCGCCTCCACCGCGAAAGCCGCGGCGCTCATCGCCGTGATCCGCTCCGCAGGTCCGCCCATGTGGTCGAGCACGGTGATCACTGAGGCGCCGAAGCCGCGGCGGGTGAGAAGGTCCGCCGCCTCGCGCACTGTTTCCGCCCCCGAGGTCAGCGCAAGGATGCGCGCGCCCGGCAGCAGGTGCCGGTTGAGATGCGAAAGCGGCCGCCCGTGCAGCGAGATCTGCGCCACCGACTGCAGCGGCCAGCCGAGCCGGGCGGCGGCGAGAGAAAAGGCCGATGGCGACGGCAGCACGGCCATCTCGTCCGCCGACACGTAGCGTCGCAGCGTCGCCCCGATGCCGAAATGCATGGGATCGCCGGTTGCAAGCACCGTCACCGGCGTACCGCGCAGCTTCAGCACCTCCTGCAGAGTTTCACGAAAGCCGCCGCTCCAGTTGAGCACACGCTTCAGCCCCGGCAGGTGACCGCCTTCGAGCACGCCGTCGAGCCGCTCGCCGAGCACGATGGTCTCGGCCTGCCAGAGCAGCGCCTGCGCCTCGGGCGTCAGGCTTGCGAGGCCGTTGTCGCCGACGCCGATGATGGTGAGCCAGCGCCTAGTCATTGGTGCCCAATCCTCCGGCGAGCGCGTTGACGGCGGCTGATGCCATGGCCGAACCGCCACGGCGGCCTCTGACGGCGATGAACGGCACGCCGCGCGGATCAGCAATCAGCGCCTCCTTGCTCTCCGCGGCACCGACGAAACCGACCGGAAAGCCGAGGATAACGGCCGGCTTCGGCGCGCCGGCATCCAGCCGTTCGAGAAGCCGGAAGAGCGCCGTCGG
This sequence comes from Ciceribacter sp. RN22, assembly GCF_024054295.1. NCBI lineage: Bacteria > Pseudomonadati > Pseudomonadota > Alphaproteobacteria > Hyphomicrobiales > Rhizobiaceae > Ciceribacter > Ciceribacter sp. RN22. Next base: position 2,012,434 of record NZ_JAMXLD010000001.1, read on the forward strand.
GGCATTGCCGATCGCCACCACCGCGCCGCCGAGCCGCTCGCCCCAGAGATCGACCTGCGCGGCCGAGCGGGTATTGCCGATTTCGGCCGCCTTCGGGCGCACGCGCTCGTCGGCGATGAGGCATATCACCTCGTTTCCGGCCGGCAACAGCCGGCGGATGATGCCGTGGCGAACCATCTCGGCATCGCAGAGGATCGGCGCACCGCCGGCGAGTGCCGCAGCACCGGCCTCGAAGGCGCCGTCCGAAAAGGCGATGTCGCCAGCGAGATCGACCATGCCGCAGGCATGAATCAACCTGACAGCCAGCGCTTCCATGCCGTTGGAAAACCGCGACAAATCGGCCTCCCGCCGGATCGTCTCGAAGGACCGGCGGTAGATCTCTGCGGGATTGCGGATGTAGTCGAGCGGAGTGGTCAATAGATGCCCCCCTCTGCCCTGCCGGGCATCTCCCCCTCAAGGGGGGAGATCGACCTGCCGCAACGTCTCGCTCCCGCCGCAATGGCACGTG